>JBGAKG010000036.1:0-84258 GCA_044224495.1 Polyangiaceae bacterium | reverse complement strand
TGGGGGGGGGGGACGGTGTCAACCTTGTCAACCTTTGGTGTCCCAAGGAGGCTGGTTCGCGCCCAACTGCGCGACGCGTGGTCAAAGGTTGACAAGGTTGACACCGTCCCCTCAGCGAATTGGGGACGCGTAGAGGCTACTGCCGCGCACGTTCTCGTCCACCACCAGCGGCGAGCGCAGGGAGGGGAAGGCGCGCTGCTCGCAGTCCGTCCGCTCGCACGTCCGGCACGTCACGCCGACCGGCACGCAGATGCCCGGGTTCTCGAGATCGACGCCGTCCGAGTAGATGAGCTCCTTCGCGCGATCCATCGGGCACCCGAGCCCAATCGCCATGACGGGCTGCTGGGCGTGATACCCACCCGAGTCCTTCTGGATCGTGCGCGCCAAGCAGAAGAAGACGTTGCCGTCGGGCATCTTCGACACCTGGATCCGGATCATGCCCGGCGTGAGGAACGCCGCGAAGATGTTCCACTTCGGGCACGCGCCGGAGTAGCGCGCGATCCGGATCCCGCTCGCGGAGAAGCGCTTCGAGATGTTGCCCGCCACGTCGATGCGGATCATGTGGAACGGGACACCCTCGGCGTTGGGGCGCCGGAGCGTCGTGAGCCGGTGCGTGACTTGCTCGAACCCGACGCGGAAACGCCGCCCCAGCACGTCGATGTCGTACCGCTCCTCTTGCGCCGCGCGGCGAAACTCCGCGTACGGCATGAGCACCGCGCCGGCGAAGTAGTTCGCGAGCGCCACGCGCGCGAGCGCGCGCGACTCCGGCGTCGTCAGGTACGCATCGGCCGACAGCGCATCGAGCGCGGCGTGCTGTTCGAGCAGGCCGACCTGGTACGCGAGCTGGAAGGTACGGCTGCGCGTCGGGAGCAGCTCGCTCAGCGTGAGGATCTTCTTGCCGGGCTCGAACCGCCGCAGCGTGCCGCGCTCGGCACCCGTGCGCGCGATGTGCACCGTCACGCCGTGCGCCCGCTCGAGGTGGCGGATGAGCCCCGGGTAGAGGTCGTCGGTGACGAGCTTCCCCTTCTTCACGAGCGCCTCCGCGCCCGCCTCGAGCTCGGGGAAGTGGTTCATGTAGCGCTGGATGAGATCGCTCACCTCTTCGGACGGCACCTGGGATGCCTTCGCGGTGCCCCCCTCGTGGTCCTCGCTCAAGCGTGACGAGAGCTCGTCGGCGGTCGTGCGTGCGCTGCGGTAGGCGCGGTAGAGCGACAGCACGGCGCGCGCCGCGGTCGGGCTCGAGGTCGCCATCTCGCGCACGTCGACCGACGTGAGACCCTGCTCTTCGAACATGGGGTCCGCGAACGCCTCGATCAGGTCCGCCACCAGGCGGGCGTCTTCGTCGCTCGCGAAGGCCCCGATGTCGACGTGGAACTGCTGCGCGATCTTGATGAGGAGCGGCGCGGGCAGGGGACGCCGGTTGTTCTCGATCAGGTTGAGGTAGCTCGGCGAGATGCCGAGCTTGTCGGCGAGCTCGACCTGGCTGAGGTTTTCGCGCCGGCGGAGCGCGCGGACTTTCCCGCCCAGTCGGGCTTCGCTTTCGGCCATGACGCAACCACGCTAGCACGCGAGCGATTTACAGGATTGACAAATTTTCAGCCTGTCATTGACAAACGGGTTACTGGATTTTCCAAGTATTCACGGACATTTGCTTGAACACTGGACGCCTGGAACGCATCTTACCGGTGCTGCAACGCGCTGCAGCAAATGCGTCACCGAGGCACCCATGGCGATCTCCACTCCCCCCGGCCTTCAGCTCCGCGGCCTCCAGCCCTCCTCCTCGTCGAGCCCCGACCTGGAGCGGGTCCTCACCCGCGAGGCGCTCGCCTTCGTCGCCGACCTCGCGCGCCGCTTCGGTGGGACTGCCCGTGAGCTCGTCGCCCGTCGCGCCGCACGCCAGGAAGAGCTCGACGCTCGCGCCAAGGCCGGGCTCCCCATCCTCGACTTCCTCGCCGAGACGAAGCACGTCCGCGAAGGTCAGTGGACCTGCGCGCCGCTCCCCGCGGATCTTCGCGACCGCCGCGTCGAGATCACCGGACCGGTCGACCGCAAGATGGTCATCAACGCGCTCAACTCGGGCGCGAAGGTCTTCATGGCCGACTTCGAGGACGCCACGAGCCCGACTTGGGACAACCTGGTCCTCGGCCAAGCGAACCTCTTCGACGCCATCCGCCGCACGATCGCGTTCGAACAGAACGGCAAGTCGTACGCGCTGAAGGAGCAGACCGCGACGCTCGTCGTCCGTCCCCGCGGCTGGCACCTGCCCGAGGCGCACGTCCTCGTCGATGGCGTCGCCATCCCGGGCGCGCTCTTCGACTTCGGCCTCTACTTCTTCCACAACGCGCGGGAGCTCGTGGACCGGGGAACCGGCCCCTACTTCTACCTCCCGAAGATGGAGAGCCACCTCGAGGCGCGGCTCTGGAACGTCGTCTTCCTCCACGCGCAGCGCGCGCTCGGGATCCCCGCCGGCACGATCAAGGCGACGGTGCTCATCGAGACGCTCCCGGCCGCGTTCGAGATGCACGAGATCCTCTACGAGCTCCGCGAGCACGCGGCCGGTCTCAACTGCGGGCGCTGGGACTACATCTTCAGCTTCCTCAAGAAGCACGCGCGCTCCTCCGCTGCGATCCTCCCGGACCGCGCGCAGGTCACGATGGACAAGGGGTTCCTGCGCGCCTACTCGCAGCTCCTGATCCAGACCTGCCACCGCCGCGGCGTCCACGCGATGGGCGGCATGGCCGCGCAGATCCCGATCAAGGACGACCCCTCGAAGAACGAAGCGGCGCTCTCCAAGGTGCGCGCCGACAAAATCCGCGAGGTCAAGGACGGCCACGACGGGACGTGGGTCGCCCACCCGGGCCTCGTGCCGCTCGCGATGGAGGTCTTCGACGACCACATGCCGGGCCCGAACCAGCTCGGCAACAAGCGCGAGGACGTCTCGCTCCGCAACGTCGACCTGCTCGCGGTGCCCGAGGGCACGCGCACGATCGAAGGTCTGCGCCACAACGTGCGCGTCGGCGTCCAGTACGTCGAGGCGTGGCTCCGCGGCCAAGGCTGCGTCCCCCTCTACTCGCTGATGGAAGACGCGGCGACCGCGGAGATCAGCCGCGCCCAAGTCTGGCAATGGCTCACCCACGGCGTCACCGTGGACGGCGAGCCGCTCACCCGCGCGCGCTACGCCGCGATCGTCGACGAAGAGATGCGCCGCATCCGCGTCGAGGTCGGCGAGGAGCGCTTCGCCGGGAAGAACGCCCGCTTCACCGAAGCGCGCGAGCTGTTCGACGCGATGTCCACGTCCGAGAAGTTCGAAGATTTTCTCACCCTCCCTGCCTACACCCGCATCACCACCTTCTGAGGAACACCATGAGCGCTGCAGCCCAGATGACGGACCAGATTCTCCTGACGCAGAAGAGCGAGCGGTTCGCCGGTATCACCCGCCCGTACGGTCAAGCCGACGTGCTCCGCCTGCGCGGAAGCTTCCGCGTCGAGCACACGATCGCGCGGCTCGGGGCCGAGCGGCTCTGGAATCTTCTCCACTCCGAGGACTACGTGAACGCGCTCGGCGCGCTCACCGGCAACCAGGCCGTGCAGCAGGTGCGCGCGGGGCTCAAGGCCATCTACCTCTCGGGGTGGCAGGTCGCCGCCGACGCGAACACGGCCGGTCGCATGTACCCGGACCAGAGCCTCTACCCGGTCGACAGCGTGCCGAACGTGGTTCGTCGCATCAACGCCGCGCTCCTCCGCGCGGACCAGATCGACAGCGCCGAGGGCAAGCGTGACCGCTACTGGCTCGCCCCGATCGTCGCCGACGCCGAGGCCGGCTTCGGTGGCCCGCTCAACGCGCACGAGCTCATGAAGAGCATGATCGAGGCGGGCGCCGCCGGCGTCCACTTCGAGGACCAGCTCGCGAGCGAGAAGAAGTGTGGCCACATGGGTGGCAAGGTGCTCGTCCCGACGGCGCACTTCATCCGCACGCTCGTCGCCGCGCGCCTCGCGGCCGACGTGTACGACGTCCCGACCGTTCTCGTCGCCCGCACGGACGCCGACAGCGCGAAGCTCGTCACGAGCGACATCGACGAGCGCGACCGCCCGTTCATCGTGTCGAACGAGCGCACGAGCGAGGGCTTCTTCCGGATCAAGAGCGGCATCGAGACCGCGATCGCGCGTGGCCTCGCCTACGCGCCGTACGCGGACATGATCTGGTGCGAGACGTCCACGCCGGACATCGCGCAGGCGAAGCAGTTCGCCGAGGGCATCCGCAAGCAGTTCCCGAACAAGCTGCTCGCCTACAACTGCTCGCCGTCGTTCAACTGGAAGAAGAACCTGGACGACGCGACGATTGCCAAGTTCCAGCGCGAGCTCGGGGCGATGGGCTACAAGTTCCAATTCGTCACGCTCGCCGGCTTCCACGCCCTGAACTACGGGATGTACGAGCTCGCTCGGAAGTACAAGGACCGCGGCATGGCGGCGTACTCGGAGCTCCAGCAGGCCGAGTTCGCGGCCGAGAAGGACGGCTACACCGCGACGCGCCACCAGCGCGAAGTGGGCACGGGCTACTTCGATCAGGTGGCCGAGGTCATCTCGGGCGGCGCGTCCTCGACGCTGGCGCTCGAGGACAGCACCGAGAAGCACCAATTCTGAGCTGACCCAAAGTCGGTTTGGTGGCACCCTCGTCGGCAATGAAGTCGACGAGGGTGTTTTGGTTTTCGGTACTCCTGGCTGCCGCGTGCGGCGCTACCCCGTCGAACGAGGTGTCCTATGCGGACTTGCCCCCGCAAGTCGCCATGAGCAGCGCGATCGTGAACACGAATGGGCAGCGTTCGTTCGCGGGCCGAAGAGAGGACGTCTTCCGCGCGACGGTAGGGGCGCTCCGCACGATGGGCTATCCGATCGCGTTCACGGACCCTGGGTTCACCGTGATCAAGACGGAGCCCATGGTCGTCTACGTGGCCGAGTCTCACTACGGTGAGGCGACGGGCTACGGCTATCGGGCCAGCTACCAGAGCACGGGCACGTCGACATCCTTTTCACGCTCCTACGGCGTGACCCTGTCGGAGGCCGATGGCGCCGTCATCGTGCGCGCGGCCCCCCACATGTTCGTCAATGGCCAGGACATCTCGGCGAGCCGAACGTGGACCCTCGAAGGTCCTACGGGCGAGCGCGCCCAGTGGGCGCGCCTGTTCAACGAGATCTCGTCCAACCTCACGGCCATGAGCGCCTCACCGGCGGCTTCGGCTCCGCCGGCGGCTTCGGCTCCGCCGGCCGCGTCGGGTTCAGCGCTGCCGAAGTGACCCTCACTTGCAGGGGAGCTCGAACGTCTCCACCCGCGTCTTCGGCGGGTTCGACCCCGACACGAAGATGCGCGTGCCGCTCGCGTGGCCCGTTTCGCCCTCGCGCACCGCACACGCGTCGCGTCCGACCACGCCCAGCTCGTGCACGTGCAGCGCGCCGCCATGCACGTCGACGAGCGCCGCGTCGTACGCGATCGTCCCGCCGTCTTCCTCGCCGCTCACGCCACCGAGGATCACGGCATCGACGCTACCGTCGCCGTGACGTGGCGCGACCGCCACGATCCCGCCCCACGGCAGCGACTCGACGTTCGCGGCGACGCGCTCCCCCTCCATCACGACGACCCGTCGCGTCCCATACGGAGGTCGCTCGTCGTAGTCCTCTCCTTGGACCGTGTAGAGCCGCTGATCGCTACCCGCACGCGTGAACGCGCCCCGCGCGCGAAACGAACCCACGAGCGCCCGCTTCACACCGATCGCGCGCAGCACGCGGTCGTCTTCGCTCGGCCCGTCGCTCAGGAGGCTGCGATCGATCGTCGTGCTCCTCCCCCGATCGAGCGTCGGCGGAAGCAAGCCCCCGCTCCCACCTCCGCGAGAGAGGTGCGGCTTCAGCTCGGCCACGAGCTCTTCGCCCGCCGGCGCCGTCCCGGCGCTGCTGCCGGCTGGCGCCGAAGGCAGCTCGACCGCAGGTGCGTTGCCCGCGTGGACCGGGGCGCACGCGGCCGCCATCACGAGCAGGAGCGCGGGTCCTCGGCGTGCCATCGACCGAGATACCTCTCCGAATACGGCATTCTTCCCCGTTCGCACGCTTTGCACCCAGCTCCAGCCCGTGCGAGAGTGCGCCGCCATGTCGCCGATCGCGGAAAATTCCGGGAAACGGAATATCGTGCGCCCACGCGGGGTTGGCCCCCGGTGAGCGTGCGGGCGGCGGCAACTTGGGGAGCGGCGATCGGCGCGCACGTCGTGCTCGCGCTCGTCATGCCGCGCGCCCACGTCGTTCCCCCGGCCCCGCCGCCGCCGGCGGAGGAGATCTCGGTCGACCTCGCGCCGAGCGCGGTCGCGCCGGACCCGAACGCTCCGGCCGAGGTCGCCGCCGCGCTCGCCATCGCTGGCGCCGTCGCCCCGCACGATCGCGCGTACCAAACTGGGACGACGGGGACCTCCGGCGCGACCGATCTCCCGCCCGTCGGCACGATCGAAGCCGCTCCCGCGGGCTCCCAAGGCGCCGTCCCCTTCGGCGGGCTGCTGCTCGTCCCCGGCGGAGACAAGGCCGCGATCGGCCTCGGCGGGGGGAACTCCTACCGCACCCAGACCGCGCTCGCGGGCGGCGCCGGCTCGGCCGAGCCGAGCGCCAAGCAGCGCTTCGATCAGGCGCTCAACTCGGCGCTCCAGGCGCGCGATCGCGAGCTCGGCATGCTCCAGGAAGCGCCGGCGCTCATCGCGCTCGAGGACGCCACGCGCGCGAGCGCCGGCCCGCTCGAAGGGCGCGCCACCTTCGCGCTCACGTTCGACGCGAGCGGCGTCTGCACCGGCGCGTCGGTCGAGAGCTCGTCCTCCGACCGCGCCACGTGGGACGACATCGCCAAGAAAGCCGTCGCCGCGCTCGCGCAGAAGAAGGTGCGCGTGCCGAGCGGCGCGCACGGCCTGGAGCTGCGCGTTCAGGTCGAATCGAAGGTCGTGCTCCCGAGCGGGTCGCACGCGCCGATCAGCGGCGTCGGCCTCAAGTCGGACGACAAGGGCAACGCCGGGCTCGGCGCGAACTTCGACCTTTCGGACATCGGCGCGAAGCCGAGCCGCGTCGTCGGAGCGCGCACGATCGGGTCGAGCACGCTCTGAGGTCGTTCGCTGGGGTCGCTGCTCAGCGATCGCGGTCGCGGTCGCGATCGCGACGGCCGCCGCGGTCGCCGCCGAAGCCGCCACCGCCACCACGCCCGCCACCACCGCCACCGAAGCCACCACCGCCGCCGCCGCCACCGCCGCGCGGACCGCCGAAGCCGCCGCCGCCGGTGCGCTCTTGCGCCTCGTTCACGCGCAGCGCTCGCCCATCGAGCATCGCGCCGTTCATGGACTGGATGGCGCGCTGCGCCTGCTCCTCCGAGCCCATCGTCACGAAGCCGAAGCCGCGCGACCGCCCAGTGTCACGATCCTTCACGATGTGGGCGTCGACGACCTCACCCGACTCGGCGAACGCGGTGCGGAGCGTGTCGACGGTCGAGTTGAAAGACAGATTCCCCACGTAGAGACGGGTACCCATGATGCATTCTCACACTCGCCTCCCGAAGGAGCCTGTACCTCTCGCCGATGGAAGGCCGTTCGGCGAGGAGGTTGCAGGAGGAGACCCCGCCTGCCCACGCGCCGAACCCCTGCACCCAGAAACACTTCCCCGACAGCGAGAGAGCGTGAGCCAAGTACTGGAACCGCCGTGACTACCTAGAAATAGCTGGACCCGCATGGAATACAAGACGCGGAAAGCTCACGGGATTCAAGGACTTGCGCGCAGGTTGCCTTGCGCCCTGCGCCTTGCGCCGCTCAGCCTCAGCGCTTCTCGCGGGGGACCGTGGCAAATGCGTCGAGCGCGATGCCTTCGAGCATCTTCAGGCGGGCCGCGGCGAGTCGCGAGGAGAGCGTCGTCGCCGCGGCGCTCGGCGAGGGCGCGCCTGCTCCACCGATCGCGATCGTCGTCTTGAAGTGGAAGAAGATGCACTTTCGGATGAACGACGCGAACGCGATGACGTGACCGACGAGGGGCGCCGGCGTAGGCTCCTTCGCGCTCGGGATCTCCGTGGCGACGAGGACGCGGGTATCCCAACCGGCCGGGATGCTCGTCACCTCTTGATCGACCGGCTCCAGCTCGAGATCGGGCATGTAGCCGAGCTCGGTCGCGCGGAGCTCGCACTTCGCGCGGTTCATCAGGTCCTGCTCCGGCCAGAGCGCCACATGGAGCTCGGAGGTCGAGCCCGCATGCACCGCAACGAGCTCGCGCGTCGAGTGGTCGTCGATCTTCCAGCCCTTCCCGTCCAGCATCGGGAGCTGCATCGCGAAGCGGATGGAGTGGAATTTCGCCACGGGCGCGTCCTCGAACGCGAGCGGCGCCGCGGGGGGCGGGAGCGGATCGGGCTTCTGCACCGGCGCGGGAGCGCAGGATGCGAGAGCCAGCACGAACGCCGCGCTCGTCGCGCTCACGAGCCGAGCGTTCGTCAGACGCGAGTGAGCCACTCGGGGTGCGACCCGTCCGAGCCGCGCACGACGTCGAAGAACTTCTTCTGCAGGCGCGCCGTGATCGGGCCCATCTTGCCTTCGCCGATGGTGCGGTTGTCGACCTCGCGGATCGGCGTGACCTCGGCCGCGGTGCCGGTGAAGAACGCCTCGTCCGCGCACCAGAGCAGGTCACGCGTGATGCGCGACTCCTGGACGGGGATGCCTTCCTCGCGCGCGAGCGTGAGGATGGTGTCGCGCGTGATGCCGGCGAGGATCGAGCTGGCGAGGTCCGGCGTGATGAGCACGCCGTTCTTCACGATGAAGAGGTTCTCGCCCGAGCCCTCGGAGACGTAGCCGTTCGTGTCGAGGAGGATCGCCTCGTCGTAACCGGCGAGCTTCGCCTCGCGCTTGGCCAGCACGCTGTTCGTGTACTGACCCATGATCTTGCCCTTCGCGAGGCTCACGTTGATGTGGTGCCGCGCGTAGGAGCTGATCTTGGTGCGGATGCCGTTCTTCAGCGCTTCTTCGCCGAGGTACGCGCCCCACTTCCACGCGATGACGGTCGTGCGCACGCGGTTGTTCGGCGCGTAGATGCCCATCGCGCCGTCGCCGACGTAGACCATCGGGCGGAGGTAGCCCTCTTCCATCTTGTTCGCGCGCAGCAAGTCGCAGCACGCCTTCGAGACCTGCTCCTTCGAGAACTCCGGCTTCAGCAGCGTCATCTTGCAGCCATCGAACAGTCGGTCGATGTGCTCGCGGAGCCGGAAGACGTACGTGGCGCCGTCCGCGCGCTTGTAGGCACGGATCCCTTCGAACGCGCCGAGACCGTAGTGGAGCGAGTGCGTGAGGATGTGGACGTTGGCGGCGTCCCAATCGACGAGCTCGCCATCCATCCAAATCTTCGAGAGTTTGTCGACCATGGCTGAGCGGAGCCTAGTATCTCGCTCGCGCGAGGGCTAGGGGGCCAATGTCGATCGCGCCGCTGTGCGTCAACCATCGACCATCACGGGGCGGCACGGTCGCGTCAGCGGCGCAGCAGCACGTAGGTGGCTCCTTCGCCGCCGTCCTCGCCGTGCGCCGTGGCGAACGCGTCGACCGAGGCCGCGGCGCGCCCTTCGCTCAGCCATGCGGACAGCTCGCCGCGGAGGATGCCGACCCCGCCCGGCGAGTGGGTGCCCTTGCCGTGGATGACGAGCACGCAACGCTCGCGCTTGGCGCGCATCTCGCGCAGGTAGGCCTCGAGCGTGGTGCGCGCTTCGGCCGCGCCGAGCCCATGCAGGTCGAGCCGACCGTCGACCGGGAAATGCCCACGGCGGAGCTTGCGGACCACGTCCGGCGGCACGTCGGCGCGGCGGCCCTCGGCGCGGCGGCCGTCGTCCTGGACCTCGAAGCGCGACTCGACCAGCGCGTCCAGCCGGGCGTGGACCTCTTCTTCTTCGCGCGCGGCGTTTGCGCGGGCGTGCTCGGCGGCGCGCTTGGTCGGGCTCGCCCCGGCGGGGGTGCCGCTGGCAGGGATCCGCGTCGGACCGCCGGCGAGGGGCGTCACGCCGCTCATCATCCGCTGGAAGGCGAGCGCCTCGTCTTCGGCGGAGACCTTCGGCGCCTTCGCGGGCGTGGCCCTGGGCTTCGCCTTCGTCGGCTCGCCGAGCTTCACGTCCTTGAGCTTCGAGAACGGGTTGTCCTTCTTGCTCATCGCTTGCGCTCCTCTTCCTGCTCCGCTTCGCGAAGCCGCGCCCGCACCATCGAGCGCACGCTCTGGATGCCGGTGAGGATCCCGTCCTGGTAGTGCCAGTCCGGATCGTCGAGCTCGGGGAAGTCGTGCGGGTTGCGGATGTCCTCGAGCGTGAGGCCCGGCTTCAGCCGCCGCGCGAGGTCGGCGACCTTGCCGAGCTGGAGCTCTTCCATTTCTTCGATGAGGTGTTCGAGTTCGGCGAGGGTCATGGCAGGTTGGGTTCTGGGGTCAAGACGGGAGCCGGAGGAGCGACCGGACGAGCTCGCGCGCGCGGGGCTCGTCGACGCCGCTGACGATCTCGCCCTCGGTGCCGGTCCCCCACTTCGCCACCGTGCATCCCTCTTTGGGACAAATGCCGAGGCAGTGGGTTCGCGTCACCCAGACGGTACCGTACGCGCGGGCGCTCGCGACCTCTTCCTTGAGCGCGGCGAACACCTTCGCTCCGCGCGCGCCGCAGCCCTCACCGAGCGGATCGGTCGCGGGGCGCTCGTTGGAGCACACGAAGAGGTGGAATCGGGGGGCCGCGTGGCGACGCTCCATGTCCGGAGGTATCGCACCGAAGCGCAGATGGGACCAGATCGGCGGAAATTCCTCCGATTCCAGGCGGATCCGGCGTGTGGATCCCCCGTTGCCCAATGCCGGCGCGGCGCCAGGCGGCAGAGAGGGGGTCCGCGCCGAGAAACGCGCGCGGGATCGGCAAATAGTCCATCGATTCTCGGGTGTGGCACGAGCGCTCTTCGGCTCGCGTGGCGCCGCGAGGGGCGCCCGCGCGCGTGGTTCACCGTTTGCAATGAAAATATCTCGATTCCATGCGGTCCCCCACGCCGGCGGCGCACCCTGATCAGCCCGAGCTTCTCCTGCTCGAAGGGACACGTCGGCTCGTCCTCGGACCCGTCGTCGGGCGCGGGACGCTGGGGGTCGTTAGGGTCGCCGAGCTCCAGAGCGTCTACGGGGTCCGGCGGCGCGTCGCCGCGAAGATCTTCGACACGCTCTTCGCGTCCGACGGCGACGGCTCTGCCGCGATCGCGCGCGCGGTGCGCCACGCGGCGCACGTTCGCCACCCGAACGTGGTGGAGGTGCACGAGCTCAGCGTGATGGGCGAGCACCCCTACGTCATCACCGAGCTCGTCGAGGGCTGCTCGCTCGACGCGTTCTGCGGCGCCTACCGGCGCGTCGGTCGCAAGCTCCCGATCGATCTCGCGCTCTTCCTCGCGGTCGAGATCGCCGAGGGTCTCTCGGGCGCCCGCGCGTCCAAGAACGCCGAGGGCATCGTCCTCAACATGTCTCACCACGATCTCTCGCCGCGCCAGGTGCTCTTGTCGTGGAACGGCGAGGTCAAGGTGTCGGACTTCGGCCTGCGCGCAGCGGGGATGGCTTCGTCCGGGATCCGGCCGGCGGCGCTCTCGGCGCGGGCGACGATGACGCACATCGCGCCCGAGGTCGTGCAGGGCGCGCGGAGCGAGGCGCGCTCCGACGTGTTCGCGCTCGGCGTGATGCTGCACGAGATGCTGCGCGGGCCGCGGTTCCCGGACGCCGTGAGCGACGCGAAGATCTTCGATCTCGCGCGCGCGGGCGACGTGCACCGCTCCGTGCGCGAGCCGCTCCTGCCCGACGGGCTCGGCATGATCCTCGAGCGCGCGACGGCCCCCGATCCGAAGGCGCGCTACCCGCACGCGGGCGTGCTCGCGTACGACCTGCGCCGCGTCGCGCTCTCGATGGGCGTGGGGGACGGGCGCGGCTTCCTGCGCTCGGCGCTCTTCGAGATGACCGAGGGGCTCCTGCCCGAGCACGACACGTCGAGCTCGCCGCGCTGAGCGGTTGCCCGCGGGGCCCACGTGCCCTATCGACGGCGCATGGACTCCGACGCGTTCGCTGCTTCCTGGATCGCCGACTGGAACTCGCACGATCTCGATCGCATCCTCGCGCACTACGCAGAGGAGATCGTCTTCAACTCGCCGAAGGCGAAGGTGATCACGGGCGATGGCGTCGTGCGCGGCATCCCGGCGCTCCGCGCCTACTGGACGCAGGGCCTCGCTCGGCGCCCGAACCTGACGTTCGAGCTCGAGGCGACGTTCGTCGGCCACGCTTCCCTCACGCTGCTCTACCGCGGCGAGGACGGACGCCGCGCGGCGGAGACGATGTTGTTCGACGACGCCGGGAAGGTGGTCCGCTCGACCGCGTGCTACCGCTGACGGCGGAGCAGGGCTCCCAGCCCCACGTGACAGAGCGCGTGCGTCACGTGACCTTCGTCGAGCAGCCGCGCCGTGTGCTCGCGCGGGACCAACGCGATCGCGATGTCCTCGTGCTCGTCGAAGCGCGGCGCAGCGACCTTGCGCGCCCCCTCGGCCAGGTACACGTGCATCGTGTTCCCCTGGAGCGGAGGGTTCGCGAGGGTCGTCGCGAGCTTCGACCAGCGCGCCGCTTCGTAGCCCGTCTCTTCGCGCAGCTCGCGGATCGCGGCCGCCGCCGGGTCCTCGCCGTCCTCGACGACTCCGCCGACGGTCTCGAGCGTCACGCTCTGCGAGCCGAACCTCCACTGCCAGACCAAGAGGAGCTCGTCGTCCTCGGTCACGGCGACGACGTTCACCCAGTCGCGCATCGCGAACGTCCAGACGTCGCGCTTGGCGACGCCGGCCGCGTCTCGCACGGCCCAGCGGTCGACTCCGAACACGGGGAACGTCGCGGAGCGTTCGATCTTCTCCATCGTGAACTGGAGCGAGCGCGCCGTGGAGCCGCTCGAGTCGGACGGGGGAACGGGAGCGACGAAGGGGCGCATCGCCGGGTCGTCTAACACGCGGGGCGCGCTCGCGCGAAGTCGGCTATACCGCTCCGATGGCGACGCGATGGTGGGGGCTCCTGATCGGCGGTTGCGCGCTCGCGTGCTCCAAGCCGGCGCCGCCCCCGCCCGTCGAGGCAGGTCCGCCGCCGCCGCCGAACGTCCGCTGGGAGGGCAAGGAGCTCGTGACCGATGGCCACGCGGACTGGAAGCTCCAGGTCACGTGGGGCGCGAGCGGTGCGGAGCTGGCGCCGGTGGGGTGGCCGGCGGGCACGCGCTTCGTCGTCGGGACGGCGAAGGCGGATTCGGTGGACGCGAGCAGTGTCCCTTCGTCCGTGTTCGGGTGGATGGGGGCGGTGGCGGTATTCCATCAGGACGTCGACGCGGGGCGCTTCTTTCCGCCCGACGTGCCGATGCCCGCGAACGTGCCGCTCGTGATCGAGCTCCCCGACGGCGCAGTCGTGAAGACGACGTTGCCGCCGGGCAACGCGCCGCCGCTCGTGGTCGAGGCGCTGATGGCGCACGCCGCCAAGAACGGGCTCGTGTTCGAAGGCGAGGGAGCTGCGCCGGCCGCGCACACCACGTACCTGCTCGACCCCGCCCGCGCGGACGACGTCGTCGGACCCGCGCAGACGCTGGCGGAGATCGACTGGATCGCGGTGGTGACGAGCAAGGTCGAGAGCGGCGGCGGCGCGACCTGTCCCTTCGCCGGTGGGAAGAAGTACCCGCTCGAGAAAGAGACGCAGACGATCACGCTCCAGGCGCGCCGCACGCGCGAGAAGCTCGACGAGAAGGTGTTCGCGCCGGCGCCCGGTTGTCCGATGATGGCCTTCGACGAGCGCGCGATCGCGTCGCCCGCGCACGAGACGATCGTCGCGTGGATCTCGTCCGTCGCGCACTCGCGGTAGAGTTGGAGCATGCTCGACCCGACGCTGCGCGCGACGCTGGAGGAGCGGCTCGGGGAGCTCGGCCTCGCGCGCACGCTGGAGGCGTCTCCGACGCACACGATCAAGCCGCAAGGCGTGGCGTCCGCGGCGTCGGAGTCGCGCCTGCCGCTCATCTCGCTCGGGAGCGCCGATCCGGCGCGCGGACCGGCGGCGAGCTCCGCGGGCGCCGCCCCGTCGGACCTCGAGCTGCGGTCGCTGCTCGGCGAGGGCGGGATGGGCCGGGTCGAGCTCGCTTTTCAGCGCTCCCTCGAGCGCGAGGTGGCCGTGAAGACGACGCGCGAGGGCGCGTCCGAAGGGGCAGCCTCGGCGCTCGTTCGCGAGGCGCGGATCGCCGGCACGCTCGAGCATCCGGGGGTCGTGCCGGTCCACGCGCTCGGCCTCGACACCAAGGGTGCACCGGTCCTGGTGATGAAGCGCGTCGAGGGCGTCGATTGGGAGACGCTCATCGCCGCGCCGACCCACGGCGCGTGGGCAGCGCGGCCGGGCGACCGGACCGTGGCGCACGTCGAGATCGTGATGCAGGTCTGCCGCACGGTGGCGTTCGCCCACACGCGCGGAGTCCTCCACCTCGACATCAAGCCGGAGAACGTGATGGTCGGCGCGTTCGGCGAGGTCTACCTCGTCGATTGGGGGATCGCGCGCCGCTTCGACCCGGCGAGCGGCGGGCTCCCGTACCCCACGCTCGCGGGCACGCCCGCGTTCATGGCGCCGGAGATGGTGACCGGGGCCAACGTCGATCCGCGCACGGACGTGTTCCTCCTCGGGGCCACGTTGCATGCGGCGCTCACGGGGGAGCCGCGCAACGCGGGTCCGAACGTCGCCGCCGTCCTCACGGCGGCGATGTTGGTGGTGCCGCACGAGTACGGCGCGCACGTCCCGGCGGAGCTCGCCGCGATCTGCAACCGCGCGACCGCGCGCGATCCGGCTGCGCGCTTCGAGTCGGCGGAGGCGTTGCGGTTGGCGCTCGTCTCCTACCTGCAACACCGCAGCGCGGTGGCGCTCGCCGACGAGGCACGCGAGCGCAGCGCGGCGCTCCGCGAGTTGCTCGCGGGCTCCGCAGCGGATGCCGCCCCGGCGGAGCTTTCGCGCGCGTACCGGCTCGCGAACGAGGCGCGGTTCGGGTTCGAGCAAGCGCTGCGTCAGTGGCCGGAGAACGAAGTCGCGAAGGTCGATCGCGCCCGCGCGATCGAGCTCGCGGCGGAGCTGGAGCTGCGGCAGGGGCACGTCGAGGCGGCCGAGGCGCAGCTGGCGGAGCTCGGTCGCGTGCCCGACGAGCTTCGTGCGCGCGTCGATGCGGTCCGGGCGGCGCGGAAGAAAGAAGCGAAGGAGCACGAGCGCCTCCGCGCGCTCGCGCGCGATCAGGACATCAGCCTCGGGTCGACCCAGCGCGCGATCGCGATCGCCGTCTACGCTCTCGCGAGCGTCGTCGGCGCGAGCTCGATCGTGCTCAAGGCCGACGCGCTCCGCCCGCGGGACATGCTCTTCGTCGCCGCCGCGATCTTCGCCGGGAGCTTGATCATGATCGGGTTGATGCGGAAGCGGCTCCTCGTGAACGCCTTCAATCGGCGAGCCTCTGCGCTCTTCGTGCTCGGCTCGGCGAGCATGCTGCTTAGCCGCCTCGCCGCCACCGTGCTGAGCTTCCCGATCTCCACGGCGCTGACGTTCGACATCCTGGTCCTCCTGGTGGTGATCGTGACGACCACGGTCGCGCTCCTCCCCCACCTCTGGCCGATGGCCGCGCTCTTGTTCGTGACCTTTCTCGCCTGCCTGGCGCTGCCGGCGCACGCGTTCCTGTTCTTCGGGTTGGACGTCGTCCTCCTTCCGCCGGCGCTCGTGCTGGCGTTCCGGCTCCATGACCGTGCGCCCCCGGAGTCCACCGGAAAAGGTCTATAGTGCGCCGCCGTGACCGCTGAGAAATCGGACAAGAAGAAGGGGGGCGAGAAGCTCGTCGTCGTGAACCGGCGAGCGACCTTCGACTACACGATCGAGGAGAGGTACGAGGCCGGCATCGTCCTCCTCGGCAGCGAGGTGAAGTCCTTCCGCGCCGGGAAGGTCGACGTGAGCGACGCCTACGCGTCGGAGGAGAACGGCGAGGTCTTCCTCAAGCAGCTCTACGTCGCCCCGTTCGAGCAGGCGAAGGCGTTCCCCCACGAGCCGCGCCGTCCGCGCAAGCTCCTGCTCCACAAGCGCGAGATCGAGGCGATCAAGGACGCGACCCAGCGCGGCGGCTACACCGTCGTGCCGGTCCGCATCTACTTCAAGGACGGGACGGCCAAGGTCGAGCTCGGCGTCGGCAAAGGCAAGAAGCACCACGACAAGCGCGCCGACATCGCGAAGAAGACGGCCGACCGCGAGGCGCGCGAGGCCGTGGCGCGCGGGAGGAAGGGCGATTGACCGCGATCAAGTGGACGAAGGGCGGGGAGGGCAAGCTCGAGACGCTCACCGGCGAAGCGGCGACGCTCCGCTCGACGATCCCGTCACCGCCGGGGTCGCGGCTCGAAGGGACGCTCGAGGACGGCACGACCGTGCGCGTGAAGATCCACGGCTGCAAGAAGCAGGAAGACGGCTCCTTCCAGCTCCAGGGTCGGATGATCGATCTGACGAAGGTGCTGCGCGAGCGACTCGGCGGCTGAAGCTCGTCCGCTTCAGCCCGGCCCGAGCACGACCTGCAGCGCGCGGCGGTGGAACCAACGTCCGACGCGCTCGCGCGACGCGTCGCCGGCGAGGCGGCGCTGCGCGTCGTGGTACGCCGGCACCCAACGCAGGCGCGCCGGCATCGCCGCGTAGACGGTCTTGGTGAGGAGCGCGGCCCCGCGGAGCACGGCGCCGTCGGCCAGCGTCGTCCCGCCGTAGGCCTCGCGGATGCGGGGAGGCAGGAGCGCGCGCGTGATGGGGCGGAACGAGAGCGCGATCGCGCGCGGGATCCGGCGCGGTGGGTGGAGGAGGAACCGCCCCACGTCGCGCGCGATCGTGCCGACCGCGATCCGATCCGACGCGACCCAGTCGTCGAACGAGGAGACGAACTCCGCGTGGCTCCGAGGGAGCATCGCGCGCGGGACGCCGAAGAGGAGCGCGAAGTGGTGCGACTCGCGGACGTAACGCTCGCGCTCGTCCTGCGTGAGTGGGCGGACGGCGAGCTCGAAGGTGGCGAGCGCGCCGTGCACGAGCGTGGCGTACACCCAGTAGAGCGCGTCCGGATCGAGCGCCGCGTAGCGGTCGCCCTTGCGGTAGCGGCCGAGATCCTCGCCGATCTCGCCCGTGATGTGCTGGTGGACCGTGAAGATCTGCCGCGCCGACGCGACCGCCCGCGAGAGGTCCCCGAAGCCCACCCGATAGACGTGGAAGAAGGTGCGCTGGAAGCGCTTCATCGGGTCGGCCTGCGTCCGCGAGTGCTGCGCGATCGCGTGCGCGACGTAGGGGTGCGCGAGCTGGAGGAGCGATGCGGAGCCGGCGGAGAGGAAGAGGGCCGACTCGCGCCCGACCCGCCACGTGATGGAGTCGCGCCCGTAGATGCCGGCGCGGGGATCGTCGACCGACCGCTCCACGTGGGCGATCCCGGACTCGAAGTCGGCGCGGCTGACGACCGTCGGGGCCATGCTCCGAGCGTACGCCCGCGGGTTTGACCGGGCCTCCACTTTTTTTCATAAGAGGGGTGGGTGAGGCGCACTCACCGGCCATGAACCTTCGCTTCGCTCGTTCTTTTCTCGTGCTCCCACCTCTCCTCGCGGCGTGCGGCGGCGCCGTCGACGTCGGCTTCATCACCACGTCCGATGCGTCTCCCGACCGCGATGGCACCGCCGACGCGGGGCCCCTCGATCCCGTGAGCGGCATGCCGTGCTCGTCCCTCCGCGGGACGGCGCTCCTCCGCCCGCGCGAGGTCGCCGGCTGGCCGGCCTGCGCGTTCAGCTTCCGCTTCGCGACGCAGGACACGAGCGTCTCGAACGGGAATTTCGACGTCTGCTACGACCGCGGCGCGATCGAGAACGTGCTCGTGTCGGGCGACCCCGGCGGCTTCCTCGTCGATCTCGGGGACGTCCCCCTCGCCGCGCTGCCGAAGACGGTCGATCCCAGCGGCTTCCCCGTCGACCCGTGGGGCGGGCACGACCTCGTCACCGTGACCGCCGGGCACACGTACTTCCAGCGCCTCGTTCGGACGGCGGGGAAGCTCGTCGCCGCGTTCCGCGTCGAGTCCGTCGACGGGAACGGCGCGAAGATCGCATGGGTGCGCTCGCCCGATCCTGACGTCATGGTCGTGCCCACCGCGTGTGGAACGTGAGGAGGCCGCCCATGAACACGAAGCGCATCGCGGCTCTTCTTCTCCTGTCGCTCACCCCGCTCGCAGCGCTCGCGTGCGGCGGCGCCGTCGACGTAGGCACCATCGGACCGACCCCCACCGGCGACGGCGGCACGAGCTCGCCCGGCATCGACCCGGTGAGCGGGGAGCCGTGCGCACGGCGCCACGGCAAGGTCACGCTCGGGGATCGCAACGCCCACGGTTGGCCCGCGTGCGCCTTCAGCTTCGCGCTCGGGACGCAAGACGCGAACGCGACGCGCAACCTGTACGAGCTCTACTACGAGGGCGACCTCCTCATGAACGAGCTCTCCGCAGGCGACGGCGGGTGGATCGTCGACCTGGGCGACGTCGCGCTCGGCTCGGTGCCGAAGACCGTCGACCCGTCGAGCTTCCCGACCGGGAACTGGGGAAAGCACGACGCGCTGCAGGCCTACGCGAACCACACCTACTACCAGCGGGTCGAGCGCGCTCCCACGAGCGGTGCAGCGACCACCGTCGCCGCGTTCCGGATCGTGGGCTTCGCGCCCGGGGACGCGATCACGATCGAGTGGATCCGGTCGTCGAGCACGAAGGAGATGGTGGTGCCGACGGCGTGCCTGAAATGAGGGAACTTGGCCCCGCGCCGGGCCGCTTCCTACGATCGCACCATGACGTTCGACGCCCAGCTCAAGGCCCGGATCCTGTTCGCCCTCATCGGCTCCGCCTCGATGGCGTGCTTCGGCGTCGCTGCCGACGCGCTCGGGATGCTCTGAGCTACTTGCGGCCGCGCCAGGCGACGACGGCGAGGCCGAGCACCGTGACGGCGACGAGGGCGACGACGCTCCCGTGCTGCCCGACCGCTGCCGCGGGGTCGCCCCCGAGCAGGCTGCGGACGTGGGCGTACGGGAGCAGCAGCGCCGCCATTCCGCGGCCGGACCCGAAGAGCCAGTTCAAGAAGAGCATCACGCTCCGACCCGACCCGCGCGGACCGAAGCACGCGCCCGCGGAGAACGCGCTCGCGTAGGCGGCGCCGCCGAGCGCGCCGATCCAGGCGCTCGTGAGGGCGTCGCCGCCGAGCGGCGGGTCGAGCGGGCCGTGGCCGATCGCGACGAGGACGACCGCGAGGAGCGCACCCGCGAGCGCGCTCGTGACGAGCGCGATCAGCGCGCCGGCGAGCGCGACTTGGGACCCGGGTGCACCGAACGCGCGGAGCGGTGCACCGGAGTCCCCGACGCGCTCGCCGCCGAACGCAGCAGCGACGAGCCCGTACGCGACGAGCGGGAGGACGAACGGCGCGAACACGCCGAGCAGCGCACGGTCGGCGCCGGCGTGGCGCCCGACGACGAACGCGCTGACGATCGCGAGCGCGCTCCACCCGAAGATGGGGAGCCACCCGCGCGGGGAGCGCGTGATGCGGGTGAGGGGCACTTTGGCGAGCGCGAGCATCATCCGTCACCCCCGAGGCGCGGGGTCGGCGTGGGCGGCGCGCCGAGCGAGGCCGGCGGAGCGGAGCCGCGCGCGCTCGGCGGACCACCCGCCTTCGCCTGCGCCACCGCGGCTTGATACACGCCCGCGTACTGGCCTGCGAACGACGCGCGAAGCTCGTCGAGCGCGGGGACGTCGCGGGTCATCAGCTTCACCTCGGCCTTGGACGCGACGACCGCGCGCCCGATCGCGCGCGCGACCTCGTCGGGATCGTCGCCCTCGACGACGACCGCGTCGCCATCGAGCGCGAGCCGGCGGAGCGTGGGCTCGGCCGCTGCGGCGACGAGCCACGCGCGGGCATCCTCGAACTGGAGCCGGAAGCGGACGGAGCCGCCGTGCACGCGGCGCGCGGCGTCCTCGAAGGTGCTCACCTGGACGGGCTTGCCGCGCTCGAGGACCAGGAAGTCCTTCGCGAGGAGGCGGGCATCGCGCGTGGACGCCGTCGCCACGACGATGCAGCCCTTCTTCGTTGCGATCGCCGCCGCGAGGCGAGAGCAGGCGCTCGCTTCCATCTCTGCGAACGGCTCCTCGATCAGGAGCACGTCGACGACGTTCGACGCGAGCGCCTCTGCCAGCGCGACCGCGCGGCGCTCCATCGGGCGCAGTCCCGCGATCGGCCGTTGGGCGAGGTTCTCGACGCCGAGCGCGCCGAGCACCGTCTCGGGTTTCGCCGGCGTGCCGCCGCGGACCGTCGTGGCCAGGTCGAGCATCTCGTGGACGCGAAGGCTCTCGGGGAGCTTCACGTCGCGCGGGACGAACGCGATCCGCTTGCGCGCCGCCGACGGTGGTCCGCCGTGCACGAGCGCTGCGCCGCGGAAGGGGAGCTCGCCGGCGAGCGCGCGGAGCACGGCGACGGGGCCGTCTTCGGTCCGACCGAGGAGCGCGTGCACTCCCGCTTCCATGGCGAAGGTGATCGGCTTCGTCTCGACGGGTCCGTCGCGCACGACGAGGTTCTTCGCTTCGACGACGGGGCGCTCGGCGGTCACGATGCGCTCCTGCCCTGGTCGCGCGCGTCGCGGGCGAGCTGCCGGCGGACGACCAGAACGGCCAAGCCACCGAGGACGAGGAGCACGATGAGCGCCCGGAGCGTCCCGAGCGGATCGTAGGGAGGCATGAGCCCGTCGCGGACGCCGTCGACCGCACCGGGGATCGAGACGAGGCCACCCCACGGTTCGGGGACGAGCTTCGACGTGAGGCCGGAGAGGATCGCCGGCATCACGAGGACGAGGAACAAGAGCCCGTACCCGCCCGCACGCGAGCGAGCGCCGAGCGCGGCGAGCGCGACGGGGGCGAGGATCGCCGCGAAGGCCAAGGAGTAGGCGAGCGCCGCGATCGTGCCTTCGAGCGCCTGGACGGTGCGCGCCCACTCGGTCGCTGCGGCGGCCGCGGCGAGGCCGGTGAGCGCGGAGCCCAGCGCGACCGGCACGAACAGGAGCAGCGCGAGCCCGCCTGCGCGCGCGCCGACGTACGACATGACGCCGCGCCCGCGCGCGTCGAGCAGCACGCGGATGCCGTCGGTCCGATCGCGCTCGAAGACGCGCGCCGCACCCGCGAACGCGGTGAGCACACCGGAGCCCCACGCGAGGAGCGAAGCCGTGGCGGGCGCGACGTGCGTGAGGTCCACCGCGCGGCGGGCCGACGTGAGCGCGATGCCGAGCATGAAGAGCGTGATGATCACGCCGAGGGCGAGCCCGATCTTCGGCAGCACGCCTTCCCACGCGCGCGAGAGCCCGAGCGCGAACAGCGCGCGGCGCCGCAGACGGCGTGCGTCTTCCGCCGGGGGCGGGTCCACCCGCGGAGGCGGGCGGCGCGAGACGGTGGCCGCGTTCGACATGCAGGGAGAACCAGACCACGAATCCCGCACCTTTTCCAGCGCGGCACACATGGTACGCTGCGCCGTGCTCGCGCTCCTTCGGCGCCATCCCGGCTTGGTCCCCGCCCTCGCAGCGGTGGCCTACCTCGTGGCGGTCTCCGCCTCGCGGGAGGGGGGCATGGGGCCCCGGATCGTGGGCGGTGCGCTCGTCGCGATGGTGCTGGCGGGCCTCGCCGCGACCCTCCGGGAGCGTGTCGTCGGGGTCGCCCTGTTCGCCGTCGCCTGCGTGGTGGCGATCGTGCTCGGGAAGCCCCCGAGCCCCGCGATCGAGATCGTGGCCCTGGTCGCGGGCGCGGTCGGCGCCGTCGCGGCGCGGCGCGCGGTCCACGTCGTGCCGAGCCTCGGCGGGCTCGGGGCGCGCGAGCTCGGCGCCGCGTGGCCGGGCTACGTCGTCGCCGCGCTCCCGTACGCGATCGCCATCGCGCTCGTCGCCGCACACCACCGCACGGCGGAGACGGTGGCGCTCTTCGCCGGACCGACGGCGGTCCTCGTCGCGTTCGGCATGCTCTCCAAGCATCGCCTCGACCGGCGCCACGAGCTCGGCGCCGCGGAGCGGCTCGGCGCGGGGGCGCAGACGCTGCTCGCGGGCGCGCTCGTCGGCGCCGCGTTCCTCGTCACGGATGCCGCGTCGACGCACACCATCACCCACCTCGCGCCGCCGATCCTGTCGGTGGTGATCGCGGCGATCCTGGTGCGTGGCGAGCCCGTCCGGATCACGCGCTTCGTCCGGCGCGTGGCGACGCTGGCGCTCGTGGGCGGCGGGATCGTGATCCTCGCGGCGGTGGCCGCGGCCGGTGCACCGCACGTCGCGGGCGTCGTGGTGCTCGTGGCGGTGACCCTCGCGCTCGCGGTCGGGCACGTCGGGCGCTTCTTCGAGGGGCCGCTCCTTCCGGCCGGTGGCGCGCTCCTCCACGCCGTCGACGAAGCGACCGCGGAGCTCCTGCGCTCGTCGCCCGACGACTCGCTCACGAACGCGCTCCGCGTGCTCCGCCGCGCGGCGGGTCCGGATGCGCCGCCGGCCGAGCTGTGGACGCTGACGCCCGCGCGCGTGCTCACCGTGGACGCGGCCGGGTACCCGCACGAGCGCGACGCAGAGCTCCCGGCGGAGCTCGTCTCCGTCGCCCGCGCCGAGCCGCTCTTCACGGTGCGCACGGCGGTGCTCGTGTCGCTCGAGGTGCGGCGGCCCTCGCTCCGTCCGCTCGCGCGCTGGCTCGACGATCGGAACATGCTCGGGGCGGTGCTCGTCACGCGCGACGGCGAGGTCGAGGGCGTCCTCGTGCTCCCGCGCGGTCACCGCGTGGAGCCGATGTCGCTCGAAGAGGTCACGCGCCTCGGGGAGCTCGCCGCCCGGCTCGCGGGTGCGGCCGCGGCGAAGAGCGCGCTCGCGCGCAGCTTGGAGCGCGAGCGGGACGCGACCCGCATCGCGAGCGAGGCGGAGGCGCGCGCGGAGCGCTTCGAGCACGAGCTTCATCGCGAGCGCGCCGCCCACGTCGGCGCCGCGGCGCGGCTGGCGCGCCCGGCGACGGTGGGCATCTACGCGGCGGCGTCTCGGCTCGCGTACGACGCGCTCGAACGCGCGACGCGTCAGGGCGCGCCGATCGTCGTGTGGGCGAAGAGCGGCGTGGACCCGGTTCCGTACATCGCGCGCGCGCACTTGGCGGGCGCGCGCAAAGAGGGACCGCTCGTCGTCGTCGACGGGACCGCGACGCGCGAGCACGATCTCGATCGCTGGCGCGATCCCGTGACGTCACCGCTGGCGCTCGCGGACAAGGGCGCGCTGGTGCTCGTCGACGGTGCCGCGCTCCCGCTCGACGTGCAGCGGCTCGTGGGCCAAGCGCTCGCGGAGCGCCGCACGCCGTGGGAGCGCGCGGAGCCGCTCGACGTGGTTCCCTACCTGACCTCGGTGCCCGAGCCACGCCTGCTCGAAGGCGAGGGGAGGCTCGATGCGATCCTCGCGTCGCGCTTCGGCGAGGCGCTGGAGCAAGCGATTCGCTTGCCGGGGATCGCGGATCGGCCGGAGGACATCCGCGCCATCCTCACCGACCGTCTCGCGCGCGAGGGCCTGCGCGTGCGCGGGCGCCCGATCGGGATCGACGATGCGGCGTTCGCCGTGCTCGTCGAGCACCCGTTCGAGGGCGAGGACGCTGAGCTCGCCGCGCTCGTGCACCGCATCGTCGCGGTGTGCGAGGGCGACGTCGTGCGCGAGGCGGAGGTCAGGCGCGTGCTCCCGGCGCCGACGCAAGAAGCGTCGACGCGGAGATCGCGGCGACCGAAGTCGATGAGGCCTTAGCTCGAAGGCCTCGGCGAAATCACTTCGCCTTGAGCTGCGGGAACGACGCCGGCTCCGGCGCCTGCTCGAGGTACTCGATCTTGTCGTAGGTCATGATGCCGTAGACCGGATCGGCCTCGACGCCTGCCGACGACTTGCCGAAGTTCACGCCGTACTTGCCGGTGACCTTCACGCGCGCGCCGACCGCGGGGAGCGGGAACGGAACGTCCATCGCCCAGAGCTCGTCCTTGTAGAGCTCCTTCGGCGGCTCCTTCAGCGTCTTGTACTTCTCGAGCGCGTCGAACACGTTCGCGAAGTTCGAGGCCCAACCCATGACGCGAATCTTGGGGGCCTTCGAGTCGGCCTTGCCGTCCTTCTTGTCCGACAGCGTGAAGTACGGGATCGCCGTGACGCAGCCGTCGGGATCCTTCTTGCCGGTCTTGTGGATGGCGCACTTGTCGACGGTCGTCATGTTCGTGTCGACGATCCAGCCGATGAGCGAGATGTCCTTCGCCGTCACATCCTGGTTGTGGATGATCGAGTTCAGGTGGTGGTACGCGCCGTAGACCGTGTACGCGTCGCCATCCTTGATTTTGTCGCTCGGGAGCGTCGGCACCGAAGGCAGGCTCGCCTTGCGCCCGGAGAACGCGGGGAGAGGCTTGTACGGGTCGTCGTTGCTCCCGCACGCCGGGATGACGGCCAGGAGGCACAGCGACGCGAACGGCACGAGGGCGACGGCCTTTTTCATCGCGCATTGGAATATCACGGCCGACTTTCGCGATACAAGCGCTCGGTTCAGCGCGCCTCGAGGAGGCCGGCCACCGGCTCCACGTGGGCCCGGACCTCGTGGCGGGCGATCTGCCGCCGGAGGAGGTCCACGTCCCGCGCCGAATACGAGGGGAGCGCGGCCTCGAGGAGCTGCCGGGCGCCGTAGGCCCCGATCGCCCGGGCGAACACCGCGTCCTGGTCGCTCGTCTCGGGGAGCTGCGCGCCCGTCATCAGGGTCTCCTCGAACGCGCCCAGCATACGTTCGCCGAGGAAGCCGAGGACGATGGTCAGCGGCTGCAGCGCCTTCTTGAGGACCAGGGTTCGGAGCGCCCGGCCGAGCGCCACGTCGACGTCGATCGGGTGGGACGTCCGGAGGGCGCGGAGGGCGAGGGTGCGCCCGCCCCGCATCGAGATCAGCGCGATCGTCTCGGGCGTCCACCCGAAGACCGGCTTCGCCCGCGCGGCGGTGGCGAGATCGGTGAGCGGCGTCGCGCGGAGGAAGCGGTCGACCGCGAGGGCGAAGCGCGCCCCGTCGACCTTTCCACCCGCGCCCGGGAGCTCGACGAGCGGCTGCGTCTCCCGCTCGACCCGTACGCGGCGGAGCTCCGGCCACGCTTGGAGCCGGCCCGGCGGCTCCGTCCCGAGGAACGTCTGCGAGCCCACCCACCAGCTCACCTTCGTGTCGATGCGGCCGATCTCGAGCACCCGCGAGAACCACGTGTGACGGGCGAGGGCCTCGCGAACGTCGCTGACGGGCCCGATCCGGTCCAACGTGGCGCCCGCGAGGTCGAGGAGCCGCGAGGGACCCGCGTTCGAGCGGAAGACACCGCTCCAGCCGGGGTGCGCCGCCTGGACCACGTCGTGGAGGGCCGCGGCCAGCGCCCACTCCTCGCGGTTGGGGGTGCCCGGCGCGACGCCGGGCTCGCCTGGCGTCAGGAACGTATCGAGAGGAACGAGCTTTCGGGCGATCCGGAGGCGCGCGATCTCGACGTGAGAACCCAGATCGGGGTCCGTGTGGAGCTGCCCCGCCATGGCGAGCGCGGTCTTCGCGCCGATCGGCCGGCCGGGTCGGAGCTCGCCCCCGAGGACGAGCGGCGCGAGGAAGCTCCGGAACAACCGATCGGCGACTTCCGCGAGCGTCTCCGCCATTGGTTCATCGACGCTAGCATTTTTTCCTTGCTGCGCGGTCCGGGGCGTCGTTGGATGGCCGTCCGAAATCTCTCCCCCCGGTACACCAGGAGTCCGTTCCCGCACATGGCCTTTGGTCGCTCTCGCTTCGATCCCCGTCAGAATCAACGAACCTTTCAGACCCGAGTGAATCACCGTATCCGCGTGCCCGAGGTACGCGTGATCGGCGCCGACGGGGCCATGCTCGGCGTGATGCAGACTCACGAGGCCATGCGCATGGCGCAGGAAGCCGGCCTCGATCTGGTCGAGGTGAACCCGAAGACGGACCCGCCGGTCTGCAAGATCCTCGACTACGGGAAGTACAAGTACGAGGAGAAGAAGAAGGCCGGCGAGGCGAAGCGCAAGCAGACGGTCGTCGAGATCAAGGAGATCAAGCTCCGCCCGAAGACGGACGATCACGACATCGCCTTCAAGGTGAAAGCCGCGCGCCGCTTCCTCGAGGCAGGCCACAAGGTGAAGTTCACCGTGCGCTTCCGTGGTCGCGAGATCACGCACCCCGAGAAGGCGCAGGAGCAGCTCACCCTGATGACGGGGCAGACCGAGGATCTCGCCAACGTCGAGACCCGGCCGATGATGGAAGGCCGCACGATGACGGTCCTGATCGCTCCGAAGCAGGCCATCCTGCAGCGGGTGGCGCAGGCCAAGGCCGCGGCCGAAAAAGCCCGCCAGCTCGCCGAAAAAGAAGGTCGTCCGCTCCCGCCGGCGTCCGCGTCGCTCCCGAACCTCCCGGATGACGACGATGACGACGACGACGATGATGACGACGACGACGATGACGACGGCGACGAGGATGACGACGCCGAAGGCGAGGGCGACGAGGAATAACTCGTCGCGAGCCTCGTCTGACGGGGGGTAAGCCATGCGAAGCGTTCGACACACCGTGTTTTTGTTGGCGTCGCTGGTGGCCCTCTCGGGCGCTGCGCATGCCACCCTGACGCCGAGCGAAGGCGCGATCATCAAGCAGTTCGTCGGGACGGCGCAGCTCGCCAACGTCCCGAAGGTCCGGTCGCTCGTCGCCCGGACCGATCTCACGGCGGACGAGTCCGTCCAGGCGATGGTCGACGCGCTGGCGCCCGTGCCGTTCAACGACGCGCGTCAGGCGTTTCTCCGCGACCTCGCGTTCGGCGCTTCGTCGGCGCCTTCGCGCAACGTCGTCGTGCTGTCGGTGGTGAAGGGCCTCATCGCTCGCGCGGACACGATCTTCGGCAAGGCGAACCCGGACGCGGCCGACGCGGGCGCCGAGCTCGTGCGCATTTACGGCTTCATCGCGGACCTCTCGAATTACGGCCACCCCGTCGGGCGTCTGCACGATCCCCAAGCCGGCATCGCCCCGGCGACCTACGAGGCATGCGCGAAGGCGCTCGGCGAGCACTACGAGCGCCACGCCGCGTGGCTCAAGGGCGGGCCGTCGCAGCTCGTGCCGCTCGCGGCGCGCGTGCGTGGTCAGGCGCAGCTGGCGCTCCTCGACATGGAGCCCGACACGCCGACCAAGAGCGTCGACGCGTCGGACAAGCTCGGGCTCGACGTGATCCGGCGCTCGATCCTGGTCGAGCGCGGGCTGCTCGTCGTGGACAACGGCAAGGCCGATGCGCGCATCCCGCAGGTGCAAGCGCTCCTGCGCCGCGCGAAGGGAACGACGGACGACGTCGAAGCGATCGTCTTCGACGACGCGCCGACGGAGCTCCACGCGCGTGGTGCCGTGCTCACCGTGAAGGTGCCGTTCGACTCGACGGCGCCGCTCAAGAATTTCCCGCCCGACGAAGTTGCCGACAGCACGGTCGCCGCGCCGATCGGTGAGCTCGCGGGCGTGCTCGCGAACCGCCTCACGCGGCAGGTGCTCGCGAACCGCGGTGATCTGCGGCTCGCGGCTCAGCGCGACTTCCAGGCGGCGAACGGTGATCCGAAGCGCCTGCTCGGTGCATTGCCGGACGCTTCGCCCGAGGGCGCCGTCGCGGCGACGTTGGGCCTCCTCCTCGCCGACGGCCAGCGGACGATCGACGTGGCGGCGGCGCGGTTCCTCGCGGGCCGGACCGAGACGATGGCGTTCGTCTCCGATGCGCTCGGCGTCCTCGCCGCGGCGCAGGGCCCGGGTCAGGCCACGCAACTCGCGCTCGGCAAGGCGGAGGCGGATGGCAGCTCGTCCATCGCCGACGTGACGGGCGTGCGACTGTTCCCGAGCGGCGCGGCCGCTGCGTGGGCCGCGTACGGTACGCGGTGGGAGCTCACGCGCGACATCACCGGCACCGCCGGCGTGAGCGGCGTGAAGCGCGAGGGGCAGCCGGTGGCGTTCAACCAGCTCGCCAACGTGCGTGTCCCGGTCGCCGCGGGCACGTCGTGGACGGGCGCGGGGCTGAGCCTCACGCCGCTCCTCGGCAACCCGCTCGTCGGCGTGGTCACGGGGCCGCGCCTGCGCGTGGTCGGAACGACCGAGATGGACGGCGTGATCTTCTCGGGCCCCGGGGACGACGTGGTGATCGAGACGGACCTCAAGAGCGAAGGCGGCGGCGCCATCCTCGTCCGGGCGAACTCCGGCCGCGACGGCTTCGGCGCGGGCGTGCGCGTGATCCCGGGCAACCCGATGCACGTGACGCTGATGATGCTCAACGCGAACAAGGTGGAGACGCCGATCGGGTCGCTCATGGACCTGCCGTCGGTCGACCACCTCCGCCTCGCGGTGAAGGGGAGCACGATCGAGGTCTCGATCCAGTGGAAGGGACCGCTCGGTCTCGGCCCGGCGAAGCGCTCGGTGACGACGCTCCACGGCTTCGAGCACGGCAACGTGGCGGTGCTGACGAAGAAGGACGCGAGCTTCGAGCTCTCGAACTTCACGATTCGCAAGAACTGACGCGGAGCACCGAGCTGAAGGCTGCCGTATGCTGGGGCGCATGGGGCGCCGTGGCTGACGGGCTTTGGGGGCGTGACCACGAGCTCTCCGAGCTCGCTGCGGTCGCGACCGACGCACGCGGGCGCGATCTCGCGGGCGCCGAGCGCTCCCCGCGCGGTCGCGTCGTCGTCGTGAGCGGGCCCCCCGGCATCGGCAAGAGCGCGCTCGTCGACACCTGGTCCGGCACGGTCGCCGGCGCCCAGGTGATTCGCGGTCGCGCCTGGGAGTTCGCCGACGCGCCGCCCTACTTTCCGATCGCGCCGATGCTCCGCGCGCTGGGCGTCGATCCCGAGCGCGCGGCGAGCCCGTTCGCGCTGTGGGAGGCGGTGCTCGACGCGCTCGCGAAGCTCACCACGCCGACCGTGTGGATCGTCGAGGACGTCCACGCGGCCGACTTGCAGACGCTCGACCTCCTCGTGTTCCTGTCGCAGCCGGTGCGCTCGCTCCCGCTCGTGATCGTCGTCACCCGGCGCGACGTGGACGCTCGCATCGACACCCGCGCGGGCCAGCGGCTCGAGCGCCTCGCGCGGAGCGGGCTCGTGCTCCGTCTCGCGCCGTTGGACGCGACCGCGGTGTCCGCGCTCGCGGAGCGTTGGGCCGCGCGCCCGCTCGGCAAGGAGGAGCTTCGCGCGCTGACGGAGCGCACGGAGGGGAACCCTCTCTTCGTCGTCGAGATGATGCGCGGCGCGGATGCGCGTCGGCTCAAGTCGGGCGCGGTGCCGGGGGCGATCCGCGACGTCGTGATCGAGCGCGTGGAGGCCCTCCCGCCCGCGGCGCGGCGCGCGCTCGAAGCCGGTGCCATCCTCGGGCGCGACTTCGCCGCCGGGCACGCCGCGCGGATGCTGGAGCTCCTGCCGGCGCGCTTGATCGACGATCTCGCGCCCGCGATCGCGGCCGGGCTCGTCGTCGAACGAAGCCCGGGCCTGTTTGCGTTCGGGCACATCCTCGAACGCGACGCGGTTGCCGAGGCGCTCGGCGCCGAGCGACGGGCGGCGCTCCACGCGCGCGCGGCGGCTGCGCTCGCGAAAGCGGGCGATGCCCCCGAGGTGATTGCGCTTCGCGCGCGGCATGCGCTCGACGGCGTGCAGCCGGGCGACGAAGAGGCCACGCTGCGCTTGGTCAGCGGCGTGATCGATGCACTCGAGCAGCAGCGCGCGTACGACCGCGCCTTCGCCCTCGCCGAGCGGCTCGAAGAGGCGCGCCGCACGACGCTCGTCGCCTTCCCATCGACCCCCGAGGAGGTGCTGCGCGTCGCCACCCTCGCGCAGCGCGCCGGGCGTGATGGTGCATGGCGGGCGATGTGCCAGGCGGTTCTCGAGCGCACTCGCCGGCGCGAGGGAGCGGCCACGTTCGCGCGGGCGGCGCTTCTCCTCGGGGCGCAGATCCGGCCCGGCGTCGCCGATCATGCGCTGGCGGCGCTCCTCGACGAAGCGCTCGCCCTCCTCGACGGGCGCGAGCCCGCGCTCGCGTGTCTCCTCGGCGCGCGCCGGGCCGCCGCGCTCCAGCCGGCGCCGGAGCCGCTGCAGATCGTCGACGTCGCGCGCGAGGTCATCACGCGAGCGCGCACGCTGAACGACGACGGGCTCCTCGCCGAGGTGCTCGTGACCGCGGGCTCGGCGATGGTGGACTACGCGCCGCTCGCCGAGCGGATCGAGCTCTGGCAGGAGCTCCTCGAGCGAGCGCTCCGCACGGGCGACGTGCCGAAGGTGCTTCGCGCGCGACAGCGCCTGGCGAACGACTTGCTCCAGCGCGGAAGCTTCGGCGAGTTCGAGGGTCAGGTCGACGAGATCCTCCGGCTCTCGGCGGAGTACGGGCACGCGCGCTATCGCTGGCAGCCGCTTCTCTTCGCGTCGATGCGCGCGCGGATGCACGGCGACTTCGACGAGTCGGACCGCCACCTCGTCGAGATCGAGCAGCTCGCGGTCCTCGCCGACGATCCCGCGCTCGGGCTCTGTCTTCGCGCGCATCGCTGGCAGCGCACGCGCGACGGTGCGTCGGTCGACGAGCTCCGCGCCGTTGCCGCGAACATCGCCGAGACGACCGCCATGCTCCCGATGGGGAACGTGATCGCAGCGATCCTGCGGGCTCAGATCTTCACCTGGGGGCGTGAGCGGAGCGCCGTCGCCGCCGAGATCGAGCGATTGCAGCCGCACGTCGAGGCGCTGCTCTCCGACGCGGGCTTCCGCACTCTCCTCGCCGAGGCGGCTGCCTTTGCGGGGGACGAGGCGCTTCGGCGTCAGTGTCGCGAGGTCCTCCTCCCGCTCGAAACGGAGGAGGCCCCGGCGGGGCACGTGAGCGTGAGCTACGAGGGCTCGATCGCGCGTCTCCTCGGGTTGCTCGACGTCGCCCTTGGGAACGTCGAGCGTGGCCGCGCACGGCTCGAGATCGCGCTCGAGCGCGCGCGCCGCCATCGGCTCCGGCCTTGGGTGGAGCGGGTGGAGGGCGAGCTCGCGGCGGCGACCGCCGGCTCCGTCCCGGCACGAGTAGCTGCGCCGGCTGCTCCGCTGCGCGAGAAGCTGCAGCTCGAGCGCGAAGGCGAGATGTGGCGCATCCGCTGCGGGTCGCGCGAGGTCGTGGTGCGCGACGTACGCGGGATGCGGCTGCTCGCGCGGTTGGTCGCCAAGGAGGGCGAGGACCTCCATGTGCTCGTGCTGGCGAGCGACGAGGGCGGCGCCTTGTCCGAAACGGACGCCGGCGAACGATTGGACGCGAAGGCGCTCGCCTCCTATCGGGCGCGGCTCGGCGACCTCGGCGAGGAGCTGGCGGATGCCGAGCGGGCGGCGGATCTGGGCCGCATCCGGGGCCTGAAGCGGGAGAAAGAATACCTGGAGGCCGAGATCGCGGCGGCGGGCGGGCTCGGTGGCCGAACCCGAAGAGTGGGCTCGGCGACGGAACGCGCCCGCGTGAACGTCCAACGACGACTCCGGGATGCGATTGGGCGGATCACCGAAGTCGATGAAGTGATTGGGAAATCCCTCGAGCGTGCGGTCCGGACCGGCACGTACTGCTGCTATCGACCGTAGATGGAACACATGTTCCGCGATCGGTGACGCCTCTCGGGAAAGAGGTGAGCCCATGGATGCGGTCCTTTCCCTGCTGATCCCGGTCGTGTTCGTCCTGTCGCTCGTGTTCGAGCGGTTGTTCCCCGCGCGGGAGCTCCCGAAGGTGCGGTTCTGGCTGCTGAAGGGCTTCGTCTTCTTCGTGATGACGGGCGTGATCAATGCGCTCGTGCCGGCGCTGGTCGGTCCGTTGCTCGCCCCGATCGCGCTGGTCCCGGGGACGAAGCTCCCGCTCGCGGTGGCGGCGCTCGCGACGCTCGTGCTGTCGGAGCTGTTCTCCTACGGGCTGCACCGCTTCATGCACCGCGTTCCCTTCGTCTGGCGCTGGACGCACCAGATGCACCACAGTGCCGAGCGCGTCGACGTCGCGGGGGCGGCGTACTTCCACCCGTTCGACATCGTGCTCCAGGTGTTCCCGACCACGCTCGCGGCGACGATCCTCGGGGTCTCGGCCGACGCGGCCGCGCTCGCGGGCTTCGCGTCGTTCCTCTGCGCGATGTTCCAGCACCTCAACGTGCGCACCCCGCATTGGGTCGGTTGGATCGTGCAGCGGCCCGAAGGGCACTCCGTGCACCACCAGCGCGGCGTGCACGCCTACAACTACGGCAACCTGGCGCTCTGGGACCTCGTGTTCGGCACGTTCCGCAACCCGAAGGACTTCGCGCCGGAGGCGGGCTTCTGGGACGGCGCGTCCGCGCGCGTGGGCGCGATGTTGCTCGGTCGCGACGTGGGCGAGCCCCCGATGGCGGCGGCCAGCTCTGCGGTGCCTGCGCTCGCGAAGGCGGAGCCGGAGGCGATGAGCGCGGAGTGACGGTTCACGCGTGCGCGGCTCGGGCCGCGCGCGCGTCGGCGTCCTGCACGCGGCGGAGGAGTCCCTCGCGAACGAGGCCCTCCGCGGCGAGGCGCGACGTCGAGAGGAGCGTGCAGCGGAACGGAGCGCGCGCGAGGATCTCGGCGGCGTCTTCGTGGAAGACGCGCGCGACGATCTCGACGGTCGCGTTCACGTCCCGCACGCGGTCCGCGTAGACCAAATTGGTACCGAGGTCGTCGTCGGCGAAGACGACGAGCTGAGCCTCCGCGAGCGGCGCTGCCATCAGCGCCGCTTCGCTCGTGACCGAGACGACCTCGAGCCCGCCGCTGCGGAGCGCCTCGGCGACGCGCCGCGCGAGGCCGTTGTCCCCTGCGACGATTGCCCGCCGCGCGCCGATGCGGGAGGCGCGGGCCGCGAGGTGCGCGGCGGCGAGGCGCGAGGTCGAGATGGCCCGGGCGCCGTGGGCGCGGGCGAGCGCCTTGCCGACGTCGTCGTCCGCGCAGCGCACGACGAGCTCGCAGCGCGGGTTTCGGGCGCGGACGGAGCGACACGCGATGGCGGCCTCGTCGAGGTCGTCGGTCGCGACGACGACGACGGCGGCGCGCGTGATCGCGGCGTCGTCGAGGACGCTGGGATCGCGGACGGTGCCGATGACGACCGGCTCCTCGGCCTTCACGAGCTCGTCGACGCGGGCGCGGTCGGTGTCGACGACGACGACGTCCGCGCCGGCGGCAGTCGCCAGCGTCCGAACGCGCGCGCCGAGGTGCGAGAGCCCGATCACGACGAAGTGATCGCGCGCGCGGCGCGCGAGCTCGGCGGAGGTCGCCTCGGGTCGCCAGCGGCGCGTGACGTTGGCGATGACGACGGAGATGACGGCGCCGAAGACGACGACCTCGGTGAAGCCCGCATAGAGGCGCCCGAGCTCGCTGGGATCGCGGCGGAGCGTGAGGGCGAGAAGAAGTGCGTCACCGAGGTCGTGCGAGAGTGCGAGACCGAAGACGAGGGCACTCGCGGTGATCCACGCCCCGACGAAGGCGAGGGCGAGCCGGTTCTGCTCGAGCGCGATCACGACGCGCGCGGCGGCTCGGTTCAGGGTCTTTCCATTCATGCCCACAGCGGTAGGTACGAACCGCGCACCGTCGATGGAGGGGCGGGTGGCAGGCGCGTGAGCTCGCGGGGTTGCGAGGCCCGTGTTTCGGAAATGTCACATTCAGCAGCGGTGTGCGCGGCCGACCGCTTCCACGCGCTTCTTGCGCGCGGCTTCGCGCTCCAGCGCGCGGCGCGACCAGATGATGCCGGAGACGACGGCGAAGAACGCGTTCGCGACCGCGGTCGACTCGTAGCGGCGGTCCGGAAAGCGAAGAGCGACGACGCCCGCGACGACGTAGCCCGTCGCGATCGACCACATGCGCCAATCGAACGCGACCGCGACGAGCCCGCAGATGAGCCCCCAGTAGAACGACATCGCCGGCACGCCGTAGGGGCCCGGATCGCCGTACGCGAAGTGGAACGCGACGAGGGCCGCGGCCTGGGCGAGCATCGAGAAGACGACGACGCGAAAGAGCGCCTCGTTGAGCGGCGTCCGCAGGCGTTGGACGAAGCGACCCATCACGATCGTCGCGAGCGCGGTGAAGACGGCGACGGGGGCGGCGAAGAGCGCCTCGTACGCGGGGTACGTCGTCGCCATGTACTTCCCGAGCAGCGGCGAGAGCGTCCAGACGACGCCGGTGCCGACGCCGGCGATGAGCCGCACCTGGCCGCCGGTGCGCACGTCCTGATCGCGCTCGAGCTTCTCGAGGCGGGCGCCCTTCGCTTCTTCTTCCTGGGCGATGCGCGCGACCTCGGCCTCGAGCGCGGGGTCGCGCTCGCCGAGATCGGGGAGGAGCGCCTGCGCGGCGTGACCCGCGCCGCGGTCGAGCTCGTAGCGGACCATCGCGCGGACGCAGCGGGTGAGTCCGGCGCGGGCGCGGGCGTTGCCGCTCCACGCGTCGAGCGCCTGGCGAAACCCGAAGCGGCACTCCGCGAACACGTCGAAGAGACGCTCGGTGTCCTGCTCGGCGGCGGGGAGCGCGAGGATCCGATCCAGCTCGGCGAGCTTCTCCTCGCTCCCATCGGTCAGCGCGACCGAGCCTTGGTGCGAGAGGAAGTCCTCGAGCGCGACGCGGACGACGAGCGCGCTCTCGGGACGTGCCGCGGGATCGCGCGCCATGCAGGCGAGGGCGAGCTGGGCGAGCTCCTCCGGCGCATCCGCGGGGAGGGCGGGCTGCGAGAGGAGGACGCTCGTCACGAGCGCTTCGGGCGTGGTGCCTTGGTGGGGAGCGCGGCCGGCGAGGATCTCGAAGAGGATCGCGCCGAGCAGGTACACGTCGGTGCGGAACGAGATCGGGTCACCGTTGGCGCCGAGCATCTCCGGCGCCATGTACGCCGGGGTGCCGGCGATCTCCTTCGCCGGTCCGGGGCGCGTGGCGATCCCCCAATCGACGACGTAGACCTCGCCGAAGCTCCCGACCATGACGTTCTCGGGCTTGAGGTCGCGGTGCACGACGTCGCGCGAGTGCGCGAAGTGCACCGCGTTGCAGACCTGGATGAGGATCCGGACGTGCGCCTCGATCGGCGTGCGCCCCGGGGCGTAGCGCTCGAGCGCGGCCGCGTCGCCGAGGAGGCTGAGCCAATGCTCGCCCTCGATGCGCTTCATGACGATGAAGGGCGCCCCGGTCTCGTCGAGCGCGAGATCGTAGATCGGTACCACATTGGGATGTTCGAGCGAGCCCGTGAGCCACGCCTCGGCGAGGAGCGACTCGACGGCGTGCTCCTGCGTGGCGTCTTGCCGGAGCGACTTCACGGCGACCTTGCGATCGAGCGCGACCTGGGTCGCCAGGCGGACGATGCCCATGCCGCCCTCGCCGAGGACCGAGTGATCCTCGAGCGGAGAGCCGCCCGCTTCGATCGAGCGGAGCACGTCGAGCGCCCGGCGGCCGGTGCGCGCGGAGGCGAGGGGAGGGACGAGCGTGGACCGCGGGCTTCGGACCAGCGTCGCCGCGTCGATCGGCAGCGTCTTGAGCCGGGCGTCGACGGTCGCTCGCAGATCGAACGAGTCCTCGCTCACCGGCCCGACTCTAGCATGGGGGGTCGGAGGGGGCCCCGCGCGGAGCCGCCTTTGACGAGGGCCCGGGTTTCGGGATAATGCGCGCCCATGTCGGAAACCGAGCGGAAGGTTCGCATCCTCGTCGCCAAGCCGGGCTTGGACGGTCACGATCGCGGCGCGAAGGTCGTGGCGCGAGCGCTCCGCGATGCCGGGTTCGAGGTCGTCTACACCGGGCTCCACCAGACGCCCGAGATGATCGCGAACGCCGCGGTGCAGGAAGACGTCGACGGCGTCGGCCTCTCGATCATGAGCGGCGCGCACAACACGTTGTTCCCCGCCGTGATCGAGGCGCTGAAGGCGAAGGGCGCGGACGACGTAGTGGTCTTCGGTGGCGGCATCATCCCGGAAGGGGACCTCGAGCGGCTGAAGGCGGCCGGCGCGAAAGGCGTCTTCACGCCGGGGACCACGCTCGAGACGATCATCGGTTGGGTGCGCGACAACGTGAAGCCGCGCACGGCCTGAACGTCGATGAGCGTCCACTACGCGCTCGGCGAGGAGGCGATCGCGCGGCGCGCGCTCGGCTCGGCGGTCGCGGAGACGGTGTCGGCGATTGCTCCGCCGGCGTTCGTCCTGGTGGTGCTGGCGCGGCTCGACGTGGCGCCGGTGAAGTTCTTCGTGATCGGCGGCGTGTTGCTCTTGCTGCTCGGCTTCGCGCGCGGGGCGACGACGTGGCAGCGGCTGCGGCGCCACCTCGCGCGGTTCACGGTCGACGTCGGTGAGCTCGACGTCGTGATCACCACGCTCCGCGGCGAGCACAAGGTTCCGCGCCCGGCGGTCGAGCGGGTCCGGGAGATCCCGGGGCTGCTCGGAGGCCTCCGGATCGAGCTGGCGGAGGGGTGGGACGGGCGCGACGACAGCCCGGAGATCGTCGACGTCCCGCGCGGGGGCGACGGGTTCGCGGAGCTGCGGGTGGCGCTCGGAGAGATTCGGCCGCTCGAGGCGCCGCGCCGGGTGCAGCGTTACCTGCGGGTCGGGTTGATCGTGTCCGTGACGCTGGCGGTCTTCTTCGTGCCGTTCTTCCTCGATCTGCTCGGGAACCAATCGCGGATCGTGGCGCTGGCGGTGGTGCTGGCGCTGTGGGTGACCATGCGGATCCTCTTCCGCCCGCGCTGAGGGGACCCAGGCGGTCAGGGGCACTCGGGCGAGGTGCGCGCGAGGGTGGTGCCGCGGACGGCCCAACCCACGTCGCATGCGCCCTTCGGGCCGCGCTCGCGCACGACGAACGCGTTGCCGCGCGCGCTGGCGCCGTCGACCTTGCCCGCGCCGGCGCTCGCGACGACGACGAGGGAGCCGTGGTCGATCCGAACGACGGTGAGCTCGGTGTGCTCGCGCGCGTTGGTGTCGGTGGGGGCGAGGTCGCGCTCGCGGAGGGCGAAGAGGGCCTCGTCGACGCCGTCACCGTCGACGTCGGCGAACGCGACGAACGCATCGAGGTCGGTCGTGTAGTGTCCGCCGCCGCCGTTCGCGGTGTAGATGCGGTGCTCGGCGTGGCATCCGCTGAGCGGGCCGACGAAGCGGTGGGTGCACGAGCAGAACGCGACGTCGTGGATGCCGTGCGCGGAGGCGCCGGGAGCCCAGGGGCAGTCCGCGATCGACGCGCCGAGCGCGCCCGCGGTGCGCGGGCTCGGAGCCGACGCGGATGCGGATGCGGATGTGGGTGCGGACGCGGATGCGGATGCGGATGCGGATGCGGATGCGGATGCGGGTGCGGATGCGGGTGCGGATGCGGATGCGGATGCCGTCGAGGGCGGAGCGACGCTCGCGCGATCGGAGGCCGACCGCGCGCACGCGAGGGCGAGGGTAGCCGTGGCCAGGAGGCCGATCCGGAGGGGGCGCATCGGTGCCGATCGTTAGCACGATCACCATCGGGCCTCTCCGGAGGGCTGACGCCGCTGGTGTCCAAGTCCTCGCAGGTCCGGCAGGCTCGCATCGAGCGGTCACCGGCTCAGGCGGGGGGTGGCGCGGCGACTGGCGCGAAGTGGCGCGCGCCACCCTCGCGCGCGCGGATTCCTCGGGAAAACGGCGCTGGCGCGCCCGGCACGGCGTTCGCTCTCGTGCCGAGCTGGAGGTCCGAATCCGATGAAATTGGCCAGCATCCTGTCTCTCTCCTTCGCCGGCGCCCTCGTTGCGTGCGGCAACCCCGCGGACGACGGAGCGCGTCGCACGTCGGGTGACGCCGGTGACGCCGGCGCGCTCAGTGCGGACACGGTCGAGATCGTGTCCGGTGTGCCCGACCGCGGCCGCGATCCGGCCGTCGTCGCCCTGGACCTCGGCGGCCAGGGGCTCTGCAGCGGGACGCTCATCGCGCCCGACGTCGTGCTCACGGCGCGCCACTGCGTCTCCTACACGGTCTCGCAGGTCGCGTGCCCGCCGAAGTCGGCGCAGGTCGGGAAGAACCGCGATCCGAGATCGATCGGCGTGCTCGTCGGGGACGACACGCTGTCGGCCGAGCTCGTCGCGAACGGGCGCGAGATCGTGACCCCCACCGGCGACAAGCTGTGCGAGCACGACATCGCGGCGCTCGTCCTCGATCGCGACGTCGAGGGGATCGCGCCGCTCAAGATCGCGAGCGACCCGCCGCGAAAGGGCGACACGGTCCGCGCCGTCGGTTTCGGCAAGACCGGCGATCAGGGGATGGCGGGCGTGAAGCTGCTCCGCGACCACGTGAAGATCCTCGACGTGACGGCGTCCGAGTTCCTCGTGGGCGAGGCGACGTGCCAAGGGGACTCCGGTGGACCCGCGCTCGACGAGTCGAGTGGCGAGCTCGTCGGGGTCGTCTCGCGCGGCGGTCCTTCCTGCGAGGGCACCGGCGTGCACAACGTCTACACGCGGGCGGACGCGTTCCGCGACGTCATCACCGCCGCCCTCGCGCGGAGCGGCCTCCCGCCGACCGATCCCGACGGCGGGGTCATCGAGGTCCCGAAGGACGCGGGAGCGAAGCCGAAGCCGCCGAAGCCCACGAAGCCCGTGTCGGACCTGGGGGAGGCGTGCGCCAAGGGGGCCGACTGCGCCGCCGGCGTCTGCGTGAAGAACGGGGCGGCCCAGTACTGCTCTCGACCGTGCGGCGGGGGCGACCGCTGCCCCTCGGGCTACTGGTGCACGAAGGTGAGCGGGACGAGCGTCTGCGTCGCGCACTGAGCGAGGCTCGCGCCTCCCACGCCGGCGGCGCTGCCAATTCGATTGCGGCGGCTCGACGGCAGGCGTGGGAGGACGGGAAAACGCCCCGGTCTGCGTTGACGTAGACGCTGTAAGGCACCTATATGCCATCCCCCACCCATGAACTTCGACTTCTCCGAGCACCACGATCTCCTCCGCAAGACCGTCCGCGATTTCGCGCGGTCTCAGGTCGCGCCGCATGCCCGCAAGTGGGACGAGGAGGAGCGTTTCCCGAAGGAGATCGTCCCGAAGCTCGCGGAGCTCGGGCTCCTCGGGATTCGGATCCCGGAGGAGTACGGCGGCTCGGGCATGGACACGACGAGCTACGCGATCTGCGTCGAGGAGATCGCCCGTGTCGACGGGTCGCTCGCGCTGACGGTGGCGTCGCACAACGGCCTCGGCACGGGTCACCTCCTGTCGTTCGGGACCGAGGCGCAGAAGAAGAAGTACCTGCCGAAGGCCGCGCGCGGCGAGTGGCTCGCCGCCTGGGCGCTCACGGAGCCGGGGAGCGGAAGTGACTCGGCCGGCCTCGCGACGACGGCCAAGCGCGACGGGGATCACTGGATCCTCAACGGCACCAAGATGTTCATCACGCAGGGCAGCGTCGGCGGCTTCGTCGTCGTGCTCGCGCGCACGAACCCGGGCGTCTCGAAGCAGCGCGGCATCACCGCGTTCGTCGTGGAGCACGGTACGCCCGGCTTTGCGCCGTCCAAGCACCTCGAGAAGCTCGGCTGCAAGTCGAGCGACACGGCGGAGCTCACGTTCGAGAACGTGCGCGTGCCCGACGCGAACCGCGTCGGCGAGGTCGACTCGGGCTTCATCGACACGATGAAGATCCTCGACCGCGGCCGCATCTCGATCGCCGCGATGGCGCTCGGTCTCGGCTACGGCGCGCTCGAGATGGGGCTCTCGTACGCCAAGGACCGCAAGCAGTTCGGCAAGTCGATCAGCGAGTTCCAGGCCATCCAGTGGATGCTCGCGGACTGCAAGACCGAGCTCGACGCCGCGGCGCTCCTCACCTACCGCGCCGCGTGGCTGTGCGATCTCGGGCGCCCGTACTCGAAGGAAGCGTCGATGGCGAAGCTCTTCGCGAGCGAAGCCGCGACCCGCGCCTGCAACAAGTCGCTCCAGATCCACGGCGGCTACGGCTACACGCGCGAGTTCGCGGTGGAGCGTCACCTGCGGGACGCGAAGATCTGCGAGATCGGCGAAGGCACGAGCGAAGTGCAGCGCATGGTCATCGCGAAGCACCTCTTGATGGGGTGAGCGTCACCGCGCGCGGCGGAGCGTCATCGTCTCGCGTCCGTCTGCGCGCTCCAGCGTGATCGTCTCGTCGTCGGCTCGGATCGCGTAGACGATCCGGCGGACGGCGTCGTCGTTCGCGTTTTCGAACGTGAGCGTGGAGCCATCGCGTGCCGCGAGGCGGAACTCGAACTGCTTCTCCTTGCCGCCCAGGTGCGGCCCGCCGGCGAAGAAGTGAATCCGCATCCGCCAGCCCGTCGGTGTCGGGACGAGCGTCATCTCCTCGGTGAAGACGACGTTTGCTCCCTCCGTCTCGCGGTACGCGCCGACCAATCCGTTCGCGGCGTCGCGCTCATTGACCGCCCACGACTCCTCGACGCGGTGGCCATCGGACTCGCCGACCCAGGTGCCGACCATCATGGTGGGCGGAGGCTCCGCGCTCGCCGCGTTGGCCGGAGCACGCGCAGGAGCCGCGCCGCAGCCGACCACCAAGAAGAGCCCGATCGCCGTGCGCACGGGCGCAGCCTAGATCAATTCGGGAGCGACGCGCGCAGCGCGAAGTAGAGCTTCCGCTCCCGGCCGCACTGCGGGGAGAGCACGTGCGCGACGCGGAGCGAGCGACCCTCGTGCACGAGCACCGTGTGATCGGTCACGCGGTAGTTGTCCCCACACACCGGGCACGTCATCGACGACGCGTGCACCTCGACCTGCGACGCCGAGTCCAGGGCGATGGGGCGCTCGGGGGAGAACCCCTCGTCGAACGTCGAGAGCTTCTCCTTGGCCGAGGCGAGCTTCTGGAGGCGCCGCTCTTCCTCGCGCCGGACCGTTCGTGCTCGTCGCGTGCTCATGGAACCCATCCTAAGTCCGCGAACCTGCGTCCGCAGCCCCGCCGAACGGACGGGACTGCTGGGTCTCCGTTCAGGTGATCCAGGCTCCGACCCGCGCGCGGAACCCCTCGAAATACCGCGCGAATTGTTGACACGACCCCCCGCCTCTACCTACCGTGCCCTTACGTGGGAAGAAGTGGCAAGAAGTGCCAAACCGTGACCCTCTCGTCCCTCCATTGAAGGACGGACCGGAAACCGAGGCCAACTTCGCGCCGCTCCACCCGCGCTGAACGAGCACGATGTTCCGCGGACGCTACGAGCACACGATCGACCAGAAGGGTCGGACCAGCCTCCCGGCTCGGTACCGCGACGTGCTCACGTCCATCGGCGAGAAGCGCATCGTCCTCACGAGCGCGCTCGATCCGTGCCTCGTCGCCTACACGATGCCGGAGTGGCTCGCCTTCGAAGAGAAGATCTCGAAGCTCTCCCAGTTCGATCGCGCGGTGCAGAAGCTCCGCCGCATCTACGTCTCGGGCGCGGTCGAGTGCGAGGTCGACGACTCCGGCCGCGTCCTGATCCCGCCGACGCTCCGCGAGCACGCGAAGCTCAGCAAGGAAGTCATCTGGGCCGGCAGCGGCAAGTACGCCGAGCTCTGGGACAAGAACACGTGGCGCGAGTTCTGCGACACCTCGGAAGAGGAGCGCCTCGCCATGAGCCAGCGGCTCGCGGAGCTCGGTCTATGAGCGCCGGTCGCTCCAACGCCGCGCTCGAAGCCGTCGCCTGGGCGGACTCTCAACTCGCGCTCCCCGGACTCGAGGACGCGAGCGAGTGGACCTGGGCCGAAGAAGAGGAGCTGTCCTTCGTGCAGTACTCCCACGTCACCGTCCTCCGGAACGAAGTCACGAACGCCCTCGCGTCGGTCCTCGCGCGTCCCGACGCGCTGGTCGTCGACGTGACGCTCGGCGGCGGCGGCCACAGCGAAGCCATCCTCGAGGCGTCCCCGACGGTGAAGGTCGTCGGCGTCGACCGCGACGTCGCTGCGATCGACGCTGCGAGCGAACGCCTCGCCCGCTTCGGTGCTCGCTTCCGCGCCGTCCACGCCCCGTTCGCCACCGCGCGCGAAGAGCTCGCTCGCATCGGCGTCGAGCGCGTCGATGGTCTCGTCGCTGACCTCGGCGTGAGCTCGCCGCAGCTCGACGACCCCGCGCGCGGCATGAGCTTCCGCCACGAAGGCCCGCTCGACATGCGCATGGATCGCACCCGCGGCGAGACGGCGCTCGAGCTCATCGAGCGTCTCGACGACGACGCGCTCGCGAACGTCATCTTCGAGCTCGGCGAGGAGCGGCGCTCGCGCCGCATCGCGCGGAGCGTGAAGCGCGCGCTCGGAGCGGGCGAGCTCCGCACCACGACCGACCTGCGCCGCGCGATCGTCCGCGCCACCGGTCCGGTGCGCGTCGGCGGCGTCGACCCTGCGACGCGCACGTTCCAGGCGCTCCGCATCGCCGTGAACCGCGAGCTCGACGAGCTCGATGGGCTCCTCGCGCTCGCCCCGGAGCTCCTCGCTCCGGGCGGCGTCCTCGCCATCATCAGCTTCCACTCGCTGGAGGACCGGCGCGTGAAGCGTGCCTTCGTGGGCAGCGACGCCTGGAGCCCGCTCACGAAGAAGCCGATCGTCGCGAGCGACCCCGAGCTGGAGCAGAACCCGCGCGCGCGGAGCGCCAAGCTGCGCGCCGCGACGCTGCGCGCCCCCGAGCTCGAAGACGGGGAGGGCGACGAATGACGCGGAAGCGTTCGCGCCACTTCGTCCTCCTCTGGACGCTCGCCACGGTCGCGACGGTCGCGGCGTTCGTGGTGCACCTCGCGCTCCGCGGGCGCACGCTGCAGCTCGGGTACGAGCTCGGTCGCGCGCGCGCGGAGCAGGCGCGCCTCCGGGAGGTGAAGCGCGTCCTCGCGCTCGAGGCGGCGAGCTACAAGACGCCGGAGCGCGTCGAGATCATCGCGCGCACGCTCCTCGGCATGGAGCCGGCGACGCCCGATCGCATCATCACGATGCCGGCGCCGGTCCATCACGACGCGAAGGTCGCGCAGGCCGGCACGGGGACCGACTGACGATGGCGGTGCGATGAGGAACCTCGACCCCAAGCGCGCCAAGTGGATCCGCGTTCGCATGGGCGTCCTGTGCGCCATCATGGGCGTCGCGCTCGGGATCGTCGTCTCCAGCGCCTACCGCGTCCAGGTCGAAGACGGGCCGGTGTGGCGGGAGACGGCGGAGAAGCAGCGCCAGAAGCGCCTCCACGTCGAGCCCAAGCGCGGCACGATCACGGATCGGAACGGCACCGAGCTCGCCGTGAGCGTCGACGTGCCCAGCGCCAGCCTCGACGTCGTCGAGATGCTCCACGGCGCGGAGACGCCGGACGCGCAGACCGCCGTCCTCAAGGACGCGTCGCTGCGGCTCGGGCAGATCCTCGCGCTCGACGCGAACGAGCTCTACGGCAAGCTCGCGATGAAGAAGCGCTTCCTCTGGCTGAAGCGCCGCATCAGCGGCGAAGAGGCGCAGGCGCTCCGCGACGTCGGCGACGCGAAGAAGCAAGTCCGCCCGATCCGCGGGATCGCGATCGAAGGCGAGGGCAAGCGCTACTACCCCGGCCGCGAGCTCCTCGGACCGGTGCTCGGCTTCGTCGCCCCCGACGGTCAGGGCAAGGACGGGCTCGAGCTCTCGCTCGACGAGCAGCTCCGCGGGCACGCCGACGAGGTGCGCGGCCTGCGTGATCGCTCCGGCCGTCTCTTGTTCGCGGAGGGACAGGGCGACGAGCAAGCGCTCGCCGGGAGCGACGTCACGCTCTCGATCGACCTCGGCATCCAGCACGTCGTCGAGCGCGAGCTCGATGCGGCGTTCGGCACCTACGAGACGCGCGGCGGCGCCGCGGTCGTCGTCGATCCGAACACGGGTGAGATCCTCGCGCTCGCCTCGACGCCCGGCTACAACCCGAACGACTACTCCGACTCCGACGTCGACGCGCGCCGTGACCGCGTCATCACCGACCGCTTCGAGCCGGGCAGCGTCATGAAGGTCTTCACCGTCGCCGGCGCGCTCGCGTCGGGCTCGCTGAAGCCGACCGAGTCGATCTACTGCGAACACGGACTGTACCAACTTGGTAACGTCACGATCCACGACACGCACCTCAACGACTGGCTCACGCCGACGCAGATCCTCGCGAAGAGCTCGAACATCGGCGCGCTCAAGATCGCGCTCTCGCTCGGCGAGCCCGGCCTCTACTCCGCCTTCCGCCGCTTCGGCTTCGGCGAGCCCACCGGGCTCCCGCTCCCGGGCGAGGCCTCGGGCGTGCTGCGCCCGCGCGGGCGACCGTGGTTCGACGTCGAGACGGCGAACGCGTCCTACGGCCAGGGCGTCAGCGTCACGACCATCCAGCTCGCGATGGGGATGGCGGCGATCGCGAACGGCGGCCGCCTGCTCGAGCCGATCCTCGTGAAGCGCGTGTCGTCGCCGACGGGAGAGATCGTCTCCGAGAACGGGACGCGCCTGCGGCGGGAAGCGGTTCCGCCTTCGATCGCGCACCTCGTGACCGAGATGCTCACCGCCGTCACCGAAGAGGGTGGCACGGGCGTCGAGGCGGCGGTCCCGGGCTTTCGGGTCGCGGGAAAGACCGCGACCGCCCAGAAGGCGGACCCGGCGACGGGCAAGTACGCGGACGGGAAGTTCACCGCGTCGTTCGTCGGGTTCGTGCCGGCGGACAAGCCGCGCCTCGTCATCGCGATCGTCCTCGACGAACCGATGATCGGTCACTACGGCGGCGATCTCGCCGGTCCGGTCTTCCGGCGCGTGGCCGAGGCGAGCCTGCGCTACCTCGGCGTGACGCCGACCGGCTCGGGCAAGCTCACCGGGCTCACGCGCGCGGGCGATCCCGCCGATGCGCTCGCGAAGCCGGTGGTGTCGTCGGCGTTGCCGCCGCTCCCGCCGCCGGCGCCGGATCCGAACGCAATCAACGTCGCCATCCCGGACGTCACGGGCATGGCCGCGCGCGACGCCGTGAAGGCGTTGCTCGCTGCGGGGCTCGTGCCCCAGGTCGAGGGCTCGGGCCGCGCGGCTCGGATCTCGCCGAACCCGGGGGCGCTCGTCCCGAAAGGGAGTACGGTACGAGTCACCTTCGGACCGTCATGACCATCGCGATCAAGCCGACGCACGGGATGCGCCTCGACGAGCTCGCCCGGGAGCTGCCGGAGGGGACGCGGATCGTGGGCGACGGCGCCGTGCGCGTGTTCGGGGTGCACCACGACTCGCGCGCGGTCGAGGCGGGGGATCTCTTCGTCGTGCGCCGCGGCCAGACGAGCGACGGCGCAGCGTTCGTGGGGGCCGCGAAGGCGCGCGGGGCCGTGGCGCTCCTCGCCGCCGACGGAGCCGCGCTCGACGCGCACGGGCTCCCTGTCGTCTTCGTGCCGGACGCGGTCCGCGGGCTCGCGCTCGCGGCAGCAGCGATCTACGAGCACCCGTCCTTCGGGATCGAGGTCGTCGGGATCACGGGCACGAACGGGAAGACCACGACCACCCACCTCGTCCGCGCCGCGATCGACGGCGTGCTCGGGGGAGCGCGGTGCGCCCTGATCGGGACGGTCGGCTACCGGTACAAGGACCTCGCCTTCGAGGCGCACCACACCACGCCCGAGGCGGACGAGCTCGCCCGCGCGATGCTGGCGATGAAGCGCGCGGGGGCGACGCAGATCGCGATGGAGGTATCGTCGATCGCGCTCTCGCTGGGGCGCGTGCACGCGGTGCGGTTCACGGTCGGGGCGTTCACGAACCTGACCCAGGACCACCTGGACTTCCACGGCACGATGGAGGCGTACGGCGAGGCGAAGGCGAAGCTCTTCCTCGACCAGGGGCCCCAGATCGGCGTCGTCTGCATCGACTCCGCGTTCGGGCGCGCGCTGGCGGAGCGGGTCGAGACGGCGAGCGTTCGCCTCGCGTCCACCCACGACCTGTCGGCGGCGCGGGCCGTGATCCGCGTGAGCGCGAAGGTCGAAGGCAGCGCCGACGCCGACATCGCTCCAACCGCGCTCGAGCTGACCGCACGCGGCATCCGGGCCACGTTGAAGACGCCGCGCGGGCCGATCGAGCTCACGAGCCCGCTCGTCGGCGCGCACAACGTGGAGAACCTCGTCGTCGCGCTCGGGATCGTGCATGCGCTCCAGCTCGACCTCCGCGCCGCGGCCGAAGCGCTCGCGACCGAGCCCGGCGCGCCGGGTCGACTCGAGCGGTGCGACGGCCCCCGCGACGACGTCGCGGTGCTCGTCGACTACGCGCACACCCCCGACGCGCTCGCCCGCGCGTTGGACGCGCTCCGCCCCGTCACGCGCGGGCGCCTGATCTGCGTCTTCGGCTGCGGCGGCGATCGCGACAAGGGCAAGCGTGGTCCGATGGGCCGGGCGGTCGCGGAGCGGGCGGACGTCGCCTTCGTCACCAGCGACAACCCGCGGAGCGAGGACCCTGCGGCGATCGCTGCGCCGATCGTCGCGGAGATCCTCGCCTCGGCTACCAAGATGGTACACGTGCTCGAGCTCGATCGCGCGCGCGCGATCGCACGCGCGGTGGCCGAGGCCACCCCCGGCGACACGATCCTGATCGCCGGCAAGGGCCACGAGGACTACCAAATCATCGGCGCCGAGAAGCGGCACTTCGACGACCGCGAAGAGGCGCGCCGCGCCCTCGCCGCGCGGGGGGCGCGCTGATGGCGACGCCCATCCCGCCGAACGAAGCTCCCCTCACCGCGTGGGAGGTCGCTGCTGCCACCGGCGGGCGGGTCGCGCGGATTCACGGCGAGGGCCACGTCGCGCGTGGCGTCACGAGCGACTCGCGCGCCGTCCGTCCGGGGGCCGCGTTCGTCGCGCTCCGCGGCGAGGTGCACGATGGGCACCAACACGCCGCGGCGGCCGTGCGAGCGGGCGCGGTCCTCGTCGTCGTCGAGCGCGGGGCCGTCCCGCTCGCGGAGCTCGGCACCGCGGACATCGTCGAGGTCGACGACACGCTGGTCGCGTGGGGCGCGCTCGCCCGCGCGCATCTGCGCCAGTGGCGGCGCAGCCGCGCTGCGATCGAGCCCGCGCGCACGCTCTGCATCACCGGGAGCTCCGGCAAGACCACGACCAAGGAGCTCGCGACCGGGCTCCTCGCGGAGATCGGCGAGACGCTCGCCACGCCGGGCAACCTCAACAACCGGATCGGGCTCCCCGCGGTCGCGCTCGGGCTCCTGCCCCAGCATCGCTTCGCGGTCCTCGAGGCGGGGATGAGTCTCCCCGGCGAGATCGCCGCGCTCGCGGCGATCTCCGAGCCCGACGTCGGGCTCGTCACGAACGTCGGCCTCGCTCACGCCGAAGGCGTCGGCGGCGGACGGGCGGACGTGGGGCGCGAGAAGGGCGCGCTCTACGCGGCCCTCCGGCGAACGGGCGCCGCGATCGTCAACGCCGACGACGCCGCCGCGCTCGGACAGCTCGTGCGGACCGTGGCCGGCGACGTGCGCTCTTTCGGGCGGGCGCCCGGGGCGACCTACCGGCTCGTCGATCGCGTGGTCCGGGGAACCGCAGGCGCGCGGGTGACGATCGAGCGGCCCTGCGCCGATTGCGTGGGCGCCGTCCCGGGGAGCGCGCGCGAGCTGATCGAGGTCGAGCTCGCGCTCGTCGGCGAGGTCGCGGCGCTCGACTTGTGCGGCGCGTTGGCGGCGGCCGAAGCGCTCGTCGGGCGCGCGCTCACGCCCGAGGAGATCGCACGCGGCGTGGCGCGCGTCTCGCACGTCGGCGGCCGCGCCGCCGTGCTCGAGCTCGCGGACGGTACGCTCGTGATCGACGACACCTACAACGCGAACCCCGGCAGCGTGCGCGCGGCGCTCGGGACGCTCGTGGACCTCTCCGGGGGAACGCGCCGCACGATCGCCGTGCTGGGCGAGATGAAGGAGCTCGGCGAGACCACGCGGGCGGAGCACGAAGCGCTGGGGGCCGAGGTCGCGGCTGCCCACACCAACCTGCTCGTCACGTGCGGCGGGCTCGCGAACCTGATCGCCGAGCGCGCGGCCGAGTGCGGGCTCGACGTGCACAAGGCGGCGAACGTCGACGAGGCCGCCGCCCTGGTCGCCACGTTGGTGCAAGCCGGTGACGTCGTGCTCGTCAAGGCCTCGCGCAGCGTGAAGACCGAAAATGTCGTGCGCGCCCTCGTGGCGAAGCATGGCAAAAGGGAGGGGACGTGATCTACGAGCTCCTCTACCCCTTGCGCCGGATCGGCTGGCTCAGCTGGCTCAACGTCCTCCGCTACGTCCCGTTCCGCGTCATCGCGGCGACGGTGAGCGCGATGCTGATCTCGTTCTTCCTCGCGCCGTGGTTCATCCGCGAGCTGCAGAAGAAGCAGATCGGGCAAGTCGTCCGGAAGGAAGGGCCGGAGACCCACCACAAGAAGCAGGGCACCCCGACGATGGGCGGTGCGCTGATTCTCCTCTCCGTGCTCCTGCCCACGATCATGTGGTGCGACCCACGGAACGTCTTCGTGTGGGCGACCACCGCCGTGACCGCCGGGTACGGCGTCATCGGCTACCTGGACGATTACCTGAAGATCAAAGCGAAGACGACGGACGGCCTCCCGGGCCGCTTCAAGCTCCTCGGCCAGTTCCTGATCGGTGGGGGCGTCCTCTCCTACGTGTATTTCGGCGAGCACGTCCCCGACGACTGGAACGGGATCAAGAACCACCTGAGCATCCCCTTCGTCGCGTTCGCGAAGCACCCGGTCCCGCTGCCGCCGGTCGTCTACTTCGTCTTCGCCGTCTTCTTCGTCGTCGCGATGTCGAACGCGGTCAACCTGACCGACGGCCTGGACGGGCTCGCGATCGGCCCCGTGATGACGAACGCCGGTACCTATTTGGTATGGGCCTACCTCGCCGGGGCGACGTTCGGCATCACGGCCACCCAGCGCTTCGTCGTGGCGAAGTACCTCGACATCCCCTCGATCTCGAGCGTGGGCGAGCTCTCGATCTTCTGTGGCGCCATGGTCGGCGCCGGGATCGGGTTCCTCTGGTACAACACGTACCCTGCGCAGGTCTTCATGGGGGACGTCGGAGCGCTCGCCCTCGGTGGCGGTCTCGGGATGTGCGCGATCTTCACGAAGACCGAGCTCCTCGCGGTCATCCTGGGCGGCGTGTTCTTCCTCGAGATGTCGAGCGTCATCGTCCAGGTCATCTCGTTCAAGCTCTTCAAGAAGCGCGTGTTCCTGATGGCGCCGATCCACCATCACTACGAAAAGAAGGGGTGGCCGGAGCCGAAGATCATCGTTCGGTTCTGGATCATCTCGTTCTTGCTGGCGCTCGTGGCGCTCTCGAGCTTGAAGCTGCGCTGAGCGGACTCTGCGCTAGGATGGGAGGATGAGCTTTTCTTCTTCTTCACCCCGCCGGTGGGTCGGCGGTGGCGGTGCCGCTGCGCTCGCCGTGCTCGTCTTCCTCGTCGCGTGTCGCGAGCCGACGACGATCGTCCTGACCATCACGACCGACGTGAGCTGCGCCGACGTGGCCACCGCCGGTGGGGTCGACGTTCGCGTCGGCGCCCCCTCCACCGTCGAGACGTCTCCGTCGACCCAGATCGCGGCGCTCGACTGCAACGGCGGCAACATCGGGAGCATCGCGATCGTCCCGCGCGCCTCGAACGACGAGCAGGTCGGGATCTTCGTGGCGGTGGCGTCCACCGCCAACAAGAGCATCGCGCAGGGGCGTTCGGCGGACTGCAACTCGGCGAGCCCGGGCAACTGCGTCATCGCTCGGCGCATCCTCGGCTTCGTTCCGCACACGACGCTCACGCTCCCGATCCACCTCGGCGTCGCGTGCGCGGGCGTCACCTGCCCCGAGGGTCAGACCTGCGATCCGAACGACGGCCAATGCCACGAGACGGATCAGTGCAGCCGCGAGCCCCAGAGCTGCACCGTGCCTCCGAGCGCCGATGGCGGAGGCACGATCGACGCGGGTCCTCCGTGCGCGCGCTGCGGCGGCGCCGCGTGCATCGACTTCGAGAACGATCTCAAGAACTGCGGCGGCTGCGGCCTCGTCTGCAACGGGAAGTGCACCGGTGGCGCGTGTCGTCTCGTCACGTCGGCCGCGGACCCGAGCGCGCAAGGGTGCTTGGCGGTGGGCGACGCCAAAGTCGTCTGGACGGCGGGCACGCTGAACGGCGGCTCGCTCCAGAGCGCCCCCACGATTGGGGCGCAGGCCGGCGTGACCCTCGCCGCGGTGGGTTCCTACGGGGACGTCGCGTACGGCGCGGGCACGTTCAGCGCGCAGTGGAGCGCGGCAGGCGTCTCGAGCGTGGGTGATTGGGGCGGAAACCCGCTCGCGCCCAGCAGCGCTCCGTGGACGCTGACCCCGCCCGCGGCCCAGCTCTGGGTCGCGCGCTCGAAGGCGGGCGAGCGCTGCGCGTCGCTCGCGAACACGGATGGGAGCAGCACCGTCGCGTGCCCGCCCCGCCCGACGTCGGCCGCTCTCGGCGGCAAGGCGGGAATGGTCGCCGTCGGCAAGACGATGTGGGCCGTCATCGTCGGTGGAGATTCCACCGAAGGGCGCGTCCTATTCGGCGACATCGCGACGGGTGGGTCGTTCGGAACGCTCTCGCTCCCCTTCGCGCGCGCGGTGAGCGTGGTGCCCGGGAGCGACGCCTTCTTCGTCGCCCACGACACGTCCGTGAGCGCCGCCGGGTGGGACACGGTCGCGAAGAAGGCGGTCCTCTTTCCGGTCTTCAAGGGGAGCGATCCGGTGCGCGGCGTTCGCCCGGACGGCACCACGATCTACTTCGTCGAGACGCCGAGCGCTCCGCCGGACCGGATCCGGAAGGTCACGTGGAGCGGCGGCGCGATCGCCGCCGTCGCGACCTCGGTGGCCACCGGCAGCCTGACCCGGATCGGAGCTGTGGTCTGCGTCGACGTCGACGGGAACGGCGTCTACTACCTCGACGGCGGCGTGCCGTTCCGTCGCCCGCGCTGAGCCGGCGCCTCAGGGCGCGTCTTCCAGCCAGCGCACGGTGCCGCCGCTCGCCTCGGTGATCGCGCGCGTGCGGGGCCGTCCGTGGATCGAGACTTCGCTCCCGCTGAGCACCGCTCCGCTCGCGGCATCGCGCACGTGGAGGTGCATGCTGCCGCCCGCGCGTGCGTCGACGCTGACGCTCGTCGCGACGAGGCCGGTCGCGTCGACGTCGCCGCCCGCGCTCTGCGTCGCGACGAGGTGATCGACGGTTCCGCTCGCGATCAGGGTGCCGCCCGCGTCGCAGTGCAACGCGAGCTCGCTCCGAGCGATGTCGTGCACGGACACGGCTCCGCCGGCGCGCAGGGTGACGGAGCTCACGGCGGGGCTCCGAATGGTGACGACGAGCGGCACCGCGGGGTCGAAGCTCGCGTCGGGCTCGACGACGAGCGTGCGGCCGCGGACCCGGGTCACGACGTGCGGGACGAGGTTGTCGTCGCCGTGCACGACGACGCTGGTGGGACCGGGCGCGACGTCGGCGACGAGGCCGGCGCTGACCTCGACGGCGTCGAAGTCGGACACCACGCGCGAATCGTCGACGGCGCGTCCGCTGCCGGCGATGCCGAGCGTGCAGGCGAGCGAGAGGGAGAGGAGCAGGGTGGGGAGGAGGATCGAAAAAGGTCGCATGCCCGGACGGTGGGGCGGCGGCGGCGTCCGCGCACGCGCGCTCCGACCAGGCGGCGCGATCGGGCGACTGGGCGGTCCGCGCGCACTGGCCGACGCGTGTAGATTGGAGTGGCGATGATCGACTGGCTCCTTCGCCCGTGGCTCGAACGGCGCGGGTTCGCCGTGCGCGCGGGGCGCATCGCGGCGGCCGCGGGCGCGCTCACGGCGGTGATCCTCCCGGCGATGATGCTCGCGTTCGGGCCCGACGGGTGGTGGTGGGACGTCACGCTCTCGGTCGGCGTGACGATCCCGATCGGGATGGCGCTCGCCGACGCGCTGGCCGAGAAGGCGCGCCCCGGCCGCCTCGGCCTCGTTCGCATCTTCGCGCTCTTCGTCGGGTTCGCCCTCGGCATGCTCGCCGGGTACGCCCTCATCGCCTGGCTGCGCTCCCCGGTCGACCGTCCGCCCGCGATGCTGTGGCGCGACTACCGCCGGAACCTCCTCGTGATCGCGCCGGCCCTCTTCGTCGTCTTCGGCTCGATCGGCGCGTTCTGGTGGCGCGCCGAGGCGTACCGGCTCCAGAGCGTCGCGGCCGACGCGCGCTACGCGGCGCTCGAGGGCCAGCTCCAACCGCACTTCCTGTTCAACGCGCTCAACGCGCTCAAGGAGCTGATCGCCGAGGACCCCGAGCGCGCGCGCGAGTTCACGCAGAAGCTCGCGGACCTCTACCGCCGCATCCTCCAATCGTCGACGACGCGCACGACCACGCTCGCCGACGAGCTCGCCATCGTCCGCCACTACCTCGAGGTCGAGCAGCTGCGGCACGGCGATCGACTGACGTTCTCGTTGGAGCACCCGGCGGAGCTCGCCGCGCAGCGCGTCCCGACGCTCGTGGTGCAGACGCTCGTCGAGAACGCGGTGAAGCACGGGATCGCCAAGGCGCGGAGCGGGGGCACGGTCACGGTGACCGCGGCCTCGGCGCCGGGAGGCGGGATGCGCGTCACCGTGCGCAACACCGGGGCGCCCTTCCGCGAGAACGGCGGCGGTCGTGGGCTCGCGAACACGCGGGCGCGGCTCGAGCTCATGTACGGCGCGGAGAGCGCGTTCGCGATCGGCCCCGAGGGCGACGCGACGGTGGCTTCGTTCGTCGTCCGGCGCGAGGAGGCGGGCTCGTGAGCGAGCGCGTCCTCGTCGTGGACGACGAACCGCTCGGGCGCAGGAGCGTCGTGCGGGCCTTGGCCAGCGCGTTGCCGGATGCACTCGTCGAAGAGGCGCGCGACGGCGTGGACGCGCTGGAGCGCATCCAGGCGTTCGGGCCGACGCTGATCTTCCTCGACGTCGAGATGCCCGAGCTCGACGGGCTCGAGGTGCTGCGCCAGCTCCCGCCGCCCCGCCCGAAGGTCGTCTTCGTCACCGCCTACGAGCACTTCGCGACGGCGGCGTTCGCGGCGAACGCGTGCGACTACCTCGTGAAGCCGTTCACCCAGGAGCGGTTCGCCGCCGCGACGGCGCGTGCGCTCGGCGAGCTGGATGCCGAGCGCAGGCTCCACGCGCTCGAAGCCGACCTCGGGCGCGGCGGTCGTTGGCTGGAGCGGCTCGCGCTCCGGACCGGCACCCGGGTCGACGTCGTCGCGACGAACGACGTGAGCGCGCTCGTGAGTCGCGGTCACTACACCTACGTGCTCGCGCAGGGGAAGGAGTGGATCAGCGAGCTCTCGCTGGTCCACTACGAGGGGCGCCTCGATCCGGCGCGCTTCCTGCGCGCGCATCGCGCGGCGCTCGTGAACCGCGCACACGTGGTCCGCATCGTCGACGGGGCGGCGCCGGTGGCGGAGCTCCGCGGCGGCGTCACCGTCCCGATCTCGCGCCGGAATCGGCGCGCGCTGCTCGAGGGCGTCGGTCGACCGCGGTGAGCGCTCAGGCCTGCGCGCGCCGCTCGACGAGCTTCTCCGAGATCATCCAGAGCTGCTCGGCCGCCGCGTCGTTGACGGCGTCTTCGTCGATCTTCGCCTCCTTCTGATCGGCGAAGTAGCGTCCGCTCACGTCGGCGACGGCGGGCGAGGTCGCGACGTAGAGCGACGTGCGCGCGCCCTTCTCCGGCGTCGTGAAGAACAGGCGCGCGAGCAAGCGGAACGGCGCCGGCATGTCGCGCGCGAGCGCCGTCGAGACGACGCCCGGGTGGAGCGCGTTCACCGTCACCCCCGTGCCTTCGAGGCGCTTCGCCAGCGCGTGGACGAAGAGCATGTTGGCGAGCTTGCTCCGCGAGTAGGCGTCCATCTGCGAGTACTTCTTCTCGGACTGGAGATCGTCGAAGTCGAGCTGCTTCCCGGCGTACACGCTCGAGGCGACGACGACCACGCGGCTCGGCGCCGACGCCTGGAGGCGCGGGAGCAAGAGCGTGGTGAGGAGGAAGGGGCCCAGGTGGTTCACGCCGAACTGCACCTCGAGCCCGTCCGCGGTGAGCGTGCGCTTGGCGGGCACGAGCGCGGCGTTGTTCACGAGCACGTCGAGGCGATCGAACCGCGCCTCGAACGCGGCCACGAACTCCCGGATCGAGCCCTGGCTCGCGAGGTCCAGCGCCAGGACGGTGACCTTGGCGCCGGGCACCGTCGCGAGGACGTCGGCCTTGGCGGCCTCGCCCTTCGCTGCGTCGCGCACGCCGAGGACGACGTGGGCTCCTTGCTTCGCCAGCCCCCGCACGGTCTCCAGCCCGATCCCCGAGTTGCCGCCCGTCACGATGCAGACCTTTCCGCTCAACACGCTCATGGTCGTTTCCTCCGGGAGAGAGGGTGCGTCCACCCCTCGAGGTTGACAACGAGCTGGATCCGAAACGAATCATCAACGTGGAGTTGACGTCGCGGCGCCGCGCCGCATCCGTCCACCCCGCGCCGGTTGACATCGCGGAGCAAGCGAATGACATCATCAACTTGGAGTTGATGATGTCGGGAAAAGCGCAGAAGACCGAGCTCTTCCGGGGGGTCGTTCCGTTCGTGGCCGTGGCGGAGGCGAAGAGCTACCGCGCCGCGGCGCGGGCGCTCGGGGTGTCGACGGCGGCCGTCTCCAAGGCGGTGCAGTCGCTCGAGGCGTCGCTCGGCGTGGTGCTGATCCACCGCACTGCGCGCTTCGTCGATCTCACGCGCGAGGGTGCGCTGTTCTACGAGCGCGCGCGAGCGGCGGTGGCCGAGGTCGAGGGCGCCCGCGAGGCGCTCGCGCGGGCGCAGCGCGTCCCCGAGGGCGAGCTGACCCTCTCGCTTCCGTTCGTCCTGACCACGCTCGTGGCGCGGGGAATCGCGCTCCTCCGCGCGCGCCACCCCCGCCTCACGTTCAAGCTCCTCGTCACCGATCGGCTGAGCAAGCTCGCGAGCGAGTCGGTCGACGTCGCGGTGCGGATCGGCGATCTGCCGGACTCGGCGCTCGTGTCGCGCACGTTGCGGAAGACCGAGCTCCTCACGATCGCGTCGCCCGCCTACGTCGCGCGCGCGGGTGCTCCCGCGAAGCCCGCCGACCTCGACCGCCACGATTGCGTCGGGTTGGTCGCGCCGACGGGCAAGCCCTACGCGTGGCTCTTCGCGAGTGGTCCGCGGGAGGTGCGCAGCATCGCGATCCCCGACCACGGCCCCATGTTGATCGAGGCGGTCGTCGCCGGGGTCGGCATCGGCCAGGCGTTCGACTTCATGATCGGGGACCGGCTCGCGCGCGGCGAGCTCGTCGAGGTGATGCCCCACGAGCGCGCCCAGGGACCCGCGGTCACCGCCGTTTGCGCGCCGGGCCAGCGCGCGACCCCGCGCGTGCGGGCCGCGTTCGAGGCGTTCGCCGACGCGTTCGCGCGCGCGAGCGGCTGAGCCGGCGAATCCAGCCGATTTCTTGACGTTTCTCGAGCCGCGGGCTCAAAGGGGAGCATGGACCTCGTAGGGCGTCGTGTCCTCGTCGTCGGGCTCGGCCACAGCGGCATCGCCGCGGCGCGGCTCTGCGCCCGGCGCGGCGCGAAGGTGACCGGCCTCGACGCGAAGCCTGCCGCCAGCGTCGGCGCCGACGTGCGCGCGCTCGAAGGGCAGGGGATCACCCTGGCGCTCGGCAGCAACGAGGCCGCCGATCCGAGCGCGTTCGACGTCGTCGTCGTGTCGCCCGGCGTGCCGGCGTTCGCGGGGCTCGCGGCGGCCGAGGCGAAGGGCATCCCGATCGTCGGCGAGGTCGAGCTCGCGGTGCGGCTCCTGAAGCACCCGGCTCCGGTGGCGGCGATCGGCGGGACGAACGGCAAGAGCACGACCACGACGCTCGTCGCGGAGCTCCTCGCCGAGGGCGCCGCCAAGGTGTTCGCCGGCGGCAACCTGGGCGAACCGCTCGCGAACCACGACGAAGAGCGCTTCGACGTCGTCGTGCTCGAAGTCTCCAGCTTCCAGATGGAGCGCGTCGACACGTTCAAGCCGAAGAGCGCGTCGCTCCTCAACGTCACCGAGGACCACCTGGACCGCTACCCGAGCTTCGCCGCGTACGCCGCGGCGAAGGGCAACTGCTTCGTGCGGCAGGACGCGAGCGACGTCGCGGTCGTACCTTTCGGGGACGAGATCTGTCTGCGTGAGGCGCGTCGCGGGAAGGCGAAGCTCCTGACGTTCGGGACCGATCCGAAGGCGGACGTGGTGGTCGAGCGCGATGCGGTCGTCGATCGCGTCACCGGGCATCGCTTCCCGCGCGCGGAGATCGCGCTCCAAGGCGGGCACAACGCGCTCAACGTGGCCGCGGCCCTCGCGATGCTCGCGCCGTTCGGACCGAGCGAAGCCCACCGCCGCGCCGTGCTGCGCTCGTTCCGCGGGCTCGGCCATCGGATGGCGCTCGTCGCGGAGCTCGGCGGTGTGCGCTACTACGACGACTCGAAGGGGACGAACGTGGGCGCCGTCGTGACGGCGCTCGCGGGGACGGTGGAGCCCAAGGTCGTCCTCATCGCGGGCGGCAAGGACAAGGGCGGCAGCTACGCGCCGATCGCGGAGGCGCTCCGCACCAAGGGCCGCGCTGCCGTGCTCATCGGGGAAGCGGCGCCGCTCATCGAACGCGCGCTCGCGGGCGTCGTTCCCGTCGAGCGGGCGGCGACGATGGACGACGCGGTCCGCGCCGCGCAGCGCTTGGCGCAAGCGGGCGACGCGGTGCTGCTGTCACCCGCGTGCTCCAGCTTCGACATGTTCCGCGACTACAAGCACCGCGGCGACGAGTTCGTGCGCGCCGTGAACTCGCTCGGAGGCCCGTAGATGCATCTCCCGCAGAACGTTCGTCGCATGCAGGAGCTCGGCGCTGCGCCGCTCGACGCCAAGGCCGATGCCGTCCGCGCGAAGGGCCCGATGGACCACGTGATGGCCGCCGTCGTCGTCGCGCTGATCGGCTTCGGCGTGGTGATGGTCTACAGCGCGTCGACGATGCAGGCGACGGTGCAGAACCACGACCCGCAGTTCTTCCTCAAGCGCCAGGCGATCTACGCCGTGGTGTCGCTCGCGGTTCTCTTCGGGCTCTCGCGCATCGACTACCATCGCCTCTACAAGCTCACGTACCCGTCGCTCGTCGCCGTCGGCGGGCTGCTCACGGCGTGCGTCGTCGGCTTCGGTCACTCGGGCGGTGGTGCCACGCGCTGGATCGCGATCGGCCCGATTCACATCCAGCCGGCCGAGATGGCCAAGCTCGCGATCGTCCTCTGGCTCGCCTATTCGCTCTCCAAGAAGGCCGAGCGGGTGAAGAGCTTCACGGTCGGGTTCCTCCCGCACCTGCTCATGGCGGGTCTCTTCATGGTCCTCTGCATGAAGCAGCCGGACTTCGGGAGCGCGATCGTGCTCCTCCTGCTCACGTTCACGATGCTCTTCGTCGCTGGCGCGAAGGTCGGCTACATCCTCGGCGCATCGATCCTGGGCGCTGCGTTCGGCGCCGCCGCCATCCGCTTCAAGGAGTACCGCTACGAGCGTTACCTCGCGTGGCTCAACATGGAGCAGCACCGGCAGGACCTCGCGTACCAGCCGTTCCAGTCCGTCATGTCGTTCGGCGCGGGCGGCCCCACCGGCGTCGGTCTCGGCAAGGGACTCCAGACGCTGTACCTGCCCGAGGCCCACAACGACTTCGTCGCCGCGATCGTCGGCGAGGAGCTCGGCTTCGTCGGCGTCTGCGCGCTCGCCTTCGGGTTCATGCTCCTCGTGCTGCGCGGCATCCGCACGGCGCTGCGCGCGCCCGACGACTACGGCTCGTACCTGGCGTTCGGCATCTCGACGATGTTCGGCGTGCAGGCGCTCTTGAACCTGTCGGTCGCGTTGTCGCTCCTGCCGACCAAGGGGCTCACGCTCCCGTTCGTGAGCTTCGGTGGCTCGTCGCTCCTCGTGAACGCGGCGGCGGCAGGCATCCTGCTCAGCGTCTCGCGTCAGGCCGAGCCGACGCCGATCGAGGGCGACACGCCCACGCCGGCGCCGGTCGAGGTGAAGCGCACGAGCGTGCCCGAGGGCGAGCTCGCACCGGAGCCGGCGGCGGCGGAGACGCTCGCGGAAGAAGCACCGGTCGCCTGACTCAGCGGCAGTTGTCGTCGCTGCCCGGGTTCACGCGGCAACCATCGGCGCACACGGCGAGCGGGCTCGCGGTGTCGTTCGAGTTGCAGCGGTAGAGCGTGTTCGCCTTCCCACCGACCTTGTCGCCGCCGCAGTAGGTGCCGCCCGGAACGCAGCCACCACCCGAGACGTTGCCGCCACCGCCGCCGTTCGCGACCGCCTTCACGGCGGCGATCTCCTCGTTGGTGATCGGGCAGTGCGTCTCGATCACGTTCGAGACCAGGCCGTTGCGCTTCGCGTAGAACGAGCTGAGCTGGCTCTTCAGCGACGACTTCATCACCGGCGCGCCCGCGTAGACCGCGTGGATGTGGTAGCCGAACGACGGCGGCACTCGGTAGAAGGCGGCGAACCCGTGCATGCGGAGCGCGTGGACGCGCGCGCACGCGTTGGGGCCCGGGTCGAAGTCGGTGGCGTCGGAGTAGCTCGTCCCGGGCTCGGGGCAGTGCGTCCCGACCGAGGCCGGTGCGTCACCGAACGTCTGGATGAGCGCGCCGTCGGGGACGCCCGCCGCGAGCATCGCTGCGTGCGCGCCCGGGTACATGTACTTCGGCGAGCTCGAGTGGCCTCCAGTGTAGGGCGCGGGACAATAGTGCCCGCTCCCGCCGAGCTCCTCCTCGGCGCCCTGCGGATCTTCCTCGTCGTCGGCGCCGCTCGAGACCGAGCACGCAGCGAAGAGCGGTACTGCGACGAGCGCCGTCACGATGAGGACCTTCGGGGAGAGCTTGTTCATGACGAGCGGTCTTTGCGTAGACCGTGCCACGCGCCGTTTCGGCGAGAATCGCAGTGGTCCCAGATTGGTACCGGATCGCTCGTGATCACATCGCGTCCCGCGGATCCAACGGGCGCGATGTAGGTACGTGTCGGTTCGGGGTTGCTGCGGGCGCGGTGCTCGGCGGAGACTGGGACCGTGAGACTCGCGCGCCTGGCCCCGGTCATCGTCCCTGCCGTCCTCCTCTTCGCGACCGGCGCCCGCGCCGACTCGACCGTCACGCTGAAGGGCCAAGTCCCGACCGACGGACTCGATCACTTCTTCGTCCCGTTCACGGTCCCGGCCAACACGGTCGAGATCGAGATCGCGCACGACGACGAGTCGCCCGACAACATCCTGGACTGGGGCCTCTACGACCAGGCCGGCAACCGTGGGTGGGGCGGCGGCAACACCGAGAACGTCGTCGTCAACGCGACGGCGGCGTCGCGGAGCTACGTGCCGGGGCCGATCGTGGCGGGCGAGTGGAAGGTGGTCGTCGGGAAGGCGAAGATCGTGAAGACGCCGGCCACGTACGCCATCACGATCACGTTCCGCGATGTGCCGACCCTCGCGCCGCAGACCCGCACCCCGTACGCGCCGGTGGCCGCGCTCCGCAAGGGACCAGCGTGGTACGCGGGCGACTTCCACGCCCACTCGCGCGAGAGCGGCGACGCGAAGCCCACGCTCGACGAGATGGTGCAGACGGCGAAGAACGCGGGGCTCGATTTCGTCGAGATCAGCGATCACAACGTGGTGACGCAGCTCGACCTGTTCGCGGGTACGAACACCCAAGGCGTGCTCTTGGTCCCGGGCATCGAGTACACGACGTATGCCGGGCACGCGAACGCGATCGGCGCGACGAAGTGGGTCGATCACAAGATTGGGCAGCCCGGCGTGACCATCGACGGCGCGGTCGATGCGATCCACGCGCAAGGCGCGCTCTTCTCGATCAACCACCCGACGCTCGACCTCGGCGATCTCTGCATCGGCTGCGCGTGGAAGCAACCCGTGACCGACGCGAAGATCGACTCCGTGGAGATCGCCACCGGTGGCTGGCGCCAATCGGGCTTGCTCTTCAGCGCGAGCGCGCAGGCCAAGTGGGATGCGCTCTGCGCGGCCGGGCACCACGTGGCCGCGATCGGCGGGAGCGACGATCACTCCGCCGGCCAGGCGACCGGCGCGCGGGACAGCCCGATCGGCAGCCCCACGACGATGGTGTTTGCGGACGCGCTCAGCGTCGCGGGCATCCTCGACGCGCTGAAGAAGGGGCGCACGGTCGTGAAGCTCCAGGACGCGAAGGACCCGATGGTGGAGCTCTTCGCGAAGCTGCCGGCCGGGACCGACGCGATGATCGGCGATGGCGTGGCGGCGCGGGGGACCACGCTGCGTGCCGTCGTGAAGGGCGCGAGCGCCGGCAACGTCGGCTACTGGGTGAAGAACGGCGAGCGCGGGGCGGAGCTCACGTTGGCGGGCGGAGACGAGTCGTTCTCGCTCCCCGTCCGCGCACCGGCCAGCGGCGAGGATCGCTACCGCTTCGAGGTGTGGTCCGGGAGCGCGATGCGCACGATGACGGGACACGTGTACGTCACCTTCGCGGAGGCCGGCACCGATCCGACGCTGGCGCCGGAGGCGGGCGGCTGCAGCTGCACGGCCAGCGGCGTGGATGGCCCGAGCGTGGCGGGTGCGGTCGTGGCGCTCTTGCTCCTGCGCGGGCGGCGCTCGCGCCGGCGCGCGGCCTCCTGACCGATCACAAATTGTCCGTGGCACGCGCCCGGCGAAGGCCTCAGGTTGGGGCGATGCCGATCCTCGTGGACGACGCCACCGCGCCCGCACCGCCGGGCACGCTCTCGCGGCTCCTGAACGACGTCTACGTCGGCGAGGGGTACACCGCGCCCGAGATCGCGGCGTCGCTCTTCGACGAGCGCGCGGTCCGTCAGCGCGGGCACGTGCTCCTCGCGATGCTCCCGCACGCGGGCGGGGCGGTGGTCGGGGGGATGGTGGTCGTCGTGCCGTGGACGTCGCCGGCGCGGCGGCTCGCGGCGCCGGGCGAAGCGGAGATGCACCTGCTCGCGGTCGCGGCCGAAGCCCGGGGGCAGGGCGTGGGGGCGGCCCTGATCGCCGGGGCGATCGCGCGCGCACGACAGGAGGGGGCGCGGCGGATGATCCTGTGGACGCAGCCGACCATGCGGGCCGCGCACCGCCTCTACGCGCGGGCGGGCTTCGTGGCGGTGCCGGGGCGGGACTTCACGGTGGGCGGCCGGGCGTTCTCCGTGCATGAGCTGCCGCTGCGCGAGCCGAATTCTTGACCTTTCCGGCGCCGCACGCTTGAACGGTGCAAGCGCATGAGCAGGCCTCGGATCATCATCGCGGGGGGTGGAACCGGCGGACACGTCTTCCCGGGGCTCGCGGTGGCCGACGCGCTCGTGGCGTTGGCCGACGTCGAGGTCATCTTCTGCGGCACCGCCCGCGGGATCGAGAAGGACGTCGTCCCGGCGCGCGGGTACCGGCTGGAGCTGCTCGAGGTCTCGCCGATGAAGGGCGGGGGCGCGAAGCGCGCGCTCGGCGGGGCGTTCACGGCGGCGAAGGCGACCTTCCGCGCGCTGCGACTGGTGCGCGGGATCGACCCGGCCGTCGTGCTCAGCGTGGGCGGCTATGCGGCGGGTCCGGTCGCGCTCGCGGCGGCGATCGCGCGCGTCCCGATCGCGGTCTTCGAGCCGAACGGCGTGCTCGGGCTGACGAACCGGCTCCTGGCGCCGTTCGCGAAGCGCGCGTACGTGACGTGGCCGGACGTGGCTGCCCGGTTCAGCGAGGGCGTGCGACGCGAGATCGGCGTTCCCCTCCGCGCCGGCTTCGAGCCCCACCCGTACCAAGTTGGGACGAAGAAGCGGCTCCTCGTGATGGGCGGCTCGTTGGGGGCGCAGGCGATCAACGAGCGCTTGCCGGAGGTCGCCGTCGCGTTGACCAGGGCGCATCCGGGGCTGGAGATCGTCCACCAGACCGGGCGCGGCAACGATGCGGCGGTCCGCGCTGCCTACGCCGAGCGTGGGCTCGCAGTGGACGTTCGTCCGTTCCTCGACGACGTGCCGGCGGCGCTCCGCAGCGCGGACCTGGTGCTCGCGCGCTCGGGCGCCGGGACGGTCGCCGAGCTCGCGGCGATCGGGCGCGCGGCGGTGTTCGTACCGTTCCCGTTCGCAGCCGACGATCACCAGACCAAGAACGCGCGCGCGATGGAGCGCGCCGGCGGGGCGCGCGTGCTGCCGCAGGGGGACGCGAGCGTGGAGCGGCTGACGGCCGAGCTCGGCGCGCTCCTCGGCGACGACGCGGCGCTCCAGCGCATGGCCGACGCGGCGCGTGCGATCGGGAAGCCGCACGCCGCCTGGGACGCAGCGGGCGACCTGCTCGCGCTCGGGGGACTTCCGTTTCGGGTCGCGCGGAGCGGCTCGAGTGGTCGAAACGGACGGAACGGCAAGAACGGCGAAGGCCCCTCGCGGTTGGAGATCAACTGATGTTTCGCGGACGCGTGCGGCACGCCCACTTCGTCGGGATCGGCGGGATCGGGATGAGCGGTCTCGCCGAGATCCTGCGGACGATGGACTTCGACGTTTCGGGCTCGGACCTGAAGCCGAACGACAACACGCGGCGGCTCGAGACGATGGGCGTCCGGATCGACGTCGGTCATCGCGCCGAGAACGTGCAGGGGGCGGACGTCGTCGTCTACTCGAGCGCGGTCTCGATGCAGAACCCCGAGATCGCACGCGCCCGCGCGCTCGAGATCCCGATCATCTCGCGCGGCGAGATGCTCGCCGAGCTGATGCGCGTGAAGTACTGCGTGACGATCGCGGGGTCGCACGGCAAGACGACCACCACGTCGATGGTGGCGACCGTGCTCCGCCAGGCGGGCCTCGATCCGACGGTCGTGGTCGGCGGGAAGGTGAACGCGCTCGGCTCGAACGCGCGGCTCGGTGCGGGCGATCTCTTCGTGGCCGAGGCCGACGAGAGCGACGGCTCGTTCCTCCGCCTGAGCCCGACGATCGCGGTCGTGACGAACATCGACCCCGAGCACTTGGATCACTACGGGACGCACGAGAAGGTGAAGGACGCCTTCGTCCAGCACGCGAACCAGGTCCCGTTCTACGGGCTGTGCGTGCTCTGCGTGGACCACCCGCACGTGCAGGAGATCCTGCCGCGGATCCAGCGCCGCCACGTGACGTACGGGATGTCGCGGCAAGCGGACTACCGCGCCAAGAACCTGCGCTTCGAGGGGCTGGAGACGCACTTCACCGCGTACCGGCGCGACCAGCTCCTGGGCGAGTTCGTCGTGCGGATGCCGGGCCAGCACAACGTGCAGAACGCGCTCGCCGTCATCGCCGCGGCCGACGAGCTCGAGGTCCCGCTCGACGTGACGAAGAGCGCCATCGCGGCCTTCCACGGCGTCCAACGCCGATTTACCGTTTTGGGACAGCCCGCGATCACGCGCGAGGGCAAGTCGGGCGACGTCATGATCGTCGACGACTACGGGCATCACCCGGCCGAGGTCGAGGCGACCCTCGACGCCGCCCAGCGCGGCTTCGATCGGCGCGTGGTGGTCGCGTTCCAACCGCACCGTTACACCCGCACGCAGTCGCTGTTCGGCGAGTTCACGCGCGCGTTCAACAAGGCGGACGTTCTGCTCGTGACCGAGGTGTACGCGGCGGGCGAGGCGCCGATCCCGGGCGCGACCGGCGAGTCGCTGGCCGAGGCGATCCACGCCCACGGTCACCACTCCGTGAAGTACGTGAAGGACAAGAAGGCGATCAAGGACGAGCTCCTCGCGATCGTGCGGCCCGGCGATCTGGTGATCGCGCTCGGGGCCGGTGACATCAACGCGAGCGCGCGCGACCTGCTTGCGACGCTGTCGGCCGAGGTGAAGCCGTGACCGGTGCTCCGCGCCCGCCGCGGCCGCAGAACCGCCGCTTGAAGAAGGTGGAGCCGGCGCCCGACGTCCTGGGTGGGCTCGAGGGCGCCGATCTGGAAGAGGCGCGCGCCGCGCTCGATGCGCCGTCGTTGCCGCCGGTCGCGCGGAAGAAGCACGCGGCGCCCCCGAAGGCGCCGGCGGGACCGAGTCGACTCGGCGTCGTGATGGCGAAGGCGCGGACGGTCCTCGGCGTCGCGCTCGTCGCCGCGGTGTCGCTCGGGGTCGCGTGGGGAGCGCGCCGCTACGTCGATACGAGCCCGCGCTTCGCGCTGAAGGAGACGGTCGTCGAAGGGAACGTGCGGCGGCCCAAGGAAGCCATCCTCGACGAGGGTGGGGTCACGCTCGGCAAGAACGTGTTCGCGATCGATCTCGACGCGGCGAAGCGGAAGATCGAGGCGGATCCGTGGATCGCCGAAGCGACGCTCGGTCGCCGCTTGCCCGACACGGTGCTGATCTCGGTGAAAGAGCGGACGGCGGTGGCGATCGTCGCGCTCGACGACAGCTACCTGGTGTCGCCGACGGGCGAGGTCTTCAAGCGGGTGGAGCCCGGGGATCCTTCGGACCTGCCGGTGGTGACGGGGCTCGCGGCGGACGCGATCGCGACCGACCGAGAAGGTCTGACGCGGACGCTGCAGCGGGCGCTCGACATCGCAGCGGACTACGCGCAGAGCACGCTGGGCTCGCGGTGGACGCTGGAAGAGGTCCACGTCGAGAAGTCCGGCGGCATCACGCTCGTGGTGGGGCAGGCGGGCGTGTCGCTGGTGTTGGGTTCGCCGCCGTACCGTCGGAAGCTCGACGAGTGCGCAGCGGTGCTGCGCGAGCTCGAGCACCGGGGCCAGAAGCCCGACGCGATCCTGGCGGACAACGAAGCGCGAGGCGATCGCGTCGTCGCGCGCGTCCGCTGACGGCGCCCGGCTGAGGGGACGGTGTCAACCTTGTCAACCTTTGGCGAGGGGGACGGTGTCAACCTTGTCAACCTTTTGCCCCGTCGGACCGAACGGGGGGCATGCCCCGAATCGCACGCTGCATTCAGCCCGATACCGTTCACCACGTCATCTCCCGATTCGTCGACCGGAACTGGTTCTTCGAGGAGGATGGCGAGCGGGAGCAATACCTCGTCCTCCTTGGCCGGGCCCTCTCGCGCACCGATTGGCGTTGCCTTGCGTTCTGCGTGATGAGCAACCACGTTCACCTGGCGCTCGTGGCGGGGCGGATGCCGCTCGCGGCATGGGCGCGCCGCGTTCACTCGCCATTCGCTCACTGGATGAACGGCCGCCGGAAGCGCCTGGGGCCGTTGTTCGCGGACCGGCCGTCGGCGCATGGCATTCCGCCCGAACGAGTCCTCGAAGTACTGGCATACATCCACAACAATCCCGTGCGGGCGGAGGTCGTGAAGACCGCTGCGGCAACGAAGTGGAGCAGCCACCCGGCGTACACGGGGCGGCTGCCTGCGCCATCTTGGCTTCATGTTGGTGAGGGGCTGGCGCGAGCGGGGTGCACTAGCGATCCGGTCAGATTCGACGCTCTCGTTGCCTCACGGGTCGGAGCCTTGGAGCTCCCCGACCTCTCCGCGGTACGGCTGGCGGCTCGGCGAGAAGGGGCGGTCGAGGTCGGAACTCCCACCTTGACGGAACCTTGTGCCGTCCCGCTCGTGGCGCGGCCGCTGGCGGCGTTGCGACCCGCGATCACGGATGTGCTGACGGCGGTGGGTTCTCGCTGCTCCGTGACTACGTCCGACCTTCGGCGACCGTACGCGCGAGGTGATGCGCGTCGAGTCATGATTCACGCAGCGGCGGAGCTGGGCCTCCCGCTCAGCCAAGCAGCGGACGTCCTCGGCGTGAGTCGGCAGCGCGCATCCGTCGTGCTGGGGCGAACGCTCGACGACGACGAGCGATGCGCGGTTGCGGACGTCGTACGGACGCTCACAGCCAAAGGTTGACAAGGTTGACACCGTCCCCCCGGGCAAAGGTTGACAAGGTTGACACCGTCCCCCCAAGCTCCGCGTCGTGCGTCGTCTCACTCCCGCTCAAGCCGAAGCTTTCCTCGCCCCGTTCTCCGATGCTCTCGCGCGCAAGGGCGCCCGCATCGGAATGGACATCGACCGCAAGGTCCTCACCGATGGTCACGCCGGAAGCGGCGCCGCCGTCTTTCCAGGCGGCCGCTTCGACTTCGCCGAGCTCCACGACGATCGCGGCTCCACGTTCGTCGAAGGCGATCTCGTCCTCGACGCGTGGGGCGACAACACGGGCGGCCTCGTCTTCGTCCGCGGCAACCTGATCGCGCGCTCGCTCTTCACGAACGGCTACCTCGTCGTCGCCGGCGATCTGATCGTCGACCGCTTCTTCGGCGAAGGCGAGCAGTACGGCACGTTCGTGCTCGGCAACGCGCAGGTCGAGAGCGCGTGCCTCGCGCACAACCACCACTTCGACGTGTGGGGCTCCTGCACCCTCCGCGAGCTCGTCGACGACGAAGCCGACGGCCGTGCCGCGCTCGCCCAGCGTCTCCACGCGTGGGGCGTCCTCGCCGACGCGACGAACGTCGACTACATGCTCGAGGCGCCCAAGAAGCTCCGCGAGTGGGCCCAAAAGCAGGGGAAGCTCCCCCGTGAGTGGGCCGACCGCAAATCCGCGCACGGCGGCCGTCCCCGCGCCGGCGCGCCCGGCCCGAAGCCGGTCGAGGCCGCTCCGTCCGCGTCCTCGGCGCCGTCTCCCGCGGCGTCCGCAGCCCCGGCTCCGGAAGCACGGTCGGAGGCCCTCGGCGGCCTGGCGACGTTCCTGGAGACGACGAAGCTGACCCAGCGCGAGCAGCTCTCGGCCCTGAAGACCGATTGGCTCCCGAAGCTGGCGGAGGGGGATCGCCCCGAAGCGAAGCGCCTGATCAAGAAGGCCATCAACTCGAAGAAGCTCTTGGAAGAGCGCGACGCGCTGCTGGCCGAGCTCGCGTAGGGGGAGCCCATGGATGACGGTTCGCCGGGATGGGAGGCGATCGACGCCGCTCTCGAGCGCGTCTACGGGGACCAGTCTCCCCAACACTGGGCGCCGGCCTTGCCGGCTTCCTTCGGCGGCCCCGATCCGCTCGAAGGGATCAGCGCGTTCCGAAGCGAGCTCGGGGGAAGACCCCACTGGCACTACGTGACGTACGGGTTCACCGAGCTCCACGCGAAGGACTCCGAGCTCGACGAGCGGAGCGGGTGGGGCTTCGAGCTCACGCTTCGGGTGATCGATCCCGGAGCGCGAGGCGACGGACCGCCGACGTGGCCCCTCGCGCTCCTCCAAAACCTCGCGCGGTACGTCTTCAAGTCGGGCAACACCTTCGCCGCGGGGCACCACATGACGCTCAACGGGCCGATCGCGCTCGAGCGCGACACACGGATCACCGCGCTCGCGTTCGCCCGGGACCCGCAGCTTCCGCGCGTCGATTCGCCCCACGGGGCCTTCGAGTTCATCCAGCTCGTCGGTCTGACGCAAGACGAGTACGCGGCGACGATGGAGTGGAACACCCAGTCGTTCCTGGACTTGATCGCAACGCGCGATGCCGCTCTCGTCACGGACCTGGGACGCCGGAGCTGGCTGGACGACTCAAAGCTCCGAAAGCGCGTGGAAGAGGGGACGGCGGCCGAGGGCTCCTCGATGGAGATGTTCTTCGTCTCGTCGGGGCGCTTGGAGACCGACGGTAAGCGAGCCGTCCTGGTCGTGGGCGCCAACATCCTCGACAACCTGCGGATCGCGATGAGGGGCCGCCTCGCCTTCGGGCGCACCGCTCGGGTGCTCTGGCCAAAGGGGGCGGTGGTGCTGCGCTCGGCGAAGTCGACCTCGGCAGACGGCAACGAGCTGCGTCTGTCCCCTGCCGACCAAACGGCGATCCTGGAAATCCCAGTGAAGCGGGGCGACTACCCCCTCCCATCGGGAAAGGCCGTGATCCGCGTGGTCCCGACGGAAATCTGGAACGCCGACCGCACGGAAATCGTGCGAACCATCGGCTGATCCCCGCTCTCCCATTCCGCGTTCCCACTCCCGTTCCCTTTCCGGATTCGTCCTTTTTCTTCCTACAGGTAGGTCCATCTCCGCCAAATCCGCCACCCTTTCGGTGGTATCGCCGTCGAGAATTTGGCCCTGATCCCCGCGCCATGCGACGAGGGGAGCGATGAGCCACCAATCCGAATCCGAGATCGTCGTCGGGCTCGACATCGGCACCACCAAGGTGTGCGCGGTCGTCGGCGAGGTCGACGCCGACGGGATCACGATCCTCGGGGTCGGCTCGGTCCCCTGCCGCGGGCTCCGCAAGGGCATCGTCTCCAACATCGAGTGGACCGTCCGCTCGATCAAGGAAGCGATCGACGCGGCCCAGACGATGGCCGGCGTCGAGATCCGCACCGTCTACGCCGGCGTCGCCGGGAGCCACATCCGCTCGCAGACGTCCGACGGCGTCGCGGCGATCGCCGGCGGCGAGGTCACCCGCGCCGACGTCGAGCGCGTCCTCGAAGGCGCCCGCGCCATCCCGGTCGATGCGGACCGCCAGATCCTCCACGTGCTCCCGCGCGAGTACGTCGTCGACGCCCAAGACGGCATCCGCGACCCGATCGGCATGAGCGGCGTGCGCCTCGGCGCCAAGGTCAACCTCGTCACCGCAGCCACGAGCTGCGTGCAGAACGTCATCCGCTGCGCCGAGCGCTGCGGCCTGACCGTCGCCGACGTCGTCCTCGAGCCGCTCGCGAGCGCCGAGGCGGTGCTCTCGGACGACGAAAAGGAGATCGGCGCCGCGGTCATCGACATCGGCGGCGGCACGACCGACATCCTGCTCTACGTCGACGGCGGCATCGCGCACACCAGCGTCATCCCCGTCGGCGGCAACAACATCACGAGCGACGTCGCCGCCGGCCTGCGCACCCCGATGGGCGAGGCCGACCGACTCAAGCGCAACTCGGGCTGCGCGCTCGGCCGCATGGTCGGCGACGAGGAAGAGATCGAAGTCCCCGGCGTCGGCGGTCACGCTCCGCGCCGCACCGCGCGCCGCGTGCTCTCCGACATCATCGAGCCGCGCGTCGAAGAGATGTTCGCCGCGATCCGGAAGCGGATCGAGGACACCGGCCTGCTCGAGCAGCTCTCGGCCGGCGTCATCCTCACCGGCGGCGCCGTGCTCCTGGAAGGGATGCCGGAGTTCGCCGAGGAGATCCTCGGCATGCCCGTCCGCATCGGTTACCCGGTCGGCGTGAAGGGCATTACCCAATTGGTACACGGTCCGCAGTACTCGACCGGTGTCGGGCTGGTGAAGTTCGGAGCCGGCGCGATCGCGGAAGCGCGTACGCGCGAGATCATCTCGGCGTCGCCGTCGATGATTCGGCTCAAGTCGCAGGTCTCGGAGAAGGAAGTCGCCCCGCAGTCGAAGGGTCGCTTCTGGGAATGGATCAAGGCGGCCTTCTGAGAAGGTCGCGCAGCAAGGCGTAGCGAAACGAAACGGGATTTCACCGCTGCCGCGCGAAGAGAGAGGCGCTCTTCACCGGCGACGAAGCGGAACAAGTGGAGGAAAGGTCATGAGCTTCAGCATTGAGTTCGCGGACGAGACGCAGGAGTACCAGGCGCGCATCAAGGTGATCGGATGCGGCGGCTCCGGCGGCAACGCGGTCAACACGATGATCAACTTCGGCCTGGAAGGGGTCGAGTTCATCGTCGTCAACACGGACGCGCAGGCGCTCAACGTCAACGCGGCTCCGACGAAGCTCGCGATCGGCCAGAACGTGACCAAGGGTCTCGGCGCTGGCGCCGACCCGGAGCGCGGTCGCAAGGCTGCCCTCGAGGACGTGCAGCGGATCAAGGAGATGATCAGCGGCGCGGACATGGTCTTCGTCACCGCCGGCATGGGCGGCGGCACGGGCACTGGCGCGGCCCCGATCATCGCGCAGCTCGCCCGTGAAGAGGGCGCGCTCACGGTCGGCGTCGTCACCAAGCCGTTTCTCTTCGAAGGCCGCCAGCGCGCGCGCCGCGCGGAGCTCGGCCTGGCCCAGCTCTCGGAGCACGTCGACACGCTCATCACGATCCCGAACCAGAAGCTCCTGCTCCTGGGCGACGACGACCTGACCTTCATCGACGCGTGCCGCAAGGCCGACGAGGTGCTTTACCAGGCCGTGAAGGGCATCAGCGACCTCATCACGCAGAGCGGCATCGTCAACGTCGACTTCGCCGACGTGAAGACGGTCATGAGCAACATGGGCCGCGCGCTCATGGGCACCGGCATCGCCAAGGGCCAGAGCCGCGCACGGATGGCGGCGGAGATGGCGATTGCGTCGCCGCTCCTCGACGACATCTCGGTCGACGGCGCGACGGGCGTCCTCATCAACATCGTCGGCGGGTCCGACCTGAAGATGAAGGAGATCCAGGAAGCGGCCTCGCTCGTTCAGGAGCAGGCGCACGAAGATGCGAACATCATCTTCGGCGCGAGCATCGACGAGTCTCTCGGCGAGAACGTCAAGGTCACCGTCATCGCGACCGGCTTCGACGCCGCGGAGCGCATGGCGGCTCAGGAGATGCCGGCGCGGATGAGCATGCCGGCCCCGCAGACGATCCCGTCGCAGCTGATGCAGCGCGCGCCGGCTTCCTCGTCGCGGATCCAGGCGCAGCCGGCGGCCGAGCCGATGGCGGCGCCGGCCCCGCGTCGCACGGCCCACGCGGCCGAGGCGCGCGCGGCGGTTCAGCCCCGCCTCCCGATGCGCGAGCGTGCGCAGAGCTTCCCGACGCTGGACCAGGACTGGGACGTCCCGGCGTTCTCGCGCAAGGCGAACCAGTAATCCGAGACGTGCCGACAGGCACGCAAGACGTCCGCGGTGGTGCGAGAGCGCCCCGCGGACGTCGCCATTTCGGCGGTCGCTGCCAGCGCCTATGCTCCAGCGGATGAGGCTCCGCGCCGCGCTGCTCCTGGTGCCCGCCCTCGCGCTCGTCGGGACCGACGCGCGCGCGGAGGTCATCACCGACGGACGCGTGCGGTTCACCCTCGCGCCCGAGGATGCACGTGTCTGCGTGGCCACTCCGACGCCACCCACGCTCCCGCCCGAGTGTGACGCCGAGACGCTGAACGGCGTTCGGGAAGCGTTGCGGCTCCGTACCGCGGCCATCGGTGCCCGGCCGATCTTCGCCGCGAGCGTCGAACATCGGGACTGGAAAGCGACCGTCCTGGTCGTCCGTCAGGAGCCCGGTGAGGAGCTCTCGTGGTCCGACGCGGACGAGCAGATGGCGCGCTTCGAAGCCCAGTCGGGAGCCCACCCGAAGGTCGAGTTGATGCGCGTGAACGACGTTCAGTACGCGAGGCTGACCGTCGAGCGCACCGTTCCGCCGGACCCCGTGCTGCAGCATCAGATGTACTACGTGCTCGTGGCCGACGAGGGGACCTACTCCGTCGCCGTGCTCGGCCCCAAGGCGCACGAGCTCGGGGTGGAGGTCATGGGGGACGACCTCGTCGGTTCGATGAGCGGCCTGACGCCGTCGCGCCACCGGACTCGCCGCGTCTGGCACTACGTCGTGCTCGGTTTGTCGGTCCTGGTCGCCGTCGCGGGGTGGACGCGGTGGAAGAAGCGCCGGTGAGAGCCCGGGCCGTCGGGGGGGGCTCAGGCGAGGTCGGTGAAGACGGCCTTCGTTCGAGCGTCGCGATACCCCTGGATGGAGATCACGACGAGGATGACCGCGAACGCCATCGTCGCGAGCCCGAAGAGCCCGACCACGAAGCTCCAGTCGAACACCACCACGCCGGCGCCGAGCCCGCCCCCGATGGCGAGCAGCACGAGGGTGAGGAGCACGTACGTGACGACGTAGCGAGCGACCCCGCCGCTGGGGCGCCGCCCGCACCGGGGGCACGGCGCGATGCGTGCCGTCTCTTTCGCTTGCTGAAGGGCTTGGTGATGGGCGCGATGGTGAGCGCCCGCGAGCTGGTCCTGCTGAAAGCGCGGGTCGTGGTTCCAGCCGCCGACGGTGTGCGAGGAGCGTGACTCGTCGGTGACGGTGATGCGACCGGCGCACCCGCAGTGGGCGCAGCGCCACTCGACGGAGTGGGTGGCCTGGGCGCCGGCCGTGTACTTGGTGAGCTCCTGCGTCGGCATGGGTCCATCGTCGGTCCACCGGGACCGCGTGGCCATGGTCATTACCTGAGTCGCCGAGCGTCGGGAGTTGCCTCAGAGATCGATCGTCACCGGGCTCCGCCGCTCTTGCGTCGTTCCGTCCCCGACCTCTCCGTAGAGGTTTGCGCCCCAGCACTGGAGCGCGTTCGACTGCAGGACGGCGCACGCGTGGAGGTAGTTCGCGGAGACCGCGCGCACGCCGGCCGGGATCGTGGTCACGAAGGAGAGGCTGTCGATCACCGCGGACCCGTTCCCGAGCTCCCCGTAGGTGTTCGCGCCGACGCAGCGGAGGGCACCGCTCACCGTGATCACGCACGTGAAGTAGCCGCCCGCGGCGACGTCGACGACCGGCTCGCCGAACACGATCGGGACGGGGATCCTCGAGTCCTTCTGATTGCCGTTTCCCAACTGGCCATGTTCGTTGCCGCCCCAACACGCGACGCGCCCGCCGGTGCGAAGCGCGCACGAGTGCTCGAAGCCCAGCGAGACCTTCACGGCGTCGGTGATGCCGACGGCGGCGACGGGCGTCTTTCGGTTCGTCGTCGTCGCGTCGCCGAGTTGGCCGTGGTCGTTGAGGCCCCAGCATCGCACCGAACCCGACGTGACCGCGCACGCATGCCAGAACCGCGCGGAGAGAGCGTCCACGGGGCTCACGCCCACCACGTCGGTGGGCTTCGCGCTGTCGACGGTGGTCCCGTTGCCGAGGCTGCCGTTCAGGTTGCTCCCCCAACACGACGCGCGCGCGTCGCCCGTCTGGGCACACGTGAAGTACTGGCCGCTCGCGATCAGGGTGGCGTTCGAGAGGAGCGCGGGCACGGGCTTCGGCACGGGGCTCCCCTTCGTTCCGCCGCCGAGCTGACCCCAGGTGTTCTCGCCCCAACACCAGACCTCGCCGTTCGCCTTCGCGGCGCACGTATGGGAGTCGCCGAGGTCGGCGCTCTTGACGTTCGCGAGGGGGACCGGGACGGGTGCCGTTCGATTCTTCGTCGTGCCGTCCCCGAGCTGTCCGAACTCGTTGTTCCCCCAACAGGCGAGCTGCCCGTCGGTCGAGAGCGCGCACGTGTGGGTGGGACCCGCGAATACCGAGGCCACGCGCCCGACCGGAGGAGGGAGGATCGGGCGATCCGGAGCGGCGTCGGCGACCTCGCCATCCCCATCTGCGAGGACGTCGGGGGGAGCGTCGATGCCCTCGTCGAGCGCCGCGTCGACGACCTCGGGATCGGGGACGCCTTGGCGAAGCGGGGTGCGGCCCCCACACGCCCCTGCGGTCGCGACGAAGACGGCAATCCCGACGAGCACCGGTGTCCGGCGCCCATCGGTGTTGGAGCACGCGCGAATCGCCATCGATTCCTTCGAGATGGCCGGCCCGCCGGGCTTCCGTCATCCCATCGTGGCGCTCAGGCTGCGCAGACGAAGTCCTCGAGCTCCACGAACCCCCGCGCGAGGAGCTTGCCCCGCACTTCGGCCCGCGCCCCGCGCGCGCCCAGCGCGACGACGAGCGTTCCTGCTCCTGGCATTGCCGCCTTCGCATCGACGATGGGGGCGCCGTACGCCGTCCGCCCGATCTTCCGCGGATCGATGTCGTAGAACCGCGCCGCCGGGAAACCCTCGCTCGCCAGCGCGCGAGCGAGCCTTCGTCCCGTTGCTCCGGCGCCCCACACCGCGAGCGGCGTCTGCCGAGCTCCCCGCGCGCGCAGCCAAGGAGCCAGATGGTGCGCCCGCGCGCGCCGGAGAGCTTCTTCCCCGCACCGCTCGGCAGCGAACGTCTCGCGCCCGGCGCGATGCCGCCAGACGAGACCTTCGTGGGCGACCTTCGCGATCCGATGACCTGCCGCGATCAGGCGCAGCCACAGGTCCCAATCCTCCGGCCACGCGACGTCGCGGTATCCCCCGACCGCCACGATCGCGCTCTTCCGGAGCATCACCGACGGGTGGCATAGGGGCGACTCGACGAAGCGATCGCGCGCGTGCTCGTCGGGGGTGACCAGAGCGTTCTGCCAGGCGACGTAGCGGCGAAGGCCGTCCCCGAGGGGGACGCCGATGCTTGCAAGTTGCACGCGACACCCGACCGCGGCGAGCGCGGGATCCGCGCTGAGCGCCTGCTCCTGCGCGTCGAATCGGCCGGACAGGACGACGTCGTCGGCATCCATCCGCGCGACGAGCTCGCTCCGCGCCGCGGCGAGCCCGCACTGGAGAGCGCCGACGAGCCCGCTCCCGCCGCTGGTGAGCGGGCGCACGCGAGGGTCCACCCGCGCGAAGCGCGCCGCGATCGCGCTGCTCCCGTCGGTCGAGCCGTCGTCGACGAGGAGGACCTCGTCGTCGGGTCGCAGGTCCGCGAGCGTGCTGGCGACGGCTTCGCCGAGCGTGGGAGCGGCGTCGCGAAACGGAAGGAGAACGGACCTCACCGCTCTCTCCCTTGCCCTTGCCCTTGCCCTTGTCCTTGCCTAGGGCGCCTGCAGTCTCGAACCTGCGCGGCTTCGAGGAGAGAGAAGGACAAGGACGAGAAGAGGAGAACGGACCTCAGTCGCGCTCCCAGCGGGCGGCGATCGCTTCGCGGGCCTGGGCGTCCTGCCTGGCGCGTGCGGCGGCGAGCGAACGACGATCACCGATGCTTGCGCCGTGCGCCGTGTTGACGCTCGCGAGCAGCGGCGCACCGCAGCTCGGACACGTCACGGCGTAGAGCGAGCTCATCCCATGACAGCGGCACGTGGGCGCGGTTGCAAAAGGGACACCGAGCGTGAGCGTCGCCAAGCCCGCCCCGCACTCGGGACACGCTCGACGACGAATCTCGCTCAGCTCCGGGCTCGTCATTCGTCCCTCACTTCGGCGTCGGCGGAACGGTCACCGTGTTGATCGGCCGCACGCTCGCCCCTGCCGGGTAGGCGTAGCTCACCGTCGTGTCGAAGCCCCACACCGTGATCCCGAACGGTGCATCGCTCTTGATCTCGTGGCGCCCGTTGTCGCACGAGCCGACCTTCTGCTTTCCCTTTTGCAGATCGACGCGCGTCCACTGGTAGTCCGTCGCGCCGACGGCCGCCCACCCGGTAACGACACCGGCGCAGTCGAGCGTCACGTCCTTGAACCCCTGCGCCGTCTTCTTGCGCACGAGAACCAGGTTCGTCTCCGCGTACGTCGGATCGGTGAAGAAGATGTAGCTCCCCAGGTACTGCGCCGGCGGCACCACGTTCACCGTCTCCGGATCGCCGAGCTGGCCCGCGCCGCCCGCTTGCGCGCCGACCATGTGGCCGGCGAGGTAGAAGGGGTGCTTGTCGTCCTGCGACTTCACGACGAACGGCCCCGTCGCGGGGAACTCCACGAGCTGCCCGCTCGAGAGCGTAGCCGGCGCGCCGCTCACGGGCGGATCGTAGGTGAGCGTGGTCCCGTCGACCGCGCCCAGGATGCGCCACGGCGGGTTGTCGCTCTGGCTCCGCGGGCGATGCGCCACCGCGACGTACTCGTTGCCGAGCGCCTTCACCGGCGGGATCTGCTGGTGCGCCGCGTCGCACGCGTACTGCGCGTCGGGGATGTTCATGCAGTAGTGGCCGCCCCAGAGGCCGATCGGGAAGTTCGATTGGATCGGGCTGCCGCTCAGCTCCGTGAGCTGTGCAAACTGCAAGTGCTCGCCGCGGTTCAAGTCGTACGTGATCGGGACGCCCTGGCCGGTGCCGGCGACGCTGCCGCGCGCCACGATCGCGGTCGTGGGCGAGATGGTGACCTTCGTGCCGTCTTGCTGCGCGACGACGCCGACGTTCATCGGCCACTTGTAGGTGGTGTTCGGGTTCCACGCGCTCACCGCGAGGTAGTTCGTGTCCCACACGCTCGTGGGGAGCAGCAGCGTGGCGCTCGCGGTGTAGGTCTGCGCGCCGCCGTAGGGATAGATGTCGTAGACCACCGCCGGCACGGTCGTGAGCACGCGGATCGCGTTGCCCTTCGCGGTGCCGTGGGTCCCCACGTCGACGTTCGTGATCGCCGGGCTCACGCCGTTCGGGCACAGCGTCTTGAACGATGCGGTCGACCCGTAGTGGGCGAGGAACACGATCGCCATCTGGTTCGCCGGGATGCCCGTTGGCGGGACCGGCGTGTAGGTGATGCTCGCGCCCGAGCCGGTCGGGATGTACGCGTGCGACGTGCCGTCGATGTTCTGACCTTTGAACTCGAGGCTCACCTTGATCGGCGAGCCCCACGTGTTCGTGACGAACGCCGCGAAGCAGCTGCCGTCGCTCGTGCCCGCGTTGAACTCGGGGATGTTGCTCCAGCCGTCGGCCGGGATGGCGTAGTAGTCGCACCCGATCGAGCTCTTGTTCTGCGCGGCGCTGTCGCACGCGGCGACGCACGTGCCGCCCGCGCCGCAGCCCTGGTCACCGGGGCAGGTCGTGATGACGTTGTCGTTGCAGTCCAGGATCGAGTGCAGATCGGGCGAGCACTTCGTGCACGTCGATGTGCCGTCCCCTCCGCCGTCGGGGAAGTTGAACGGCGAGTCGTCCACCGCGCCGTCGTTTCCTCCGCCACCGTCGTCGGGGTTGAACGGGCTGCCCCCACCGCCGCCGCAGGCGACGAAGAGCACGCCCGAGGCGAGGCAGGCGAGCGAGACGGAGGCGGCGACGAGGGTGGGGCGGGTGCTGCGCATGGTTCGAGGAGACCCGACGAATCGGCGTCCGGCAAGTGAGGATGCACGGAGCCAGCCGTCCGTTCACGGGAAGCGTTCGTGTGCCATCCGCGTACCTAGGGGAGTCGTGCCTCGCCAAGTCGTCGTCTCCTGGGGAGGCAACACCATCTCGACGGTCATCCTCCACCGGCCTCGGCCGGTGCGTGTGGGCCCAGATCGCGGTGATGACGTGGTCCTTCCCCTGGCGGCCACGCTCGGCGTCGGTGAATGGACGCTGGGCGCGTTCGTCGTCAGCGTCTCCGACACCACCGACTCCGATGAGATTCGCAACCAATGGCGCGTGCCCCGTACGCTCCTCGGCGTTGCGCTCTCCGCACTCCTGCACGCAAGCTTCGCGCTGACCATGGCGGTCGTGGCGGGCACGTCCCGCACCGACGCTGGCGCCGCCCATGCATCGGCCCTCGCCGCCATGAAGGGGTATCTCGCTCGAAGCTCCGAGCGCGAACAGCCGGTGAGGCTCGACGATGCCCCGCCGCGAATCGCGCTCGCCTCCACTGCCGAACCGCTCGGAGAGCCTTCGGTGTCGCCGCCACCCGTCGCTTCCGCTCGCGGTTCGACGCGGGGCGCTGAGAACCGTGCGAGCGGCGCGCCCAGTGCGGCGCAGGGAATCGTCGCTCGTGGTCCGGTCATCGCCGCCCCATCGGCACACCCCCGGCGGTGGAGCGGGGACAGCCCCTCGCGTGATGCGATTGGGGCGGCGGCCGGTCCCTTCACCAGCGCGCAGCCGGGCGACTGGTACGGGAGCTATCGCTGCGGCGGCGAAGAGTTGGGTCTCGTCCTGCACATCGATTGGACCGGCGATGCACTGGCGGCGTTCGGAACCGCAACGAATCCGCACGGCGTGCACTCCTCGTATCGGCAACACGGCATGCGCAACCCGGCGACGGGAGAGGTCTCGTTCTTCAACGAAGGCTGGGTGGGCCAGCCGATGGACGGCTACACGCTCACGGGGGGCATGCACGGACGCTTCACCGGCGATCTCTTCACGGGCGTCATCGACGATCCGCGCTGCCAGTCCGTCACTCTTCGCCGACGCACGTAGGTCAGGATGGAGGGAGCCGGCCGTCCGTAGACGGGATGCGCTTTTCACCGTCACTCCCGTCGTTCGCCGCAGCCGATCGTTTCGATCGGCCGATCGCGTGCGTTCCGAGAGAGTGACGTCGACGGCGCTTCGCTGAAGCAACGAAACCCGAGACCGAGCCCCTCCGGCACCCACGCCGGAGGGGCTTTTCGCATTTGGAGACCGTCATGTTCAAACCTCACGTCAACGTCGGCACCATCGGTCACGTCGATCACGGCAAGACCACCCTCACCAGCGCGATCACCCAAGTGATGGCGCTCGAGGGTCGCGCGCGCGCTCGCGCGCTCGCCGACATCGACAGCGCGCCCGAAGAGCGCACCCGCGGCATCACGATCAACCTGGCTCACGTCGAGTACGAGAGCGAGGCGCGTCACTACGCACACGTCGATTGCCCCGGTCACGCCGACTACGTGAAGACCATGATCACGGGCGCGTCGCAGATGGACGGCGCCATTCTCCTCGTCGACGGGTCGCAAGGCCCCGAGGCGCAGACGCGCGAGCACGTCTTGCTCGCGCGCCAGGTCGGCGTGAAGCACCTCGTCGTGTTCGTGAACAAGGTCGACGTCGCGGATCCCGAGCTCGTCGAGCTCGTGGTCCTCGAGACCGAGGAGCTGCTCCGCAAGAACGGTTACGAGGGCACGCCCATCATCACGGGCTCTGCGCTCGGCGCCGTGAACGCGGTCGCAGCGGGTGCGCACGACGATGCGTGGATCCTCCAGATCCGCGCGCTCGTCCGCGCGCTCGACCAGCATGTCCCCGTTCCTGCGCGCGATTACGCGGCGCCGTTCCTGATGCCGATCGAGGACGTCTTCACGATCGGCGGGCGCGGCACCGTCGTGACCGGGCGCGTCGACCGCGGCGTGCTCCGCGTGGGCGCCACCGTCGAGGTCGTCGGCCTCGCGGACGGTCGTCCGGTCGTCGTCACGGGTATCCAGTCGTTCCACCAGGATCGCGAGGAGGCTCGCGCCGGCGAGAACGTCGGGTTGCTCCTCCGCGGCGTTCGGCGCGAGGAGGTGACGCGCGGGCAGGTGGTGACCCTGCCCGGGGTGCTGTCGCTCCACGATCGTGGGGCGGCCGAGGTCTACGTCCTCAGCGCGGCCGAGGGTGGCCGGCACACGCCGTTCGGTGACGGCTACATGCCGGTCTTCTTCTTCGGCGGCGCGGACGTCACGGGTACGGTGGTTCTCCCCGAAGGAGAGGTCGTCGTCCCGGGCGCGCGCGCGGCGATCGACTTTCGCCTCCTCCATCCCGTCGGGATCGAGAAGGGGATGCGCTTCGCCGTGCGCGAGGGAGGCAAGACCGTCGGCGCGGGTGTGGTCACCCGCGTCGGGTAGTCCGCGTGGAAATGGCATCCAGATGCCACTTCTCGGGGCCCCACTCGTGGGGCTTCGTTTCGGAGCCAGGTTGAAAACCTGGCGGAGAAACCGTGGGGTGAGACGGGCGAAGCCCGTCGAGGGGCCGTCAGGGCCCCTTGCGAACAAGAGCACGGGCCGCATGATGTCGCGATGACGCTCATCGAGACCCTGCGTGCCCGTGCCCTTGCCGCCATGAAGGCGAAGGACCCCGTCGCCACGACCATCTACCGCCTCGCCCAGAGCGAGGTGCAAGCCCTCGAGGCGCGCGCCGCGAAGCCGCTCACCGAGGACGAAGCGTTCGGCGCGCTGAAGAAGCTCGTGAAGGCGAACGAGGAGACGCTCGCGATGGGGGCCGACGCCGAGAAGTCGGCGACCCTGAAGCGCGAGATCGAGCTCTTGACGGAGCTCATGCCGAAGGGCCTTTCGCTCGACGAGATCAAGGCGCTGCTCGCGCCGGTCGCGGACGCCATCAAGAGCGCGGCGAACGACGGTCAGGCGACCGGCGTGGCGATGAAGCACCTGAAGGCGAGCGGCGCGCGGGCGGCCGGGAACGACGTGGCGGCGGCAGTGAAGGCGCTCCGCGGCTGACCTTCGTCGTCAGGCGTCTCGGCTCGCGCGGTCGAACACGGTCTCGCCCCCGATGACCGTGCGGACGACGCGGGCGCGGCGGATGGACGCTTCGTCGGTCAGCGCCCCGTCGATGACGACGAGATCGGCGCGCTTCCCCGTCTCCAGTGTACCACATTGGGACAAGTGGCCGAGCGCGTCGGCCGCGTTTCGGGTGTAGAGAAGCAGCGCTTCGTCCACGGAGATGCACTGGTCGGCTTCGTAGACGCGCCCGCTCCGCGTGCGCCGGCTCACCGCCGCGGCGATGCCGGCGAGCGGGGAGAAGCCCGCGACGGGGAAGTCGGAGCTCCCCGCGACGAGCACCTTCGCGTCCATGAGCCAGCGGAGCGGCGCGTTGCGCACGCGGGGGATCGAGCCTGCGCCGTCGTAGGCGGGGAGCGCCATGAAATTGGGCTGCGTGATCACGGCGGCGCCCGAGTCGGCGATGCGCTGCACGAGCTCGCGATCGAGGAAGGTCGCGTGCTCGAGCCGCGGTCGTCCCGCCCGAGCGAGCGCGGGACCGGCGGCTTCGTAGGCATCCAGCGCGATCGCGACCGCCTCGTTCCCGATCGCGTGCGTCGCGAGCGAGAACCCGCGCGCGACGGCTTTGGCGACGACGTCGCGAGCCTCTTCGCGGTGGAAGATCTGGATGCCGGTTCGGATCTCGCGCCCGCTGATGCGAGGAGCGACCGACATCGCCGCCTGGAGCGGATCGAGGTTGCCCTGCTCCACGGCGAGCGCGAGGGCGCTCAGGAGCGTCCCTGCGGTCTGTAGCCAGCCGAGGCACATCGCGCACCCGGGCGCGCCGTCGAACACGAGCTTGATCGGGCCGAGCTGGAGCACGTCGCCGGGGGTGCCGAGGTCCACGCCCACGTCTTCGACGAGATCCCACGGCGCCTCGAGGTAGCCCTTCGTCGAGACGGGCATGAGGATCGTGGGCACGACGAGGAGCCCGCGCGCCGCGGCCTCGCGGTAGATCGGGAAGAGGTCCCGCGGGACGGTCGCGTCTGCGAGCCGCGTGATCCCTTCGGCGGCGAGCGCGTGGTGGTGGGCGCCGAGCCGCCCGAGGAAGCCCTCCGCGTCGCGCGCGAGGAGCGCGCGCCGCGCGCGGGACTCGACCGGGCTCATGCCGCGCTCGACGAGGAGGCCGTTCGGCGAACCGTCGGCTGCGCGCCCGATCGCTCCGCCGCTCGGATCGGGCGTGTCGCGTCCGATGCCGGCGAGCTCGAGCGCCCGCGCGTTGGCGACCGCGCGGTGGCACGTGTAGTGGAGGGCGAAGACGGGGTGCTCGGGGGCCGCGTCGTCGAGCTCGGCGCGCGTAGGGGGCCGTCGCTCGGTGAGGTGCAGCTCGTCCCAATCGGTGGCGACGATGAACGTACCCGCGGGCGTGCTGCGTGCCGCGTCCCGGATCGCGCGCTGGAGCGAGGCGATGTCGGTGACCTTCGGCGGTACGAGGCGGAGGGTGCCCCCGTAGAGCGCGACGATGGCGGGGTGATGGTGCGGATCGATGAAGCCGGGGAGCACGCTCGCGCCACCGGCGTCCTCGAGGGTGGCGTCGTCGCCAGCGACGCGGAGAACGTCACGCTCGGAGCCGACGGCGAGGATGCGCCCCTCGCGCCAAGCGATGGCCTCCGCGCGAGCGCCGGTCCCGTCGAGGACGCGAACGTCGGCGTTGGTGAGAACACGAGTCACGGGCCGAGCGTAGCCGCTTCGTCCGCGGGAAGGACCATCGTCAGGGGCAAATGTTGGCGATCGGACCGCACGTCTCCACGGACTTGATCGTCCCGGTGCAGCTCCTCACCGCGCAGCTCCCGGTCAGACACTCCGCGTTCGTGCGACACGCCTGCGTACGGAGCCCGCCGCCGCCGGTGCAGTCGCGGTGACACGACGAGCCCGTGATCTGGTTTCCCGCGCGCTCGTAGCAACACACCTGCGGAACCGTGCCGCCGTCCGGCAGCACGTCGGGCGGACAATCCTTCGCCTCGTCGCACTCGAGCTTCGTGGTCGCGCAGCCACTTTGGCAGGCGGCGGTCGCGCCGCCGTCGATGGCGGGCGTCACGCAGCAGCTCTGGGGGAGCGTGCAGCTCGCCCCGCCGCAGAGGACCTTCCCCGGATCCGGCGGGATCCCGTTCGGAGGGAGGCCTGCATCGGCCGTGCCTCCGTCGCCGACGGTGGCACCGTCCCCGGTCGTGCCGCCGTCGTTGGGGGCGCCGTCCCCGGTCGTCGTGACGTCCTTCGTGGCTCCGTCGAGCGTCGATGCGTCGCCCGCGTCGCCATCGATGGTGACCGCGTCGTCGCCGCCGCAGCCGAGGAGCAGGACCGCGAGCCCGAAGCCGAGTGAAGCTCGTCGCATGGGAAGCCCTCCGTACGCAGGCTCCGTGGAGGGCTGGGGCAACGCGGTTACGAGAACTTTCGTGTAACCACCGGCGCGGGGTGGCCCACGGTGAGGTCATGAGCGCTTTCCCCAAGCTTTCCGTGGTCGCCGCGTCGACGTTGGTGGCCGTGATTTTCGCGTGTGGTGGCTCGGACGTCTCGATCACGCAGCAACAGGGAGGACTTTGTCCTACCTCGGGGTGCGGGGGCGGGCTCACTTGCGATCCCAACTTGGGATGCGTGCAGTGTACCAACGACCTCGGCTGCGGTGGCGCCAACAAGTTCTGCATCGCCGGGCGATGCGAGGCGTGTCGCACCAACGCCGACTGCGGGACCTCTGCGCCGTCGTGCTATCCGAAGGACCATACCTGCCGCGCAGCGTGCACGGGACCCGGCAGCTGCCCCGGCGATGCACCGATCTGCAACACGACCAACGGCGTGTGCGTCGGTTGCAACGTCGCTGCCGACTGCACCGGGACCGGCCGCCCGGTGTGCAACCCGACGACGCAGCAGTGCGTGGAGTGCGCGACGGCCGCGAACTGCCCTGCCTCCGCACCGCGGTGCAGCCCGAACGGGAGCTGCGTCCAATGCTTCTCGAACGCCGATTGCGGCGGGACCACGCCCATCTGCGACGTCGAGTCGAACAAGTGCCGGGCCGGGTGCAGCTCGGATGCCCAATGCGGCGGCTCGACACCGCGCTGCGACATCGGGCGGAGCAAGTGCGTCCAGTGCCTCGCGGTGAACGACTGCGGCGGGACCACGCCCCTCTGCGACACGGATCGCGGCCGCTGCACGGCGTGCCTCACGAACGCGAACTGCGTGGCGCCGGCGGGGTTCTGCAAGGACGTGACCTCGTGCGTGCAGTGCCTGAAAGACACCGACTGCCCGCCGGCCACCCCCAAGTGCGACAAGAACGCGTGCGTCGTGAAATGAAAAGATCGTAACCGCCACGGTGCGCTTCGCCACGGTGCGCGCATGACCCGAGCTCCCTTTGCGCGCCTCGCGGCGCTCGCCGTGCCTTTTGCCGTCGTGCTGGCCTGTGGTGGTAGCGACGCCACCAACATCCCCAGCGATGCGAGCGTCGTCTGCAAGGACGCCAACACCGCGTGCTCCAGCGGCTCCGAGTGCTGCTCCAACTCGTGCGTGAACGGCACGTGCTCGGTCGCGATTGGCTGTGCATCGAACGCACAGACGTGCACCAAGGCGAGCGACTGCTGCTCCAACTCGTGCCAGGGCGGCGTCTGCACCGCCGCCCAGAACTGTCTCGGCGCCGGGGCGGGGTGCGCGAACAACCCCGACTGCTGCTCCGCGAGCTGCGTCGCCGGCAAGTGTGCGACGGCCAACTGCAGCGCGAACGGCTCCCAATGCACCTTGGGTACGGACTGCTGCAGCGGTCGCTGCGACAACGGTACCTGTCTCCCGCCCGGCTCGTGCGCGGCGCCGGGCGCCGACTGCAAGAGCGCGTCCGCGTGCTGCAGCGGACGGTGCGAACCGGTGACGGGCACGACGAAGGTGCAGTGCCTCGACGTCTGCCGCGCCGACGGCGTGCCCTGTCAGAAAGCACTCGACTGCTGCGACCTCGCCTGCAACGGAGGCGTCTGCGGCGGCACGATCTGCAAGGTCGAGGGCGTCGCCTGCACCGTCAACGCGGAGTGTTGCTCGAACATCTGCGACCCCAAGGATCACAAGTGCTCGATCGACCTCGCCAACCCCACCTGCCGTCCGACGGGCGAGACCTGCAACAGCGGACCGAAGAACGGCTGCTGCTCCGGCTTCTGCGACGAGACGATCAACCCGCCCCGCTGCGGCCTCCCGCCGTCGACCTGCAAGGGGACGAACGCCGCCTGCAACGTCGATGCAGACTGCTGCCAAGGCAAATGCGATCCGGGCACCAAGAAGTGCATCATCCCGTGCACGCCGGTACAGGGCGCGTGCAAGGTCAACACGGACTGCTGCGGTGGCAACTGCGTGGCGGGCAGCTGCCAGCCCCCGGTGAACCCGCAGTGCAAGCCCGTCAACTCGCCGTGCACGACGGGCGTCGAGTGCTGCTCGACCACCTGCGTCGCCGGCTTCTGCGTCGCGCCGCCCAACTGAGCTTGCTATGAAGTGACCCTGTCAAGCGGCGCCACGACGTTTTCGGTTACGTCTACGTGTTCGAGCTCCTGAAGCTTGGATGGTTCGAAGACCGGAGTAGGCCGGCGTCGCGAGGGCGCTTCGACGACGAGTCAC
>JBGAKG010000035.1:0-85936 GCA_044224495.1 Polyangiaceae bacterium | reverse complement strand
GACTTCAAGTGGGTTCGGCATCGCTTCTGCTGCCCCGGACTTCAGTCCGGGGTGCCCACATCTTCAGTGGCCGCCGTCGTGGTGCTCCGCGACGCTGCCGTGGCCGCCGTCGTGGTGCTCCGCGACGCTGCCGTGGCCGCCGTCGTGGTGATCCGCGAGCGCGGGCGCATCCGAGCGCGCGAAAGCGAACCCGGCGAAGGCGACGACGGCGAGGACGACGGTGACGGTCAGCATCTGCTTGGTCTTCATGAGTCACTCCGAGGCTTGAACAGGTTGAACGTTGCACGCGATGGCGCGTGTCCTCGGGAACGAACGGTCGGGAACCGACTTGAGCGCGACCGTGGCGTTCGCGTCTGGCCGCAGCATTGACTGCGGTGGCTCGAGCGCGCACAACGTGGCCATGGCACTGCGGAGCTCTTGGGGCCGCCTGCTCGGCGTCTTCGTGTCATCGAGCCTCCTACTCGCCGCGGCGCTCGCATCCTGCGGCGGCGAAGTTGCGACGCCAGCGGATGCGGGGGCCACGGACGCGTCGCCCGATGCCCAACCCGATCGACTCCCTCGAAACCGGTGCGATGGGCTCTCTGGTCTCGATTGCCTTCAAGCGGGCTGCTTGGCCATGACCCAGCCCATGTGTGGTGACGGCGGACCGGCGTTGGATGGGGAGATCGTGGTCACGCGTACGGGATGTGTTCCGAACAAAGATTGCCAACAGGACATCGAATGCCCCGCCGGGCAGCGATGCATGTTCGTGACCTATTCGAAGTGTGCACCGAAAGCACCATGCACGTTCGATGGCGAATCCCTCTGCAAGCGGAGGAAGCTATGCGTGTATCCCGACTTTCCCTGATGGGCGCTCTCTCGCGACACAGCAGGAGGCACCCGGGGGCAAGAGCAGTGCAGGAGGGCACCCCGGACTGAAGTCCGGGGCAGCAAAAGCACTGCAGGACGCGATCAAAGTCCGCCTTCGGCGGACTCCTCCATGTGCAGTTGCCGACCATGCAGAGCGGAGTCCGCCGCAGGCGGACTTCAATTGGGTGCAGCATCGCTTCTGCTGCCCCGGACTTCAGTCCGGGGTGCCCGGCTGCTGCTCTGCCGGACTTCTGTCCGAGGTCCTTCTCACACCGTCTTCCCCACCTCTGCAATGAGCCCCCGGAACCATGCGTGGGCCGGGTCGGCGTTCCTCCGCTCGTGCCAGAATTGCAGGATCGAGAACCCCGTGATCGCGATCGGCGGCTCGAACACTCGCAGATCGAGCAGCGGCGCCAGGCGCTTCGCCACCCGCCGCGCGAGCGTGAGCACCAGATCGCTGTTCGCCACGATCATCGGCGCCCCCAAGAAGTGCGGCACGAAGAGCGCGATGCGGCGACGCAGGCCGCGCTTCTCGAGCGCCTCCTCGACCGGGCCGCCCGGCGTTCCGCGGATCGAGATCTGCACGTGATCGACCGCGAGGAAGCGCTCCAGCGTCAGCGAATCCTTCACGACCGGGTGCCCGCGCCGCGCCACCGTGACGAAGTCGTCGGCGAAGAGCTTCTGCGAGTGCGTCGTCGCCGCTTGCGCTCCCGTGTTCGGACCGATGACGAGATCGTGCCCGCGCTCACCGAGATCTTCGTCCGGAGTCAGGCTCGTCGGGCGGATGCGCACGACGACGTGCGGCGCCTCTTCGCGCAGGCGCGCGAGCAGGGGAGGGAGCACCGCGATCTCGGCGTAGTCCGTCGTCGCCACCACGAACGTGCGGCGCAGCGTCTTCGGATCGAACGCGCGCGGCGGCGCGAGCGCCGCCCCTACGTCGGCGAGCGCGCGCGCGACGAGCGGAGCGACGCCTTCGGCCCGCGCCGTCGGCACGAGCCCGCGCGGCGTGCGCACGAACAACGGATCGCCGAGCGCGGTCCGGAGGCGTCTCAACGCGTGACTCATCGCCGGCTGCGACAATCCGACGCGGCGCGCGGCGCGCGTGAGGTGCCCTTCGGTGAAGAGCGCGTCGAACGCGACGAGGAGGTTCAGATCGAACCCCGCGACATTCGTGTCCTGCATGGTGACCATGTTCATCATCGATGTGACAGATGGCGATGGCGGACGCAACCTGGGTCTCGTCGATGCGGCGGGGGTCGCCGCAGAGAGAGAAAAACAAGGAGATTCCTCATGTACGTCGTCTTCGGAGTCACGGGAAACACGGGCAAGGTCGTCGCGGACACGCTGCTCGCGCAGAAGAAGCCGGTTCGGGTCGTGGTTCGCGACGCGGCGAAGGGCGCACCGTGGAAGGCGCGCGGCGCCGAGGTCGCCATCGCGACCGTGACCGACGCCAAGGCGATCGAGAACGCGCTCCGCGGCGCGGACGGGGCGTACATCCTGCTGCCGCCGAACTACGCGTCGAACACGGTCCTCGAGGACAAGAAGAAGGAAGTGGCGGCGTTCGCGGCGGCCATCCCGGCGAGCGGCGTGAAGCACGTCGTGCTGCTCTCGTCGGTCGGCGCGCACCAGCCGGACGGAACCGGTCCGATCCGCTCGGTGCATGCGGCGGAGAAGGTGTTCGCGGGTCTCGGCGTTCCCTTCACGTTCCTGCGCGCGCCCTACTTCATGGAGAACTGGGCGACCTCGCTCGGTCCGGTGAAGGAAGCCGGCACGCTCTACGCGATGTTCCAGAAGAAGATCCCGATGATCGCGACGAAGGACATCGGCACGACCGCTGCGCAGCTCCTGATCGAGGGCGCGAGCAAGACCACGGTCGTCAACCTGCACGGGCCGGCGGAGCACGATCCGGCCGATGTGGCGAAGACGCTCGGGAAGATCCTCGGGAAGGACGTCAACGTGGTGTTCGTGCCCGAGGCGGGGCGCGTGGGTGCGCTCACGGCCGCGGGGTTGACGCCGGATTTGGCGGATCTCTACCGCGAGATGACGGCCGGCGTGGACAATGGGAAGGTCACGTTCGAGGCGGGTGGGCGCGACCTGAAGGGGTCGACCGGGCTCGAGACGGTGCTTCGCGGGTTGCTCGGGGCCTGAAGACAAGGGCAAGGACAAGGGCAAGGGCAAGTTGGTGTTCGCCACTTGCCCTTGGCGTTTGACGCGACGGGCCAAGACCCTATAAAAGCCGGGTGCGGCGCGGCCTTTCCGCGCCCTGAAGAGGACTGAATGAGCCCCCTGGCCATGCTCGCGTTGATCGTCGTCGCGCACGCCGTGTTCGGCTGGTCCGCCATGCGCCGCTGGAAGCTTCTGCTCGCCGGGCGCCGCGAGAACCGCATGGACCGCATCGGCGACCGGCTCAAGGCCGTGTGGCGGTACGCGTTCGCGCAGGAGAAGATGGACTACTACCAGCCGGCGGGAATCGCCCACAAGCTGGTGTTCCTCGCGTTCATGGTGCTCCTCGCGAACACCATCATCCTGTGGGGGCGCGGCTTCTCGCCGTCGTTCAACCTGTTCTTCCTCGGGCCCTGGACGATCGTGGGCCGCATCTACGAGTTCGCGAAGGACTCGGTCGCGATCCTCTGCATCGGCGGCGTCTCCGTCTTCTTCTACTACCGGGTGATTCATCCGCTGAAGCGCACGACCAAAAGCGCCGAAGCGATCCTGATCCTCGGCATCATCTTCACGATGATGGTGTCGGACCTCTCCTACAACGGCGCGATGATGGTCCTCGCCGCGCGCAAGGTGGAGATGTGCGCGTCGGGGGCGGCCTCGATCGCGACGGCGGGTCAGTGCGGCACGATCGACACGATCGTCGCGCCGCTCGGTGACCACCACGTCGAGGGCGTCGACGCGATCGCCTGGTCGCCGTTCCCCGCCGCGGGCGCGTCGCTCCTCGCCGTGCTCTTCAAGAACTTCAAGCCGGGCACGCTGATCCTGATCGCGGAGCTCGGGTTCTGGACGCACTCGTCGCTCGTGCTCCTGTTCCTGAACCTCCTCCCGCACTCCAAGCACTTCCACGTCATCACCGGCATCCCGAACGTCTTCTTCAAGAACCTCGAGCCGCCGGGCCGCCTGCGCCCGCTGGCCGAGAACGCCGAGAAGCTGATGGAGAAGGTGGGCGCCGCGGCCGAGAAGGAAGACCCCTTCGCCGTCGACGGGCTCGGCGTCGCTCGGATCGAGCACCTCACCTGGAAGTCGATCCTCGACTTCTACACCTGCACCGAGTGCGGTCGCTGCTCCGACAACTGTCCCGCGCACCGCACCGACAAAATCCTGAGCCCGAAGCACCTCACGCTCGATCTCCGGAACCACCTCTACTCGCGCGAGCTCGAGGTCATCGCTGCCGAGGCAGCGGGCGCGCACCCCGACAAGCTCGAGGCGAAGCCGGCCGAGAAGACCGAAGCCAAAGAGGGCGAGGAGAAGTCCGAAGAGGCCAAGTCGGAAGAGGCGAAGCCCGCGGAGACCAACGGCAGCGCGCACCTCACGGCGCTCGCGGTCGACAAGCTCCAGAAGATCAACCTCGCGCCCGACGTCATCCACCCGGACGTGCTCTGGGCGTGCACCACCTGCCGCGCCTGCGAGGAGCAGTGCCCGGTCTTCATCTCGTACGTCGACAAGATCGTCGACATGCGCCGCAACCTGATGATGATCCGGAACGAGTTCCCGCATCAGCTCCAGAAGCCGTTCCAGGGCATGGAGACGAACGGCAACCCGTGGAACCTCTCGCGCATGGATCGCGCGGCCTGGAGCGAAGGGCTCGACATCCCGACCTTCGCCGACAACCCCAAGGCCGAGGTCCTCTACTGGGTCGGCTGCGCCGCCAGCTACGACGACCGCGCGAAGAAGGTCGCGCGCGCGACGGCGAAGCTCCTGAAGATGGCGAAGGTCGACTTCGCGATCCTCGCGCAGGAAGAGAACTGCACCGGCGATCCGGCCCGGCGCGCCGGCAACGAGCTCCTGTTCGTGATGCTGGCCGAAGGGAACGTGGCCACGCTCAACGGCTACAAGGAGCAAGGCGGCATGAAGACGGTCGTCACCGCCTGCCCGCACTGCTTCAACACGCTCAAGAACGAGTACCCCGACTTCGGCGCCAAGCTCGAGGTCGTGCACCACACCGACTACCTGCTCGGCCTCCTCGCCGAGGGGAAGCTCGAGCCGAAGAACCCCGCCAAGGGCAAGGTCGTCTTCCACGACAGCTGCTACCTCGGTCGCTACAACGACGTCTACGAGTCGCCGCGCGAGATCCTGAAGCGCATCCCGGGCGTCGAGCTCGTCGAGGCCGAGTACTGGAACCGCCAGCGCGGTCTGTGCTGCGGCGCGGGCGGCGCGCAGATGTTCATGGAGGAGCAGAACGCGAACCGCGTGAACGTGAAGCGCACGCTCCAGCTCCTCGACACGGGCGCGAAGACGCTCGCGAGCGGCTGCCCCTTCTGCGCCGTGATGCTCACCGACGGCATCAAGAGCCAGGAGCTCGAAGAAGAAGTGAAGCAGCTCGACGTCGCCGAGATCCTCGAGCAGAGCTGCTCGCCGCTCGCGACGGACGCGAAGCCGAAGGCCGAGGACGACGCACCGCCGCCGCCGCCCGAGAAGGCGGAGGATGCGCCGTCGGCCACGGCCTGATAGAGAGCAGCCATGATCACTCGAATCGTCGCTGCCGCGTCCGCGCTCGCCCTCCTCGCCGCTTGTGGGAACTCCACGCCGCCGCCGGCCACGCCGGAGACGACGGGGAACGCGACCAGCACCGCGCCGGGCGCCCCGGTCGAAGCGAGCGGCACGTTCCACGGCACGCCGTTCAAGTTCGCGTGCACGAAGCTCACCACGAAGCCGGGGGACGACACGAGCGCCTACACCGGCGAGGGCTACGTCTCGATCAGCTGCGCCGATCCGAGCGGCAGCGGCCTGCGCGTGTACACGTCGGTGAAGAAGCTCGCCGTCGGCGACTCCGTCCCGAGCGGCAAGAGCGAGGACACCGGCCGCATCAACATGGTCAGCGAGGGCAAGGACGGGATCGAGATCCTCTCCACCCTGCAGGGCTGCTGCGGCGGCCCGGTCGTCGACGCGCCGCGCGGCGAGACGGGCTCGACCACGGTGACCGCGTACGACGCGAAGACGAACCACATCACGGGCGTCTCGAAGCTGAGCTGGCAGAAGGATTCGTCCGGAAAGCCGGGCTCGCTCGAGATCAAGTTCGACCTCGTCGCGCCGGCGAACTGACCGCCCAGCGCCCCGCCGAGCCTACCCACGGCACCACGGTCTGCTAGGCTGTGGGGCGTGAATCCGACATGTCCCACCTGCCGGAAGCCGGTGGCTCCGCGCGTGGAAAATCCAGGGTTTCCGTTCTGCTCCACCCGTTGCCGCCAGGTCGATTTGGGCCGGTGGTTGAACGAGGAGTACCGTATCCCCGTCCAATCATCAGACTCGTCTGCGGCCGGGACCGAAGAGGAGCACGATTCCGCATGAGAAGAGCTCACTTGCTTCTGCTCGCGCTCGCCGCGCCGCTGGCCATGAGCGTCGCTTCACCGGCGCGGGCCCAGGGCGATCCGAACCAACCGCCGCCTCCGCAGCAGTACCCGCCGCAGCAGCCTCCGCCGCAGCAGCCCCCGCCCAACTACGCGCCGCCGCCGCAGCCGCCGCCGCCCCAGCAGCCGCCGCCGCAGGCCCCTCCGCCGCTCGCGCCGCCGCCGCCCATCGCGTCGACCGCCCCGGGCTCGCCGACGGGCAGCGCCCCGCCGCCGTCGACCCAGCAGCGCTTGGACGACGCGGACAAGAAGGACGACAAGCGCGGCCTCGAGTGGGTCTGGGCCAACGCGGAAGCGGGCTTCAGCTACTACGCGCTCGGCGCGTTCAGTCAGGACCTCACGCTCCAGCGCACGAACCACGCGGGTGGCATGGTCGGCGTCGCCGCCGGCATCCGCTTGCTCTTCTTCACCCTCGGCGCGCGGTTCCGCTACAACTTGCAGTCTGCATTCAATTTGTGGCAGCTCAACCTCGTCGCCGGGTTCCACATCCCGGTCGGCTCGTGGGATCCGTACTTCGGGGTGCACGGCGGCTACTCCGCGATCGGCAAGTTGGCCGATGGGAGCGTGTCCGGCCTGGTCACCGGGTCTTCGATCGATCAGCTCGACGTGAAGGGCTTCAACGCCGGCATCAACGCGGGCGTCGACTATTACATCGCGAGCTTCTTCTCGATCGGGTTCGACGCGACGCTCGAGTTCATCTACCTGCATCGGCCGCCGCTTCCGCTCCCGGCGGGGGTGCCGCCGTCCGCGGTGGCGGGGAACTCGCTCTACGAGAGCAGCGGCGATACGGCCGGGCTCGGCGCGATTGCTTCGCTCCACGCCGGGCTGCACTTCTGATGCGCGTGGGGGGGCTCCTCGCGGGCGCGCTGGCGTTGGTGGTGGCGGCGTGCACGCCGTCGCCATCGGCGTCCGCGCCCGAGTCCGGGTCCGGGTCGGCGACCGCATCCGCATCCGCATCCGCATCCGCGCCCGCTCCCGTGGCGTCCGCGGCTTCTCGCGGCGACGACATCGATCGGTGCCATACCGACGCGGACTGCCCGCCGCGCGTCGTGACCATGAACGACGGGCGGTCCACGAGCATCGCGCGCGTGTGCTGTCTCCAGCCCGCCATGGAGGGCACGCCGGCCCACCTCGATTGCCAAGACGCGAACTCCAAGCGCGCGTGCGTCGTCGGCTGCCGGACCGATGCCGATTGCCACGGCACCCTGAAGTGCAAGCCTTGGGGAGACACGAACCGCACGGCGTGTCAGTGAGAGGATTCGCCCTGCGCCTCGCGGCTCGCTAATCTCGCCCCGTGTTCCTCCGCTGGCTCCTTCCGTCGGTCCTGCCCGCGCTCCTGGCGCTGGTCGTGGTCTGGCGCTCGGACCGCGAGCGCGAGCCGCTTTGGATGGTGCTGAGCACCTACGCAGCCGGCGCCGTCTTCGGTGCCGCTTCGTTCTTCATCGAGCGGAAGGCGGCCGAGTTCACCGGGTTGGACGTGCAGACCAACGTCGCCGGCCAAGTCGGGTCCCTCATCTTCTTGTTCGCGCTCGTCGCGCCCATGCGCGAGACGATGAAGGTCGCCGCGTGCTGGGGCGCGTTCCGCTCGCGCTACTTCGACGAACCCTACGACGGCGTGGTCTACGCGAGCTCGGCCTCGCTCGGGTTCGCGACGCTCGACAACGCGCTCCTGCTCCGCGGGCACCCGGAGCTCGTCTGGATCGCGCGCACGCTCCTCGCGCTCCCCGCGCACGTCTTCTTCGCGTGCCTCTGGGGCTGGGCGCTCGGCCGCGCGAAGCAGCTCCGCACGCCGAACGCCTATTTCCCGGTTCTCTTCGCCGTCGCCGTGTTCGGGCACGGCCTCTACACGCACTTCGTCTACGGGCGCGGTCCCGGCGCGATGCTCGTCGCCGCGCCGCTCCTCCTCGCGATGGGCGCCGTCACCTACTTCGTCGGGCGCGATCTCGTGAAGGCGAAGAGCGAGACCGACCCGGACGATTCGCGGCTCGGCTCGCGCATCTCGCTCATCGCACGCGACTCGCTCGACGCGCTCTCCAAGCCGCCGACCCTGAAGTCCTTCCGCGACGCGCTCCGCCGGCGCGAGCGGCCGCTGATGATCCGCTGGGTCCTCTTCGGCACGTTCGTGACCTTCGGCGCGATGATCGTCGGCATCGCCACCTCGGTCGTGCTGGGACACGTGGCGAACGTCGATTTCGCGATCGTCGACGAGCACGACGTCTCGACGACCGCTCCGGTCGCGCTTCTCGGCGCCGGGCTGCTCGCGGCGTTTCCGCTGAGCGGGTACCTGGTCGCCCGTGCGGCGGCCGTGAGCACCATCGCCGAGCCGGCGGCCGCGAGCGCGCTGGCCATCGTGGTGACGCTGGTCTTGCTGGGCTTCGTGGCGCCGGTCGTCCTGGTGTTCGCCCTGGCGCTGGCGCCGATTGCCTTCGGCCTCGCCTGCGCCGGGGCGTACGTGGGTCGAACGACCCCGACGTGAGCGGGGCGGTGTGGCACAATCCCCCTTGCCGTGCGCATCCTCCGTAGCGCGATCTTTTGGCGCATCCTCTTGTCCTCGCTGGCCGTCGTCGCCGTTCTCGGTGGCGGGCTCTACCGCGCGACCAAGGCCGACGAGCGCACCGACGCTCAGCTCGAGCGCCTCGTCCAGCACGACCTGAAGCTCGCCGACGACACGGAGGTGCTCCTCCGCATCATCGCCGACCTCGAGACCGGCAAGCGCGGCTTCCTCCTCACGGGGGACCGCGCGTTCCTCGAGCCGTACGCCAAGGCGCGGAAGGACCTGGACGACGTCGTGGCCGAGGCGCTCGGCGTCGCCGACGAGAGCGAGGAGCCCAAGCTCCGCGACGTGCAGCGGATCGCCCACGAGTGGATCGAGGTCATCTCCGAGCCACAAATCGAAGCGCGCGAGCGCGGGGAGCCCATCCCGCTCGCGCAGACCGCCGAGGGCAAGGCCAAGATGGACACGATGCGGTCGACCCTCACCGGGCTCCGCAACGACACGCTCGCCGTCGCGCGCAAGCGCAAGGACGAGGCGTTCGATCTCGTCGACGCCGAGCGCCGCGAGACGGCGTTCATCCTGATCCTCGGGATCGTGCTCGCGCTCGGGAGCGGGCTCTGGATCGCGCGCGACATCGGCGGTGCCGCGGCGCGGCTCCAAGACGCGATCGACCGCGCGGGTCGCCACGAACCGCTCGTCGCGCTCCCGCACCGCAACGACGAGCTCGGCACGATCGGCCAGGACCTCACGAAGATGGCGCAGACGCTGGCCGAGAAGGAGGCGCGCCTCCGCAGCACGCTCGAAGAGCGCGAGCGCACCCTCGTCGAGCTCGCGCGCGCGAACCGCGTGAAGACGGAGTTCCTCGCGGCGATGAGCCACGAGTTCCGCACGCCGCTCGTCGCGATCCTGGGCTTCGCCGCTCTGCTCCTCGCGTCGCCGCGGGAGAACCTGAGCCCCCGCGCGCGGGAGTCGCTCGAGCGCATCAAACGCAACGGCGAGAACCTGCTCCTCCTCATCAACGACGTGCTCGACCTGGCGAAGGCCGAGTCCGGCAAGATCGAGATCCGGGTCGAGCCGGTCGACGTCGGGAGCGTCGTTCGCTCCTCCGTTCACGAGCTCGAGAGCTTGCGCGCCGGCAAAGAGGTCTCGGTCAAGGTCGAGGGGCCGGAGCACCTCGAGCTCGAGACCGACCGCCAGCGCGTCCGGCAGATCGTCTCGAACCTGGTCTCCAACGCGATCAAGTTCACGGAGCGCGGGACGATCACGGTGACGTTGGCGGACGGGGCGGAGGACGCGCGCGTCGTCGTCGCGGACACCGGCGTCGGCATCCCGGAGGCCGCCGTGGCCGAGCTGTTCAAGGACTTCCGCCAGCTCGACGCGGGCGACGGAAAGCGCTATCCGGGGACCGGCATGGGCCTCGCGCTTTCGCGGCGCCTCGCGCGCGCGCTCGGCGGCGACATCGAAGTCGCCTCCACGTCCGGCGAAGGCGCCACCTTCACCTTGACCCTCCCGAAGACGAAGCCGCCGACGAGCGGCGCCGTGTCGAGCATCCACCGGGAGGCGTCGTGACCGCGACCGTCGCCAACGGCCCGCCGTCCCTGCGTCCCGATGGTCGCGCAGGCGACATCCTGGTGGTCGACGACTTCGACGATGCGCGTGCACTCTACACGGAGCTCTTGAGCGAGGACGGGCACACCGTCCGCGGCGCTCGCTCCGGCGAAGAGGCCCTGCGGATGGTCGACGAGCGCATGCCCGAGCTCGTCCTCCTCGACGTGTCGATGCCGGGGATGGACGGCTACGAAGTCCTGCGCCGGCTGCGCGAGAAGGCCGGCGGTGGGCCGGCCGTGATCATGCTCACGGCCGCGCGCCGCGATCCCGACGCGATCGAGCAGGGCCTCCGCGCCGGCGCCGACGCGTACTTCGCCAAACCGATCGAGGGGAAAGAGCTCCTCGCCCGCGTCCGCGGCCAGATCGAGCGCCAGCGCTTCCGGCGCACGTACGAGCGCGAGCGGCGCGATCAGATCGCGATGCTGGTCCACGATCTGCGGCACCCGCTGAGCTCGATTGCGCTCGTCGCGGACCTCCTGGCCGAGGAGCGGCTCGAGTCCGTGGACGTCCATGCCATCTCGGAGACGCTCCGTGCCCAGGTCGGCGACATGGGGCGCCTGATCGACGGGATCCTCGCGGCGAGTCGGCTCGTGAGCGGCCACTTCACGGTGGAGCGGCGCAAGACGACGGTGCGGGCGGTCCTGGAGCCGACGCTCCGCACGTTCGTGCCGATCGCCGAGAAGAAGGGGCTCAAGTTCGGGGTCACCGGCGACCTCGATGCGGTGCTGGTCGCCGATCCCGGGAAGCTCCGGCAGGCGATCGACAACATCGTGGCGAACGCGATCAAGTTCACGCCGCGCGGGAAGGCCGTGGCCGTCTCGGTCCGGGTGCTCGAGGGCGCGCTCGAGATCCTGATCGAGGACGGGGGCCCCGGCATCCCGGCGGCGGACCTGCCCACGGTCTTCGAGCGCTACCAGATGGGCACGAAGGGCCGGACCCGGGGCGGCGCAGGCCTGGGGCTGGCCATCGCAAAGTGGATCGTGGAGGCGCACGACGGCACGATCGAGGTCGTTCCGTCCCGGCTCGGCGGGGCGGGGTTCCGGATCCGCCTCCTGTAGCGCCTTGACATGGCCCGGACTTCGCATAGAGTGCGCCGTCCTCTGGCGGGTAAGGCCCGTCCGCAGCCAATTTCCCAAGGAATCACGTCGTGGCAAACCATCCCTCCGCCGACAAGCGCAACCGTCAACGCATCACGCGAACCACCCGCAACCGCGCGATCGAGAGCACCGTGAAGACGCACGTGAAGCGCGTCCGTACGGCCCTCGCGGAAAAGAACAAGGAAGTCGCGACGGAAGCCCTCGCGGTGGCGACGCGTGCGTTGAACGCGGCGGCGACGAAGGGTGCGGTTCACCCGAAGGCGGCCTCGCGCACGATCTCGCGCCTCTCGGCGCAGGTCTTCAAGCTCGCGGGCACGACCAAGGCGGCGCCGAAGAGCGCGGCGGCGGCCAAGCCGGCGGCGAAGCCCGCGGCGGAGAAGAAGGCGCCCGCGAAGAAGGCTGCTGCCAAGAAGTGACGCCGTCGGGCGTGAGCCCGGCTCAGATTTTTCGGCACTGACTCGTCGGTGTCCGAACGTCCCCATCGTCTAGTGGCCCAGGACCGCGGCTTTTCACGTCGCTAACGGGGGTTCGACTCCCCCTGGGGACGCCACTTCGTCGCTTCGCTCCTCCGTGGCGCCCCCAGCCGGATTCCGGCCAGCGGGCGCGCTTCGCGCAGGCGCGAAGCGCTTCCTTTAGGCTCGACTCCCCTGTTGGCGCGAGCTGGTAGGACATCGTCGCTCCTCGTCGGGCGTACCGCCCACCAGGCGCGCGATTCCGGCCGGCGGGAGCGCTTTGCGGAGGAACCCTCCGGTGCCGTCTCGACGCGCATGAACCTGAGCCGGCCCGTCGAGGAGGTTATCGGGGGCTCGGGCGTCCGCGCCGCCGACGTAGTGCCACCACCACGATTGGGACGAGGATCCACGTCGTTCCATCGGGCACTGCGTTGCCACTTCGACAGTTGCAGCCGCTCGAGTCAGCGGGCGCGTTCGGGACGCCTGAGTCTACGGCAGTGGGGCCTCCCGCATCGGAGTCGTCGATGGCGTCGGGTGACACGATCACCGCTGCAATCGCGGTTTGACCGCTCGAGTCCTTCACCTTCACGATGTCGGTACCGATACCCGGCCCGGCCGTGTACTCGCCCGTCGCGCTGACACTTGCACCTGAAGAGTTGGTCGGCACGGACCATTGTTGGTTCTTGCCCGAACCGCCGGTCGTCGTGAAGGCAATGGTCCGACCTGGCTTCACCTTCGATGAGGCAGGTGCAATGGCGAGCTTGGCGGCGACGCTCACCGTGGTGGTCGCTGAGTTTCCCAGCGAATCGGTCACTAGGACGGTGTCCGTGGTGTCAGGCTGAGTCCCGGCGACGTACTTCCCTGTGCTTGCCCCGATCGATCCTCCGGATTGGTTGACGCTCAACGCCCACGTGTAGCCAGTGCCGCTTCCACCCGTCGCTTGGAAGGACACGGAGTCACCGAGAAAGACGGAGGCGTACTGCGGGCTCACCAGCAGCCCACCACCAACCGAGATGCTCCTGCTCGCTTGGTTCCCCAAGGAGTCCGACAGCGTGATCGTATCGACCGTGTTCCCCTTCGCTCCCGCTGCATACAGTCCTCCGCTCGAGACGCTGCCGCCGGAGGCCGAAACTATCGTCCACGTGTATCCCGACCCACTGCCACCACTCGCCACGAACGGTATGGTGCCGAGCGGTGGCGCAGTCGATACGTTGGGGGAAATGGAGACACTCGGACCCACGTTGATCGACACCGTCGCCGCCCCGGAGACGGTGTCGACGACACGGACCACGTCGGTGACGCTTCCCTTGGATCCGGCGACGTAGGTTCCGACGCTAGGATTGATCGTCCCCCCAGACGCATTGGTGAGGAGAGACCAGACGTAGCCGCCGCTTCCCCCTGCGGCGCTGAAAGCGATCGTGCCTTTCGGCGGCGTCGGGGGAGGCGCCTGAGGAGCGATGGTGACGTTCGCACCTACGTTGACCGTCGTGGTCACGAACGATCCGTTGAGGTCGGTCGCACGAATCGTGTCCGTCTGTCCTCCGGCCGGCCCCGCGACGTACGCGCCAGAATTGAGATTGAGCGAAGCGCCGGAGTTGTTCGTCGTGATGGTCCACTTGTAGGGACCGAATCCGCCCGTCGCCGAGAAGCTGAGGCTGGCGTTCGGCGCAACGTTGGGGTTCGCGGGAGAGATCGTCAGCGGGGTCGTCACCGTCACGGTTCGACTGGCGGTGGCGCCGACCGAATCCGTGACGGTCACGGTGTCCGAGGAGTTTGGATTCGGCCCGGCAACGTACGCACCCGAACCCGAATTGATCGTCGCTCCGGAACCATTCGGTGAGATCGACCACGCATAGGCAGGCACGCCGCCCGAAGCGGAGAACGAGAGCGGGGTGCCAGGAGCCACCACGGCCGGCGGTAGGGGGGTCAGGACGACCAGTGGTGGCCCGAGAGTCACCGTAGCCGTCGCGACGGCGTTGCTGGAATCCATCACCTGCACGACGTCCACGGCGTTGCCCGTGGGGCCCGCGACATAGGCACCCGTGAGTGAGTTGATGGTGCCGCCGGAGTTGTTCGTCGTCAGGCTGAACGAATAGCCGCCGGTCCCTCCGCTCGCGGAGAAGGCGACTTGGGCCATGGGCGAGGTCACGACCGAAGAAGGTGCGATGACGAGCTGCGGCGTACCGTAGTCGACGATGAAAGCGTCCGACGTGCCGGCCAAGGTGGTACGTAGCGCGCCCGATGTGGCGGGAAAGTTCGATGACTTGGTCACCCCGAGCACGACTGCGCTTTGGTTGGCGCTCGCCGCGATGGCATGGCCCTCGTCGTCGGCAGAGCCTCCGTAGTAGGTCGAGTACACGAGGCTCGCCGCCGAGGAGTCCAACGTCGTGAGGAACGCGTCCTTCAGGCCGCCCGGGACTGACTGAAGCGCGTTCGCGAGTGGAAAATCGGTCGACTTCGTCGTGCCGGTCACGAAGATGCGACCCGAAGAGTCTAGGGCTATCGATTCACCCTGCTCGTCAGCGCTTCCCCCGAGGTAGGTCCCGAAGACCTTTGCAGTGCCCGAAACGTTCAGCTTGAGCACGAAAGCATCGAAGCCCCCCGCAACCGCCTGCTGATAGGCTCCGGCCGTCGCGAAGTTGGCCGAGTTGGTCATTCCCACGATGCAAGGGCGATCAAGTGAGTCGACGACGATACCGCGTACATCGTCCGTCCCGCCTGCTCCGATGTAGGTCGAGTAGACGACGCTCCCGCTGCTCGTGAACTTCGTCAGGAAGCCATCACTCGGACCGCCACCCCAACTTGGCTGGAACGCCGACTGGACGGGAAAGTCGATCGAATCCGTGCGTCCCACTACGTACACGTTGCTTCCTCGGACGCGAATCCCGTAGCCTTCGTCACTCGTTCCACCACCGAGGTAAGTCGAGAAAAGCAGAGAGGAACCGGTCGGCGCGAAGCGGGAGACGAAGGCCTCGTCAAATGAAGCCGTCGTGTCGGTCGCACTGACGAGGGGAACGGTCCCCCCGGGTGGAATGTAGCCGGTGATGTAAGCGCTTCCCGACGAGTCGATGTCAATGGCAGCCGAAGTTGCTTGGTGCGCACCGAGGTAGGTCGAATAGGTGAGCGCTGAACCGGAAGCGCTGAGCTTCGTCACGATGGCGTCGGGCGTGCTCCCGGGCGCGGTTTGCCACGCGTTGAGCGTCGGAAAGTTGGTCGCGAACGTGGTTCCGGTGACATAGACGTTGCCGCTGCCATCGACCACGATCCCGCCACCCAAGCTGACCCCCGAGCCACCGAGATACGTGGCAAAGACGAGGCTCGTCCCCGTCGGACTCAGTTTGCCGACGAAGATGTCGCGCGTGCCTTTGCGGCTCGCCTGATAGGGGTTCACGACGGGAAAATCGATGCTCGTCGTGTCTCCCGTCACGTAGACGAACCCCTTGGAATCGACCGCGACTCCATCGTCCGTGACCGTTTCGACTCCGCTGCCACCGAGCAGTGTCGCGAAGACCAACGCAGGATCGACGAGCACGGGAACCCCGCGAACGTATCCATCGATCGCGAAGCCAACGCGGTGCGAGTCGAGGAGTTGATAGCGGGCCGGGAGCACGCGCTCCGCCTGGAGGACTCGTGGAGCCGCTTGAATGATGTCGTCTCCACCCGCATGGATCACCAGTGCCCCGTCTCCGCGGATGGAGAGCGAGCCGCCATGAACGTCGAGGACGATACTCGAGGCGTCTGCGTCGGCGCCAACCTCGAAATCGAATTCCAAACCCGTCCGGCTTCCGTACCAGACGACATCCACCCCGGGGAGCCAGTCACGTGCGCGCACCTGCCCGAAGTTCGGGATCCCGGTTCGCCAGTGCGTTTCGTCGCTACCGACGAAGTAGTTGCTGATGGTCTCGAGGCGATGCTCCCCGACAGGGGCGGAAGGCGTTGCTCCGGCGATCCTGACGATGACGCCCTCGTGGGAGGGGCCCTCGAGCGTCATCCCGTCGTCCGTGATTCCGAGCTGCGCGTCTCCTGCGCGAGTGGCGAAGCGGAGCGCAGGATCCCATTGCCCATCATTTCGTTCGAACCGCACGGGTGACCTGAGGGCAGTCCGTCCTTGCTCCGGACGTGAGGCGCCGAAGTCGTCACTTCGCCCGGGAGAGCTGGCGACAAGTGCGAAAACAATGCACCCGATTAGGATGAGCGTGCGCTGGAGCATCAGTCCTCCGCAAGACCTGTCGTTACTACGCTACCGAGCGGGGATGACACGTTCAACGCCAACCTCGCCTCGACACAGTATCGACGAATCTCACCCCGAGCACTATCCCTTCGCGTCTTGCGCAGGCAGGGTGGAGGCGAATGCCCCGACGACGGGATCGTGCCAAGAAGCGTCAGCGTGAGGAACTGTAGCCCCGTTACGTCGAGTCGGACGACGAACACCGAAGCGATCAAGATCGAAGTTCGTCTACTGCGTGTACCCGCACTCCGTCGTGCAGTTCGTCCCCATGCAAAGCTCCAGCGCGTCGAAGATCGGCGGGCAGAGGGTCTGGTCGAGTAGACGCTGCCGGAGGCAGTCGCAGCTTTGAATGGCGGGACATGTGGGTGCGTTCAAGTTCGTGCACTTCTTGTCAACGGCAAGATAGGCGTCGGCTTCGGCCTTGCACTTGTCGTGCCGAACGAGCCGCAGTTCGTGGTCGCGTTTGCATCACATGCTAGGACGCCCGTCGGTTCACCGTTGATCGTTCGCCTTCACCACTGTGCTGTCGAGCGCCAGGTAGCGGACCGCCGCGAGCGTCGCGGTGGTCGCGACCTCGAACATCACCCAACACGTTGCGGTGTCTCCTACAGCGAGCGAGACCGCCGGATTGCACCCATCCCGGTGGCCCACTCACCCCCGGGCTCTGGTCACACGGACTCGAGGTCGTGTCGATGCTCGCGTCGATGGGGATCGACGTGTCTGCCCGCGCATCGTTCGAGCCATCTCGTGACGCATCGGGCTCAGCGTCATCGGATCGGGAGCTGCATCCGAATCCCAGAAGGAACAACGCGAACCAGTGGGCCTTTTCACGGAACCTCAACCAGCACGAGGGAAGCGTACGCAGCGGCTACGGCGGGCCGGTGGAAACGGCACGTATCGAGCGCTCACCAAACCATGTACGCAATGCGCACGACGGCGAGATACGCCTCGCTGCTCTTCTCCCCGGTCTCGGGCGCCCAAACCTCGGTGGAGGTCACGTTGGAGACCGCCCCGAAGTGCCGGTTCGGAGTCGAATCGATCGAACGCACGGCGCCGTCGCTAAGCTCCTCGATTCCGCTCTCCAACTCGTGCTCGATTCGCGCCGGCGGTTCCGTCGAGGACGATTCACCACTGCCGGCTACTTCTTCCGGAAAACGACTCCGAGACAGTAGATCCCGTAGCCGTTCACCTGTCCTACGACGAGGTCGCCACCTGCGGCGCAGACCTGCGGTTGAATGATGGTCTTGTAGCGCCCAAGCTCGGAGGTGCCTTGGCAGCCGTTGATCGTGCCAAGCTCGAGGTACTCCTCCGGATTGGGTGTGGTGCTCTGGACTTTGAACTCGCAGTCTGCCGCCCGCGCGGGGAACTTGGTGTCGGCCGTGTGAGTATACGTTGGCTTCGGCGCGCACATGGCGAGTGTGGCGACGAAAGCCACCGCGGATAGGAGCGCGACGGTTCGATGGGTCATTGGACTTCATTCTAGCACCGGGGCGACCCGGCTCGGCATCCGAACGAGACGGGCGGATCGAGCTCACCGCCGACGGATCTTCTCACCGAACGGCGCCGCCGACGGTCCACAGTGGAAGGTAAGTGCCGACCACGCAGACACCGACACTCACGAGCCCCAAGCCGAATGCCCCCACGATCCACGCGCGCCGCACGGCGAGAGGCCGCGCGCTCCGGAGCGCCACGACGATCGCCGCCACCACGGCGAGCGCGAGGGCAGGGGGAAACCACACCGACGTCGCGAGCCTCGTGAGAACGGAGAGCTGCCCACTCGGACCGAAGTCCTCGTACATCCCAGCGAACGCGCGCCCCGCGATGGGGAAGAGAACCAAGCCGAGCGCGTTGATCGCAGCGATCACGACGCCGATCCAATCGAGCGTCGTGAAGCGTTCTCGGACGGGGCTCGGTGAGTTCATCGGTTCGTCCTGAAGCGCGGAGCATACACGGCGAGAGGCGGTCGACACGGCTCGGGCTAGATTGATCGCCCATGCGAGACGAGATCCGCGCGAACCTCCTCAACTGGGACGACCGCGTCGACATTCACTTCACATCGTCGCACTACGACGTAGAAGGCTTCGTCGCCGGGCGGAGCTCGCTCCCCGAAGTCGACGTGACCGAGGTCGGCGACGTCGCGGGGCGTTCACTGGTCCAACTCCAGTGCCACTTCGGGCTCGACGCGCTCTCGTGGGCACGGCGCGGCGCTCGGGTCGTCGGACTCGACTTCTCGCCTCGCGCGATCGCGCGTGCGCGTGAGCTCGCGAAGCGCACGGGGCTCGATGCACGGTTCGTCGAGGCCGACGTCCACGACGCGCCGACCGCGCTCGGCGGGGAGTCGTTCGACGTCGTCTACGTGAGCCTCGGCGCCATCTGTTGGCTGCCGAGCATCGCGAAGTGGGCGGCGGTAGTCCGCGCGCTGCTCGCACCGGGCGGCTTCGTCTACATCCGTGACGTTCATCCCGTGCTGTGGGCGACGGAGTCACCCGTTCCGCGCGAGCTGCGGCTGGTGGGGAGCTACTTCGAGAGCGCGACGCCGTTCAGCGAGGATGCACCGGACACCTACGCCGGCGAGGGCAGGGTGGCCCATGGTCGGAGCTACGAGTGGAACCATGGGCTCGGGGAGATCGTGCAGGCGCTGCTCGACGAAGGATTGGTGTTGGAGCGCCTCCTCGAGCACCGCTTCGCTCCGTGGCCTGCGTTCGAGTGGCTGGAGCGGGACGAGGATGGCGCATACCGGTTGCCGGGCGACATGCGGGACCGGCTTCCGTTGAGTTTTTCGCTCCGAGCGCGGCGTCGGCACTAGAGGTCGTCGTCCTGCATCGCCCGTGTCGCAATGGCCGCGTTGCTACTTTGTGCCCGCAAATTGATCGAAGCAGCGCGTCGCTACTCGATCACTTGGACGACGTGTACGTCGCCCAAGCCTGCTCGTACATGCTCTCCACCGCGCTCTGAACGAGGACGAAAATTCGTTGCGAGTCGTGATGCTCCGCTTCGACGCGACGGTGCCGGCAACCGGCGTCTCGTCTTCGCCGCTGATCCAGCGACCGCGGTATCGGATCTGGCCCCGAGCAGCCATGACCGAGCCATTGGTGCTCACTGCGGTGGGCTCGAGCGTGAATTCGGCGAAGTCGAGGTTGAACGCCAACTTGTCCGTCGACTTCCCATTTCGGGGAAAGCCATTCGCAAAACCCGCCGCGAGCGTCGCGCGCCAGTCGTTGATCGTGCCTCCGACGAGGTAACCCTCGTCAGGGACGTAGAGCACGTCAGGAATCGAGCTCGACAGTGCGAGGCTCATCGCAGGCGCGTGCGACGGAAGGGCGATGTTGGGCTGCGGCTGTACGGCGCCTACGGCGAACGGCTCCGGCCTGCAAGCCGTGCCGAGCATCAACGCCACCGCGAACAAGAGTTGCTTCATTGTGTCTTCCTATTGCGGCACGCAGGGGGTACCGAAGCGAGGGGCGTCTGTTCCTACTGCGTATACCCACATTCCGTCATGCAGTTCGTTCCCATGCAGAGCTCCAGCGCGTCGAAGATCGGCGGGCACAGGGTCTGGTCGAGTAGACGCTGCCGAAGGCAGTCGCAGCGTGGAATGGCGGTACATGGGGGCGCGTTCAAGTTCGTGCACTTCTTGTCCACAGCCAGGTAGGCGTCGGCTTCCGCTTTGCAGTGGTCGTTCTGACACGAGCCGCAGTTCGTGGTCGCGTTTGCCTCACAGGCCATGACGCCCTTCGGTTCACCGTTGAGCGGGGCCTTCGTCACCGTGCTGTCGAGGGCCAGGTAGCGGACCGCTGCGATGGTCGCGGTGCTCGCGACTTCGAACATCACCCAACACGTGGCCGTGTCGCCGACGGCCAGCAAGACGGCCGGATTGCATCCGTCCGTCAGCTTCGTCGTCAACGGCGTGAAGCCGAAGATCTGACCATCGGCACCGATGACCGAGAATTGGGCAGGGCTGAGCGGCGCCGCCTGCTTCGCGGCTTGGTTGGCGAGCGACACCCGGACCTTGACGTAGCGATTCCCCGGTTTGGGGAACACCTGGAGGATGGGGAACGCCCATTGGGAGTCCAGGGCCTCGAGCTTCAGCCCATTTCCGGTCGGGGTCGACGTCCCATCCGAGCCACACCCGATTAGGATGGCGAGTAGGGTGCCGCAAGCGGTGAGATGAAGCCTCATTTTCCGCCCGAGCCTGGCATGCGGATCGCGATGGGTCAATTCACGCTCTCGTGAATCAGTGTCCAGTCGTCCGACCGGACGAACGACTGCCCGAGCGGAGGAAGAGCTCAAGCCTTCCGCGCCGCCAAGATCCTGGTCTTGTCGGCGAACTCCACCTCCACCTTGCCGTCCAGCTTCCGACGGACCGTGCCACTGCCGAACGTCGGATGCACCACGGTGTCGTCGACGTCGAACGTCGCGTTTGCAGAGTACGACTTGGGCGGCCGCGCCTTTGGAAGCCACTTCAACTTCAGCAGGCGCGTGAGATCCTTCACGAACTCGTTGCGAAGGCGCTCGCGTGCCGCGTCCTCGCGATACCAAACGACGCCGCCGAAGGAGTGCTCCAACTCTCGTGCCCAGCCCTTCAAGGCCTTCGCCTCGATGTCGTGCCGCGTACACCAACGCTGCACGGCCTGCCCCACCAGCCGCGCGAAGGTCGGGAGGCTTGCGCCGTCGGCGACGCCGCTCTCGATCGCGGCGAGTAGCGCCTCCCTCAGGCTCTCCTCCGCGGATGCCGGCAGGTAGGCGTAGTCATCGCGAAACTCGAGGTTCGCCTGCTTCGACAGCATGACGAGAATCTCCTCGCCGTTCAGGTCATCCAGCGGAGTCTTTCGCAGCAGGTCCACGAGCAAGGGACGTGTAGCAGCCAATCGTCGCTTGGCTGTCATGGGGACTCCGAGCACATCGAGGCCGCGAAGGATGCGATCCGCCGCCGCCGCGGGATCGTTCGAGTACGGGCGGTCGTTCTTCATCGCGAAGTCGTCGTCGTCCAAGTCGCACTCGAGGGCGCCGTCGATCGCGTCCTCGATGGTCTGCTTCATCGAAAGAGGAAGGGTGGGCGCGACCATTTCAGACCCCTGCCGTCGCATGCTCCATCATGTCCCCAGCGGCGACGAGTCCGCGATCCATGAGCTGGACGAAGGCGGCGTTGGCCTTCTTCGCCGAGCCTCCGCGTGTGAAGACGCGAACACCTTCCTCCCGAGCGACCCGCACCGTGAGGACGATCATTCCGGCGGCGAGCCGTGCGAGCGCCTTGGGCTCGGCGCCGCCGAGCTCGATGGCGAGGCCGACGGCGGCCTCCTCCGATAGCTCACGCATCCTCGCTTCGAGCGACGGGCTCGCGGCGACGAAGCGCCAGAAGTCCGCCGTCTGGCGGTCGAAGCGGGCGAACGGGTGCTTGTCGCGTTGCATCGTCGCGACGATCGCTCGCAGCGCGGCGAACGGCGACTGGCCCTTCGAACGCGCGCGAATCGCCTCGCGAAAGAAGACCAGCTTCAAGTCGTCCTGCCGGTCGAGCATGAGGTCTTCCTTGCGCGGGAAGTAGTTGAAGACCGTCATCTTCGAGACCTTGGCCGCAGCGGCGATCTCGTCGAGCGTCACGGCGTCGAAGCCGCGCTCGAAGAAGAGCTTCGTCGCCGTATCGGAGATGCGCTGTCTCGTCTCGCGCTTCTTGCGCTCGCGCCGTTCGCCCATGCAGCTCCCACGTTAGCCGGTCGGGTGGGAGCCACAAGGTGTACTCGGTCCACATTTGTGGTGGACAAAAGATGTACTCGGTACAATGTTTGGCGAGAGGCGGCCAGAGACGGCCGCTGCGAGGAGACGTCATGCACGAAGAGCGGGTTCTCATTTCGGGTGCGAGCTTTGCCGGGCTCTCGACCGCGTTCTGGCTGAGTCGCCTCGGCTACGCCGTCACGGTGGTCGAGGTGGCCCGGGGGCTCCGGCTCGGGGGGACCGCGGTGGACATCAAGGGCGAGACGGTCGACATCGTGCGGCGCATGGGGCTCCTGGACCCAATCCGTGCGAACCGGCTGTCGCTGCGGAAGTGGGAGTTCAAGAACGAACGCGACGAGACGGTGCGCTCCCTCGTGCTCCGCGAGGAAGGCGAGGCGCCCTCCGAAGACGAGCTCGAGATCGAGCGCAGCGTGCTGTTGAACCTGCTCTTCGACACCGTGAGGGACCGTGTGGAGATCGTCTTCGACGACGGCATCACGGCGCTCCGCGAAGTGGAGCACGGCGTCGAAGCCACGTTCGCCAAGGGACCACCTCGTACGTTCGATCTGGTCTTCGGATGCGATGGCATCCACTCCGCCGTGCGAAGACTCTGGTTCGGAGACGAAGCTCGCTACCTGCACTCTCTCGGGCTGTACTTCTCCATCACGATCGTCGACGAGCTGCTCATCGAGCCGGATACCGCGCAGATGTTCAACGTGCCCGGCAAGGGCGCGATGCTCAACGCCTACAAGAACAACACCGACATCGTCTTGTCGTTCGCCTCCGACCGAGAGCTCTCGTACGACCGGCGGGACGAGGGCGAGCAACGTCGGATCGTCATGGACCAATTCGCCGGCGTCGGATGGAGGACGGCGGAGCTCCTTCGACATGTCCAGAGCTCGAAGAGCTTCTACTTCGACAAGCTGTGCCAAGTCCGAATGCCGTCCTGGTCGCGGGGGCGCGTGGCGTTGGTGGGGGACGCGGCGTACTGCGCGTCACCAGCGGCGGGCAAGGGCGGCTCGCTCGCCATCGACGGGGCGGCTGCGCTCGGAGACGCAATGCGCGGCGCCGACGGCGACTTCGTGCGCGCGTTTCGTGATTACGACGCGCGCTTTCGGCCCGCGATCGAAGAGGTCCAGGCGGAGGCGGTGCGAACGGGCCTCGAGACGCTCGTCCCGAGGACGGAAGAGGCGATCCGCGCGAGGAACGCGCGGACCGAGGACATGTTCTGATTCGTGGGAGACGGAGAAGGAGCGGCAGGCACGGGCAGAATGAATCTAACGACATTGAAGAGCTCCCGTCGTGCGCCGAGGGTCGGAGACATCTTCGTGATGAAGCCGTTGGAGGAAGCGCTCATCTTTGGCCGCGTCATCCAAACGGATGCGAACCCGCTTGGCGTTGGTCGCGGCATTCTCGTCTATGTCTACGATGCGCGGTCGACTGAGAAGGAGCGCGTTCCGCTGCTGGTTCGAGATCGATTGCTCGTTCCGCCGATCATCACGAACAGGCTTCCTTGGTCGCGAGGGTATTTCGAGTGCGTCGCGAATCGTCCGCTCGCATCAATCGATGTGCTCACCCAGCACTGCTTCCGCGACTTTCGCGGTTGGTATTTCGACGAGCGAGGGCGAAGGCTTGCCGGACCCATCGAGCCCGTCGGGGAGTGGGGGTTGCATAGCTACCAGACGATCGACCACGATATCTCGGCGGCTCTCCGGCTTCCGCATGCGGGAGCGCGCCAGTGAGCCGTCGCAGCATCCTCCTCGCCGCGACGGGGCTGGCTCCGTTGGTCGATCATCTCTCCACGTAGGAACGAGCCGTGTCATGACAGCGCTGCACGATCACTCGAATGTGTACAACACGGCCCTCGGGCTTCTCGATCGAAGGGGCTTTCAGCTTTGGTATGATCCCGAGCTCGAGTGTTACTGCGCCGAGAGGGACGGGTGGGACTTCTCTTCTCCGACTCCGACGGGCCTGCTTGGCCTGGTCGCGATCTTCGAAGCTTCGAAGCCGTCGTCGTTTCGGGAGTATTGGTGGCGAGCCGAGGGAGCGCCGGACTACACAGCTCTGCCGAACGCGCCGAAGCCGTACCGGAATAGCGTGGGGACTCGGGAGCCGCGCGAAACATGAGGCGACGCGAAGCGGAATCCTGGCGATGTCCACCGTGGAACCACGATGCGAACTTGGTCCTCGAGCGATGAAGGAAGGCGACATCCTCCGAGTTCGAGTCGTTGGCGTCCACGATTGGGGGGTCGACGTGGCCCACGACGATGCGGTGGGATTCGTCCAGCCGATCGAGCTGAGCTGGACACCCGGGGTGTCGCCACACGAAGTCGTGAGCCTCGGCGACGAGGTCGACGTGCGGGTCTACGCTCTTACCGAGCGGCGCTTTTTCGCATCGATACGGCAAGCCTCGCCTGGAGGTGACCCCTGGCAGCCGGAGAACTTGCCGCGCGTCGGAGACGTCTGCGAGGGAGCGGTGGCAGAGGTCGCCGAATGGGGGATCAAGGTTCGGCTCGCGTGCGGGATCGGCGCGATGATCGTGCCCCCTCCACCCAAACCCATGCGCGTGGGTACACGGATTCGGGTGCAGGTTCGCTTGGTCGAGCCGAGCGTCCGGAGATTGCTCGTGGGTTACGCGGAGGGGACCGAGTGACGTCCGTGAGGAGCTCCATCCAAGGCCGCTCTGCGTTGCCGTTGCTCCCGGACGCCGCCGATCGCACGTGGGACGTTCAGAGGAATGGACGCCTCTACGCGCGACTCGAGGATGCTCGGTGGGCCGACATGTACTGGGTGTCCTATCGCGTCGTAGATCAGACCGCGGATGGTGCCGACGGCTCGGAGCTGCGCACGACGGCCTTCTGGCACGATCCCGCGCTCGCGTTCGTTCATCGCCTGAGCGGGGCGGTTCGCACGCCGATCGTGGGAAGCGTCGAGGCGGGCGATGCGGTTCGAATCACCGTCCGGAGTCTCGAACCGCCCCACGCCAGCGTTTGGCGAAGGGTCAGGTCACGGCTTGCGGAGCTCTTCCATCGCATGCTCTCGTGATCTCGGGCTTGACCACCATGTTCATCTACGTCCTCCGAACCCCCGACGTGAGCGCGGTCGCGCAGGAGCTCCTCGAGCGCGGTTGGACGCTCACGCCCGAGAAGCACGGTGATGGGCCGGAGCACTTCTCGTCGTTTCGGCATGGCGCGCTCTACGAGATCTATCCCGCGACGAAGACGCACGCGTGCGACCGGTGCGCGGGCTTCGTCGCCGAGGATCGACCGACGACGGTATGTCGCCGTTGTTTCGACGAGCTCGGCGCCCAGCTTCGTGCGCCGTGAGACCCTCAGAGCGTTCCGCCTTCCGGCCAGTGGCTCCAATGCGTGTTCGGTGGCTCGCTCGGCGTGTACTCGCCCACGTCTCCCGTTTCGAGCACGGCGGCGAGCTGACGGAAGGTCGGCAATTGGCTCGGCTGCTCGTTCTCGGCCACGTCTGGGTGATGCCACTCCTCGAGCTGGAGGACTTGCTCCAGCGCGTGAGGAACGCTCACACGGCGCTCGACGGGCGTCGCGAGTACGTCGTCGCGCGCGACGGCGGCGAGGTATCGGCACGCCTCGTAGAGGCGTACTCGCCGTGCCCCATCGAGAGTGATTCCATGACGGGCGTACTCTTCCGGAGCGGGTAGGCGAACGGGACGTCCACGGAGACCCACGTCCCGGACGTGGTCGGCGACGCACTCCTCCTCGTCCTGGTCGAGGCCGGTCAACGGGTAGAAGAAGCGATTCTCGTCGAAGGGGTGGTGCGAGAGATAGGCATCGTAGGCCGACTGGCTCACGTAGTTCGACCTCGGGTCGCGGTCTCGGAGCTTGCTGGCGATTGTCGAGATGCAGAGCGATGGGGATCCCGCCCGCGGCGAGTAGTCGAAGAGCTCGAAGACGAGCGCCCAATCCTCCGCAGACCGAAACAAGGAGAGCCGGGTTGCGGCGAGATACAGGTAGCCATTGTCGAGCATCGGGAACGCAGCCTGCTCGCAGCACAGATCGAGGATGCGAAGAATGTCGGCTGCTCGCCATCGCATGACCCGGCGATGGTACCCTGACGATCACGGTTGCGCCGATTCCGCGAGCGCCTCCCTGACATGACGACCATCGCCGACGTCACCGAAGCACTCCCGTGGGGACTCCACGATGCCTACCTCGAGGGCATGGACGTCGACTGGCTGCAGCGCGCGCTCTCGCTTCGCGTTCGGGTGATGACCTCCGAGCGACAGGACATGGACCGACGCGCGACGATCCGCGTCCGTGGGCTCGTGTTCTGCTCGGTCGACCCCCCGGAAGAGCTCGTTCGCGAAGATCCTTCGACCGAAGTGGGGCTCTGGATCGACTCGGGTGAAGGACCCGCGCCGAGTGCCGGCGGCGCGTTGCCGAGCGCGCCGCCGGGGTGCTTCGTGCAGTGGTTCTTCGTGCACTCGTGGAATCAGTTCATCCACGTCTGCGCGAAGCACGCCGAGCTCGTCTGGACGGAAGATGCGCCGGTGGCGGCGCGCAGCGGTCGGCGCGCACTGTACGCTACGAAGTGAGTCGGGCACCCTCCCGCCGTCGTGTTGCTGGGCAGCGTCTGCACGCATCCCTTCAGATCGTCGAAGGCGTTCGTCGGTTGGAAGTCGATCTGCTCGTTGCGCGGGTCCCCGTTCGGGAAGCCCCAACCTTCGACCATGCCGTGCCCGGCGATGTGGCGGAACGTCGAGTTCGTGATGAACGCCTGCCCACCGTCGGGGTAGCTCGTGACGAGCACCGCGCCCTCCCAGAACTTCACGTCGTTGCAGCTCACCAGGCTGCACGAGCACGACGCACCCGCGTACTCGATCACCACGTGGTCGAGCGCGTTCGACGCGCTGGCGCGTGCAACCTGACGTCATCGGACATGGGCCACGGATCCGGGGCCCTCCGTGGGGCCGTGAAGCGCGCAGACCGGGCAGCCCGCGCGCCCGTGTGCTTCCCAGAGCGCGCCGCTGCACCGTCGGCATCGCTTCGGTGACGGGTGGGCGCCGCAGGTGGTGCATTCGCGCTTCCGACGCGTGCGCGGAGCGATCTTCCGAAGCGACGCGACGCACACCGGGCAATGCTTGCCTCCGCGCCGACGCTTCTGCATCGACGTCACGCGGTTCTCGGACCGATGCTTCGGAGCTTCGTCGTCGTCGTGCACGGCAGAGAGACGGCCGGGCCCCGGCGCAACCTGACGTTCGGGGCCGAAGTCGACGAAGCCCACGCGGTCTCCGTGGTGCGTGCGTTGGCCGGGGAAGGGGAGCGCGCTCCGTGCGGTTGGACTTCACGTGACCGTCGCGCTCGCATTCGTCTCCGCCGCGCTCGCGCTCGGCGCTCTCTTCTTCGCCGTCTTCGTCCCGATCGCGACGCTTCTCGCCGCGCGCCGGCTCGTCCTCTCCGGCTCCGACCGCAGCGTTTCAGGGATACCCCTCGTCGGCAGCTCCCTCGGTGTCGCCGCGTTGCTCTTCGCACCCATCGGCTCGCTCGGCGAGCGCGCGCACTGGGCGTGGGCCCCGCTCGCCATCGAGGTCGTCACCTTCGTCGGGTGCTTCGCGTACTGGCGAATCAGCGGGCTCGCCAAGCGCGCCGCCGCGCTTCGTCGCCGCTAGGCGCTCACTTCGTAGTCGCCGAGCCGTTCCACCCCCGCGACGCTCGGTTCGAACCACTCGCGCCGAACGGCCTGGTAGTCGGGATGCGCGAAGAAGGCGTCGTGGCGCTCCTGCGACGGGAACCGAATCGTGAAGAGCCGATTCATTGGCACCGAGCCGGGCGACCGCAACACCTCGGCGACACGAACGTCGAGCACGAAGCGCCCACCGTGCGCCTCGAGCAGCGGCGTCATGAGCTCGCGGTAGCGCGCGTAGCGTTGCTCGTCGACGACCCGCAGACCCCTCAGAATTTCGATCTCGTTTTTCATGGTCACCTTCTCGACATAGGTCGGCTCGGTGGCGAGCGTTACTCCCGCCGCGCCGCGTAACGGAGCTTCGCCTGCCGACCTATCTCGGCGATCGCGAGAAGCGGTCAGGAAGCGAGACGAGAACATGGGGTCGAAGGTCGCAATCGTCACGGGTGCATCGAGTGGAATTGGATTCGGGCTGACGCGAGCGTTGATCGCACGAGGCTATTCGGTGGTGGCAACGTCGAGGAGCGTCTCGAAGAGCTCTCTCGAACCGTCGCCGTCACTCGTCTTGGTCGACGGCGACGTGGGCGAGGCGAAGACGGCGAGCACCGTCGTCGACACCGCCATCGCCCGCTTCGGAAGGGTCGACTTGCTCGTCAACAACGCAGGGATCTTCATCGCGAAGCCCTTCGTCGACTACAGCGCCGAGGACTACGACGCGCTCCTCTCGACCAACTTGGCGGGCTTCTTCCACATGACCAGGGCAGCGCTGAAGCCGATGACGGCCCAGCGCTCCGGGCACATCGTCAGCGTCGGGACGTCGCTGGCCGACCAGCCCGTCGCGGGCGTGCCCTCGGCGCTGCCGATCCTGATCAAAGGAGGAATCGAAGCCGCGACGCGCTCTCTCGCGATCGAGTACGCCGCGCAGGGCCTCCGCGTGAACACGGTCGCGCTGGGGATCATCGATACGCCCATGCACGCCAAGGACAGCCACGGGTTCCTCACCGGGCTCAGCCCTGCGAAGCGCCTCGGCACCGTGAAAGAAGTCGCGGACGCGATTCTCTTCCTCGACACGGCGAGCTTCGTCTCGGGAGAGATCCTGCACGTCGACGGCGGCGCTCACGCCGGGAGGTGGTAGCGCGTCCCACCTGCATTCGCGCGCGTTCGCATTCGGTGTAACGATGGCCTTTCTGGCGACCTACCGAGTCGGATGGTCGAGCCATGATGAACCCCACCAAGTCGAGCGCCCAACCCGAGCCTGCGCCGCACGCGGCCCCCGGCTTCTTGCCGTGGGTCGCGGCGCTGGTGCACACCCACCGGAGCCGTCTCCTCGCGTACGCGCGTCGGCGCGGGCTGGACGCGGAGGAATCACTCGACGTCGTCCAAGACGCGTTCGCGTCGTTTCTGCGCCTGCCCGAGGCGCGTGAGCTCTCGGAGGCCGACGAAGATGCGCTGAAGCTCCTCACGGTGATGGTGCGTCACAACCTGCAGAACCTCCGGCGGAAGCGGGCGCGTCATGCCCGCGCGCACCTCATGCTCGAGCACGCCGCGGCGGCGCCGACGCCGTTTTCGACGCCGTTCTCGACGCCGTTCTCGACGCCGTTCTCGACCCAGAGCAGCGAGGACCTGATCGTTCACGCCGAGGAGCTCGCGCGCGTCAACGGATGCATCCTGCGCATGGCGAAGCTCCAGCGCAGTGTCGTCATGTTGAGCCTTCTCGACGAGGAGCCGCGCGAAACCGTCGCCGGCATCCTCGGGATCTCCGACGGCTACGTGCGCGTCCTCCTGCACCGCGCGCGGGAGCACATTCGGACGTGCACGTACGTCGACGACGACCTGCCGCCGACGGGGAGTTGACGCGAGCTCACTTCGCAGCCGTTCGCGCCCAGATCGTCGCCGCCACGCCTCCGAGGATCGCCACGCTCGCCACCACGAGCCGGAGCGAGACGCTCTCGCCGAGGAACGCGACCGCTCCCAGCGCCGCCAGGATCGGGACCACGAGCTGCAGCACCGCCGCGCGCGTCGCCGACAGATGACGAAGCGCCGCGTACCACACGCTGTAACCGCCGCCGGACGCGAGCGCACCCGACAGCGCCGCCAACACCACGCCGCGCCGCGTGACGTGGAACGCCGTCGTCACCGCCGCGATGCCGAGCATCAGTGCGACGAACGGAAGACTTCGCGCGAAGCTCGACGCCGTCGCGACCACCGGATCGCTTTGGGTCGTGCGCCCGCGGAGCGTGTACGCCGCCCACGCGACGCCCGCGCTCACCATCCCCAACGTCCCCCACGGATCCGGCGCGCTCTTCCCGGGGATCGTCAGGACGCCCAGGCCACCCAGAGCCACGGCGCTCCCGAGCCACCCGAGGATGCTCGGTCGCTCGCCGTGCACCACTGCCCACGTCAGCATCGTCACTTGAACCGTCGCGAACAGCACGAGCGCGCCGATCGCCGCTCCGATTCGCAGGTACGCGTACGAGAACGGCGCGGCATACGCGAACAGCGCGCCCGCCGAGATCCAGCGCGCGCGCGGCGTCGCGTCCGAGCGCGGACGGCCGCGCGCGAGGACCGCCAGCACGGCAGCCCCACTCGCCAATCGAATCGCGGTGAAGCTCGCCGCATCGACGTGCCCCGTCGCCAACGCCATCCGACACAAGAGCGAGTTGCCCGCGAAGCAGACGAGCGCGAGCGCGGTCAGCGCGACGACCCGGACCGAGACGTTCAGCGGCCGCTCGTCGCGCGCGCCAACGCGCCCTTCCGGAGCCCCTCGATCAGCGCTCTCCCCACGCGCGCCGCGCCCCGCTTCACGATCGGCTTGAAGAGCCGCGCCAGCGGTCCCGACCACGTCTCGATCGAACGAACGCGCGTGCGACCGCCCTTCAGCGCCTCGAAGACGAAGCGGTGGTCCGCGCGCATCCCCGGGCTGCCCCCCGTCCACGTGAGCTCGCGCGGACGGTCGACGACGCGCACGGCGATCGGCGTCGACGGGAGCGGCTGGATGCGCACCGGCACCTTCATCCCGACGCCCAGCGTGCCCAGGTTCGGACCGACCGGCCGGAACGACGCCGGCATCCAATCCCCCCACGCATCGTGGTCGGCGAGGGTGTCGAAAGCGACCTCGGGCTCGACGTCGACGTCGACCGTGACTTCCACCGTGTACGGCATGCGCGACAGCCTACACGCGAGTCGGTCCGGATGGGTTGCCGTCGTCCACGCGCTCGGCTCATCATGCGCCGCCAAAGGAGCTCACGATGACCATCACGATCACCGCCTTCGAACGCTCGCCCGACGGCGGCCAAGGTCTCGCGCGCGACACGCGCGTTCGTTGGGCGCTCGAAGAGGTCGGACTTCCGTACGAGGTGCGGCTCGTCCCCTTCGCCGCGATGAAGGAGCCCGCGCACCTCGCAGTGCATCCGTTCGGACAGATCCCCACGCTCGAAGACGGGGAGCTCGTCCTCTTCGAGACGGGTGGGATCGTTCTTCATCTCGCCGAGCGGCGGCCCGGCCTGCTCCCGAGCGATCCGAACGCGCGGGCGCGCGCGATCGCATGGATGTTCGCGGCGGTGAACACGATCGAGCCGCCGATCCTCGAGCTCTTCCACGCCCGCGTCCTCGAGCGCGATCGACCGTGGGCGGCCGAGCGCCTGCCGCTGGTGATGGATCGCATCCGCGATCGCTTCGGGCGCCTCTCCGCGCGGCTCGGCGAGAGCGAGTGGCTCGACGGCTCGTTCAGCGCCGCCGACTTGATGATGGTGTCCGTGCTCCTTCGTGCGCGTCCGTCGGGGCTCCTCGCGGAGCTCCCGAAGCTCGACGCCTACGTCGCCCGGGGCGAGGCGCGTCCCGCCTACCAGCGCGCGTTCGCTGCGCAGCTGGCGATCAACGCGCCACGCGCCTGAGACGTATTGACGACATATGCGCGTTGGTGTATATGAATGGGCATGCAGATGAGCCCATTCGAGGTGCTCGCCGATCCGACGCGGCGCCTCATCGTCGAGACACTCCGCTCCGGTGAGCAGCAGGTGGGGGACGTCGTCGAGCGCGCCGGGATTCACCAGTCGGGCGTCTCGCGCCACCTGCGGATCCTGTCCGAGGCGGGCTTCGTCACCATGCGCCCGGACGGGCAGCGGCGCCTCTACGCGCTGAAGGCGGAGCCGTTTCGCGAGCTCGATGCTTGGCTCGCCCCGTATCGCGAGCTCTGGAACGCGCGCCTCGATCGCTTCGGAGCGGCGCTGGAGAAGAAGCAGAAGGCTCGCCGAGCCCAAGAGCGAGCCAAGGAAAGGAGCCGATCATGAAGAGCGAACCGAGCAAGGCCAAGGTCGTCATCGAGCGCACCTACCGAGCGTCCCTCGCGGACGTGTGGGAGCTCTGGACCACGAAGGAGGGCTTCGAGTCGTGGTGGGGCCCGCAAGGGTTCCGGGCCGACGTGCACGAGCTCGACGCCCGCGTCGGCGGCACGCTCCGCTACGACATGGTGGCGGCAACGCCCGAGGCGATCGCGGCGATGAAGAAGATGGGCGAGGAGACGTCGCACGCCGTGCGTTCGACGTTCGTCCAGCTCGCGCGCCACGAGCGGCTCGTGCTGCGCAACGTGATCGACTTCATCCCCGGCGTGGCCGCGTACGAGAGCGACATCACGGTCGACTTCGCCGCCGTCGGCGATCGGGTGCGGATGGTCGTCACGCTGGATGGGATGCACAGCGACGAGTTCACGAAGATGCAGAAGGAAGGCTTCACGAGCCAGCTCGGGAAGCTCGACCAGCGGTACGGCTGGACGGGGTGAGGGGAGCTCGGCTACCGGCCGCGCATCACGGCCTCCGCGAGCTCCTTCACGCGGTTTCCGTCCTCGAGTCGCGCCAACCACGCGGGCGGTAGCGCCTCCTCTCCGCCACACGCACCCGCGAGTGCGCCGCTCATCGCGGCGATCGTGTCGGTGTCTCCGCCAGCGAGAACCGCGCCGCGGATCGCCGCCTCGGCGGAGTGCCCGAAACGGAGGAACGCGAAGAGCGCGAGCGGCACGGCTTCCTCCGCGAGCACACCGTTGCCGAGCACGCCCGCAGCGACCACGGAGTCCACCTCTCGCTCGAGGAGCGGGCCGATGCGGCGGAGTCGCTCCTCGAGCACCGTGCCTCGCACGAGCCGATGCGCCGCGAGCGCGTCCATCAAGCCGCCGTAGGACAATCGACCGTCGTGCACGGCCATCGCGAGCGCGACCGCGTGCACCACGGCCGCGCCCCGCGCGTGCGGGTGCGCGTGCGTGACCCCCGCGACGTCCTCCGCGAACGCTGCCGTCGCCGCCAGGTCGTCGTGGTAGCGGCAGGCGACGGCGACGACGCGCACGGCGCCGCCGTTCCCGCGCGATCCCTCGGCCCACGTCGCCCGCCGAGCGGTCTCGCCGCGCCGGTGAGCTTGGAGTGCACGCGTCGTCCCGTGGCCGTACCCGCGCGCGGGATCCCAGCGCGCGGCGAGGGCGTCCAAGACGTCGCCCGCGGCCACGCGCCCCTTGCGCGCGATGGACTCGGCGACCGCGAGCATCATCTCCGTGTCGTCGGTCCAGACGAGCTTCGAATCGCGAGCGAGCCAAGCCTCGAGCGCTGGTCCGAGCCTCGAATCGGTCGGCGCCATCATCTCGAAAGGGCGGCCGATCGCGTCACCGAGCGCACACCCGAGAAATGCGCCGCGGACGCGGGCGGCAAGGCTGGGATCGGCCATGGCCCGAAAACTCCGCGATGCTCCGTTGGATTCCTCGAAATCCAAACCCTCGGCGCCGGTGTATCCCTCCCCATGAAGAGGTCCCTCCTCCTTCTCGCGCTCGCCGCTGCCGGACTGGGCTTCGCCGCTTGCACTCCCGCCGCCCCGAAGACGCCCCCGCTCGCCACCTACGAGGCAGCGCGCCCCATCCTCGCGCGCCGGTGCCTCGGCTGCCACTCCGCGAGCGGCGTCGCGGCGGAGGCCGACCTCTCGACGCTCCCCGCCGTGCGCTCGCACGCCTCCGCCATCGACGCCCGTGTCCGCGCGCGCTCCATGCCCCCCACCGGCGCACCGCTCACGGACGACGAGCGCGACGTCCTCCTCGGCTTCGTCGCCGCCGAGCGCTCGCGATGATGGCGCGAACGTGGAAGGATTCCCTCCGCCCGATGGAGGAGGTCGAACGCACCGACGAGTCGCTCATGGCGTCGATTCGCTCCGGCGACCACGACGCCTTCCGCGAGCTCTACCGCCGCCACGCGCGCCGCGTCTTCGGCTTCGCGCGGCGCGCCGTCGGCCCCACGCGCGCCGACGAGGTCGCGCACGACGTTCTCTTCACCGTCTGGCGCAAAGCCGACGGCTTCGATCCCGAGAAGGGCACCTTCCGCGCCTGGCTCGCGCAGGTCACGCGGCGCAAGGTCGCCAACGAGCTCCGCACCGCGAAGCGCGATCGCGATGTGCCCGGACTGGACGAGGTTTCCGTCGAAGCCGAGCACGCCGACGACTCCGCCTGGACCGAACAACGCCGCCGTGCGCTCGCCCAAGCCATCGCAGCGCTACCGCTGCACGAACGCGAGGCGCTCTCGCTCGCCTTCCTCGACGAGCTCAGTCACGAAGAGGTCGCGCGCTTCCTCTCCGTTCCGCTCGGCACCGCCAAGACGCGCATCCGCTCCGCGCTCCGCCGGCTGCGGCCTGCGCTCGCCGTGCTCGGGATCGTCGCCGTCGTCGTCGCGCTCCTCGTGGCCCGGCGCGAACGCGAACGCCGCTCGCGCGACGACCGCGCGCTCGAGGTCCTCACCGCGAGCGACGTCACCACCGTCCACCTCGTCGCCGGTCCCGGCATCGCGCCCGAGGTCCACGGCGCCTACCGCGCGCGGCATGGCGTCGGGCTCGCGATCGTGTCCGGCTCGAACCTGGACCCGGCAGAGACCTACGTGGCGTGGGCACGCTTCGGTACCACCTGGGTACGGCTCGGCGAGGGCACGCCCAACGCCGAGCACAAGCTCGTCGTCGTCGGAGAGGATCCGCGGTTCGCGGGTGCGGCCGACGAGATCCTCGTCACGCGCGGCACGGACACCGGTTCGACCCCGACCGGCGCGGTGATTCTCCGCGCACCCTAAATCCGAAGTTGCCGGCGCGGGGTATCCACTCGCGGAGGCAACATGTTGGACCGTCGTGACTTCTTGAAGCTCTTGGGCTCCGGCGCCGTGGTGACCATGGCGTCGAGCCTCGCCGGGTGCGCGGGACGCGGCGCACGCGCGCCGAGCGCGGGTTCGCTCCGCGACTTCGCCATCGTTCAGATCTCGGACACGCACTGGGGCTACCGCGGCGCGGACGACCCCGAGGCCGAGCTCGTGCTCCCTCGCATCGTGAGCGCCGTCGAGGCGTTGGGCCCCGCGATCGTCGTCCACACCGGCGACGTCACCCAGAAGACGGACGACCCGGGCGTGCGCCGCAGCCGGCTCCGCGAAGCGCGAGCGATCCTCGGGCATCTCACCACGCCGGACGTGCGCTTCCTCGCCGGCGAGCACGACGCCGCGGCCGACGCCGGGGCCGCCTTCGGCGAGGCGATCGGACCTCTGCGGTGGTCCTTCGACCACGAGGGCGTCCACCTCATCGGTCTCGACAACGTCTCCGATCCCGCCGCGATCGTCGGCGATGCGCAGATCGACTGGCTCGCTCGAGACGTCGCCGCGCTCCCCCGCGACGCGCCGATCCTCGTGTTCGCGCACCGGCCCCTCTTCTCGCTCGTACCCGAGTGGGATTGGGACACGAAGGATGGCGCGAAGGCGCTCGACGTCCTGTCGTCGCACCGCAACGTGACCGTGTTCTACGGGCACATCCATCAGGAGCACCACCAGCTCGTCGGCGGCGTCGCACATCACGCCGCGCGCTCGCTCGTGTTTCCGCTCCCGGCGCCGGGCTCGACCAAGGTCAAGAAGCCGCTGCCGTGGTCGGCCGAGGACCCTTCGCACGGGCTCGGGTTCCGCACGATCGACGAGCGCGCGGGAGCGCCCGCGCTGACCGAGCGGCCCTACGCTCCGCCCGCGACCTGACCCGGGGCGCGGGGCAGCACGTCCGCGAAGACGAACCCCTCCCGCTCCACGACCTCGCCCACGCTCACGTCGATCGGGCGCGCGAACATCGGCCCGGCCGCGGCGAACGTGTGGAACTCGCCGTTCTCGCCGCACGGATCGACCTCCGGCGGGAGGTCGCCGAGGAGGGCGTCGTCGAACCAACGCCCCGCGCAGCGCGGCGGGACCTTCTTGGGATCCACGCACGTCAGCACCGCGCGCAGGCCGCCCGCGATCATCTCGCGAGCGAGCGGCGCGGTCTCGCGCTTCCAGAGCGGGAAGACGGCGTGCATCCCGACCTCGGCGAGCTTCGCCTCCCGCCACGCGCGCAGGTCCTCGAGGAACAGGTCGCCGAAGATCACGTGCGTCACTCCGTCGGCGCGGAGCTCGGCGAGCACGGCGGCCATCGCGCGCTCGTAGACCTCGTTCGGGCAGGGCGCCGGGATGCGCACCTTCCAGCACCGGAGCCCGAGCGCGTCTGCCTGCGCGTCCAGGAGCGCCTCGCGCACGCCGTGCATCGACACGCGCGCGTAGTCGGCCGTGATCGTCGTCAGGAGACCGCGCAGCTCGAACGTGCCGGCGCGGCGGACCTCGTGGAGCGCCCACGCCGAGTCCTTGCCCGAGCTCCACGACATCACGGCCTTCGGAGGTGCCATCGCCCGGACCCTAGTCGCACCTCGCGAGGCTGTCACCGAACGGCTCACGGACGGCGGGTCTTCGCCGACCTACGCTCTCGAGATGGGAAAATGGAAACTGGGGCTCGTCGTGGCCGTCGCAGCGTTCTCGCTTCGGGGACCTGGTTGCTCCGCCGAGCCACTGCAACGCGGCGGCTGGGACCGGAACGGGACGGCGCTGGGTAACCAGACCGTGGAGCTCCAGGGAGCGCACGTCGCGGGTGGCACGCTGGTGCGCTGACCTGCGCGTCCAGGCCGTCGTCCTGGGCGCGCTGGTTGTGGCCGGCTGCAGCCGAACGCGGTCGAGCTCCGCCGAGCTCGGGCCCGGTGACGTCTTCCACGCGCGCGACGAGCAGGGGAGCGCGTTGGAGCTCCGCATCGACACGGTCGAGCGCGATCCGCGCGACGACGTCGGCGACTACGCGCTCTACGGGCTCTCCGTCCGCCGGAGCGACGGCACGTTCGCCGCGTACTGCGAGCCCGATGCCGACGGCCTCCGGCGCGCGATCCCCGTGCGCGGCGCCTGGGACGCGAAAGGGAACGCGGTCGCCGCACCCGGCGACGCCACCACGATCGCGTGCACGAACGGCGCGATCGCGAAGTGCATCCGCATGGGGTACGCGCCGTGGCGCGAGGCTCCCGGGCGCCCGATGAAGGCGCTCCATCAGGCGTGCACGCGGATGATCCGCGCCGACTACTGCGGTGATGGTCGCTCGCACACGCGCGACGGCACCGTGATCGACGCGTTCGACGCGCGCGGGATTCGGACCCGCGCCGAGGTCCCTGGTCACCCCGAGGTGCTCGAGGCCGCTTGGGGTCCCGACGGCGCAGTCTGGGTGAACGTGCCGCGCGGGTCCGACGACGTCGCTGCGTTGGTCGCGGAGTGCCCCGAGAAGCTGCGCGGGAGAACGTCGCTCGACGAGAAGCTCACGCCCGACGCCATCACCGCGCGCTGGGGGAGCGATCTCGTGATGAACGGGCGCTTCGTCGCGGACGCGGATCGCATGGCCCCGAAGCGCTGAGCGGCTCAGCGCACGGGCAACGGTCGCGGCGCCGTCCGCTGGTACCAGCCCTCGACGTCCGAGAGCACGACGTCGACGCCCTTGCCGTGCTTCTCCACGCCGACGGCGAGCGCGCCGAGATCGACCGCGACGCGCAGGTGCTCTGCGTCCTTCACCGTGTCGTCGTACGTCATCCGCACGCGCGCGCGTTCGTGGCCGGGCTCGCCGGCGAGCGCCTCGAACGAGCGGAGCTCGACGTGCTCGCCGAACGTCCCTTCGAGCTGCGCATCCCACGGGTAAAGCGCCGCGGCGCGGTGGAGCCAGCCCGGGATGCCGTGCAGCGCCTCGACCGCGGCGAAGACGGGCTCGAGATCGCGCACTCGGACGTGCGCGGCGCCCACGAAGGCCGAGTCCTTCGCGCGCACCCGCGCGCTCGCCACGTCGACGTGCCCCCACCACGCGGTGGACGCGCCGTCGCGGGCGACCGCGCCGTCGTCCAGGTACGCGAACGCGTGCGCGAGCGTGAGGTCGGCGCCATCGCTCTCGCGCGCGAAGTCGGTGCCGGCGCTGAGCTTGCCGGTGTACGTCGCGTCGCCGCGGACGAACGTGACTTGATCGCTCGACACCCAGACGTGCCCGCCGAGCGGCCCACCGAGCTCGCCGTGGGCGGTGCCGCGCACCAGGGCGGAGCCGCTCAGGAACCGCGCGGCGTGCGGCGCGAGCAGGTGATCGAAGTGCCGCGCATCGTCGACGCGAATCGCGGGCGCCTGCGCGTTCCACGCGACTTTGGTCGCGCCGGGGTCGGCGAAGTCGATCGGATCGAGCGCGGCGAAGAACGTCGTCCCGTTCGCGGTGGCGAGCGTCGCCATCGTCGCGTCGTGGAGCGCCCCGGTGTCCACCGCCGCGGTCACGCTCGTCGTCACGCCGGTCGGCCCGACGCGGGACGACGCGCTCACGTGCACGCGCCCTTCGATGGCGACCCCGCCGACGTTCACCCAGAGCGAGTCGATCGACGCCCAGGCGTTGCCGGGAGCGGCGAGGCGCCCGTGGTCCATCGTCGCAGCGATCGACATCCGGCCGCCCTTCCCGGCGATGATGGCGGTGCGACGGTCGATGAAGCGGTTCACGAAGGCGGCGTCCTCCACGTCGGCCGCGAGCGACGTCGTCACCGTGAGCGAGTGGAGCACGGCCGGATCGCGCAGCTCGCTCGGCGAGATCGGCTCCATCGTTCCCTCGACCGAGCCGTGGAGCTCGCTGAGCGCAGGTCCGCCGGCCAGGTCTCCGGTCCCCGTGCCGAGCTCGAACCGGAGGTGCTCGAACGCGAGCTCGCGGTTCGGGCGCAGGCGAACGGCGCCCGTGACGGTGGCGTCGCCACGGTAGCGGAACGGATAGAACCAGAGCTCGCGCGCGTGGAGGTGAAGGTCGTCGATTCGAAGGAGCCACCCGGCCTTCGCCTCGTCGTACCAGAGCGCGGGCGGCGCCTTCCCCGTGTCGAGCGGCTCGGTCGAGGCGATCTCGGGGTCACCTTGGAGCGGGTTGGAGGCATCGCGCTCCTGGTAGGCGAAGCCGTCGATCACGAGCTGCTTCGCGACCACCCGCCGGAGGAGCAGCGGCGCGAGCGCGAAGTCGACCTCGACGCGGTCTCCCTCGACGTGGATCTGTGTACCAGTTTGGTACTGGAAGGTCGCACGCAGGTTCCGGAGGTGGAAGTTCCCCGGGACTACGGTCCAGAAGTCGGTGAAGGCGATCTGTTGCGCCTGCGGATCCGCCGCCAGCTTGCCTTGGAGCCACGCCGAGCGCCCGATCGCGTTCGCGGCGACCAGATAGACGAGCCACAGCACGGCGGCGGTCACGAGGACGCGCCGGGCGACGCGAAAGACGGAGCGCTTGGAGGGGAGAGCCTTCACGACCGACGACCTCTGCAGCCGACGTGCCACGGCACGCCGCGGCCCTTTTCGCGGATCCGCGCGCGCGAACGCACAAAACCGCCTCGCCGTAGCAGTTTGGCCGGCGCGGGGTATGCTGCCCGCGCCCATGACATCGACTGGAGACGCCCGCCGCTTCGCGCCCGCCACCGAGCGCAACCGCGCTCCGATCCTGGACGTGCTCCGGCGCGTCGTGCCGGCGGGCGCCCGCGTGCTCGAGGTCGCGTCGGGGACCGGCGAGCACGCCGTCTTCTTCGCGCAGCAGCTGCCCGTCGCGTCGTGGCAGCCGACCGACCGCGATGCAGCTTCGCTCCCCAGCATCGATGCGTGGGCAGCGCACGAGCGGGCGGAGAAGGTCCTGCCCGCGCGCGTCCTCGACGTCGAGGCGACCCCGTGGCCCTTCGCGAGCGGCAGCTTCGACGCGCTCTTCTGCGCGAACATGATCCACATCTCGCCCTGGTCCGCGACGCTCGCGCTCTTCGCCGGCGCGGCGGCGCTCCCACCCGGGGGCGTCGCGGTCCTGTACGGCCCCTACCGAATCGGGGGCGCGCACACCGCGCCGTCGAACGTCGCGTTCGACGAGAGCCTGCGCTCGCGCGATGCGCGCTGGGGCGTGCGGGATCTCGAGCGCGTCGTCGAGGTCGCACGCGAGCACGGCCTCGAGCACGTCGAGACGGTGGCGATGCCGGCGAACAACCAGACCGTCGTCTTTCGCCGGAGCGCGGGATGAAGCACGAGGCGGACGTCGTCACCGAGCGGCTCGTGCTCCGCTTGCCCGCGATGGCCGACTTCGAAGCCTACGTCGCCGCGTGGGCCGATCCCGATCTCGTTCGCTTCATCGGTGGCCGGCCGCGCACGCGCGCGGAGAGCTGGACGCGCTTCACGCAAGCGGCCGGGCTCTGGCAGCTCCTCGGCTTCGGGTATTGGACCGTGATCGAGCGCGCGACGGGCGCGTACGTCGGCACGGCCGGGCTCGCCGACTTCGAGCGCGGTGTCCCCGAGCTCGTGGGCTACCCGGAGGCCGGGTGGGCGTTCGTTCCGCGCGTCTGGGGAATGGGCTACGCGACGGAGACGGTGCGCGCGATCCTCGCGTGGTCGGCGCGCGCGCTGCCCGGGCGGGAGGTGCGTTGCATCGTCGATCCCGAGAACGGCGCGTCGCTGCGCGTCGCCGAGAAGGCGGGGTTCGTCCGGGGACCGACGCTCGTGAACGATCTCGGGACGTCGATCCTCTTCTCGTGGCGTCAGAGCGCGAGCTCGAAGTAGCGCAGCCCGTCCGGCTTGGAGGTCCCGCGATGCGCCGGATCTTCGTAGGGCAGAGCTTCCGCGAAGCCCAGCGCGCGATAGAGGGCAATCGCCCGTTCCATCTTCGGCACCGTATCGAGCTTCATCGTGCGATAGCCGAGCTCGCGCGCGGCGGTCACGATCGCCTCGGCCAACGTGCGGCCATGACCGCGGCCGTGGAACGCGGGGCGCACGTAGAGGCGCTTCATCTCGCACACGCCGCTCTCGAGCTCGCGCAGCGCGACGCAGCCCGCCACGGCGCCGCCGACGCGGAGGAGGAGCAGTTTTCCCCGCGGCGGGGCGTAGCGACCCGGGAGCTCGGCGAGCTCGCGGTCGAAGCCTTGGAAGCAGAGGCTGAAGTCGAGGGAGCGGGCGTACTCCTCGAAGAGCACACGGACTTCGGCCAGCTCATCCGTGGACGTGACCTCCGTCACGCTCTCCGTCGCAGTGCTCACAGGGATAGCCACGCGAGCAGCATATCCCACTTTTCTCGCGCCGAGCTCCGATGCTCGATTGCGGAATCATCCTGATCGGGATACGTTGGGAAGATGCAGTCCGATGGGGGATCGGCCGCATGTCGTCCGTGCGACGTTGCGGTCGTGGATCGTGCAATCAAGAACGGGGAGGTCGGCGTGGCCTATCGGCCGGTGCTCGATCTCTCGACGCAGGAGGTCGCGGGGTTCGAGGCGCGACCCTACTCGGCGTGTCCCGAGCTGCCGACCGCCAAGGCGCTCCTCGCCGCCGCCGACGCGTGCGGTCGCTCCGCCGAGCTCGCGAGCTCGTTTCGAGAGCGTGCGCTCGCGCACGCGCCGCGCGCGCGCCTGTTCGTTCCGATGCGGGCCCGGGAGCTGGACGGGCTGTTCTTCGCGTCGGACGACGATCCGCTCTTCCACCATCCGCAGGGGGTCGTCCTCCAGGTGGCCCCCCGCGATGCGCACGGGACGCTCGAGCTCTCGCGCGAGCTCGTCCACGTGCTGCGGTCGCGCGGGGTCGGAATCGGCTTCTCCGACTTCGGGGGGACGCGCTCGAGCATCGGGGACGTGCTCGACTTTCGGCCCACGGTCGTGAAGCTCGACCGGCAGCTCCTGACGCTCGCCGCGACGGCACGCGGCAGGCGCTACTTCGCCGCGATCATCGCCTGGGCCTCCGAGGTGGGCGTCCTGGTTTCGGCGCGGGTCGAGACCGAGACCCAGCTCGACCTCGTCCGGAGCGCCGGCGTCCGCTGGGCGGACGGGCCGATGATGGGGCCTATCCTCTCGACCGCGGGCCCCTGAACCCTTTCGCCCCGCCGTCGGCTCTCACGGGTATGGACATCCAGGTCTCGTTTCCGGGCGGCAAGCGCGTCGCCGCCGCTTTCGGCGCGCATGCCATCGTCACCGACCAGCCGCGCGAGCTCGGCGGAGAGGATTCGGCGCCGGCGCCGTTCGATCTGTTCCTCGCGTCGCTCGCGACGTGCGCCGGGATCTACGTCCTGGGCTTCTGCCAGGCGCGCGGTCTCGCCACGGACGGGTTCGCGATCACGCAGCGCAACGACCTCGACCCCGAGACCAAGCTCCCGCGTCGGATCGAGCTGACGGTGAAGTTCCCGACGGACTTCCCCGAGAAGTACAAGCCGGCCGTCCTCCGCGCCGCCGAGGGGTGCAAGGTCAAGAAGACGATCGCGGCGCAGCCCGAGCTCGTCGTGCGCGCCGGCTGATCAGGCGCCGCGCGCGCGCTCCTTGCGCCGCGAATCGGCGGCGAAGGCGAGGCCCTGCGCGTTGAGCTCGACGTCCAGCGCGAGGAGCTTCCACTCGGCTTCTCCGAAGTGCGGGGCGGCCGCGGCAATCGCGCTCCGCCACGCCTCCGCGAAGCGTGCCTCGAGCGCGCTCGCGTCGAGCTCCGTTCGGGAGCCTTCCTCGACCCAGCCCTCCGCCTGATCGACGAAGCTCTCCACCTGCCGCGCGATCTCGGCGCCGTCCTCCCACGCGTCGTAGTGGGTGGGGCACACGAATCGCTCCCCGAGCGACAGGACCTTCTTCAGGCTCGCGCGTGCCTCGGCAGCGTGGAAGCCGGTCGGGCTCGTCGACGGGAGCGCGAAGCGCCCCTTCGTCTGGAGCGCGGGGTAGACGAGGCCGAACGTGTCGCCCGTGTACACGGTCTCCGCGGCCGGATCGTCGACGACGAAGTGATGGAACGCGTGCCCCGACGTGTGCCAGACCGTGAGCTTCGCGCCCCCGAGCTCGAAGGACTCGCCGTCGGCCAGAGCGCGCACGCGCGCCGCCGGGATCGGCGCGATCGTGCCGTACAGCTCGCGGAAGCGCGCTTCGCCGTAGACCTCGGTCGCGCCCGCGACGAGCTTGGACGGATCGACCATGTGCTTCGCCGTGCGCGGGTGCGCGAGGAGCGTCGCGTTCGGGCAAGCCCCGAGCAGGGCCGCGGCGCCCGCCGCGTGGTCGAGGTGGGCGTGGGTGACGACGACCCAGCGCACGTCCTCGGGCTTCTTGCCGTTCGCGGCGAGCGCGGCGAGGAGCCGCGGGAGCGCGTGCGCGGTGTGAGCCTCGATGAAGGCGCACTCGTCGCCGGCCAGCCGCAGGTAGCAGGCGGTGAAGCGGGGGGCGACGTCGGAGTCGATCGTGATGCGGGCGTGGCGGGTCACGGAGCGCATCTTACGTTACTGTCCTCCCCATGGCAGCGCCGAAGCTCGCTCGCAAGACCGTGACCATCCCGCGCGGGGCGGTGCGGATTGGCGTCGTCGCGGACACGCACTCCAAGCCTCACCCCGAGGCGCTGCGACTCTTGCGCGAGCGCGCGCCCGATCACTTGCTTCACGCGGGGGACGTGGGGGACCCGAAGGTGCTGGACGCGCTCGAGGCCGTGGCGCCGCTCACGGCGGTGCGGGGGAACATCGATGGCGCGTCGGCGTTGCCCGACGCGATTGCGCTCCGGATCGAGGGCGACGGCTTCGTCCTCCCGCTGCTCTTGACCCACATCGCCGTCTACGGCCCCAAGCTCCGGAAGGAAGTGCGGGCGATGGCCGAGAAGGAGTCCGCCGACCTCGTGGTGTGCGGGCACTCGCACGTCCCGTTCGTGGGGCGGGATCGCGGCATCGCCACGTTCAACCCGGGCTCGATCGGACCGAAGCGGTTCCAGCTCCCGATCGTGTTCGGCGTGATGGACCTCTCACCGAGCGGGGTGAAGCTCGTGCACGTGAGCTGCGAGACGGGAGAAGAGTGGCGCCCGTGAGCGCTTCGCGTCACGGGCACGCCGCGGTCGGCGCGGCTCCGGCGCGGTTGCATGCGCCGACGACCGCCGCGAACGCTTGCTCGAGGTTCGTCTCGCGGCAGTCGCGCGCGGTGCCTCCGTCGAGCACGAACGCACCGGGCGTGGGGTCCGCGAGGTTGTCGAACTCGGGGCAGGTCGCGCTGTAGCCGTTCGTCGCGCACGTCCAGAAGAAGAGCTCGCAGAACGCCGCCCGCTCGGTGCCGCAGGCGCCGAAGGAGTACGGGCCCGCCTTGGAGCACTCGACGCTCGGGTTCGCCCCGATCGCCGCGGCCTGGGTGGCGCGACAGGAGAACGCGGTCGCGCCGGCCTCGGGGAACGCGTCGCAGATCGCGAGGCAGGTCGGGCCGTCGACGTACTGCGCGGCGCTCCCCGTGCACTTCTGGAGCATCAGCGCGCAGTAGGCGGTGCACGTCGTCGGCCCGGTGGCGTCGGCGGCGTCCGGCTTCGCGTCGGCCGTGGCGTCGGCGTCGCCCCCCATCGCGTCGGGAGGACTCGTCGCGTCTTCCGCCGCGTCCGTTGCTCCGTCCGCGGGCACGGTCCCGTCGCCGCTGGCGTCGAGCGCGGGCGCTCGGTCGTGGAGCTCGTCGAGCCCGAGAATCACGTTGCACGCGGCGAGCGCGAGGAGGACCGGCGCGAGGAAGACGAGGGCGCGCTTCATCTCAGAAGCGCCCCGTGACGGAGAGCGACGCGCCGTCGAGCGCGGGCGCGAACGCGATCTGCGCTCCTGCTCGCTCCGCCCGCCGGCCGACGACCCAGAGGACGATCCCAGTGGCTCCGAGCGCCACGGCGGCGACGAACCCCACCGTGGACACGAGCGCCTGAGCACGCGCGCGCGCGAGAAGCTCGGGATCGCAGGCAAGACTGGCATCGCAAGCGGCCGCCGACTTGCTGTCGAGCGCGAGACCTCCGAAGACCGCGCCGAGCACGAGGCTCGCCGCTCCCACGCCCGCGACCGCCCATCCGAGGGGAACGAGCGGCGAGCTCCGTGCGACGGACGCCGGAGCGCGAGGCATCCGGGCGACCTCGGGCGTCGGCACGAGCCGAACCCGAACGGGGAGGTCCTTCGCCCCGCGCGCGGCGGTCACGGCGACCTCGACCGCCGCGTGACCGTCGGCCTCGACGCGCACGACGTGGGCCCCCGGGTCGACGGGGACGCTCTGAACTCCGTCGGCGATGGGCGCGCCGTCGATGAGCACCCTGGCGTGCGGTGGAGGCGTCCCGGACGCGCTCTCGAGGGTGATGGCCAGGCTCGGGAGGTCGCGTTCCACCTCGTCCAGCCACCCGCTGCAGTCGCGTCGCACGACGGCCGGGCAGCTCGCATCGGCGCAGACGAGGAGCTCCTTGCGAGCGCTCGTGAGCGCTTGCTCGTCCCGGAGGTGCTGCGCCCGCGTCGACGCGTCGACGCACTCGTCGCGCGTGTGCGCGTGGGCGAAGGTGACGAGCGTCACCACCGCGAGGACCACGCGCGATGCGTTCCAGAGCCTCATGGGGCGCCTTCCTTCATTCCAAGCACTCGGGCAGGTAGACGTGGTGGCCGGCGTCGTCGACGACGTAGCCGGGATCGCAGCGGCGCTTCTTGGGGGCCGGGCTCCCGTGGAGGGGAAGCGCGGAGACCGCCATCGTCGGTGTCCCAAGTTGGGACGACTGGCTGCCGGCGCCGGTCGGCGCAGCCGTCGCCGCCGGCGCGGCCGTGGCGGAGCTCGGCATCGGGGCCGACGCGCCGACCGATGCCGACGCGCGCGGGGGCTCGCCCGGGGTGGCCGGCGACATCCGCACCTTCGTGCTCGCGAGGAAGACGAAGGCGCCCGCGACGACGATCGACGCCATCCCGAGCGCGAACGGGAGACGAAGACGGCTCGCTCCCGGTTGGGGAACCGTGCTGCTCACGAGCTGCGTCTGGGGCTGCAGCGCCGGAGCCCGCTCCCGCGGGCGGGTCGTCGCGTCCGTCGCGGGGGCGTGGCTCGCGACGACGTGGAGCATCGGACGCGCGGCGGAGCGAAGGAGCTCCGCGGTCGGGGCACCGCCGAACGCCTCGCGAAAGGCCTCGCGCAGGGCTCGCTGCATGTCGGCGGCGCTCGCGTAGCGCTCCCGCGCCGAGAGCGAGAGTGCGCGATCGACGACCTGGGCGAGCGAACGCGGTACGTGGGGAGCGACACTCGCGAGCGGCGGCGCCGCCACCGAAGCGGTCTTGAGCAGGATCGCGACCGGCGTCGGAGCTTCGTGGACGAGCCGGCCCGAGACCAGCGTGTAGAGCGTGGCGCCGACCGCCCAGAGATCGCTCCGCGCGTCGATGGTCTCGCCGCGCGCTTGCTCGGGCGACATGAAGGCGGGGGTCCCGAAGACGACGCTCGTATCCGTCGTGGCGCCGGAGCCGGACGTGTAGGCGTCGCGGACGCGCGCGATGCCGAAGTCGAGGACCTTCACCACGCCCGTGCGCGTGACGAAGACGTTCGCTGGCTTGATGTCGCGGTGCAGGATCCCTCTGGCGTGGGCGGCGGCCAGAACGTCGAGCAGCCCGTCGCCGATCGCGACCGCCTCGTCGACGCGCACGCGCCCTTCGAGCGCGTCGAGGCTCTGCCCTTCGAGCCGCTCCATCACGATGAACACGCTTCCGTCGTCGGTCTCGGCGTCGTCCACGACCATGACGGCGCCCGGGTGCCCGACCGAGTTCGCGGCATAGCCCTCACGCAGGAACCGCGTGCGGACGTCGCGATCCATGGCCACGCTCGGGTGGAGGACCTTGATCGCGAGGCGTGCCGCGTTGCGGACGTGCACGACGCCGTAGACCGTGGCCATGCCGCCTTGCCCGAGCACCGAGTCGACGCGGTACTTGCCTCCAATCACGGAGCCGATGCGGTCGGTCGCCGCTGGATTCGACGCGGTCACGCTTCCCCAAGCTAGATCGCGCGCGTGGGCCGGACACGGTGGAACCGAGCGGTGTTAGACGATGTTAGATGCGGCCACGTGCCGTGGGTCGATCGCGGAAGTACTGACGTGAGCATGCGAATCGGCATCCTCGGTGCGTTCCTCCTCGCGCTCGGCGCGACCTCGGCGTGCAGCTCGGAGTCCACGACGTCCCTCGAGGGTCCGCCGAGCGGGACCTACATCGGCGATCTCGTCGTGCAACACGATGACCCGTCGAAGAGCGTCTTCACGACGACGACGCTCTCGGTCGCATCCGGTGGTGGAATCTCGGGAACGGCCACGACGAAGCAGCCGACCTCGAAGATCGGCGAGGTCGGGACGGTGACCGGGAGCGTCACGGGTCGCGATCCGACGGACGTGTCGCTCGTTCTGACGTTCCCGACGCTCGGAACCTTCCGCGCACACGGTGCCGCCATCTACGCGTCCAGCACGCGCCAGATGTCGTTTGGCTCCCTCACGACCGACGACGGGACGGCCAAGGTCGTGGGTCGGACCACGGGAGCGCTCCAGCTCCAGTGACCGCGCGTGCTAGCTTCCGCGGCGATGGGTCGGATCTTCGTCGGTCGGGTGCGTGAGACAGCGCGCCTCCGAGCGCTGCTGCGCGACGAGCCCGTCACGCTCGTCCTCGGACGAGGCGGGATCGGCAAGACCTCGCTGGTGAAGCACGCGCTCGCACGGCGCCGAGCCATCTGGGTCGGTGCACGACCGGGCGACGACGAGCGCGCCATCTGGCTCGCGCTCGCCCGCGCGATCGCCACGAGCGAGCTCCTGGTTCCCGCGGACGACTCGACGGCTGCCTTGCGTGCCGCGGTGATGGACGCGCTCGAATCGCATCGCGCGGTGACGGTGGTGGACGACGTTCACTTCCTGGAGCCTGCGGACGCGCGCTCGTTGGCGCGGGCGTGTCGCCGCTCGCGTCGAGCACGCTGGGTGCTCGTGGGGCGCATGAGAGCTCCCGATCGCCTCGCGTCTTCGTCCGTGGTTCTCGAAGACCTCGACGCTCGTGCGCTCGGGCGCCTGGCCCGTGCCGCTGCGCCGCGCCGCTCCGCGAGCGACCGGAGGCGCTTCGTCGCTCTCGCGGACGGTTCTCCGCTCCTTCTCCTCCGCGCGCTCGCGAACGGTGGAACGTCGGACGCTGCGGAGGTGGTGGACGCGCTCTCGAAGCGCGCCGAGCCGCTGCTCGAGTTGCTCTCGGCCTTGAACCTCTGCATCGCGCCGGAGACCGCCCGCACGCTCGCGGGTCGACCCGTGCCGCGCCACCCCGACATCGTGAAGACCCCCGAGGGGTTGCGCTTGCACGACGCGCGGCGGGATGCGCGTGCGCCGGCGCGACCGAACCGAAGCCTCGCGAAGCGCCTCGGAGACTCCGCGGGTTCCACCGAAGACGCGCCGGCGGCGTTGGAGGCGATCCGGTTCGCTTTGGAGGCCGACGACGTTCCCGCGGCGGTAGCGACGCTGGACCGGCACCTGGATGGCATCGTCGAGGCTGGCTTGGGCGAGCGACTCGCGCCGCTGCTGCTCGGCCGCTCGGAGGCAGAGCTCGCGGAGCCGCGCCTCCGCCTGGCCGTGCGACTCGGCGGCCAGGTGCTGGCGGAGGTGCTCGAGGATCCCCGCCCCACGACGCAGGCAGCCCGCGTGCGCTACGCCGAGGCGCTGATTCGAGCGAGTCGTCTCGCCGAGGCGAAGGCCATCCTCGACGCGGAGCCGCGCTCGCTCGAAGTCGACTACCTCCTGGGTCGAACGCTCTACTTCATGGGCGACATCGATGCCGCGTGGGCGCTCCTCGAGTCCCGGCGCGATGATCCGCGCGCGCGGGCGCAGCTGGCGCGCATCCACGCGACGCGCGGTTCGTACGGGGAAGCGATCCGCGTCGCCGACGAGCTCTCGAGCGTCGAGCCCGACCTGTCTCCGTTCGCTCGCCGTCAGGTCGAGATTGCGCGGACCGACGTCTACGCCTCCGCGGGGCGCCTGGCGCAGGTGATGGCACTGCTCCGCCGCCAGCTCCGCGGAAAGCTGAGCGGAGCCCAACCATGGGGGAACCAGGTCTCGCTCGCTCTCCTGGCGCAGCTCGAAGCGGAGCACGGCGATCTCCCCGCCGCCAAGCGCATCGTTGCCGCGCTTCGCCCGGCTGCCGCTCGCTCGGCGACGGTGCGCTGCGAGTGCCGCGCGACGGAGGCGCGGATCCTCGCAGTCGAGGGTGACCTCGCGGGGGCGCTCGCACTCGCCGAGGAGTGTGCGGCCGACGCCGAGCGACGCGGGCATCGCGTGCAGGCGGGGTGGCTCGGTGTCCTCGGCGCCGTGATCGCGTGGATCGCGGGGAAGCCGCTGCCTCTCAGCGTTCCGACGGTGCACGATGCGCAATCGCGCTTCGTCGCAGCGCTCCGGCTCATGCAGGCAGTGCGCGAGGGCAGCTCGGGCGAGCCGCTCGGTGCTCCGAAGGCGGAGCCGATCGACGCCCACGTGTTCGAGTCGTTCGCGCGGGCGACCGTGGCCTTCGTCGAGGGAGACCTCGCGGGGGCGGAGCGGTTGCTTCGTGGTGCGACGGCCGCCGCGGAGGAGCACGGCTACGTCGTGTATGCGCACGAAGCGAAGCGCCTTCTGTTCGACGTGCTCTTCGTCGCGGGGAAGGACCGGGCGGCGTCGGCGGTCGCGGACGAGCTCCATCGATGGGGAGCTGCCGTCGGCTCGACGCGCTTCCAACTCGAAGCCGAGCTGGCACGGGCGCTGCTCGCTCCCGAACCGCCGATTGCCGTCCTCGAGCGGATCGCCGGGGCGCCGAACGCCGCGCCGTCGGCCGCGCGCCGCGCGCGCGCGCTGCTCGGAGAAGGGCGAGCGGTGGACCGGGTGGATGCCAAGGTGCTCGCGGCGTGTCGTTGGGCCGGCAAGGTGCGCTCGCTCGGGGCAGCCGACCGCGCGAGCTGGGGTCTCCACCTCGGCGCCGGTCACGTGTGGTTGCCCGATGGCAGGAAGCTGAAGACGCCATCGCACGCTCTCCACGCCAAGATCCTCCGCGCGATCGTCGAGGCGGGCGGCGAGCTCGAGAAGGAGGCGCTGGTCGCGCGCGTGTGGGGCATCGCGGACTACCACCCACTTCGCGACGACAAGCGACTCTACGTCGCCATCATGCGTCTGCGGCGAATGCTCGGCTCCGCGCGCGTACGCAACGTGCTCGGTGGTTATGCGCTCGGCGGTCAGGATCCGGTGCGCATGGTGTCGGCCTGACTGGCCGAGCGCTCAGGGGCTCTCGTCCCACGTCATCGCGAAGCGATTCTCGAGCGGCGTCGTGACGGAGCCGCGATCGTCCACGCTGATCGCGCGGACCGAGAGATCGCTCGTGAGCGCGATCTCGTGCGTGCTCGTCATTCGCACCGCGCGATCGTAGCCCCAGGGCGTCGGGTTCCGCGTGAAGTAGTCGAAGGTGACGACCATCCGGTGGCACCCACCGGCGAGCTCACCGTCGAACACCACGACCGAGAGCGGGTCGGGGACGGAGGGCCCGGTCGCGCCGCCGAGCTCGGCGACGACCGCGCCATCGAGCTCGTACCGCGCGCGGATCACGTGGAAGTACGTCCCGCGATCGCCGTGGCTCACCTTCAGGTGGAAGCGCGTGCTCGTGGTGGGCGCCGTGCACGTCGCGGTCGGCGCGGGAGCGGCACTCGGCGCGCTCGTCGCGAGCGGCGTCCCGTCGATCACGACGGTGCGCGTCGGTCGAGCCGGTCTCCCGCACGCGGCCCCGAGCGCCACGTACCCGAGCGCCACGAACGCGAGCGCGCGGCGGCTCACGCTCAGCCCCGGTAGCCCTTCTCCACTTCGGGGAGCACGTGGAGGAGCGTGCGAATGTGGTTCTGGTCTCCCCCGTCGCGGCTCGAGAGGAGCGCTCCCGCCACGCGTCCGTGGAGCGACCGCTTGCGCTTCCACGTGTCGCCGAGCGGGGCGACGGGATCGTCGGCGACGGGCGCGGACGGCCAGCCACGCTCCGCGAGCACCGACCAGTAGGCGTAGTCCGCGTACGCGACGCGCGCCGAGAGGTCGACGACGATCTCGGCGGAGGAGACGTCGAAGAAGCCCGAGTCACTCTTCTCGAGCGAGATCACGAGCACCTCGTTGCCGGCGGGCACCGGCGCCGCGAACTCGACCACGACCACGGTGACGTCCTCTCGCGCGGAGACTTCCATGGCGCGAGGCTATCACGCAGCCTGCACGCGCTCGTGCGAGCGGGTGACCTGATCGGCGATGACGAGCACCCAGGCGAGGAACGCGGCGAACGCGATCTTCTGGATCAGCGGGAGCGCATCGAGCGCGAAGCCGGTGCCCCAGCAGACGTAGTTGACCGTGGCGGCGGCGAGCGCGCCGGCGCCCAGGAGCGCGACCTTCCACCCGCGCGAGCGACCGACCGCGGTGGCCGTGACCACGAACGCGAACGCGCCCGCCAGCGCCGCGACGTTGATCACCAGATCGTGGTGCTTCGTTCCGATGAGCGGGACGACCGCCGCCGACGCGAGTCCCGCTGCGCGGACCAACCAGGCCCTCACGCGCGCGGCGGGGTAGAGCGCGGGGACGGTCCACCACAGCGCCGACAAACCGAGCGCCAGCAGGACCGTGGCCCCGAGCGCGACCGGCGCCGCGGGGTTCGGCCGCCCGCCGTAGGTCACGACGTCGAGGACGTCGCACCAGTAGTTGTGGAGCACGCTGAACCCGATCCGGTCGGGCTCGGCGCGTGTACCACCCGGGTACAGCGCGGCGGCGAGGAGATAGAGCCCCACGAAGAGAGCGACCGCGGCCTGGGGAACGCGAGCGAGTCGACGCTTCACGCGATCGATCCTACGCTCGGCACCCCCCCGTCATTCCTCAGGGAAGAACCTTGGGGTTACACCGTATGCGCACCGGCATGATCCGCGTCACTCCTCGACTTTTCGTCGCGCCCCTCCTCGCTGCCCTGGTCGTGGCGTGCGGTCCCCCCGCCAACTACGGGCGGAGCGTCTACGGGACCGAAGGCGGCTACAGCATGGGGCACGTCTACGCGAAGCCGCCGACGCCGCTCGTGGCGCGAAAGAGCTCCCGCCCGCTCTACATCGTCCTCGACGACGGCAAGGTGCGCGACGCTTGGCGTGTCTCCACGCCGGACTGCGAGGTCGACGCCGAGGGGTGCGAGAAGTTCGTCGTCTACGACATGCAGCTCTTCGTGCGCCGCGATCTGACGCGCCTCTTCGCGAACTACTTCCCCAAGGTCGAGGTGGTGCCCTCGACCGCGAAGCTCCAGGGCAGCTACGTCGTCGCGGACGTGAAGATTGACGCGCTGAAGCTCCGCAACGTGCAGCGCGGCAACCTCGCCTTCACCTTCATCGACCTGACCTGGGGGATCGCGATGCGGCGGAGCGAGGATGCCGACTACGGCTTCTCGTATGCGGCGACCTCGTCGAGCAACGACACGTACCCCACCTTCGAGGCGGGGCTCGTTCAGCTCGTCGAGAACTCGCTCGGGTCCATGTCGGAGAAGTGGACCGAGAGCGGGAGCTTCGACGCCTTCATCCAGTGAGGCTTGGTTCGGTTCAGCGGAGCGCTGCGCCGGACTCCGCCGCGGCGGGCACCGGCGCGCTCGGCGCCGTGGTCGCGACGGGGAGCCGCTTCTTGATGAAGCGCTCGATGTCCTGAAGGAGCGGGCGCTCCTCTTTGTCGCAGAACGACACCGCGCGGCCCGTCGCACCTGCGCGGCCAGTGCGGCCGATGCGGTGGACGTAGCTCTCGGCGACCTCGGGCAAGTCGTAGTTCACGACGAGCGAGATGCCGTCGACGTCGATCCCGCGCGCCGCGAGATCGGTCGCGACGAGGACCGGCGTGGTCCCGCGGCGGAAGCCGTCGAGCGCGCGCTCGCGCGCACCTTGCGACTTGTTCCCGTGGATCGCGGCAGCGGTGATGCCGGCGCGCTCGAGCTGCTCGGCGAGCCGGTTCGCGCCGTGCTTCGTGCGCGTGAAGACGATCGCGCGGGCGATGCCCGGGCGAAGGAGCATCTCGGTCAGGAGCGCGCGCTTCTGCTCGCGCGCGACGAAGACGACGCTCTGCTCGACGCCCTCGGCCGTGGTGACCTTCGGGGCGATCGCGACGCGGGCCGGATCGCGGAGCATGCCGCGGGCGAGCGCCTCGACCGCGGGCGGCATCGTCGCCGAGAAGAACAGGGTCTGCCGCTCCGTGGGGAGCACGGCGACCACGCGCCGCACGTCGTGGATGAAGCCCATGTCGAGCATGCGGTCCGCCTCGTCGAGGACGAAGTGCTCGATCTTCGAGAGGTCGACGAGCCGCTGGCCCATGAGGTCGAGGAGGCGACCCGGCGTGGCGACCAGGATCTCCGGCGCGCGGCGCAAGGCAATCTCTTGCCGGTGCTGGCTGACGCCGCCGTACACGAGGGCGTGCTCGAGCGCACGGCCGCCGACGACGATGTGGCGCCCGTACGCGGTGATGCGCTCCGCGATCTGGATCGCGAGCTCGCGGGTCGGGGTGAGGATGAGCGCGCGGATCGGACGCGCGTTCGAACGCGGGCTCGCGACCAAGCGCTGGAGCATCGGGAGCACGAAGCCGGCGGTCTTGCCGGTGCCGGTCTGGGCGCAAGCGACGACGTCACGCCCGGCGACGCCGTGCGGGACGACCGCGGCCTGGACGGGCGACGGCGTGGTGTAGCCCTCGTCGAGCACGGCGCGGGCGAGGGGCGCGATCAGGCCGAGCGCGGTGAACGGCGATGCGGCGATCAGCGCCTCGCGCTCGGGCGTGAGCGGGGGCGACGGAGCAAGAGCGGGCGCCGCGGGCGCCTGCGCAGCGGCAGGGCGGGGGGCGGGCGAGTTGGAGTGCGCCGCGCGGCCGGAGCGGCGGCGACGGGGACGAAACGACATCACAGTGAAACGATCTCTCTCGCGGCGGGGGGCCGCGTTCCTTCACGCGCGACCGAGCGGCCGGAATTTCGGCGGCTCCAGGTGCGTGACGGTGCGGAACCTAACTCACAGTGTGGGAAAGCGCAAACCGAACTCGCCGACGGCAGCGTGAACTTTCGTTGGCGGAGCGATCGAGAACCGGCGTTTCCATTCGGCGGGAATCGCACGCACGAGCCACGCGCGCGGCAATATTCGCGCGGCCCGTGCGTCGATCCGGCATGCGCTCGGTCCTCCGTGGTGTCGTTGCCGGTGCGGTCGCTGCGGCTTCGCTCTTCGCCTCGTCCGTGGCGCGGGCCGATCTCGTGTTTCCGGTGCCGGCTCCGCCTCCCGTGACGACGACGACGGCGCCGACGGTGATCGCGCTCCCGCCGATCAACGTCGCCCCCATCCTGAACGCGCTCGCGCAGTGCCCCACGGTCGAGGTGGCGCCCGGCGTCTTCGTGCCGCTCCCGTGCGGCAAGGCGTTGAAGTCGGTCCCCGCGACGGCTCCGAGCGTCGACCTCTCCGCGGCGGGGGCACCGCTCGCGGTCGACCTGCGCAACGTCGGGCTCGACGGTCCCGTGAAGGACCAGGCCCGGACCGGCGTGTGCTGGGCGTTCGCGCTCTCCACGACGCTCGAGGACTCGCTCCGGCGGAGCGGACGGAGCGACGTGCTCTCCGCGCTCCACGTCGTCGCGGCCGACTCCTGGGACGACCTCTTCGCCGCCGACACCGCGCCGCGCGAGGCCATCGCGCCCGACGCCGTCTGGCCGTACGACCCGATCAAGGCGTGCCGCTTCGAGACCGGCCGAGACTCCTGCGAGCGCGCCTACGGCGTCTCCACCGATTCGTGGCGCGGCGATGCCCAGCTCATCGCGGAGCGCGAGCGCGCGAAGGCCTTCGGGATCGCCGGGGCGGGTCGCGCGAAGCGGATCCCCAACGCGAAGTTCGGCGACTCCGCCGTCGCCGCCCTGGCGCATGGCCAGACCGTGTTCGTCCAGATGGCGATCGACAGCACGACCTGGAGCTACCGCGGGCTCAAGTCCGGCATCATCCCAGATTGGTACTCGACGGACGGTGGGCACGCGGTCGCCGTCGTCGGCTATCGGACGACCGCGCTCGGGCGCGACTTCCTCGTCCACAACTCGTGGGGCTCCGCCTGGGGCGACCACGGCTACGCGTGGATCGCCGAGTCCACGGTCGCGCGGCACATCAGCGACGCCTTGCTCTTCGACGCGCTCGTCCCCGGGGCGAAGCCCGCGCCGGTCGTGGTCGCGCCGCCGGCGCCCCCTCCGATCGCCGCGCCGCCGAGCGTGCCGGCCTGCGCGCCCGGGACCGTCTTGGACGTCGGCACCGGCGCTTGCTCCGCGCGCTGCCCGTCCGGGCTGGCGCCGGCCTTCGGTCGCTGCTGGCTCGGCTGATCAGCGCCGGCGGTCGAGCTCGTTCGTCGCGAGCACGATCGCGTCTTCGGTGTGGACGCTGATCGGCCCGAGCCCGACCGGCGTCGCCGAAGGGAACGCCGCGCGCGCGGTGGCGGAGAGCCCCCGGTGGTCGCCGAGGAGGAACGCGGTGTCGCCGTCCCAAGAAGGTACGGCGCGGAGGTCGGGGGCGTCTTCTTCGAGGACGAAGCGCCGCGCGTCGCCGACGTCGCGCGCGGCGACCTCGACGCCCCCGCGCGCCAGCGCCACGCCTTCGCGCACCGCGACGAGCTCCGGCCCGACGTCGGGCACGCGCGCGAGGACCTTCTGGAGCAGGACCGCCGCGGCGCGTTCGTCGGGGCGGAGGAACTTCGCGGAGTCCCCCGCGAACCGCACCGTCACCGGCGCATCGGGGCCACCGCCGAGCACGAGGTAGAGCCGTGCGTCCTTCCGGACGCCGTGCGACACGAGGAGCGCGGCGCGGATGCAGCGCGCGAGCACGTCCAAGCGCCCGCTCGTCCCGGGTACGTCGTCGAGGAGGAACCCGGCTCCGGCGAGCGCGGACTCGGACGCGACGATGAACGAGCGGATCGCCAACGTGCTCACCCGAAGTGGATCGCGGAGAGCTTCACGCCGAGGAAGCTCCCGCGGTAGCCGACGCTCCCGCGATCGTCCCCGGCGGCGCCGGCGGCGACCATGAGCGGGATGAGGTGCTCCTCGCGCGGGTGCACCTGGCGTGCGGCCGGGGCCTGGGTCCACGCGAGGAGTCGCTCGTCGCGCTCGCGCGGGTCTTTCGCGGCCGTCTCACCGAGCCACGCGTCGAACGTCTCCGAGTCGCCGCGCGCGCGCGGGTTACCGAAGCCGCGCATGTTGTGGTAGCTCATGCCGCTCGCGACGATGAACACGCCCTCGTCGCGGAGCGGAGCGAGCGCGCGGCCGATCGCGAGGTGCGCCTTCGGATCGAGCCCCTTCTTCAGCGAGAGCTGGAGGGTCGGGACGTTCGCGTCGGGGTAGGTGAGCTTGAGCGGAATGAACGCGCCGTGGTCGAAGCCGCGCTCGCCGTCGGTCGCGGTGGGGATGCCCGCACCCTCGAGCAGCGCCTGCACGCGCTTCGCGAGCTCCGGCGCGCCCGGAGCGGGCCACGTGATCTCGTACGAGGCCGCGGGGAACCCGTAGTAGTCGTAGAAGATGGGCGGCTTCGGAGCCGTCATCACGGTGGGGACCTCTTCCTCCCAGTGGGCGGAGACGACGAGCAGCGCCCTGGGTGGGGTCTTCGGGAGCCCGGCGAGCTCGCGCAGGTACCCGGCGAGCGCGTCGACCTCGGCGCGAGGGAGACCCATGTCCACGAACGGCCAGGGGCCGCCACCATGGGGGATGTACGCGACCGGCATGCGCGCCAACGGCGCCTGGGACGGAGTGCTCATGGCTGCAGGATGCGTACTCGAGCGGCCCGACGAAAGTCCGGTCCCAGACCGTTCTCGCCCCGGCAACGATCGGTGGGCTTCACTTGTCGCCGTCCTTCGTCGACGGCAGGGGCGCCGGCGGCGGGATCGTGGGCCCCGAGGCCCCGCGCGTGCTCGCGCTCGCGCCGCGCAACCAGCCCATCTGCCGCGCGCGATCGCCGGGGAACAGGCTCTCGAGGATCGAGGGGACGAGCTTCGCGGGGTCGTCCGGCGCCGTCCGCCGAACGAAAGCGTCGAGGTCGCGCGCGAAGGACGCTGCGTCCTGGTAACGGTTCTCCCGGTTGCGCTGGAGCGCCTTGTCGACCGCGCGGAACAGGTCGTCGGGGTAGCCGGCCACGATCTTGCGCGGGTCCGGGATGACACCTCCGCGGACCGCTTTGACGGTCTCGACGTCGTCGTTGCGCTTGAAGAGGCGCCGCATCGTCGTCATCTCCCACAGCGTCGTGCCGAGCATGAAGATGTCCGCCCGCTGATCGATGCCGAGCTGCATGATCTGCTCGGGCGACAGGTACGGGAGCTTGCCCTTGATGATCCCGGCCGAAGACTCGGCGCGGCGGCCGAGCGACTTCGCGAGCCCGAAGTCGAAGAGCTTCACCTGGCCCGAGTAGGTGAGGAAGATGTTCGACGGGTTCACGTCGCGGTGGATCACGTGGAGCGATTGGCCGCGCTCGTCGGTGAGGGCGTGCGCGTGCGCGAGCCCGGCGGCGACGCGGGCCGCAATCCATGCGCTGAGATCGAGACGCAGGGAGAGCTTCCGCGCGACGCAGGCCTCCCACACGTCGACGAGAGTGCGGCCCAGCAAGAGCTCCATCGCGATGAAGTGCTGCCCGCCTTCTTCGCCCCATTGGTACGTGCGCGTGATGTTTTCGTGGGAGAGCAGGCCGAGGATCCGTGACTCGTCGTGGAACATGTTCACGACCTGCTCGCTCGTCGCGACGTCGTGGCGGAGCACCTTCAAGGCCGCGACGTGGTCGGGCGCATGGCCGAGGTAGATCGTCGCCATCCCACCGCCGCCAATCTTGGCGACGACGTCGTAGTTGCCGAGGCGTTTGGGTCGCGGAGGGAGCGGCATGGAGAGCGTCCCGAGTCACTTGCCGCGCGTGCGGCGCTTGCCACCTCCAAGTATCGCTCCCGGTTCGAGCTTCTGCCAAGTCTCCGGCGCGAGCAGCTCCACGATGCGCATGGCTTGCGTCAGGTGCGTTGGAGCGCTGGCGGAGCGCCGGATGCACGCGCGCAGGAAGTCGGAGGCGTTGAGTCCCTCGCGCTCGGCCAGGAGCTTGAGGAGCGCCAGCTCGTCGTCGGAGAGGAGCAGGTGGAAGCTGTTCGTTCGCTCGGTCATGGCCATAGAATGGCCATGGAATGGCCATGACGCCAGCGCAAAGGAATCGGCGCTAGAGCTTCGTCACCCAGGCCTGAAAGGGCGCCGTCGCCTGGGCTGGCGTCATCCCCGTCACCTTGGTGAAGGCCTTCTCGCCGGACGGGTCGTCCTTCACGCCGTCGCGCCACTGGCGGTAGAACGGCCACAGCCAGCCCTTCTCGTCGAGCCATTGGCAGAGGTAGCGCGCGGTCGCGTAGTGGAGCTTCTCCAGGCCGTCGCGGAAGGTCGCGTTGGACATGGCGAAGAGCGCCTCGATGCGGGTGCTCGCGCTCTCGCTCGGCGACTTCATCCCGGTGAGCAGCCGCGGCAGACGCCAGTTCTTCACGCCGTGGATCTCGCCGTCGCGCGGGATGACGGGGGCCTCGAAGAGCGACGCGATGCCCTCGTCGATCCAGGTCGGCGCTCCGGGGAAGTCCGACTCGACGATCGGGTGCACGAGCTCGTGGGTCAGCGTGCCGAGCCCGGGTCCCGCGTTCATCACGATCCGGCGCCGGTCGGGGTAGTAAACGCCGAACTCGGAGGGGCACTCGCCGCCGATCTTCGCGCGGCAGTAGGCCTGGTAGCTCTTCGCCTCGGGAAACAGGTACACCGCGACGGCGCGCGCGGGCCGCTTGTCGAAGCGACCGTGGAAGTAAGCGTCGATCGCGCGGGTTGTGAGCGCGCGGCTCGTGGCCAGTGCGGTCGCGCTCCACCCGGGCGCGGCGACGAGGACGAAGGACTCCTGGGCCACCGTGGTCGACGTCGCCGCGCCGAGCTCGTCCTTCGCGAGCGCCTCGATTCGGCTTCGATCGGCGGCGAGATCGTAGGGAGGGGACGGTGGAGCCGCGTCGACGAACGTCTCGCTCGACGCGTCCGGGACGTTGCCGGCGTCATGCCCGTCGGCATCGGCATCGGCGTGGCTTGCCGTGACGTGAGTGGCGAGCGCCGGCGCCGGCGCCGGTGCGGCCGCGCACGCGACCGCGAGGAGAGCTCCGCCGGCGAAGAGCGCGAGTCGCCGCATGATCCCGTGCGACACGCGCCGCGGGGCGCGCCTTGGCTACTTGAAGAACTCCGTCATCGCCGGCTCGTTCGTGACGGTGGCGAGGCGCGGGAGCTTGAGGAGATCCTCCACCGTCGCGAGCCAGCTCTTGTGGCCGTACTTGGTGCTCGTCTTGTAGCCGGCGCTCTTGAGCTTCGGCGACACGACGATCATGGGGATCTGCGACTTGGAGTCGCCGTTGCGGCCTTCGGCCTCGTCCCACGTGATGAAGAGGATGCCGTTCGCCTGGAACGCGGGGCTGTTCAGGATCGCGGGCACGTTGGTCTTCGCCCACGTGTCGGACTGCTTGAGGCCGGTGACGGGATCGTTCGACGGATCGTGACCGTCGTTCAGGAGGTTCGGCGTGATCCACATGAAGCGGTACGTGCCCGCTGCGAGGTCGGCGGCGAACTGCCCGTAGTCGACGTTGTGCGCGGCGCAGAGCCCGTTCGCGCCGTTCTGCATGTCGTCGAAGTAGAGGAAGGGGTCGTGCTTGGGCGCGTACGTGCCGGCGCCCGAGAGCTTGCACGCGGTGCCCATGCTCTCCTGGTAGGAGCGCCACGGGATCTTGGCGGCCTCGAGCTGTGTGCCGAGGTTCGGTGCCTTCTTCGGGAACGGATAGGTCGTCGGATCCAGATCGATGACGCCGATGTACTGCGGGTCGCCGCTCGCGAGGACGAGGTAGTTGGGGAGCGACGGGTGCGTGCCCGAGTCGTGGTAGTTCGTCGCGAGCCCGTAGGTCGCGATGAGCTGGTTGAAGTAGGGCGCGTTCGGCGAGCCGACGATCTCCGCGTAGTCGTGGTTCTCGAACAGGATCGTGAAGATCGTGAGCGGTGCGCCGCCGGCGTCTCCGCCGCTCGCGTCGCCGGGGCTGCCGGAGTCGCCCGGGTTGCCGGAGTCGTTTCCGCCCGCGTCGTTCCCGGTCGACGTATCGGGTTTGGTCGCGGCGTCGCTCCCGGAGCCGGAGTCGGGGACGTCGGTTCCACCCCCCGAGTCACCGCACGCGAGAGCGAAGAAGAGGGGGCCCAAAAAGAGGATGCTGCGCCGCATGGCGGCCGTACCGTACCACCGGGCCCGTCGCATCAGGCAGGCTCGGGCCAAGAAGCGGCTCCGAGGTGACAGAGTGTCCCGAGGGGCGTAGATGACGGTCATGACGCTGCCAACGCTCGTTCGGAGCGCGCTCCCGACCGCGGAGCTCTGGGTCGCGTCCGCGAGCGCCGGGCTCGCGAAGCGCAGCTCGTTGGCGAAGGCCGCGTTGGGCGTGAATTTCGGCTTCGGCGCGCTCTCGGCACGCGAACGTACGGTGCATCGTGCGTGGGTCGTCGCGGCCTTCGTGCGGATCGCGAAGCTCCTCCGCAGTGCCTCCACCTTCAAGAGCGTGACGCCGGGGCGGGCGCGGGCGCTGTTCGGGGCGGGTCCGCCGCCGCCGGCGTTCACGTTCGGGGGTGGGAACGTGTTCGTGACGGCGTCGTTCGCGGACTTCGGAGTGAAGTGTCGCGCGGCGATGCTGATCCACGAGACCGTGCACGTCTTCGATCCGCGCTCGGGGGAGCCCGAGCACCACGTCTCGGAGTGGGACGAGCGCTTCGATCGCATGACGCCCGAGCAGCAGCTCCACAACCCGTCGGCCTACGCGAGCTTCGCGGCGCAGGTCTTCCACGGCGCGCTCGCCTGGCCGCGCGAAGAGCGCTACGGGGCGGGACGACCTCGCGAGTGACGGGTCATCGCTTCGGCGGCGCGTGCTTGCGGGCTTTCTCGACGACCTCTTCCAGTGCGCCGTAGAGCTTCGGGTCGGCCGTCGCGAGGAAGAGCGACTTCGCCTTCGCACCGAGCCCGTCGATCCAGATCCGCGTGTAGCGGCGGAGGTACGCCGGCTCCTCGTAGATGAACCATCCGAAGCACGTCGCGGCGAACACGCACGTGACGAAGAACATGAGGCTCGCGTGCGTCTCCGCGAAGCTCGACCCTTGCAGGAGCGAGATCACGCCGACGAACGCCCCCGCGTAGGCGAAGAACGCGACGACCCACGCGATGCGACGCTTCCGCCGCAGGGCGACGCAGGTCGGGCAGATGGGAGCGCGCAGGCGCACGAGCAAGCGCCCGAACTTCCGCGTGAGCTCGGTCGGCAGTCCGTCGCTCGTCGAGGGGACCTCGCCATCGCAGAAGAGGCACCGGTCCGGAAAGGAAACCGAGCCGTCGATCGGCCACTCGATGCGGCGGGGGAGGGGCATGCGGGCGGCGCCACGCTACCACGGCGACCGCTCTCGTTGCGTCAGCCCGCTGAGCGCTCGGCGGACGGGAACCACTCTTCGAACGGCCCGCGGAAGCGGCGCTCGGGCGAGCGATCGAGGATCGCGAACACGACGTGCTCGAACGCGCCCGCGAACGGACCGGTCAACGCTTCGTGGAACGCGTGCGCGACGTCGCGGGTGTCGTTCCGGAAGACGCCGCAACCCCACGCGCCGAGCACGAGCGTGCCGTAGTCGAGGTGCGCCGCGATCCCGAGCACGCGCGCGATGCGCTCGCGGAGCACGCGCGCGATCGTGGGGCCGCACGTCGGATCTCGTTCCAGCGCGACGCCCGCGTTGGGCGCGGCGCACGTGAGGAAAGAAGCCGTCCACGGCGCTTCGAGCAGGGTGCCCTCGTCGTCGCGGAAGACCGGCACGTCGGGCGAGTGGATCGCCCAGTGCGTGTACAGCGGATCGCGCGTGCGCGCGTGGTAGCGGTACATCTCGCGCGGTGCGATCGTCGCCCAGAGCGACGACGCGCGCGCGAGGGACTCCTCTTGCGCCTGCGCGCCACCGAGGAACCCGCCGCCCGGGCGCCGGGCCGACGCGAAGTTCAGCGCGAGCGGGCGCGCATCGCGCACGCGCCGGGCGGCGGCGAGCGTGGACTCGCCGGTCACTTCGAAGCGCGTCGCGCGGCCGACGCGAGGCGCCCGCAGCGCTCCCTTCGTCGGCGCGAAGTCCTCGGCGCCGCGAACGGCGCGGGCCTGCGCCTCGCGGACGTCCACCTCGGCGCCCGACGGGGCGCGGTAGGTGCCGCGATTCATGATGGTGAGGGCCTCTTGGCCGAGCTCTGCGAGTGTGCTGCGTTTCATGGGTCCTTCGAGATAAAGTATAGAAAACTCTTTCTCGAGGGACGAGGGGCGCCGGAGCTCCCGGACACTACTTCTTCAGCTTTTTCCTCAGCGCGGCCAGATCGTCGTCGACCTGGCGATCGAGCGCCGCTTCTTCCGCCGCGCGCTTCTTCGCCGCGAGCGCGCGCTCGTCCTCTCGCGGCTTCGGCGCCGGCTTCGGCGCCGGAGCGGCGGCCTTGGGCTTCGCGGGCTCCGCCTTCGGAGCCGGGCGCCGCGACGCGGGCTTTCGCGACGACGGCGCGCTCGACTCGGGCGCGGACTCGGGCGCCGAATCCTGCTCCCCGAAGAGCGCGTCTTCGATGCTCTTCCCCGCCTTCTCGAGCGCCGACTTCGCCGCTTTCTTACCCTGCTCGAAGGCCATCTCGGCCGCCTTCTTCGCGGCCTCCCGCTCCATCTCCTTCTTCTTCTCCGCGACCTTGTCGGCCAGCGTCTTGAAGATGCTCATGGGTCCAGCATAGCCACCTTCCAGATCGAACACTCGCCGGGCACGTACTTCTTCTCACAAGGAGACCCCGGATGATTCGCCATCGCTCGCTCGTATCTCTGCTCGCCGCCACGGTTTTTCTCGCCTGCGCCCAAGTTGCAGGCGCCGATGCTCGAGCTCCCGCAGCTCCCCCTCCCGTCACCCCGGCGAAGCTCGAGCCCGTGACCGTCGCCAAGATCACCCAGGCGCGCGGCGCCAGCCCGACGAGCACGCTCAAGCTCAACGTCGCCTCGGGCGGCTGCACGCAGGCTGCGGACTTCCGCCTCGTCGTCACGCAGCGCACGAACGATCAGGCGCTCCGCGTCGAGCGCTTGAAGCAAGACCTCTGCGAGGCCTTCGCGCCGCAGGGCGCCACCGTGGAGCTCACGACGACCGCGCTCGTCCCGAACAAACCGATCACGGTCGAGAACCCGCTCTTCGTCGGCATCGCCTACTGAAGGTATGCTGCCGGGGTGAACCCCGGGCTTGCTCGTCCGACGGCGCTCGTCGCCACCGCTGTCGCGCTCGCGCTCGTCGCCGGTGCGTGCTCCAGCGAGCCGGCGGCGGCGCCGCGCCCCGATCGCACGCACGTCGAAGGCGGCGCGATCGTCCAGCGCGACGGGCGCACGTTGGTCCTGCGCGGCGCGAATGTCGCTGGCAGCCAGAAGAACCCGCCCTACCTCGGCGCCTACACGAAGGACGAGCTCGTCGCGCTCCGCCGCGAGTGGGGCTTCGACGCCGCGCGCTTCATCATCACTTGGGCGGCGATCGAGCCGCAGAAGGGCGTCTACGACGACGCGTACCTCGCCGCGCTCGACGAGCGCATCTCGTGGTGCGAGCAGGCGGGGCTCTACGTGATCCTGGACATGCACCAGGACATCTACGGCGAGGGCTTCGTCCTCGGCGGCGGCGACGGCGCCCCCAAATGGACCTGCGACGCGAGCCACTACGGCGCGTTCGTCCCGCAGAACCCTTGGTACTTCAACGCGCTCGAGCCCAACGTCGTCGCCTGCGTCGACGGGTTCTGGGGCAGCGACGAGCTGCGTGCACACTACACGGAAGCTTGGCGCCGCGTCGCCGCGAAGCTGAAGGGGCACACCGGCATCCTCGGCTTCGACCCGATGAACGAGCCGGCGTGGGGCTCGTACTCGATGCTCGGGTACGAGGCCGATCTCCTCACGCCGCTCTACCTCGCGGTGACGAAGGCCGTCCGCGCCGAGGCGCCCGGGTGGCTCGCGTTCCTCGAGCCGGGGGCGAGCCGCAACCTCGGGGTCTCGACGAAGCTCGTGAAGTTCCCCTTCGCCGACGTCGTGTACTCGCCCCACTCGTACGATCGCGACGCCGAGGGCGGGACCGCCTTCGACGACGCGAAGCGCAAAGGCATCCTCGACAACTTCGGCGCGCTCCGCGGCGAGGCCGACGCGCTCGGCGGTGCGCTGTGGATCGGCGAGTACGGCGGCCAGTCGAACCTCCCCGGCGTCACCGCGTACATGGACGCCGAGTACGACGGCGCGGCGCAGGTCGGCGCGAGCTCGATGTACTGGAGCTACGACAAGAACGACGGCGGCTACTCGCTCTACGACGCGAGCGGCACGAAGAAGCAAGTGCTCTTCGACGTGGTCGCGCGCCCGTACCCGATGCTCGTCGCGGGGAAGCTCCAGCGCTGGGAGTACGACGAGAGCTCGCGCGCGGTGAGCGTCTTCTTCACGCCCGACGCGAGCATCGCAAGAACCGCCCCGACCGAGATCGTGCTTCCGCCGCACCTCTACCCGAACGGCGTCACGGTGGACTGCGGCGGCTGCAAGACGGAGACGGGCGACGGCGTCGTCCGCGTCTTCGCGAGCGCGAGCCCGATCGTCGTTCACGCACGGTGACGACCTTCCTGCTATCGTCGCGCGCCATGCGTAACGAGCTCCTCTCGACCACGGGCGCCGCGGTCGTCGTGTTCACCGCTCTCTTGGCATGCAAGGCGCCGCCTCCCAGCGCGGACGGCGGCGCGGAAGCGTCCACGTCGGCGTCCGCGAGCGCGAGCGCCGCGAAGGCCGGTCCGCCCGCGGTCACCGACCAAGCGTGGGTCGCGGGGCTCCTCAAGGACGTCGCGTCTGCGACGACCTGTCCGGCCAAGAAGCCCGGCTTCATGGATCACGCGGTCCTCTCCGGCGCCTGGTGCGGCCTCGATGATTTCGACAAGGGCGAGCGCGATGGCACGCTGGACGATCAGGGGGCGCTCTTCGGGTTCGTCGTCGAGCTCCAGACCGACGCGCCCGTCGCTGCAGCGCTCAAGAAGCCGACGTTCGCGGTGCTCGCGGTCGACAAGCGCAGCGGCGATCGCTTCGCGACGATGTCGACGTTCACCGACACGAAGGGCGACTACGGCGACGCGAGCCAGACCGTGACCGATCTGCTCGAGGGGTCGGAGTTCGTCTATCGCGCCGAGATCCCCAAGAAGGTTTGGGCCGACGCCAACGCGCGGAGCGAGAAGGCGAGCTCGAAGATCGTGAGCATGCCGAACGGGTGGCACCTGGAAGGTCCCACGACCGACATCCGCCGCGTCGGGAAGCGCTTCTACGCGATCGAGCTCACGACGCCGAAGTCGATCCGGGTGGGAGTCTTCACGGACAAGAGTGTCGAGAAGAAGTGAGAGAGCACCCCCGGACCGAATGACAGAAGTCGGTGAGGATCAGGGCACCCCGGACTGAGCGACTCAAGTCCGCGGTAGCAAGAAGTCGGTGGATCAGGGCACCCCGGACTAAAGTCCGGGGCAGCAGAAGCACTGTCGGACTCGATCAAAGTCCGCCTGCGGCGGACTCCGCTCTACGGATGGCCGAGCTGCACCGAGGAGTCCGCCGAAGGCGGACTTCAACCGAGTCTTGCACTGCTTTTGCTGCCCCGGACTTCAGTCCTGAGCATGCATCTCATTTCTCCGCTGTTTTTAGCCCCAGCGAGAAACCAGCGACGAAAGGGAGAAGGCGCTCGAGCCCGCGCGCAATGGTCCTCGAGCCCGGTGGACCGCCGGAGGACTTCCCGGTGTAGCCACCGTTTCGGGCGATCCATTCGACGGCCGCTCCGATCGTGAGCGAGTCCGGGACCTGCTCCGTCTTCTTGCGCAGCCGAGCTCGAGCGAGAGCGACGAGCGCGGACTGCTCGGTATCGGAGAGAGCGATCGTAGCCGGCGCGTCGGGCTGGGTCCGGGCGAGATGCTTCAGGCGTTCGGCACGATTGGCGACAGCAGCGAGCATGGTTGCCCAGCGTACGACATGCTCGCGGCGGTGTAGTTGAGCCTCCTCGACGCGGCAGTTTCCTCGCTTCCATGCGCGATGAAAGTCCTCGATCCGCCATCGGTGGCAGTAGCTCTCGATGATGGCGACGGCGTCGGCGTGCTCGGCGATCGGGCGATCGGTCAGGAGCATCCAGTCGAGGCGTCCACCTGAGCGCGGCGCGTGCTGCTCGCGCGCCTACACGACGTGCACGACGAGCGGAGTACGCTGATTCGTCTCGTGCTCTGGGAGATCGAGCACGACGCGCGCGACGCGCACATCGAGACATGCCGTGCGGGCACGATGAGTTTTCGAGCTAGGCACATCGACCAAGTGTTGGCCAACGACGCGCTGTCGGCGCAGATGCGCGCGAAGCAGTCGGGATTCCCCGACGAGCTTGCGATCTTGAGCAGCGCGAATCGTGAAGTGAGCACCGGAGCCTGCGGCGGCCCGTAGCAACTGGGCGCAGTCGCCTTCGCGATCGACCACGAGCCACGGTGTCACGCCAGCGGTGGTCGCCGCATGCGTCACCCGCTCGATGACGGTTTGCCAGTGCGCCATCTCGGTTTGCCCGCTGCTGCGTCGAACGGAGCGGCGCCGCAGATCGCGTGGACGTCGAGCCCAGAACTCCAGATCGAGCAGTCCGAGAGGAGTGCCTGAGGGCTCCACGGCGATCGAGGTCACACACTTGAGCCCGCGCGTCGGAAAGGCGCGCTTGCCGACCGAGCCGAAGTCCCGGCTGCCACTCGGATCAGCTAGCGACAGACTCGTCCCGTCCACGAGAACGTAGAGCCACTCGCTCGTTGCCTTGGACAGCGTCGCATCACGGAACGCCCCGATCAGCGCGCTCGGCGCTACTGGACCGCGAACGAAGTCGTACGCCGCCTGCCGTTCCGCGGCGTTCTCAAAGACCTCCGAGACTCTCCCGCTCGGCAGCTCGGCCGCGCGCCGAAGCATCCGTACGGCTCGATACGTTCGACGCGCGTCCCCGAGGTCTGCTCCGCCGAGTTGCTCCCATGCCCAATCCGCTGCGCTTCCGTCCATGGAGCCCGAACGGCACGACAACGCCGAAAATTCCCGAGCAACCGCGAGATACGATCAATGGTCAGACTTCAGTCCGGGGTGCCCAAATCCAGCGAGAGCTGCTCAGCCGGACTTCAGTCCGGGGTGCCCAAATCCAGCGAGATCTGCTCAACCGGACTTCAGTCCTGGAGTCCGGGGTGCCTCACACGATCCCGTGCGGGTTCGTCCCGAACGGGCTCCCCGGGCACTTCACGGCTTGGGCGAGCGCGCTCCAGAGCGCGTCGACTCCCGGCGTCTGTGCGGTGAAGCGTGCGTTGCCGTCGCAGCCGTAGCTGAGGCCCTGCTTCACGTACTTGCCGAACACGGCCGCGACGACGCCGTCGCCGTGGTCGCCGTTGGGCACGCGGACGAAGTCGCCCATGATCGCGACGACGACGTTCTTGTCGGTGAGGTTCAGCATGCGCGTCATGAACGTCTTGAGCGGCGTCACGCGGTCGTCGAACGAGCCGGCGCCGAGCAGGCGGTTGCGCGAGAAGATCATGTTCTGCGACACGCCGCCCGAGACCTGGTGGAAGTCCCAGCCGACGAAGCCCTGATCGAAGACGCTGATCACGTTCGAGCCGGCGGCGCGGATCATGACCTCGGCGCCCGCGAGCTGCGACGCGAAGCTGCCGACGGCAGTGGAGCCGCCGAGGCCGTAGGCCGTCGAGATCTCGGGGAACGTCACCGGCGGCGGCGGCGGCTTGAGCAGCGTGGCGACACCCGCCTTGTAGGCGTCGTCGACGGAGAGCAGGCTGCGCGGGTTCGCGGCGATCTGCGGGCCCGACGCGTTCTGCGCGGACTGGAGCGCGCCGCCTGCGATCGTGCGATCGGGCGCGTTCGGATCGACGCCGGCGGCGCCGAGCGCCTTGATCGCGCTCGAGAGGTCGGTGACGCGCTGGAGCGAGACGCCGCTCGTCGACGGCTGCGTGCGGTACGCGGGGTAGTCGCCGAGGTGCACGGCCTTGAGCGCGGAGTCGCCGCCCATCGCCGACGCGAGCATCGTGAGGTAGCTGCCGGCGCCGCGCCGCGTGAGCGCGCGCTCGCCGCCGCCGTTCGAGTTGTCCGGCGTGGTGTGGCTCGTGACGCCGTGGCGCGCGCCGACGCCGCGCCAGTGCGAGAGCGCGAACGCGGGGAGCGTGCCGAGCGTGGCCTTGTCGGTGGAGAGCCCGTTGCCGAGGACCGAGATGTTGGTGCTCGTCACGCCGAACTTGTTGCCGGTGACGAACGCCTGCGCGGAGCCGCCGAGCGCGCCGTTGAAGCCGCCGGGGAGGTAGATGAAGACGAGGTGGCTCGTCTCGCCCGCCGCCTGCGCGTCCGGGAGCCAACCGCGGCCACCGAGCCGAGCGCCGAGCGCCGCGCCACCGAGCGCGAGCGCGCCTTTGAGGAGACCGCGGCGCGACAGACCAAACTTGGAAGAGTCAGCCATGGTGATCCTCAGTAGGTGAGAAAGGGCGACGACGTGACGACCATCGCGAAGACGTAGGCCCACTTGCGCTGGGCGTTCGGTTCCTTGGCCACGCCCGTCGTGGCGAGCGTGGTGCACTGGTCGATCTCCGCCGGGACCGGCGTCCGGAGCCAGGCCTTCTTCATGAACGCCGTGCATTCGGTCGCGGCCGATTGCGCCGTCGGGGCGGCGGCGTACTGGGCGTTCGCCTTCGCGTAGCCGAGGCCGGCCTCGAACGAGATGTTGTAGAGTGCAGCCAATCCGACGCCGGTCGCTTGCGGCTCGTCGTACCAACGCGCGGGCGGGACCGCGAACGAGTCGGCCGCGCCTGCGAGGCTGGCGGGGGCGGAGCCGAACACGCGGACGAACTCCTCGTTCAGGGCCGAGAACGGCTTCAGCCGCGCGCGGTCCTGACCGACGTTCTCCTTGAGCCGCGTCGACTCGAGGGACTCGCCATCGAAGCCCTTGTAGGTCCGACCCTGCGACACGTCGGTGCACGCCGGCGTCTGCGGGTTGTTCGGGTTGTTGGGGTTGTTCGGATCGTTCGGCAGCGGGTCCTCGTTCAGCGTGTCGGCGGGCGCGCTGCAGGCCGCGGCGAGCGAGACCGCAAGGGAGAGCGAGGCGAGGGTGAGGAGGTGCTTGGTCATGGTCTTGCTCCTCACTGGCAGTACGCCGCGTCTTTGGCGACGGCGGCGATGGCGGGTTGGATCTTGCCGGTGCTCTTCAGCGCGTCGACGCAGCGGTCGAACATCGGCGCTTCGCACTGGTTCTCGACGCGTCCGTACAGGAACTTGAAGACCAGGCGGCACTGCGCGAAGAGGAAGTAGTCCGAGGCGACGAGCGTGTTGACGAGGTCGGCGTCGTTCGTGAGCGTCTTGCCGAGGAGGGGCGTCGGCGTGACCGTCGACGCGTCGAAGGTGACGTTGCCGTTCGTGTCGACCTTCTTGCGCGAGAGCACCGCGGCCGCCTTGTCGAGCGCGAACCACGGCGAGTAGTGGCAGCCGGAGCAGCCGCTCGCTTGGCGCCCCGTCGCGGTGCGGTCCTCGCCGGGCTTCGCGACCGAGGCAGGGACCTCGAAGCCGGTCGTGTTCTGGATCATGTGGTACGCGGCGGAGATGCGAATGCCCGCTTCCTCGTTGCCGGCGTAGCGGAGCATCCACGGCTTCGTGCGGAAGTAGCCGAGGCCGTTCGCGTTCGGCACGACGTCGAGGCTCTTCTTGTCGGTGCTGGCAACGACGTCGTAGGCGCCGACGAAGAGGTCCTTCCACGGCTTGTCGTTCGCGAGGACCCACTTCGCCATGAAGTAGACCGTGTCGGTCGTGGGGTCGGTGGCCGGTCCCCCGTTGAACTGGGAGTTCACGAAGCTCGCCCAGCGATCACGGAACGCCGGCGTCGCGAGCATCGCGTCGACCGACGCCTGCGGCGTCTGGGACGCGAGGAGGTCCGCCGTCGGCGCGTCGCCCAGGAGGGCGATCGAGAGGCGGTTCGCGCAGCGCGCGTTCCTGTCCGCCGTGTCGGTCGGGTCCGCGTTCGCCTTCGTCGCGTGCGAGAGGGCAGCCGCGCCGACGCCGGCCGAGAGCGCGACCGCGAGCGCGAAGCTCGCCAGGACCTTGCGCCGAGGGATGTGCATGATGGTGCGTAATGCAGAGAGCACGCCAACGTGCCCGAGGGGCTCGAAGGCGGGCGCCGTACTCACGAGACCGCGGAAATTCACGAGCGAGCGGATCACCCGCGAGCGCGCGCTGGGGTCCCCGCTATCCATGTAGGTGCCGCACGTACGCCGCGATTCCGCACGATGCTCGCGAATTTTCGGGTGGGGTGCTCGCGATCCACGCACCCTCCGCGCGCCGTCGTTTGACGGTGACGGTCGCGCGCGCGACGATGGAGCGTGGCTTCGCTTCGGTCGGCGTCCGTGGTGATGGCGGCTGCGCTCGTAGGGACGGGTTGTGCGCTCGTGAGTGGGCTCTCCACGCTCGACGTCGATCCCGGCGCCGGCGCGGGCGACGCGTCCGCCGATCGCGCGGCGGATGCGATCGACGGGGCGCTCTTCGATGCACCACCGCTGCCGCTCGACGCAGGTTGCGGCTGCCTCGGCACCATCCCGCCGGGCTTCGCTCCCGCGCTGTACGGAGCGGCCGACGGGAAGTGTCCGAAGGAGCTCCAAGACGAATCCGTCTTCGTCGGTCCGCAGTCGCTCACTGCGACGGGGCCGTGCAGCTGCGGCTGCACGATGTCGGGTTGCACCGGCGGGACCGTGCGCCTCTACGACACGGCCGGCTGCGGCGGGCAGCTCGGCAGCTTCGTGCCGAACGGTGGATGCCAGACCGGCGTGGTGGGGAACCCGGGCGCGGTGAACTCCGTTCGCTTGGTGCCGGCGACCCCGCCGACCTGCGTCTCGAACCTGGCGACGTTCCCGAGCGCGAGCTCGGGGAAATCTCGACTCTGCACCGGTAGCGCGACGCCTTCGTCGTGCGCGCTGGTCTGCCAGGCGTCGGGGCTCCAGGCGTGCATCGTCGCGTCGGGGGACGTTGCGTGCCCGAACGGGATGAACAAGCAAGTCGTTGCGGCGTCGATCACGGACACTCGGACCTGCACCGGGTGCTCCTGCAGCGTATCCCCGCAGGCGACGTGCATGGTGGAGCTCCAGTTCTACACGGACCTATCGTGCGCCGTCGCGACGAGTGTTCCCTATGACATCGTCGACGGTTGCAACACCGTGACGATCCCGTCCGCGAACGTGATCGCGAAGAACATGCCCGTCGGGTCGTGCACGCCGCTCGGGGGTGCCGCGACCGGCGGGACGTCGCCGGTCGGGGTACGGACCGTGTGCTGCAAATGAAGCTTCGCGCATGGGGCAGAGGAGCGCTCGGCGTCACCGCGCTCGCCGGCGGCTTCGCCGCCTGCGCGCCGGAGCCCGTCGCTCCCGCAACCGCGTCCGTGCCCGGATCCGGATCCGCGTCCGCATCCGCATCCGCGTCCGCGTCCGCATCCGCATCCGCATCCGCATCCGCATCCGCATCCGCTTCCGCGTCCGCATCCGGCCCTCGCATTCGTGCTGCCGGGCGGATCGGCTCCGGCTGCGGTCCGAACGACGCGCCCACCATGACGCTCACCGTCTACGACCACGAGGCCGCGTGCGACGAGGGCATGCCCCTCGGCACGCGCGCGATCCTCACCGCCGACATCTCCGGCGCGTACTCCGAGAAGCCGACGCCGCTCCGGCGCGGCATCACCGTCTGCACCCCCGTCTGCGAGACGATCTCCGGTGCCACGCTCGAGATGAACGCGGCCACGTTCACCGGCGTCGTTCGCTGGGTCCAGAAGGGCCAGCCCAAGTCGCTCACCTTCCGCGCGCTCTCGTGCGAGGAGCGCGGCGGCGGGCGCGAGGTGCTCTGCGGTTGAGGGGTCGCGCGCGCTCCTCTATCATCGCCCGATGCCGAGCTGCTCTGGGTGTGGCGCTCCGAACGCCGACGGTGCCCGCTTCTGTTCGAGCTGTGGAAAGCCCCAAGCCGTGGCCGCGCCTCCGATGGCCGCGCCGCCGATGGCCGCGCCGCCGCCGGCCGCGCCTCCGATGGGGCAACCCGCGCCCGTGCCGCGCGCCGCGCCCAACGTCGCCAACGCGACGATGCCGACGGGCATGCAGCCGTCGGGGCTCCGGATCTGCGCGCACTGCGGCGCGAACATCCCGCCGGTGCTCCAAGCCTGCGGGGCGTGCGGTGGCCCGGTGTCGACGACGATCTCGATCCCCTATCCGCCGCAAGGCGTGATGTTCATCCAGGCGCGCGTGAAGTTCGGCTGCGTCCAGTGCGGGACGAAGTCACCGATCGACACGTTCGACGGCGACGGGCGCTTCTACTGCTTCGGGTGCAACCAGGAGCGGATGTTCGACACGGACATGTGGAAGGAGAAGCTCGTTCGCGTCGCGAACATCGTGGGCGACGCCTTCTGGACGAACATGCGGATCTACCCCGCGTGGCCGCCGGTCATGCCGGAAGAAGACTGGCTCGACGACCAACCCGGTTGGGACGACGTCTCGGAGATGGTCCCCGAGCTGATGAAGAACTTCCTCCCGAAGATCGGGCTCGAGCGCGCGCGGCTCACGATGGAACAGTCGGGCACGGTCTTCGGCTCGGGCGGCATGAAGACCGGCACCTACGACGTCGCGTTCTTCCCCGGTCACCCGCTCTGCACGCAGTGCCGCAGCCCGCTCGAGGTGTCGTTCCCCGCTCGCGGCATCGCGCAGGTCGTCTGCCGCAAGTGCAACGTGAACGAGACGAACACGACGCCGCAGAACCTCCTCGCGGAGTGCCCCGAGGTGCTCGCCGCGATCGCGAGCGATCTCGTCCAGGGGCGTGCGCCCGCACGCGTCGAGCCGAAGGCGGGGACCGCGGCGCTCGCGATCCTCTGCCCGCAGTGCGGGTCGTCGCTCACGCTCTCTCAAGGGACGCGCGTCGCCGTGTGCCAGTACTGCCGCACGTCGTCCGTCATCCCCGAGAAGGCCACCGGCGGGCCCGGCAAGGTGCCCGAGCCCGAGGCGTGGTGGATGGTGCTCTACTCACCCTGCTCGCTGCGCAACTTGCTCAGCCAGCCGGGCGCCGGGCGGAACCGCGACGACGATCACACGACGTCCGGCCCCGACTCCGACGACTTCGACATCTTCTGACGCCTCCAAGACGCGCTCGGAGGAAACCGAGCGCTCAGCCGATCTGAGTCAGCATCGTCTCGGCGTTGCTGACTTCGAACTTGCCGGGCGCTTCGACGTTCAGTTGCTTGACGACGCCGTCGTCCACGAACATCGAAAAGCGCTTCATGCGCATGCCCATGCCCGCGCCGTTCAGGTCGAGCTCGAGGCCGAGCTTCTTCGCGAGCTCTGCGCTGCCGTCGCCGAGCATGCGCACCTTGCCGATCGCGCCGAGCTCCTTGCCCCACGCCGCCATCACGTAGCCGTCGTTGACGGAGATGCACCAGACTTCGTCGACCTTCTTCGCCTTGAGCGAAGCGAGGTTCTTCACGTAGCCGGGCACGTGCTGCGCCGAGCACGTCGGCGTGTACGCGCCGGGCAGCCCGAAGATCACGATGCGCTTGCCCTTCGTGGCCTCGGCCACGGAGATCTTCGTCGGCGAGACCGGACAGGCTTCGCCGAACTCGGTCGATTCGGAGAGGGTTGCGTCGGGGATGCGGTCGCCGATTTGGATCGTCATGGCCGCGGACCTTACCAGGGAGCCGTCAGAAAGCGAACGCACCCCGGGCGCGAAGCGGGAAATTCGGCCGGAGTCGTCCTTGGCACGGGTGCTGCTTCCTCGGCGAGCCGTATGGGACGACTCGGTGTGGGTTTGACCGCGACCGGCGTGGTCTGCGGGCTCCTCCTCGCGTGCGGGGCGCGCACGGGCCTGCCGATCGGGCATCACGAAGATGCGGGTGTGGACGCGAAGCACGATCGCACCGTCGACGCGCCGGAGGAGTTCGACGCGCCGCCGCCGCTCGACGTTCGGCACCTCGACGTGATCAACGTCCTGTGCCCGGCGAGCACGCGCTTCGTCTACGTGGTGACCGCGACCGACGAGCTCGTCGCGTTCGATCCGCCGACGGTCTCGTTCAAGCCGGTCGGCACCCTCAAGTGTCCCGTCCCGTCGGGGTACCACCCGTTCTCGATGGCGGTCGATCGCACCGGCGACGCCTACGTGCTCTACGGCGCCGACAACCCCAACTTCGGGCGGCTGATGAAGGTCAGCACGAAGGACGCGAGCTGCGAGGCCACCACGTTCACTCCCCAGTACGGCGACTACGGAAAGTTCGGGATGGGATTCGCCAGCAAAGGGACGAATCCCGAAGAGAGCCTCTACGTCGCGTCGCGCACGGGCTCTCACCTGGGGAAGGTCGACGTCCCGGGCTACGACCTCCACGATCTGGGCCCGTTCAACCCGGAGATCACGGACGCGGAGCTGACCGGCACCGGCGACGGCAGACTCTTCGCGTTCTTCACGACGACCGCGAGCGGCGGCGACGACACGGCCATCGCGGAGGTCGACCGCGACACGGGCGACATCCTCGCGAAGGACGACCTCCCCGGCGTGAGCATGGGCACGGCGTGGGCCTTCGCGACGTGGGGCGGCTACTTCTGGCTCTTCGTGAACCCGTCGGGGCAGAAGGTCGTTCGCTACGATCCGGAGACGAAGACCTCGGTGACGTTCGCCGGGTACAAGGCGCCGATCGTCGGAGCAGGCGTGTCCACGTGCGCGCCGCAGTGAAGTTCGCGAACCTTCGAAGCAGACTGGGCACCCCGGACTGAAGTCCGGGGCAGCAAAAGTCGATGCAGGACTCGATCAAAGCCCCGCCCAGGAGGGCGGGGCTCGCCATGCCGTTGCAGGCGTCCCAACTTGGTACATCGGGAGTCCGCCGAAGGCGGACTTTTGACGCGTTCGGAAGTGGTTTTTGCTGCCCCGGACTTCAGTCCGGGGTGCCCTCTGCGCGCCGCAGTGTGACCGGCATTCACCGCAACAGGTAGATCGACTTGTCGCGCGAGCCCACGATGATCTCGCCGAAGCGGCCGATCGCGGGCGACGAGTCGATCGGGCCGTTCGTCTTGTAGGCCAGCCCGTCGACGCCGTTGGGCGCGATGCCGTAGAGCGTGCCGTCCTCCGAGCCCACCCAGATCCATCCGTTGCCGGCGATGGCGGGGGAGGAGAGGACGGGGCCGCCCGTCTTGATCGACCAGCGCTTCGAGCCGTCGGGCGCCCACGCGCTCACCGTACCATCTTGGGATCCGACGTAGACGGTTCCGTCGCCGCCCACTGCGGGCGAGCCATCGATCGAGCTGGTGGGGAGCGACTTCCACTTCAGGGCATGGTCGGCGCCGAAGGCGTAGAGGATCCCATCTTGGGACGGGACGTAGAAGCCGCCGTCGGCGCCGAGCGCAATCGTCCCGCGCACCGGTCCGCCGACGGAGAGTGCGTCGACCTTGGCGCCGGAGCTGCTCACGAGCAGGACGTCGTGGGCGGACGTGCCGAACGCGAAGGTGCCGTCACCCATCGCGGTGAGCGAGGCGGTGACCGCGCCCGTGGCCGCCGCGACCCACAGCACCTCGCCCTTGGGCGAGATCGCGTAGACCTTGCGGTCGTTCGAGCCGATCAGGATCGTGCCGTCGGCGGCGATCGTCGGCGAAGAGAACGTGCAGTTCCCGGTCTCCACGTGCCAGAGGACCTTCCCCTCTTTGATCGCGTAGAGGTTGTGGTCGATGCTGCCGACGTAGACCGTGCCGTCACGAGCGACGGCGGGCGCCGACCAGATCGCGGCGAAGGTTCGGTAGCTCCAGAGCAGCTTCCCGTTCTCGTCGAGCGCGTACAGCGTGCCGTCGATCGAGCCGACGTAGATCGTTCCGTCCAGGCCTACGACGGGAGACGACCAGACCTCGCCCTGCGTCTCGTACGTCCACGCGATCTGCGGGTCGGGGCCGCTCCGCACCGCCGCCGCGCGGGCGGCGTGGGTGTGATCGTGACGGAACATCGGCCAATGCGGCGCGTCCGGGCCATAGAGGTCGACGTGACCGCCCGCCGCCGTGCCGACCGAGCCGGCGGGCGCGCGCGCGCCCTCGGTCCCGTGATCGCACGCAGCGGCGCACGCCAACGCGCCGAGCACGACGGCAGGCGCGAGGCGGACGAACGGCATCGGAGCTTTCGTTGCGCGCGGAAGGTGCCGCATTCAGCGTCCTCACAGACGCGGGTCGACCGGGACGCTCTCCAGGGCGAGCACGCCGAACACGCACTCGTGGACGCGGTGGAGCGGCTCGCGCTCGACGAAGCGGTGGAGCGCCTCGAGCCCGAGCGCCAGCTCGCGGAGAGCGAGCGACCGTTTGGTCCCCACGTTCCGTACGCGCAGGCGCTCGAAGCTCTCGGGCGCGAGGTAGTCGGGGCCGTAGATCAGACGCAGGTACTCCCGCCCCCGGCACTTCAGCGCCGGTTGAACGAGGGTGCCTCCGCCCGGCGCGCGCGCGAGGAACGCACGCGGCTTGGTGACCATCCCTTCGCCGCCCGCCGCCGTGAGCTCGGTCCAAAAGCGCACGCCGCTCTCGACCGACGCGGGATCGTCCACCGTGACGAGCTGCCACGGCGTCTTCCGAACGAGCGGCTCCACGTCCGCGAGCCGCGCGAGCGTCGTCATGTGCCAGGGATGGTCGCGCTCGACGTGGACCGTCCCCTCGGACGCGAGGAGGTGGAACGGAGCGACCTTCCAGTCTTCGATCGACGTCACGTCCCACGAGTAGCGGCGGTAGGCGTCGCGGAAGGCACGGACCGCGGCGAGACGCCCCGCGAGCTTCTCCCCCAGCGCCGCAGCGCCAGGCGAAGCGGTGCGCGCGAGGGCGGAGACGGCGGCGCCGACGGTCGCCTCGCCCGCGGTCGCGACGGGCGCGTACTGGTGACGGAGGAGCTCCTGCGCCTTGCCCGACCACGGGAGGATCTCGGCGTCGAGCACCATCCAGTCCGTCGCGAGCTCGTCCCAGAGCCCGGCCTTCTCCGCGGCGGCGGCGATGCGGTCGAGGACGGCGCGTTCGAGCCCGCTCGCGTCGGCGAAGAAGGGGCGCCCCGTGCGCGTGGTGATCACGCCGCGCGCCGCGGCGTCGAGCCCGAACCGCGTGAGCGCGACCGCCGGATCGCGACACACGACGAGGACGGCGCGCGAGCCCATGTGCTTCTCCTCGCACACGACCTCGGTCACGCCTTGCGCGCGGTAGTACGCGAAGACCTCGCGCGGGTGCTCGAGGAACCCTTCGTCCTTCGCCGCCTCGGCGGGGGACATCGTGGGGGGCAGGTAGACGAGCCAGCGCGGATCGACGGCCCAGCGGCTCATGACCTCGAGCGCGGCCGACGTGTTCTCCTCGCGCAGCGTGATCGGAGGGTGGTGGCGCGTCTCGAGGAAGCGCTTCCCGGCGACGTCGTCGCGATCCAGCACGCCCGTCTCGCGCGGCGCGACGTTCGCGCTCGGCTTCGCGATCGGGCGTGCGGGCTCCCAGTACATGCGCTGCGCGGGGACCGAGACGAGCTCCTTCTCCGGCCAACGAAGCGCCGTGAGCTCGCCGCCGAACACGCAGCCCGTGTCGATGCAGATGGTGCCGTTGACCCACTCGGCAGAGGGCACCGGCGTGTGGCCGTACACGACGCACGCCTTCCCGCGATAGTCGCGCGCCCAATCCGCGCGCACGGGGAGCCCGTACTCGTCGATCTCGCCGGTGGTTTCGCCGAAGAGACAGAAGGCGCGCACCTTGCCCGAGGCGCGCCCCTGCAGCTCTTCCTTGAGGCCGGCGTGCGCGACGACGAGCTTGCCGTCGTCGAGCACGTAGTGGCTGATCCGATCGTCGATGAACGCGCGCACGCGGTCGCGGAAGGCCTCGCCGGCCGGCTCCAGCTGCGCCAGTGTTTCGGCGAGCCCGTGCGCGACCTTCACCTCGCGCCCGGCGAGCTTCCGCCGGAGTTTCTCCTCGTGGTTGCCGGGGATGCAGTAGGCGTCGCCGCTCTCGACCATGTTCATGACGAGCTCGAGCACCGGTACCACTTTGGGACCGCGATCGACGAGGTCGCCCAGGAAGATCGCCTTGCGCCCGGCGGGGTGCTTCATCGCCGGCGCCGTGTCGGTCCCGCTGCGCTGCCAGCCCATGCGCTCGAGGAGCGCGACCAGCTCGTCGTGGCAGCCGTGGACGTCGCCGATGACGTCGAACGGGCCGTGCTCGGTCTTCTTGTCGTTCCAGAGCGGGACGCGCTCGATCGTGGCGGCCTCGACCTCGTCGACGCTCGAGAGCACGTGGACGTGGCGGAAGCCTTCGTCCTTCAGGTGGCGCAGCGAGCGGCGGAGCTCGCGCGCGTGGTTGCGCACGACGCGCGCGCCGAACGCACGATCGGGGCGGGTCGCGTTGCGCTCGACGCAGACGGTCTCGGGGAGATCGAGCACGATCGCGACCGGCACGCAGTGACCTTCGCGCGCGAGCGCGAGGAGCGGCGCGCGGGCTTCCTTCTGCACGTTCGTCGCGTCGACCACGACGAGCTTGCCGCGCCGCAGGCGCGTGCGCGCGAGGTAGTGGAGCGCGGCGAAGGCGTCGGTCGTCGCGGACTGGTCGTTCTCGTCGTCGGAGACCATCCCGCGGAACGCGTCCGACGAGAGGATCTCGGTCGCGCGGAAGTGCTTCTTCGCGAACGTGGACTTCCCCGAGCCGGACGCGCCGACCAGGACGACGAGCGCGAGCTCCGGGATGGTGAGCTTCTTGGTCTCGCTCATGTCCCGCTCCGAACGAAGATGGCCATCTGGGTGGGGGCGCCGAGCGTGGGGTCCTCGTCGCCGATCCCGGCGTAGCTCACGCCGTAGCCGCGCCGCGTGGCAACGGCATCGGCCCAGGCGCGGAGCTCCGCCCGCGTCCACTCGAAGCGGTGATCGCCGTGGCGCAGCTTGCCGGCCGGCAGACCGGCGAAGCGGGCGTTGTACTCGACGTTCGGCGTCGTCACGATCACGATGCGCGGGCGCGCGAAGCCGAACACGGTCCGCTCCACCGCGCTGAGGCGCGACGGATCGACGTGCTCGATCACCTCGACGAGCGCCGCCGCGTCGAAGCCGGCGATGCGTGCGTCGCGGTAGACGAGCGACCCGTGGAGGAGCTGGATGCGCGTGCGCTTGCGCTCCGGCAGCCGATCGAGGCGGAGGCGGTCTTCGGCCACGTCCAGCGTGCGCAGCGAGACGTCCATGCCCGCGACGCGCTCGAAGCGATCGTCGTGCAGGAGCTTCCGCAGGAGCTTCCCGTCGCCACAGCCGAGGTCGACGACGCTCGTCGCGCCGAGCTCCACGAGCGCTGCGTGGACGGCCGTGATCCGCTGGGTATCGAGACCCACCTTGGCCTCGGCCTCGTCTTCGACCGCGCCCGGCGGCGCGACGTCGTCGTCGTCGTCCAACGCTCCCTCGTCGACCGGTGTGGCGAGGCGCTCGAGCGCGTTCTTGGCGAGCCCGCGGCGGCGCTTCAGGTAGCGGTGGGCGATCGCTTCCTTCTCCGGGTGCGTGGCGAGCCAGCCTTCGCCCTTCCGGACGAGCTTCTCCACCTCGTCGTCGCCGACCCAGTAGTGCTTGTCGTCGTCAAGGACGGGGACGAGCACGTAGAGGTGCGCGAGGAGCTCGGAGAGTCGCGCCGTACCCTTCAGGGACACCGTGAAGTAGGGGCTGTCGCCCCACGCGGGGAACGCGGGATCGAGCGGGAGCCGCGTGGCGTCGACGTGCCAACCGAGCGGCTCGAAGAGGCGGCGCAGGAGACCTTCGCCGCCCCGGCACGGAACGGTAGGCAAGGTGGCCTCGAGCGGGATCGGCGTCGTGGCCAGCTCGGGCCGCTCGCGGCAGCGCCCCGCGTAGGCGCTCCCGAAGACCTGCGCGATCGCGACGGAGAGCATCGACGATGCCGCGAACGGGCGATCGTTGACGTAGGACCGCTGAGCGGCCGGGTCGCCCGGGCGCCGGCCGCGGACGAGGCCGACGGGATCGACGTCCACGAAGAGGGCGGCGGTGCACCGCGCTTCGGTGGCCTCGGGGAAGAAGACGTGCGCCTCTCCGAAGGCGAGCGAGAACGACTGCGTCCGGGCCGGGTGCTTCGCAAGCAGAAACCCGAGGTCGGTCGCGGGCGCGTGCGTCGTCGAGAGCGTGAGGAGCATGTGCCGAAGAGGGACGGCGCGGCGCCGTCGAGTCGGACGAGCTTAGCAGGCGGGCTCCGTGCGATGCTGAGCGCATGCTCTCCGGCACGCCCTTCATGGTGTTCCTCGCCACCGCCGACGCCGATCGCGCGCGTGCCTTCTACGAGCGCACGCTCGGGTTGCCGAGCGCCGCGAAGCGTGCGGTCGGATCGAGTACTTCACGATGGCGGCGTGGAGATCAGTGAAGCGATTCGTCAGTTCGCCGCCGACTTCGCGTCTTCCGCGCGCCCGCCTTCGAGCAGCTTCTTGATCGTCCCGTCGGCGAGCGCCGCCACCGTTCGATCGCGGCCGCCGATGAGCGTGCCCTTCACGAACACCTGCGGGTAGAGCGGCCACCCGCTCCACAGCTTGATCGCGAGGCGCTCCCGCCACTTCGAGAGGTAGCCGCCGATCTCGATGTAGTGGACCTTGTGTCCCGCACCTTCGAGCGCCTTCACGGCCTTGCCACAGGCGCTGTTCAGCGCCATCCCGATCACGACCACGTCGTGCTCGGCGACCGCGCGCTGGATTTCCTTCAGGCGGTCCGAGTGGAACGCCTCCATGTCGGCGAGGGCGGCATCGGTGGCTTTGTCGTGGCGGGGGCGGGTAGGCATGGGGCGCCAATCTAGTGCTCGGGGAAGCTCGTGCAAAGGCGGGCCATACTTCTTCACACTCGGTGGGGTAGAGTCCGCGCCATGGATGGGAACCCCCTGCTCGACGACCGCGACGTCGAGTTCCTCCTCTACGACGTCTTCGGCGTCGACCAGCTCACCGCGCTTCCGGCGTTCGCCGACCACTCGCGCGAGACCTTCGATCTCGTCCTCGGCGCTGCGCGGCGGTTCGCCCGCGGCACGCTGCTCCCCACGTTTCGGGAGCTCGATGCGAACCCGCCCGTGCTCGAGGACGGACGGGTCCGGGTCCCCGCGAAGATGAAGGAGCTCTGGCCCAAGCTCCGCGACCTCGGGCTCATCGCCGCGCCGCGCTCGCCCGAGGTCGGGGGGCAGAGCCTCCCGCTCGTGATCGATGCCGTCGCCACCACGTACCTCTGCGCCGGCAACCTCGGCGCCGCGTCGTGGCTGATCCTCGGGCGCGGCACTGGGCACCTCATCGAGTCGTTCGGGGACGACGCGCTGAAGGCCGAGTACCTCGAGCCCCTCTACTCCGGGAAGTGGACCGGCACGATGGCGCTCACGGAGCCGCACGCCGGTTCGAGCCTCGCCGATCTGGTCACGAGCGCGACCCCGACGAACGAAGGGCACTACCTCGTTCGGGGCAGCAAGATCTTCATCTCCGGCGGCGACCACGACGTCACCGACAACCTCGTTCACCTCGCGCTCGCCCGCATCGACGGCGCACCGCCCGGCACCAAGGGGATCTCGCTCTTCGCGATCCCGAAGCTCCGCAAGGAAGGCGAGAAGCTCGTCCCGAACGACGTCACGATCACCGGCCTGATCCACAAAATCGGCTGGCGCGCGCTCCCCAGCGTCGCGCTCGCTTTCGGCGATCACGGGGACTGCCGCGGCTGGCTCGTGGGCAAACCCAACGAAGGCCTGCGCTACATGTTCCAGATGATGAACGAGGCGCGGATCGGCGTCGGCCTCGCCGCAACGGCTACCGCCCAGGTCGCGTACCACGAGGCGATCGGCTACGCGAAGACGCGCCCGCAGGGGCGCCCGCTCGGAAAGAGCGGCGGTCCCCAGGTCCCAATCATCGAGCACGCCGACGTGCGCCGCATGCTCCTCCGCCAGAAGGCCTTCGCCGACGCCTCGCTCGCGCTCGTCATCGCGACCGCGCGCTGGGCCGACATCGCCGCGCACGGCGCCACCGAGGCGGAACGGGCGCGCGCGCAACGCCTGCTCGACGTCCTCACCCCGATCACGAAGACGTTCCCGGCCGAGCGCGGGTTCGAGGTCAACGCGCTCGCGCTCCAGATCCACGGCGGGTACGGGTACTCGAGCGAGTACCTCCCCGAGGCCTGGCTCCGCGATCAGAAGCTCAACACCATCCACGAGGGGACGACCGGGATCCAAGGGTTGGACCTCCTGGGGCGCAAGGCCATCGCCGGCGGGGGCGAAGCACTTCGCTTCCTCGGCGAGGAGATCGCCGCCGCCATCGCCACGGCCAAGGCCGCCGCTGTCCCAGGTTGGGACGCGATGGAGCGGACCAGCGCACGCGTCACCGAGGTCACGATGGCGCTCGGCGCACGCGGCATGTCCGGCGACGCTGCCGGCATGATGCTGCACAGCCACGACTACCTCGAGCTCGTCGGGACTTGGGTCTACGGCTGGATGTGGCTCGTCCAAGCCACCGCCGCCGCGCGCCTCCTCGCGACGGGCGCGAGCGAGCCGGCGCGAGCGATGCTGGAGGCCAAGCTCCTGGCCGCGCGCTACTTCTTCGCGACCGAGCTCCCCCGGACGGTGCTCTGGGCCGAGCTCTGCACGACCGCGGAGTCGAGCTACGCCGAGGCCCGGCCCGAGCATTTCGCCTGACCGAGGGAAGAAGCTCCGGCTCGGTCCGTAGATGGGGTGTCGCGCGGCCCCCGAGTAGCGGAGGGGCCAGCCGACCTCCGCCCACACCGGAGATTCCCATGAACACCATCTCGAACGCGCGCCTGGAAGCCGACACCCTCGTCCTCGCGAACGGCTACAAGCTCCCCCAGGTCTGCGTGAAGTGCGGAACGACGCACGGTCTCGGCACGCGCAACGAGAAGTTCGCCTACGTCCCGACGTGGGCTCGCTTCTTCGGCCCCCTCATCCAGCGCATCTTCACCAAGCACTCGCAGTTCGACCTCCCGATCTGCGGGGCCTGCAACTCGCAGTGGAAGAAGTGGAACGTCATCGTCGGCGTGAGCTGGCTCCCGGGCTTCCTCTTCATGTTCCTCGGCCCCGCCATCTTCCAGAGCGGCGCGATGGGCTTCGTCGGCTTCCTGATGCTCATCGGGGGGCTCGTGACGGCCTCCATCCTGCGACGCAAGCACAACCTCGACGTCACCAAGATCGACGCGACCCACTCGTGGATCGTGCGCATGCACCCCACGGCCCAGACGGCGGCCGTCTCTCCGGAGACGCTCCCGACCGGCGGCGCGCCGCGTCAGTCCGGCTTCAGCTACGCGAAGGCGTCCTGACCGGGACGAGGTCCACCAGCACGACGTCGGGAGGCGCGAAAGCCCGCAGCGCGAGCTCCACGCCCCCGACGCCGCGCGACACGCCCAGCGTGGTCGTCCCAACTTGGTACCATCCGCTCGGGTGCGCTCGCCCGAGCGGTCCGGGGACGACGATCGGGATCCCTCCCGGCAACGCCACGTGCCCGCCGTGCGTGTGCCCCACGAGCAACAGCGCCGGGGCGTGGGGCGCGACCTCGAACAGCCCCTCGGGCGCATGACAGAGCGCGATCCGCACGTCCCTCGCGTGCGATCCGGCGAACGCACGCGCGGCATCGGGCCGTCCCGTCCAGGGATCGTCGATCCCCGCGATCCAGACGTCGGGGTGCTCGGGGACGTGCAGCCCTTCGTTCTCCAGCACGACCGCACCGGCGCCCCGCAGCGCACGCTCGAGGAGCGGGTGGTCGGTCCAGAGGTCGTGGTTCCCCATCACCGCGAACGTCCGCCGTGCGCCCACCCGCCGCACGAACGCAGCGAGGCGCTCCGCCTTCGCGGCGGTCGCGTCCAGGAAGACATAGTCGCCACCCAGCAGAAGCACGTCGAGCTTCGCTCTCGCCAGCGCCGCTTCGGCGGCGCGAACCAACGCGTCCGGCGTCGTCGGGCCCAGGTGCAGGTCGCTCGCGAAGCCGACGCGAACGCGCGGCGTGTCCGACGTCCGCAACGCGGCGAGCTCGCGCCGCACGATCCGGATTTCGCACGCGCCCGGGACGCGCGCCCACGCGCGGGCGGGCCAATCCCCGACGTAGGCCGCCCGCAGCGCGGTCTCGACGATTCCGCGCCGCAGCGTGAAGCGGCTGCCCCGCCCTCGTGACGCGAGAAGGCTCACGCTGGTTGGTGGATGCGGCCGCGAGCGATCGGCTCACGAGATGCGGTATCGTTGGCGCATGGGCCTCACGAAAGGCGCGAAGCTCGCGCTCCTCACCTCGGGCGGCGACGCCCCCGGAATGAACTCGGTCCTGCGGGGGGCGGCGCGCGTGGGCGCGGAGCTCGGCCTCGAGGTCGTCGGGATCGAAGACGGCTACGCCGGGTTGATGGACGGGCGCGCGGTGACCTTGGACCTTCGTCAGCTCGACGAAGCGTCGCGGCGCGGGGGCACGGTCCTCGGGACGGCGCGCAGCCTCGTGTTCCCCACCGCGGAGGGCCAGCGCCGAGCGCGCGAGGCCATCGTCGCGCTCGGCCTCGACGGGCTGCTCGTCGTCGGGGGCAACGGCTCGCTCACCGGCGCGCGCACGCTCCGCGACGCGGCGACGGCGCGCGGGGGCACCCTGCTCGTCGGGGGCGTCCCCGCCAGCATCGACAACGATCTCGCGTGCACGTCGATGTCGGTCGGCGTCGACACCGCGATGAACACGATCGTCGAGGCGTGCGATCGGATCGGGGACACGGCGACCGCCCACCGGCGCACGTTCCTGGTGGAGGTCATGGGCCGCGACATGGGCTACCTCGCCATGACGGCCGGCATCGCCGCCGGTGCCGACGTCGTCCTCGTGCGCGAGACGAACAAGACCGACGACGACTTCGTCGAGCAGGTCGTCCGCGCGATGGTGAAGGCGTACAAGTCCGGGTCCGCGAAGCGGCGCGTCCTCGTGCTCAAGGCCGAGGGCGTGAAGATCCCGACCCCCGACCTGAAGGCGCGCGTCGATGCACGCCTCGCGGAGCTCCTGCCCGACGTGGACACGCGGGTGACGGTGCTGGGGCACGTCGTTCGGGGCGGGGCGCCGAGCGCGTTCGACCGGCTTCTCGGGGCGCGGCTCGCGAACGCGGCGGTGCGCGAGCTCGCGCGCGGCCGAACGGACTTCATGGCGGGGTGGTTCGGTCCGGGGGCGACGGAAGAACGCAGCGCCGACGACCCGTACGTGGTGGTGAACCCCCTCGAAGGCGTGCTCGCCGAGACGGCGAAGCTCCACCGGGGCGAATCCGCCCTCGCGGCGTGGCGAAAGAAGATCTACGCCGAGGTCGAGAGCATCCTCGACCGCTGAACGGAAGGTTGCGCGGTCCGCCAGGCGCCTTAACTTGGGCGCGACATGACGACTCCGGACAGGCCTCCGACCGCTGGTGCCGCCGCAGGGATCCTCGCGAAGGCGGCCCGGGCGCAGCTCAGCCCCGCCGCCGTGCCGGCGAGCCGGAAGCGCATCGCGCTGGCGATCGCGCTCTTGGCCGACGCGGCGCAGGGCGGGATGTTCGTGGAGATGCCGGCGTTCTCGTGGCTCCCGGCGGACGCGATGGACATCTTGGTCGCGATTCTGATGCTGCTGCTCCTCGGCTTCCGCTGGCGCATCCTGTTTGCGCTCGGCTTGGAGATGATCCCCGGCGTGCAGCTGTTCCCGTCGTGGACGGCGTTCATCATCTCGCTGCCCACGATCGAGGGTGAGGTGCGGAAGCTCGAAGAGGCGGATCGGGCGGCCGCGGCGTTGCCGGTCGCCACGGAGTAGCCGGGTGCCCGGTCGAATCGTCGTCACGCGCCCCGAGCCCCCGTCGGAGGAGCCTGCGGCGGGCCGACCGAAGCTGACGCAAGACGAGGTGCGCGCGCTCCTCGCCGTGACGAAGGTCCGCACGAGCCCGGTGAAGCGGGCGTTGAAGCGGGGCGGGGTCCTCGTCATCCCGACGACCATCCTCGGCATCGCGCTCGACCTCGCGCTCGGCGAGTGGGGGACACTCGTTCTTCTCGTCGTGATCGCGGCGGGGGTCTACTGGTCGGTGCGCCCGCTCTTCGCGTCGGATCGACACGAGTGGTGACGGCCCCAACCGGACGGGGGACGGTGTCAACCTTGTCAACCTTTCGC
>JBGAKG010000006.1:0-407471 GCA_044224495.1 Polyangiaceae bacterium | reverse complement strand
GGGGGCGGGACGCTGGTGGCGAGGCGGCAGAGGAGCGACAGCGGATCCACCTCGACCGCGACCGTCCCATCTTGGTACGCACGCTTGAGCGTGATGCGCACGAGGCCGCCGGGCTTGTGCGTGATGCGCTCTTGCGCAACGGGTGGACGCAGGATGCATGACTCACACCGCAGCCGCGCGAACCCGCGGCACAGCAGGCCGCACTCGAGGTACGCCTCCAGCTCCTTCCGCGCGTGCTTCGCGATCCGCACGTCGAGCGTGCCGTCCTCGATCGCCCCGTAGAGCGTCTCGAGGTTGTCGCGCACCACCTCGTAGAGCGCCGTCCTCTCCGGTCGGCGCCGCTCGTAGCGGATCTGCGAACTCGACGGCGACGGAGCCATCGGCAGAGTTCCCTCGCGAACGCCGTGCCACCGGCGAGACCACGTTCTCCCCGAGGATCCTCGTCACCCGCGGGTGGCGCCGCCACTCCGCGCCATGACGCGCGCCACCGGGCTCGGCGAAGCGAACTTACGAACGCGGCCCACGCTGCATCGGTCGGCACGCTCCGCCGAGGCAAGCGTGCCCACACGCACCGCAGCTCGCGGTGCTCGTCTGGAGGTCGACGCAGGCGGCGCTGCACGCGGTCGTGGTCGGAGGGCACACACACGTCGAGCCTTCGCAGGTCGCCGCTGCACGAACCCGCGCAGCACGCTTGGGTCGGCGCGCCGCACGTGGGCACGCCCGTGTCGTTGGTCGCGTGCAGCGACTCGCTGAGCGGCGTTCGCTGGCGAGCCGTAGGGGCGTGACGAGCAGCTTGTGCCGCGTCGACACGTTGGTGCGATCGGTCGCCCACACGTCGTTCCCCGAGACGAAGTACATGTCGGTCGAGTTCGCGGAGTCGAACGCGACGTCATGAATGCCGCCTGCGGTCAGGAACACGGTCGGGTTCGCGCAGGCACCGGAGCAGACGTAGGCGGTGTTGTTGGAGCCGAAGTAGAGCGAAGTCCCGTCGCTCGCTAGGAACTGGAGCTGGCCCGCAAAGCGCTGCAGCGGGTCGCCGACGCAGCCGGAACGTGGACACCAGTTGAATCCGATCGCGGCCGCATCGGTCGAATCGTTCGTCTCGAAGAAGAGGTTCGAGCCTTCGACGGCCACGCGATTGACGATGCCGAGGCCGGGCGCATTCGCCAGTGTCGCGCATCGTTGCCGCAACCGGTTCGCTCGCACGCGAATACTTGTGCGGGCGCCGCCCCCTTGTTTTCGCCCCCGCCCCACAGCACCTTCGTGCCATCGACGGCCGGGCCTCTCGCGTAGGACGACACGCCGTTGTCGAACGTCCACGGTTGGCACTGGCCCGCTTGGCATCCGCCAGAGAGACAGTCGTGGCCGCAGCGCCCGCATGCGCGCGGATCCCGTCGAGGAGGCGCGCCGCTGCGGTCAGGTGGGCGGTGAGACGCGAGAGCGCACGGCGCTCGGTCGGCGTGAGCGCGGTTCGCGAGCGAAGGAAGCCGATTACCCCGAGGCCGCGGCCCGATGCGTCCCAGCCGTTCAGCGAGAGGAGGTCGACGCTCCCCGCGTAGCGGAGGAACTCGTCGACCGGGCTGTCGCCGGGGAGCGGGTTGGTCGAGTGCGAGGAGGCGAGTGACAGCGCGGCGGCCTCGGCGAAGTCCGCCGGCAGCTCCTGGAACGTCGCGTGAACCGATGCATCAGCGCCGAGTCGAGACCGCGGACCGCGACGTCGTCGAGGGCGAACGCACCGCGCGCGTTCAGGTGGTAGTGGAGGACGACGACGGCCGTCCCGAACCGCGCTGGAGTGGCTTCGAGCACGCTCTCGACGAAGCGCGTGCGCGACGTGGCTGCGTAAGCGGCATCGAGGACGGGACGAACGTCGCCGAATCTCACGCGCCGAGTCTAGCCGCTCGGCGGATCGCGAGCCACGGCTTGGCGTCGGACCCCACGACGCGATGTTTCGTCAGGCCCTCGAGCCACGTGGTCACTCGCGGGTCGAGAAACGGGGCCATGGCGTCGACGAACGCCGCGGCCTAGTGTCCAAACCGACCGCCGCGAGGTACACTCCAAGGACCCGATGTCGTCCGAGATGTCCGAGGTCGCGACGTATTCTGGGAGAAGCGCATGTTGTCCAGGGCTCGCTACATCCTATTGATCGCGACGACCGCGGTCATCGCGTGCGTGAGCACGCAGGCGATCGCTCCGTCCGACGCGGGCCAAGACGTTGCGATGGACGGCGGCATCACCAAGCTCGACGCCGCGGACGAGGTCACACCCATCGCCGACGCCGAAGCACCCAGCTGTGCGACCGCGGGCGGCGTGCTCGATCCGGGTTTCGGAACGGGTGGCATGCTTGCGCTCGCGTTCGGCTCGCAAGCGGTCGCGCTCGCGAAAGACACGACGACGAATGGATACGTCGTCGTGACGAGCCAGGGCGAGTGGTCCGTCGTGAAGGTCACGTCATCTGGTGCGCTCGATGCATCGTTCGGCACCGGCGGCCTGACGTCGGTGCATCCAGCGAAGTCGTGGCCGACTGGAGTCGCGGTGCAAACCGACGGCAAGATCGTCGTCGTCGGTACGTACATGCCGACGTTCCCTGCGGGCTTTGCGCTCGCGCGCTACATGCCCGATGGCACGCTCGATTCATCGTTCGGAAACGCCGGCTTCGTGATCACGCCGTTCGGCGGCGATGATCAGGGATGGGCGGTCGGCGTCCAGCCCGATGGGAAGATCGTCGCGGCGGGAGTCACGTTCCCATCACCGCAGAATCCCTCGCCCGTCAACCTCGCCGTCGCTCGATATCTGCCTAATGGCACTCTCGATGCGGCGTTCGGGACCCAAGGCAAAGTCAAGACGCTCGTCGACGGCAAGTCCGTCAGCACCACGCAGACGAGCGTTCGCTTTCGCAACGGCCGAATCCTCGTTGGCGGTGGAACCGCCATCGGACAAGTAGAGAATCTCTATGCCGTCGCCCTCCTCTCCGACGGCTCGATTGACTCGACCTTCGGCACGAATGGCGTCGCGACGAACGCGGCTGCGAGTAACTCCGTCGGCACGGGCATGACGATCGATCGGCAAGGTCGAGTCGTGCAAGCGGCGATCAAGAACATCGGCGACACGACGGGCGACTTCGCCGTCGTTCGATACGCGCCCACCGGCAGCATTGATACGACGTTCGGCGCCGGTGGAGTGGCAACGTACGACTACGGCGCCGACGAGAGGGCGACCGGTCTCGTCACGCTCGACGACGGCAGCGTCGTGCTCGCCGGTATGACCAGAACCCACTTCGATGGCGGAGTCACGAGCGACTTCATGCTCGCGCGCTTCACGGTACAAGGTGGGCTCGATCCGTCGTTCGGGATCGGCGGAACCGTTCGCACCACGCTCGCGCCGGCGTTTCCCTACGCGGGCCTCTCGGCCATCATCGTCGACGGATGCAGTGTCGTGGTCGCGGGCATGGCGAGCGGGAACGCAGGCGACCGCGGGATTGTCTCGCGATACCTGCTTTGACGAAGCGACTTCTTCCAATCGCCGAGCACTAACCCTAGGGACTGGTGGTGACCGAAGCCTACCCGACGGCGTCGTGTGGCGGAGGCCACCGCGGTGACTGAAGAACTTAGGGTCGCCTCGAACGCGAGCGGGCTTCGTCGTGAGAACCCGGAGGGTCGCCCCCGTGATCCCCTCGTCCCGCGCGACGTAGCCGAGATGCTTCAATGGATCGAGCAAACTCGGGACGACGAACGCGCCGCCGGTTGGCGGCCGTCCTCGTGGACCGGCTCTTGGACCTCCTCCGAGTCGGAAGGATCCATGAGGATGTCGCGCTCGCCACAAGTGAACGTATTTCAGCCCGATTCGCACGCGAGAATTGGGTTCCAGCGATCTTGAGCCGGGTCAGTCTCATTCGTTCACGACAGCAGGACTCAATGTGATGGCCGGGCCGCCCAGGGCTGGTCCATCAAGGACACGTCCCGCGCCGGCTCTTGACGAGTGTTGCGTGGCGGCGTCTTCATCTGCCGATGTCGAGGATCTTCTACTCTTGGAAATCGGGCCACGAGAAACTGAATCGTTACTTCATCAAGGATTCGCTGGAGCGCGCGGCGAAGATTCTGGGCCGCGAACTTGAACTTGAACTTGAAGAAGCGCCCCGCGTTGACGAAGCCACGGCAGGTGTGGCCGGATGGCCGGACATCATCACTACAATTCTCCAGAAGATCGAGCAGTGCGACGTGCTTGTTGCCGATCTTACGAACGCTGACCCCGCAACGGACCGCATGTCGCCAAACCCGAACGTCATGTTCGAGTTGGGGTATGCGTTCGCGAAGCTCGATCACGCGATGATCGTCATCGTGATGAACGCCGCGTTCTTCCCGCCTGGCAAGGGCATCGCGGACATGCCGTTCGACATCCGTGGGCGCCGCGGCGGCATCCAATATTCACTTCGGGATGGGGACGACAAAGCGCCGGTTCGAGACCAGTTCGCCAAGGAACTTGGCGAAGCGATTCGCCTCTCCTTCGAGCAGGGACCACTGGGGGAGGATTTCCGTCGGTGCGGTTGGCTCAGCCCTTGTCGTCAGCGCCTTCTTCGGAATCCCCGCAGGCCGAGGCACCGTCTTCTTCGGCCCCTTGAACGCAGGCAACTGCGGCTTGTTCGAGAAGACCCTGATGCTCGCGGTCGAGTTCAGGCGGCACCAAGAGGTCGTTTCGCCTCCGCTAGCGAAGCAGGAGCGGCGGCCCATCCGGCGCGCCTTCACCCATCCCAAATTGGGATCCCCGCAGGGCGTCTGCGCATAGGAAAGACAAGGACTCAAACGGGACCTGTGGAATCCTCGCAACCCTCGCCGGCCCGTTCGAGGGTACCCACAAGCATCGCCTGGAGCGAGGAATGTGGCCGGAATGTTGGCTGAGGACGGCGAAGTCGGGCGGAACTCGGCGGGATTCGGCGGGGTCGATGGGGCTCCGCCGGCGCTACGCGGCGTGGCCGAGCGCACGACGGCGGAGAACGGTGCTCTTCCAGTAGGGAGGCCCCCTGCTCGGTGCACGACCCGGCACGTCGTCGGGTTCGCCGAGGGCGTGCAGGAACCGTTCGACACTCTTGGGGTCGGTGACGACGGCGAGGAGCCTCAAGCGGCCCTCGCACGTGGGGCACTGGAGGACGTCGACGGCGAGGGTGCGCTTGAGCGGCTCGGCCCAGGGTCGGTAACGACGGCGGGCCTGTCGTCGTCGTTGGCTGCGGCGGAGGACTCGGGGATGGCGAGGTCCCTCGGGGCCGGGGCGACCGACTGTCGCCAAGGGCTCGCGGGGGCGAGGACGCCGGCGTACTTCACGGTGTGGAAGCGCGGGGGCGGGACGCTCGTGGCGAGGCGCCACTGGAGCGACAGCGGATCCATCTCGACTGCGACGGTCCCGTCTTGGTACGCACGCTCGAGAGCGATCCGGATCAGGCCACTGGGGCGCGCCTGAACACGTTCTTGCGCGACCGGTGGCCGGATCACATAGCGGAGCAACGCCTCGCGTCCCGTGGCGTCGCTCCGACGCAGATCTCGCCGTGCGCCTCGAGGGAGGGCGCGACCTCGCGGAGCCCGAACGCATCCGTCGTCGCCATCATGACGGGCACGCAGTCTCGGTCTGGCGCGCGGCATCGAAGAAGAGGAAGGCGCAGTACATGCGAGCCTTCCGATCCTCGTCGTGCCGTGCAAAGTAGTCAGCCGATGAAGCTCTACCATACGCCCACGTCGCCCTTCGTCCGCAAGGTCATGGTCGCCGCGCACGAGCTCGGGGTCGCCGATCGGATCGAGACCACGTTCCTCCGTCCGTCGCCGCTGAAGACGGATCCGACGCTCTCGCACGAGAACCCGCTCTCGAAGATCCCGGTGCTCGTCACGCCCGAGCACGGTCCCCTCTTCGACTCGGTGGTGATCTGCGAGTACCTCGACGGGATCGCCGGCGGCGGCAAGATCATCCCGAGCGGCCCCTTCGCGCTTTCCGGTGCTCCGCACCCACGCGCTCTGCGACGGCATCATCGAAGCCGGCGTACTCGTCTTCTACGAGAAGCAGAACCGGCCCGCCGAGCTCCAGTTCGCGCCGTGGCTGTCCGGTCAGACCGAGAAGGCGATGCAGGGACTCGACGCCCTCGCGACGATCGCCGCGGAATGGAAAGACGACGCCGTCGATCTCGGACGGATCACCGCCGGCGGCGCGTAGGAAAATCAAGCGGCCAACCGGAGCCGCCGAACCCGTCGCGGGGCTCCTCGAGCGGACGCTCCGCGGGATGGTACGGAGGGGAGATGGCCACGAACGCCCCGAACTTCGGCTGGAGGAAGGCGAGATGGGGCTGAGTTCGGCAGGCCCGATGGAGCTCGGCCTGAGCTACGCGGCGTGGCCGAGCGCACGACGGCGGAGGACGGTGCTCTTGCAGTAAGGGGGCCCCCTGCTGGGGGAACGCCCGGGCACGTCGTCGGGTTCTCCGAGGGCGCGGAGGAACCGTGCGGCGCTCTTCGGTTCGGTGACGACGGCGAGGAGCTTCATGCGGCCCGCACAGGTCGGGCACTGGAGGACCTCGATGGCGAAGGTGCGCTTGAGGAGCTCGGCCCAGGGACTGTAGCGACGGCGGGGCCTGTCGTCGTCGTTCGCAGCGGTGGCGGACTCAGGGATGGCGGGGTCCTTCGTCGCCGGGGCGACCGCCTTTCGCCACGGGCTCGCGGGCGCGAGAACGCCGGCGTACTTGACGGTATGGAAGCGCGGGGGCGGGACGCTGGTGGCGAGGCGGCAGAGGAGCGACAGCGGATCCACCTCGACCGCGACCGTCCCATCTTGGTACGCACGCTTGAGCGTGATGCGCACGAGGCCGCCGGGCTTGTGCGTGATGCGCTCTTGCGCAACCGGCGGACGCAGGACGTAACGGAGCAGGGCCTCGCGACCGGTCGCGTCGTGGGCGCCGGCTCGCGTCGCGGCGTGCAGCGTGAAGCCGTCGAGCGACGCGCACAGGGGCTTGTCGAACGCGAGCGCGCTCGGCTCGAGCGGCGGCAATCCCCACTGCGGTCCCGCCGGCGGGACCCGCCCCGAGACCGCCGACGCGGCGAGGCGTGCGTCGGTCGCGTCGTCGCTGCCCTCGTCGGCATCGTTGTCGTCCTCGATCCGGCCGAGCAACCCTCGGCGCCGGAGGAAGCGCGACATCCTTCGCAGCGCCGTCGCGAGCACCTCCCCCACCTCCCGCGTCTGGAGGTGCGCGAGCTCCCGCCACGCGAGCTTGCCTTGCTCCTCGCGGTACGCGCCGTCGAGGAACACCACGTGGAGGTGCGGGTTGAGGCGTAGATCCGACGAAGTGCGCTGCACCACCGTCACCGCGCCCGTCTTGTCCTTGCGCACGCCGCCGTAGAACGCTTGCACCGCCTCCGCGAAGATGCGCGATAACTGCCCGAGCAACGCGCCGTCCTGCGCAAGCCTCCGCCGCCACCGGAACGGGAATGTCAGCACCCATGCCGTAGCCGGCAAGTGCGGGGTCAAGTCCACTTCCGGGATGGAGTGTCGTCGCGGACAATGCAGCAACCGCTAACTCACGACACGGGTCGCCCACCTCGGGACCGAGTGAGTCGATGAGCTCCCGGTCCCGAGCGAGTGTCGTCTCAGAGCTCGCCGTGCCCAAATCCAGCCGCGCGACCGGCGAGGATCAGCGCGGTGATCTTCGCTTCGTCGACGACGGCCTCGAGCAGGATCGCACGAAGGCGGTCGAGAGGGTCGCGAGTGGCAGACCAGCACCGTCCTTCGGAGTCCATCTCGTAGTCGGCGACGCGTGGATCGGTCGCAATGATGTAGTCGATGAGACCGCTCCACGCGGGACCGTTGCTGTAGGACTTCACGGACTCGAAAGCGGGCAGGAGCTCGACCATCGCGTCGATGCCTATGCGGAGGGTGAATCCCCCGTTGGGATGCGGCCGTACTTCAACGGCAGCGGCGATCTTCTCCTCGTTCATTGGTTCTTGCGACCGTACGCCCGCGCCTCCCGCAGGTCGAGCCCACGGTCTTCGTTCCATCCGGAGCGAGGAAGCCCGCGAGGTCCCAGCGGAGCGGCGCACCCGCGCCTTCGAGCCCGCGGGTGCGGTTCCGCGCCACCACGCGGTGATCTTGGTGAGCGGGGAGCCAGATGGGCGCACGAGCTGGTACCACACGCGGGGCATGATCAAGTTCGGCCGTCCCGACCTGAGCGTGCGCGGCGTCACACGGGAGCTCGGTCCGGCGGTCGAAGATCTGTGCAACCGCTTCATCGAGATGCAGGCGTTCGGCGCAGTCGTCCCCGAGGGGCAGGAAGTGAAGATGAAGGCGCTGCCCCCCGGATGGCGCTGTCGTCACGGAGGAACGATCGACGACCCGGACTTCAACAACGTGCACCTCGAGATCGGGCCGACGACGTGAGTCGTCGACGCATGGCTCCCGAAAGCAAGATCCACGGACGCGACGTCAGCGAGCTCAGTGGGAGAGCGCCCGATAAGGAATCGTCCCGCAAGGGAACAACGGCTCGGACACTCGGGTGCGACGCAATCTTGCTACCGCGGCTTCTCTCTTCCAGGCGCGTTCGTCGGCGGCGGCGTGACGGGCTCGTCGTACTCGATGAAGCCGTAGTAGACCGTGTCGTCCGGCAGCGTGCCTGCGTCGACCGTGGGTGGCGGCGCGGTCGTCGTCGCCGGGGCCGCCGGTGCGGGGCTCAGGTCCGCGCTCGAGCACGCGCTCGTCGCCGCGACGGCGAGCGCAGCCGCCGCCACCGCGACGCGCCCGCAGAGCCTGCCCCCACGGCGCTCCGCCAGCGCGGGCCCGTCGGGGCCGGTGAGATCGACGACCTCTTCGTCGCACGCCTCGCAGTGACCGTGGCCGTGCGTCTCGACGGCTTCGCGCAGGGCCGGTGGCACCTCGGGGCAGGGACGGAGCAGGCGGAGCCGACGCATGGCGCTTGGACGCCGGATCGGTCCTCGGCTTTGGCCGATGGGCAAACTGACCATGGCGGGGCCGGGCTCCGGTACTATCGTCGCTCGAGATGCGTCCTCGCGAAGTGAGCCGTTCGATCACGGCGTTCCCGACCCGAACCCCGACGCTCCCGCCTGCCACGCACACCAACAGCTGGGCCCTCGGCGCCGCCGAGGTCATTCTGGTGGAGCCCGCGACGCCGTACGAAGACGAGCGCCGCGCCTGGGTCGAGTGGGTGGGCAGCCTTCGCTCGCAAGGGCGGACCCCGAAGGCGATCTTCGTCACGCATCACCACGAGGATCACGTGGGTGGAGCCGCGTTCCTCGCGAAGGAGACCGGTCTCCCGCTGTGGGGCCACGCGCTCACGGCCGAGCGCGTCGAGGCGCCGTTCGCGCGTCTTCTTGCCGATGGTGACGTGATCGATCTCGCCGGACCCATCCCCGAGCGGTGGGAGGTCCTCCACACGCCCGGTCACGCCGTCGGTCACCTGTGCCTGCACGAGCGCACCGATCGCACGCTCGTCGTCGGCGACATGGTCGCGAGCGTGGGCACGATCCTGATCGCGCCGGGCGAGGGCCACATGGGCACCTACCTCGCGCAGCTCCGGCGCTTGGCCGCGCTCGACGGCGCGCTCGCGCTCCCGGCGCACGGCGATCCGATCGCCGAGCCGACGAAGCTCTTCGAGCACTACGTTGCGCATCGCTTGGCCCGCGAAGGGAAGGTGCTCGCCGCGCTCCGCGGCGCGGGGGAGGCGGGCGCGACGGTCGAGGGGCTGGTCCCCGAAGCCTACGCCGACACGCCGAAGCCGATGTGGCCGTTCGCGGCGATGAGCCTCGCGATGCACCTCGAGAAGCTCGAAGAAGACGGCCAGGCCCGGCGCCGGGAAGATCGGTGGGTGGCGAAATGAAGCGCGCGCTCCTCCTCGCCGTCGGTGGCGGGCTTTTGATTGCAGGGTGCAACTATCGCCCGCCGCTCGTCGCGGACATGACGTGTCCAACCGGCGCCGAGCTCGACGTCGACGTGACTGGCGGCGCGTGCGTGTTGCCGCTCAGCCGCACGAAGCACGGGCCGGCCTACGTCGTCGATCCCGGGACCGGCCAGATGACCGAGTCGATGGTCTACTCGCACGGCATCCTCGACGGGCCGTACGCCCGCTACGGCAAGGACGGGCAGCGGCTCGTCGCCGGCACGTACCGCGCGGGAAAGCGCGACGGGCTCTGGATCGAGTTCGAGGAAGACGGCGCGCGCACCGAGACGGACTGGGTGGAAGACGCTCGCGTCGGCGAGTCGCGCCGCTTCGACGCCGACGGGATGGAGCGCAAGACCGCCGCGGTGCCGCCCCCGCCCGAGAAACCGCCCGCGCCACCGGTCAGCGCGTCCGCGCCACCGCCGGTGGCGACCGCTCCGCCGCCGCGCCCCCACTCGGACGTCGACGGCATGGCGGCCGAGGCCGCGAAGGAGACGGAGGCGACCGGCGTCGCACCCGCGCTCTCGACCGTGCGCGTGCTGCGCTTCGAGGGCGACGTCGCGTTCGACGCGCACACCGCCTGGGCGCCCTCGAGCGGCGGCGCGTTCGCGTCGGGCTTCGTCGGTGCGACCGTGCACGCGGGTGTCCCGTTCGCGCGCCTCTCGTTCAAGCGCGATCACTACAGCGGTCTCTTCTTCTCCATTGGAGCCACCGGCTCGTTCGGCGAGTCGCTCCGGGCCGACTCGTGCGGGGGACCTTGCGCGGCCGGCGAAGGGCGGTGGGGCGAGCGCTGGCTCGTCGGGCCGTACGCGCGGATCGGCTACGCGCGCTCGCACGACGCGCGCGATACGGGCGCGGTGCGGAGCTTCTTCGCCTTCCTCGGCGTGGCGACGACGGTGGGCGAGGATCGCTGGGCACTCCTCGACAACACGCGCGAGTCCGCGCTCGTCTGGCGCGCGCGGGTGTCGGCCGGCTACACCGCGCCGCGCTTGTTTCCGCGGCTCGCCGAGTCGTTCAAGGACGCGAAGAAGGGGGACGATCTGCTGCTCGCGCTCGCGCTCGTCGCCTCCGTCTTCTTCGAGCACGGCGAGCTCTTCGTCGACTTCGGGACCGACCGTGGGAGCTTCGTCTCCGGGCTCGGCGTGCAGCTCGGCTTCGGCATGTGAGGCCGTGGTACGCTCGCCGCGTGTGGGAGAGCACCTTCCTCGTCACGTGTGCGTTCCTCGGCGATGACGCCGAAGCCGCGCTGGCGCACCTCGACGAGGCCGCGAGCGCTCGCGTCGCGCCGCTGGGGCGCGTCCTCCGCGCGGGGGCCAAGCTCGACCGCGCCCGGGCGCTGGCCGCCGAGATCGACGCCGTGAAGCGCGCCCTCCAAGCGATGGAGCTCGATCCGTGGCGCTGACGAAGGGGCGCGTGCTCCGCGGCGATGGCACCGTCCCGGCGCGAGCGGTCGTGAGCGAGCCGCGGCGGGCGCGGATCACTCGGGAAGAGCTCGACGCCCGGGCCGCGGCGACCGCGCTCGTGCAACGCGCGCGCGAGCAAGCCGCTGCGATCGAGGCCGAGGCACGGGCGCGCTCCGCCGACGTCGCGGCGGCGGCCCAGCGCGAGGCGCGGGAGCTCGAGGCCGCCCGCTTCGCGGCCGCGTGGCTCGCGCTCCGTGCGCGTGAAGAGGCAGCGGGTGCGGCTTCGCTCGACAAGACGATCGGGCTCGCGCGGATCTTGGCGGAGCGCCTGCTCGGCGAGTCGCTTCGGCTCGACCCGTCTCTCGTCGCGGCGCTGGCCGCGCAGGCGTTGGCCGAGGCGCAAGGGGCGCGGTCCGCGCGGATCGACGCCCACCCCGACGACGCCGCGCTCCTGCGGCGCGAGCTCGGCCGCTTCGCCCCGCTGGTGGTGACCCTGGGCGAGGATCCCGCGCTTGCGCGCGGCTCGCTTCGGTTGCATACGGATCTCGGAACCCTGGATGCCCAACTCTCCGTCCAACTCGAGCGACTCGCCGCCGCCCTCCGTGAAGTCTCCGGAGGCTGATTCGGCGCCGCGGGCGTCGATGCGTCTGAACGCGATCCTGTTCGTGGCCACGCTCGTGAGCGTGTTCGGGACGCATTGGGTTCTCTTCGGCGAAGGCGACTCGGTGAGCGCGGCGAAAGGCGCGTTGATGTTCACGGGCTCTCTCATGGGCATCTTGTCCGTGCACGAGCTCTCGCACTGGATCGCGGCCCGAATTCACCGCGTCGACGCGTCGCCCCCGTACTTCATACCCCTCCCCCTCTTGTCCCCTTTTGGGACGATGGGAGCCGTCATCCGAATGCGCGGCACGATTCCGACTCGGCGTGCGCTCTTGGATATCGGCGCATCAGGCCCCCTCGGCGGACTTGCACTCGCGCTCCCGCTCTACGCGTGGGGGTTGAGTCACTCGAAAGTGGTTCCGATCACGAGTGAAATGGGGGAGCTCGGGACCTCGCTCTTGGTGAAGGCACTCGACCACTTCTTCGCCCCTCCGATCCCCGAAGGTTCGGACGTCGTGCTGCACCCCGTCGCGCTCGGGGCTTGGGGTGGCTTCCTCGTCACGATGATCAACCTCCTCCCGGTCAGCCAGCTGGATGGGGGTCACGTCGCCTACGCGCTCTTTGGGCCGCGCCAGGATCGCTTCGCGCAGACGATCCATCGCGCGCTACTCGTCTTCTTCTTTCTCTCCTTCGGCAGTCGGGTGGTGCAAGATCTGCGCATGGGCCTCGGGCTCACGCACCTCGGGTCTGCAGTCAAAGATTCGGCTTGGTGGGTCTTCTGGTTCGAGATCGTCGCCATCCTCGGGACCATCAGCACTCCGGCACGGCACTCGGCGAGCGGCCTCCCTCCGACCGCATTGTCGATCCGCACCCGTGGCGCGATGGCGGGCTCGCTCCTGGTCATCACCCAGCTCGCGACCTGGGCCGATCGGCTCGTCGTCTGGCTCGCGTGGTTCGTGAACCTCGGAATCCTGATCGCCATGGAGGCGCGTGCAGGCACGTTCACCGGCCATCCACTCCTCGACCATCCGTCCACGGGCGAGGCGCCGCTGGGGGGCGGGCGGAAGCTGGTTGCCGTTCTCACCCTGCTGACCTTCGTCGCGCTGCTGATGCCGACCCCGTTCTCTCTATGACGCGCTCGTTCGCGGTGCTCGTGGTCGTCGCTTGCGCCTGCAGGACCGAGCCTGCTCCCGTCGCCACCGCTCCGCTCGCCGTCACGGCATCGGCGCCCACGCCGCGCGTCGATGCGGCGCCCGTGGCGTCCCCTCCGATCGACGCGAGCGCACCCGCCCCGCTGCGCCTCGCCGCGACGGGCTGCAAGGTCGACGCCGATTGCGTGCTCACCGCGGAGCCCACCGGGTGCTGCACGTGTCCGTTCGATCACGAGTACCCCGCGTCGAAGCACGCGCTCGACGCCCACGAAGCAAGCTGCGCGAGCGCCGACTGCAAGATGCCGAGCGGGTGCCCACCCGTGGTGCGGTACCAACCGGCGTTCGAGCGAGCGGAGTGCCGTGAAGCGCGCTGCGTCGTCGTGCGCTGGCACTCCGGCGGGTGAAGCGCGCTCAGAGACCCAGGTTCTTCGCGATCCGGGGCAGCGGCGGCTCCAGGTTCGGTGCGAACGTGGTCCCCGTGATGCGCTCGAAGGCCTCGATGTAGCGCTGCGCGGCACCGATCCGCACGTCGTCCGGCATCGGCGGCGGCGGCCCGTCGCCCTTGTAGCCGATCGAGAGGTAGTGGCGGCGCACGAAGTCCTTGTCGAGCGGATCCGGATCTTGTCCGGCGGCGAAGCGCGCGGGGTAGGAGTCCTTCATCCAGTAGCGCGACGAGTCGGGCGTGTGGATCTCGTCGATGACGATGATCTTGCCGTCCTTCGTCTTGCCGAACTCGTACTTCGTGTCGACGAGGATCAGACCGCGCTCGGCGGCGAGCGCTTGGCCGGCGGCGAAGAGCTTCATCGCGAGCGCGGCGGCCGCGTCGAAGTCGGCCGCGGTGACCTGGCCGAACGCGAGGATCTCCTCGCGCGAGCCCGACACGTCGTGCTCGCCCTTCGGCGCCTTCGTCGCGGGCGTGAGGATCGGCGCCGGGAGCGCCTGGTGCTTCTTCATCCCGTCGGGGAGCGCGTGCCCACAGAAGTTGCGCGAGCCCTTCTCGTAGTGCGTCCAGATGCTCGTCGAGGTCGTCCCCGTCAGGTACGACCGCACGACCATCTCGACGAGGAGCGGCTCGCAATCCACGCACTCGAGGACGTTCGGATCGGGGACGGCGATCACGTGGTTCGGCACCACGTTCTTGGTCTGCTCGAACCACCACGCCGCGAGCTGGTTGAGCACCTGCCCCTTGAGCGGGATCGTGCCGAGCACGTGGTCGAACGCGCTGATGCGATCGGTGACGACGAGGAACCGCCGCCCGCCCTTCGAGTAGTTGTCGCGGACCTTGCCTTCGTAGCGCTCCCCCAAGCCCGCGAAGTTCGTGCCTTCCAGGGTGCGCCCGAGGAGCTCGCGGAGGATCGCAGCGTCGACCATGGCGGCCACGCTAGCGTGCCACGGCCGGCGCGTCACCCCGCATCATCTGCGCGAGCGCTTGGCGAGCCGGCCGCCGACGAAGGCGGCGACGCGGCCGAACGTCGCCGGGAACGCGCGCTTCGCCCACCAGAAGGCCCACGCCTCGGGTGCAGCGGGGAGGAGCGGGCGATCCTCGAGCACGGCGCGCTCGACCGCGGCGGCGACCACCTCGGGCGAGTGACCGAAGCGAGCGAAGGTGGCTACGGTCTCGGCGCGGACCTTCTCGGCGTCGCCGCTCGTGCGGTAGCGGCCCTTGGCGACGATCGACGTGTCGATCATCCCCGGACAGATCGTCGAGACGCCCACGCCGTGCGGGTGGAGCTCGGCGCGGAGCGCCTCCGAGAAGCCCACCACACCGAACTTGGAGGTCGAGTATCCGAGCGAGTCGTGAGTCGCGAACAGCCCGAGGATCGACGCGACGTTGACGACGTGCCCGGCCCGCCGTGCCGTTACCATCTTGGGACAGAAGAAGTGGCAGCCGTGGATCACGCCGCCCAGGTTGATCGAGAGGACCCAGTCGATGTCCTCGAGCGGCGTGTCGAGGATCCCGCCCGAGAGCCCGACGCCGGCGTTGTTCACGACGACGTCGAGCGCATCGACCTGCGCGTGCACGGCGCCCGCGAACTCGGCGTAGGCGGTGCGATCGGCGACGTCGAGCACGCTCGCGAGGATCACGTCCGAGCGGCGCGCGCACTCGCGCTCGATCGCACGGAGGCCGTCCCCGTCGCGGTCGCACAGCACGAGCCGGGCGCCGCGGTCCGCGAAGCGGAGCGCCGTGGCGCGCCCGATGCCGCTGGCAGCGCCGGTGACGAGGACGTTCTTCTCGCGGAGCCAAGTCTTGGTGCGTCGCACGATGCGGGGCGTAGCAAGCGTGAGCGCCGGGCTCCAGTGGATTGTTGCCGCGCAGGACACCGTGTCGTCGCCGAGCAACACTGAGGCCCGCGTTTGCGCGAGTTGCGAGTGGCACGTAAAGTGGATGCTCAGGGGGATCATGGATCGTCGAGATCTTCTCAAGTTGGGAGTCGCGGCCACCGTCGCCGGCTGCGCTGGAGCTCCGAAGCCCGCGGTCACCGTTCCCCCATTGTCGGCGCAAGAGGCGGACGCCATCCTCGCGGACCTCGACGCAACCCTTGCGCGGCTGCGGAGCTCGCCACCCGCGACCGACGTCTTCCTCGGTGCCAACGTGCCGGACTCGCCGCGCCTGCGCCGTGGTCACGAGCTCACGACCAAGGCGCTCGCTTCGATGCACGTCGCCGCGACGTTCCGGGAGCTCCCGCCGGAGGTGCAAGCCCGGCCGGACGTGCAGGAGCGCATGTGGCGCGCCATGCCCGACATGGACGACTCGATGATGTCCCTCACCGACTTCCTCGAGAAGCTCACCCCCGCCGAACGCCGAGCGTTGCAGGCGCGGCTCCGCTCCGAGCCGGATCTCGGGATGAAGGTCGTCGAGAAGCTGGACGATCATGCGAAGACGGCGGGGCTCGGTGCGAAGCGGCGCTCGCAGATGCGTGCCGCGGCGGCGCACGTCTCGTGGCGGATGCAGAACCAATCCGTCGACGCGCTCCTCGACGAGTGCGTCGACAAGACGCGTCGGGTCACGGAGCACGTGGGGCGCGACGCCGAGGTGCAGCGCGCAGCGGCGGCGAAGCTCACCGAGCTCGGGTTGTTCGGACCGGAGGCGGGAGGGACCGCGCACCTCACGCTCGCGTCGTCGGTCGGGGCGCCGCCGGAGCAACATCGCTCGAGCACGACGGTGCTCATCGTCGGGGGCGCGCTGCTCGGTCTCGGGGCCATCTTCGCCGGGGCCGGTGGGCTCATGATCGCGGCGACCGGCGAGATCGGGGGAGCGTTCCTGATCACGCTCGGCGCCGTCGTCGGCTTCGCCGCGCTCATCGTCCTCCTCGTCGGCGCGATCATGGCAGCGACCGAGCCACGAGCGAAGTCCGTCTCCACCGACGACGAGTGACGCATGCGCGTCGTCGTCACCGGAGCGGGTGCCGTGTCCCCCCTCGGCATCGGAGTGGGGGCGCTCGCGCGGGCGCTCCACGAGCCCGTCGACGCGATTGGCCCCATCACGCGCTTCTCGACGGCCGAGATGCGCACGCACCTCGGAGCCATGGTCCCCGGCGTCGAGGGCAAGGACGACGAGCTCGCGATTCGGTTCGGAGCGATCGCCGCGCGCGAGGCGCTCGCCGACGCGCGCTGCGACGTGAAGGGTAGCCGCGTCGGGATCGTGGTCGGGAGCAGCGTGGGGAGCGGGCGCGCTCGGTTGGCCGAGCTCACGGATGCGATCGCGGCCGCGATCGAGCTCGGGGGTCCGCGCGTGACGGTGTCGACCGCGTGCTCGTCGTCGTCGACCGCGGTCGGCGTCGCGCGCGACTTGCTCCGCGCGGGTTCGGCGGACGTCGTGCTCGCGGGAGGAACCGATGTCCTCTCGAGCGAGCTCTTCGCCGGCTTCCACGCCCTCGGCGTCCTCGGCGCGAAGCCGTGCGCGCCGTTCAGTCGGAGCACCGGGACGACGCTCGGCGAGGGCGCGGGGTTCTTCGTCCTCGAGCGCGAGGAAGATGCGCGCGCGCGCGCGGCGCGAGCGCGGGCGGTCGTGCTGGGATACGGGCTCTCGGCCGACGCGTATCACCCGACCTCGCCGGATCCGACCGGGAGCGGGCTCGCGCGCGCGATTCGCTTCGCGCTCGCGGATGCGGGCGTCGCTCCGGGCGCGGTCGACTACGTCAACGCGCACGGCACGGGTACCGAAGCGAACGACCCGGCCGAGATCCTCGCGATCGGTGCCGCGCTCGAGCGCGTGACGCTGCCGATCAGCTCGAGCAAGAGCTTCCTCGGGCACGCCCAAGGCGCGGCCGGGATTCTCGAGCTCGTGCTGACGCTGCTCGCGCTCGAGGCGCAGCGCTTGCCCCCCACGGCCCACTTCGGCGAGCCGCGCCGGGGGGCTCCGCCGGATCCGGTCCCCGCGCCGCGCGCGGCCTCGGTCCACGTCGCGCTCTCGTTGAACGCCGCGTTCGGTGGGGCGAACTGCGCGGTCCTCCTCGGAGAGCCGAGCGTGCCGCCGGCGCCGGTGACCGCGATGGAGCCGCGCCCGGTGTGGGTGCTGGGCGGGGCGGTGCTCGCGGGAACGGCGACGGAGCCGGCGGCGCTGCTGCGCGCGCTCGAAGCGGGGCGCCCGATCGAACGTCGCACCGTCGCGCCGCGGCTCGCGGACGATCTCCCGATGGCGGACGAGCGCGGGATGGATCCCTCGACGCGCCTCCTCGCGAGTGCGTGCGCGCGCGCGCTCGCGGCGGCGCGCGTCGTTCCGCGCGGGGGGCTGCGCGAGCGCATCGCGCTCTTCACGAGCGTGACCGCGTTCTCGGCGGCGAGCGGGGGCGAGTTCCGGCGCAGCGTCGACGAGCGCGGGCTCGCGCGCTTGAACGCGACGGCGTTCGCGAAGCTCGTCCTCAACGCTCCCGCGGGCGAGGTCGCGAAGCTCATGTCGCTCCGGGGACCCACGACCACGTTCACGCTCGGGCGTGGCGGGGGCGCCTTCGCGATCGCGCAGGCAGCCGACCTGCTCGCTCGCCGGCGCGAGGTCGACTGCGCGCTCGCCGCAGCGGTCGACGAGCTCGCCGCGGAGCCCGCGCCGGGCGAATCGGATGGCGTGGGCGCGCTCGTCCTCGGTGCCGAGCGGCCCGCGGGGCGCGCGGTGCGGCTGCGCCGCTTCGCGGTGTCCGCGCCGGGCGAAGGGCTCGCGGTCGCGGTCCGCCACGTGCTCGCTGGCGCGCGGCCCGATCGGGTCCTCTGCGACGTCGGAGACGTCGGCGTCGCGGCCCCGACGCTCGCGTTGACGTCGCTCGGGATCGACGCGCCCGCCGCGACGACGGCGATCGCGAGCGTCCTCGCCGCCGAGCTGATTCGCACCGGCGCGGCGAGCTCGGTGTTGGTCGCCACCCGCGGTGGTGGTGCGAGCGTCGCGCTGTTGCTCGAAGGAGACGAGGCATGACGAGAGACGAGCTCGAACGTCAGGTGCGGCGGAGGGACGAGGTGCTCGAGGGCGTGAAGCGCGTGCTGATCGAGAACCTCTCGGTTCGGCGCGAGCCCGACGAGATCGACCCCGACACGCCGCTCTTCGGAACCGGGCTCTCGTTGGACTCGGTCGACGCGGTCGAGCTCATGGTGGGCGTCGAGAACGCGTTCGGGCTCCGCTTCGCGGAGGGGACGATGGATCGTCGAACGATGCGGACGGTGGGGACGCTCGTCGACGCCGTGCTCGCACTCGAGGTCGGCGATGGATGAGCGGGCGATGACGGCGGTCCGGAGCGCAGTCGCGCTCACTCGCGCGGAGCACGTGGTCGCGCTGCGCGTCACCGGTGACGACGCGTGGGAGACGGCGAACGCACTGTGCTCGGGCGACATCCTGCTCCGCGACGGGCAGGCGCGGCACACGCTGTGGCTCGACGAGCGCGCGCGCCCGCTGGCGGACGTGTACGTGCTCCGCGACGACGATGCGTTCGTCTTCCTCGCCGAGTCACGCGGACCTTCGCTCGCGGAGCACGCGCGCGCCCACGTGCGGCCGGGGTCGAAGCTCGAAGAGCTCTCGCTCGGACACCGCGTCGTCTCCCTCAACGGTCCCTTCGCGTGGGAGCTCCTCGGGAGCGTCGTCGGGCCCGAGGTCGTCGGGCTCCCGTACTTGAGCGGGTTCCATGCGTTCGGCGGCTGGGTGCTGCGCGCGGGGAAGACGGGCGAGTTCGGCTACGACCTGGTCGTCCCGCTCGCCGAGGCCGATGCGCTGGAAGCCAGGCTCCTCGACGCGGGGAAGCGCTTCGGCCTCACGCCCGCCGAGCTCGACGTGCTCGATCAGTGTGCGCTCGAGAACTGGTTCTTCAACGTTCGCCGCGAGGGACGACTCGACGTGACGCCGCTGGAGCTCCAGCTCCAATGGCGCGCCTCGCGCACGAAGGACTACGTCGGCTCGGCTGCGCTCGCGGCCCACCGGGCTGCCGGTCCGAAGCGGCGCCTCGTGATGGGCGTCGCGCCCTCGGTCGTCCCGGTCGGTGCCGAGGTCCAGCTCTTCGGCGAGCCCGTCGGCGTCGTCGCCAACGCGGGCGCGTCGCCGTTGCGCGGCGGTGCGGTCGTGCTCGCGCTCGTCGACGCGCGTTGGGCCCACCCCGGCATCGCCGACTTCACGGTGGTCGCCGAGGGCGCGCGCACTCCGCTCGCGACGGTGACCCCGCCACTCCCGAACAACCTGAGCCTGCACCTCGATCTCCAACGCCACTCGTGGGACACGCGCGACGAGATCTCCTCCCCCCCGCTCTTCGACCGATGACGACGTTCTCCGGAAAGACCATCCTCGTGACGGGCGCCGCGCGCGGCTTGGGCCGCGCGATCGCCGAGCAGTTCGGACATCACGGCGCGTTCGTCGCCGTCGCGTACCGCCGGCGCGAAGACGACGCGCGGGCGACCCTCGCGGCCGTCGTCGAAGCCGGAGGGACCGGCGAGCTCCTCGCGTTCGACGTGACGAAGGCCGACGACGTGCAGCGCGCGGTGGCGGACCTGGATCGACGGCGCCCGATCGACGTCGTGGTCAACAACGCCGGCGTCGTCGACGACGGACCGTTCGCGATGATGGACGCGGCGCGATGGGACCGCGTCGTGCGCACCGATCTCGATGGCACGTTCCACGTCTGTCGAGCCGTCGTCGCCGGGATGCTCCGTCGTCGCTCCGGCAGCGTGATCAACGTGGCGTCGGCGTCCGCCGTTCGGGTGCTGCCGAACCAAGCCAACTACGCCGCGGCCAAAGCGGGCGTCGTCGCGCTGACGCGCTCGCTCGCGGCCGAGCTCGCGCCCCACGGGATCCGCGTCAACGCCGTGCTCCCGGGGCTGATCGACTCCGGCATGGGAGCGCGGACGTCGCACGAGCTCCGCACCAAGATCCTGGAGCTCGTGCCTGCGAAGCGCTTGGGCACTGCGGCCGAGGTGGCGAACGTCGTCGCCTTCCTCGCGTCGGATGCGGCGAGCTACGTCACGGGTCAGGCGCTCGCGATCGATGGGGGGCTCTCGCTGTGAAGCCCGTCGTCGCCGCCGTGTTCGCAGGCCAGGGCGCCGAAGAGCCCGGGGTCGGCGCGGCGTGGAGCGACGATCCTTGCCTCGCCGCGGCGTCGGCGGCGTGCGGGTTGGACGTGCCGCGAGTGCTCGCGCAGTTCGGGCCGGAGCTGGCGCGCACCTCGATCCTGCAGCCCGTGCTCGTCGCGCTCGGCCTCGCCGCGTGGGCGCGCGTGACGGCGCGCGTGGCGGTCGACCTCGTCGCGGGCCACTCCGTCGGCGAGCTCGGGGCGTGGGCGGCGACCGGGGCGATCGAGGCCGCGGAGGCGATCGGCCTCGCGCGTGCGCGCGGCGTCGCGATGGAGCGAGAAGCGAGCGCGCACCCGGGCGGGATGATCGCGCTCGGCGCAGGCGTCGCGATCGAAGACGTCCTCGCGTGCGGGCGCGCCGTGGGCGTGCTCGATCTCGCCGCGCGCAACGGTCCCGCTCAGCGCGTCTACGCCGGCGAGCTCGCGGCGGTCGCGGCCGTGGAGCGCCGGTTCGGCGGGCGGCGGCTGCGCGTCTCGGGTCCATGGCACTCCGCGCTCGTCGCACCCGCGGCCGCCGAGCTCTCGCGCGCCCTCGCGGAGCTCGCGCCGCGGACGCCGCTCCGCCGGCCACGCCTCGTCACCGGCCTCGACGGGCGGGTGCTCGCCGAAGGGGAGCGCCCCGAGCTCGCGCAGCAGGTCGGCGCTCCGGTCGCTTGGGATCGCGTGCTCGAGACGTTCGTGCGCGAAGGCGTCACCGACGTGATCGCGCTCGCGCCGGGCCGCACCCAGCGCGGTCTCCTCCGCGAAGGTCTCGGGCCGAAGGTCCGGCTGCGCCTCGCCGACACGGACGCCGACATCGCCATGCTCGCCCGCGCCGTCCACGAAGAGAGTCACCCATGATCGAGCTCGCACTCGGACCCGACGTCGTCACGAAGCTCCTGCCCCATCGGCGCCCGTTCCTGATGGTGGACGGCGTCGTCGCATGGGCGCGCGGGGCACAGCCGCGGATGAAGGCGTACCGCAACGTCTCGGCCAACGAACCCGTCTTCGATGGGCACTTCCCCGGCGTCCACCTCTGGCCCGGCGTCTACACGATCGAAGGGATGGGCCAGACGGCGAACCTCCTGACCGTGATCGATCGGATCGTGACGGAGCTCGTGGCGCACGGCGCGACGGTGGACGACGCGGTCGGAGCGCTCCGCGCGCTCGATCGCTCGCGTCGCACGATCGCGGAGCCGCACCCCGTCGCCGTCGCGCTCGAAGCGAAGCTCGCCGAGGCGGACCCGCTCGCGAACGGCGGCATGAGCGCCGCGGTGGACGTGAAGCTCTTGCGCCCCGTCTTCGCCGGCCAAAGGATCGACTACGAGGTCACGCTGACGCACCGCCTCGAAGGGCTCCTTCGCTTCGACGTGCACGCGGCGGTCGGCGGTCACCCCGTCGCCAAGGGAACGATGCACGGGACGCTGGGGGTCGCGCGCCGATGAAGCGCGCGGTCGCGTGCGCGCTGCTGCTCCTGACGGCGTCGTGCGCGCGCGACTTCGTCGTCTGGCGCGGGCGCACGCCCGACCGCGCGCGCGACGTCCGGGTCGTGGAGCGCGGCGGTGCGCAGCGCGTCGTCGTCGCCGGCGTCGATCGCGAGCCGCATCACGCGATCGGGATCGAGGGCATCGCGATGGCGGGCGAGCACCTCGCGTACCCGGTGTTGGACGGCGGGCGCTGGTCGATCGTCCGCGATGGCGTGCCGTCCGCGACGACGTGGGATGCGATCGGCGAGGTCGCATTCGATGCGACCGGCGCGCACCTCGCCTACGCCGGCGCGCGCGGGTCGTCGTGGCGCGTCGTGGTGGACGGGAACGAAGGGACCGAGCTCACGGGCGTCCAACGCGGCACGCTCGGCTTCGATCGCGCGGGGGCGGTGGTCTACGTCGGTTGGCGCGGCGACGAAGCGCGGGTGACGCACGGGGTGAGCGTCGGTCCGGCGTGGGACGGCGTCCACGACCTGCGGATCGACGACGACGTGGCGTACGTCGCACGGCAGGGCGCGAAGGAGCGCGTGGTCCGCGGGACGGACGTCTCGCCGGCCTACGACGTGGTCGACGAGCTCGCCGACGGCGGTTGGATCGCGCGGGCGGGTGACGTGACCGCGGTCGTCGTGGGCGGGAAGACGGTCCTCGAATCGCCGCTGGAAGGTGGGCTGCATCACCTCGCGATCGGGGGCGGGCACTGGAGCGTGGCGCGGCGGACGGAGCGCGGCGAGGAGATCGTCCGTGATGGCGGCGCCGTCGTACCAATGTGGGACAAGATCGAGTCGATCGTGACGTCCTCCGACGGCGCGCACGTCGGCTGGATCGCGCGCCGCAGCGGGCGTGCGGTCGTCGTGGTCGACGATGAGGAGCGCGGCGCTTGGCTCGGAGCGCGGGCGCTCCGCATCGGCAAGGCGGGCGACTACGCCTACGTCGGGAGCATGGGTGGTGGAGCGGTCGTCGTCACCGATCACGATCGCGCGGCGTTCGACGTCGTGATCGAGGACTCGCTCGTCGTCAGCGCGGACGGTCGCCATTGGGCCGCCATCGTCGGCTACGCGTCGGTCCGCCGGACCTACGTCGCGGTGGATGGGCGCCCGCGCGCGCGCTTCGATCTGGGCGAGTGGGCGGACGCGGGAGCGCAGATCGCGGGAGCCCACGCTGAGGCCCGCAACGCGCAGCTGAGGCGCTGGGTGGCGGCGGAGCTCGGGCGCACACCGGGAGCGAGCGGAGGGCGCCCATGAAAGCTCACCCGCGGAGCGTCGCTCGGCAGGGTTCCGGCTTCGTCGCGCTGCTGATTGCGCTCTCGTTCGCGTTCCCGCCGACCGCGTGCACGATTCGCGGCGACGAGTTCCTGTGCGAGGACGCGGTCGCGAAGCTCCAGGGGTGCTGCGCGCGTGGCACCGCCCAGAGCTACGCCTGCACGTACGAAGAGACCTGCTCTACGCCGATCGTTCCCGATATCGACCAAGCGACCGCACGATGCATCATCGGCGCGAGCTGCAGCGAGCTCCAGAACGGGAACGTCTGCGGCCACGCCGGGAGCTACTGCCGATGAGCGGGCGTCATCGTTGCCCGGTGTCCGCGCTCGTCCTGCTGGGCCTGCTCCTCGTGGGTCGGAGTGCGCTCGCAGCGGTGACGGAGGTGGAGGGGACCGCTGCGTTCAGCCAGCGGTTCCTCTACCGAGTCCCTGTCGAGCTGGGGACGCTCACGATCGCGCCGGGCGTACGCTACACGGCGCTCACGGTGTCGTTCCCGATCACGTTCGATGGCGGTAGCACGCTCGAGGGGCTCTCGGTCTACGGCGCCCGCATGGGCGTCGCCCTCGAGCACGTCCTCGGCCGAGTGCGGATCGGCTATGGCGTGTCCACGGGTGGTCTGTTCGTCGGCCGCGCGACGGGCGGTCGCTTCTTCGCAGGCGTGTGGGACTTCATGGTGCGGGCCACCTTCGACATCGCGCGGTTCGGCACGCCTCGTGTGATCGCTCCCGATGGGGATGCGGTCGCGAAGTCGGCGGTGTTCGTGTCCCTCGCGATGCATGGCGATACGGTGACGATGGTCGGCCCGTCCGTGGGACTCGGCGTGCGGTACTGAGCGGCGTGCTACCACTCGTCCCATGAAGAAGCGGAAGCTCGGTCCCCTCACCGTCTCGGAGCTCGGCCTCGGTTGCATGGGCATGAGCGAGTTCTACGGCACGCGCGACGACTCCGAGTCGATCGCGACGATCCACCGCGCGCTCGAGCTCGGCATCGATCTGCTCGACACCGCGGACATGTACGGCCCCTACATCAACGAGGAGCTCGTGGGCCGCGCCATCGCCGGCAAGCGCGACCGCTTCGTCGTCGCGACGAAGTGCGGCATCGTGCGCGATCCCAACGACCCGACGCGGCGCGGGATCGACGGCAGCCCCGCCTACATCCAGCGCTCGTGCGAGGGGAGCTTGAAGCGCCTCGGCATCGACGTGATCGATCTCTATCAGCTCCATCGCGTCGACACGTCGCGCCCGATCGAGGAGAGCGTCGAGGCGCTCGCGAGCCTCGTGAAGCAGGGCAAGGTGCGCGCGATCGGGCTCTCGGAGGCGAGCTCGGAGACGCTCCGTCGCGCCCAGAAGGTCCACCCGATCGCCAGCGTGCAGTCGGAGTACTCCCTCTTCTCGCGCGATCCCGAGGACGACGTGCTCGCGACGTGCGCGGAGCTCGGCATCGGCTTCTTGGCGTACAGCCCGCTCGGGCGCGGGTTCCTGACCGGCCAGATCAAGCGCTTCGAGGATTTTGCCGCCGACGACTTCCGCCGCTACTCGCCGCGCTTCCAGGGCGAGAACTTCGCGAAGAACCTGGCGCTCGTCGCCGAGCTCGAGACCATGGCGAAGGAGCGCGGCGCGACGGCAGGTCAGCTCGCGCTCGCGTGGACGCTCGCGCAGCGCGACTTCATCGTGCCGATCCCGGGGACGAAGCGGCGCAAGTACCTCGAGGAGAACGCGGCCGCGACGGAGGTCACGTTGACGGCGGCCGATCTGGCGCGGCTCGACGCGATCCTGCCGAAGGGCGCGGCGCACGGCCTGCGTTACCCGGCGGCGGCGATGGGCTCGGTCAATCGCTGACCGTCACCGTCTTCCCCTGCATGGCGGAGCCCGCCGCTCCGGTCGCGGAGAGCGGGCCCACCCGAATCGTCAGTAGCCCCTGTCCCACTTTGGTACCGCGGACCCGCACGATCAGGTCTTCGCTGGGCGATGCCGGTGCGGCGATCGGAGCGCTCGACTTCGCCGCCTTCTTCTCGGCGTCGCTCAGAGGCGTCTCCGCCGCCGCCATGGCGACGTCGGCCAGCTCCGCCCGCGCGCTGCCGGTTTTCCCGACGAAGGTGGCCTGGTGGCCGGCCACTTGGACGTTCACCGGCGCGAGGGTCGCCAAGGCGGGACCGCCCAGCTCCACGTAGATCCCGCGCAGCGGGCCTCCGGCGTTGCGGACGGTGAGCGCCAGCTCGGCGTCCTCGCCGCAGCGCAGCGTCCACGACGCGACCCCGGGCTTGGCCGCGACGCCGAGCACCGCGGGTCCCCGGACCCGCTCGCGCCCGGAGGCTTGGGGCGTCGTCGGGGGCGGCGCGGGAGGGCGCGGGATGGCCCACGCTTCGTAGCCGATGCGCTTCCCCTCCGCGGCGGCGCGAACGAGCGACCACGCCCGGGATGGCTCGGCGGAGCTCCCCGAAACGAAGAAGTGCAGCGAAGCCTTCGGTGTAGACGCCACGGCGAGGAGCTCCTCGTTCTCCTCGAGGCGGTCGAACGAACGACACGCGAGCTTCGGCAAGCGAGCCAGCTGCGTGCTGGTGCTCGAGCCGAGCAGGACGTGCGTGTCGTCGAGGAGGAGGAGCTCGCCCACGTCGAAGTCGAGGACGCGCTTGGCGAGCGTGCGACCGCTGGGATCGAGGTGGAGAATCGCGGTCTGCGCGCCGTCCTGGAGGGTGACGACGACGCCCTCGCGCGTGGCGATGGCGCCGAGCCCTGCGCCCGCCGGGATCGGCATCCGGAAGGCGTAACGGAGGTCGAGGCTCGCACGCTCGAAGACCGCGACGACGCCGGTGAGCCCGCTCACGGCGGCCATGCCGTGCGCGTTGGCGCGGAGGCGCACGGGTTGGATGGATCCTGCGACGAGCTCGTTGGGCTCGAACGGCGTCGGAGAGCCGTGTCCGTCCTCGGGCCAGCGCTCGTTGCCCTTGCTCCAAAATGGTACGACCGGGACGACGCGCTTGGGATTCGTGATCGCGAGCGCATCGTCCACGACCACGCGCCCGCCGTCGACGTGGGCGCGATGGAGCGCGCCGTGGATGCGCCCCTGCGCGCCGTCACGGCGCGTCTCGATGCAGGCGACGAACGAAGGACCGTCGGTCGAGAGCGCGGCGAGCATCGGCGGGCCCTCGAGCGGCGTCAGGCGGGGCGGTCCCCCCGCGAACGAGAAGAGGGCGAGCTTGCCGCCGCGGCCGAGGACTCCCTGGGTGCCGGTGGCGTCGAGGGCGTGCGCCCGCCGACGCGCTCGAGCGGAAGCACCTCGGTCGCGAGGTCGCTCGCGCCCGGCGCTCCGACCGCTCCCGGCGTCAGACGAAACAGCGCGTGCTGGGTCGCGAAGAGAACGACGTCTCCATTCGACCAGAGACCCCTCACGGTCCCCCCACGGCGGCGAGCGGCGTCACCTTACGTCGTACGCTCGGCGCCGGTCCCGCTTCCCGCGGGACTCACGAAATCAGGAGCAGGCGCCCTCGGCGGAGAGACCGACGAGCTCCTTGATGTCCACGCACTCGAGATTGGTCTCCCGCGCGAACACGCGCGCGGCGGAGACGAGGTGGGCCTCTCGCTCGTCCTCCCGGTCGGACGCGAACGCGCTCCGAAGCGCGTCTCGAACGCCGTCGGGCACACCGTCGGTGTGGAGGAGGAGGGGAGCGAGGGAGAGACTTGGCTCTTTCATGGGCGACAACCTGCGTCGAAACAAGGCAGAGTCAAGCGACGGCCGAGCTCGAAGACCCTGACGTTGACACTTGTTAACGATGCCCCGCGCCGTAGAAGAGCCGCGGCCATCAGGAAATGACCATGGAACACGGGGCCGTGCGGGCCGAGGCTCGAGAGATGCGAATCCCCGTGCTCTTGGTCGCGCCGTTCGTCGTTTTCCTCGCCGTCGCCTGTCGGAAAAGCAACACCGACGACGCGACGCCGGTCGTGAAGGCGCCGCCGTCGGAGTGCGAGAAGCTCTTGGCGCGCCTCGGCCAACCCGCGTGCAAGGCGCCGGCGGTCGATGCGACCGAGCTCGACGTCGCGCAGACGATGGGCATGGCATCGCTCGACGGGGACTCGAACCTGCGCGATGCGCACGAGAAGAACTGCGCGGCGTCGAACGCGCAACTCGACAAGTACAAAGAGTGTGCGCCGGCGAAGTAGGCGGACGTCGGTGCGGCCGCGCGGCATGCACGGGCCGTTGTCGGTCGGCTACTCATAACTCTGCGTAGCCACAAGGACGCTGGGTCGGAGGCTCGCGGCTGAGCGCATTGCCGAGCAACGACAGGACCGCGGGCTTTGGATCGTCTCGGCGACGCGCAGCACCAGGCCTACTACGGGAACACGATCTCGACGCGTCCGCTCGCCGTTCGCACGGCTCGCGACGAATTGCGCCTTGGGCGCGACCGTCTCCGCCAACTGTCCGGGCCGCTCCGGGCCGCTCTTCTCAGGCGGCGACTGCCGCGATCGAGAGCTCGGCGCTTCGAGTTCGGAGTGCAGCGGCAGGAAATGACCACCTTCGACACCGAAGTCGTGGTCAAGAGAACAAGCGAAGCGGACGGTCTCGCGAGCGACCACCTTGGAAGGTACTATTTCTGCCTGCGCCTAGGCGTGGTTCATGTCAATCTATCCTCTGAGAGGTGGAGTATGGGGAAACAAGCATCCGTCCAGGCATTTCGGACTGCGGCTACCGCCAGCGCGTTCGTGCTGGTCGCCTGCGCGGCTTCGTCGTCAACGGAGCGTGTGGATTCGCGTAGCGATCGGCTCGGCAAGGTCGGAGTGAACTGGAATGTGACACCTAGCTCGCAATTTGGGGCCCACGGTCTCAATAGCACGAGTGTTGTTGTCCTCCATCATCTGCCAAGCATCTCCTTCCAGGACGACGACCCCACCCTTGCATCGTTTTGGGCACGAAGCTGGGTCGCTACCGGTGCGGACGGGACGCCGCCTTCATATAGCCTGCTTCAGTCGATTAGTTACCTCGTCGAAACGCCGAGTTATCCGGCTTTGTTCAACGGGTACAGTGGTCGCTCTCAGTTGATCGCAGGGGAGGATGGCTTCAGTTGGGTGAGTGTGGGAGTCACGGGCGCTGCGCACCTTGCAACCGAGGTTGTTGTGCGACACGTCCCAGGTCCAACGGAAGTGCATGTTCTCACGAAAGTACTCAATCCGGCTTACTACCCACACAAAGCGACAAGCGGAGGTATCGACGGTTACCCAATCTCCGGCGTGGCCGCAGTCTCAGATCCAGCGAACCCAAAAAGGGTTTGGGTCATGTGGAGTCTGACGAACGATAGTTGCGACCCTGATGTCGACTCGTGCACGAAGGGGTACTCCTTCTTGACCCGGTTCGATTTCGACGACGACGGAGGAAACTACCATCAAGGCCCGAGCTGGGAGCTGACGAACCCCTCTCAGGGTCTCGATATCGCTCGGTGGGGCCAAGCCGTGATGATCGCCACTGCACCCGGAAGCGCCGCGGGATGCGGGCCTCAGCTCGCGGTCGCTTGGCCTGACAAGTCCCCCATCTGCAACTACCAAGACGTTCGCTGGCGCGTTTCCAGTTTTCACGCGTGCGAGGATGTGCTCGAGCACGCGACGGGCATCTCATTCGCAAGCGAAGTGGTCGCCATTCGTGATCCAATTGCGACGGCTTGCGTCTACAACGCGCTGACCACTCCGGGCGACCCGACGATCAATTTTCAACCGACGATGTTTCGATCCAGCGAGGACGATTCATTGTGGGTCGGGGCTCCAGTTCACATTATTCGCAACAATATCGAGTACGGCACACGCATTGTTGTCAAGAATGGTTCGGCGTCGAGCTTTCCTCTTACTGGCACCTACGCAACGTGCAACGGTCATGCTCGAATTAACGAAGGCGATACGCCCGGTAGCGAGGTTTCCTGCGATCAATGGGCACCAAGTTCGGCCGTCGTGCTTCCTCCCGGCTCGGCGCATCAGGCCGCGATGATGATGTGGCACGAAGCCGGCGACCATACGAAACGAAAAACGGCCATCATGGGAGCTACCTTTACACCTTTGGCTCCCCTGGACTTCAACGTTTTTGACGTCTCGGTCGCAAACGATTCCTCTGAGGATGTGCCATGGGTACAAACCAATCCGACGGACTATGGTCCGACCCCTTGGGGCCGTTTTGATGGTATAGGTGTGGACACGGAGAGCGGAGAGTTCGTTGCCGCGTGGTCCGACAATCGACGCGATCTACCAGGGCAGAGAACTCGTGTGTTCGCTGCGAGGATTACGCCATGATGGCTCGATGGCAACCTGTTCTGCTCGTTCTTTGCTTCGTCGCCGGGTGCGGAAAGACCGCGGACGGGACAGACGCTTCGACCGATGCGAGTGGTGAAGCCGCGCCGCCCATCTATTGTTACCAGTACGGTGGCCCGTCGACGATTCCGCCCGGTCTTCCGGATGCCGGTCTGAACGCCCTGGATTGTGACGGTGGGGTCTGCGTCCGTTCCGCCGTCGACGGCTACTGGTACTGCGCGCCGAAGAAGTAGTGGCGCGACGCTCACTGCCTACCCGGACCTCGGATTTCTCCGCCGCATCGCGGAGAAGAACGGCGACCCTCGCGCAAATCCTCGAAGTCGCTCAGCGCGCCATGGCCGACGACACCTGCGACGACCACGTCTCCTACGCGATCTACCGCGCCGCGCAGAACCTCCGCGCGGTGTCGGCAATCATCGCCGCAGCGAGCAAACGAACCGAGGAATCCGAACGCGAGGCCGCCGAATGAGCCCGCGCGGCGCGAAGTTGGGTAACGGGCCTTCGGCGAAGGGGATCCATTGACGGCGTAGTGGGCCCGTGCTGGCGTCAGTCTATGACGACGTACAGATACAGCTACGCAGCTAGCAAGCTGATGACTTCAGTTCCCGACTTCATCAAAGACGGTCGCAGTCGAAGGGAGGCTCTTGCCAGCCTCATTACCTTTGCTCCCCAGCTGCAACGCGATCAGTACCCTGAGGAAGCGCGGCCCCACCTTGATAGGCTGAAGACCCTCACAGGTGCACTCGCAAGGCGGGTCAATGCAGCGGACGGACTTGAGACGGCGATCAAACAGGCGACAGACGAGGAACTGGAAGAGATGGCCTCAGCGTTCGCCGAAGTCGTCAAGGTCTTCTTGTCAGACCTGGCGGTAGCATGACGATGAAGATCACCATCATCAAGGGCGACAACTCCATGCTTGAGCTCGAGGACGACGACTTCCGTTTCGAAGGCTACTCGCCGCGAGATGGCGGACGGGCGAGCTTCAGCTTGAGTGCTGGAACGAAGGTGGCGAAGTTTCTTGGGAACGGCTACGGAGACGTCGAATTCCATGCGCACGTGGACGACGAGCTTCTCGAGAATTGCGGCATCGTCAGCACGGGAGGGCCGGGGACGCGCTACGGGATGATGTACCTCGCCAAGAGTCCACGACCGCGCTGACAAGATTGCTCGGGTAGCGGCGCACCTTGCCGTCGGACTTCGACTCGAAGCCAATAGCCTTCATGCGCGCACCGAAGGTGTTGCTCGCCATGCGGCGGTGGCCGCCTCAGACTTCGACTTCAGGCCATGTGGCCCAAGGTCCGTGCGTGTTCCCTGCCTCATGTCGGCCGCGCCGCTGAACCTGCGCCGTCTGGCGCAGTATCGGGGAGGGTCCGCAGATCTGCGTATGCTGGGTGCCGCCGTCCTTCGGCGCTGAGCCCGTCCGGAGTCGGCGGGCTACCGTCTGTAGCGCTCAAGCGCAGCAGCCGCGTGTGTCTCGAACCCGTCCCCAGTAGGGCAGTGAGCGTTCTCCAGCCAGGTGCGCGCGAAGTTCCAAGCTCGACGCTCCTCTCGGAGAACGATCTCAAGGTCGGCCGGTTTCGGCGGTCGCTTCCGCTGCCTGGCGACGCGGAAGTTATACCGGGCGTCGCGGTAGTCAGGAAGGTCGCGGTCGCCGTCCTGGTGCCACGCATCGAGATGGCCGACCTCATGGGCGAGATTGAACAGCTCTTCCACGCTATAGCCGATGCCACACGGCTCGCTGTCCGGACGCGGGACGTCCGCTCTCACGAGCCAAATCTGAAGCCCGGCCCCCGAATCGGCAGGCGATTGGAAGAGAGCTCCCCCGACGCCTATGCCCAGAAGAACGCCGGGACCGGCATACCGTACCTGCGCGCCAGCGGACCGAGCCTCACGCCAAAGGTTGCGGTAGATGTCGAACGTCTCGTCGCCCTTCACCACCCTATCATTGGTTCCTAGCGGGAATCCGCAAGGTGGTCCGCTGGACCGCTGACACCGAACAGGCTAAGTTCAAACTCACTCGGCGCGTGACGGCACGAGTAACCGAGCTGGCCCACGGATGGGTCGGACACACGGATCGACCGCGGGACGCTGACGAAGGTCCGGCTCATTGGCATCGGTAGACGATCGCGGCTTGGCTGCGGTGGACGTTTCGACGAGTTCGCGCGGTCGTGATGTACCGCGAGTGGTAAACGGTCGTGTCGTATTCCTCCGTGTCCTGCGGGTTTCGGATAAGGGGGCAGTCGCGGTTCCTACTCCGACGATTGGTAGCAATTGCCCACGAACGAGGCGGATCGCATATCCGATGCGCTGCCAGAACGGAACGGATGAGCCGCTACCGCTCTGGTTGTAGAGTGCACACGGTTGGGGAATGGAACCGTTTCACCTCGCTCTGCATCGAACTCTTCAACGCTGCGGCTCGCAGCTGGAGACCAAGCTCGCGTTGGCGTTCCTCGTCACGCCCACCGTGTTCACGTTCGCGCCGAAGGATGATGCATGGGTTGACGGCGCTGGCGTAGAGCTCCGCGTCCAAGTCGCCGTCGGACGACGTTCTCGAGCAGACTTTGTCCTTGGCGGCACCATCATCGTCGAGGTCGACGGCCGGGTTTGGCATGACGCCCCCGATGCCGCAGAACGCGATCGGCGTCGTGATCGTCAGCTACTCACTCGGGGCTTTCGGGTCCTGCGATTCAGTGAGCGCGAGGTCAACGACGACACCATCGGCGTCGCGCGGGAGGCGTACAGGCTAGCCAGCGACACTGCCGAGTTTGCGCTCCGTCGACCGGTGCAGGCGGCATGGAATTTTGGATAGACACGGTCGCGGGCGCGGGGTGCGCGCGTCGGGAATCAGGTCTCCATAAAGAACGCCAGGGTGCTAAACTTCCAGCAGCTCGCATGCAGGACTTTGAGGTACCTCGCTACAAGGCGGCAATCGCCGCGTTCAAAGAAGCCTTCGCTCGCGGCTACGCGGGCGGGAAATCGGACCTCGCCTCCGGGGCTGCGAGTCGACCCGAGAGAGACGCGACAGCCGGATTTCCTATCATCCTCCACATTCCGAGGAACACCATCCTCGATGATGTCTGGCATCCGTGCTGCGTCCTTTTCGAGGAGGCAGGTCGCGTGGCGGCGCTGTCGCCGAGGCGGGCTGGCGAAGCCGAACTCGATGTGACGCAGGCGGTAGATACGAACCATGCCGTCTGGAAGCTGAATCAGTACCCCTTCTATGTTGTGGACCGAGGCTAGCGCGTGCCCCACCCCACGTGCGCTACGTGTCTCACGATCGGCGGTCCGACAGTGTCCGCCCGTGGTTCAGCCGATCGACTTCATTCGAAAGCCGACGTCTACGCCAAGACGGGTGGACCCCAGGCGAGCGCCACCACCCACCTCGTACATGAATTGCTAGCGATCTACACGACGCAGGACATGCTCGAGTGTGCGTTGCCGGACAAGACGCTGCACCGGTGGGGCGCGGTCGTACGCACGAAGTGCGGCAGGGTGCTTCACATTGGCCGCGAGTGTGCGTTGAAGCACGTTCCAGAGATGGACCGATTGCTGAAGAAGGACGCCGAGCTTGACGTGTACGAGAAGAATGTCGCGGCGATCGAGGGCGCTGGGGAGCTTCTGAAGCAGTCGCTCGCGACCGCTGCGGATGTAGTCCGCCTCGACCTCGTTCTCGATCTGTTGTCGAAGAAGGCTCCGAGTCTATTTCAGAAGATGCAAGACTTTGCGACCGGAGCCGCAGAGAACCGATATGACGTGGATCGGCGTGGCCCGCTCGGAGTGAGCGTCGAGACGTTCAAAGTTCACGGCACTGGAGCGTTCGCGAGAGCGCGGCCTGACAGCCATGCCATCCGGGGGCTCGCCTCAAAGGTCCAAGCGGCTCGCGACGATGGAGCTATCGAGCAAGGGAGAGCTCGCGCTGTGCGGCGCAATCTGGACGAGCTTCGTAGGGTCGAGAGTGAGGCACGACGCTGGTTGAACGAAGCGCACGCCTTCTTCCGCACCGAGGCGAATCTAGCTCTCGCGATCCGGTTGTCAGATGACGATTCGGTCGACGTTCTCGCGATGCCTATGAATGGCGGCGAGGCGGTGTACCTCGTGCTTGAGAACGGCGCGCGGGTCAATTACGACGGCGTCCGGCCTCAACCGGACGACGAGCCTCCGTGACAGATCGGACCGGCCGCCACGACGAGTCACGGAATGGCGCTAGCAATCGCGGCTGGAAGAATGTCTCGCACTGGACTTCATCATCATCGCAGGTGAAGTAGATGACGACCGCCGGGCCGAGTACGCTCGCATTGGTCTTGATGGCGAAGAGCTCGGTGCCATCCTGGAGCTTACGGATCAGCGTTGATGATTGCCGAGGGTTGCGCGCGAGGGCAAAATCGATGGCAAACGAGCACCTCGTCGGCCTTCTGCTGGGTCCCGTAGATCTTCACGCAGGCGGCATCGAACGATGCGCTACGGCTGACGCTCCGGCAGGCGAAGACTGATGTCTGCAGCGACCCTCAATCCCCCTCGCGCCGCCGATCTATTCGGCCGCGTCCAGCTTCTCCGCCAGACGGTTGCCGTGCTCCAGCTCTGACTCGGTCAAGGGCAACGCCTCGTCCGGGATGATTGCCGCTGCGCGAGAAGGCCAAGGAGTGCCTGTACCCCGACGAGGAGGCCAAGCTCCTTGCCACGCCGACCGTCCCTCTCCTCCGCCGCCTGGTCTACGGCGTTCTCTGCCGTGAGGGGATGCGCGCCGACGAGTGCGCCTCTCTTCGCTGGCGAGATCTCGACCTCAAGCGCGGCAAGGTCCGTCTCGACGAGAACAAGACCGACGACCCCCGCGATTGGGACCTCGACCCGGCACGCTGGCGGCGCTCCGGGCATGGAACGCACTCGGGAAGACGACGACCGAGCCGGAGGACTACGTCTTCGCCGAGGACGGCGTTCCCGTGAACGTCGCACACCTCGCGCACCAGCTCCGGATGGACCTGCAGCGCGCTGGCGTCACGCGCTCCGAGCTCTTCGAGAAGAGTGCGAACCGCCGCCCCATCAGAGCGCACGACCTGAGGTCGACATTCATCACGGTTTCCCTCGCGAACGGCCGGACCGAGACATGGGTCGCCGACCGAACCGGCCACACCAGCTCCCAGATGATCAACGTCTACCGGCGGAAGGCCCGCACGTGGTCGGGGATGGCGCAGGGGCACCTAGCCGCGCTACACGTAGCTCTCCCGGAACTCCGGGATGTCCTTTCGAGCGGCATTGCCCCATCATTGCCCCGCGAAACGACGAGCACGGGTGGCGAAATGGCAGACGCAGTGGATTTAGGTTCCACCGCCGCGAGGCGTGAGGGTTCGAGTCCCTCCCCGTGCACTGCGCTCCGAAAGAAATGACTTGCGCGCAATTAAATCGTGCACAATGGTATTGGGCATGAGCAACCCCGTCCAACTCCAGAAGGCCCTCTACACCGCCCACGCTTCCTCCGTCGGAGGCCGCAACGGCACCGTCAAGACCGACGATGGCTCGATCGATCTCAAGGTCGCCATGCCCCCCGGTCTCGGCGGTCACGGCGGTGGCACGAACCCCGAGCAGCTCTTCGCCCTCGGCTACTCGGCCTGCTTCGGCAGCGCCGTCCAGTTCGTCGCCGGCAAGCAGAAGCTCCAGACCGGCCCCGTGAAGATCGATGCCGACGTCACGATCGGAGCCATCGACACCGGCGGCTTCGGTCTCGCCGTCGTCCTCACCGCGCACCTCCCCGAGCTCCCGCGCGAGCAGGCCGAGGCGCTCGTCCGCGCCGCCCACGAGGTGTGCCCGTACTCGAACGCGACGCGCGGCAACATCCAGGTCGACGTCAAGGTAGCCTGAGGCCGCCATGAGCCAGCTCGAAGTCGGCGACGAGGTCCCGGCCTTCACGCTCCCCGATCAGGACGGCAAGCCGTTCACGCTCGCGGATGCGCTCGCGAAGGGTCCCCTCGTTCTCTTCTTCTATCCGAAGGACGGCACGCCCGGCTGCACGGCCGAGGCGTGCAGCTTCCGCGACGCGAGCGCGGAGTTCCTCGAAGCCGGCGCCACCGTCGCCGGCGTCTCGTCCGACGACGTGACGAGCCATCGCCGCTTCGCCGATCAGCACAAGCTCGCGTATCCGCTCTTGTCGGACGCGGGCGGCGCGCTCAGGAAGAAGCTCGGCGTTCCGCGCGGCATGCTCGGCCTGATGGATGGTCGCGTGACGTACGTGATCGATTCGAAAGGCGTGCTCCGTCACCGCTTCGACGCGATGCTCCGCGCGACGAAGCACGTGGACGAAGCCCTCGCCACCGTGCGGAGCTTGAAAGGCGACCGATCGTGAAGCGAAAGACCGAGCGGACGATCCGGCTGGAAGACAACCTGTGCTTCGCCCTGTATTCGGCGTCGCGCGCGTTCACGCGCGCCTACCAGCCGCTGCTCGAGCCGCTCGGTCTCACGTACCCGCAGTACTTGGTCATGCTCGTCCTGTGGGAGCGTGACGACGTGTCCGTGCGCGAGCTCGGGGAGCGCCTGCACCTCGACTCGGGCACGCTCACGCCGCTCCTGAAGCGGCTCGAGGAAGCGGGCACCGTCCGCCGGCGCCGTGATCCCGAGGACGAGCGCGTCGTGCGCATCGCCCTGACCGATGCAGGCCGCGCGCTGCAGGAGAGGGCGAAGACCGTCCCCTTCGAGCTCGCGCGCTGCGCCGGTTTCGCACCGACCGAGCAGGGCCTGAAGGATCTGAGCGCCCTGCGCGATGCGATCAACGAGGTGACGAAGTCGATCGCGAAGAGCGCGTGACGCGCTTCATCGAATCGTCGCCACGTACGCGGCGATCGCCGCGGTCTCGTTCGCGACGCGCTGACTGATCGCCCAATCGCGCTCGCGCCAACCGAACGCGCGCACGCTGTCCAAGCGTAGCACCGCGGGGCTCGTGACGTCGGCGACGCCCGGGAAGCGGTTCGGGTTCGTGTCGGTCTTCACGCCGCGGTTGCGCTCGGCCCACAGCCGGAACGGCGTCGCGACGTGGCAGCTCGTGCACGTCCCCTCGTCGGGCGTGATCTTCTCGGGGTTCTCCATGAGCACCATCGAGTCCACGAGCTTCTGCACGTCGCCGATGGGAGCGCTCCGCGCCGTTCCGTCGTCGGCGAACGTCGTCAGGGTCGCGTCGTGGGCGTCGAGGGCGGGCTTCACCTCGACGCCGAAGTGATCGTCGGGCTCGGTGCCGAGGTAGTTGTTGTCGAGCCGCTGCGACGTCGTCTTGGTCCCCGCGATCCCGATCGGCACCATCGTGCCGTTCTTGCGATCGAAGCCGCCCCACACCCAGACGTTCATCGAAGCCGTCACCTGGGTGAACGTCACCCGCGTGATGGCTCCGGCTCCGGCGTGCGCCAGGATCAGCTTCGACAGGCCCGTCATGTAGGAGCCCTTGCGCCCCTCGGCGACGATCGCCGGGTTCGGGGCCAGCGCACCGGCGGTGCTGGTGGGCGAGCCGTCCTTCACCGCCGCCATCTCGTTCAGCATCTTCACGAGCTCGGCGCGGTCGAAGGTGTAGAATACATGTACGGCGGCATCGAGCGCGCGCACCTCCTTCGTGTACGGATCGAGCGCGACCGGCTGCATCACCAAGCGGAGCTGCGCCGCGCATGGGTCGGCGACCGGGCGCGGGAAGCACGGATCGAAGCGAACCGCGACCACCCGCAGCTTGTCCCGACCGTTGTACTCCGGGTAGAGCGTGAGCTCGTTCATCTCCTTGGTGAACGCGTCCGCCGGCAAGAGCTCGCCCCGCAGCCCCACCGAGGTCGCCGCCAGGAGCTCTCCGATCTCCGGCTCCGTCTTCGGGAGCGGGACGAGCACGGAGAGATCGTTGGGGTCGAGCTTCGACGTCGAGGTCGGGAGGTTCGTCGGCACCGTCGGTGACGGCGCCGGCGCCGGACCGCCCGCCGAGCAGGCATCGAGGGCGAGGGCGAGGGCGAGCGGGACGATGCGAGCGAGCTGCATGCGGAGCGAAGCCATGGTCGCCGGACGGAGCACGAGCCGTGCCGCGCCCGGGCCTGGAAATTCCCCGGGATCGGCGCGAGCGGGTGTGCCACCTCGTGCCGCCGGCTCGCTCAGGCCGGCAGCTTCCCGGCGAAGAGCTTCCGTCGCCAGTACTTCGGCTGGAACGCGCGGAGGACGGCCTTCGGCACCGTCATCCAGGCGACGTGCTCGCCGTGACGCGGTCCCGCGAGCACGCGGTCGGCGAGCCACGGCGCGACGTCCTCCACCGGATCGGCGATGAGCTCGAAGAGCCAGCGCTGCTTCTTCCAGTTCTCCGGCGCGCCGTTCTTGTAGACGTCGACGAGGAGATCGGTGACGACGATCCCGGGGCTGAGGCTCCCGACCTTCACCGGACCGCCGCGCGTCTCGTCGGCGACTGCGCGCGTGAAGTACCGGATCGCGCGCTTCGTCGCGCCGTAGATGGACATCCCCGGCTGGGTGGCGCCATCGCTCCCGAAGCCCTCCATCGTGAAGACATGGCCGTGACCTTGCGCGCGCATTCGCTCGAGGGCGAGGTGCACGCCGTTCATGGTCCCGGCGAGGTTCGCGCCGACGACCGAAGCGATGTCGGTCGCGGGAAGCTCCGCGAACGGGAGCTGCACGTTGCTCGCGCCGGCGTTGTTGATCCAGACGTCGATCTTGCCGAAGCGCTTGCCGGCGCGGTCCCACACCGCGACCAGATCGTCGTAGCGCGCGACGTCGGCGACGACGCCGAGGACGCGCTCGGGGTCCTTTGCCCGCGCGCCCAGCTCCTTCGCCGCCGTCTCGACGCTGCCCGCGCCACGGCCGCAGACCACGACGGCGCATCCGCGATCGACGAACGCGTCGGCGAGCCCCCGGCCGAGCCCGCGCGTTCCCCCGGTGACGACCACCACGCGTCGCTCGGTTCGCGCACCCATCGTCCCATCCTACGCCCCGGGCCGAGCACCGGGGAACACGTGCTCGACGTGCTCAGCGCTCGAACGATTGGCGATAGAACTTCGTGTCGACCGCCATCCGGGGGAACGTCGCCGGTAGCGTGGTCTCCGCGACCTCGACGAAGCCGTTCTTCTCGTAGAACCGATGTGCAGCGTGGAAAGCCGCTGTCGTCCCGAGGAAGATCTCGCGGATGCCGCGCGTCCGCGCCGCGTCGCGGAGCGTCTCCAGCAGGCGCGCGGCGACGCGGTGCTCGCGCCCTCGCCACGGCGGCGCGACGAACATCTTCCGGAGCGCTGCTTGGTGGCCTCCGATGTCCTTGAGCGCGATCGTGCCGACGATGCGCTCGCTCGCGCGCGCGACCCAGAAGTCGCCGGCGCCGAGGCGATAGAACCCGGGTACGTCGAGCAGGTCCGGCTGGTCCTCGCGCGTGATCGCGATCCCGAACTCGGCTCGCTGGATCGAGAGGATCAACTCGAGGATCGCTTCGCGGTCCGCGTCGGCGTAGGGCGCGATCGTGATGGCAGTGGGAGACGATGCGCTCGACACTTCCACATCGTAGACGATGAAACGCCCATTCCGGAGCGCGCTGGCGACGAGCGCGTCCCTCGCTTCGTGCCGATCGGCGCCGGACCGCGACGGCTCGAGCGCGAAGAGAGCAGCCGTGCGACGGCGAACGGTTGCGCCTCGGGGAGCGCAGTCTCCACCGCTCGGACGCCGCTCGTAAGATCGCCTGCGGCCCTCCGTGACGGCGCATCCATCACGCGCATCGTAGCGCTATGCTCCCCGCCCATGCGAACGCGCGCGCTCCTACCGCCGGCTCTCGTCCTCCTCGCGTCGTGCGGTGGTCCCGCCGCCGCGCCCGATCCGCTGCCGAAGGTCCCGCCCACGCTCGCGATGGCGTCGGCGCTCGGCTCCGGCTCCGCGCCCCCGGTCGTTGCGCCCGCTCCCAAGCCGCCCGTGAAGCGCAGCATCGTCTCGCTCGGGCGCAAGTCGGGGACCAGTACGACCACGGTGTCCCAAGATGGTACATGGACGGTGACGCTCGACGTCCTCGAGAACGGGCGCGGTCCGCACACCGACGCGACCTTCGCGGTCGGTGCGGACGGAACGATGACCAAGTTCCACGCCACCGGTCACCACACGATGGGGACCGCGGTCGACGAGTCGTTCGCGCGCGAAGGCACGAAGGCGAAGTGGCACGGGCTCGAAGAGAACGGCGAGCGCGACGTCCCCGGCTCCGCCTTCTTCATGCCGTTCGCCGAGCTGCCGGACGCGGTGGGCCTCCTCGTGCAGGCGCTGGTCAAGGCCGGTGGCACGCTCCCGCTCTTGCCCGCGGGCGAAGCGCACCTCGAGAAGACCGGCGACGCGAACGTCACCGTCGGCGGCAAACCGCTCCACCTCGTCGGGTACGCGATCACGGGGCTGGAGCTCCTTCCCTCGCGCGTCTGGATGAACGACGACGGCTTCTTCGGCACCGTCTCACCATGGTGGTCCGTCGTCCCCGACGGCGCCGAGAGCGTGATCGAGCCGCTCATCGCGCTCCAGAACGAGCTCGACAAGAAGCGCGACCGCGACGTCGCGCAGCGCCTCGCGCAATTGCCGCCAGCGGCAGGGACGGCGTTCGTCCACGCGCGCGTCCTCGACGTCGAACGCGGCACGTGGCTCGCCGATCAGACGGTGGTCGTGACGAACGGCAAGATCGCGAAGCTCGGTCCCGCGGCCTCCACGCCCGCGCCTGCCGGCGCGAAGGTGATCGACCTCACCGGAAAAGCGCTCCTCCCCGGGCTCTGGGACATGCACGCCCACCTCGGCGACGAGTCCGGCGTGCTCTACGTCGCGTCGGGTGTGACGACCGCGCGCGACGTCGGCAACGATCCCGACAAGCTCGACGACTGGAAGAAGCGCTACGACGACGGCACTGCCGTGGGCCCGCACGTCCTCCGCTTCGGTTTCATCGAAGGCCGCAACGAGAAGGCCGCCTCGAGCAAGGTCACCGCCGAGAACGAAGCCGAGGCCAAAGCCGCCGTCGAGCTCTTCGCCAAGCGCGGCTACGAGGGGATCAAGATCTACAACTCGATGAAGCCCGAGCTCGTCCCGCTCCTCGCGAAGGAAGCTCACGCGCGCGGGATGATGGTCACCGGGCACGTGCCGGTCCACATGCTCGCGAACGAGGCGGTGAAGGCCGGCTACGACGGGATCGAGCACGTCAACATGCTCTTCCTGAACTTCTTCGCCGATCACGACACCGACACCCGCACCACCACGCGCTTCACGCTCGTCGGCGACAAGGCCGCCGCGTTCGATCTGAAGAGCAAGCCCGTCACCGACTTCGTCGCGCTCCTCAAGCAGAAGAACACCGTCCTCGATCCCACGATCGACGCCTTCGAGGATCTGCTCTGTGGCGAACAGGGCAAAGTCATCCCCGGCCTGGAGCCGTTCATGGCGCGCCTCCCCGCGATGACCCAGCGCGGCTTCCTCGAGGGCGGTCTCCCGATCGACGCGGCGAAGCACCAGACCTACTTGGCGTCCTTCGAGAAGATGCTCGCGATGGTGAAGCTCCTGCACGACGCGAAGCTCCCCGTCGTCGTCGGGACCGATTCGCTGGCCGGGCTCATGGTCCACCACGAGCTCGGGCTGTTCGTTCGTGCAGGCATTTCGCCGCTCGACACGCTGCGCGCCGCGACCATCGTCCCCGCGCGGGCGATGAAGAAGGACAAGGAGAGCGGCTCGATCGCGGTCGGCAAACAGGCGGATCTGTTCGTCGTCGACGGGGATCCGCTCGCGCGGATCGCGGACGCCAGCAAGGTCGTCCTGACCATGCGCGGGGGCGTTCTCTTCGACGCGCCGGCGCTCTACGCGACGGTCGGCGTGCGACCGTAAGATCTCGCGCGCCCGTGCGTTGAGGGGGGATGCGACACCTCCCCCTCGCGCTCGTCGGCGGAGTGCTGGCGATGCTCCTCGCCAGCCGAGAGGCCCTTCCTGCGCCTCCGCTCGATGCGCCGCTCGCGCGCGGTTGCATCTCGGCCGTGCCGCCGGCTGCGAACGCGACCTACGCGAGCGATCACCCCGCGACCGTCTCCCTCATCCCGAACGGGTTCACGCTCCAGAAGTCGTGCGACGCGTACAAGACCTACGGCGGCTACGACGTCGCCTACACCGCGCAGACGGCCACCTGGACCTTCACCGTGCCGCCGGTGAAGTACCGGACCGCGCGCGTGGTTCTCTCCATGATCGCCGACGACCATGCGACGCCGAGCGCGGACTACCACTATCGGGTCTGGCTCGATCGGTGCGCCTACGAGGACCCGGTGCCTCTCCCGCACGGGCTCCCCGCCGCCGCGCCGTTCTCGAATTGGATCACGGTGACGATCCCGCTCGAGGTCCCACCCGGTCCGACGTTCAGCGTGTCCGTCACGAACGATCCACGCAACGCGCTCGGTCCGCTCGACTGGATCGCGATCCGATCGGTGCAGCTCGAGCTCATCACGCAGTGAGCGTCACGACCACGCGTACTCGAGCTGGACGCACGAGCGGCCGGTCGCGGTCTCGACCACCACGATGACGTACTCGAAGCCCGGCGCGCTCGCGGGGCGCCCGCGTGCTTCGTAGGCATCGAAGCCGCTCGCTCCGATGACGAACCCGCGCGCCCCGCACGTGCCCGTGAGCGAAGGACCGGAGCTGGTGCTCGGCTTGGACGGGTGCAACGCGAGCCCGCTCACGAGCGCCGTGGACTGAGCGGTGGTCAACGTCGTGAAGCACGAGAGCGCGCGGGTCACACCGTTGTCGCGGGTCCCGGTGCCGGTACCTCCGTCGCCGTAGCGAGCGTTCTCGCAGTCCGTCACCTTCACGGGCGCGCCGCCGCGGGCGAGGAGCTTCTCCACGTCGTCCTCGGAGCCGTACTCGAGCTTCGAGCGCGAGCCGCCCGGCGAGCGGCACGCGAGGATCGCAGCGAGGACGACGAGCATCGCGGCGCCCATCGAGAAGGCTGACGAGAAGGCTGACGAGAAGGCTGACGAGAAGGCTGACGAGAAGCCCGTTCGCGGACCCATGGCGCGAGCGTACGCCGTCGGCGCGGCCTGAGGTATCGTTCCGGATCCCATGAGCCTCCATTGGACCGAAGAGGCGAAGAAGACGCTCCTCTCGCGCGACGCGACCGGGGGTGCGAAGCCGCGCCTCCCCAAGCCCGAGAAAGCGTGGGCGGAGATCAAGGCGCGCCTCAAGCCGCGCCCGAACTGGGATCCGATCGAGGCGAACTTCGTCACGCACCGCGGCCAGGCGACACCGGACAACGCGAAGCGCATGGAGGCTGCGACCGCGCTCATCCGATCCGAGACGCCCCCTCCGGTCGAGGACATCGACGCGCTGGCGGCGATGATCGTCTGTCTCGGGTACCTCGCGACGCGGCGCCAAGTGCTCGATTGGATCGCGACCGTGCGCGGGTATCCGTTCGCGTTTCGCGTCGCCATGCGCGCGCGCGACTTCGCGGTCGGGCGACCGCAGCACCTCGTCGCGTCCGCGCCCGACGCGCGCGATCTGGACGGCGAGTGGCGAACGATCCTGCGCGGGGTCGATCCCGATGTGCGTGCAGAATGCAAAGAGATCGCGCGCGAGTTCTGGGAGCAGGGCCACCTCGGGCGGCGCACCACCATCGCGTACGTCTTCTTCGAGGAGGCGGCCTGGGGCGACGCCGTCGCGAAGCAGTGGCTGGCGGAGAAGAACCGCCCGCTCGCGTTCCTCTACCCGATCGTTCGGGACTTCGACGTCGCGCGAGAGCTCGTGCAGAAGCGGGAGAACGCGCGCTCGTTCCTCGAGCTCCTCGAGACGTTCGGCGAGCGGATGCTGCCGACGTTGCTCGAGGTCGGGGCGGCGCCGCAGAACCCGTACGATCTGAAGTATGCGGCCGAGGCGCTCTCGCTCTTCGACGACGAGCGCGTCGCCGCGTGGCTCGCCTCGCTCGTCGCCAAGACGAAGGTGCGCCCGTTCGTGCAGGCCTACTTCGCGCTCCACCCCGAGCGCGCGGAGGCGGCGTTCGCGCCGATCGTGAAGGGCAAGACGAAGACCGCCAAGGTCGCGGCCGAGTTCCTCGCCGGAGCGACGCGCGCGGCGGCGAGCGCGGTCGCGGCGGGCGACGAGGCGACGGACGTCGAGCTCCCCAAGATCCTGCGCGAGCCGCCGTGGGAGGCGAAGAAGCGGCCGAAGCGCCCCGACACCGTGCTCGAGCTCCCGCCGCTCGAGCTCCCGGAGCGCATCGCGTGGCGCGAAGGCGAGAAGGAGCGGTGCCTCACGCGCTTCCGCACGTCGTACACGAGCAAGGTGGCGGCGACGCCCGAGCAGATCGAGGAGTTTCGGCAGGCGGCCGAGAAGCAGCGGGATCAGAAGTACAGGAACCTGAACCTGTGGATGTGGCGGCAAGCGATGCTCCCGCCCGAGGTGTCGCTCGCGGCGTGGAACGATGGCACCGCGCAGATGGACTCGGGGACGCGTGTGATCGGGCACGTGCTCGCGCGCTTCGGCGAAGCGGCGTTCCCCGGGCTGTCGCGTTGGGTCGAGCACGGCCTCGCGACCGCGTGGGGCGACGCGCGCGAGCTGCTCGCTGCGGACTCGCCGCGGATCGCAGCGGCGGTCGCGCAGCTCCTCGGCAACAAGCGGCGCGGCGTGATCGCGTGGCAGTGGATGGAGAAGAACGCGACGTCGGCGGTGCTCGGGCTCGTCCCGGTCGCGTTCGGTGCGGACGACGCACGGCGCGTCGCGGCCGAGTCGGCGCTCATCCGGCTCGCGGCGTCCGGGGTCGACGTGGTGGCGACGGCCGCGCCCTGGGGGGCCGCGGCGCAGAAGGCGCTCGCGAAGCTCCTCGAGTGGGACCCGGTCTACGACTGCCCCAAGAAAGCACCCAAGCTCGGCGCCGCCTTTCGGCCCGAGACCTTCTCGCGGCCGCGGCTCCGGAGCGGGAAGGTCCTGTCGCTCCCGGCGCTCGTGCGGGTCGGAGAGATGCTGTCGTTCTCCCCGCTCGATCCGCCGTACGCGGGGATCGTCCAGTTGAAGGAGGCGTGCGACGAGCACTCGCTCGCCGAGCTCTCGTGGGAGCTCGCGCGGGCGTGGGAGCACGGCGGCGCGAAGGCCAAGGAGAAGTGGATGCTCCTCTCGCTCGTGCACCTGGCCGACGAGGAGGTCACGCGCCGGATGACGCCCGGGATCCGCACCGACTACGCCGTCGAGGTGCTCGAGGTCATGGGCACCGACGCGTCGCTCATGGAGCTCGCCACGATCGCGGGGCGTCAGAACGCGCAAGGCGAGTGGTCGCTCGCGGGTCGGATCGAGACGATGCTCGATGCCGCCGCCAGCATCCGCGGCGTCACGAAGGACGAGCTCGAAGAAGACCTCGCGCCGACGACCGAGCTCGACGCCGATGCCTCGCTCGCGCTCGAGTACGGCTCTCGAACGCTGCGCGTCGGGTTCGACGAGCACCTCGCCCCGTACGTCCGGGGCGAGAGCGGGGAGCGGCTCCGGGGGCTGCCGCCGGCGCGGAAGGACGACGACCTCGCGGCGATCGAGCGGGCCAAGATCGTCTGGCGCGATCTGAAGGAGGACATGACGGTCATCGGTCTGCGCCGCGTGCGCGCGTTGGAGCGCGCGATGATCAACGGTCGCACGTGGACCTGCGATCGCTTCCGGCGCGTGTGGCTCGAGGATCGGCTCGTGAAGCACCTCGCGCGCGGCGTCTTGTGGTCGACGAAGCAGGCGCGCTTTCGCATCGCGGAGGACGGGAGCCTGGCCGACGCGAAGGATCAGCCGTTCACGCTGTCCGACGACGACGTGATTCACGTGTCCCACCCGCTCCGGCTCGCTCCCGCGGAGCTCGCGGAGTGGCGCACCATCTTCGAGGACTACGAGGTCGTGCAGCCTTTCGCCCAGCTCGGGCGCCAGGTGCCCGACGTCAGCGATCCGAAGGCGACGTCCGTGCCGTGGACCGCGGCTGCGGCGACCACGGCCGACGTCGTGAACCGACTCAACCGGCGCGGCTTCCGCTGGAGCGGCGGGGGCGGGAAGATCTCGTACCGCAAGACGCTGCCGACGCGCGGCGAGCTCATGGTGAGCTACGTGGCGGTCGCCAACGTGCCGAAGGACGTCACGATCGCGTTCGAGCTCGACGGGCAGTCGGTCGCGCTCGGCGAGCTCGATGCGGTAGAGGTCGCCGAGGCGCTCCACGAGCTCTTCGCTGCGGATTGAGGCCCACGCGCCGCGTCAGGCCTTCGACGACTCTTCCCAGTCTTCCCACTCGACCGGGTTCTTCTCCAGGAACACCTTCACCGCGACGCCGACGGTGGGGAAGAACTGCTCGTGCCCGATGCGCGCCTTCAAACCGTACGCGTGCAGGCGATCCTTGACCGGATCCTTCATCTCGGCGAACGCGAGCTCCACGCCGCGCGCGCCGAGCTCGTCGTCGAGCACCTGGATCATCTCGGCGGCGGTCGTGTCCACGTCGGTGATCGGCTCGGCGGCGACCACCACCCAGCGGATCGGCGTGGGCGCCTCGTCCACGATCTGCACGATGCGCTCACGGAAGAGATCGGCGTTCGCGAAGAAGAGCGGTGCATCCCAGCGGTAGAGGAGCAGCCCGGGGACCTGCTTGGCGCCCGGGTAACGCCGGAGATCGTGGTAGCCCTTCACGCCGCGCGCGCGCCCGAGGATCGCGTCGTACGGGCGCCACGCGCGGCGCAGGAAGTCGAGGATCGACACCGCGACCGCCACGCCGATGCCGGTGATGACCCCGAGCGTGGCCACGGCGAGGAACGCGACGATCGAGAGCACGAAGTCCGAGCGCCGGACACGGTAGAACGTGCGCCAGGCGCCGATCTCGACCATGCGGAGCGCTGCGGCGAGGACCACCGCCGCCAGCGCCGTCGTCGGGAGATCGCGGAGCAAGCCCGGCGCCGCGACGAGGAGCACGACGATCGCGAGCGCGCCGACCACACCCGTGATCTGCGTGCGCGAGCCGGCAGCTTCGGCGACGGGCGTGCGTGAGGAGCTCGAGCTGATCGGGAAGCCGCGGAAGAACCCGGCGGCGAAGTTCGCCATGCCGAGCCCGAAGAGCTCGCGGTTCGGGTCGACCCGGTAGCCATGGCGCCCGGCGAACGTGCGCGACAGCACGCTCGTATCGGCGAACGACACGAGCGCGATGCCGACCGCTGCGACGACCATCGGCCCGAGGTCGTCCAGGTGGACCGCGGGCAACGACGGGAGCGGGAGCCCGCGCGGGACCGTGCCGACGATCTTGAGCTCGCCCTGGAGCCCGAGGACGCGCACCGCGATCGTGGCGCCGACGACCGCGATGAGGACGCCGGGGATCTTGGGGGCGAGCCAGCGCAGGCCCAGGATCACCACGAGGCAAGCGCCGCCGATCGCCAGCGCGTGCAGGTTGGTGTGATGTTCGACGACGCCGCGCACGAAGCCGCTCGCGCCGTCGATCACGCCGGAGGCCTTCACGGAGAAGCCGAGGAGCTTCGGGAGCTGCGTCACGAGCACCGTGAGCGCGATCCCATTCATGTAACCTACACGTACCGGCTTCGAGAGCAGATCGGTGAGGAAGCCGGCGCGGGCGAGCGCAGCGCCGACGCAGAGGAGCCCGGTCGCGATCGCGAGGATCGCGCCGAGCGCGACCGCGCGCTCCTCGTCGGCACCGGCGCGCGCGACCACCGCGGCAGCGACCAGCGCGGCGAGCCCGCTGTCGGGGCCGAGCACCATGATGCGCGAAGGACCGAAGAGCGCGTAGGCGAGGAGCGGGACGATCGTCGCGTACAGCCCCGTGACGGCGGGGAGGCCCGACGCTTCGGCGTAGCCCATGCCGGCGGGGACCAGGATCGCGGTGAGGACGAGCCCGGCCACGACGTCGCCGGTGAGCCACGTGCGGTGGTAGTGCCGAAGGACCCAGACGCCGGGGAACCACGCGTACGGGCCGCGCGTCGGGCACGGCGGAATGCCGACGCCGAGCGCGGACTGCGGGGCGGGCTCCTCGTCCTCCTCCTCCGACGCCATCGTGCCGTTCTATCACTGCTCCGGCGAGGGAAGCATGCTCCACGCGGTGGCGTAGACTTCGTCATGCGCCGCCTTCTCCTCGCTCTGGTCGCAAGCGCTGCGGCGCTGGCCCTGACATTCGCCCCGAGCGCGCCGGCCGGCACGGGCAAGCCGGTGCCGCTGTTCGAGATGAACGAGGGCGGCGACCAGCTCTCGTTCTTCGCCCCGGAGACGACGCGGCTCGTGCGCCCGAACCCGGGCGGCTCTCCGAAGGTCTGTCAGAGCGATCTTCCGCGGAACGGCAACATGTGGAGCGGCGTGGACGTGACGAGCGCCTTCGCGAAGCCGGACGTGAGCGCAGCGTTTGCGCGCGGCGCGACCTACTCCACGAGCGGTGCGCTCGCGACGTTCGTCGCGGGGGGCAAGACGGTGACCTTCGATCCGACGTGCAAGACGTGCGCGGCGCCGGGGACCGACGTCGAGGCGTTCGAGAAGCTGATGCGCGGCGTGCTCATGAACCGCCGCCTCTTGTGTCCTTGAGTCAGCGGCCCTTCGGAGCGGGCTTCGGTGGCGTGCTCTCCATCGCGCTCGCGGGCGACCCGGATGTCGGCGGTGGCGGCGGCGGTGCCGTCGTCGCGTTCGGCGCGGGCGGGGGCGCGTCCTCGCTGGCGGTGATGGTGGTGCCGCCGACGGCGTAGACGGGCATCGGGTTGTCGGTCTCGGGGAACGGCACGAGCTTCGCGTCGACGTCCGACTCGGACTTCACGAACGTGCCGAGCGCGAGATCGGAGATGGGCGCCGCGACGCCGATGATGGTGGCCGTCCAGAGCACGTCGCAGATGATGGCGACGGCGTCGACGTAGCGCCCGGGATCGACGCGGCGAATGTGCATGCCGGGTGCGACCGCGACGACGTCGCCGAGGGGCGAGGCGAGGAAGACCTTCGTCTGGAAGTCGCCCGGGGTGTTGGCGGGGAGCGGTATCCCAGCTTGGTACACGGAGGCCTTCTGCTTGGGGTCGGTGTGGATCGTCACCGTCTGCGAAGCGTGGAAGACCGCGCCGCATCCCGAGAGGAGGAACAGCCCGCCGGCGAGCCCGATCGCGCCGAGCGCGCGGCGCGCGCCCGTGCTCACGGCGACTTCACCTTCGTGCAGACGGGACCCTCGGCGCCGTTGTGGCAGCGCATGAGGATGAACTCGCCGTCGGCGTAGCGCTGGAGCCAGACGACGTCCGCTTGCTTGTCGGGCGCGACCTGGAGGGTGTGGGTCGAGAGGCTTGCGTAGTTCGACACCACCGGCGGGGCGCAGCCGCCGAGGAGGGTGCCGAGGGCAGTGAGCACGAGTGCGAGGTGAAGTCGGTTCATGGGTCCTTCGTCGTGGAAGAGAGCGTGACGGGCTTGCAATCGATGGTGGGGGAGTCTTCGGTGGTTTCGCAGCGCTGGATCTCGCGGATGCCGAGCGCGCGGTCGACGCCGGGTTGGGTGACCTCGCCGAAGAGGCCGAGCCAGATCACCTCGCGCGTGGCGGTGCCGTCGGCGAGGGAGAAGGTGCCGAGGATCGTGTAGCCGAAGGTCTTCTTCGTGCTGGGGATCTCGATGCAGACGGGCCCTTCGTTGGGGAAGCGACAATGGAAGGCGCGGCCCATGAGGACCGGTGCGAGTCGGTTGACGGCCATGGCGTCCTTGTCGACGCCAGAGCTCGGGTTGAAGAACACGCCTTGGGCGACCCAGCCCGAGGCGCGCGGCGTTGCCCTGGAGCCGGCGGGGACGATCCAGTGCGCGCCGCCGAGCCAGCCGCCGCCGGGGAGAGGAACGAGCTGACAGATGTGGCCCTTCGCGACCCAGCGACACGCCTCGGCGAAGCCGTACTCGTCTTCGCGGAACAGACGGTCGCCGAGCGTGCCTTCGCCGGTCTGCGCGAGCGTCCCCGTGTGCTCGAACGCCAAGAGACCGACGGGCTGATCGTCCCGCAGGTTCAGGAACGCGACTTGGCCCGACGACTTCGCCATGTACGGAGCGACGGCGGGCTTCGTCGGAACGGTGGCGATGCCGATCTTGGGCCCGCACGCGGTGAGCGGCAGGACGAGGGCGGTGACGAGTGGAGCAAGTGCGCGGCGGAGCGACATCGACGCACGGAGCTTCGCCAAAGAGGGGCGAAGCGATCCATGGTCATTATTTTCGGGTGCTCAGCCGCCGAACGAACGGAACAGCTTGGTGAAGAAGCCGTCCTCGGGCACGCCCGCTGCGGCGGCGTCCTCTTCGGTGATCTCGCCTGCGCGTTGCTCGGCGAAGGCGCGGATGAACTCGGGAAGCTCGAAGCCGTCGAACCACGTGCCGTGTTCGGGACACGAGTCGAGCAGATGAATCGTGCCGGCGATCTCGCGGCGCTTCATCGTGGCGCCGCACTCGGGGCACGAAGCGAGGGCCGAGCGATCGGGCCGCACCATGACGACGCCGACGAGGCGGCGTGCGGCGGTGGCGATCTCGTCGTCGCGAGCTCGCTCGAGTCGGGCGACGGTGGCCTTGTCGAGCCAGATGCCGCCGCAGCGGTCGCACCCGCGGAGGATCGCGCCGCTCGCGCGCACCTCGCGCAGGCCGTCGGCGCAGCGAGGGCAGCGAAGGTTGCCCGCAGCGTCCTTCGGCGTAGCGACGATCACGCGCTCGACGATGCGCTCCACTACCTCGGGCAGCGGGCTCGAAGTTGCGCCGCAGAACGCGCACGTCGTCGCGCGGTGCGCGGCCTCCGGGCCGAGGGGACCGCCGCAGCGGCTACACGTGAGGGCCGTGCTCATGGCGTCGAAGGATGCCACAGGGAGCCGCAGCCGGCGCGCGCCACCCCGCGCCATGGCGCGCCACCCCGGCGGCCCCGAAGGGCCCGACCCGTGCACGAGATTTCGGGGGCCGGCCCCCGAAATTTCGCGGGCAGGTTGGGGGGGCACCTCCTTTTCTCGGGCCGGCTTCGAGGTTCTTTGGGTTGGCTTCGATCTTGCTGAGCACTTCGCATGGACTGCGTCTTGTTCAATGTTCGACGCGTTGGCGTCTGTTATGCGAACCACGTTGCGAAGCTTCTTCGCCGCTGGAAGTTCACCCACGCGCGCGTCGACGTCTTCGTCATCCATGCTCGCGTCATCGCGCAACACGGCGTCGTCTATCAGAGCGACATCCGCGCCCGTCTCGGCATCGCCCGTCGCACGATGAGCATCATGATGCGCCGCCTCGAGCTGCGGGGAATGATCGAGCGTCGTCGCTCCGAGGAAGATCGGCGCAAGATCGTCGTGGGCATCACCGAGCTCGGCCGCCAAGCCTTCGCCGAGCTGCGCGGCTTCGTCGGCGACGATTGGCTCACTCCCGCCGTCAACATCAACCTCCTCTTCAACGACCCACCCATCTCCGTGAGCTCCGTTCCCCTCAAGCGCTCGCGGTTCCTCGGCTACCTCGGCGCACTTCGAGCGCAGTTCGGCGACCTGTCCACCGCGCCCTATCCGCCATGAAGCGTAGACGCCGCGGGTCGTGCCATACTCTCGGCCGTGACGAAGAAGAACCCCCAGTCCAGCGAGCCCGAAGTCAGCCTTCAACGACCTCCGGCCGAGATCGTCTACCAAGACGAGCTCGCCGCGCTCGCCAAGACCGACTCCGGCCCCAAACCTCCGGGCTGGAAGCTCACGCCGCGCGCCGTGCGCACCTTCATCCTCGGCGACGAGTCACGGAAGATTCGGAAGAAGTTCGTCGGCAACCCTTCGCTCGTCGACCGCGCCATGGTCGCGCTCGCGACGAACCGCGGGCTCATGCTCGTCGGCGAGCCCGGCACCGCCAAGTCGCTCCTCTCCGAGCTCCTCGCCGCCGCCGTCTGCGGTCGCTCCACGTTGACCATCCAAGGCAGCGCCGGCACGACCGACGACCAGATCAAGTACTCGTGGAACTACGCGCTGCTCCTCGCCGAGGGCCCCACGCCGCGCGCGCTCGTTCCCGCGCCGCTCTACACCGCGATGAAGGAAGGCGCGATCGTCCGCTTCGAAGAGGTCACCCGCTGCCCTCTCGAGATCCAGGACTCGCTGCTCGCGTCGCTCTCCGACCGCGTCCTCGCCATCCCCGAGATGGAGGGGTCCTCCGCCATGCTCTTCGCGAAGGAGGGCTTCAACGTCATCGCCACCGCGAACACCCGCGACCTCGGCGTCAACGAGATGAGCGCCGCCCTCAAGCGCCGCTTCAATTTCGAGACCGTCTTTCCCATCCCCGACTTCCAGGTCGAGATGGACCTCGTGCGCGAAGAGTCCAAGCGCCTCCTCCAGCGCTCCGGCGTCCCCACCTATCCGGACGAAGACGTCCTCGAGCTCCTCGTCACCACCTTCCGCGAGCTCCGCGCCGGCCAGACCAAGGACGGCCAAGCGATGGACCGCCTCAGCGTCCCGATGAGCACCGCAGAGGCCGTCTCCGTCGCGTACGCCATGGGCGTCCGCAGCCACTTCCTCGAAGGCACGGCTCCCTCTCCCGAGGACCTCGTCGAGTGCCTCGTCGGCGCCGCCATCAAGGTCGACGGCGAGGACGTCGCGCGCCTGCGTCGCTACTTCGAGCAGCGCGTCAGCAAGGGACAGGGCCCGCACTGGCGCGCGTACTACGAGGCGCGCCACCGGCTGCCCGGCTGACCATGGCGAAACCGATCGTCGTCGGCGTTCGGCATCACAGCCCCGCGTGCGCGCGCCTCGTCACGCGCGTGATTCGGCGGGAGCGGCCGCGCTTCGTCCTCATCGAGGGGCCGTGCGACATGAACGACCGCCTCGACGAGCTCCACCTCGAGCACGTGCTGCCGGTCGCGCTGTTCTCCTATCGCCAGGATCTCGAGAGCGGCGCCTCGCGCGGCATGTGGACTCCCTTCTGCGACTACTCGCCCGAGTGGCTCGCGCTCCGCGAAGGGCGCGCCGTCGGCGCCGGCGTGTTCTTCAACGATCTCCCCGCCTGGCACGAAGCCTTCCACGGCGAGGAGAACCGCTACTCCGACCGCCACGTCCGCGCGAGCGATCGCATGAGCGAGCTCGCGACGCGCCTCGGCTTCGAGGACACCGACGCGCTGTGGGATCACCTGTTCGAGCAGCCCGAACGCGAAGGCGACCTCGAGGGCCGCCTCGATCGCTACTTCGCCGAGCTCCGCAGCGACGAACCCGCCGGCGAGCGCGACGGCCCGCGCGAAGAGCTCATGAACCGCTGGGTCGCGTGGGCCATGCGCGAGGCCGCGGGCGCCCCCGTCGTCGTCGTCTGCGGCGGCTACCACAAGCCCGCGATCGAGCGCGGCTGGACCCAGTTCGACGGGACGAAGCCGACCCTCGCCGATCCACCCGGCGCGCGCATCGGCAGCTACCTCGTGCCGTTCTCGTTCAAGCGCCTCGACAGCTTCGCCGGGTACGCCTCGGGGATGCCTTCGCCGGCGTTCCACCAGGCCGTCTGGGAGATCGGACCCGAGCGCGCAGCCGAGTCGATGCTCTTCCACACGATCAAGCACCTCCGCGAGAAGAAGCAGCGCGTCTCCCCCGCCGACGCCATCGCCGCGAAGACCTTGGCCGAAGGCCTGCGCCTGCTCCGCGGCCATCGCGTGCTCACCCGGATCGACGTCCTCGACGGGATGGCGGGCGCGCTCGTGAAGGACGCGCTCGAAGCGCCGCTCCCCTGGACGCGCCGCGGCGTCCTCCTCCCCGGCACCGATCCGATGCTCGTCGAGATGGTCGCCGCCTTCTCGGGCGAGAAGATCGGCAAGCTCGGCAAAGGCACGCCCCAGCCGCCGCTCGCGATCGACGCCTTCGCAGAGCTCGAGCGCGTGGGCATCGAGCTCGGTCGCGTCGAGGCGAAGGTCAAAGTCGATCTCGACTCGCCGAAGGGGATCGACAAGAGTCGCGTGCTCCACCGCCTCCGCATCCTGAAGATCCCCGGCTTCCAGCGGACGAAAGGCCCGTCCCTCTCGCGTGCGCAGACCGTCCTCGCCGAGGAGTGGACCGTCGTCCGCAAGCTCGAAACCGACACCGCGCTCGTCGAAGCCGCGCTCTACGGAGCGTCGCTCGAGTCCGCGACCGCGGCGCGACTCGAAGAGGCCTCGCGCGAGGCCGCGGATCTCCCCGCCCTCGCCGACGCCCTCGTCGAGGCCGTCCTCGCCGGGATCGGCGGGCTCACCGATCGCTGGCTCGGATCGATCGCCGGGCTCGTCGCGCGCGAGGCGTCGCTCGGCGCGCTCGGCTCGGCGCTCGCGCGTCTGCTCTCGCTCTGGCGCGGCGAAGCCGTGCTCGGCGCGAAGGATCTCGGCGCGCTCGGCGACGTCATCGTCGCCTGCTTCGATCGCGGGCTCTGGCTCCTCGAAGGCATCCGCGGCGAGAACGCCGCCTACGATCAAGCGCTCGTGAACGCGATCATCGCGCTCCGCGACGTGCTCCGTTGGGGACGCGAGAAGCTCGGCGCCGCGATCGACGTGACCCGCGCCCACGCCGTCTGCGAGCGCGCGGCATGGGATCCGACCGCACCGCCCTCCATTCGCGGCGCGAGCCTCGGGTTCCTCTGGTCGACCGAGGGCGCCGTCGACTCGACCCGCGCCGTCCAAGCGCTCCGCGCGACGAGTCGCCCCGAGACGATCGGCGACTTCCTCTCCGGCCTCTTCGCGGTCGCGCGCGAACAGACCGTCCGCTCGCCCGAGCTCGTCGGGGCCGTCGACGCCGCGGTCGGGAACTTCGGGCGCTCCGAGTTCTTCGTCGCGCTCCCCGCGCTCCGCCAGGCCTTCGCGTTCTTCCCGCCGCGCGAGCGGCTCGCGATCGCGCAATCGCTCGTCGAGCTCGGCGCCGGCGAGGGTGCCGCCAAGGTGGATGCGCGCGCGCTCCTCGATCGCGTCGAGGTCGGCGCCGTCGCCGCCGCGTTCGAGCTCGAGCAACGCGTCGACGCCGTGCTGTCACGCTTCGGTCTGCTCCCGAAGAGCGAGGGGGACTCGTGAGCGGGCGCGACGAACGCTGGGTCCGCTGGCGACTCTTGCTCGGTCGTGCCGCCGAGTCGGCGCTCGATGGGCGCGCGGGCATGAGCGCCGACGATCTCGCGGCCGACGCCGCGTTGGGATGGCTCTACGAGCGCGGCGAAGGCGGGCGCGACATCCGCGAGCGGAGCGGTGGGCTCGAAGACTCGAGCCTGACCGTGCCCGAGTGGATCAGCGAGGTCCATCGTCTGTTCCCGAAGGAGACCATCGAGCGCCTCGAGCGCGACGCGGTCGAGAAGTACGAGATCCACGAGGTCGTCACGAACCCGGAGGTCCTCAAGCGGATCGAACCGAACGAGACGCTGCTCCGCGCCGTCCTCCACACCAAGCACCTCATGAACCCCGAGGTGCTCGCGATGGCACGCGAGCTCGTCGCCAAGGTCGTGCGCAAGCTGATGGAGAAGCTCGCGCGCAAGGTGAAGCTCGCGTTCCACGGGACGCGCACGCGCCGACCTTCGCGGATCAAGAACGCGAAGAACTTCGACGCCAAGCGCACGATCAAGAAGAACCTCGCGCAGTGGAGCCCGGCCGAGCGCCGCATGTACATCAAGGATCCGCTGTTCGTCTCGCGCACGCGGCGGACGATGGATCGCTGGCAGGTCATCCTGCTCGTCGACGAGAGCGGCAGCATGATGGGCTCCGTCATCCACGCCGCCGTCACGGCCGCGTGCCTCTGGGGCCTCCCGTCGACGAAGACGCACATCGCGATCTTCGACACGAACGTCGTCGATCTCACCGAGCGCTGCACCGATCCGGTCGAGATCCTCATGAAGGTGCAGCTCGGCGGCGGCACCGACATCGCGAAGGCCGTCGCCTACGGCGCCGGGCTCGTGGAGAACCCGCGCCGCACGATCGTCGTCCTCATCACGGACTTTCACGAGGGCGGGAGTGAGGCGCAGCTCGTCTCGCGCGTGAAGTCGCTCTGCGATCAAGGCACGATCGTCCTCGGCTTGGCCGCGCTCGACGATCAAGCGAACCCCGCCTACAACCGCGACACCGCACAGCGGCTCGTGAACGTCGGGGCGCACGTCGGCGCGATGACGCCGGGGCAGCTCGTCGACTTCATCGCGCAGAAGGTGAAGGCATGAGCCGGCCCGATCTCCTCGCGCTCACGCCGGAGTCGGTGACGGCGCTCTCCAATGCCGGGCTCGTGAAGCGTGCGCTCCGCGAGATCGGCGAGGGCGCAGGGCCCACGCTCGAAGAGACCGCCGACGGCGTGGTGCACGGCAAATTCGCCGATGGCGCGCACGCGAAGCTCCCGCCGGGCAAGACGCTGAAGGAGTCGCCGTGCACCTGCGGGGCGGCGAACGTCTGTCGCCATCGCGTCGCGGTCGCGCTCGCCTACAAGGCCTGGTTCGAGGCGCAACACGACGGTGGTCCCCCGCCGGAGAGCGCGCGTCTCCCCGACGTGTGGTCGCCGGCCGAGATCACGGACGCGCAGATCGAGAAGGCGATCGGCAAGCGGATGGAGCGCGCGCGCCAGCTCGTGAAGAAGGGCGTGCTCGTCACGGTGGAGCCGGGCGCGGTCCCGGCGGCCAAGCTCCCCGCTTGCACGGTGCGCTTCCTCGTCCCGCGCGACGTGGCCTACGCGCGCTGCGACTGCGCCGAGCAGGGCGGCTGCGAGCACCAGGCGATCGCGATCTGGGCCTTCCGCGAGGCGGGGACCATCACGGGCCCCACCGTCGTGTCCCTCGGTGGGACGACGACCCGCCGCTCGTTCGAGGATCTGGACGCGGCGGTCGCCCTCGCCGAGGACGTCCTCCTCGCCGGCGTCGCCGGCACGTTGCCCGCGGCCAACCGCTTCGCGCAGGTGCGTACCCGCGCCGAGGACGGGAAGATGGTCTGGGTCGCCTCCGCGCTCGAGGAGCTCGAGCTCGTGCTGGAAGGGTACCGTTCGCGGAGCGCGCTCTACTCCTCCGCGCGCGTGCTGGCGCTCCTCGCCGAGATCGAGGCTCGCTCGCTCGCCGCTCGCGCCGACGGCGCCGAGCTCCCCGAGCGCTTCGTCCTCGGCGAAGACGAGGCACCCGAGACCCTGCTCGATCACGTGCGCTTGGTCTCGCTCGGCGCGCGCCTCCGCGCGGACGGCCGGTCGCGCTACGCCGACGTGTTCTTGGCCGACCCCGATACGCAGACGGTGCTCGTCCTCGGAAAGCGTTGGGATTTCAAGGAGAAGGAGACGCCCGAAGAGGGGCCCGTCCTCGCGCGTCGCAGCGTGGCTTCCCGCCTGTCGCTCCACCAGATCGCGCATGGGCAGCTCGTCTCCAAGGCCGTGAAGCGGCGCGCGAACCGCTCGATGGAGCTCGCGACGTCACGCTCCGTGCAGACGTCCGTCACCCCGCAGCGCGGGGAGTGGGGCGCGCTCCCTAGTCCCATTTTGGTACGAGACATGACCGCGCACCTGGAGTTCGTCCGCGCGCGGCCGCCGGCGATGCTGCGCCCGCGCGTCCTCGCCGACGACGTCCACGTCGTCGCGGTGAAGGCGGTGGAGGAGGTCGTCTACCTCACCGCGGAGCAGACGATCGTGGCGACCCTCCTCGACGAGGCCGACCATCCGTTCACCGTCACGGTCGCTCACCGCGCAGTCGCTCCGCACGCCGTCGACGCGGCGGCAGCGGCGCTCCGCGGTCCGGTGCGGTTCGTCGCGGGCGAGCTGCGCCGCGGTCGCTTCGGCATGGCGCTCGACGTGACGGCCATCGCGGGCGAGACGGTCGTCGTCCCCGATCTCGCGGCGGCACCGACCGCCGGCGGCGAGCAGTCGTTGCCGCGCCACGATCTGCGGAGCCGCCCCGACGTTCTCGGCGACGCGCTCCGCACCGCGTTCGCCGCGCTCGAGGAGACGGTGCACGTCGGCGTGAAGTCGCTGGACGAGCACGCCCTCCGGCGGCTTCAGGGCGCGGCGGCCCAACTCGAGGCGGTCGGCCTGCGCGCGCTCGCGCGCGAGCTCGGGGACGCGCACGCGAAGGCGAAGGCGGGCGACGCACCGGGCGCGGCGCGCGCCGTCCTGCGCGGGGCGGTGCGAGCGTCGATCACGCAGGACGCGCGGTAGGACGTCCGGCGAAGGCGGGAGCGGCGTCAGAGCGGTCCGGTGATGGTGATCGTGTACGGCTGCTTCCCCGGGGCGCCGTTGTAGGCATACGGATAGATGACGGTGCCCTGCGGCCAGTCGACGTTCTTGTCCTTCTCGCACGTGTACGAGCACGTTCCACCGTCGCCCGGGCCGCAGCACGTGAAGACGGGACCGGCCAGACACAGGCACCCCGCCGCCGACGACGTCGAGCAGTGTCCGCCTTGCACCGCACCTTGAACCGTCACCGTGTAGCGCCCCGTCGTCGGCACGGTGAACGAGAAGTAGTGCATGCTCCCGGGGGCAGGGAGGTAGTCGGGCGGCACGGGGATGCTCCCGGCCTGGAGCGTCCCCGAGATGGGCGTTCCGACGGTGATTGGCGTGGGCTTCGTGGCGTCGGTGCTCGGGCCGCCGCTGCTCCCGTCCGTGGCGTCGCTCGCAGCGTCGCCCCCGCTCGACCCGTCGGGCTTGGTCGTCGCGTCGTTCGCTGCGTCGCCTCCGCCGGCGTCTCCCGTCGCAGGCGTCGGCTCACTCGAGCATGCCATCACCATCACCAAGAGGGTCGAACCGACGACCGTCGCGCAGAGTGCTTTCATGAAGTACCTCTCTCGTGCACTCTAGAAACGCCGCCCCCTCTCAGCGACCGGTGCGATCGGGGGTTTTTCGGGGGTCCATGCTTCTGCGTTACGCGCTCTTCCTCGCGCTCGTCATCGGGATCGCTCTCGGGCTCTCGCTCGTTCCGACCCACGGCACGGCGACGATCCCGCTGACGGCGTGGTCGTGGCGCTCGACCGAGGCTGCATCGCGCGAGCCGATCACGGAGCCTGCCTCCGCCGACGCCGGCTGGCAGGACATCACCATGCCCGCGAGCCCGCCCGCCCCGCTCGAGGGCATGCTCTGGATGCGGGTGCGCTTGCCGGAGCGGCACTTCGCCGACCCCGCGATCGCGATCGACGCCGTCACCGGCCCCGCGGAGATCTGGCTCGACGGGGTCCAGCTGTATGCCCTGCCGGCCGTCGAAGGAGTCGCCGCCAAGTACCCCGGCGGCGTTCCGTGGATCCTCGTGCGCCTGCCGCCCGGCTACGAAGGAAAGAACCTCGTCCTGCGGTTGCGCCCTGACTATCGCCCGCTCGGGATCCGCGGCATGCCTGCGCTCGGTGAGCGTGCCGATCTCCTCGAAGAGCTGATCGTGCGTGACGTCCCACGTCTGGTCGTGGGGCTCCTCACGATCCTGATTGGGCTACTGGCGTCGATCGCCCTCGCTCGGCGCGAGGATCGGCGGCTCCTGGTGAGCTACGCGGCGACGATGGTCTCGTACGGCATCTACGTGATCTCGTACACGCACTTGAAGGATCGTTTGGTCGACGCGCCGCGGTTCTGGTTCTGGGTCTGGTTGGTGGTCGTCCCCGTGATCCTCGCCGCTGGAGCGACGCTGGTCGATTCGCTCTTCGGTCAAGGAGAGCGCAGCTTGCTCCGGCGGGTGGCGCGGTTGGCCACGCTCGTCGCGGTTCTCGTCCTCGTCGCGCACCCCGTCGCCTGGTTCCTCTATGGCCAACCCGCGACGCGCGCTTTCGCGATTCGGATCTTCGGCGGGGCACTGCTCTTGCTCCGCGCCGCGACGGGGGTCGGCTCGCTGGTGGTCCTCGTGCCGATCGCGCAGCGCGCGCGCAAGGGCGATCTCGATGCGCGCATCTTCCTCTACGGGTTCACGGTCGTGATGGCTTTCAGCCTGCGCGAGCTCCTCTCGTCGCTCGGGGTCTCCGCTTTCGCGCAGAAGTCGCACTTCCACCTGGGCATCTTCGCGTTGACGCTCGCGTTCACGCTCATCGTCCAGCGTCGCTATGCGATGGCGACCGAGCGAGCTGCGCGCTTCGGCCAAGAGCTCGCGGTGCGCACGCGCGAGAAGGAGCGGTTCCTGCGGGATCTCCACGACGGCGTCGGCGGTCTCACCAGCAACGTTCGCATGCTCGCGGAGCTCGGCCGTCAAAACGATGCGCGCGCGCGGGCCGCGCTCGACACCATCGCCGAGCTCTCGAAGGAGTCGCTCGCCGAGCTGCGCCTGTTCGTCCAGGCTCTGGACGAGAGCGAGACGAGCTGGTCCGGTCTCGCCGCCGAGCTGCGTCGGTTCGGCGCGCAGCTCGTGGAGCCCACCGGGCGCACGTTCGAGATGACGATGACGGTCGAGCGCACGTGCACGCCGGACGGTCTCGTCCGGCTGAACGTCCTCCGGATCTACCGCGAGGCGCTGACGAACGCGTTGAAGCAAGCGCAAGCGAAGAACATCACCGTGGTGCTGCGTGTCCTCGCCGATGCGCTCACGCTCACGGTCACGAACGACGGCGCATCCGGCGCGCGCTTCGCCATCGGGATCGACACCGGGCGCGGCATATCCCACATGCGCGCCCGCGCGAACGAGCTGGGGGGCGACTTGGAGCTCGTTCGCAGCGACGGCGATCGGCTCTCGGTCGTCCTGCGGGTCCCCAACAAACCACCGACCGCGCTCGCGGCGGGTGAGCTAGGACCGAAGGTGGAGGACGCCTCGTAGATGGTCAGCCCCGAGCCGGTCGCTGTATTCGTCGTCGAGGACGAGCCGAGGATGCTCGCCTTCCTGCGCGAGGCGCTCGAGAGCGACCCGCGCGTCGTCGTTGCGGGCACGGCCACATCGCGCGACGGGGCGCTGGCCCAGACGGCGACGTGTCGGGCGGACGTCGCGATCGTCGATCTGGCGCTCGGCGAAGAGTCGGGCATCGATCTGATCGCCGAGCTCAAGGTGCAGTGGCCGACGACGGTCCTGATGGCGCACACCGTCTTCGACGATCGCGACACGGTGTTTCGAGCGCTGCGCGCGGGCGCCTCGAGCTACGTGCTGAAGGGCGCCAGCCCGAGCGAGCTGGTGGCGGCCGTCCACGAGGTGAAGAACGGCGGCGCTCCGATGACCCCGAAGATCGCGCGCATGGTGATCGAAGATCTGCAGCGCGGGAGTGCGCCCGATCCGATCACGCCGCGTGAGCGCCAGATCCTGAAGTTCATCGACGAGGGGCTGACCTACAAGGAGATCGCTGCGAAGCTCTCGATCAGCGTCCACACCGTGCACAGCCACATCAAGAGCGTCTACGAGTCCCTGCACGCGAGCGGAAAGCGCGAGGCCCTCGCGCGGGCCCGCTCGAAGGGCCTGCTCTGACTCCCCCATTTTTCACCGATCGGGGACCGGGTGCGGGTGGGGGCGCGACGTTAGGGTTGCAGGATGCAGCTCAGCCGCGCTCTCTCGATCCCGATCGCCCTGGCCATCGCCGCGCTCGCCTGCGGCTCTGAGCCCGCGCCTCCCAGCGCCAAGATCCTCACGCCAGGCGCCAGTGCGTCGGCCCTGGTCTCCGCGACTACCGGAGGATCGGTCGCCGCGGGCGATCTCGTGCTCGAGATCCCTCCGGGTGCGCTCGAGAAGGACACGACGATCACGGTCACTCAGACCGGCGCGCCCGAGGATGCGGCGTTCGCGCTGGAGCCGAACGGTTTGACCTTCAAGATCCCGGCGATCGCGCACTACAAAATCCCAGCCGCGCTCGCGGCCAAGATCCCCGCCGACGCCGCCGTCGCCGGCATCCGCGGCCTCTTCGACGACGAAGGCACCAAGGCCGAGTACGCGGCGACGGAGCCCGATGGAATCGACGGGTTGCGCGCGCCGGTCCCGCACTTCACCCACGTCACGTTCGACGTGCTCTTGACCGATTCAGTCCAAGTCACCGTACTCACGCCGAGCCCGATCGAAGCCAACGTCGGCGAAGAGTTCGGCATCACCGCGGAGTACAAGCGCAAGTCGGACGACATCGTCGTGACGTGGCACCTCGGGCTCTCCGAGAACGAGGCCGGTCGCGCGACGATCCCGGGCGTCTCGGTCTCCACGGTCGAAGTCGGCTCCTTGGCCATGCTGCACTCCATCGTCGACACGTCGCCCAAGACCGATCCGAACGACCTCGCGCGCACCACGCAGTTGCCGCAAGCGGTTCCGCTCGCCAAGAAGGACGAGGCCACGATCAACGGCGGCGTCTTCCAATGCATCGCGGTCGGCGCAGGGTCGGCGCGGACCTGGGTGGCGATGACCGTTTCCGGCTCGGTGGTCGTGCCGAACCTCCGCATCAAACGCAACCCAGGCGCCGATGGTCGCTACGAGCTGAAGGGAGAAGGCGGACAGACGACGCTGAACCTCGAGCTGCGCTTCCTCCCCGCGACTCCATTCCTGCCCGTCACGTGCAACGCGAAGGCGGCGATGATGAACCAGCTCGGGCTCGTCGCGCAGGATCGTGAAAAGATCCCGGCGCGGCGGCGCGCTCGCACGTCGCGTCGCTACCCCGACAGCGCCAAGAAGGGCTACCACGAACCGACGTCGGGCACGGCGATCGGGGCGGCGCAGGATCCCCTCTTCACCCTCGGGCCGGGCGCCGCCGCGCGATGGACGGCTCAGTTTCCGTGCGGCGACGGCCCCGTCGGCAAGACCGTCTGTGGCACGCCGGGTCCGTTCACGCCGGGGGACTGGGTGATGCTGGTCTCGGACTTCGATGCGCCGATCCCGCTCGCCGACCCCACGTGGCGGTACCAACACGCGTTCGTCTTCGACGCCGATGGCATCACGAGCAACAACTACGTTCCGCCGTCCCAATACCCGCAGGATTTCTTCGCCGGCAGCGACAAGTGGTTCCAGCTCTTCTACGAGCCCGGCAAGGGCTGGAGCGTGAAGGTCGTCGACGCGCGCATCAGCAACACCAACCCGGTGCCGAGCGCGGCGCGCTTCGTGATCGCCGGGCGCGAGCTCGCGATCTTCGTTCCGCGGTCGGAGCTGAACGGCGCCGCGCCCACGTTCCGCGCCACCACGTTTCGGCACCAAGGCGACTACGGTCTGAACGGGGGCCCGATCGATCTGTCGTATTGGCCGCTGCTCGACGAGCCACTCGCCCCCACCGTCGTCGGAAACGCGATCGTGGTGCCCGAATAATCGACGGACGCGGTACGGATGTTGCGTAATGGGGGGCATGGAGACACCCACCCTTCACCGCGGCCGCCTCATCGATCACGTTCACCTCGTCGTTCGCGACGTCGCCGCGAGCAAGCGCTTCTACGAGGCGGTCCTCTCCGCGCTCGGGATCCCCATCGGCGGCGCGGGCCCCGACTTCTTCTGGTGCGACGAGCTCTTCGTCTCTTCCCCCGACTCCCGAGCCGCGACGGGCCAGCTGACCGGACGGGTCCACCTCGCGTTCCAGGCGCGCGATCGCGCGATGGTGGTCCTCTGTCACAGTGTGGCAATCGAAGCCGGCGGAAAAGACAACGGCGCCCCCGGCGAGCGGCCCTACCACCCGGGGTACTACGCGGCGTTCGTGCTCGACCCCGATGGAAACAACATCGAGTTCGTCTTCCACGGCGCCGCGAAGCGCTCGGCGGCGTCGGTCACGATCGACGTCTGACCACCGCTCACTTGATCGGCGGCGGGACGTAGATCTTCTTCACGTTCGATCCACCGACGAACGCGTACGACCCGGCGTTCCCGTACCCGTAGGCGACGATGCCGAAGTCCTTGTCTCCCGTCATCGTGTGCGTGCCTTCGGAGAGCGGGCAGGTGCGCGATACCCAGTTGATCCCGTCGAGCATCCCGATCGTGTAGGAGGCGCAGCTCCCGCCGATCGGCGTGCCGTCGATCGAGACGTTCGTGTTCTCCGGCATCGCGATGACGACGTAGTTCTTGTTCCACGAGCCCGGCACGAGGAAGAGGTAGTCCTTCCGGAACTGATCGATCGCGGGGAGCACGCTCAGGGACGGATCGCCGATGCCGCTCTCCGTGTAGCCCTGACTCACCAGGATCTGGCCGACCGCGATCGGCTGCGACGCGTCGACCGTGAAGTCCTGCGTGACGAGGACGTCGCGGTAGGCCCCCGGCGCCAGCGTGAACGACGCGTTGGGCGGCGGGAGGTTGGTCGTGATGACGGCGGCGGTCGCGACGCCCATGAAGCGCACGTAGTCCGGCTCGACGTACGAGCTGCCGCGGCGCGCGCTGTGCGGGATGACGAACTTCTTGCCGTACGACTCGACCGGCAGGAGCTGATCCTCGAGGTGATCGAGGCAGCACGAATTCTGGCTCGGGTCGTTCGGCGGGAACGGGGGCGTCGGGTCGGTGACGCCGCCCGAGAGCTCGGTGCCGACGAACACGGCGACCGGTGCGTTCGAGGTCACGATCGAGCCGGTGAGGTCACCGGGCATGCCGTCGGTCTCGAGGTTGAGCACGTCGTACGGGCCGAGCGTGACGGTGACCGTGCCGCCCTTCGGCGTGGCGGGGACGGTGCCCCCCGCGAGGATCGCCTGCGACACGGTGACGTTCACGGTCGTTCCCGGCTTCGTGCCGACGACGGTGAGGTACCCGCGATCGATCGGCGAGCCCAGGATCGAGATCGGCTTGCCCGACGGCCACGAGAGCGTGCGGTACGTCTGCCCGAGGCTCGGCGACGGCAAGAGGAGCGAAGCGTCGTTCGAGTACTGCGACTTCAGCGCGTTGAATTGGTAGACGACGATCGGCTGCAGCGACGAGATGCGGAACGCGCGCGACGAGAGCATCGTGCCCGGGCCCTCGTTCTGCCCGTTCAGGCTCCCGTCCACCTCGCGCGTGGGCATCGTCACGACTTGGAGCGCGTTCGGCGCGACGACGATCTTCTGGACCAGCTTCACCACCGGCGAGCCGCCGGGGTTGCCGTCGTTCTGCTCGATCACGACCTCGGTCGGGGTGTCGCCTGCGTTCGAGATCGCGAGGCCCCACGGTGCGCCCGCTGCGTCGTTGAACTGGTCCTTGTTGTTGTCGAGGTCGACGGCCCAGAACTCGCAGCCGAGGTTGGAGGTCACGGCCTCGGTCGCGGCGCAGCCGGAGATGCACGCGCCCTCGAAGCAGACCTCGCCCTTCTTGTTGCAGTCGCCGAGCTTCGTCGTCGGGTTGCCCTGCGCGTCGCACGCGTGGATCTCGCTCCCGACGCAGACCTTCCCGTTCTTGCACCCGGTCGGATCGGGGAGGCTCGCATCCCCGTTGGCCCCCGCGTCGGGATCGGTGAAGGACTTGTTGCTGCCGCACGCGGCGAGCGCCCCCGTGAGGAGGGCTCCGAACGCGGCGGCGAAGGCGAGGGAAGGAAGGCGGAGCGCGTACATCGAGGCCATTTTTAGCACGATTCCCATGCTACGTTTTCGGGATGGCGACCGACGCAGAGGACGATCCGATCGAGCGCGGGCTCGAGCAAGGCGTCGCCGCGGTCGCCGGCGGCCTGAAGCGGGGCCTCTCGGGCGCCAAGCGAGCGCTGGAGGCGCCCGAGGCGGCCGGGGTCGAGAACCTGTTGGACGACACCGACCTACCCGAGCTCGCCGGGGGCGACGCCCTCTCCGCGTTGGCCCTTCGACTCGACCGCGAGTCGGACTTCATGCGCAGCGTCGGGCTGCGGCAGACGGCGCGGGTCGCTTGGGCCGATCGGATCGCGCTCACCGTGTCGATCGTGACGCTGCTCGCCGGCGGGGCGCTGGCCACGGTCGCGGTGCTCGGCACGCTCGCGAGCTCGGAGCACTCGGGGCGCGCGGCGCTCGTGGTGGCGGCGGCCGTCGTGCTCGTCGCGTGCGCGGCGCTCGTCTGGATCGTCGCTCGGAGCGGCGCCCGCCGCGCGGCCGAGCTCGCGCGCGATGCGTTCGGGCGCGCCCGCGAGTCGGAGCTCAGGCTCGAGCGCGTGGCGGTGCTCCTCGCGACGCGCGCCGCCGATCCCAAGGGCTACAAGGCCGCGCTCGCGCGCTTCGAGACCGCGCTCCCCGGCGCGGACGACTGAGTCAGCTCGGCGGCGCGAGGGCGGTGCGCTCGCGGAGCAGCTTCGCGAAGTAATCCTCGAGCAGCGGGAAGCTCGCGACCATCGAGCGGAAGTCGCCGCGCGACATGACGAGCAGATCGACGGGCGCCGTCGCGCGCACGGTGGCGGTGCGCGGCGTGTCCTCGAGGAGCGCACGCTCGCCGAAGACCTCGCGTGGACCGAGCGTGGCCATCGCGCCGCCGTCGTCGCGCACGATCTCGACGGCGCCCGAGAGCACGACGTAGAGCTCGCGGCCCACGTGTCCCTTCCGGACGATCACCTCGCCGGGCTCGAAGTGGCTCACGTTGAGGCGCCGGTGCTGGAACACCTGGAGCTGCGTGATGTCGCGCGGGAAGAAGAGATCGAGCGTCCAATCCAGCGCGACCCGCAGCCGGCGCGCGAAGCCGGGGAGCTTCGCGAGGTAGATCGTGCGCCAGAGGAACCAGGCGAAGAAGCCGGTGAGCTTGATCCCGAAGACCTCGGCGACGGCGCTCCGCTGGCCCAGCGACGCGAGGATCCCGAGCGCCTTGAACGCGAACGGCTTCCGCTCCTTGCCGTCGAGCGTCGCGACGATGTTTCGCGCGCAGGCCTCCGCCTCGCGGATCGCGAACTGCGCGGTCGGGGGACAGAACCCTTCGCCGCCCTGACGCGGGATGCCGGCGCAGTCGCCGACGGCCCAGTAGCCCGGCCGCCCGACGCACTGGAGCGTTGCGTCGGTCTCGAAGACGCCGATCGGCCGGCCCCCGACGGTGGCTTCCTTGAAGCCCCACGTCTCGAGCGTGTGCTTCGCGATCGGGTTGGGCGCGTTGCCGACGGTACAGACGAAGGTGCGCGTCGCGATGACCACGCCGGTCGAGAGGTGGACGTGGTCGCGCGACGCCGCGCGGACGCGCGCATCGAGGATCATCTCGATCCCACGCCGCTCGAGGATCTCGCGGGCGGCCTGCCCGAGCTTCGGGGGCATCTCGGGGAGGATCGTGCTCTGCGCGTGGACGAGCTTGAAGCGAACCTGGTCCTCGCGGATGCGCGGGAAGTACTCGAGCGAGCGCATCACGAGCTCGTGGAGCTCGCCGATCGTCTCGACGCCGCTGAACCCGCCGCCCGCGACCACGAAGGTGAGGAGCGCCTGCTTCGTGCTCGGGTCGGTCTCGATGTCGGCGAGCTCCAGGCACTGGATCACGTGGTTCCGGAGCCTGAAGGCATCCGAGAGATCCTTCATCGCGAGCGCGTGCTCGGCGACGCCGGGCATCGACGCGAAGCTCGTGACCTTGCCGAACGCGAAGACGAGGTGATCGTACGGGACGCTCACGAGCTCGAGCCCTTCGCCTTGCGACACGAGGACGCGCGAGCCCTCGACGTCGACGCTGCGGATCGTGCAGCAGCGGAAGAGCGCGCGCGGGACGAGCTCGCGCAGCGGGTTCACGACGTGGGTGGCGGCGATGCCGCCGGCGGCGACCTCGGGCAACAGCGGCTGGAACACGAAGTAGTTCTCGGCGCTGAGGAGCTCGACCTCCACGTCGTCGCGCTTGCCGAGCATCTCGGTGAGGTACTTGGCGGTGTACACGCCAGCGAACCCGCCGCCGAGCACGACGACGCGCTTCTTCCCACCGGTGGTTTCCCCCGTCCTTTCGCGGGTTCGAGGCTTCGCCGCCGCGGCGAGCGTGAGGGCCTGCTCGGGCGTGAGGGTACGGGCGGGGCGCTTCGGCGAGGTCATCGCGAAGGATTACGACCTACGCGCGAACCGGTTTCGCGGATCGGTGGGTCATCGGTCACACTTTCGGCGGCTCGTCCGATGTCCTGGAGAATGCGCAACGCCCTCGCCCTCGCCGCCGCGCTCGTCGTGGGTCTCTCCGCGTGCAGTCGCGGGCCCGCGACGTCGGCAGTCCCCGCAAACTCACACGCCGCGGACGCCGGAACGGACCCGCACCCGGACGCGCACACGGACACGGACACGGACGCGCACACGGACACGGACACGCCCACGGACGCGGACGCGGACGCGGAGGCCGGTCCGCCGCCCGAGCGCGCGATCGGTCCCTACGAGCTCCCGCTCCGAGCAACGACGCCGAAGCGAAAGGTGTATTATGCAGTCTCCAAGTCGCCGACGGGGACGCATCGCCTCCTCGCGAACCTCCACGGCATGTGCAACCCGCCCGGGTACGCGTGCGGCTACTGGCTCGGCGCCGGCACGGACGCCGGCTTCATGGTCTGCCCGGAGGGCAACACCACCTGCGGCGCGGGCGGGCCGTCGAGCTGGGACGAGTCGTTCGCCGAGATGGACAAGGATCTCGAAGCGGCGATCGGCGTCGTCGACGCAGCGCACCCGGGCGAGCTCTCGCGCGAGGGCTCGATCCTCACCGCGTTCTCGCGCGGTGCCTACGCGGCGCCGATCATCGCGTCGATGCACCCGGGGCGCTGGCCCTACCTGATCCTCGCCGAAGCGGACGTGACGCTGAACGCGGCCACGCTGCGCGCGGCGGGCGTGAAGGCCGTCGTGCTCCTCGCGGGCGAGTGGGGCACCCAGATCAAAGGCGAGCGCGAGACCACGAAGCGGCTTCAGGCGGAGAAGTTCCCCGCGCTGTTCCTCACGATGCAGAAGGCGGGGCACTACTACTCCGCCGACATCGACGACCTCATGCGGCAGGCGATCGCGTTCGTCCTCGCGCAGCCCTGAGCGCGGCGCGGGTCAACGCTTCTTGCCCTTGTAGATCGCCCACGCGATGCCGACCGTCGCGGGAAGGCGGAACTGCAGCCCGATCACGAGCTGGCCGACGTTGTCGATCCCGTACTGCGTGTAGTCGCCTTCGACGAAGAGCCCGGCGCCCAGCTCGCCGAACGCGTACCCGAGGAAACCCCCGTCGCGACCGCGGAGCGCGACGGGCCCCGTCACGTACTCGGCGAGCTCGATCGAGAGGCGGAGGCCCATGCCGCGCGCGAGGACGGGGAGCGCGTCGTCCGAGAGAAGACGCAGTACGACGCCGGCGCTGCCGCGCGCGAGGAGGCGCGGTGTGACGTGCTCGCGGACGAACGCGAAGGAGCCTTCGAGGTAGGCCCCGCGCGCGGCGTGGTTGGTGCCCTCTTCGGAGACGAACCCGACGCCGACGTCGATCGGGCGTTCGAGGAGTGACTCGTCGAGCTGGAGCGGGTGTACGCCCACGTGGGTGACGGCGGGAGCATCCACGCCGGCGCTGGCGAGGCGCGGTCCCGTCGCGATGCCCACCCGGAGCGGCGGCGTGGCGAACGGAAACGCGATGCACCCCGTCGTGGTGGCGAGCGCAGTCACCGCGAGCGCGCCGATGCAGGCGCGGACGCTCGGGCTCACGGGAGCAGCGGGCACGTGCCGTTGCCGGTGGGCGTCACGCAGACGTACGCCGACGGCGGATCCTTGTGGGTCGGTTCGGAGCAGCACTTCTTCCCCGCGCCGCAGGAGTTCGCGACGTTCGGGTTGCACTCGTCCAACGCGCCGGCTTCGTAGGGGATCGCGTCGGCCGCGGCGTCGCTCGCGCCCTGATCGAGCGCGACGTCCGCGCTCGCGTCCGAGGCGTCGGCCTGCGCGCTCTGGTCGGACGAGGCATCCACCGGCGGATTCGTCGACGTTCCACCGCCACAGGCGGCAAGAAGAAGCAGAAAAGGAAAGGTACTTCTCATTCCCAGAGCATACACCGCGACTGCGGTACCATGCCGCCATGGCGAAGCCCCTCTCGCGCTCGACCTCCGGCGTGGACCTCGCGGTCTTTGGTTACTCCGCCCCCACCGCGACGGCGAAGGCGAAGTCGTACATGACCGACTTCACGATGCTGTTCGGTCAGCTCTCCGGCGTCGACATCGCGTTGACGGCGCTCCCGAGCTACGAGCGCGTCACGCAGATGATCCACAAGAAGGAGATCGACATCGCGTGGCTCTCGCCGATCCCCTTCATCTCGCTCCATCGGAACCGGAGCGTGGTCGCGCTGGCGAGCCCGTACCGCGCGGGGCGGGGGACGTACCACGGCGCGCTCATCGTCCCGGCGCGATCGAAGATCCGGGACATCGGGGACCTGCGCGGAAAGCGCGCAGCGTGGGTCGATCGCTACAGCGCGGCGGGGTTCGTGATGCCGAGGATCGAGCTCCTGGTCCAAGGGCTCGACCCGCGGGCCGACTTCGGGTCGCAGAAGTTCTACGGCACGCACGAAGCGGTCGCGACCGCCATCGCGGACGGGCGCGCGGACTTCGGGGCGACGTGGGTCGCGCTCGACGACGCCCACAACGTCATCCGCGGGCCCTGGTCCACGAACGCGAAGATCGCCTCGGAGATCCAGGTCTTCGCGACGTTCGGCGCGATCCCGTCGGACGTGATCGCGATGCGCGCGGATCTCGACGCGCGCGTCCGCGAGCGGCTCGAGCGCGGCCTGTTCCAGATCGCGAAGGGCGAGCGCGGCAAGTCGCTCGCGCAGGCGGTCTTCGGCGCGGACGACTTCAAGAAGCCAGTGATGGCGCAGTACGAGGACCTTCGCGTCCAAGCGGCCGAGGCGGCGGCCGACGGTCTGCTCGAGGCCGAGGAAGAGATCGAAGAAGTGCAGACCGTCTTCCAAGGCGTCGACCAGACGCAGCCGATCGCCGTGCCGGACGCGTTCGACGACATCATCGTGATGGTCGACGCGCCGCCTTCGAAGCCGAAGCGCCTCGGCTGACACCCGGGGACGGTGTCAACCTTGTCAACCTTTGGCGGGAGGGGACGGTGTCAACCTTGTCAACCTTTGGGGCTGAGCTCAGTTCGATCTCGCAAAGGATCCGCGCGCTTGGCGCGAAAGGTTGACAAGGTTGACACCGTCCCCCTGTCGCTTCAGGGCTGCGGCAGGTTCCCGTCGTCCAGCGGGCGCATGAACGTCGAGGTGAGCTGGCGCAGGATGTCGACGTTGTCGACGAACTTCGAGAGCTGCGCCGCCGCCGCCGCTCCGTCCGGATCGAGCTGCGGCTTGCCCTTGCCGTCGAGGACGAGCTTCGGCGTCCCGTCCGCGTTGAACTGCGGCTTGCCGCCGCTCTTCTGCGTCAGGTAGCCGATCGACTCGAGCTTGTTCGCCCACTCGAGCACGCGCGCGCCGACCCCGCGCTGGTGATCGAAGCCGAACACCTTCTCGGTCCCGGTCGAGTGCGCGCGGTAGGTCGTGTTGGTCTTGGGATCGACGAACACGTACGTCTCGTTCGCCGGCCACGGGATCTGCTCTCCGGAGAGCACCGTGATGCGGGCATCGTCGATCCACGACATGGACCAGTTCGTCGGGAAGAACATCGCGCCCCACACCATCGCGTACAGCTGCTCGTTGAACGCGTAGTTGGGATCGACGAGCTTCGCCCCTGCCGGGCGCGCGGCCAGCGGCTGCGCGTCGTGCCACGATGCGTAGACCGGCGCCGCGACCGGCGTCTGGTTCGGCACCGTCGGCGCGGTGACCCACGGCGCGAACGACTCCGCGTCGCCGGTGAACACGCTCGAGAAGAGTCGCCGCACCTGTTCCGGGTACACGGTCGCGAAGCTCACGTTCTTGTAGCGCCCGTCGGTGAAGTCTTCCTTCGAGCTCGACACGAACGAGTCGAACGCCTCGCTCAGGTAGTAGGTCGCCCAGATCTTGTCGTAGTAGGTGCCGACCTGCGTCTGGTAGTCCGACCACCAGTAGCCCTTCGAGTAGTCGAAGTCGTTGTGGACGTAGCGCCCCGAGACGAGCGGGAGCTGGAAGTCGTAGGTGTAGCCCGGGTAGGGAACCGCATCCGCGATGAAGAGCGGCGTGTCCACGCCGGGCGGCTGCACGTTCACGCAGTCGGGGCTGGTCGCGTCGCAGAACATGCCCGGCTCGGGCCGCGTCATGATCCGGGCGAACAGGTCGAACGCGACCGTGCCCGACATCGCGAGCGCACCGAAGTTGCCGTCGGCCATGAAGTCGGTGCTCGGCGCGGTGGGGTCGCCATCGAGCACGGCCGCGAACGCAAACGTCTTCGCGATCGACTGGATCGTGTCGAGGTAGTGCGCCTGCGTGCGCTCCGTCACCGAGTCCGAGTTGAAGTCGACGCGGTTGCGGCGGAACGAATCGAGGATGTAGCGGTTCTCGTAGGCGCTCTCGAGGAAGCGCACCTGCTCGTAAGCATCGGCGCCGGCGTCGTAGAGGAACGACGGCACGTTGCCGGTGTCGGCGAACTCGTCGGACGAGAACATGTAGCCGCGCCGCACGCGCCCGGTCCCGTCGACCGCGCGCTTCGCGACGCCGAAGCTGTAGCTCGCGAGGGCGGGATCGGCGGCGAAGTCCTTCATGTCGCGGTAGCCGACGACGTCGAGCGGCTGCTCCTTGCACTTCTGGCCGAAGATCGCGTCGGGCGAGGAGTCGGCGGCGCACTCCGTCACGAGCCCGAACTCCTTCTGGTAGCCGCTGTAGTGGATGTGGACGTACGCGTCCGCCGGATCGACGGGCGGGAAGTCGAACACGCCGAACAGCCCGGGCGCCGTCGCGAACGCGCTCAGCTCGTAGGCGCGGCGCTTCCCGTCGCTCGAGCTCGACTTCACGCTCCAGTCGGGTTTGGCCCAGACGTCGACGACTTCGCCGTAGCCGAAGCGCATCGCCGCGCGGTCGTACTTCCCGAGGAGGAGCTGGTCGTGGTTCTGGTCGCCCGGATAGTCCATGACGCTCGTCGTCGCGTAGCGGCCGATGTTCCCGTCAATCTCGTCCTTGCTGATCGGGTCGCGCCAGCGCGGGCCGGTGCAGAGCGTGCCGTCGGTCGTGCCGTCGGGGCAGACCGCGACGGCGGTGCCGTTGCGCGTGCGGAGCTGCCAGTACTGCGGGCGGTAGTTCAGCGAGTCGAACGACGCCGCGAAGTTGTGGCGCAGCCCGACGGTGTGACCCATCTCGTGCGCGAAGACGCCGTTCGAGTACTGCTGGCGCGCCCAGAGATAGACCTGATCGCGGCGCGCGTTCACCGCGGTGACGTCCTTGGGATCGACCGGCGGGAACTGCTTCGCCGCCGCCTTCGCCATGCCGAGCAGGTTGTCGGGCTCGGTCGCCTCGAGGCGGCACGCGTGGTGCGCCGCGCGCTGCACGCGCGCGGAGTGCGCCGCATCACGACGGACCGCCGGGTTCATGCGCCCGAACGGCGTACCCGCGGCGATCGCGCTCGCGCCGATCTTCGCGGTGGGGTCGAAGCCGGCGGCCTGCGCGATCGACGGCGTGACCATCGCCGCCTCGACCGGAGAGCCCTTCAGCGTGGCGAGGCGCTTGGCGAGCACGTTGTTGCCGGGACCCATGCGGCCCGCGTCGAGCAGCGCCTTCGCGCGGTTCTGGCGGCGGAGCATCGGGTTCGGGACCTGCTTCTTGCCCTTCGTGTCGATCGCGTACGGCGCGAGCGCCTGCGGCGTGACCGCGCCGCGGCGCGACGCGAGCTCGTCGAGGCTCATGCCCTGACCGGCGAGGTCGAGCTTGTTCGCCTTCACCCACTCGGAGACGTTCTGCCCTTGGACGTACGTCGTCGGATCGAGCTGGCCGTTGATGAGATCGAGGAGATCGACGAGCGTCGCCGCGGCGCGGTCGAGCACGGCGCCCCACTGGTTCACGCTCGCGGCGATCTTCTCGCCCGTCAGCGGATCCTCGGCGTCCATCGAGATGCCCCAGGGCGAGCTCACCTGCGGCGACTGGATGAGGTTCACGATGCTGTAGCGGAGGTCGCCGACGCGGATCTTCTGATCCTTCTTGCCGCAGGACGGGTCGTCCTTCGTCTCGTCGACCGGGTTGTGGCAGAGCACGAACACGCGCGCGACCTCGGAGCTCGGCTCGGCGCCGCTGCCCGGGTACGGCGGCACCCAGTCGTCCGCCCAGCGCGCGGGCCATCCCGTTTCGGCCTCGCAGCCCTGCTCGCCGAGGCGGCGGCACTCGGCCAAACGACCCGCGGCGATCGCGACGCGGACCGCGTCGCTCCACTCGTCGAGCGCCTTCTGCGTGCCGGCGAAGAGCTCCTCGGGGAAGCCTTCGTTCACGTACCAGGCGGTGGTCTTCACCTTGCGCTGGCGGAGCGGCAGCGTGCACTCGCCGCGGAACTCGTCGCAGCGGGAGCCGGCGCCGACCGACTCGCACTCGTCCTCGGTGCCGTTCTTGTCGAGGTCGCGGTGCGGGTCCTGCCCGACGGGCGTGGTGTCCGGGGTCGCGCACTTCACGATCGGCGCGACGTGCGACTTCTCCCACACGTTCCAGCGCGACGCGAAGCGGTGCCACTTGTCGTCGATGACGCCGTAGCGGCGGTCGTAGCCGTAGCGGTCCGAGCTGAAGAACCCGAACATGTCCATCCGGGTGCCGTCGTAGTCGAGCGCCTCGTAGTCGTGGTCTTCGACGCGGAGGAACGACTGGCGCAGCGTGAGCTCGCTCGGGTTGCAGCTCACGCGCGGGTAGCTGCCCACGAGCTCGCACGCGGGGACGTCGCCCCAATCCTCGAAGTGGATGACCTGCGGCGAGGCCCACGCCTTGTTCGTGACGTCGAAGTAGCCGCGCGCGCGGTCGAAGACGGGGGCGTCCGGGCTGTTCGGGTCGTTGACCCAATAGGCGACGGGCTCGAACTTCACGCCGTCGTAGATCCCAATTTGGGACAACGTGTCCAGGGTGTAGGCGTCGGTGATGAGGTTCTTGGACCAATCGACGCGCATCGACTCGCGCTGGTACCAGGGGCGGTCCGTGTCGTTCTCGACGAGGACGTTCAGCTCTTCGCCCGTCTGCGGGTTGTAGTCGCGGCGCACGTCGAAGTGCTTCGAGATCGCGTAGGCGGCGACGACCTGCCCGTTCGGGACGCGCTTGCGCCCGGCGTGGTCGGTGTCCTGCACTTCTTCGTAGGTGAGGCGCGCGAGGAGTTGCGTCTCGGTGATCTCCCACTTGATGCGGACGAGCGTCATCGCGTCGGACGCGGTGAACAGGGACTCGGAGCCCGCGCCCGCGGACACGTCGACGACGGTGGTCCGCATGTAGAACTCGGGATCGTCGGCGGGGTCGGCGATGACGCCGACGAAGAACGCCTTGTCGATGCCACCGGCCTGGATGTGGCTGATCGGGTCGCGCTCTTCGGCGCAGCCAGCGCCCAGCGCAGCTCCCGCGACCATGACCCCCAACACTGCAGCGCGGCCCCACGATGAAACGAAGCGCATGGAAACACCCCTGAACGAAAAAGACCGGGGCGAATACCACGAGGAACGAAGGGAAATCGACGGTGAAACGCCCGGGACGGGCTGCCCCGCGCCATTGGTGCGTGGCGGGCGCATTGCGTGCGCGCGGGAGCGGGCGCCCCACCGAGACCCGCGGGGTTTCGGCTGGCTCGCATCTTGCGGAGAGCCGTCGCGTGAGCGAACGTCCGAAGCGTCTCTCCAAGCCGGCGCCGAGCGTGCCGCCGAACCTCGCGTCCTACGACGAAGCGTCGCGCAGCTTCTCGTGGGCCGACGCACGGGCGCTCCTCGACGGGCTCCCGGGAGGGGCGCTCAACATCGCGCACGAAGCCGTCACCCGCCACGCGCGAGGGAGTCGCCGTGACCACGTCGCGCTGCGCTGGCTCGGGAAGAACGGCGCGACGCGGACGCTCACGTTTCACGAGCTCGAGCTCGAGACCAACCGGTTCGCGAACGCCCTCCGCGCCGCCGGCGTGAAGAAGGGCGATCGGGTCTTCGTCCTCGCGGGGCGCACCCCCGAGCTCTACGTCGCCGTGCTCGGGACGCTGAAGAACGGGAGCGTCCTGTCCCCGCTCTTCTCGGCGTTCGGGCCCGAGCCGATCCGCGCCCGGCTCGCGATCGGCGAGGCGAACGCGCTCGTCACGACCGAGTCGCTCTACCGCAAGAAGATCGCGGGTCTCCGAGCGGCCTTTCCGGCCCTGAAGGTGTTCGTCGTCGGCGAGGGAGGTGCCGAGACGGACGTCGAAGGCACCCTCGACTGGGCGCGCGCGATGCGGTCCGCGAGCGACGCCTTCGAGGTGGTGCCCACCGCGCCGAGCGACATGGCGCTCCTCCACTTCACGAGCGGGACGACGGGCAAGCCCAAGGGGGCCGTCCACGTGCACGAGGCCGTCGTCGCGCACCACGTGACGGGTCGCCTGGCGTTGGATCTCCACCCCGACGACGTCTTCTGGTGCACCGCCGACCCGGGTTGGGTCACCGGCATGTCGTACGGGATCCTCTCGCCGCTCACGAACGGCGTGACGCTCGTCGTGGACGAAGCCGACTTCGACGCCGAGCGCTGGTACCAGATCCTCGACGAGCAGAAGGTCACGGTCTGGTACACGGCCCCCACCGCGGTCCGGATGATGATGCGCGGCGGCGCGGACGCGGCGCGGAAGCGGAGCTACCCGAGCCTGCGCTTCATCGCGAGCGTGGGCGAGCCGCTGAACCCGGAGGCGGTCTTCTGGGGCGTCGACGCGTTCGGCCTGCCGATCCACGACAACTGGTGGCAGACCGAGACCGGCGGGATCATGATCGCGAACTACGCGGCGATGGACATCTGCCCCGGCTCGATGGGCAAGCCCATCCCCGGCATCGAAGCCCTCGTCGTGAAGCGGAGCGCGAGCGGCGCGGTCGAGCCGATCACCGAGCCCGGCGTCGAAGGCGAGCTCGCGCTGCGGACGGGTTGGCCCTCCATGTTTCGCGGCTACCTCGGCGAGGAACAGCGCTACCGGAGCTCCTTCGCCGGGGACCTCTACCTGACCGGCGATCTCGTCCGGCGCGACGCCGAGGGCTACTTCTGGTTCGTCGGCCGCGCGGACGACGTCATCAAGTCGAGCGGCCACCTCATCGGACCGTTCGAGGTGGAGAGCGCGCTCCTCGAGCACCCGGCCGTCGCCGAGGTCGGCGTCATCGGCAAACCCGACCCGATGGCGATGGAGATCGTGAAGGCGTTCGTCGCGTTGAAGCCCGGGTTCGTCGCCGGAGAAGCGCTCGAGCGCGAGCTCATGGGGTTCGCGCGCAAGCGCCTCGGGGCCGCGGTCGCGCCGAAGGAGCTCGCGTTCCTCGCGTCGCTCCCGCGGACGCGGAGCGGCAAGATCATGCGCCGCCTGTTGAAGGCGCGCGAGCTCGGTCTGCCCGAGGGCGACACATCGACGATGGAGGTACCGCCGTGAGCGAACCCGATCGCGAGCATGGGCTCGAGCTGCTCCGTCAGATGCTGCGGGTTCGCCGCTTCGAAGAGCGGTGCGCGCAGCTCTACGGCGAAGGGAAGATCCGCGGGTTCCTCCACCTCTACATCGGCGAGGAGGCCGTCTGCACCGGCGCGATCGGCGCGCTGTCGCCCGACGACGCGATCGTCGCCACCTACCGCGAGCACGGGCACGCGCTCGTCCGCGGCGTCCCGATGGGCCCGGTGATGGCGGAGATGTTCGGCAAGCAGGAGGGCGTGAGCCGTGGTCGCGGCGGGAGCATGCACCTCTTCGACGCCAAGACGCGCTTCTACGGTGGAAACGCGATCGTCGCCGGTGGCCTCCCGCTCGCGGCGGGGCTCGCGCTCGCCGACTCGCTCCAGCGCAAGGACCGCGTGACCGCCTGCTTCTTCGGCGACGGTGCGGTCGAGGAGGGCGAGTTCCACGAGTCGATGAACCTCGCCGCATTGTGGAAGCTCCCCGTCCTGTTCCTCTGCGAGAACAACGCGTACGCGATGGGGACCGCGATCGAGCGCTCGGAGTCGCAGACGGATCTCTGCGTGAAGGCGCGGAGCTATGCGATGCCGGCGGCCCGCGTCGACGGCATGGACGTGCTCGCGGTCGAAGCTGCCGTGACGACCGCGGTCGCCGACGTTCGCGCCGGCGCAGGGCCGCGCTTCCTCGAGCTGGAGACCTACCGCTTCCGCGCCCACTCCATGTTCGATGCCGAGCTGTACCGAACGAAGGAAGAGGTCGCCCGCCATCGCGAGCGCGACCCGATCGGCTTGCTCCGGCGCCGGCTCGGCGTCGACGACGCGGAGGTCGCGCCGATCGAGGCCGCCGTCGAAGCCGAGGTCGCATCCGCCGTCGAGTTCGCGGAGCGCGGGACGTGGGAGCCCGAAGCCGATCTCGAGCGCGACGTGTATGCGCGGCCGCCGAAAGGAGCGCCATGAAGACGACCTACCGCGAGTGCGTGCGCGCAGCGATGCGCGAGGCCCTGGCGACCGATCCGCGCGTCTTCCTCATGGGCGAGGACGTCGGGCGCTATGGCGGCTCGTACGCTTGCAGCAAGGGTCTCCTCGAAGAGTTCGGGGAAGCGCGCGTCCGCGACGCGCCGCTCTCGGAGTCGGCGTTCGTCGGCGCCGGCATCGGTGCGGCGCTCGGCGGGATGCGACCGATCGTCGAGGTGATGACCTGCAACTTCAGCTTGCTGGCCGCCGATCAGATCATGAACAACGCCGCGACGCTGCGGCACATGTCGGGGGGCCAGTTCGAGGTTCCGGTCGTCATTCGCATGGCGACGGGAGCCGGGCGCCAGCTCGCCGCGCAGCACTCGCACAGCCTCGAGGGTTGGTACGCGCACATCCCCGGGATCCGCGTGCTGACGCCGGCGACCCTCGCGGACGCGCGCGGCATGCTCGCGACGGCGCTCGCGGATCCGGACCCGGTGCTCATCTTCGAGAACGCGCTCCTCTACAACATGGAGGGAGAGCTCGAAGAAGGGGCCGGCCCCGTCGACATCGATCGCGCGGCCGTGCGGCGGGAGGGGAGCGGCGTGAGCCTCGTGACCTACGGCGGGTCGCTGAAGAAGACCTTGGACGCGGCGGAACAGCTCGCGGCCGAGGGCATCTCGGCCGAGGTCCTGGATCTCCGCACCCTGCGGCCGCTCGACGACGAAGCCATCTTCGCGACCGTGCAGAAGACGCGGCGCATGGTCGTCGTCGACGAAGGATGGAAGAGCGGGAGCATCGCCGCCGAGCTCATCGCGCGCGTCGTCGAGGGGGCGTTCTACTCGCTCGACGCTCCGCCGGCGCGCGTGTGCTCGGCGGAGGTTCCGATCCCCTACGCGCGTCACCTCGAAGAGGCCGCGCTCCCGAAGGTGTCCGCGATCGTCGCTGCAGCGAAGGAGACGCTCGGTGGGTGAATATCGAATGCCGTCGCTCGGTGCCGACATGGAGGCAGGGACGCTGCGCTCGTGGCGGATCGCCGTCGGCGACCCCGTGAAGAAGGGGCAGGTCGTCGGCGAGGTCGAGACCGACAAAGGCATCATCGATCTCGAGATCTGGGACGAGGGCATCGTCCAGTCGATCCTCGTCCAGCCGGGAGGGAAGGTGCCGGTGGGCACCGTGCTCGCGATCGTCGGAGCGGCGGGCGCGGCGCTGCCGACCGCCGCCGTCGCGTCTCCGCCCTCACGGGCCGCTGCCCGCGCGGGGACGGACCTCCGTGCTTCCCCCGCCGCGCGCCAGCGTGCGCGCGAGCTGGGCGTCGATCTCGCGAAGGCGACCGCGACGGGGCCGCACGGGTCGATCACGCGCGACGACGTCGATCGCGCGGCTCGCGAGGCTGCTCCGCCGCCGGCTCCGTCGACCCCGCCGCCTGCGCCGGCAGAGGCTGCGCCGCCCGCGGACCGCCAGGCTGCGCTGCGGCGCGCGATCGCCGCTGCGATGGCGCGCTCCAAGCGCGAGATCCCGCACTACTACGTCTCCACCACGATCGACGTGACGGCGTCGCAGCAGTGGCTCGCGGCGTACAACGCCGCGCGGCCTCCGAGCGAGCGCGTGCTCCTCGCCGCGCTCCTGCTGCGCGCGACCGCGCGGACGCTCGTGCAGTTCCCGGAGCTCAACGGCTTCCACTACGACGGCGTGTTTCATCCGAGCCCCCACGTGCACGTCGGGGTGGGGATCGCGCTGCGGGGCGGAGGGCTCGTCGCTCCCGCGATCCACGACGCCGAGTCGAAGCCCGTCGCTCAGATCATGAGCGACCTCCGCGATCTGGTCGGGCGCGCTCGTGGCGGGACGCTCCGCAGCTCGGAGCTCGTCGATCCGACGGTCACGATGACGAACCTCGGCGAGCAAGGGGTCGAGACGGTCTTCGGCGTCATCTACCCACCGCAGGTCGCCATCGTCGGGTTCGGCAAGGTCGTCGAGCGCCCGTTCGCAAAGGACGGGATGGTCGGCGTGCACCCGCTCGTCACGGCCTCGCTCGCGGCCGATCATCGCGTCAGCGACGGTCACCGCGGGGGGCTCTTCCTGGCTGCGCTCGCGCGCGCGCTCGAGGAGGCAAAGCACGAATGACGACCGACGAAGACATCCGCGCCGCGCTCTTCGCGGCGATTCGGAAGGTGGCACCCGAGGCGGAGCCCGGCGCGCTGCGCCCCGGAGCGAACCTGCGCGACGAGCTGGATCTCGACTCGATGGATTTCCTCAACGTCGTGACGAACCTGCACGCGGCGCTGTCGATCGACGTGCCCGAAGCCGACTACGCGAAGCTCGCGACGGTGGAGTCCGCCGTCGCGTACCTCGCCGGTCGATTGCGGAGATGATGCAAACCTTGCGACGTCGCGAAGCGGGTTCACGATCCCACGTTCGGGAGACGGCGATTTTCGCAGGCGTTCGGCTTGGCAAGGACGTTGCACTTCCGCGCCCGCATGAAGAAGCTCTCTCTCCTGGGTTCGCTCGTGCTCCTCGCCGTTGCCTGCGGGGGTGCGGAGAAGGATGCCAACGCGCCGTCGGCGACGACGACCTCGACGTCGACTGCGACGACGACCACCGCGGCTCCGACCGACACGACGAACGGCGGCACCTCCGGCTCGACCAGTACGGCGAAGACCGGAGGCGATCAGACGAGCCAGGCGACGGCCGGTGGCCCGGCGCTCCCGCCGAAGCCGCTCCAGCCCGTCCCGGCGCCGGGGCCGACGCACACGGGCGACCCCGCTCCGAAGTCGCCGCCGTCGAAGTGACGCACTCTCAGTGCTTCGGGGCTGCCGAGGCCGACACCGCGGGTGGTGGCTGCGGCAGGATCTCGATCGCGGGCGCCTTCGCCGGCTCCAGCGTGCACGTGTAGCGCTCCTTCTTCGTCTCCCACGTGTAGAAGCAGCTCCACGTCACGTTCGCGCCCGCCGTCTTCGGCGGCGGGCAGTCCTTCCCGCGCCCCGCGCCGTCGGGGATGAGCGCGCCGGGCGCCATCTCGAGCGCGACGGCGCGCTCGCACATCGCGGTGGTCGCGGCGGCGTCGAGCGGCTTGCCGTCCCACGTCTCCGCGTAGCCGGTCGTCCACGCGCGCCACGCGCGCGCGAACGAGCGCGTGAGGACGATCGACGTCTTCTGGCGCGTCGGCTTCGCGAACTCGGGCAGGAGCTTGCCGAGGTCCTTCGGCTGAACGGTCGCCCAATCGATGGGGTGCGCCGGATCGTTCACGATGACGATCGTGCCCATCGCGGCGTCGGGCGCGATGTCGTCCCGGAAGAGGCGGAGGAGCACTGCCCCGGGCGCGCCGGGCAGCTTCAGGCGCATCGTCTTCAGGACGCGGTCGGCCAGCGCGGGAGGGAGCGCATCGCCCTGCTCCGGGAAGCGGCCGGTCAGGATGGCCGCCTTGAGGACGACGTCGGTCGGACGGCCGGCGTCGGGCCCGCGACCTTCGTCCATCGCGGAGAGGTTCATGTCGACCGGATCGTCGCCGCCGCCCCAGATCTCGCGGGCGGCGTCGATCCAGGCTGCCGGAGCAGGGGCGGCCGATGCCGAGGCGGAGGCGGAGGCCGCCGAGCCGTTCGAAGACGACTTGGCGCACGCCGCCCCGACGGCAGCCAGGGAGGTCACGAGGAAGAGGAGCGACGCCACGCGGAGCATGGCGAGTGATCTAGACCATTCGCGCGGGAGAAGGGAACGCTCGTGCCGTTCCGTTCCCACGCGCCCCGGCGTCGGGATAAGCTGCCGCGCATGGCGAAGAAAGCGACCAAGAAGAAGACCCCCGCGAAGAAGGCCGCTCCGAAGAAGAAGGCTGCTCCGAAGAAGAAGGCCGTCGCACCGAAGAAGGTCGCTGCGCCGAAGAAGAAGGCCGCGCCGAAGAAGGCTGCGCCGAAGAAGGCTGCTCCGAAGAAGGCTGCGCCGAAGAAGGCTGCGCCGAAGAAGGCCGCTCCGAAGAAGGCTGCGCCGAAGAAGGCTGCGCCGAAGGCCGCCGTCTCCCGCCGCGATCACGCGGGGCACATCGATCCGAAGTACGCGAAGGAGCTCCTCGCGAAGAGCGGTGGGCGCGACGTCGATGGCGACGCGGACGCGTTCCTCGGGAAGAAGAAGCGCAAGAAGGATGCGCTCGCGGACGAGCTCGGGAAGGAGTTCGTCGAGACGGTGACGAGCGGCGAAGACGAAGGCGTCGAGGTCCGCGACGGCAAGCAGATCGAGGAGCTCGGCGGCCCGTTCATCCGAACGACGGCGAGCCAGGAGTTCGCCTACGATCCGGACGCGTCGAACCCGAAGGGTGCGCGTCGCGAGCCGTTCCCGAAGACCTGACGGCGCTCAGCGCCGGTCGAACATCCAAGCGAGCCAGGCGATCCCGAGCACCTGACCGAACGTCGGCCGGGCGATCGGCGGCGCGGCGCGGAGCTGCGAGATGGGCATGGTCCCGAGCACGTTCCGCAGCCGCTGCTCCGTCCCGTCGTCGAGGCCGGAGCACGCGAGGCGCACACCGCGCTCGCTCTTGACGCCGCGGATGGTCCCGCGCCGGACCTTGCCCAAGCGGAGCACCGCCGTCATCTCGTTCACGAGCCGCTGCGGAGCGCGCCCGCGAACGAGCAGAACCTTGCCGTCGCGGATCGAGACGCAGAAGACCTCGTTCAGGCGCCGCCAAACGAACCAGGCCACGAGGGCGACGATGCCGAGGGCGAGGAACGTCATCGGCCGATCCCTACGAGGGGGGCCACGAATAGCTTCCCGGTCGGGGGCCGGCCCCCGTTTTCCAGAGAGGAGGCGCCCGGGCCGATGGGGCGACCGGTCGGTCGTCGGTCGGAGAAAAAAGTTGGGAGCCGTGTCGATCCGTCGAGCTTCCGAACGTCGTCCCGGTGAACCCCCACGGAAAATCTCGGAGATCCCCATGACCCTCGCCCTCAGCCCCACCGCCCCCGCTTCCAGCTCGTCCTCCACCTCGGCCCCGTCCGTGGCCCCGCCGAGCCGCCTCGCCCGCGTCGCTCCCCACGTCGCCCGCGTGCTCCTCGGTCTGTGCTTCTTCGTGTTCGGCCTCGACGGGTTCCTCCACTTCTTCCCGCGCCCCGCGCCCGAGTCGCTCCCGCAGGGCGCCGCCGCGCTCGGCGCCGCGTTCATGGCCAGCGGCTACATGTTCCCGCTCATCAAGGGCACCGAGGTGCTCGTCGGCGCGCTCTTGCTGTCGAACCGCTTCGTCGCGCTGGCGCTCGTCGTGCTCGCCCCGGTGCTCGTGAACATCGTGTGCTTCCACGCGTTCCTCGCGCCGTCCGGCGTGGTGCTCCCGATCGTGCTGGTCCTTTTGGCGCTCGCGCTCGCGTGGACGCACCGCGATGCGTACCGCGCGCTGCTTCGGCCCCGCGCCTGATCAGCGCGCCTTCTTGGACTTCACACGCCCCTTCAGCGCCCGTTTGATCTCTTCCAACTCTCGCCGAAGCTCCGCGACGCCACCGGCTTCCTCCGGCGGCGGAGGCGCGGGGCTCGGCGGGACCGGCGGCGCGGCCGTGGGCGGCGCCGGCATCGGTGGCATCGGCGAGCCCGGACTCGTGGCTCCGCGGTCGTAGGCCCCGAGCACCATCCGCGCGAGCGCACCGCTCGCGTTGAACGGGAGCTGCACGAACGGGTTCCAGCTCGACGAAGCCTGCTGCTTCATCTGGAAGTACATCTCGAGCGCCCACGTCATGTAGCGGCCGAAGAACTCCGCGACGGCGTCGTCCCCCATCCGCACGATCTGGACGAGCAACGGCACCGGGAGCAGGTACGCACGCTTCGTCTCGACCAGGAGCTGCACCAGCGTCGGCTGCGTCAGATCCTCGTCGGTCTTCGCATCGACGACGCGGATGTCGCGGCCGTCGCGGATGCGCTCGACCAGCTCCTCCATCGTGATGTAGCGGCTCTCCTCCGTGTCGTAGAGCCGCCGGTTGGCGTACTTCTTCACCGTCAGCATCTTCGTCGGAGCCATCACGCGCAGGGTCTACCCCGGTCGATGTCGCTCTGCAACATGACTCGATGTTGCTTTGCACAAAAACTCCTTGACGGGCCTGAATCCAAGGGTAAGTTGCGCTCCTCGCCGCGGTGGTGCGGTGCAACAAATCGGAGAACGCGCCCGATGGAGACGACCCTCTCGACCCCGACCACCTCGCCGATGAGCGATGCGCCCGACGGCGCTCGCCCCAAGACCGCGCTCGCGCTCGCCGCTGCCATGCAGGGCGTCGGGGGCGGCCTCGGTTGGTCGCTCGCGGCCGCGCTCATGCCGGACGCCGCGAAGGAGCTCGGCCTCGACAAGACCACGAGCGGGATCGCGTGGGGGGCGGCCTCGCTCGGGATCGCCCTCGCCGCGCCGCTCGGCGGCGCCGCCGTCGATCGCTTCGGGCCCGCGCGCGTCGCCGGAGCGGCGATGTTCGCCGGCGCCGTCGCCTGCGCGGCCCGCGCGTTCTGCCACGGCCCGTGGAGCTTCATCGCCACGATGCTCGTCTTCGGCGCGCACATCGGCTTCGTCGCCCCGTCGATCCCGAAGGCGCTCGCGATGCACCTCCCCGCGACCAAGGTCGCCCGCGCGAACGGCTTCGCGCTCTTCGCCTACACGATCGTCACCGCGCTCGCGATGCTCGTCGGCCGCCTGTACGTCGCGCCCGCCCTCCACGGGTGGCGCAACGTCACGCTCGTCGCCGCGGCGCTCATGGTCGTCGTCGGCGTGCTCTGGATCGTCGGGATCGGACGCGCGCGCGCGACCGTCGCCGGGCACGGCTCCGTCCTCGACTCGCTGAAGCTCCTCGCGCACGGCGAGCTCCGCAAGGTCGCGCTGATGCACTTCTGCCTCTTCGGCGGGTACCTCGCGCTGCTCGGCGTGCTCCCGCACGCGCTCCTCGACGCGAACGTCCCGAAGACGCGCGTCGGCCTCGCGATCGCGGCGTGGCTGCTCGTCGCCGGGTTCGCGAACCTCGCCGGGCCGTTCCTCGCCGAGCGCTTCCAGATGAAGCGCGCGGTGCTCGTGATCGGGGGGCTCGTCGCGGGCGTCGCGCTCACCGGGCTGGCGCTCGGCCTCGGTGCCTGGACGCTCCCGATCGCCGCGCTCGGCGGCGGCTGCGTCGCCCCGCTGTTGCTCACCGCACCCCTGGAAATGGAGGGGATCGGCCCCGCGCGCGCCGGCGCCGCCCTCGGTCTCCTGATGCTCGTCGGGCAGGCCGGCGGCGCCTTGCTCCCCGCCCTGTCCGGTGCCATAGCTCAGCGCGCCGGATTCTCCTGGGCCCTCGGCATGCTCGCGCTCGCCCATCTCCTGTTGGTGGTGCCGGCGCTCCTGCTGAAGGGGTCGGGGGCTCCGCGGACCTCGATCATGCCGCTTCGCCGTCTGCTCACCGCCGTTCACCCGGGACTCCTCGTCCTCGGGGGCATCACGATCCTCGCCGTCTCCGCCGGGTGCTCCGCCTCGGGTGGCTTCTCCACCTGCCGGGTGGGCAGCGACTGCGGCTCGGGCGTGTGCGGCTCGAACGGCCAGTGCGTGGAGCCGGACGACGCCGGTAACGTCGTTCCGGACGCGGCGCCGACCAGCGATCCCGATGCGTCGTTCCCGATGACCGATGCCGGTCCGGTCCCCGGCTGCGTCCCCAACGCCGACGGCATGATCACCGCGGCCGAGGTCCCGCTCAAGGCCGGGCTCAAGGCCACCTTCAAGGTCGCGACCAACGTCACGGTCGACGTCGCGGGCAAGACCCAGAACGACGGCACGCGCACCTGGGACTTCTCCGGCGCGCTCAACGGCGATCACGATCGCCTGGTCACCACCGACAGCCCGAGCGGCACGTGGTGGGCCCCCGGCTTCGGCGGCGCCACCTACGCGACTCGCCTCTCCGAGTCGGCCGATCTGAAGGGCGTCTTCGAGGTGTCCGGCAGCGGGCTTCTCCTGCGCGGCGTCGTCTCTCCGACCGACGGCCTGACGAAGACGAACCTCGCCTACAACCCGAGCGTCCCCGCGATTCAGTTCCCGCTGAAGAGCGGCAGCGCGTGGAACACCAACACCAACGTCACCGGTCAGGCGCAGGGCGTCTACGGGATGTACACGGAGCAGTACGCGTCCCAGGTCGACGCGCGCGGCTCGCTCAAGACGCCGTTCGGTACCTTTTCGGTACTGCGGGTGCGCACGGTCCTGACGCGCACGACCGGTGCGCTCATCACCGTCACGCGCAGCTTCGCGTTCGTGGCCGAGTGCTTCGGCACCGTCGCCACCGTCACGTCGCAGCCGAACGAGCTCCAGACGGAGTTCACCTCGGCGTCCGAGATCACGCGCCTCACGCCATGAGCGCGCGGCTCTTCTGCTGCTTCATGCTCCTCGTGCCGCTGCTCGGGGGCTGCATGTCGTTCCACCGCGGCGCGATGCCCGGGGAACCGAAGGACGCGACCTTCGCCAAGGTCGACGGCGTGCGCATGCGCTACGTCGATCGCGGTCCGCCGACGGCGCCGACGGTCGTGCTCGTCCACGGCTTCGCGTCCGCGCTCGACACGTGGGCGACCGTGATGCCCGCGCTCGAGAAGGCCGGCTTCCGCGTCGTCGCGCTGGATCTGAAGGGCTTCGGCTGGACCGACCGGCCCGAGGGAGACTACTCGCCGAGCGCGCAAGCCAAGCTCGTCTACGGGCTGCTCGATCAGCGCGGGGTGACGAAGGCGTCGTTCGTCGGCCACTCGTGGGGCTCGTCGGTCGTGCTGTCGGCGTCGCTGATGCACCCCGAGCGTGTCTCGCGGATCGCGATGTACGACGCGTGGGTCTACGAAGAGCAGCTCCCCACGTTCTTCCACTGGGCCCGCGCGGATGGCGTGGGCGAGGCGCTCTTCGGGCTCTGGTACACCGAGCGCCCCGACGAGAAGATGGCGAACGCCTTCTACGACAAGAGCTTCGTCACGGAGCGGCTGGTCGAAGAGGTCGAGGCCGCGCTCGAGCGTCCGGGGACCGTCGCTGCTGCGCTCGCCGCGGTGCGCGGGCAGCGTTACGCCGACGTGCAGGGGAAGTACCGCACGATCGACAAGCCCACGCTCTTGCTCTGGGGGCGCGAGGACGAGGTCACCACCCTGCGCTTCGGTGAGCGGCTCTCGACCGAGATGAAGCAGGCGAAGCTCATCGTGTATCCGCAGTGCGGGCATTTTCCGATGATCGAGGCGCAGGCGGCTTCGACGGCGGATTTGCTCACGTTCTTGATGCCGGAGATGGCGGCGGTGTCCCAAGTTGGGACGGCGGCGCCGGTGCAGGGTGGGAACGGGAGTGGGAGTGGGAGTGGGGGGAGCGGGGCGGGGGACATCAAGCGCGAGCTGCCTGGGGATCCGTGATGCTGGCGGGCAGGGGCAAGCGCAAGGGCAAGGGGCTGCTCGTCGGCGTTTTCGCCTCGATCTTGCTTGCTGGGGGGCAGGCACGAGCCGCCGGGTTTTCCGACTTCGGGCAGGACATCAAGCCGCGCGAGAAGTTCGAGCTCCAGCTCCACGGCTACTTGCGCGGGCGCGCCGAGGCGCTGCGGAACCTCGACTTGGACCGTGGGCTGCTCCCCAATGGGCAACCGCTGTTTCCGGTTCCGCTCGGCGACCCCAGCGCGCAGTGGCTCACCGCCGCCGACATGCGGCTCCGCACCGACGTCGCGCTCTACGCTCCCGGCGGCGGCGTCGCGGTCAAGGTTCGGCTCGACACACTCGACAACGTCGGGCTCGGATCCATGCCCGACGGCATCCCCTACGCGTCCGGCACGCAGCGCCCCACCGGCAGCATCTTCAGCCTGCGCCGCGCGTACGGCGAAGCGCTCTTGCCCTTCGGGTACCTCGCCGTCGGCCGCATGGGCAACCACTGGGGCCTCGGCATGCTCGCCAACGGCGGCGACTGCATCGACTGCGACAGCGGCGACTCCGTCGATCGCGCGGCGTTCGTCACGCCACTTGCCGGTCACATCTTCGCCTTCGCGTTCGACTTCTCGGCCACGCTCGCGACGAAGGAGCGCGCGAACAACCGGGTGATCTCGGTCGCGCCGCTGTCGAACGTGCGCTCGATCTCGCTCGCCGCCATGAACTACCGCGGCGACGACGCGAAGGAGCGCCGCCGCAAGGCCGGCAAGACGACGTTCGAGTACGGGGCGCTCTTCTCGTACCGCTGGCAGGACGGCGACGTCCCCGCCGCCTACCTGCCGACGCCGGGCACCGGCCCTGTCACGATCGACGCGGGTCAGGTCACGGGCCGCGGCGCGAAGTTCTTCGTCTTCGACGGCTACGCGAAGCTCACGAACCCCGAGTTCACGCTCGGCGCCGAGGTCGCGTATGCGAACGGCGTCGTCGAGCAGGCCTCGCTGATCCCCGGCGTGCTCCTGCGCGATCCGATCAAGTCGAGTCAGCTCGGGGTCGCCGTGGAGTCGGAGATCGGCACGACGACCTCGCCGTTCGGCTTCGGCATCGACGGCGGGTACGCGAGCGGCGACCAAGGCGCGACGCTCGGGCAGCTCCCGCAGCCGCCGCTGAATGGGCGCGTGGACTCGTTCCGCTTTCACCCGGACTACCGCGTCGACCGGATCTTGTTCCGCGAGATCATCGGTCAGGTGACCGGCGCCATCTACGTGCGGCCGCACACGCGTGCTCGCATCTTCAAGATCCCGACGGGCGAGCTGCGCTTCGAGCTCGCGGGGCTCGGCGCGTTCGCGGCGACCGACGACTGGTCTCCGAGCGGCGACCGCGCGCTCGGCGTCGAGGTCGACCCGACCGTGGTCTACAAGAGCCGCGACGGCTTCTACGCCGCGATCGACTACGCGGCCTTGTTTCCGCTGTCCGGGATGGACAACCCCCAAGCCAACCTCAGGGCGCAACCGGCGCAGTCGATCCGGGCGCGAGTTGCGTTCATCTTTTGAGGACCCCATGAAGCGTCTCTTCGCCATCTTCCCGTTCGCGTTGCTCGGCCTGGCGGTCGCTTGCGGCGACAACAAGACGCCGCAGCCCGTGCGTCCGACGTACGAGGCGGGGAATTTGCCGCAGCTCTCGTGCAACCCGAACTTGGACGGCAAGATCGACGCGGCCGAGCTCGCGCCCGCGCTCGACATCCCCGTTCGGTACCTGGTGTCGCCGCAAGGCAAGGCACGCACGGTCGATCTCGTCGGGAAGGCGGGCTCGAACGGCTCGCTCTGGGATCTCGGCAACGACTACGCCGACGATCAGGTCGCGACCATCTCCGCGACGTCGCCGAAGGGGAAGTGGTGGGCGACGAGCTTCCCCGGCGCGACGTTCACCGCGCCGTTCGACGCGGGTCACACGATCGATGCCGTTTACGCGTACGGGCCGGGCGCGATTCAGCTCCTCGGCCTCGCGTCGGTGAACCCCGATGGTCCGGGTGGCAAGACGCTGCTCGCGTACGACGTGCCGATCGCGGTGTTCCGCTTCCCGCTCGCCGTCGGCGCGACGTGGGTGTCGGCGGGCAACGTCAAGAACGCGACCCTCCGCGGGCAGCCCTACGCCGGCAAGGACACGTACCAAGTCACGGTCGACGCGAGCGGCGAGCTCACGCTCCCGGACTACACGTTCCAACAGGTGCTGCGCGTGCGCACGGTCGTGACGGTCGAGCCGTCGGCGGGGCAGGTGACCACGCAGCGGCAGACCTCGTTCGTGTTCGAGTGCTTCGGCGAGGTCGCCCGCGCGACGAGCCAGCCGAACGAGGCGAACGACGACTTCACGACGACCTCCGAGCTCCGCCGGCTCGGGCTCTGATCCTTCGAGAAGCAAGAGGAGACGCATCATGGTCTGGGAGAACTGGAAGAAGGGCTTCGACACCTGGGAAGACGCGACCGCGAAGCTGATGGAGACGTGGCTGAAGAGCCCGCTCGTGCTCGGCCCGTCGGGCGCGATGCTCTCGTCGGTGATGAAGCTGAAGTCGATGAGCGACAAGGCCGCGGCGCAGTGGTGGGGCGCGATGGGGCTCCCGACGAAGCGCGATCAGGAGCGGTCGCTCCACGCGCTGCACCAGATCCAGAGCCGGCTGAACGATCTCGAAGAGAAGCTCGCCGACATCGAGAAGACCAAGAAGACCGAAGCCACGAGCGAGAAGAAGTAGAGGGGATCATGGACGTCACGAAGTACCTGGATGCGCGGATCGCACCCCGCGCCGTGTTCGACGCGCTCGCCGAGCGCAAGGATCGCCCGCGCTTCATGCTGCGCGGCCCGACCGGCGAGTGGTCGCCGGTGACGTGGCAGGCGTTCGCGGAGCAGATCCGAGAGCTCGCGTTGTTCCTCACGCACTCGGGGCTGACGAACGGCGACCGCGCGGCGGTGTATGCGCCGAACCGCGTCGAGTGGGCGTCGGCGGCGCTCGCGATCCAGGCGGCCGGCGGCGTGATCGTGCCGGTGTATCCGGCGAATACGACCGAGCAAGTGGGCTACGTGGTCGGGCACTCGGACGCGAAGGTGCTCTTCGTCGACACCCCGATGTTGCTCGGGCGCGCGCTGGAGGCGTGGGGCCAGGCGCCGCTGCTCGAGCGGATCGTCGTGTTGGACGACGCGATCGACGTCGCGAAGGTCGCCGAGAAGGCGCGCATCGCCGGCAAGGCGATCCCGGCGGACGCGGTGCTGGCGGAGCGCGTCGTGAGCCTCGGGCGCGCGCGCGCGATCGGGCGGGCTCGGCACGAGGCCGACCCTGCGGCCTTCCAGCGGACGATGGATGCGGTCCAGCTGTCCCAAGTTGGGATGATGCTCTACACGAGTGGGACGACCGGCAACCCCAAGGGTGTACCGCTGACGCACGCCAACGTGGCCGCGAACGGGCGCGATTGGCTGGAGTGCAACGCGCCGCTCCTCGACGAAGGCGCGGTCGACGTGCTGTGGCTACCGATGAGCCACATCTTCGGCTTCGGGGAGATGTGCCTCGGGAACACGCTCGGGTGGGTGTCGTACATGAGCGACCCGAGGGACGTGCTGGAGCGCGTGATCGAGGTGAAGCCGCACGTCTTCATGAGCGTGCCGTCGCACTGGGAGAAGCTCGCCACGCCAGCGCTCGGGGAGACCGATCCCTCGGCGCGGAAGGAGAAGCTGCTGGCCGCGACGGGAGGGCGCTTGCGCTTCTGTCTCTCGGGCGGCGCCGGCCTGAAGAAGGAAGTGAAGGAGGTCTTCTACGAGGCGGGGGTGCTCGTGATCGAGGGCTACGGGCTCACCGAGTCGTCGCCGACGCTCACGCTGAACCGTCCGAACGCGTTCCGCTTCGACAGCGTGGGCAAGGCGCTCCCGAGCGTGCAGCTGAAGCTCGCGGAGGACGGCGAGATCCTCGCGCGCGGTCCCAACGTGTTCGGCGGGTACCACAAGGACGAGGCGGCGACGCGCGAGATCTTCACCGACGACGGGTGGCTGAAGACGGGCGACGTGGGGCGCTTCACGGAGGACGGGTTCCTCCAGGTCGTCGATCGCAAGAAGGACATCCTGGTGACGGCGGGAGGCAAGAACGTGCCGCCGGCGAACATCGAGATGCGCTTCGCGGGCGATCCCTTCGTGGCGCACGCGGTGGTGTACGGCGATGCGAAGAAGTTCCTCGTCGTGGCGCTGTGGCCGAACGAGCCGGCGATCGTCGAGGCGTTCGGTGGGTTCGACGAAGCGAAGGTGCGCGCGCTCTTCGAAGAGCGCGTCGCGAAGGTCAACGCGGAGCTCGCGAGCTACGAATCGCTGAAGAAGGTGGCGATCGTCCGCACGCCGCTCACGGTGGAGTCGGGGCTCCTGACGCCGAGCATGAAGGTGAAGCGCAAGCGCGTCTACGAGACGTTCAAGGACACGTTCGAAGGGCTGTACGCTGGAGCGTGAGACGACCATGAGCGATGGGGCGACCGGGATGAAGCGCTTCCTCAACTTGCTCAAGTTGGGGAAGAAGACGGAGGAGGCGAAGGCACGCGTCGGCACGACGCCGCACGACGTCGTCTTCGCGGAGAACAAGTGGAAGCTCCTGCGCTATCGGCCGCTGACGAACGGCTCGGCCCCGAAGGTGCGGCACGAGACGCCGATCCTGCTCGTGCCGTCGCTCATCAACCGTCATTACGTGCTCGATCTGATGCCGGGGAAGAGCTTCGCGGAGTGGCTCGTGGCGCAGGGCTTCGACGTCTTCTGCATCGATTGGGGCACGCCGGAGGACGAGGATCGCTACGTCACCTTCGACGACGTCTGCGACGTGGCGATCGGGCGGGCGATCCGGCGGACGACGATGATCGCGGGCACGGAGAAGACGCACCTGCTCGGGTATTGCCTGGGTGGGACGCTGACGACGATCCATGCGGCGGTGCGGCCGGAGCGGATTGCGTCGATGTGCGTGCTGGCGGCGCCGGTGAAGTTCGGTCAGGCGGAGAACCTGCTCGAGGCGTGGACGCGTCAGGGCTCGTTCGACGTGCGCACGCTGGTGGATGCGACGGGGAACGTGCCGCACCAGCTCTTGCAGGCGGCGTTTCACCTGTTGCGTCCGACGCTGGGCCTCTCGAAGGCGGTGCACATGATGGACCGCGCGTGGGACGACGAGTTCCTCGACGGGTTCTTGGCGCTCGAGCAGTGGGGCTCGGACAACGTGTCGTTCCCGGGGGAGTGCTACGCGCGCTACATCGAAGAGCTGTACCAAAAGGATGCGCTGGCGAAGGGGACCTTCACGCTGAGCGGCAAGCCAGCGCGGCTCGAAGGGCTCACGGTGCCGCTGTTGTCGGTCACGTTCGAGCACGACAACATCGTGCCGAAAGAGAGCGCGGCGCCGCTGGTGGCGCGAGCGGGCAGCGCGCACAAAGAGGAGCTGCACCTGCCCGGGGGGCATGTCGGGGCGGTCGTCTCGCGAGCGGCGAGCAAGCGGTTGTGGCCGAAGCTCGCGGACTTCTTCGCGCGCTGGGACGAGGCGCGCGCGAATGCGCCCGCCCTCGCGACGGAAGCTCCTGCGCCACCGAAGCCCCGAAGCCGCGATCGCGCTCCCGCCCGCCCGCGGTCCCGCTGAACGCCGGCGGCTCCGCCGAACGCGAGCGGCGCCGCCGAACGCCAGCGGCTCCGCTCGACGCCCTGAACGCTGGCGGCGCCGCGCCAGCACGCGCCACCCCTCGCCATGGCGCGCCAGGGCCCGGGGCCCGACCTACCCCTCTCTTTTCGGGGGCCGGCCCCCGAAATTTGCGAGGGAGGTCGGGGGGGGCCCTTCCGCTCCTTTCCGTTGGCCTCGAAGTTGCTGAGGCCTCGTCATGGACTGCGTTCTGTTCAATGTTCGGCGCGCGGGGGTCTGCTACGTCAACCGCGCCGCCCATCTTCTCCGCCGATGGAACTTCACCCACTCGCGCGTCGACGTGTTCGTGATCCACGCTCGCGTGCTCGCGCACCACGGCGTCGTGTATCAGTCGGACATCCGCGCCCGGCTCGGCATCGCGCGGCGCACGATGAGCGTCATGATGCGCCGCCTCGAGCGGCGGGGCCTCATCGAACGTCGGCGCTCGGAAGAAGACCGCCGCAAGATCGTCGTCGCCATCACCGAGCGCGGCCGGCGCGCGTTCACGGAGATACGCACCGTCGTCGGTGAAGGCTTCTTCACGCCCTACGTGAACGCAAACCTCCAGTTCCACGATTTTCGGACCGCGCTGAACCTCAAGCGATCGCGCTTTCTCGGGTACCTCGGCGCACTTCGCGAGCAGTTCGGCGACTTCTCCACCTCGCCGTACCCACCATGACCCCGGTGCCTTCGCGTCTCAGTAGACGATCATCGCGTCCGCGCCGAAGCTCGTCTCCTCGTACTCGCGCGTCAGCTCCTGCACCGTCGATGCGCGCGCGCGCCGGTGCACGTTCAGATCGAACGCAAACGCGCCGAGCCGCGCACCAATCCCGCCGCCCGCGCTCGCAACGCGGTCGTGAAAGTAGAGGTAGTCCCCCATCTTCGTTCGATCGAACCCGGCGATGCTCTGCCCGGAGTACATCGTCGCCTCGCCGTGCGCCACGAAGGGGCCCACGTCCAGCTCCAACGTCGGGCTCACCCGTCCACCGAACGAGTAGCCATAGCCTTGGTCCATCACGACCGTCGGGACACCCGAGCGCGAGTGCTGCGCCAGCCAATCGTCACGAACCAGCGTCGTCGGACTGGCGAAGCAGGCCGAGGCCGCAACCGACCACCGCAGCTTCGCCGGCCCGAGGTGGAGCGACTGATCGACGCCCAACGTGAACAGCTCGAGCGCCGCGATCCGATCGGTGGCGCCGCCGTGGGCGCGATCCCATTCATGGAAGTCGTAGGTGAACCCGAGCCCGATCGTCGTCAGCGTCGTATGGCCGTACAGTCCGCTCGGGCGCCGCCAAAGCGACTGATCGAGGTGCGCCGCGAGCGAGATCCGCGCCGCGAAGGCCGCATCGACGGGCTCGCCCCCCGAGACGGTACCGCTGAACGCAATCGACGAAACGTTGCCGTCGCCGAGCCAGCGTCGGATGCGGCCGCGCCGTTCGTAGCCGTTCGCCGCGACGAGCCGGCTCGAGAGCGCGACGCGCGTATCGACCGACGTCCCCGCCGCCTGGGTCGTCGCGCCCACGCCAACGCCCACGCGGAGGTCGTGACCTCCCTCGTCCGCTTCCTGCACAGTGATTCCATCCAGTGCGTCGTGGACCTTCGCGGGCGCACCGAAGAACCACGCAAGCGCCTCGCGGGTCGGCGTCCGGTGTCCGCGATCGAAGAACGATCCGAGCTGGAAGAGCGCCTCGCCGAGGATGAGCCCGCCCACCGGCGTGACCACCATGTCGTTGATGCTCACCTGCTCGCGGAACTCGCCGAGATACTCCCACACCGTCGACGATGCGAGCGCGACCAGGAACGACTCTGCGATCGAGAGCCGGTTTCCGCGCGCGGCCGAGTAGTAGAGGAGCCCCGCGACGGGGTGAGTCACCCAGTTCGTATCGAATCGGTTCGTGTCGAACGCGATCGCCCCACCCGCGAGCTTCTTCCCGAGGCTCCCCCAGGAATAGTCCAGATCCCAGTCGGACGAATTGCTTGCGGTCTGCAAGTATTGGAGGAAGCCCGCACCCAGGAGTCCGATCTCTTCGAGCGTGACGCGAACGCCGTCGCGGGGAGCGCGCAGCGCGTAGGGTCGAACGTCGTCGGGCTTCTCATCGGCGCGCGCGACGCACGGCGCGACCGCGAGCAAGCCGGCAACTGCCGCCGCGAGGACGGCACGCATCTCAGAAGACTCCCCCGATGCCCGCCTGTCCACCGCCCTCGACCGGCGCGATGATCGGGAGAAACTGCACCGAGCTCTTCGTCGACTTCGCGCCGTCGTCGCGCGCCATGCCTTGCGTCGCGAGCCACGTGAGCCCGAGCCCGACCGCGGTGCCGGCGGATGCGATCCCCATCGCGGCGCGCGCGTCCGCGTCGCTCTGGGTCGCGAGCGCGTAGAGCCCGAGCGCGAGCAATCCGCCACCCGCGCCGCCCAGATCGACGAAGCGCATCCGCGCTACGCTCGGCGCGAGGAGCGGCCCGGCGACGAGCCCCCCGAGGAGCCCCGCGTTGTAGCCGAGCCCCCCGACGAGAAAGAGGTTCTCCGCGCGTCGCTCCGAGTACGGCAGGATCGCGCCGCTCACTCCGGCCGCGAGGAGCCCTCCCCAGATCATGGCCGACGCGGTGAACGCGACGCGTCCCGGGGTCGGGCGGCGTGCGTAGCCGACGAGCGTCGACGTGACGGCACCGACGGTGGCCATCGACCAGAGCACGGCGGCGTCGGTCGCGGTGCCCCAGCGCGAATCGTGACCGGTCTCGTTGCGGATGCGCGCTGCGCGGGAGTGCTGCATCGCGAGGACCCAGATGCCCTCGCCGAGCCCGAGGTAGAGACCGCTCGCGATCGACTGCGGCACTCCGCGCGGAAACTCGACCCACCGATCGACGAGCGCGACCGCGCCGACCGCGCCGAGCGTGAAGCCTGCGAACGGGAGCATCGCCGCGAGGACGTTGTTCGGCTCGGCCTGGAGGACGAACCACGCCGACGTGCCGATGCCGTAGGCGAACGCGCTCGTGTAGAGCAGCATCATCTCTTCGGTCGTGCGTCGCTTGGGGTCGCGGACGCCTTCGAGGACGGCGCGGCAGACGTCGCCGACTTCGTGGGCGCGGACGCGGTCTTCGGACGATGGGGCGCTCTTCTCGAGCGCGTCGAGCGCGACGAGGGCGCGGACGCACTCACCGCGGGCGACGTCCGTTTTGGCCGCCTCGTAGCGGGTCTGCCACGTCGGTGTCGCGTCGTCGGCGAAGGCACGCGTCGCGAGGGTGAGCGTGAGAGCAGCGCCGGCGATCGCGCGTTGGAGCTTCAAAATACGCCTCCGAGGGAGAAGGTGAGGGTGGTCTCGCTGCGCGATGCGCGCGCATCGCCGACGGACCCGGAGCGAACGAGCGCGAGCGCTTCTGCACCGACGCGGAGGTGCTGGCGGCGGAAGGTCCAACCCAACGTGCCGCGCCAGCGGAGTCGGCGGTCGGAGCGAGAGACGTCGTTCGTGAGCTTGGCTTCGTCGTCGTCGAGCCCGAGGATGGCGTGCCAATCCTCGACCGCGACGTCGCCGCCGAGCTCGAGGCCGGCGAGAGAGAGCTCGAGCGACGTCACCGCGGACGGTCCGGCGGCGAAGTAGTAGCCCTCCCGCTGCAAGACGGTGGGGAGTTGCTCGGGCGACTTGCGGGTGACGTACGCGGGCAGCGCGTAGGCGTGGGCACCGGCGAAATCGAGTCCGAGCTGGGCTCGGGCGCGGAGATGAAAGGGACCTGCGTCGCGCGTGTACTCGCCAGAGACCCCGAGCATCGTGACGCGCGCGGATTGGTCGACCGTTCGCGTGCGATCGCGATCGTAGTCGTGCACCCAGTACTCGAAGCCGACGTAGACGCCAGCGATGGCGCCGCGGCCTTGCACCCGACCGGCGGCATCGCGCCAGCCGTGGCGCACGTACCAGCCGGCGAGCGTGCTCTGCGTGGCGAAGCGCCCGTCGACGAGATGGCCTTCGGAGAGTCCAAGGTCGAAGCGGAGTCTGGCGATGTTCCCGTCGGTGAAGGCGCGAGAGTGGTCGCCGACGCCGGCGTAGTCGGGGAGCGCGACGATCTCGGTGTCGAGGCGGAGGCGTTGGTCGAAGGCGGCCGGCGAGCCTGCCTGCCACGTCGCGCCGGCGCCGAGCGAGAGCTCGAAGCGATGTCCAATGTCGGCGGGGAACCCGAGGTCGTCGACCTCGGTCGCGCGAGCCTCGACGAGGCCGTCGAGCCGATCGTGGACGAGCCGCGGCGCGGCGACGATGGCCTCGAGGATGGTGCTGCCGACGCTGGGGCGCGCGCGGGCGAAGAACGCACCGAGCTGCGTGAGCACCTCGCCGTTGGAGAGGCCTGCCCACGGCGTGACGATCATGTCGTTGTAGCTGGGTTTCTCGTTGATCTCGCCGATGAGCTCCCAGATGAGCGAGCCGGTGAACGCCCAGCCGAACGACGGAAGGACGCCGAGGCGATTGGAGCGAGCGGACTGGTAGTAGAGCGTTCCGCCGAGCGGATGACCGATGAAGTTGGTGTTGAAGTGGTTGATGTCGAAGGACTCGGCGTTGCCTCCGAGCTTGTCGTGGAAGATGGAGAAGTCGTACGGCGGAGAGACCTCACCGCGGCTCGCCTTGGTGCTCACGAGGTACTCGATGAAACCGATCCCGAGCACGCCGATGCCTTCGAGCACGGCGCGGAAGTAGTCCTTCGGATGGGGGGTCGTGTAACGGAACGTGGAGGTGCGCCCGTCGTCTTCCACCGAGGGCGGCGCGGCCCGTGCGCGCGCGCCGACGAGGGCGAGCGCGAGGATCAGGAGCGACGTGCGAACGAGCTGCACGCGGCGGGCCATTGCACCCTTCGTGCCCGAGCCGTGCGCGTGGCGGTTGCCTTGGTTCCACGCGGATCGACGACGCGACGCGCAGCTTTTTCATCGCGCGCGCATCCTGCGCAGACCGCCGTACCGGAGCGCCGCAGGACGAAGAACCGGCGCGCGCCACCCCTCGCCATGGCGCGCCACCAGAACGAGGAAAGGGGGGGAACGACCTCCACGCCAAATTTCGGGGTCCGAGCCCCGAAATTTGGTCCCTAGGGCGCTCCCCTGGGCTTCCGTTTTGCGTGGCGCCGATCTTGCTGAGGCTTGGGTTCATCATGGACTGCGTCCTCTTCAAGATCCGCCGCGCCTCCAACTGCTACGCGACCCGTGCCGCGAACAGACTTCGCCGTTGGAATTTCACGCATACGCGAGTCGACGTGTTCGTGATTCACGCGCGCGTCCTCGCGCATCATGGCGTCGTCTACCAATCCGACATCCGCGCGCGCCTCGGCATCACACGCCGCGCAACGAGCGTCATGATGAGCCGTCTCGAGCGTCGCGGTCTGATTGCTCGCCGTCGCTCCGAAGAAGACCGGCGGAAAGTCGTCGTCACGATCACCGACCTCGGGCGGAGCGCGTTCGGTGAAGTTCGCGCTCTCGTCGGCGAACAGCTCCTCACTCCGGACGTCAACGCGAACCTCTTCTTCCACGACTTCAAGACCTCCGTTCCGATCACGCGCTCACGGTTCCTCGGCTACCTCGGCGTCATCCTTCAGCAGTTCGGCGACTGGTCACGAGCCCCGTACCCACCCTGACGCGCCCTGCACCATCGGGGTGGAGGTGCTACGCTTCTCGACGGAGGTCCTCGATGTTCAAGAAGCTCGTTGCGAGTGGTGCCGCTGCCGTCGCTCTCTTCGCCGCTTCCAGCGCCCACGCCGAAGGCCGCGTGCTCCGCATGGACGACCTCATCGTCTACGGCCACGCGCAGAAGCCGCTCGTCATGGTCGAGGTCGCCAAGGTCCCTCCGACGGTGACGCTCTCCGAGCTCCGTCAGCCCCTCGCCGACCGGGTGGAAGCTTCGACGACGCGCGATCCGTTCTGAGCCGCGCGCCCGCTTGAGCTTCGGCGGTCTCGGTGGGAACATGAGCCCATGAGCCCCCGCATCCCTGCTCTCGCTGCAACCATCGCGTTCGTCGCCGTCGCCCTGTCGGCCCACGCTGACGAGGCGCTCTCGTCCAAGATGGGCGCCACTGCTTCCATCGATGCGAAGACCGGCAAGCTCACGCTCGTCCTCAAAGGCAAAGAAGCGGGGATCTACGTCAACACCGAGTATCCGATGAAGTGCACCTTCGCCGGCGCCGACGGCGGCACGGTCGAGAAGGCCGAGCTCTCCAAGGCCGACGCCAAGTTCGAAGACGCCGGCAAGCCCGGGAAGGCCAAGAGCGCCACGTTCACGGTCGGCGCGACCAAGAAGGTGACCGGCTCGTGCAAGATGGTCGCGTGCTCGGACTCGGGCTGCTCGGCGCCGTTCTCGATCAACTTCGCGACGCCCTGACCAAGCTCAGCTCACGTCGAGCTCGAGCGCCAGGATCGCGCACGCACGCTCGACGTCCTCCCCGCTGAGCCCCACCTCCGGGTCCGTTCGCACGTGACGCTCTGCGACTGGTCCGAGGCTCGGCTCGTCGTCCAGCGCCACGTACGCACTGACCTCCGGGTGCTCTTCGAGCCACCTCGCGATTTCGCGTCCGCGCACCTCGCTTTCGGCGCACTCGCCGCGTGCGAGACGCGGAGTCACGTCCACGATGCGGCACGCGCAGCCTGCGCGCGCCAGAATGCGCTCGAGCTCGGTGGCGCTCCGGCGTAGTCGCCACGAGGAGCTCACGACGACGTGCGCTCCCGTCCTCGTCACCATGTTCGCCAAGCGCCGGACGAGCACGGCATCGAGCCACGCCTCCGTCCAGAGCTCGTCCACCGCGGGAGCCTCGTCCGTCTCGCGGTTCAGCACTCCATCGAAGTCGAGAAAGATCACCTTCATCCAGCGGCGCCCCAGGCGGGAATTGCACCCGCACGACGACGGCAAAGAACCCCTTTGGGAAACGCGCTTCCCTCCAACGCCCTCGCGAGACGATGGCCGGTGCCTCCGCAACCCCGAGCTCACCGCCACGCGTTCGCCTCACGGTCGGTCGTACCTCCGTGAACGCGGCTCCCGCGCAGCGTCCCTTCGTTCCATTTCTGGTACCGGTTCCGTAGTTTTCCGGTGCCTCTCTCTTCGGCCTCTGGGGCCTTCCCTCCGACGGCCGGCACCCGCGTCGGCTGACGAGGGTCAGCCATCGGCGCGGAGCTCTCGCCCCAGCACCACCGCCATCGTCGCCGACGACGCGATCGCGACGAGCCACGCGATGGAGATGACCGCGATCTCGAACCGATAGCCGCGCTCGTTCCCGTACCCTGCCGCGATGGCGACCAGCGCGAGCACGCTCGCCGCGGCGCCCCCCTGCATGATGCGACGCACCACCCGCTCCGCCCGCCCGTCTCCCAGCGCCGGCGCCACGCACGCGAACGCGCCACACCACGCGAGGTACCCGATCTCCTCGAGCGCGATGAAGAGCCCGTGCGGGTTGTACTGCGTCCAGAGCGCGATGCCTTCGTGCTCCCCGGCCGCCACGCTGGGCTGAATCACCTCGAGCTGAATCGCGTAGTCCACCACGATCGTGAGCGCGCTCGTCGCCGCGAGGAGCACCGCGAGCGGCAGGAGCGGATGCCGCACGCCGCGCGCTTCTCCACGGCGCCGGAGCGCCGACACGAACGCGACCATCGCGAGCGCCGCGAGCATCGCCGGCGCCATCCAGAGGTAGTCGCGCGGGAAGCGGCCCGCGATGTCGCGATACGGATACTCGATGCACCCTGCGGTGCACCACGAGCCGGAGATCGGCGGCGTCGCGATCGCCATCGCGAACGCGAGGGTCGTCGTCACGGCTGTCGCGACCGCCGCTCGGAACGCGAAGCGCCGCTCGACGGAAGCCGTCACGGCGGGCCGCCTCCGACCGTCCGCGCGAACGCGACGAGCCGGCGCGCCAGACCTTCGACGTCGTCGAGGTGCGGCGCGTGGCCGAACCCCACCGCCTCTTCGACCACGGTGTGCGCCGGCAGGCTCGCGCGGAAGAACTCGAGGTGCGACGGCGGAAACAGCCGCTCGCCGCGCCCCCAGAAGAGATGGATCGGCGCCCGGATCGACGCGAGCTCGTCGCGCGTGAACGCCGGCGACGTGTCGAGCTCACCGACCAGCGCCCCCACCGTCGGCGCTCCGAAGCGGTGACGCAGCCCGAACGCCAGCACGAGGTGGAGCGGCGACGGGTCGTGGATCACCGTGTCCAAGAACCGCACCGCATCCCCGTGCGAGCCGACGGACAAGCGCTGCCGAAGCTCCTCCAGCTCGTCCGCCGAAGACGCCGCCCCCGCCGGCGACGCGAGGAACAGCCCCCGCACCAGCTCTGGCCGATCGATCGCGACCCGCAGCGCGCACAGCCCACCGAGCGAGTTCCCGTACACCACCGCCGGTTCGTCGAGCGCGTGCGCGAGCGCCGCGCCGAGCGCCCCCGTCAACGCCGCGGCGTCGTGCGCGACGTCGGCCACCGCGCTCCGACCGTGGCCGAGCAGATCCGGCGCGAGGACGGCCCGCACCTCGGGTCGCAGGAGACGATTCAGTCCCCAATAGTCGATGCCGCGCGACCCGAGCCCATGCAGGAGCACGACCGGCGGCAGCGCACCGCGGCCCCGCGCGCGCAGAAAATGCACCTCCCCGTGGTCCGTCGACGCCCGGTGGCTGGTGTAGCCCAGCGCCTGGAGCCCCGCCCCGACGAGCGCACGACCGATCCTCCGCATGCCGACCGCATCGTAACCACGCTCCGCGCCCGAGCACGCACGGAGCGCGTGATAGATCTTCGAGGTCGATGACCGTGCCCGCCGCGCCGACTCGCACCGTCCATCACGCCGAAGCGCTCGCGTGGCTCGCCGCCAACGCCGCGCCCGCGCGCGCGGCCGTCGTGACGTCGCTGCCCGACGTCTCCGAGACCCCGACGCGCGAGCTCGCGCCGTGGCGCGAGTGGTTCGTCCGCGCTGCGCGTGCCGTCGTCCGGTGGGGCGAGCCTTCGAGCACTGCCATCTTCTTCCAGAGCGACATCCGCGTCGCCGGTACGTGGATCGACAAGGGCTACCTGATCCAACGCGCGGCCGAGGACGAAGGCGCCGCGATCGTGTTCCACAAAATCGTCTGTCGCGCGCCGCCCGGGACGATCGCGGTCGGCCGTCCGAGCTACTCCCACCTGATCGCGGTCACGCGGCGGCCGGCGGAGCGCGTGCCGCGCCACCCGGGGCCCGACGTCCTCGCCGACGCCGGTGCGATGACCTGGAGCAAGGCGACCGGCGAGGCCGCCTGCCGCGTCGCGTGCCAGTTCCTCCGCGACGAGACCGACACTCGCGTCGTCGTCGATCCCTTCTGCGGGCTCGGCACGGTGCTCGCGGTCGCCAACGCGATGGGCTTCGATGCGATCGGCGTCGAGCAAATCGCGAAGCGGTGCCGCACCGCCCGCAACTTGAAGCTCGAGGCGCCATGAACGAGCGCTCCGGTCCGCGCGTCCCCGAACGAGGTCGCCTCCTGAACCTCCTGCATCACGGAGAGTCGACCCGTTGGGGCAACGACCCCGGTGCGCTCGACCTCGACGCGACGATGGAGACGGTCGCCGCGCTGGCACCGGTGTTCGGACCGCGCCGCTACTTCCGCCTCGACGTGCGGGGCTTCGCCGGCGTGCCACCTGCGCCCTGCCTCTTCGTGTCCAATCACTCCGGCGGCACGACGATCCCCGACGCGTGGGGCTTCGGCGTCTCGTGGTACCGCCACTTCGGCCGCGCGCGCCCGCTCACCGTGCTCGCGCACGAGCTGCTCTTCGCGACCGAAGCGACGGGTCGCTTCTTCGCGCGGCGCGGCCTCCTTCGTGCATCCATGCAATCTGCACACGATGCGATCGTGGACTTCGGGCGCGACGTGCTCGTGATGCCGGGCGGCGAGCGCGACACGTGGCGCCCGCACGCGAAGCGGTACCAAGTCGAGTTCGCGGGTCGCATGGGCTACGCGCGGCTGGCGCTCGAGCACGGGATCCCGATCGTCCCCGTGGCGAACGGGGGCGCGCACGACACGCTCTGGGTGCTCACCGACGGGCGCCGTCTCGCGCGGGTGCTCGGTTTGCCGCGCCTGGTGCGAGCCGAGATCTTTCCGATTCACCTCTCGCTGCCGTGGGGCCTCGCGATCGGACCGTGGCCGCACCTGCCGCTCCCCGTGACGCTGCGCTACCGGGTCGGGCGAGCGATCGTCCCGCGTCGGTCGCCGGCACCGACCGACGCCGAAGTCAGCGCGCTCGACGCCGAGGTGCGTGCTGCCGTCCAGCACCTCCTCGACGAGCTCGCGCACGGCCGCTGAGCCTCACGCGCGCTCGAGGCGCCCCGGGCGGAGCGTCTCGGCAGCGAAGCTGCGGGTGCCGTCGTCGTCCGCGAGCCCGCACTCGTCCTCGCCGAGGTCGGTCGACCGGCGCGCGTACGTGCCGAACGCGTGATCGAACAGCATGAGGTTCATGCCGTAGTTGCGGTTGCTCTCGTCGAAGTCACGCGAGTGATGGAGCCGGTGATTGCGCGGCGTCGACACCACCAGGTCCAACCAGCGCGGCGTCGGGAGGCTCACGTTCGCATGTTGGAGTAGCGCACTCACGTTGTTGCAGGCGGTGACCCAGAGCACGACGCGCGGCGACGCACCGAGCGCGACGAGCGGCGCGAGAGAGACGAACGTCGCCGTCCCGATGTCGAGCGCGTGGTTGCGCGTCGTCTTCAGGAGGACGAGCCGGCGCGGGTTGTGGTGCACGCCGTGGAACGGAAACGCCCACGCCGTGCGGTGGATCCAACGATGCTGCGCGTACGAGCCGATCTCGAACACGACGAGCGCGAGCGGCACCTGGAGCGCGACGGGCCACGCGCTGGGCCACGCCCCGAACCGCGCGGCGACCCACGCCCCGACCGGGTGCAGCGCGAAGCTCGCCCCCGCGCTCCCGAGCGCGCTCCCGAGACCGAAGCCGAAGAGCGCGTGGAGCAGATCCTTGCCGAGCTGGCCGTCGCGCGCGCGCCACGCCGCGATCCGGGGCCACCGCCGCTCGGCGAACGCGAGCACGCCCCAGAGCACGAGGCTCACGAGCGCGAGCGCCCCGTACTCCGACACCCCGGCGCCGAGCAGGGCGGCGAGCGCGCCGAACGACGCCGCGTACGCGAGCGGCCAGCGGAGGTACGCGAGGCTCATGGCGCGCCGAGCTTGTAGTAGCTCCGCAAGCCCCACTCGAAGAGCCGCTCCGAGAGCCAGCGCTGGAGCGAGACCGCGACGCGCTGCACGAACGGGCCCACGAGGTAGCTCGGGCGCGGCGAACGCGCCTCCACGATCCGCGCGACGAGCTCGCCCACCGGCTCCGCCGCGCCGCCGTTCTGCTCGTCGTTCTCCATCACCGCGAGCGCGCGCGCGAACGTCGCGCCGTACGCCTCGCTCTTCGCGTCGGCCGCGAGCTTGCGGCGCGCCGTGAACTCGGTCTTGTGATCCCCCGGCTCGACGAGCGCGACCCGGATGCCGAACGGGGCGACCTCCATCCGGAGCGCGCGGCTGTAGGCGCTCAGCGCGGCCTTGCTCGCGCTGTAGTACGCCTGGAACGGCATCGGGATGATGCCGGCGATCGAGCTCACGTTCACGATGACGCCGCGGCGTCGCTCGCGCATCTTCGGGAGGACGGCGCGCGCCACCGCCACCGCGCCGAAGAAGTTCGTCTCGAGCTGCGCACGCGCCTCGGCGAGCGACGTGTCCTCGACCGAGCCTGCGACCGCGTAGCCCGCGCACTGGACGAGCGCGTCGATCCGACCTTCGCGCTCGACGATCGCGCCGATCGCGCGCTCGATCTGCGCGTCGTCGTTCACGTCGAGCCCGACCAGCTCGAACGGCGGCCGCGGTGAGAGCTCCTCGATCGAGCGACTCGCTCCGTAGACGCGATGACCGCGCGCATGCAGCGCGTCCGCGCACGCGCGACCGATGCCGGCCGACGCGCCGGTGACCAAGACGACCCATCGCTCACCCATGTGTGGCTCCCAAGCGCCCCTCTCTCGCCGACGCCGCGACCAACGTCGCGCCGAAGGCGACGCAGTACGCGTTCAGCCCGGCGTTGGTCCAGAGGTCCAGCGACGAGGATGCATACACCCCGTTCTGGACGTTGAAGCAGGCATCCAGCACGCCGAGGAACGCCAGCGAGCCGCCGCAGGCCGCGCCGAGCGGACGCGCGAGGACGTCCCCGCGCAGCCGCAGCGCGCCGGTGACGAGCATCGCCAGCGCCACGATCACGTCGGGCACCAGGAACGCATGCTCGTACGCGAAGTAGCACGCGGGCGGACGCGCCGGTGCCATCCCGATCGTGCAGAATACGCCCCAATACGCGAGCTCGAGCGCGCCCGTGGCGAACAGGGCGAAGGTCAAGGCGCGGCGAGCGTTGCGGCCGTTCACTGCGCCATCGTGGGGCCCTGGCGCCGCCTCCGCGAGTGACGAAATCGGCCGGCGAAGGCACCTCGCGCTCGACGTCGAGTCTCGACGCCGCGCGGCGCCGGCCCTACACCGGCTCCTCGGATGAAGCGGCTCCGCGCATGGATTCACGGCTGGCTCGACTCACCGCGCGCGCCGTGGGTGATCCTCGCGCTCACCCTGCTCGTGACGCTCCCCTCGATCCGGGTCGGCTTCTACAACGACGACCACCCGTTCCGCGCCGCGCTCCATGGCCAGTGGCCGGGTGGCCCCGCGTGGTGGAACCTCTATCGCTTCGCGACTCCGGCGACCAACGAGACCGCGATCGAGAACGGCATCCTCCCGTGGTGGACGGCGCCGGGCCTGAAGATTCACCTGCTCCGTCCGCTCTCGAGCGTGCTCTTCGCCGCCGACGACGCGGTGTTCGGCGATGCGCCGCTCGGGTACCACCTGCACTCGCTCGCCTGGTACCTCGTGCTCGTCGCCGCGGTCGGTCGCTTGCAGCGCGCGCTGCTCGGGCGCGTGAGCGGCAACTTCGCGATGCTCATCTTCGCGCTCGCCACGGCGCACTTCTACCCGTACGCGTGGCCGTCGTGCCGTCACGCGGAGCTCGCTGCGATCCCGGTGGTGCTCGGGCTGGGCTCGTGGGTCGCGGATCCGCGGCACGGTCGCTTCCTCCTCGCGCTCGGTCTCGCGGTCGGTCTCGCCTGCGGCGAGAGCGCGCTCGGCGTGCTCCCGTTCGCGTTGGCATTCGCCGCCTTCGACGCGCGGCCGACGCGGGAGCGCATCCGCGATCTCGCGCCCGCGCTCGTGGTCGGGTTCGCGTACCTCGGTCTGTACGCGGCGCTCGGGTGCGGCGCCTCGCAGAGCGACGGCTACGTGGATCCGATCGGTGCGCCCGGCCGCTTCGCCGCCCGCGCGGCGGTCATGCTCCCGGCGATGATCGGGAACGCGACGCTCGGCGTCCCGGCCGAGCTCGCGAACCTCGGGATCACGACGCCGCTCGTGCTCCTCGGGGTGGTCGGCATGGCGTGGTTCACGGGGCTCGCGCGTTCGGTGCGGGCCGCAATCTCGCCCGAAGAGCGCGCGGCCCTGCTGTGGCTCGTCCCCGGAGCGCTCGTCGCGATCCTCCCCGGTCTCGGCGGCTTTCCGGGTGCGCGGACGTTGCTCCTCCCGAACCTCGGCTTCGCCGCGCTCGTCGCGGTACTCGTGCGGCGCGCGTTCGCGGAGCCGCGCGTCTTGCCCAAGCTGTTCGCGGCACCGCTCGTCCTGATCCACGTCGTCCTGCCGCCGCTGATCGATCTGGGGAACGCGGACTTCACAGCCAAGACTGCCCGCGCCGTCGACACGATCGGCGAGCAAGCCGAGCTCGATCCGGAGCACCGGCGCGTCTTCTTCCTCGGCTCGTCGGATCCGATGCTCACGATGTACGCGCCCACCGTCGTCTACGAGAAGTGGCCCGAGCGGCTCGGCTGCTGGTCCGTTCTGTCGGGGACGAAGGGGACGCATCGCTTCACGCGCACCGGGCCGAGCTCGTTCACGCTGCGTCCGAACGACGGGCCTTTCGTGCGAGGCGCCTTCGAGACGCTCTTCCGCACGCGCGCGCTCCCGATGGCGGTCGGCGACACCTCGCACCAGTGCGGAGCGACGTTCGTCGTCACGGAGGTCGAAGGGTCCCGCCCCCGCGCGATCGAGGTCACGCTCGACGTCCCGCTCGAGGCGCTCGGCGTGCGGCTCGTCGTCTGGAAGGACGGTCGGCTCCGCGCGTTCGTACCGCCCGCCGTCGGCGAGAGCGCGGAGCTTCCGGCCGAGCCCGGTCCGCTCGGCGCCTTCTGAGCGGGACTTAAACCAAATTAAGTCGTTCCGTCGCGTTGGCTCGCCTACGTCGGAGCCGTGGGTTTCTCCGTTCGCAGGCATGCGCTTTCGCTCCTCGTCGTCTGCGCCTTCGGGTGCGGCGCCCGAACGCCGCTCGCGAGCGGAAACGGCGGAGACAACGGCACCGGGCCCGACGCCGCGGTCACGTGCACCGCGACGTTCCCCTGGGTCGTCTTCGATGCGACCCGAAAGAACCCGAACGGCACCGGCTTCGTCACGTCGCTCGCGGCGATGCGGGTCGATGGTACCGAGCGTCACCTGCTCGGACCGATGAACGTGCCGTCGACGAGCTCGAGCTGGTTCGCCACGTTCGCGGATGGTTCGATGATGTACCGCGCGTCGCACGGCGGCTACGAGCTCCGTCGCTACGCGCTCGCGAACGGAGCCGACACGCTGCTCTTCCAGCGCCCGGGCTCCGGCCCTTCGGTCGGACCAGGCGTGCTCTCTGCCGACGGGGCGCGGGTCGCGTACATGGATTGGTACCACCTGGCTCTCGCGAGCTCCGACGGCACGGGCACCAAGCAGCTCGTGAACGACTGCGCGACGTGCGTACCGCTCGAGCTCACGCCCGATGGCGCCGCGGTCTGGGTGTACGCGCTCCGATCGTTGCAGAGGATCCCCGTGAACGGCGCACCACTCGTGATCGCCGCCGCGCCGGTCGTCGCTCCGCCTGCCCTCGACCGCGATCAGGCACGCGTCGCGGCGGTCGTGCAGTGCGGTGGTCCCGTGCCTGCGCGCTCGCTTCGCATCTTCGATCTCGACCCCAACGGCGGCACGGTCGCCACCTGTGCGGGCGACGCTCCCGGTGGCATTCTCGTCGCGACGATCGGCGGCTTCCAAAACGTGAGCCGAGTCGCGTGGAGCGCGGACGATTGGCTCGCGTTCGACGTCGACGCGACGCTCGAGGTCGTGTCGCCCTCCCGGACCGTGACCACGCTCGACCTCGGCCCCGACGTGAAGGCGTTCAACGCCACGCTCGCGGAACCCTGCGCCCGTCTCCCGGCCGGTCCGTCGCTGTGAAGGCCTTCTCGCGCCGGCGTTGAACGGAACGGAAGAGGTTCGCAACACACCGGCCGACGGTTCCTCCGGGCTCGATGCATCGGCCGATACGTCGACCTCCGACGCGGGCCCGCTCGATCCGAAGCCGCCGGCCGGCTTCGTCCGCTGCGGTCACGGCACCCTCGACGCGACGGAAGGCGCCGCCGCCTGCGCGAAGTCCGGCGATCCGTTCCTCACGAAGAATGTCCCCGACCGCAAGTGCGATGCCGTGACGTTCACCTCCGCCAAGTGGGAGGTGTGGTGCGGCAACGGTCCGCTCTACGTGTGGGCGAAGTTCGAGGGGATGAAATCGACGGGCAAGTACCTCGGGTGTCAGGGCTACCCCGCGATGCGGGTCGACTCCGCGTGGCTCGTCCTCGGCTCGAGCGCGTCGGGGATGCTTCCCTCGCCGTCGATCGGCACGTTCGACACGACGACGACGATGACGATCGCGCTGGGCTCGCTCGGGAACACCAAGCAGTACCAATCTGGGACAGGAGCGGCCTGGGTCATCGCCGACCTCCCGGCGCAGTGCAACGCGCAGGCCGTGAAGGCCGCCGTGAGCGGGTTCGAGGTGAGCTGGGACGCAGCGAACCCCGGCTGAGTCCGCAGTCGCACGAGTGGGTGAGTCTCGGCCGCGAAGTCGGTATACTGATCGAGATGATTCCCTGGGACGAAACGGCACGGCTGCGGGAGCTGCATCGGTACGCCATCCTCGACACCGACGCCGATCCCGCGTTCGATCGGGTGACGGGGCTCGCCGCGCGGATGTTCGGGTTCCCGATCGTCCTCGTGTCGCTCATCGACGAGAATCGACAATGGTTCAAGTCGTGCGTCGGGCTCGCCACTCGCGAGACCAGCCGCGAGATTGCCTTCTGCGCGCACGCGATCCGGCTCGACGAGCCGCTCCTCATCGCCGATGCGACAGCCGACGAGCGCTTTCGCGACAACCCGCTCGTGACGGGGCCGCCTCACATCCGCGCCTACGCCGGTGCCCAGCTGCGCTCGCCGAACGGGCATGCGCTCGGCACGCTCTGCCTCATCGACGAGCGACCGCGAAGCCTGTCCGGGACCGAGGTGCACGAGCTCAAGAACCTCGCAGCCATCGTGGTCGACATGATCGAGCTGCACGCCCGCACGCGCGACCTCGCGTTCGCGCGGGGCCAGCTCGAGGCCATCCTGGACTCCATGGACGAGGTCGTCGTCGCCGTCGACCGCACGGGCAGCACGATTCTGTTCAATCGCGCGGCCGAGCGCACGTTCGGCGGCGCGAGTGACTCGAGCCGTCCGGAAGACTGGCTGGCGCAGACGCAGATCCTCCGCGAAGACGCGAAGGCGCCGTTTCCGCCCGAGGAGCTCCCCATCGTTCGGGCGCTCCAGGGCGAGACCGTCTCGCGCCAAGTCGTTTCGCTCCGCCCACCCGGGAGCGACCTCCGCTGGCACAGCGTCAGCGCGCGCCCCATCGTCGACGATGGCGGAGCGATCGTGGGGAGCGTCTCGGTGGGACGCGACGTGACCGAGGAGCGGCGGCTCCAGGAATCGGAGCGGCTCTCCGCGCGCACGGACCCGCTCACCCAGCTCGGCAATCGGCGCGCGCTCGAAGACGTTCTTCCGCACGCGCTCGCGCGAGCCGACCGGCGCGGTGCCAGGCCGATCTCCGTCGCGCTCTTCGACGTGGATCACTTCAAGCAAGTCAACGACACCGCCGGGCACGAGGTCGGAGACGCCGTCCTCGTCGCCATCGCGCAGGCGCTCCGCGCAGCGGGCCGCGAGAGCGATCTCACCGTTCGGTGGGGCGGCGAGGAGCTGCTCGCGCTTCTCCCCGAGTGCGAGCTCGAAGGCGCTCGAGTCTTCGCGGACCGAGTCCGGCGCACGGTCGAGAGCCTCGCCGTCGAGGGTCGGCGCGTCACCATCTCGGCCGGCATTGCCGAGCGAAGGAGCGGCGAGTCGTTCACCGAGGTCGTCGCGCGCGCCGACGCGGGGCTCTACGCGGCGAAGCGCAGCGGGCGGAACCGCGTCTCGGAGGCGTGAGCCTCACTTCGGCGGCGGAATGCTCCCGCGCGGATGAATCTCGCTCTTCTCGTCGAACTCGTCGGCGTCGGCCGGGCGCGCTTCGCCGCGCTCGGCGAGGATGTCCACGCACATCCACACGCACTCCGGACAGATCACTGCGTTCTCGCCGACGATGGCGCGTTCCTCGGCGATCGGCTCGTTGCACATCGAGCAAGTGAGGTCGCTCACGGCTCTGGTTCTACGCCCTTCGGCGCGCCTTGTCTCGCCCTCCCTGCTACGCTCCCCCACGATGCGTCGCCTCGCGCTCGCTTGCTTGCCCATCGCGTTTCTCGTTCTCGCCGCGTCCAACTGCTCGTCCACCCCGGACACGCCGGCGAAGACCTACCCGCCGACCAAGCCCACGGCGGACCAACAAGCCAAAGCCGACCAGCTCCTCACCGGCCCGGACTGGTACCGGCACGCCGTCATCTACGAGGTGTTCGTCCGCTCGTTCACCGACACCAACGGCGACGGCATCGGCGACTTCAAGGGCCTCACCTCCCGCTTGGACTACCTGAAGGATCTCGGCGTGGACGCGATCTGGCTCATGCCGATGATGCCGACGCCCTTCAAGGACTCCGGCTACGACATCGCCGACTACCGCGGCATCAACCCGGACTACGGCGACATGGCCGCGTTCGACGCGTTCCTCGCGGCGGCCCATCAGCGGAAGATCCGCGTGATGATCGATCTCGTCTTGAACCACACCGCGTCGACGCACCCGTGGTTCCAGGACTCGCGCACGAGCAAGACCGCGGCGAAGGCCGACTGGTACGTCTGGTCCGACACGCCGTCGAGCCCGAACATCGGCTGCGGGACCTACGGTCCGCAGTTCGGGACGAACGCATGGACGTTCGAGCCCGCGCGCAACCAGTACTACTTCCACCGCTTCTATCCGGAGCAGCCGGACCTGAACTACCGCAACCCCGAGGTCGTCGCCGAGACGCTCGACACGGCGAAGTTCTGGCTCGAGAAGGGCGTCGACGGCTTCCGCTGCGACGTCATCGGGCTGCTCTTCGAGAGCGCGACCGAGTGCGAGATGATCCCGGAGACGGTGGACTACATCAAGCAGCTCCGCGCGCTGCTCGACAAGTACCCCGACCGCGCGATGGTCGCGGAGGCGTCGCTCGGCGGCGCCACCAAGTACTTCGGCTCGGGGAAGGACATGTTCCACCTCGCGTTCAATTTCCCCTTTGGGTACTTCTGGGGCGTCTCGCTGCTAGGGCAGAACCGCAAGATCATCGACGACGCGTTCGCGACCGCGCTCTCGACGTACCCCACCGGCGCGCAAGACGCGCTCGTCATCGGCTCGCACGACGTCTCGCGCGCGTACACGAAGGCCGCCGGCAAGCCGTGGCGCCAGCGGCGCGTCGCGGAGATCTCGATGCTCGCGCGCGGGACGCCCTTCGTCTACTACGGCGAAGAGCTCGGCTTGCACGACGGTACGGGCGTCGTCGTCGACAACCGCGACTCGGCGCGCACGCCGATGCCGTGGACCAAGCCCGATGGTCACGGCTTCTCGAACGCCAAGCCGTGGCTCGCGTTCGCGGAGCTCGCGGAAGAGACGAACGTCGAAAGCGAGGACGCCGATCCGGCGTCGATGCTCAACTTCTACCGCGCGCTCCTCGCGTTCCGGCGCGGGCACGCGGTGTGGGGCACCGGCGAGATGACGATCCTCGACGTCGACAACCCGAGCATGTTCGCGTTCGTACGCAAGAACGCCGACGAAGCGTACCTCGTCGTCGAGAACCTCTCCGAGGACCCGCAGAGCGGCGTCGCGGCGACCTCGATCACGCAGGTCGGGAAGGTCGTGTGGGGCGCGGGCGAAGCCACGATGGGGAACGCCTCGGTGACGCTGAAGCTCGCGGGCACGGAGTCGGCGGTCTTCTCGCTTCCGAAGTGACGCTCAGCGGGCGGTCGAGCGCAGCACACTCCCGAGGCGCTCGCGCCCGAGCGCGCTCGTCGGCGTGCCGTTCGTGATCGCTTCGCGCCCGCCGACGAAGACGTGTCGGACCGCGGCGTCGTTGCGGCGAACGAGCCGCTCGTAGCCCTCGAAGAAGTCCATCGGGCTGAGCTCGGTCTGATCCAGGCGCTCGTCGAGCGCGGTCGGATCGAGCACCGTGACGTCGGCGCGGGAGCCGCGGGCGAGCTTCCCCGCGTCGACCGCGAGCCAGTCCGCGATCTCGCCGGTCACGCGATGGATCGCGCGCTCGATCGGCATCACGGGCGCGCCCCGCGCGGCGGCGTCCCGCACGAGCCGCAGCATGCGGAGCGGGAAGTTGTAGTGCGCCATCTGGCGAAGGTGCGCGCCGGCGTCCGAGAAGCCGATGAGCACGTCGGGGTGGGCGACGATCGACTCGATCGTGTGCGGCCGATCGTTCGCCATCACCGTGTACCAACGGAGCTTCTTGCCGTGCTTCGCCACGAGATCGAGGAACGTGTCGACCGCGTCCTCACCCCGCTCGCGCGCGACGGCGGCGAACGACTTCCCGACGACGCTCGGGTCGGGGCACGCGAGGACGAGCGACTCGTTGAAGTCGCGGTGGAACGCGCGCGGCAGGAAGCGGTCGGTCCACTCGCGCCGGAAGCGCTCGCGGTAGCTCGGATCGCGCAGGAGCTCGGCCCGCGCGGCCTGGTCTTCGAGGTGCAGCGCAGCGGCGCCGGCCCCGAACTCTTCGAAGACCACCAGATCGATCCCGTCGGCCCAGAGATCGAACGGCTCGGGCAGCGCTTGCCACTTCATGTCGCCGCCGAGGACCAAGTTCACTCCGCGCGAGAGCGCGCTCGCGAGGTGACGGAGCCCGCGCGACGCACGGACGTCCATCATCGAGATGAGCGTCGTCTTGAGCGGCCGTCGCACGAGGCCCATGCTCTCCAGCGCGAAGCGAAACACCGTGAGCTTGGCGGCGGGGTTCGGGACGCCCTGCAGGATGCGCCCGCGCTCGCGCAAGAGATGGCCCAGGCGCCGGACCTCGCTCCACGGCGCGAAGGTCGACGGCAGCGGCCGGCTCCGGTACTCGCGCTCCCCGCCGACCTTGTCCCACGGCAGCGTCTGGACGCTCATCCCCAGGTAACCGTCGTCGAGCGCGTCGGCGACGATGCGCTCCATCGCCGCGAGCTCCTCGGCGGAGGGGACTACGCTCGCGTCGAGGCTGCGCTCCATGCCGAGCACGTGCGCGCGGACGGCGGAGTGGCCCACGAACGAGACGACGTTGGGCCCGAGCGCGAGCTCCGCGAGGTGCGCGAAGTACGCGCGGTGGCCGTCCCACGTCTTGTTGCGCTGGAGCAGCGGGCGGACGATCGCGTCCGGGATCGCCTCTACCCGGCAGAACATGTCGGCGAGATCGTCGGGCGTCCCCAGCGCCAGGCTGAGGCTGCACGAACCGAGCAGCACCGTCGTCACGCCGTGACGAACGGACTCGCTCAGCCCGGGAGCGACCTCGACCTCGGCGTCGTAGTGGGTGTGGAGATCCACGAAACCCGGGGTGATCCAGAGCCCGGTGCAGTCGATCGAGCGTGCCCCCGGGGCGTCGATCCCGCGCCGATCGACCGCGAGTACGCGCTCTCCGCCGAGCGCGACGTCCGCGACGAACGGCGGCGCACCGGTCCCGTCGAAGAAGAGCCCCCGGCGAAGGACGACGTCGATGGTCACGAAGCGAGTTTACTCGCTGCCAACACGGCGACCACTCGAACCGACCGATGCGTTAGGCTCGGCGTGACCTGGACTTCGATGCCGCGCTCGAACCGGACTACGACGAACCTGGTCCCCGACCCGCGCGTGCTCGTGGGTCGCTCGGCCGAGCTCCAATCGCTCGGCGCCACGGTGGACGAGCGGCGACTCACCACCATCGTCGGGCCGGGCGGGATGGGGAAGACGCGTCTCGCGCGCGCGCTCGCCGGCGAGCGCATCGACTCCTACTCCGCTCACGGCGGCGGCGGCGTCTGGTTCTGCGATCTCTCGGTCGCACGCAGCGCGCAGGACATCGTCTCCGCGCTCGCGGCGAGCCTCGGCGCCCGCGGTGAGCGTGCGGGGCGCGGCTTGGGCGCGACCCTCGCGCGGCTCGGTCGCGTCTTGATCGTGCTCGACAACTTCGATCGGTTGGTCGCCCACGCCTCCGAGACCGTCGGCGCTTGGATGATGCAGGCGCCGAGCGCGCGCTTCCTCGTGACTTCGCGCGCACCGCTGGAGCTGCCCGAGGAGCATCGCTTCCTGCTGTCGCCGCTCGCGGTCGACGACGCCGTCCAGCTCTTCGGCCGGTGTGCGCGGTTGGTTGCGCCCGGCTTCGATCCCGATGCGGACGGCGAGAGCATCCGCGCGATCGTCGAGGCGATCGATCGGATGCCACTCGCGATCGAGCTCGCCGCGCGCCGGATCGCGGTCCTCTCTCCGGCCGAGCTGCGTGCGCGCTTGGACCGGCCGCTCGAGGTCCTCACCGGGGGGCGCGAGGTCGAGCGACATCGGTCGATGCGGCGGACGATCGAGGACTCGGTGGCGCTGCTCGACGAGCGAATGCGCCGCCTCTTCGCCGCCGCGTCCTACCTCCGGAACGGATTCACCCTCGGGGCGGCGGAGGCGATCCTCGGTGACGTCGTCGTGCCGACGGCCGAGCTCCTCGACGGGTTCGACGCGCTCGCGCGAGCCTCGCTCCTCGGCGTGCTCCAGCGTCCGGGCGAACCGGCGCGCTACGCATTCTTCGAGACGATCCGCGACGTCGCCGAGGAGCTCGCCCAACGAGCTCCCGAGAACGACGTCCCCGCGCGGATCGTCGCCCACTACGCGACGGTCGCTGCCACGGCGCGGGGGAGCGCGCTCACGGGGGACCTCGACAACCTGCTCCTGGCTCATCGTCACGCCGTGGAGCTCGCGCGCTCGCTCCGCGCCGAACCGCACGCGCTCGCTGCGTTCCGGATCGCGCGCGCGGTGGCCCCGATCCTGGCCGCGCGGGGGCAGGCGCAGCTGTCGGCGCGGCTCTTCGAAGAAGCACTGGTCGCGCTGGACGAGTCGGGCTCCCAGGCCGAGGTCGTCCGCGCGGAGATCCACCTCGCTCGCGGGAGCTTCCATCGCGAGCTCGGTGCGACCGAAGTCGCGCTCGAGGCCTTTCGGCAAGGCCTCGCGCTCGCCGAGCCGCGCGACCCTTCGCTCGCCGCGGTGGCGCTGACGCGCTTGGGCGAGGCGAGCGATCTCGCCGGCGACACGGGCGAGGCGAGGGCCAGCTTCGATCGTGCGCGGGCCCTGCTCGAGCAGACTCCGCGTGACGAGGTTCGGCTCGCCCGCGAGGCCGAGCTCTTCCTGCGGCTCGGGCACGCCGCGCGCCGTGAAGGCGACTTGGCCCGCGCGCGCTCGGCGATCGCGCGTGCGATCGAGTGGTACGACCAGCTCGGCGACGACGAAGGTCTGGCGTGGGCGCTCTACGAGCGCGCGGTGGTGACGATGTTCGGCGTCGGTGGCGAGGAAGCGCTCGCGCACTTCGACGAAGGGCTTCGGGTCGCGAAGCGCGCCGACGTTCCGGTCGTGGTCGGTGCGCTGACGACGGCGCGCGGATGTGCGCTCCAGGATCTCGGTCGCGCAGAGGAAGCCCTCGCGCATCACGCGCAGGCCGTGCGCGCGTTCCGCGACGCGGGGAGTCGCTACCGCGAGGCGAGCGCGCTGTACTACCTCGCGACGACGTACGTGGAGCGCGGGGCACCGAGCGAGGCGATCACGGTGCTGCACCAAGCGAAGGAGCGGCTGCGCGGCGTCGGGGCGGCCCGCTACGAGGCGCTCATCGCCGGGTGTCTCTCGACCGCGCGCGTGGCGACGGGAGAGCTCGAGCTCGCGGAGGAAGCGCTGCGCGAAGCCGAGGCGGCGGGGGCCAAGGTGAAGAACGAGCCGTGTCTCGTCGCCAACCTCCGCATCCATCGGCTCGTGTACGAGCTGGCGCGCTCCCCCGAGCGCTCGCGGGCCGACGCTCGCCGCGAGGCGGCTGCGTTGGTGAGCGCGAGCTCGAACGACGACTCGCGCTTCGCGCTTCGCGTGCTCGAGCGCGGGGCCGACGGGGGGCTCGCGAGCAGCGATGCGCTCGTGGTCGAGCGCGGCGGGGGAGCGTTTCGGCTCGCGGGTGGGGCCGCGGTCGTGCGGGTCCCCGAGCGCTCTCCGATGCGGAGGATCCTCGATCACCTCGCGCTCCGGCGCGTGGAGTCGCCGGGCGAAGTCTCGACGATCGACGAGATCATCGCGATCGGCTGGCCCGGCGAGAAGGTCGCGGCCGCGGCGGCGCGCAATCGGGCTTGGGTCGCGCTCGCGAACTTGCGCCGGATGGGGCTCCGCGGCGTGCTCCTTCAAGGCGGCGGGGGTTACGCGCTCTCCCAAGGCGTCGTCGTGCGGATCGAGAATAAGGTCGAATAAGGCGAGCCTCAGCGGTGGCGCGGTCATGTTGGCGGTGCGGCAGTCACGCCGCTTCGACCCAGGAGCTCTCATGACCACTCGTCCTCACTACCTGCGCTTCGTTCGCGCGCTCGTCCTCGCCGCCGCGGTCCCCGCCTGCTCGGGTGCCGACGACGGCAGCCCGCAACCCGCGACGGTGGACCCGGCGCCTTCGCCTCCGGTCGACCGCGGCGCCGAGCTCGCCCAGATGCCGCGCCCGGTCGCGAGCTCGACCGCGGACGCCGCCGCGGACGTCGCGATCGACGGCGAGCTGCCGAAGACCTCGGGTCCGATCGTCCCGCCGGAGTCGGTCGGTTCGTGATCGCCGAGCTGCATGCGGTGCCTGGGCGCACGCCGATCGCCGACGTCTACCGAAAGCTCGCCGGGGTCCTCGCCGATCCGGCCGGCTTCGATCGACGAAGCTACGACCCGCGTTCGATCGCGAAGGCGCTCGCGCATTGGCGAAAGCGGATGGTCGACGAGTACGTGTCGACCACCGTCTTCTCGGCGCTCGCGGCGCAGCTCGTCGAGGCGAACGCTTCGCTCGATGCATCGTTCGTCGCGCTGAAGATGGCGCAGGACGAGTTTCGCCACGCCGAGCTCTGCGGCGTCGTCGCCGGCGCGCTCGGGGGAACGGCACGGGCCCGCATCGAAGCGGTGGTCGAGCCGCTCCCCCGGCACGAAGGCGTCGGCGCCGAAGAGCGCGCGCTGCGGAACGTGATCGTGACGTCGATCTCGGAGACCTACAGCGCCGCGTTCTTCGTCGCCTCGCTCGATCGCATGACCGACCCGTTCCTCCGGGGAGTCACGCGGTCGCTCCTCGCCGACGAGACCCTTCACGGGCAGTTCGGCTTTCACTACCTCGGCGGATGTGCCGATTGGCTCCGCGTGCGCGCGGACGTGCGCGCCTCGCTCGCGCGCTACCTTCGCGCCGTCTTCGCGAAGTGCGAGCGGGAGTTCGTCCGCGATCGACGCGACGAGGTCTTCGCCGACGACGCGCGGCTCGGGCTCGTCCCGGCCGACGTCCAGCGCGAGGTCTTCCACGCGACGATGACCGAAGCGGTGGTGCCGGGGCTCGAAGCGTTCGGGATCGATGCCGAGCGGGCGTTCGCAGGTCGCGCTACGCTGGGGGCATGAAGCACGATCTGGGGAAGAAGGTGGGGTTCGTCGTGGCCGCGGCCGTTCTCACGTGGGGCGTCAGCCGCGCGTGTGGGCACCACGAAGAGACCGCCGTCACCGAAGACGGCGTCGAAGCCGACGCTCGCGACCCCAAGCAGATCCTCGGCCGCGTCTGGTTCGATCGGCTCCCCAAGAACCGCAGCGACGACGTCACGATCGCGATCTGGTTCGGCGGCGGGATCGGGCTCTACGACAAGGGCTCGACGTGGCGCTCCACGATCGACGTGTTCGAGTTCGAGCGCCGGAAGGACGTGCTCGACATCACCTTCCTGCACGACAAGAAGAGCTCGTCGACCTCCTTCACGATCGAAAAATGCGACGACGTGCCGCCGTTCGACCTGTGCTTGAAGCTCGCCGACCCGCCGCGCGGACCGAAGGTGCTCCGCGGCTTCATGCGGCGGGACGAGATGGACGCGGCGATCCCGTGGTCGCGCGACCTGGAGTCCGCCGCGAAGAGCAAGGCGGCGGCCGCGCGCGGCGGTGCGGACGACGCCCCGTGACGAATCTTCGACCGGTGATGTCGAAGGAGCGACTTCGGCTCCGACTCCTCGGTGAAGGAGCCGAATCATGACCGAAGTCGCCGTTTCTCCCGCAACGCCAGGAGCCTCGCGTCCCCTCCGCAGCATCGGTGCGGTGGTCGCGGGGCTCGTGACCATCTTCTTCGTGACCACGGTGGTGGACGTCGTGTTCCACGCCACGGGCGTCTTCCCGCCGATGGATGGGCCGCCGATGGGGAACGGCCTCTTCGCGCTCGCGTTCGGGTATCGGTTCGTGATCGACGTCGCGGGCTCGTGGCTCACGGCGCGGCTCGCGCCTCGGCGCCCGATGTTGCACGCGCTCGTGCTCGGGGGCATCGGCACGGTGCTGAGCGTCGGTGGCATGCTCGCGATGTGGGGGATCGGACCGCGCTGGTACCCGGTCGCGTTGGCGGTGAGCGCGTTGCCCTGCGCTTGGCTCGGGGCGCGGCTCCGATTGGCTCAGAGCGCGGAGTAGGCGCCGAACTCGGGACCGGCGGCACGCGCGAGGGCGTTCACGACTTCGACGAGCGGCCGGGGGAGCACCCGCCGTACGACGACGGTGTAGCGGTCCCCCTCGACGTCCTCGATCACGAAGGCCTCGCCGTCGCAGACGAGGACGTCCGCGAAAGGCATCGTTCGCGCGGTCGACCGGCTCATCCCCGCGTCCACCAGCATCCGCTCGATCGCGGACCACGTCGAGGCGTCCAGCTCGCGCCGGACGGCGAAGGGTTTTGGATGCCGTCGTCCACGGTCGTCTCCCGCGAGGATCGCGGCGTCGAGCACTGCAGGTCCACCGCGAGCTCCGCGCGCGTGAAGAACGTGCGGCGTTCCGAACGCACGACCGATCGTGATCCGAGCTTCGTGTCCCGCGACGACCGCTCCGTAGAGGGGACGCTCGCCCAAGCTCCGCAGTGCCTTGGGCGCGAAGCCTTCGAAGCCCCATGCGGCGCGGTCGAGCCAGCGCGGGAAATAGCCATCCGTCGACGGGCGAAGCTCCGCGCCATCCGCGAGCTCGAGGAGCTCCTCCGGCGGTGGCGCGAATGGCTCGGTCGCGCCGCCGCCGCTCGCGTCCTCCGGCGTGGTGAGAGCGACGCGCGCGTCCGGGCGCGCGCCGCGCAGGGGAGTCGCGGCGCACGCCGTTGCGCACGCCGCGAGCATGAGCGTCACGACCCGCATACCGTCTTCGACGGCGAGACGATGCGCTCGGTTGGCGAAAAGCTCAGTCGCCGAAGTCGCCGCCCGTGCCGCCGCCGGGGTCGCCGCCGGTTCCTCCCGTCCCTCCGGTCCCGCCGCCGCCGCCGCTGTTCGCCTGCACGCAATCGAAGAGCGCCGACGACTCCTTGTCGCAGCCGCTGATCTGCGGCGTGCGCCCGTCCGGGCACGTGACCGACGCAGAGCTCGCGCAGCTCTGGTACGCGCTCGCCTGCGATTTGCACGCGGCCGGCACGCCGCTCGGTGTGCCGCTCGTGGTCGCGCTGTTGCAGGTGCTCTCGCACGACGCGCGATCGAACTGCGAGCACGCCTTGGCGCCCTTCGCGCAGCCGTCGAGACAGGCCGACTTGGGGTCCGACGCGGAGCTGCTGCACGCGAGCGCGAAGCCGACCATCATGGTGAAACCGAGACCGAGGATCGAAGCGGAAAATGACGAAGACCGGGCCATGTGTGCCTCCATGCGCGGGAGACACGGCCCGGTCTTCGGGGTCGCAAGAAATCGTCAGCCGCGCTGCGGCCCGATCACCAGTGCTCCCAGTGCCACTTCTCGGACGGGACTGTGCGCTTGAAGCCGTACGCCGAACCGTGGTTCGCGAGCCAGCTGTAGACGCCGGGCGAGCTCGTGTTCAGGTCGAGCGCGTGGCCGCTCTGGTGGTTCGAGTAGCCGGGCGGCGCCGCGAGGTTGCCCTTGCCCTGCTTGTAGAGCTTGTAGAGGTAGCGCTGCTCCGCCATCGTCCGGAATCCGCTCACGACGTGGATGCTCACGCCGGCCTTCTTCGCCGCGTTGCGCATCTTCACGAACGCGGAGGCGGTGTGCACCTCGACCGGCTTGCCGTCGACGGTGGTCACGCAGATGGTCATCTTCACGCCGCGCTTGTAGCCGGTGGCCGTCTTGCACGCGGTCTCGTCGAGCGGCTCGTCGAGGTTCGCGAGCGGATCGGGAGCGGCGAGCGGCCCTTCTTCGAGCCCGTACGCGGTGGTCGCCTGGTCGTCGGCGGCTTCGGTCTCGACGCCGTTCCAGTTGGCGCCTTCCATCACCTCTTCGGCGGTGAGATCGTCTTCCGACGAATCGACGGCTTCGTCGCTCGGCGCAGCGGAGCAAGCGAGGACGGTGGCGGCCGCGAGGCCCGTGAGCGCGAGGGACTTCCAGGTGAGCTTCATGGGAGTCACCTAGAGCGAAATCCCTGCCAAGCGCGGACGGTGGATCCTTCGTCCCTCCGCTACATGCGCCTACATGCGGCGAAGTTGCGGCGAAAATGTCGATCCAGGGCGATGGAGCCGGTGTAGGTCGAGCGCGTACCGCGGCGAAGCGCGAGGCGACCTCGCGAGCGAATCCGCGAAAGGATGCGAGCTGCTCAGCGCGCCCACTTGATGTTGCAGCCGATGCTCGCGCGCTGCTCGGTCGCGACGGGTCGGCCGTCGGCGACCGCGTCGATCGCGGCGCGGAGGTCGGCGCCGGTGACGGGCTTTCCGTTCCCGGGGCGCGCGGCGTCGAACTGCCCGCGGTACGCGAGGAGCCCGGCACCGTCGAAGACGTACAGGTCCGGCGTGCAAGCGGCGTCGAACGCGCGCGCCACGTCCTGCGACTCGTCGAAGAGGAACGGGAAGCGCCACGCCTCGCGCGAGGCGAGGTCCTTCATGTGCTTCGGACCGTCCTGCGGATGCGAGACGACGCTGTTCGAGTTGATCGCGACGACGGCGAAGCCGCGATCGAGCGCGTGGTGAGCGACCTCCACGAGCTTCGCGCGGATGTGGACCACGTACGGGCAGTGGTTGCACACGAACATCACGAGCGTGCCCTTCTTGCCCGTGGCGGCGGCGGAGCTCCACGAGGTGCCGTCGACGGCGTTCGTGAGCGAGAACGACGGCATCTTCGTTCCGAGCGGGAGCATCGTGGAAGGGGTCTCGGCCATGGACCCTTTCCTTAGCCCAAGAGGTGAGCGGGCGCACCCAAGCCGCCGGAGCGCCCGTGTCCGTGTCCGAGTCCGAGTCTGTGTCCGAGTCCGAGTCCGCACGCGCCTCCGCGTCCGCACGCGCCTCCGCGTCCGCAAGCGCTTCCGCATGCGCACGCGCCTCCGCGTCCGCAAGCGCTTCCGCATGCGCACGCGCCTCCGCCCCGGCACGCGCCTCCGCCTCGGCACGCGCCTCCGCCTCGGCACGCGCCTCCGCCCCGGCACGCGCCGCCGCCTCGGCACGCGCCTCCGCATTCGCACGCGCCTCCGCCTCGGCACGCGCCTCCGCCCCGGCACGCGCTTCCGCCTCGGCACGCGCTTCCGCCTCGGCACGCGCTTCCGCCTCGGCACGCGCTTTCGCATCCGCACGGGCCTTCGTGTTCGTATCTGGGTCCGCGCGCGCCTCCGTGGACTCCGTGGACGTATCGGCGTCCTCTGCAGGCACATCGCCTCGGCAGGCGCCTCCGCATGCACACGCGCCCTCTGCTCCTCGTCGTGCGCTGACTGGCTCTCGTTGCGCAGGGGCGAGAGCCTCCGGACCGCACGCCGCGACGTTCCGGTACGCCGGGAGTCGTGCCGAGGCTTCTGCCAGGTGGCCGCCGCTGTCAGGGACGTCCTCGGACAAGCCGAGCAAGTGTCAGGAGTGTCCTCGGTCTGAACTGCCAGGGATCCATCCGGTTCATACCTGCACTTCATCGTCGAAGACTGGTCCTTGCGTCTCGAGAATCTTGATATATGCTAAATCAAGTAGGCCGGCTCCCCGGCTGAGCTCCCATGCGCAAGCGTCCTCGCCAACTCGCCCTTCCGCTCACCGCGCGCTTCACGCACGGCGGCTCTCGTCCAGGGGCCGGGCGCAAGCGGCGCTCCGCGCTCCAGTCGCACGTTCGGCGCGCCCCGTTCGACGGCGCCCACCACCCGCTCCACGTCACGATTCGCGTCGCGGCCCACGTGTGGAACCTCCGCAGCCAGCGTGGATTCGCGTGCGTCGCAGGAGCGCTCCGGCACGAGGCGTCGCTCGGCGAGCTCCGCGTGGTCCACTACTCGGTGCAGGGGAACCACGTTCACCTCGTCGTCGAGGCGTCCGATCAGCGCACGCTCTCGCGGCGCATGCAGGGCTTCGGCATCCGCCTCGCGCGGCGCTTGAACGCGCTGATGGGGCGCCGCGGGCGCGTCTACGCCGATCGCTATCACGCGCGCGCGTTGACCTCGCCGCGCGCGGCGTTCCACGCGATCCGCTACGTGCTCCAGAACCACGCGAAGCACGGCGCGCAGACCGGCCGGCGCGTGCCCGTCGTCGATCGCTTCGCGTCGTCGTCGCTGGCCGCAGTCGTGAGTGGCGCCTCGTCTTCGCCAGCGGAGCGGGGGCTACCGCCACCCACGGCCGCGCCCGAGACCTGGCTCCTTCGGCGCGGTTTCCGGCGCGGCGTCCCTTCGCCGCGGGCGGGCGCGGCGTGAGCACGGCGCCCCCGCAGCGCTGGTGGTTCCTCTACGTCGTGCGCTGTCGCGACGGCTCGCTCTACACCGGCATCGCGCGCGACGTGGCCGCCCGCCTCGCCGCGCACGAAGCGGGGAAGGGGGCACGCTACACGCGGGGTCGCGGTCCGCTCGTACTGCTCGCCGTACGCCGCTGCGCGACGCATGGGGATGCGCTGCGCCTCGAGCTCGCGGTGAAGCGATTGTCGCGCGCCGAGAAAGAGGCGCTGCTCGCGAAGAAGCGCCTCGGCGCGTTCGCGCGAAAGCAGCTCGGGATCACTGCTCGGGCACGGGCGCGCCGGTCTTCGCCGGGTCGAGCAAGCTCCCGAGGTTGTTGACCTCCGCGTCGCGCGTCTTGAGCTGCCCGGTCGTGCCGCCCAAGAAGTTCCACTCGATGAACTTCACGACCGACGAGTGCTCCATCGTGACGTGCGACACGAAGTTCTTCCGCGCAAACGGACCGAGCGCCATCATCGGCACGCGCGTGCCATAGGGTTTGCCGTCGGCCTTGCTGTCGGCCGGGGGCTTCACGTGGTCCCAGTAGCCGCCGCCCTCGTCGTAGGTGACGAGCACGAGCGTGCTCTCGCGGTAGCGCGACGCGAGCACCTGATCGACGATGCTCTTCACGAAGGCCACCCCATCACTCAGCTTGTCGAGCACGCCGGGGTGCTCGGACTGGTAGCCGATCGCTTTGACGAACGCGACGGCGGGCAGTGTCCCCGCCCCGAGATCCTGTTGGAACGCACCGAGGTCCTTCATGAACGAAGGCACGTCGCGCGTGGACGGGTAGTACTCGAAGGGGACGTCGGATGCGTCGAACACGCACGGGTACACGTTGATCCCCGCCTTGCACTCCGGCGGGTGCGTCGGGCAGGTGCCATCCTTGTTGGCCGCGGCCATCTCGCCGTAGCCGCCCGCGTAGTACGCGGCCGGAACGTTCGCCGCCTTGAGGAGATCGGCGATCGTCGGATCGGTGTACTCGCTTTGCACGCCGGAGAGAGAGCACATGATCCCGACCGCATTCTTGGGTCCGAACGAGTTGTCGTCGAACACGAACGCGGCGCGCGCGAAGTACATGTCGTTGGCGGAGGACTGCCCGATCAGCGGCTGGAAGTAGCGGTCGCCGATCGCGCCCTGGGCGGCGAAGTCCCAGAGCGGTTTGACGATCTTGGGATCGGCGACGGCGATGTTCTTCGGGCTCCCGCACGGGTCGGTGGCGTACTTGTCCATCGCGCCGCCGTTCATCTCCTTCGTTTCGCACGCGGAGGAGTGATCGGGATCGCGAGACGCCATCTCCGAATCGGTGAGCGTGATCGGCGCAGCGCCGCTGGGATCCTTGTCCGGGATCGCCTCGCAGCACGCGGGGCCGTCGTTGCAGGTCGGGTTCGAGCCGGCGGCGGCGGTGCAATAGCGACCGAAGTGATCGTCGAAGGTGTGGTTCTCCTGAACCACGATCACGACGTGCTTGATGCTCGTCTGCGGGCACGGCCCCGAGCAGCTGTTGTCGACCGGGGGCGGTCCGGCGGGCGGGTCGGCGCTGCTGCAAGCGAGGAGCAAGAAGGGGACGGGGAACAGAATCGACGACCGCAGGCGCATCTCCTCAGTCTATGACTTTTGAGAGGCGCGCTCGTGGCGATTCCGAGGCGGGACGGAAGGCCCCGGTTCGCGTCAGTTCTCAATCACGCGCCCACGTCGCCGCACGGGAGCTCGAGGCACGCTTGCAGATCGGCGCGGCGATCTTCGGCGATCCCACCGAGATCGTCGCACCGCCAGGAGTAGAGGTCCGATGGGCACGCCTTCGCCTTCGCGAGGCAAGCATCGCGGAGCCCAGCGGCCGTCGCGTCCGCTGCGAAGAACGCCTCGAACGGGCTGCGGCATGCATCCGCGCACGACGCCGCAAAGCAACTGTCGATCAGCGCGACGAGCTTCGGCGAAAGCACTGCGTGCCGACAATCGTAGAGACGGCAATCCAAGGTCGCGTCCGGACAGCGTTCGTTGCGAGCCATGCAGGCGTTCGCGCTCGCGTCGCGCGCATCCGTGCGCGCGCCATCGGTGCTCCTCGCGTCGGGCGCTCCGGCGTCGGCGGTCGTGCTCGCAACGACGCCACCGCACGCCGTCGTGGCAAAGACGAAGACTCCAAGGACGCGCCATCGCATGTCTGCGTGCAACGCAAGAAGCGATCCGGAACGTGAGCGCGGTAACGATGCAGCCGCGACGCGCTACGTGCGATTCGTGACGGCGCGCCGTCAACGGAGCGTATGTTCCAGCGCCCGACCGCGTATCCTCGACCCGTTGATGAAACTCACCGTCGTCCGCACCGTGTGGTCTTCGATCCTGGTGTCGACGCTCATCCTCCTCGTCGTCGTCCTCGACGCCGACTTCGATCGGCACGTCGAGCTCGACCCAACCGCGTTCGGCGCGATCGTCGCCGTCGCCGTCCTGTTCTCGGTGGTGACCCTCGTCGTCCCGGGTCGCCTGCATCGCGCTGCCGTCGCTCGCCTCTCGCTCCCCACCGAAGACGTTCCCGTCCCCGACGCGGCGAACCCCGACTACCGCCGTCCCGCCGCAACCGAGCGCGTGTTCCGTGACCCGCCCGCGGCGCGGCTCGCGCTGCTGCGCGCGTTCCATCCGCCGTTCCTCCTCGGCGTCGCGCTCGCACAGGGCGTCGCAGCGATGGGAGTCATCGTCGCCCTCGGTCGCCTTGCGCCGTCGTCGTACGCGCTTCCGTTCTTCGTCGTGGCCTGGATGCTCCTGGCCCTGCGGTTTCCCAGCATCGCTCGGGTGCTCGAGCCAGCCCGACGACTTCACGGGGCCAGCCTCGGCGCATAGCGCCTACTTCACGCAGGGCAGAGGCTCCGCCGGCGTCGACGCAAGGGCGACATCCGGATAGGTCGCTGGCGCGCCATCCGTCAGGATGTCGACGTAGACCTCCCAGTCGCAGCGCGCACACGCATCGGCGATGGGGGTCAGCGAGCCCGGCTTGGCCACGATCTCCGTCGGCGTCGGCGAGATGGTCGCCGGCTCGATCTCGAAGTGCGCGACGCGCCGAGTCCCGGACATCAGCCAGCCCTCGTGTGCGGTCACGGTCGCCGACGTGGAGCGAACCATCGCGCGCATCGTGAACGTCGACGAAGCGCAGTCGAGCTCCAGATCGATGCGCTTGGCGCTGAGGCCTAGCGCGCCCTGTGCGCTGCCCTCCAGCGTATCCGTCGACGTCGGCGTCCGTCCCCCGCACGCGACGAGGATCGCGAAGAGCGCGACCAAGGGCACTAGCCGTGACATCGCTGCAGTCTCTCAGCGTTCATCCATGTTCACAATGGCATGTCCGAAATGGTCAGCGAATACTCCTGTCGCTCGCGTAAGCTCCTTCCGTGCTTCGTGTGGTGTCGCTTGCGGTCGCTGCGTCGCTCCTCGCGGGCGCCGCTGCGTGTGGTGGAGAAACGCTCCCTTCCGACCCGGTCGTGCGGGGGCCTTCGCAGTGCGTGCCGACCCTGGCCGCCCCCATCCCGATTGCCGAGGGCACGCTCCTCGAGCCGACCTTCGCAGCCCAGTCCTGCCGCCTGCTCTACGTCGAGCGGGGCACGAACCGCATCTTGATGCGCAGCTTCGCGAACGGCGGCCGTGAAGGTCAGATCGCGGGGCCCGCGCCAGCGAACGCGGCGCGGCGCGACGTCTCCTTCGGTGGCGGTTCGGATGGCGTCTACGTCGCGTGGGTCGAAGGTCCACCCGACGATTCGCGCGTCATGGTGTCCGTGCCCGGGGTCGTCGCGCCGAAGCAGATCACGGGACCGTTCCATCACGCGGCCGAAGCCAAAGTCTCCGCCGGAGCGAAGTCGGCGACCGCGCCGTGGGGTGTCGTCGTGTTCACGGGATGGGCGACCCCGGACCCCAAGGGAGACACGGACGTGTACATGTACGATCCCGTCGCCGACGAGCTGACCACCCTGGTCGGCGGTCCCGGCCAACAGCGATGGCCGGGGACGAACAGTGCTTCGATCGCGGTCACGGACTTCGGGGAAGACCCCGACGGCAGGTTCGACGGCGACGGGAAGGATCGGGCCGACATCGTCCGAGTCACTCGCCTCGATGGCATCTCCAAAGTCGTCGCGCGTCCCGGCTTTCAATCGCACGCCATCCCCCTCGGTTCTGGCGTCGTGTACTACGACGAGAGCACCTCCGACCCGAAGTCGGTCCAGATCCGTTACTCCGTCATCGAGGGCTCGAAGCCGCCCGACGTGCAAGTGGATTCTCTTCCTCTCACGGCGCGGTGGTTCGCCCTCGCCGCGGACGGCGGCGACCTCGCTTGGGTCTCGACCGATGCGAATGGGACCGAGCGCCTGCTCGTCGCGAACGTCGCGAGCACGCCGATCGTGCCGCGCCAGATCCTGACGGGCCCTTTCGCGGCGCAGCCTTGGTCCATGTCGAATGCGAGCCCCCCGGCCGTCCTCGTCGCCTCCGGTCCCGAGGGCGAGCGGACGCTCGACTTCGTGAAATAGAAAATCGTCGCCGGCCCGCATCCTTTCGCGCCCCCCGATCGTGGTCAGGGTATGACCGCCACGATCACCGCTCAGAAGACCACCTCCACGTTCCGGATGGAGTGCTCCGTCCGCTGCGCCATCTCCGCGCCGCGCAACAAGATTTGGGAGCTCCTCACCGACGCGAAGCGCTTCCCGTCCTGGAACTCGACCGTCACCTCGATCGAGGGCGACATCGCCCAGGGCAACAAGCTCGCCCTCCGCGTCCCCAGCTCCGAGCGCACGTTCACCCCGAAGGTCACCGCGCTCGAGCCCGCCGAGCGCATGGTCTGGAGCGACGGCTTCGCGCCCATGTTCAAGGGCGAGCGCACGTTCACGCTCCGCGAGCAGCCCGACGGCACCACCGAGTTCGGCATGGTCGAGGTCTTCGCAGGCCTCATGCTCCCCATGATCAAGGGCTCGCTCCCCGACTTCGTCCCCATCTTCGAACAGTACGCGCGCGATCTGAAGCGCGCGGCGGAGGCCTCATGAGTACCAAGACCGTCGTCGTCCGTTACCGTCTGAAACCCGAGTGCGTCGCCGAGCACGAGAAGCTCCTCGCCGCCGTCTTCGCGCAGCTCGAAGCCGAGCGCACCGCTGGCGTCGAGTACCGCGCGATCAAGCTCGAGGACGGCGTGAGCTTCGTCCACGTCGCCGACGTGGCGGGTGCGAAGAACCCTCTCGTCGAGCTCTCGGCGTTCAAAGCCTTCACCCGCGACGTCGGTGCGCGCTGCGACGACCCGCCGGTCTCCACCGCGGCCAAGTCGTTCGGGCGGCACGTGGTACGGTCGACGGCGTGACCGAGCTGCTCCCCGAGCTGAACCGCGCGCGCGAGTCGTTCCTCGAGCTCGTCGGTCCCATTCGCCCCGAGCTCCATCGTTACTGCGCGCGCCTCACCGGCTCGGTCATCGAGGGCGAGGACATCGTCCAGGAGACGCTCGCGAAGGCGTTCTACGCGATCAGTCTCGCGCCCGAAGTCCCGCCCCTCCGGCCGTGGCTCTTCAAGATCGCGCACAACACCGCGCTCGACTTCCTCCGCAGCCACGGGCGCAAGCTCACCGAGACGCGCGCCGAGCTCGACGACGTCGCCGGCTTCGACGACGCACCGGATCCGGCCGTCGTGCGCGCGGCCCTCGCGCGCTTCGTGGCGTTGCCCATCTCGCAGCGCAGCGCCGTCATCCTCAAGGACGTCCTCGGCCACTCGCTCGAAGAGACCGCCGAGACGATGGGAACCACCGTCATGGCCGTCAAAGCACTGCTCGTTCGCGGGCGCGAGAGCCTCCGCGGCGAGCCCACCGAGGGCGTGCCGATCGATCCGGCGCTCCGGCGCGACCTCGAGCGCTACGCCACGTTGTTCAACGCGCGTGACTGGGACGGCGTGCGCGCGCTCGTGGGCGAGGACTGCCGCCTCGATCTCGTGGCCAAGTCGCAGCGCCGCGGGAAGGCCGTCGGCATGTACTTCGGTCGCTACGAGAAAGCGGACGTTCGGCTCCAGGTGGGGCTCCTCGAGGGGCGCCCCGCGCTCGCCGCTCACGTCGCGGGTGCGGCGTCGCCGAGCTACTTCATCCTCCTCGACGTGGAAGAGGGGTCCGTCGTGGCGATCCGCGACTACCGATATGTGACGTACATCGCGGCCGAAGCCGAGTGGATCCCGCTCTGAGAGTGGTTAGAGTAGCGACGTCATGCGCTACGACCGCGACTACCAGAGCCCCGACGTCGAAGACCGCCGCGGTCAGCGCAACGTCGACGCGGGGGCGGTCGGGCTGCTCGTCTCGCTGCTCCTGCGCACGAAGTACGGTTGGGTCGTCCTGATCTTTCTCGTCGTCGGGTGGTTCGGCGCGCAACGGCTCGGGTTGATCTCGGGGCCGCTCGGTTCGGGGAACCGCGGAGCGCTCGCGCCCGACGACACGGATGCGCACTTCTCCGCGTTCGTGCTCGACGACACCCAGAAGTTCTGGGGGGACGAGTTTGCGAAGAGCGGTCGGCGCTATCCGCACGCGACGCTCGTGCTCTTCACCGATCAGACGTCGACGAGCTGCGGCACGGGCGACTCCGCCACGGGCCCCTTCTATTGCCCGCGCGATCAGAACGTCTACATCGACCTCGGCTTCTTCCATCTGATGAGCACGCAGCTCGGCGCGCAGGGGCAGTTCGCGCGCGCGTACGTGATCGCGCACGAGATCGGTCATCACGTGCAGCACTTGATGGGTACGGACGAGATGGGGGGCGGCACGGGGGCGACGAGCGGCTCGGTCCGGCTCGAGCTCCAAGCCGATTGCTACGCCGGGATCTGGGCGCGCTCGGCGGACACGCGCGGTCTGCTCGAGCGCGGGGATCTCGAGTCGGCGCTCGGCGCCGCGTCGCGGATCGGCGACGACGTCCTCCAGAAGGAAGCCACCGGGCGCGTCCGGCCCGAGAAGTTCACGCACGGCACGGCGTCGCAGCGGCTGCGGTGGTTGAAGCGAGGCTTCGACTCCGGCTCGATGTCCGCCTGCGACACGTTCGGCGCGGCGACGCTCTGAGAAGCAGAGCACGTCAGCCCTCCAGCACCAACAGCGGCGCCTCGGTCGGGCACCCCAGCCGGAACGGGAACCAATGACCGAACCCGCTCGACGTGTAGAGCGACGTCGTCCCACGTTGGTACCGCCCCCAGAGGTACTCGCGGGGCATCAGCGGCTCGAGCAGACTTCGCCCGAGCAGCCCGAGCTGCGCCCCGTGTGTGTGCCCGGCGAGGACGAGCCCCACGCCGCGCTGGGCCGCCGCGTCGAGCGCGCGCGGGCGGTGGCTCATGAGGAGACGAAAGGCCCGCGGAGGGGTCCCGCGCAGCGCCCGATCGATGGCGCGTTCGAAGAACGCATCGGTCGGTGCGCCGAAGCCGGGATCGTCGATGCCCGCGAGCACGACGTCGGTGCCGCGCAGGCGGACGAGCTCGTGCGCGTCGCGCAGCAGACGCACGCCGGAGTCTCGGAAGACGTCGACCACGCGCTGGATGCCACGGAAGTACTCGTGGTTTCCGAGCGAGGCGTAGACCGGTGGACCGAAGCCACGGAGGAGCTCGAGCGCGCGCGCGAGCTCGCCCAGATCGTCCGCGATGTCGCCCGTCACGAGCACGAGGTCGGGCTTCGGCGCCCCGTCGAGCAACGCGCGCAGATCCTCCGCGGTCTTCGACGAGCCGAGGTGCAGATCGGACAGGTGCAGGATGCTGGTCCCCGCCAACGACGACGGCAGCCCCGGCACCTTCAGCCGAAGCCGCTTCGCCTCCGTCGGGCTCGTGGCCTCCCACAGCGCAGCGGGGCCGCCGCTGAGCGCGACCGCGGGCAGCGCGAACGATGCGCCGCGGAGCACCAGCTCGCGCCGGCCGATTCGAGGCCCCTTCGGCGCTCCGTCCTCCGAGCGCGGAGCGAACTTGGACGTTCTCCCCGCGCGGAGGAGGAGCGCGACCGGGAGCGCGAGCACGAGGAGCGTGAGCGACACGAGCGCGGTCCAGGTCACGACGAGCCCGACGCGGCTCCCGCCGGCCCACGCGAGCGCGCCCGCGACGCCAGCGATCGACGTCGTGATCGCGAGGACGAACGGGGGCCGACCGACCCGGAGCGACGCGACGATGCCCACCACCGCGAGGACGCCGAGGAGAAGCGCCATCTCGTGGAGATCGAACGGGTTGGGCGGGGTCACGGCTTCTCCTCGAGCTCCTTCTCGAGCTCTTGGAACGCGCGAGCGATGCGCTGCTCTTCCTCGGCTTTCGTCGCTCGCCGGCCCAGCCAGCGCGCGACGAGCGCGATCGACGCGGCGAGCACGACGAAGAGCACGACCGCCGCGATCTGACCGGTCTGCATGCGCTCGCGGACGACGTCCGCTGGCGTCTCGGCCGCCAGCGAGCTCATTGCGGTGCCTCGAGCTGCGCGGTCTCGGGCTTCACGATGCCGTCGACGCCGTGACGGAACATCGTGGGATCGGGGAGGATCGGCGACGCGAGCGCGACGAGCTGGATCATCGCCGCCGCCTGCACGGCCATCATGACGCCGGGGACGACGAAGCCGGCGGCGTTCTTCTTCGCGCCGGAGGCGCGGAGCGCGAGGCGTTGGAACGCCACCCCGCCGAAGACGACCGCGATCAGCGCGGTGGCGTCGGCCAGGAGCGGCCCCGCGAATGCGCTGGAGTGGTAGTAGAGCGCGACGATCGGCACGAGCGTCCCGAGCAGCACCGAGCCCGTGAAGAGCGCGCGGGCGTGGGCGAGCAGCAGATCGGTCGCGCTCGTCTCGTCACCGACGAGCTTCCACACGACCACGCCGAGCGGCGCGGCGGCGACGGCAGAGAGGAGGACGACGAGCGGCACCTTGACGAGGTTCCCGACCGCGAGGCCGAGGACGCAGCTCCCCGCCGCGGCGCCCCACGCGGCAGCGAACGCGAGCGCCCCGAGCGTGGCGATGGCGGCGAGCTGGAGCTTTCGCGCTTTGGGCAGCTCGTCGAAGGTCGAGCGCGTGCGGAGGAGATCGAAGAACGTCCGTGCGGTGATGGCGTTTTGCATGACGCCAAGCTGGCACCCGCGATCGAACCTCGCGGGGAACCCCTGCGAAACTTCGGTGGAACGGCTGTGAAAACGGTGTGAAACGCCTACTTCGCGAGCGGCAGGCGCACCACGAAGCGCGCCCCGCGCCCTTCCTCGCTCTGCACCTCCACCGTCCCGTGGTGAGCGAGCGTCGTCGCGCGCACGAGCGCGAGGCCGAGGCCCGTCCCGCGATCGCGCCCCCGCGTCGTGAAGAAGCGATCGAAGACGTGAGCGAGCTCGGCGCTCGCGATCCCGGGACCGTCGTCTTCGATCGCGAGCTCGGCCATCGCGTTCGAGGCCGTGACGGTCACCGTGACCGCCGCCTTCGCGAACGAGCACGCGTTCTCGATCAGGTTGCGGACGATCGCGTCGATGCCGTGCGAGACGCCGTCGATCCGAACCGCCGAGGGTGCGTCGACGCGGACGGCGAGGCCTTCGTGTCGCACTCGGCACGACTCGGCGATCGGTTGCACGACCGCGGCGAGGTCGATCGGCTCTCGGGCATCGGCCGCGAGCCCACCCTCGGCGCGCGCGAGCTCGAGGAATTGGCTCACGACGGCGTCGAGCTTTCCCCCCGCGTCGCGGAGCGCGCGCGCGAGCCGCTCGGCCCGGGCGGGGTCGAGCTTGCCGGACTCCAACGCGTCGGCTGCCGCGCGTACGGTCGCGAGCGGGTTCTTGATCTCGTGCACCAGCTCGGCGGTGAAGCGTTCGTTCTGCGCCTGCCGATCGTCGAGCCGCCCGAGTAGCTCGTTGAACGCGCTCGCGAGATCGACGACCTCGGCGTCGCCCTTCACGTCCAGCGCGCCGGAGGTCTTGGTCCCCTTGGCGCGCTCGCGGGCCTGCGAGCCCAGCGCTCGGATCGGTTTGACGATGCTCCGCCCGAGGACGAGCGCGATCAGCACGCCGAGCGGGACGGTCACCACGCTGAGGCGGAGGAGTTGGTACCGAAGGTCGTAGAGCGCACGCACCGCGCGGCGCGAGCTCTCCTGCACGTAGACGATCCGGCCGTCGCGCGTCCGGGTGACCGCATGACAGACGAGGAGCTTGCCGGCGGCGCTCTGCCGGCACCCGCTCGTCGCCACGTCCTTCGTGGCGGCCTTGGCCTCGGGGCGCTCGGCGACCGGTTCGAGCCCTTCGTCGAAGCCGGCGAGGGTGGGGGCTCCGTCGGGACCGAAGAAGAGCTGCCCGAGTTGATGAACGGGATCGGTGCCGCGATCGAAATCGGAGTCGGTGAGGGTCGCACCCGCCGGATCGAGGACGCGCGCGCGGATGCCGTGGACCTCGGCGACGTGGCGCGTGGCGTCGGCGGGCGCTTCGCCGTGATCGTCGACCGCCATCGCGAGCTCGTGCGCCTCGAACTCGAGGCGGACGCGCATGTCGTTCGCGAGGTCGTGCTCGAGCCACGCCCAGAAGCCCACGAGCAGGAGCGGCGCGATCGCCAAGAAGAGCGCGAGCCCGAGGACGCGCAGGCGAAGCGTCACGCTTCACGCAGGCGGTAGCCCGCCCCCACCACCGTCTCGATCCCAGCGAACGCCGGGTCGATCGCCTCGAGCTTGCGGCGCAGACGCTTCACGTAGGTGTCGACGATCCGCTCGACGACGACCGAGCCGTCCCCGCGCGCGATCTCGAGCAGCTTGTCGCGGCTGAAGACGACCCCGGGGCGGCGCGCGAGGGCTTCGAGGAGCCGAAACTCGGTGACGGTGACGCGGATCTCGGTCTCGCGGTAACGCACCTCGAGGCGCTCTTGGAAGAGCTCGAGGCGACCGACGCGGAGCGAGCTCTCCGGTCCGTCGCGGCGGCGCTGATCGCGGCGGAGGAGCGCCTTCGCGCGCGCGAGGAGGATCCGGGTCGAGAAGGGCTTCGCGAGGAAGTCGTCCGCCCCGAGCTCGAACCCGAGCGCTTCGTCGATCTCGGAGTCTCGCGAGGTGAGAATCAGCAGCGGAACGTCGCTCCCCTGCTCGCGGAGCCGGCGACACAGCGCGAAGCCGTCGAGCACCGGCATGTTCACGTCGGTCACGACCAGATCCGGGGGCTCGCGGGACGCGAGCTGGAGAGCGGCGGCGCCTTCGGCAGCCGTCACCACCCCGTAGCCTTCGTCCTCGAACGCGAGGGCGAGCATGTCGAGGAGCGGCGCATCGTCGTCGACGAGGAGGACGGTAGGCATGCCGAGGCAGAAGCCACCGAGCCCGCCGAAACATTCCGGGGCTGGGTGCTCAGAGCGCGGGCAGCATGCGCTCGCGGAGCTCGGCCAGCGCCCCGGGGTGAGGCACCGCGAAGCGCGCGAACCCCACGTTCCCCCGCCGCGTGAACGTCGCGAGGGGCTCCCGTGCGACGCGCTCGCCGAGCGCATCCAACTCGGCCTCCCAACGTGGACCGGCGATCACCAGCGACGCGAACGCGGTCATCGGTCCACTGCCGGCCGCCGCCTCGGCCCCCGTGAACGCGACGGCGTCGCGGAGGACGAGCACCCCGTCGCTCCTCCGGACCTCGAGCGCGTTCGCGAAGCGGCGGAAGCCGAAGCGTTCGCCCATCGCGATCCGACCGCCGGTGAACGCGTCCCACACCACGAGCGAGGCTCCCCGTTCGAGCTCGAAGCCCGCCGAGCCGCTCCAGTCGCTGTCCCAAGATGGTACGACCGGCTCGCCGAGCCAGGCGAGCGCCGCTCCGACACCGACGCGCGCCCGCAATCGCCAGCTGCTTGCGCCCGCTCCGCCGTACGCGCGCGAGCTCGCTTGGCCACGCACCACGAGCGCCGCGCCTTCCTCCACGTCGAGCGCGAGCTCCTGCCGATCGCCGGCGAGCCACCCCCCACCGAGCTGACTCACGAAGACGAGCGCGGGCGAGCCGTCGCCCTCGAAGCGCCGCGCGACCGGTCGCAGCACGAGGGGAGCCTCCGCCCGGCAGGTCATGACGCGGCTCCGTCCGGCCGTCGCGCGGACGGACAAATTGCCCCGCGCGAGCCTGTTCGACGCCTCTTCCCGCTCCATGACGCACTGCATTACAGTCCGCCCATGCTCCTTCCTCCGCGTGACAAGGACAAGCTCCTTCTGCACCTCGCGGGCACGCTGGCTCAGAAGCGGCTCGCGCGTGGGTTGCGCCTCAACCTGCCGGAGGCCACCGCGCTCCTCGCGACGGTGCTCCTCGAGCGCATCCGCGACGGAGCGTCCGTGGCGACGCTGATGGACGAGGGGCGCCGCATCCTGGGGCTTCGTCACGTGCTCCCCGGTGTCGCGGCGATGCTGCACGAGGTCCAAGTCGAGGGCACGTTCCCCGACGGTACCAAATTGGTAACGGTCCACGAGCCGATCGCCACCGCGGACGGTGACCTCGCGCGCGCGCTCTACGGGAGCTTCCTGCCCGTCCCCGACGCGGGCACCTTCCCGGCCGTGACCGACGCCGAGGGCGACGCACCGGGTGCCATCCAGTTCGCCGCCGGCGACATCGTGCTCAACGCGGACCGCGACGCCATCACGCTCGAGGTCGAGAGCGTCGGCGATCGCCCGATCCAAGTCGGAAGTCACTACCCGTTCGAGGCGACGAACGGCGCGCTCCGCTTCGATCGCGCGGCTGCTTCTGGGCGCCGGCTCGACGTCCCCGCCGGGACGGCCGTTCGCTTCGAAGCCGGCGAGAAGAAGACCGTGCGCCTCGTCGCGAAGGGCCCGAAAGGAGCGACCCGATGAGCGTCACCCTCGACCGCGCGCGCTACGCCGCGCTCTACGGCCCGACCACCGGGGATCGCATTCGCCTCGGCGACACCGACCTCTGGATCCGGATCGAGCGCGACCACACGCACTACGGCGACGAGTGCACGTTCGGCGGCGGGAAGGTCCTCCGCGACGCGATGGGCCAGACCCCGGGCGTCGGCCCGGACGTGGCGCTCGATCTCCTCATCACCAACGTCGTCGTCGTGGACGCCACGGGCATCTACAAGGCCGACGTCGGCATCAAGGACGGACGCATCCACGGCATCGGCAAGGCGGGAAACCCGCACGTCATGGCGGGCGTCGATCCGCGCCTGATCGTGGGCGTCACGACCGAGGTCGTCGCCGGCGAGGGCAAGCTCCTCACCGCCGGCGGGATCGACGCGCACGTCCACTTCATCTGCCCCGAGCTCGCCGACGAAGCGCTCGCGGCGGGCCTCACGACGCTCGTCGGGGGCGGCACCGGTCCTGCGACCGGCACCTGCGCCACCACGTGCACGCCGAGCCCCTTCCAGATCGAGAAGATGCTCCTCGCGCTGGACGACGTCCCGCTCAACATCGGGCTCACCGGCAAAGGCAACACGTCGCACCCGGCCGGGCTCGCGGAGCAGATCGTCGCCGGTGCCGTCGGGCTCAAGCTCCACGAGGACTGGGGCACGACCCCACCCTGCATCGACACGTGCCTCACGGTCGCCGAAGCGCACGACGTCCAGGTCGCGCTCCACACCGACACCCTCAACGAGTCGGGCTACGTCGACGACACCATCGCCGCGATGAAGGGCCGGACGATCCACGCCTACCACGCCGAAGGCGCGGGCGGCGGCCACGCGCCCGACATCCTGCGCGTCTGCGGGGAGCCGAACGTGCTCCCCAGCTCCACGAACCCGACGCGTCCGTTCACCGTGAACACGCTCGACGAGCACCTCGACATGCTCATGGTGTGTCACCACCTCTCGAAGGATCTCCCCGAGGACGTGGCCTTCGCCGACAGCCGCATCCGCGGCGAGACGATCGCGGCCGAGGACATCCTCCACGACCTCGGCGCCATCTCCATCATCTCCTCCGACAGCCAGGCCATGGGGCGCATCGGCGAGGTCATCACGCGGACGTGGCAGACGGCGCACAAGAACCGCGTCCAGCGCGGCGCGCTCGACGGCGACTCCGGCGCCGACAACCTCCGGGTGCGTCGCTACGTGGCGAAGTACACGATCAACCCGGCGCTCGCCCACGGGATCGCGCACGAGGTGGGGAGCATCGCGCTCGGGAAGCTCGCCGACCTCTGCTTGTGGAGCCCGGCGACCTTCGGCGTGCGCCCGGAGCTCGTGATCAAGGGCGGGTTCATCGCCTGGGCTTCGATGGGAGACGCCAACGCCTCGATCCCGACGCCGCAGCCGGTGTGGCAGCGGCCGATGTTCGGCGCCCGCGCCCGCGCCGCAGCCGCGACCTCGATCGCGTTCGTCTCGCGCGCGGCCGAGGAGCGCGGCACCGTTGCCGCGCTCGGGCTGCGGAAGCGCATCGCTGCGGTGCGCGGCTGTCGCACCGTCACCAAGCGCGACATGGTCCTGAACGACGCGCTCCCGAAGATCGAGGTCGATCCCGAGCGCTACGAGGTCCGCGCCGACGGCGTGCTCCTGACCTGCGCGCCGCTCGCGGTGCTTCCCCTCGCGCAGCGCTACGCGCTCTTCTGATCATGAACCTCGACGACTGGCGCCTCCTCCAATGGATCGACTCGGCCTTCCCGACCGGGGGCTACGCGCACTCGGCCGGGCTCGAGGTGTGGGCCCATCGGGCGCCTCGCGACGCTTCCGTTCGCGACGCCGTCCATGCGCTCGCGCGTTCGTACGCGGGCTTCTCGCTCCCGTTCGTGCGGGCGGCGTTCGGCGCGGATGCGGCGCTCGCTCCGCTCGCGTTCGCGCGCGTCGACACCGAGCTCGACGCGTCGCTCTGGGGCGTCACCGCGAATCGGGCGAGTCGCGCCCAGGGGCGCGCGCTCTTCGCCGCGACCGCGCGCGCCTTCCCCCAGGAGCCGCGGGTGGTCGCCGCGTCGGCGTGGGCCAACGAGCGCGAGCGTCCGCTGCACCACGCCGTCGTCTTCGGGGCGTTCGCGCGCGCGTTCACCGAGGACGAGGAGCGCACGTGCGCGCTCGCGCTCTTCGCCTTCACGCGGGGCGTGCTGTCGGCGGCGGTGCGCCTCAACCTCGTCGGGCCGTTCGCGGCCCAAGAGCTCCTGGCCGAGGCCGCACCGCTCGCGCACGTCGCGCTCGCGAAGGGCGCGCCCGCCAGCGCGGCGCCCTGGTTCGATCTCCTGGCCGAGCGCCACCCGACCCTCCACACGCGACTCTTCTCGAGCTGAGGACCCATGGGACACGATCACGAGCACGAGCCTCATCACGACCACGGGCACGACCATGGACACCACCACGAGCGCTGGGACGGCCCGGGCCTCTTCGCCGCGCGCGATCCGCGGGTGAAGCGCGACTACGGGGCGCGCGCGTTCACGATCGGCGTGGGCGGTCCCGTCGGCTCCGGGAAGACCGCGCTCCTCCTCGCGCTCTGCGAAGCGCTCCGCGGCGAGATGTCGCTCGGCGTCGTCACCAACGACATCTTCACGCGCGAAGACGCCGAGTTCCTCCTCCGCGCGGGTGCACTCGCTCCCGAGCGCATCCGAGCCGTCGAGACCGGCGGCTGCCCTCACGCCGCGATCCGCGAAGACATCACGCCGAACCTGCTCGCGCTCGAAGCGCTCCAACACGACGTGAGGCCCGAGCTGCTCATCGTCGAGAGCGGGGGCGACAACCTCGCCGCGCAGTACAGCCGCGAGCTCGTGGACTACACGATCTACGTCATCGACGTGGCCGGCGGCGACAAGGTGCCGCGCAAAGGCGGACCCGGCATCACCCAGAGCGATCTCCTCGTGATCAACAAGGTCGATCTCGCGCCGCTCGTCGGCGCCGACCTCGGCGTCATGGAGCGAGACGCCAAGAAGATGCGTGGCGACGGACCGACGGTGTTCGCCGCGATCAAGAAGCGCGAAGGGGTCGCGGAGATCGTGCGCCACGTGCTCGGAGCACGCACGGCAGCCCTCTCGGCTTCGTGAGCGTCAGATCGTCGACGTCGCCGCGAGCTTCTCGATCGCCGACACCGCCTGCGACTGCTCGGGCACGAGCTGTTGCCGCGCGAGGCGGCGCGACACGCTGTCGAGCAGTGGCATCGCGGCCTGGTAGTCGGCCAGGAGCTGCGCCTCTTCCGCTCGCAGCGCGGTGATGAGCGCGCTCGGGCGCGGCATCGGCCCCGTCGAGAGGAGCACCGTGATCGACTCCCATGCGCCTTCGCTCGGCGGCACCTTCGCGAGCACCTCGCGGAGGCGCGTGTGCAACGTGACCGCCCGATCGGCGTGGTGTGCCTTCTCGCGGCGCAGCGTCTCGCTCTGGTGGATCAGCGCGGGCTGCTCCAAGAGCAGCGAGTAGGCTTCCAGCGCACGGACCTCCGCGCGGAAGAGCGTCACGAGGGGGGTCACGTTGCGCGCGCTCTCGTTCTCCATCGAACCTTCGAACGTGGGGACGACCATGGCGGGTAGGTTTGCAACCGCGGTGCCGCGCGGAATCCCTGAGGTTTTCGGCGTCGTCGCGCGCGCGAGGCGTGGCGGACTGCACCGACCGTGGCGGTTTGGTCAGTGCGCTGCCGGCGGCGCGGCGGCGTCCAAGGCCGCTCGGAGCTCGGCTTCGTTCTTGAGCCCCCACGTCCGGAAGAGCTCCTTCCGATCCTTGCCGAACACACCGATCGTCGCCGTGCGGCCCTTCGATTGATCGAAGAACGCGCGCACGCCGGCGTCGTCCGCTTCGTGCGCGGCACCAGCGGTCGTGTCGTCGTCGGTGACGTCGAGCCGCAAGAACGCGACCCTCCCCGCGTACTCGCGCTCGATCACGGCGAGCTTGGGCTCCGTCGCACGACACGCGGGGCACCAATCGGCGCGCACGATCGCGACGAGCGGGAGATCCTTCGCGATCGCCTGCGGTGCAGCCGGCACGCGCGCGGGCGCGCTCGCGACGGCAGGGCGGGTGGCCGACGCCGCCGTCGACGTGGGCGATGCGGCCGCGCTCGTGCCGGGGTCACGCGCGCACGCGCCGAGCACGACGGTCACCGTCAGCGCGAGCGCGAAAGAAACCAACGGCATGCGCATGCGCCCAGAATACACGGCGCGTCGACTTGCGCTTCCTCGGGAAACACGCTCCGCTCTCCCGGTGAGCGCCCGCGCCCTCCACCCCGTCCACGCCTTGAGCGACGAGCTCGTCGACGCCGTCTGCGCGCAGTCCCCGATCCTCGCCACGTTCCTCGGCGTGAAGGGTCACGACGATCGCTGGGACGACGTGAGCCCGGCGGGACAGGAAGCGCGCGCGGCCACGTTCGCCGCGTACGCCGAGCGTCTCGCCGCGCTTCCGCGCTCGGAGGAACCGAGCGTCGAGCTCGCGCTCCGCGTGCACCGCGAGTACCTCGAAGAGCGGCTCGAGTTCCATCGCGCGGGTGAGCCCTACTTCGACCTGAACAACATCGCGTCCACCTTCCAGCTCCTCACGATGGTGTTCGACTTCGGCGATCGCGCGACGCGCGACGGAGTCGAGGCGATCGCGCGCCGGCTGGAGACGCTCGACGCCGTCGCCGGGTCTTGGCGTGCGCTCCTCGAGGCGGGGCTCGCGCAAGGCAAGGTCGTGGCCCGCCGGCAGGTCCTCGCCGTGGTGGAAGAGGGCCGCGCGAAGACGCGGGCGCCCTCGTTCGCGCGGACGTTGGCCGAGGGTCTGCGGAAGGAACCGCACGTCGACGGTGCGCTCGGCGCGCGCCTCGATCGCGCGGCCGAGCACGCGACGAAGGCGCTCGCCGAGCTCACGGACTGGCTCGAGGCCACGTACCTACCCCGAGCGAGCTCCGTCGATGGCGTCGGTCGCGAGCGGTACGAGCGCGCGATGCGGCGCTTCCTGGGCATGAAGCTGGACCCGGTCGAGGCCTACGCCTGGGGCTGGGAGGAGTTCGCCCGGATCGAGGCCAAGATGGCCGAGGTCGCCCATGCGATCGAGCCCGGCGCGAGCGCGCGCGCGATCGCCGATCGCCTCGCGCGTGATCCGGCGGCGTCGCTCGCCATCCCCGACGCGTTCCTCGCCGCGATGCGCGACCGCCAAGCGCGCGCGCTCGCGCAGCTCTCGGAGACGCACTTCGACGTCCCCGATCGCGTTCGCGCGCTCGAGGTGCGGCTCGCGCCCGCGGGCGGCAAGCCCGGCGCCTACTACACGCCACCGGCCGAGGACTTCTCGCGGCCCGGCATCGTCTGGTACTCGCCCGGTGACCGCACGTCGATGCCGCTCTGGCAGGAGATCACGACGGCCTATCACGAGGGCTTCCCCGGGCATCACCTCCAAGTCGCGATGCAGGTGCACCAGCGCGAGCACCTCACGCGGTTCCAACGTCTCCTCGCCGACTGGCCCGGGCACTCCGAGGGTTGGGCGCTGTACGCCGAGCAGCTGATGCTCGAGCTCGGCTACTTCGAGCGCCCCGAGTACGTGCTCGGCATGTACGCGGCGCAGCTCGCGCGCGCGTGTCGGGTCGTCGTCGACATCGGTCTGCACCTCGATCTGCCGATCCCCGCCACGACCGACTTCCACCCCGGCGCGCGGTGGACCGTCGCGCTCGCGGAGGAGATGATGCGGGAGCGCGCGCTCCTCGAGCCATCCGTCGCCGCGTCCGAGGTCGTGCGCTACCTCGGGTGGCCGGGCCAGGCGATCACCTACAAGCTCGGCCAGCGCGTCATCCTCGACGTGCGCGCCGAGCGCCGCGCGCGCGAGGGCGCCGCGTTCGATTTGAAGAAGTTCCACTCCGACGTCGTCGGGCTCGGTGGCGTCGGGCTCGCGGCGCTCCGCGAGACGTTGCTCGCCTGATCATCCGAGCGCGAGATCGATCGTCCGGCCCGTGCGCGCGTCGTCCACGTGGACCTCGATCGCGGTCTCCGCGCCGTCGGCCCGGACGCGCAGCGAGACGCGCTCCGCCTGCTTCATCCACGGCAGCATGCACAGCCCCTGCGCGTCTTTCGCGCGGTACGTCCGGCGCGTTCCCGACGGGAGCCACAGGGCGTCCACCGAGACCTCCCCCTCCAGGCGCGCGGTACCGCGCCCGGTGTGGGTGCGCACCATCAACGGAGGGACCCGCGTTTCGGCGCGCCCGACGAGGCGGCGCAAGAGCTCCAGCATGCACGATTCGTTGCGGGCCCCGACCCCGCATTCATGGCATCATGGCCGTCCGCATGGAGGCCGCTCCCGTCGCTCCGACGATGGCTCCCGTCACGCTCGAGGCCGTCGCCGCACGCTGCGACGACGGGGCGAAGGAGGTCTGGGCTTTTGCCGGCAAGATCGCGTGGGTCCGCGTCAACCTCGAGGCACGGCTGAGGTCGACCGCGCAGAAGCTCCTGACGATGCCCGCCTACCGGCCGCGCCGGTTCGACCGCTTCGTGGAGGGCGCGGCGCTCCGCGGGATCGACCCCTCCGACCTCGCGCTCGCCCTCGCGCATCGCTTCTTCCAGGACGGCACGCGGATGGTGCGCGACCCCGACGACGAGACCGGTCGCGCGTTCATCGGGCAGGCACGGGGGATCGTCGAGCCGGCTGCCGTGAAGGGCGCGAACACCGTCCACCACGTGACGCGTCCGTTCTCGCACCGCTTCGCGGCGTGGATGGCCGACGAGCCCGAGGACCCGATCACGCGCGCGCACTTGGTGTCTGCGCTGCCGCCCGTTCTCCGCTTCGCCCTCGCTCCCGCCAAGCGCTACTACCGGGACGGGACGATGACCGCGGCGGAGGTCGTCGCCGAGGTGGACCGCTGGTGCGGCGCCCGCGGCGTCGCGACGCCGATCGATCGGGAGGTCCTCCCGCTCGCGATCCCCACCCCGGCACCGCTCGCGAGCTGGGCGAGCCGTTACCTCGACGTGGAGTCGTCGCTCGGGGAGCCGATCGAGCTCGCGGTCTATTTGGGCGCGGGGGACGTCGCGCTCGAAGGGCCGAACGCCTCGCTCGACGTGGAGCTGGCGATGAGCAGCCTCTGTGCGCTCCTCGGTTGGCGGAGCGACGAAGCGAAGCGCGCGGGGACCTACGGTCCGCTGCGCTTTCCGACGAGCGATCGGCTGTTGAACCCGCGCCTGGCGGAGGCCGAGAACGCCGTCCGTGCCTATCGCGACGCCGTCCGCACCGTGCGCGTCGGGAAGCGGCCGCTCGCGGGCAAGTCGCTCGGCGTCGCGGAGCGCGTGGGCGTCGCGCTCTTCAAGGAGCTCGTCGCGATCGAGGTCGCGATGAAGAAGGGCGAGGAAGCGGAGTAGCTGGGGTCGCGCGAGAACTCGCGTTCACGTCCGAGTGGGCGGCGTGAATGATCTCGCGTGCCTGGCGAATTTCCCAAGTTGGTACGACCGGTGCAGGGGAGCGCGCCCGCCGGGAGCAAGACCTTCAGGGGAGATACCGCATGAATCGAACTTTCCAGCGCGCCAGCATCGTGCTCGCGCTCGTCGGACTCGCGCTCACGGCGTGTGGTGGGAGCTCACCCACCTCGCTCGAGTCGAACAACACCAACGCACCGTACGGCTCGCTCTTCGACACGCCGTCGGGCAGCGCGACCCCGGATCAGCTCGCGGGCCTCTGGGGTGGGACGGCCCAAGTCGGTACCGCGACGATGGACATCCGCCTCCGCTTCGGCGCGAGCGATCTCACCGCGGCCACGCGGTGCGCCTGGACCGACGGCACGACCCTCACCGCCGGGGCCAAAGGAAAGACGCGCACGACGCCGGCGCCGAAGGAGACGTGTACGCCGCTCGGAACGGGCGCTTCGTCGTGCGGCGAGGTCGAGACGCTCGAGTCCGTCACGGACAAGCGCACGCTCGGCGACAAGTGGTGTCAGGTCTCGTTCACGCCGCGCGCCTACGAGTACACGATCAGCGGCACGAAGGGGCGCCTGCGGATCGGTGCCGACGAGCTCGATCTCGTGAAGCTCAGCGACTGAGCTCGCGCACCATCCGAAGCTCTTCGAGCGCGCCCTCGATCTTCGTCGCGCCGTCGAGTCGAAAGCCGAAGCCCTCGTAGAACGCGATCGCGCGCGCGTTCCCGCGGAGCACCCACAGGGTGACTCTCGGGTGCGCGTGCGCAGCGAGGAACGCGATCGCGTCGAGCATCAAACCGCGCCCGACGCCGGTGCCCCACGCGGCGGGGTGCGCATAGAGCGCCCAGAGCTCGCCCGCGCCTGCGGCATCGGCGTCGCGCGACGGGCCCGAGCTCGCGAACCCGACGATGCGCCCCGCGCGCTCGAACACGGCGTGACGCTTCTCCGGCACCGTCACGCTCAGGATCGAATGCCACCGCGGTGCGCGGTTCTCGACCGTCTGCGCGGCGAGCACGGCCGCGGGCATGAGGCCCGCGTACGCAGCCTGCCACCCCGCCACCTGAACCGCGGCGATGTCCGAAGCGTCGTCCAGCGTTGCGGCGCGTACGTCGTTCACTTGCAGGGATCGGGCGGCACGGCGATCGGGTTCTTCGCGATCTTGGTCGGGTTCGCGATCGGGACCGCCAGGAAACCGATCCCAACGGAGGTGCCGTTGCAATCCTGACCGCCGACGTTGGTCCCATCCTTGAGGATGTCCGATGATTGGCGAAGTTGCTGCGCGATGCCGTCGAACTGCGAGCCGCACAACGTCGTCGAGAGCGTGCCCGCCGCCTTGCGCATCGCCGTGATGAACTCCTCCGTGTCGAGGATGCCAGCGAACGTGCCGTTGCCTTGCGGATCGAGGGTGACGATGGCGTGGTGCAGGATCATCGGCACCGATGTTCCCCCGAGCGGGAGCTCGAACGTGAGGTCGAGCGAGCTACCGCCGCTCACGAAGACTCCACTGCTGATCCAGCTCCCCGCGAGCGAGGCCTTTGCTCCGCCAGCGATCGTCATACCGTCGGCGAGACCCTCGACCCGAACGGGCCAGTCCGTGGTGGGCCCAAAGCCGGGAAAGGGAACCGAGGGGCCGTCCCCGGAGTAGGCGAGCGACGGGAAGATTCCGCCTGCGAGGCCCGTCGCCGTCTGCGAAGGGCTTCCATCGAGACCCACGACGCCGAGCTGAATCGTGCGCAACCCGTTTTGGTACAGGGCCGAGACGGTCTTCGACGGCTCGGTGGACGCTGACGCCGACTTGATCAGCGGGAGGATGATCGCGCCAAAAGCATTGTCGATGCCCTGAGCGCCGTCGGCCTGGTTCGAGGATGGCGCGCCTTTCGCGCGGGTGCACACGTCGGTCGAAGCCCCGCTCGTCACCTTCCCGTCCAAGTTGTAGCCGAACTGCTTCCACGCGGTATCGCTGGCCTGGCCCGTGCGCGACGTCTCACCCAGATAGATCGCCTTCACCGCGAACGTCTTGGTGGTCGAGCTTCCCGTCGGCGGAGCGGGCGGCTTGCTGGGTGGCGTCCCAGTCGGTGCACCGGCCTCGTTCGGCGGCTTCGGTGCGTCCACCGTCGACGCTTCGGGGATGGTGCCCCCGTCCCCCGGATCCGACGCGACTGCGCCCCCGCACGCGTTCAGTGCCACGATCGAAAGAGCTGCAAAACCCAAGTTGCGAAAAGCCATGACCGGGGTTCTAGCAGTCCGCACTGGAAAAGCCATTAACACGGTGACCGCTTGATGCGAGCTTGCCGGACCTGCGACGACCTATCCAGCGGCGGCGTCCCTCGCGTGAACGCGTCGCTCCCATGCTTCGAGGAGCAGGGCGGCGGTCCCGCCGCGGTCATCACGCTGCCGCTGCTCGAAAGGAAGGACGTCGAGAGTCGGGATCGGTCGAACTGACCGTTGCGTTGGCCGTCAGGGTTCGGGGAGCGGCGCTACGAGGGTGCCTCCGCCGACGCGCGGCGCGGGGAGCAACTGGAGCTCGTCGAGCTTCGGATACTCGTGAGGCCAACGCTTCGTGAGCCAGTCGCTGCAAGCGCCGGCCTCGGGCGCGACGTATTGGAACTTCACCGCCACGCTCGTGCACCACACGTTCGCGGCCTTCGCCTTCCCGATCAGCGTCGCGCCGGCCGTCGCGAGCCGCTCGGCGAAGAGCTTCCGCTTCGCTCCATCCCAGGCTCGCGGAAACGACGCCGCCGAGAGGGCATCGGCCGCATCGCTCCACAGCGCCGCGACCCGCGCGCCCGCGACGACCACCGCGTTCGGCGGTGGAACGGGCGTGAGATCGAGGACGGCGCGGTACGCGCTCTCGAGCTCCGCGATCGTGGTGGTGCGACCCGTCACCCACGGCGCGATGCTCGCGCTCACCCACCGATCGATGTCCGCGCTCGCTGCGCCTCCACCGTACGCGGGAACGGGGCTCCACTTCGCTGCGAGCCGCTTCTGATCGGCCTGGAAGACGATCGCGTCGCCGATCGCCATGATCCCCTTCGCGAAGCTGCGTGGGTCGGCGTCCGCCGCCGACGGCTTCAGCCCGGCGCCGAGCTCCCGGACCCGCGCCCACTCCGCAGCCGCCCTCCCGTCGGTGGCGTGTCGCGCCAGCGCCTTTGCGAGCATCGCGTGGGCGGTGAGGCGGAGCCAGAGCGGGCCCCGATCGATGGTGACCATCGCCTTCGAGAGCTCTCGCTCGGCGCCGGCCGGATCGCCGTGCTCGTTCGCCCAAGCTCCACGGACGAAGGCGACCTTCGCCGCGAGCTCGGCGTCGATCGGACCGGGTCGCGCGAAGAAACGGTCGCAATCGGCGGCGACCGCGGCTCCGTCACCGAGCCCGAGCCGCAGCGCGATCGCATCGGTCAACGCCGGTGCCGCGGTCGCACCGCCCGGGTCCAAGGTCGCCGCGCGCTCGAGCGCCGTCGCCGCGAGCTCGAACTCGGCGATGTTGCGGTAGTCTGTCCCAAGTTGGTACGCGTTGCGGGCCAGCGTCCCTGCGTCGACGCCGCCGAGCGCGAGCGCGATGCGGCGTGCCTCGATCGCGCGCCCGGTTCGATGGGCCGCTTCGTCGAGCGTGGCCGCGCGCTCGAGCCCGGCCGCGCACGTCGCCGGCGTCTCGGGTGACGCGCAGGTGCGAAACCGCTCGAGCAACGCCGCCGCTTCGTCCGGCGGGGGTGCGGCTCCCGGAGCTCGCGCGGACGACTCGGGGGCACGCGCGGGAGCGGGCCCGCCACATCCGACGCCGGCCGAGACCGCCAGCACGCCCAGGGCGAGGACCGCACGTCGCATGGGAGGTGCGACAGCGGCTCGACCCGGAAGTTCCGGCCGTCAGCCCGCAGGCGCGGGAGCGGGTGCGGGCACGGCGGAGCGGGCGGCGGTCAGGCGCCCACCGAGCTCGTCGACCCGCGCCTGGCTCGCGGGTCCGATCACGAGATCTCCGTCGGGGCTTCGCACCCGGACGTTGTGACGCGGACCCACGACGCCCCAGGTCGTGAACCGCTCGATCGCGGTGACACGGCTCCATTTGCGCGCCGAGCCCGCGAACGTGATGCCGACCGCGTCGACCGCGACGTCGAGCGGCATCGTCTGGGCAATCCCGTAGCCGATGAAGCCGATGAGCGAGACGAGCGCGGCGCACACGTAGACGAAGACGATCCCGATCCGGTGGTGGGCGACCTCGAAGTAGATGCCGACGCCGAAGCAGACGACGGCCGCGACGTGGAACCCGATCACGTAGAGGACGAACAGCCACGGCGAGCCCACGGAGAAGAGCCAGCGCTGCGTGCTGAGCGGAGCGTCTTCCGAGCCCTTCTCGACGGCGCCGTGACGGAGCGAGCGGCGCAGGAGGATGACGAAGAGCCCGGCGAGGAGCAGGTTCTCCAGCATCGCGCCGAGCGCGGTGCCCTCGATCGACAGCATGGTGTCGAACGCGCCGTGGAGGAGCGCGGCGAGCAGGAGGTACGCCCAGACCGGCGTCTTCTTGCGCACGAGCTTCTGCCCGAGCGCGTAGCCCCAGAGCGCACCGAAGAACATGTGACCGGGGACGCTCATGAAGAGGCGCGCGACGATGAGCGTGCCGCCGAGGCGCCCGACCGCGAAGTACTTCACGTTCTCGACCGCGGCGAACCCGAGCGCCGACGCCGAGCCGTAGACCATCCCGTCGATCGGCTCGTCGAACTCGCGCCGGTGGCGGGCGAGGCTCCACGCGCCGAGGAACTTGGACCCTTCCTCGCTCAAGCCCACGACGACCGTGAAGACGACGAGGGCAGGGAGGAACCCGAGGATCTGGCCGCCGAACGTCATGACCTCGGGGCTGAGGTACGGCGACGCCCGCTGCATCACGTACTCGGCGAAGCCGGCGGGGATGACGCTGAGCCCGCCGAGCCCGAAGGTCACCAGCACGAGCCACCACGGCTCCGGGTGGGCGCGATCGAAGCGGCGGACGAAGACCAGCCACATCATCGACAGGAAGATGGGGAGCACGATCGAGGCGATCGCGACCGCCCAGTCCGGGGAGAGCGACTTCACCGCTCCGAACTCCACGCGCGGAGTCGGCGGCGTGAGGAGAGCCTTCTGGACGGTGTGGGCGCGCGTGTAGGAGTAGATGTCGTCGCCGAAGGCGAGCTCGAAGGTGCGCGTACCGCGAGCGATCGGCTGGACCGCGAGCACGCTCGACGCGCGCACGATCGCGAGCGGCTTGCCGTCCGCCTTCGCGACGGCGCCGTCGATGCGCGATTGCGCGTCGGCGTGGATCACGAGCGAGAGCGACTTGCCGCTCTTGAGGCGATCGATCCGCTCGACGGCATCCGACAAGTCGGCGAGCCCCGGCTTCTTCACGACGCGCGTGCGCCCGTTCCGTGCGTCGTAGGCTTGCGCCAAGAGGGCGTGGCCTTCGGGGAGCTTGGTCTTCGCGATTGCGACGGCGATGGCCTCGCGCGGGCCCTCCCAGTACTTCTCGGTCACGCCGTCGTGGGTCTCGGTCTTCTCGGTGAGCCCCGCGCTCGAGGCGAGCGTGACCGCGAACTCGGGGTCGAGCTCGTCGAGCTCGACGCCACCGCGCCACTCCAGGAGATCCTCGGCGGCGTCGACGTCGTCCTGATCGAGCGTGAGCCGGAGCTTGTCGGCGCCGATCGGCTCGACGTCCGCGGTGATGTGCATCGTCGCGAGGCGAAGCGTGAGCGGGCCGACCGCGTCTTCGGCCACCGTGGGCGGCTTGCCGAACGAGGGTTTGGGCGCGTGCGCCTCGGTGAGCTTGGGCTTCGCGGGCTCCTTGATCGTGACCTCGACCTCGGCGTCGTGCGTGCCGGCGAGGTGCTCGCCGCAGCCGGCGAGCAGGAGCACCAGTGGCGCGAACAGGAACAGGAACCATCGCGAGAGCATGTCGCGCGAGGGTATTCGTTTTCGCTTGCGAGGGTCGCGAAAGTCGTCACCCTTCTCGGCCATGCGCCGCTCCGCCCCGCTCGTGGTCGCCACCTTCACGCTCACGTCGCTCGCGGTCCTGGTCAGCGCGTGCGGGAAGCCGGCGGTCCCGCCTCCCCCGGCCACGCCCAACGCGGTGACGTGGGCGAGCTGTGGGCCGACCGACGGGCCGGCGCGGACGTTCGCCGTCTCGGACGGCGCGCTCTCGTGCGCCGAGCAGCCGAAGCTGTCGGGTCTCGCTCACCTCGAGCTCGAGGTTTGGAGCGGCGCGTCGCTCGGCGACGTCCCGCTCGCGCTGCGGGGGACGACGGGGGCCGCGCGCCGCTGCGACGCGACCGGAAAATGCAGCGACCTCGAGCAGCCGACCCTGACGTTCCACGGTGATGCGGACGGGAGCACCGTCGGCACGTTGCGGTTCGTCGAAGGGGGCGTCGAGGTCGTGCGGTCGTTCCGCGCCGCGCACTGCGACGTGCGCGTGATGTGCGGCTGATCAGCCCGCCTTCGCGAGCGCCTCGCCGTTCTTCTTCACGGCCTCGAGCCACATCTTGCGCCACTCGTTCGTGAGCTGCGCGGAGTAGGCGAGCGACTCCTTGGTCAGCTTGGCGAGCTCGTCGACGGCCGTGGTCCACTGCTCGAAGCCCTTGGACTCCATCTTGGTCCACTCGTCGCCCACGGTCTGCATGCGCTGGAGCTGGTCGTCGCTCGCCTTCTTCCAGAACCCCATCCATTGCTGCGGTGCAAAAACGCTGTCCTTGTTCATATGACGGCTCCTTTTGTGTGCCCGAACCTAACCGCTCCCGCTCGGGCGTCAAGGAAATTGTTGCGTCGCAACATAACGGATTAGCCGGCAGGCCGGGCCCCGGGCGCTCCCGGGGGTTCTTGCTACGATGGGAGCATGCGGTGGGCGGGGGTCCTCGGTCTGGTCGCGGCTCCGATCGGAGCGCTGCTCGCCGGCGCGAGCTGCGGCGGTCCGCTGGCGACGGTCGACGCCGGCGTCGAAGCGTCGACCGATGCGCCGCCCACGCCCGACGTCGGCGAAGCCGGCGAAGAGGATGCGCCCCACGGCGACATCCCGCTCCGCCTCGCCGGGTGGAGCGCGGCGCGCGCCCCGGAGTACAACCTGCCCGGCGGCTCCCAAGTGAAGGCTCTTCGCGCCACCATTCGGCAAGTGTTCGACGTGACGTGGCGTCCGCTCGCGAGCCTCGATGTGTCGCTCGCCGCGTCCAACGCCGACGGCATCGTGCTCACGACGTACGGCGGGACGTTCGGCACGATCGATCCGGCGCTCGGGCCCAGCGAGCAAGCGGCGCTCCGCGCCTTCGTCGACGCGGGTCACTTCGCGATCCTCTTGCTCGACAACGACGGCTACGGCGGGCCGATCGACCCTTACAACGACAGCCTGGCGAACCCGCTCGGGCTCGACGCGATCGGGACGGTCGTCGCCGACGGCGGCTACGTCAACGCGAGCGCGGTCGCGAGCGATGCCGGGCTGCACCCCATCGTCGATGGTGTCCCCTCGTTTCCGCAGTACTTCCCCGGTTGGCTCGGCGCGCGCGCCGATGCGGGCGTGGCGCCGGTGGTCGCGGCCGAGAACCCCTCCGGTCCGGCGCTCGTCGTCGTCGAGAAGGGAGCGCTCGGTCCGGGCTCCGGCGTCGTGATCGCCTTCTCCGACACGGGGAGCTTCACCGACGATGCACCAGCCGGCTTGACGGCTGCGGCGCAAAAGGTTTTCGTGCAAGCCCTGCGCTACGCCGCAGGGAAATGAAGGGACCTTCGTTCAGCACCATCGCCGTCACGGGCGCGCTCCTCTGCGCGTGCGGCGCCGGCGCGGCTGCGACGGGCGGAGCGAACGGCGTGCCCGACGGCGTGGACGCATCGCCTGCTCCCGTCACGGTGGATGCGTCGTCGAGCGAGCCCCCGATCGACGCCGCGGGTGCATCCGTCGTCGACGCCGGCATCGAAGGTGGCACCGCGACCAACGAAGAGGATGCGTCGGCGGACGCCGGCGCGGCCGCGTGCGGCGTGTGCCAGGCATATCCACCCTGGCGCAGGCTCTCCACGTTCGCGACGTACCCGCTGAACGAGCTCTCCGGCATCGTCGCGAGCCGGCGCGACGTCGGCGTGGTCTACGCCCACAACGACTCCGGGGACGCTCCCCGCTTCTTCGCGATGGACGCCGAGACGGGGAAGGGACGCGGCGAGTTCCTCCTCAAGGGCGTTCAGGCGATCGACTGGGAGGACATCGCGATCGGGCCGTGCGCGGCAGGGACCTGCGTGTTCCTCGCCGACATCGGGGACAACTCGCACGTGCGCGCGAGCGTCTCGATCTACGTCGTGCCCGAACCCGCGCTGGATCCGCCGAAGGGCAAGCAGGAGCTCACGACCTACGAGCGGTGGACGCTCCACTACCCCGATGGTCCGCACGACGCCGAGACGCTGCTCGTCGATCCTCGATCCGGCGATCTCTTCATCGTCACGAAGGAGTTCCTGGGTCGCGGGACGCTCTACGCGCTCACGCGGCCGGCATCTCCCGCGCCGACCACGCCGATGATGCTTCGGCGCCTCCAGCAGATCCCGATCCCGTCGTTCGGCACCACGCTCATCACCGGCGGGGACGTTCATCCGTGCGCTCCGCGCGTGCTCCTGCGCAGCTACGGGCGGGTGTTCGAGTTCCGCGGATCGAAGCAGGGCGACGTCGCGTCGTGGCTCTCGACCGCGCCGGCGCTCGTCATCGACGGCGCCCCCGAGCCGCAAGGCGAGGCGATCGCATACCGCGCCGACGGCTTCGGCATCTATTCGTCGACCGAGATCCCGAGCGGGCCGGCGCCCGCGCCGCTGTCGACGACGTCCTGCCGCTGATCAGTTGGTGGCCACCTTGCGCCAGAGGATCCCGTCGCGCGTCGCGCGCAGGCGCTTCTCGCGCGTCCAGCGCGCCGTGATCCGGCTCGCAGTCTCCGTCGTCACGCCGATCATGCTCGCGATCTCGTCGCGCCGGAGCGGGAGCGCGACGAAGGGGGCATCCCCGATCGTCGTGCCGTAGCGCGACGCGAGGCCGTCGAAGAGGCGGGCGAGGCGGCACTCCGCATCCCCGTCGCCGAGCGCGTCGATCCGATCGACCAGCGCGCGTTGCGCGGCCGCCAGCGTGCGCGCGACGCCGTCGAAGAAGCTCGGATCGTCCGCCATCGCCGCGAGCAGCTCCGCGCGCGGGGCGCGCAGCACGACGGACGCCCGGAGCGCCACCACCGACGCCGACCACGCGCCCCCATCGAGCCACGACGGGTCGCAGATCCACGCGGGCGCCCGGAGCACGTCGAGCACCCGGGTCGCGCCGGCCTTGCGCCGCGCCGGATCGCGGGACGGCCGCTCGAGCTTCACCGCGCCGTTCGCGAGCGCGAGCACGTCGGTGCATGGCTCGCCGGCAGCGACGACGAGGGCGCCGCGCTCGACCTTCGTCAGCGTCGTCGCGGCGCGGAGGCGCTCGGGGACGGTCGTCGGGAAGCGGAGCTCGATCGGCGTCATCGTCAGTCTCCTTGGGCGTCGGTGGCGCCGTCGTCCCCATCGTCGGTTGCGTCCGCACCGCCATCGCCGCCGCCATCGCCGCCGTCGCCGCCGTCGGTGTTGTCTCGCGTGGCGTCGCTCGCGGCATCGGCGTTCCCGGCGTCGTAGCCGTTGGCGTCGATCCCGGCGTCGGGCGAGCCTGGTGTCCCGTTCGCATCGCTGCGAGTTCCGGCGTCGTCGTCGGCCGACGACATGGAGCCAGGCGGGAGCGGTTGCGGGTTGAGCGTGCAGGCCACCGCGAACGCCCCGCACACGAGCACGAAGGCAACGACGGCAGCCCGCCGCGCGCGCTTCATTCGCTCACCGCATCGGTGCTCGCGTCGCCGGCATCGCCACCGTCGGTGCTCGCGTCGCCACCGTCGCTGCCTGCGTCTTGCGTGGGAGGTGCTGCCTCGGCGGTCGCATCCGAGGAGCCACCGCCATCCTGGTTCAGCGAGGCGTCGCCGAACGGAAGCGAGACGTCGGCACCGGCGTCCGCGCTGTAGCCGGCGTCGGAGGTGACCCCGTCCTGCGGCGGCAGCGGTTGGGGGTTGAGCGAACACGCGACCGCCCCCACCACCAGGGTGGCGAGGAAGCACTCGAAGATCGTCGCTCGGGTCCACGAACGCATGGGAGGCGCAAACAAGCTTGCACGAGGAGTGCCACCGCGAAAAGCCCAGAGAAATGCACGCCAAGGCCCCATTTCGGGGGTTTGGACCCGGATCGTCGGATCCTTGCCGCACCTTCCGCGTCCATGTGCAGGCCGCTCTGGCACAAACTGGCACGGTTGCCGCCCCTGGTGCGCGGGCGTATGTAGCGAGGGTCATGGAGCCCGCGGTCGCGGTCCGAAAGGTCACGAAGGACGTTCGTGACGGGAGCGAGCGCAAGCGCGTGTTGGAGGACGTCGACCTCGAGCTCGCACCGGGCGAGGTGGTCGTCTTGCGCGGCCCGAGTGGGAGCGGCAAGACGACGCTCCTCGGGATCGCCGGCACGATGCTGCTCCCGACCAAAGGCGAGGTGTGGATCGGCGGCGAAGCCACGTCGCGTTTGCGCGACGATCAGCGCGCCGAGGTTCGGCGCCGCAGCGTCGGCTTCGTCTTCCAGGACGTGCAGCTCGTGGACGGCATGAGCGCGCTCGAGAACGTGCTGCTCCCGTGCGTGCCCGACGGGATCGATGCGACGGCGCGCAAGAAGGCGAAGGACCTCCTCGAGCGCTTCGAGGTTGGAGCGATCGCGGGGAGCGACGTGCGGCGTCTCTCCGGCGGCGAGCGGCAGCGGGTCGCGCTCTCGCGCGCGCTCGTGCGCGATCCGAAGGTGCTCTTGTTCGACGAGCCGACGGCCCACCTCGATGCGGCGCGCGCGCGCGCGTTCGAGACGCTCCTCGGCGAGCTCGCCGCCGAAGGGCGCGCGGTGCTCATCGCCACCCACGACACGCGGCTGGCGACGGGCGTCGGGGCGAAGCGCGTCGTCGAGATCGATCGCGGGAAGGTCGCCGCGCCGCCTGCCTCGGAGGCGGAAGCGTGACCTTCTTCGAGCCTTGGATCTTCCTCCGCTGGATCGGTGGCGCCGTCGCGGCGGTGTTGATGCTGCGCGCGGCGATCACGTCGGTCCGCGTGCTGCGGAGCTTCGACGTCATGCGCGTCAGCGAGGGGCAGCTCCTCCTCGAGCGTCGCGTCGAGCTCGCCGCCACGTTCGTGCGCGCGGGCGCCGCGCTCCTCGTGGTGTGCCTGCTCCTCTCGATCCTCGGGGCCGACAAGCTCAGTCACGGCATCCGCGGCGCGATGTGCGCCTACGGCACTTTCCGCAGTGATCCCTGGGGGTTCCCGGCGCTCGAGACGACGCTGGCGGCAGCGATCGCGGCGGCGCTCCTCGCCCAGCTCTACGCGTTCGACGCCCGCGTCCGCGGTCCGGAGCTCGTGCGTCCGCTGGCGGCGCTCACGCTCCTCGTCGCTCCGCTCGCGGTCGCCGACCTCGTGCTCCAGACGAAGTTCCTGCTCGGGCTCGATCTCTCCGTCGTCGCTTCGTGCTGCTCGGTGCAGCTCGACGCGGTCGGCGCGGGCACCGGCGAGTACGTGCAGGGTCCGCGCGTGCTCGTCACGTGGCTCGCTCCGGTGATGTTGGTCGCGAGCGCCGCGCTCGGGCTGTTCGCTGCGCGCCGTCCGGCGTCGTCGCTCCGCCCGTGGCTCACGCTGGTCGGTGCGCTCGCAGTCGCCACGGCGCCCGTCGTCGTCGCGGCGGCCATCCTCGAGGTCGGTCCGCACGCGTTCGAGGCGCCGCAGCACCACTGCCCGTTCTGTCTCTTCCGCTCCGACGTGCTCGGGCTCGGCTATGCGCTCTTCGGCGCGCTCTTCGCCGCGCTGACCTTCTCCGCCGGCAGCGGCCTCGCGGCGCTGTTCGCGCGCGGACCTCTCGCCCGGGCAGCGCTCCCGGCGTTCGCGCGCGATCGCCTGCGGCGCGCGGCGGTCGCGTGGGCGGTCGTGCTCGTCGTCTCGGTGATCCCGGTGGTGCGCTACGCCATCGTCGCGAACGGAGCTCCGCTCTTCCGATGATCGGCCGGCGCGTCTTTCTCGGAGCGGTGCTCGTGCTGGCGGCGTGTCGCGGCGGGGCGAAGCGCTGCGGCCACTGCGGGATGAAGATCGACGAGAACAGCGCCTTCCGCGCCGAGCTCGAGCTCGACGGCCAGCGCGAGTCCTTCGACACGCCGCGCTGTGCCCTGAGCGAGTGGAAGTCGCGCGGCGGCACGGGGAAGGTCTTCGTTCAGGACTACTACGACCGCGTGCTGCAGGACGGAGCGCCGCTCCGCTTCGTGATCGGGAGCGACGTCGTCGGACCGATGGGCCCCGAGATCGTCCCGGTCGATGCCGCGCGCGCCTCGAAGCTCGTGAAGGATCACGGCGGCAAGGACTACGCGCTCACCGAGCTCACGGTGGAGCTCCTCGGCCAATGACCGACGTGTCGCCGCGCATGCGTCGCATCCTCGAGCTCGTCTACGCGCTCGACGGCGTCAACGGCGCTCGTGTCTGGGAGTGGCCCGACGGCGGGAAGACCCGCGTCGCGGTGGCCGTTCGGCCGGCGCCCACGACGAGCGCGGGCGATCTCCTCTCGCGTGTCGAAGCTTCGGTCGCCGGGCTCCGCGAGCCGGGCGAGAGCTGGGACTTCGGCCTCCTCGACTCGAGCGACTGAGCGCCCGAAATGACGAGAGCGCGCTGGTGCCGGGGCACGCGCGCGCTCTGTTCTGCGAAGATGCGTCAGTTGACGAAGATCTGCTCGATCTCGGCGCGGACTTCTTCTTCCGTCTGACCGCGAGCGATCGCGATCTCCTTCACGATCAGCGTACGCGCGGTGTCGAGCATGGCGCGCTCGCCGAACGAGAGCTGCTTGTCCGTCTTGAGACGGTAGAGATCACGCAGCACCTCGGCCACGTCGTAGATGGAGCCGGTCTGGATCTTCGCCATGAAGCCGCGGTAGCGGCGGTTCCAGGTCTGCTTGTCGAACGCGATCGTGCGCTCGCGGAGGATGTCGAAGATCTCCTCGATCTCCTGGTTGCCGACGAGCTGACGCAGGCCGACGGCCGCTGCGTTCGAGACCGGGATCTTCACGGTCTTCGCGTTCTTGTCGAGGATGCGGACCTCGTAGAACTTCTGGCGGGACCCCGCGATGTCGAGCTCGACGATCTTCATGATCTCGCCGACCCCGTGCTTCGGGTACACAGCCATGTCGCCGACCTTGAACTTGACGTCCGACCCAGATTGCATGACGCTTCCTTCCTTCACCGGATTCGCTCCCGCGCTCATCGAATCGAAACGACGCACGAACGTGTCCCTGCGGTAGGAGAGCGTTTCCGCTTCCACCGAAAAGATGCCCCGGCCGTGCCTCGATGAGTTCGCGAGTGCCCGAAAACCTTCGGCTCCCGGAGAGGAGCGGCGGCCTCGCGATAAGAGGTTAGAGAATCAGGCGGGCGTACTCTAGTTCGGCGGAGGCCCATTTGTCAAAGAAATAGGGTACGCGAACGTTGATCCAAATCAACGCTTACGCAGATTGGAGCCGGTCACCCACCCCGAGTGGTTAGGATGCGGCCGGACCCAACGCGAGATTTTCGAGGGAAATCATGGAGATTTTCGGCTCGCTCTCCCCCGCCGGCCGGCGGACGCGGGACATGCTCTTCCGCCCCTTCTCCCTCGGAGCATGGTTCACGCTCGGCTTCGTCTTCTTCCTCCAGGCCCTGATCGAGGGGAGCGGCGGGAACCGCTACAACTTCAACGGCGGGAGCAGCGGTGGGACCGGCACGGGCTCCGGCCCTGCTGCGCCGCCGAGCTTCGTCGGCGTCCTCCAGCAGCTCCGCACCTTCGTCCACGACAACATCGGCTCGCTCACGATCCTGATCGCGACGAGCGTGGTGGTCGGGCTCATCGCGGTTGTGGGCCTCTCGTGGCTCGGCACGCGCGGGCAGATGATGGCGATCCGCAACGTGGCGCGCGGCGAGGCGTCCGTCGCGGACGCGTGGCGCGAGACGGCGGACCCCGCGTTCTCGCTCTTCAAGCTGCGCCTGATCGTGGCGGCGGTCGGGCTGCTCGTCACGGGTCCGTTGATCGTGTTCGCGATCATGCGCACGTACGCGCTGATCGACGACGGCGTCACCGACGACATGGCGCTCGTGGTGGGGCTCGCGCCGTTCGTCGTGCTCCTCGCGGCGTCGGCCTTCGTCTTCGGCGCGTTCGACGCCGTCGTGCGGAACTTCGTCGCGCCGATCATGTGGCGCTTCGGGGTCGGCGTCGCCGACGGCTTCGCGAAGTTCCGCGCGCTCGCGAGCGGGCGCGTGATCCTGATCCTCGGGTTCCTCGTCCTCCGCTTCGTCGCGACGGTGATCGTCGGCTTCGCCGACTCCATCCTCGTCACGTGCACCTGCTGCATCGGCGGATTGCCGATCTTGCATCAGACGCTCCTCGCGCCGTGGCTCGTCTTCGAGCGCGCGTGGTCGCTCTACTTCATCGAGTCCGCGGGTCCCGAGTGGAAGATGACGGACGAGATGGCCACGGGAGCGCCTCTCGGCTGGCCGCCCGCTCCGCCGCCTCCGCCGGGTCCGTACGGCGGCTACGGGGGCGGGTACGGCGGCGGCTACGGTCCGCCGCCCGGGTTCCCGGGGCAGTGAAGCGCCTTCAGCTCGCGAGCTCGTCGGCCAGACCCCAACGGACGCCGCGATCGGAGATCCGCATCGCATCGGCGCCGAGCGCCTCGAGCACGCCGAGCGCGACGTAGCCGCCGGCGACGATGACGTCCGCGCGCTTCGGCTCCAGGCCGCGCACGTTCTTGCGCTCGGCCTGCGGCATCGCGGCGAGATCGCGGAGCACCTTGAGCAGGAGCTCCTTGCTCATCGTGAAGCCGTGCACCTTGGCGCCATCGTAGGGCGCGAGGCCCATCGCGACCGCGGCGAGCGTCGTGACCGTGCCTGCGATCCCGACCGGCGGACCGCTGCGCGGGAGCTCGGGGACCTCGCGGAGGACGCTGCGGACGGCAGCCTGGAGCTCGTCGAGCTCGGCGGCGGACGGCGGGTCGCTCTTCAGGTGCCGCTCGGTCAGGCGCACGCTGCCGATGTCGAAGCTCTTCGCCCACGCGAGCGACGTCGCCCCGACCTGCGCCGAGACGATCTCGGTCGAGCCACCGCCGATGTCGAACACGACGACGTCGCCGGCGACGCCGGTCATGCCGCTGAGCGCGCCGCGGAACGTCAAGCGAGCCTCTTCGTCGCCGGAGATGGTGCGGGCTTCGACGCCGAACGCCTGCTTCACGTGCGCCCGCACGGCGTCGCCGCCGCCGGCGTCGCGCATCGCGCTCGTGCCGACCACGTCGACCTTGGTCACCCCGAGCTCCTTGCAGATCGCGGCGTAGCGGCCGAGGCACTCGTTCGTGCGCGCGATCGCCTCGGGCTTCAGCGCGCGCGCGACGTCGACGCCCTCGCCGAGGCGGGTGATCGTCGCTTCCTCGCGGACGGCGACCAGCGTTCCGCTCGCGTCGCGCTGGGCGACCAGAAGAAGCACCGTGTTGGTTCCGATGTCGATGGCGGCGACGGGCATGGCGCCTTTGATACCGCCGGACGCACAAAAACGAAACGGGCCGAGCTCTCGCTCGACCCGTCACGCACGTCTTCGTTCGTGTTCGCCTAGGCGATCACTTCGCGCCGATGCTCGAGAGGTTCAGCATCTCCTCCACGTTCGGCTGGAGGACCAGCTCGACGCGGCGGTTGCGCTGCTGCTCGTCACCCGACTGCGTCGCGATCGAGCCCGCCTGCGGGTCGGTCTCGCCGAAGCCCGACGCCGACCAGTGCGCGGTGTCGAGACCACCGCCGCCCTGCTTCTTCGGGTCCTTCGCGGTCTTGTCGCCGACCGGCCCGGTCAGGAACAGGAGAACCTGCCGCGCGCGAGCGAGCGAGAGACCCCAGTTGTCCTTGAAGGGACCACCCGGCGGGTACTTCGCGTTGTCGGTGTGGCCCGCGACCTGGAAGTTACGGGTCGAGAGGGTCGAGTCCGCGCGGATGACGTCTGCGACCTGGAGGAGGACGTCCTTGCCGCCCTGCTTCAGCTCGTCCTTGCCCGAGTCGAAGAGCACGTCGCCCGGGAGCTGGATCACCATCCGGTTGTTACGGACGACGACCTTCAGACCGACCTGGTTGAGCTTGTCCAGGCGCGCCTTGAGGTCGCGGAAGCGCTGCTCGATCGCGGCGAGCTGATCGGCGCGCTGCTTGTACTCGGCGACCGCCTTGTTGAGGCTCTCGACGTTGCTCTTCGAGGCCTCGAGGTCGATGCCCATGCGCTTCAGATCAGCCTTGAGCTTCTCCTGCTGGGTCATCGCATCGGCGAACTTCTTCTGATCGTCCGAGATCTGCGTCTTCGCCGTCTTCAGCTCGGCGTTGAGGCGATCGATCTCGCGCTGCTTCGCCTGCATCTCTTCTTCGGAATAACCGCAACCGACGCTGGCGAGCACGAGCACGCTGGCGAGGGCCACTCCACGGCTGAACATTCTGGTCACCGGGTACCTCCTGGGGCTTCCTGGGTTTCTAGCGGGAGACGCTAGCAAGACCTTGCCGGCCTGAAAAGGCGGAAGGGGGAGGAGAAAAAGACGAACAGGGAACACGGAAGGGGAACGGGAACTCGCAGTGCCAACGCCGACGCGCCGAAGGCGCGAAGGCGACGGCGCCGAGCCTCGGCCAACCGAGGCCACCGGCCGAGGACGAACGGAACGCGGAGTGTTGGATGGGAACGGGCGCTCGAATGGGAGTCGGTGCGCATGCGGGGAGAAGCTCGGGACAAGCTGTGAAGAACGGTCCCTTTACGGTTCGTGGAACTGGCGGTTTGCGTGAGTTACACACGAAGGGCCTAACAAAAAAAATCAAGGTGCTGGTGATTTTTTTGTTTGACTACGAACGTAGGTGACCATATAGGTCATGTAGATCACCTCACCAGGAGGCATACAATGGCTGCTAAGAAGACTGCGAAGAAGAAGACGACCAAGAAGGCTGCTGGCAAGACCGCGAAGAAGAAGGCCAAGCGCTCTTCTGCGAAGAAGGCCGCCAAGAAGGGTGGCGCTAGAAAGGCTGCCAAAAAGCCGGCCAAAAAGTCCGCCCCGAAGGCGGCTAAGGCCGGTTCTGGTCGATCCTCCGCGAAGCGTTCTTCCGGCGGATCCAAGCCGGCCGTGAAGGCCGCACCCCCCGCCGGGGTCCCGTCCATGCTGGGCGGCGCCCCCACGTCGAGCCACGGGCTCGACGACGGCGAGGAGTGACCAGGTCTGACGCAGGCAGCCCTAACGCAATGCGTCAGGCGAAGGCCACCCCCCTCGAAGGGGGTGGCCTTCGATATTTTGTGGTCGAAAAATCGTTGACCGCGGGGTGTGTTCGGGCTCGGCCCCGACGACCTAGCAGTCCACCAAAGCCGCGCTTCCTTACGATGTAAATCTCCCATGCGCATGCGCATGCGCAGGTTGTCCGGCATCCGCGCGGCGGGCAGGCTGTTCAGCTCGCGCCGAGATAGAGCTTCAGCGCTTCCGCCGCCGCCCTCTTGTCGAACGGCACTCCCGTCAGCTCGTCCCGCTTCCCGATCTGGTCCAGCAGCGCCACGAGGAACACGTGGAACTGCTCGCACTCCTCGATCGCTCGCTGGAGCCGTGACGGGTCGAGAAGATCGGTCTCCTCGAGCGCCGACATCGCCGCCACGAACGCATCGACGCGCGGGTAGTCCGCCGTTCGCAGGAGCGGGTAACCCATCGCGCGGAAGTAGGCGAGGAACTCCCGCACGAACTGGAGCGGCGGCACGCCTTGCCAGCGCACCTCGCCCCCCTGTGCGTTGCGGGCTTTGTGCGCGAAGGCGCGGACGATTTGGGCGAACATCCAGACGTCGCGCCGCAGCCGCTCGCCGAGCATCCGCCGCGCTGCAGCGTCGTCGAAGACGCCCTGCTCCTCGAGCTTCGTGCCGAGCGACTTGCCGAGGAACAACACCGCGTTCTGGAGCGCCGGCTTGAGGTTGCGAACCGTGCGCGCGACCGCCGACCGGAGCTGATCGCCGCTCGGAGCCGTGTCCGGCGCCGGGAAATCGTGCTCGAACGCGCGCCGCATCTCGAGCCGCACGTTCGCGCCGACGCCTTCGAGCGCGGCCCGGAGCGCGACCAGGCGGTGCCCGTCGGAGAGGAGCGCCTCGTAGTGGTCCTTCATCGAGCCCGCGGGGACCGCGAGGACGTCGCGCTCGTACACCTCGGCGAGGAGCGGCCCCGCGCGGTGGCGGAGGTGACTCGTCAGCGCGCGCGCGTCCGACCGAAGCACGCTCATCACCACGTAGACCACGCCCGCAGCGCGCCGCTGCCCCTCGCTCGGGTCGAACGCCGCCGACTCGGCGAGGCTCAGGTACCGGAGCATGCGGAAGAGCGACAGGAACGTGAGCGCGACGAGCCGCCGCGCCGCTTCGCCCGGGGCACCCTTCATCAGGTCGAGGATCCGCGTGTTGTGGATCCGGTCGAACTCGGGCCGGAACTCGAGCGCGCTGAGCGGGTTGAAGAACGAGCTCTGCGCGATCTCGCGCTGGGCCGACGCGAGCATTCCGTAGAACAGGCGGAACGGGACGCGCTGGAGGCGCGAGAGCCCGCCCGCGACCTCGACCAGGTTCGTGAGCCCGTGGCGCAGGTAGGAGAGCGACTGCTCCGGCCCGTCCTGCGCGGACGCGGCGTCCATCAGGCGCGACCGCGCGCGATCGTCGGGGAGCATCGTCTCGAGGTACCGCTGGAAGACGAACGAGCGGTCCTTCTCGAAGAGCAGCGTGCGACAGAGCGACGTGATGCGCGCCATCGTCTCGCGCGTCATCGAGACCGCTTCGCGGAAGTCCTGCGCGACGACCGGCGCGCGGCGCGGCGGGCCCGGGTGGTTGCGCGGGTTCGCGAAGCAGATGAGGCCCTTCAGCAGGATCTCGAGCTCGAAGAGGAGGTCTTCCTTCCGCTCCGCCGTCAGCTGTGCGACCCAGTGATCGCGCGCTTGCGCCTGCTCGCGGCGCAGGCCGCGCATGTCGCGAAGCAGCTCGTTGTAGGCGTCACGCTCGGCGCCGGGCAACAGCGAGGCGGCGGCCATCGCGGGCAGAGAACGAGGCGGCGCGAGGGAAGGGGGCAAGGTGGGCCGAAGAGCTTATCACCTCAGCGGCGCTTCGCGCGGGCGGGCTTCCCACCGTTCGCGCCGGCGCCAGCGCTGGCGCTGCGCTTCGCCCCGGTGTCGAGCTCGAGCAACGTGTCCAGCCGGCCGACGCGATCGCCGAGCAGGCGCGCCATCACGCCCTCCACGTCGCGCGCGTCGCGGCCGGGCGTTCCACGCTGCGCGAGCAGCGTGACGTCGAGCGCGATCTGGCTCGTCGCGATCTCGGCGATCGCCGCGCTCCCGCTGAGCACGGCGTCGTCGCTCTCGCGCTGCTCGGTCGCGCCGATGAGGGTGGCCTGATCGTCCGCGACGACGGTGAGGCGGTGCTTCCAGAAGGCTTCGAGCTCGCTCTCGGGGAGCTCGTACGAGAAGACCTCGGCGCCGGGGATCTTCGGGAGCGCGCAGTGCGAGAAGAGCACCACCGTGCGGACGCGGTTGGCCGCGCGCTTCAGCTCGGGCTCGAGGACGGCGATCTCGCGCGCCCACCCGCTCACGGCGAGGCGCTCCTTCGCGCCCCGCACGAGGCGGAGCGCCTCTTCGAGGATGCGATCGTAGCCGCGCACGGTGAAGGCGTCCGCCACGCGCTTCGGCTCTTCGAGCTCGCGCGCCTGGGTCTGGAAGCGCTCGGCGGACGCGGCGAAGCGGCGCTCGAGCATCGCGACGAGATCGGACGCGGGGGCGGCGACGAAGCGCTCGGGCGTTCCCGCGATGCTGCGGGCGGCGCCCGCCTTAACGAGCCGGCGCAAGACACCGTATACCGCCGAGCGCGGGATCTGGGCGCGGACGCCGACCTCGTAGCCGGTCGCCGGGCTCTCCGCGAGGAGCGCAGCATAGGCGCGCGACTCGTTGAGGCTGAATCCGAGCGCTTCGAGCGCGGCGACCATGTCGGACATGCGCCGATACTCGCACGGTCGGGCGAGCCCGGGAGAGGGCAAAAAGGTTTACGGGGGAACGAAACCGCCGTTAGGCTGTGCGCGTAGATGGGGAGGCGTGGGCTCGTCCACGCTCACCGGACGCATGGACGCGTCGACGATTGAGGAGATGGAAACGATGAACATTGGAAAGACTCTCGCGGTGGTGGCGGCTTCCGGCATGCTTGCGAGCCTCGTGGCCTGTGGTGGGGACAAGCCGGCGGCGAACTCGCCCGATCCGGCGGCGAGCGGCACGCCGGCTCCGGCGAAGTCCTCGTGCAACGCCAAGGGCTCCTGCAACGGGGCGGGCGGCGGCACCAAGAGCAGCTGCAACAGCAACTCGGGCGGCACGCCGGCCAAGTGAGGCGTCCGCGCACGGGCGCCGATCTCGTTCGAGATCGGCGCTCGTCGCATTTTGTGGGAGAGAGACTCGCGTGAGCTTCCGCGCCCGCCATCGCATCCCCGACCTGGGCGTCGGGGTCGGCTTCCGCCCGAAGCACCAGGACGACGTCCTGGAGCGCGGCGGCTCGCCGCACGTGGCCTGGTACGAGGTCATCAGCGAGAACTTCATGGTCCCCGGCGGGCGTCCGCTCCACAACCTCGAGCGCCTCCGCGCCTTGGCGCCGGTCGTGACGCACGGGGTGTCCCTGGGCATCGGGGCGACGACGGAGCTCGATCGCGACTACCTGCGCGCGCTCCGGCGGGTGCTCGACCGGGTCGACGTCCCGTACTTCACCGACCACCTCTGCTTCACCCGCGCCGGCGGCGCGGACCTGCACGACCTGTTGCCGCTGCCGTACACGCGCGAGGCGATCACCCACGTCGTGGAGCGCATCAAGCGGGTGCAAGGCGAGATGGAGCGCCCGTTCGCGCTCGAGAACGTGTCGAGCTACCTCACCTACGCGTCGAGCGAGATGACGGAGTGGGAGTTCTTGAGCGAGATCGCCGAGCGCGCCGACTGCGGCGTCCTGCTCGACGTGAACAACGTGTTCGTGAGCGCGCACAACCACGGCTTCGACGCCGACGCGTTCGTCGACGCGATCCCCGCCGGGCGGATCGTGCAGATCCACCTCGCGGGTCACACCGACCGGGGTGACTACCTGCTCGACACGCACTCGGATCACGTGGTGCCGGGCGTCTTCCGCCTCTACGAGCGCGTGATCGCGCGGGTCGGTCCGGTGGCGACGTTGATCGAGTGGGACGACGAGATCCCGGAGTGGTCCGTCCTCGCGGCCGAGGCGGAGAAGACGGTGAAGCATCGCGAGGCGGCGCTCCAGGCGGCGCTCGCGGCGGCACCGGCGCGGGTGGGCTGACGATGAAGCTCGCCGACGTCCAGCGCGCGTTCGGAGAGGCCATCCGTTCCCCGAACGCGGTGAGCGAAGCGAGGGCGACCTTCGTTGCGCCGGGCGCGCGCGGTCCCGCCACGCAGCTCGAGACGTACCGCGAGCAGTTCTGGCTGCGCCACGTCGGGTGCATGGTCGAAGACTTCCCCGCGCTGCAGGCCGTCGTCGGCGAAGAGGCGTTCGCCGCGCTCTGCGAGCGCTACTTCCACGCGCACCCACCGTCGAGCTTCCTGCTGCGCGATCTCGGGGCGCGGTTCGCGGAGTTCCTCGAGGGGGCGGGCGAGCCGCGCTTCGTGTGCGATCTCGCGCGCGTCGAGTGGGCGTTCGTCGACGCGTTCGACGCCGCGGATGCGCCACCGCTCGATCCTGCGAGCCTCGCTGGGATCGGCGAGGACCAGTGGCCGCAGGCCGTGCTCGCACTCCACCCGTCGCTCCAGCTCCTGCGCCTCGAGTACCCCGCCGAGCTCGTGCGGGCGACGTTCCGGCGCGAGGGCAAGGTGCTCCGACCCGAGCCGGAGCCGAACGCGATGGCGGTGTATCGGCGTGAGCTCTTGCTCTACGCGGAGCCGCTGGAGCCGGTGGCGCACGCGCTCCTCGTGCGGCTCCAGCGCGGGGAGCGCCTGGGCGCCGCGAGCGAGGCTACCGCTGCGGAGCACCCCGGCGTCGCGCTCGATCAGAAGCTCGGGGACTGGTTCGCGCGCTGGACCGCCCTGGGTTGGGTGGCCGCGGTCCGCGTGAGCTGAGCCTCGCTCGACCGACTACTACGATTGTAGTAGTAGAACGGCATGCGCTCTCTCCTCTCGATCGTCCTCGTCTCGCTCGCCGCCTGCAGCTCGTCGAAGCCGGCGGCCGCCAAGCCCCCGCCGGCCCAGTTCCACACGACCGTGCCGTGCGCCGAGCAATGCGGCGGCGACGTCCAGTGCTTCCAGAACTGCCAGCCGGTCTCGAATCAGGTGCCGCTGCCGGGCTCCGTGAGCCACTGACGCGCGGCCGCGAACGGAATCAGTGCCCGGCCGCCGGGCCGTTCCGCGGGTGGAAGTTGAACGGGTAGTGGACCTTCGTCTCGACGCCGCGCGGGCTCGGGGCGAACGCGATCTTCTTGATGATCGCGCCGATGCACTTGCCGAGGCCGGCCTCGTGGATGTCGCTCTTGGCGTCGTCGATCGCCGTCTCGGTGACGACGCCCTTCGGGTCGATCGTCCACTTGATGTCGATGTTGCCCTCGAGCCCGGGGTGGTCCTTCAGCGTCGCGTCGTAGCAGGCGCGCGCCTCGTCGCGGTGCGCTTGGATGATCGTCTGGATGTCCTGCGGGCTGCGGCCCGGGTCGTGCCCGCCCGGGGGCGGCGCGGCGGCTTCCTTCGCCCCTGCGTCGAACGAAGCGGTGGTCGTGGTGTTCGACTCGAGCTTGGTGCCGGTGAGGTTGCCGCCGTCGCCGAGCGTGACGGTGGTGGTGGTCGCGGGTCCCGCATCTTCGGGCGTGGCCGGAGCGGTCGTTCCGCCGCCGTCGGCATCGCCGGCGCCGTTCGGCGACTTCGCGTCGGGTGCGCCGCCGCCGCACGCGAGCGCGCCAGCGAGACAAAGTGCGACGAAGACGAGTGACGGCGAACGGACGGCAGCGGGGATGCGAGGCGTGACCATGGCCGGCAGGGTACCACCTTCTCGACGAGACCGAGCGGGCGTGCTTCGATCGAGATCGTGCCGCAGAACCCCGAGATCCCCACGCTCGGTCGCGCGGGCGCCTACGAGCTCCTCGTGGAGCTCGCGTCGGGCGGCATGGCGACCGTGTATCTCGGGCGGGGACCCGGCGAGCGCGGTCCGCTCGTCGCGGTGAAGCGGCCGCACCGGCACCTCGCGAAGGACTCGACCTTCACGGCGATGTTCTCGGACGAGGCGCGCCTCGCCTCCGCGATCCATCACCCGAACGTCGTGCGCGTGCGCGAGCTCGCGTTCGAGAGCGCGCCCGGTCCGAAGGGTCCGGTGCCGGAGCCGTTCCTCGTCCTCGACTACATCGAGGGCGCGAGCTTGTCGGATCTGCGCAAGGAGCTCGCGGCTGCGGGGCGCGCGGTGCCCACGCGCGTCGCGGTGCGGATCGCGCTCGATGCGCTCGCCGGTCTACACGCCGCGCACGAGCTCCGCGACGAGAACGGGAAGCACCTCGCGATAATCCACCGCGACGTGAGCCCTCACAACGTGCTGGTCGGCGCGGACGGGGTCTCGCGCTTGACCGACTTCGGCATCGCGAAGGCGGAAGATCGTGTGCAGGTTACACGTACCCACGAGGTGAAGGGGAAGCTCGCGTACCTCGCGCCCGAGCGCGTCGATCGGCGGCGCGCGTGCACGGTCCAGAGCGACGTGTTCTCGATGGCGGTGGTGCTGTGGGAGTGTCTCGCGGGGCGGCGCTTGTTCCGCGGGGAAGAGGCGCTCGACACGCTCGACGAGGTCATGAACTCGAACATCCCGCGCTTGCGCCAGCTCGGGGCGGACGTGCCGGTCGCGTTCGACGAGGCGCTCGCGAAGGGGCTCGAGCGCGATCTCGCGCGGCGATGGAAGACGGCGGACGAGCTGCGCTTGGCGCTCGAGCGTGCGGCCCCGAAGTGCGTGGGCACGGCCGAAGAGGTGGCGCGCACGATCGAGGCGGTCTTCGGTGCGCGGCTCCGCGTGCGCCATCAGAGCCTTCGCGCGGCGCTCGGCGAGGAGGAGGCGAAGGATCTCTTCTTCCGCAGTCATCTGCCCGAACGTCCGCCGCCCCGCGCGGAGTCGCTCGTGCCGGAGGCGTCCCTCCTCGCGAAGATCGCGCCGGAGGCGCCGAGCGGTCGCTACGTGCTCGGATCGCTGCCGCCGGTGAAGAAGGAGCGTCGTTGGGCGATGCCGATCGCCGTGGGCGCGTTCGTCGGGCTCGCGGTGGGGACGCTGGGACTCGTCATCGCGAACACGGGCCCGTCGGCGCGCGTGCTCGATGCGCGGATGAAGCCCGTCGCGAGCACGGCGGCGGCGCGGGTGGCGCCGCCGGACGTCACGCCCCAACTCACGTCGCCGGCGACGGCCTCCGCCGTGCCCACGGTCGAGCCGAGCGCCACGGGCTCGGTCGAGGCGATGGCGCCGCCGCTCGATCTGGACGTGGACGCCGGCACGCGTCGCCCGGCCGGTACCGTGCGGCCGAAGCCGATCGGGACCGTGCGCAACGGGTTCACGAAGCTGAAGTGATCCGATGCGCGCTCGCTCCCTCGCTGCCTTCGTCCTGCTCGTCGCCGTGCTCTACGCGCTCGCGATGGCGTGCTCCGACGCGGTGACCCAGCAGCCGTGCAAGAACGTCCCCGACGGCGGGTGCCCGCTCGCGTACGGCAAGGCGTGCGACGACCCCGCGTGCGCGGCGGCTTACGCGTGTCTCCCGGATGGAACGTGGGAGCTCGATCACGTCTGTCCTCCGCGGGACGGCGGGCAACCGGACGTGGTGGTGCCTGGAAAGGACGCGGGTGTCCGCGACGCCGCGATCGACGTCGAGGGCGCCTTCGGAGGACCGGGGTGCGTCCCCCTGGAGTCGCCCGACTGCCCCTACGGCTTGGCGGCCACCTGTCCGAGCGGATGTTGCGGGTGCGAGGACTTGTTCGTCTGTCGGGACGGCGGGTGGAACCCGTTCGGGACCTGCGCGGATGGCGGGATCCAGTGAGCTCGCGCGTCAGCGCCCGGTAGCGCAGGGCGTACCGTCCATGCTCGCGCCCGCGGCGAGCTTCGCGGCGTCCGCGCATCGGCCCGCGCGCGCGTAGGCGCGTTGGATGTCGGCCTTCACCATCGCGGGCGTCGTCCACGGCGGCAGGTTCATCTTCGTCACGAGCGGCAAGAGGAAGTCGCCCGTCGACGCGACCACCTGCGGATCGTCGCCGCGCTCCATGCCCTCTTTCAGCTTGCGGTAGTCGTCGCGCCCGCGCTCGGCGTCGGTCCACTGGCTGCTCGGGCAGTACGCGATCGCGGCGCCCTCGGTCGCCTCGACGACGCGGAAGCCATCCTGGCCCGGCGCGCTGCTCGTCGCGACCTTCGCCGCGACCTCGCGCCCGGCTTGGCACTGGCCCGCTTCCATCAAGCAACGCCCGTACGTCTTGCCGAACAACGTGAGCGCGGTCGCTTCGCCGTCCGCGGCGACCAGATCCTCGAACGCGCGCCGGCACGCCGCCGCGTCGCGCCCATTCGCCGCCGTCGCGAGCGCGGTTCGCGCGCCGTAGTCCTTCGCCCAGGGCGTTGCCGGGGCGGACGTCGCGCGGGTGGTCGCCACGTTCGCCGGCACGGTCGGGAGCGCGGACATGGTCGCCAGCGGGGCCACGGACGCCGACGGCAGCGGTGCCACCGAGCTCATCGGTGCAACGCTCGCGGTGCTCGTCGCGGTCTTCTCCGCGACGACGAGGGGGACGCTGGGCGGCGGTGGCGCCTCGGTCGCGGTCGCGCTCGGACGCTGGCTCTCGAGCCACCCGTAGGTGACGCCGGCGATGCCCAGTCCCAGCGCCATCACGCTCGCGATCGGAAGCCACGGCGTCTTCGCCTTCGCGCGCGGCGGCGGTGGCGGCGTCGAGAACGCCTGGACCGGCATCAGCGCCGAGCCCTGCGTGTTCATCGAGACCGGCGGCGGCCACGTCGAAGGAAGGCGCGCGGTGACGGGCGCGGGCTCGAACGACGAGCCGCGCGGGCTCTCCAGCCACGCGATCAGCGCCGCGCGAAGCTCGGCCGGTCGCCGAAAGCGCTCGCGCCGGTTCTTCTTCATCGCGCGTTCGACGATCGCGATCAGCGCGGGCTCCACGTCGGGCGCGAGCTGCGCGAGCGGGGTCGGCTCCGTCTTGAAGAGCGCGGCGAGCAGCGCTTGCGCACGGAGCTCCGCGAACGGCTCGCGTCCGGTGAGTGCAAAATACATGCATGCGCCGAGCGAGTAGAGGTCGGCGCGGGGATCGAGCGCCTCCCCCAGCGCCTGCTCCGGCGGCATGAACGCGAGCGTTCCCACGATCGAGCCGGCGAGCGTGAGGTCGGTCTTCTCGGCGATCTTCGCGACGCCGAAGTCGAGGACCTTCACGCGATCCTCGCCGCTGTCGGTCTCGCACAAGAACACGTTGTCGGGTTTGAGATCGCGGTGGAGGATCCCGGCCTCGTTCGCGGCTTGGAGCCCGGCCGCGATCTGGATCGCAATCTTGGCGACGCGCTCCGGTTCGATCCGGCCTTGCCGCCGAACGCGAACGCCGAGCGAGTGCCCGCGCAGCCGCTCCATCACGTAGTAGGGCGTGGTCCCGGCTTCGCACCCGACGTCGGACACGTGCACGATGTTGGGGTGGTCGATCGCGATCGTGGCGCGGGCCTCGCGCTCGAAGCGCTGCAGTGCGCCGGGCATCCCGAAGGCGGAGTCGCGCAGGACCTTGACGGCGACCATGCGGCCGGTGGCTTCGTCGAGAGCCTCGTAGACGATGCCCATGCCGCCGGCGCCGAGGCTGCTGGCGAGCCGGTAACGTCCCCCCAGAAGTGAGCCCCCGGTCGCCATACCCTCATCTACGGAGAGGTGGGTAGATGTCTTCCCTAGGATCCGTGTCCGTGCCCGTGCCCGTGCCCGGATCCGTGTCGGTGTCCGTGTCCGGATCCGGATCCGTGTCGGTGTCCGTGTCCAGGCGTCAGCCGGGGGCGCGACTCTCCGCCTTCTGGCCTTCCCACCTGCTGGGGTGGGGCTCGCTCGGCATCCTCATCGTGCCACCGTGCTCGGCGGCATCCAGGCCGAGCCGCCTTCGGCGGTGGCGCTTCGCGCCAGCCTGGACACCGCCTCCGCGCGGTGGCCCGACGAGGACGCCTTCGCGCGCAGCGCGACGGGCAAGGAGGTACTCATGCTTCAGATCGAACGGTTTGCTCTGGATACGGTTCGTCGGTTGGCTCCGGTCGTCGCGGCGGTCGCGGTGAAGGACTCGGATCTCGCGCGACAGCTTCGGCGCGCGGCTTCGTCGATCGTGCTCAACATCGCCGAGGCGCAGGCGGCTCGCGACGGGAACGCTCGCGCTCGATTCCGCAGCGCTCTCGGCTCCACGCGCGAGACGCGGGCGGCACTCGAGCTGACGGTGCTCTGGGGCTTCACGAAGGAAGACCCGGAGCTCGCAGACGCACTCGACCGCATCGCGGCGACGCTCCACAAGCTCGGTCGCTGAATCGCGCCTCGGACGCCCGCGGTTCGCCGCGGGCGCTCCGTCGCGCTACGGACACGGACACGGGCACGGACACGGACACGGACACGGTCACGGACACGGTCACGGGCACGGTCACGGAATTGCGCGCCAGGAGGAGCGAAAAAGGGCTCCCTCTCCCCCTCCTCCTCCCCCTCCCGAGCGCCGACCTCGCAGTTACGCGAGAAGGTCCCAAGACGGCGTCCGCATCCGCTCCAACGGATACGGATACGGATACGGACACCGACTCGGACGCGGACGCGGATCCGGATTCCGTTCAGCTCGCTTCCGCGAGGAACGGCTCCCACTCGCGGAAGCGTGAGCCACCGCCGAGGAGGATCTGCGCCGTCATCGACCACTTCGGGCGGAACGGGCGCCGCGCGAGGTGCATGTTCGCCTCGTCGGGGGTCTTCCAACCCTTGCGGAGGTTGCACACGCGACACGCGGTCACGAGGTTCTCCCACGAGTCGCCACCACCGCGCGAGCGGGGGACGACGTGGTCGATGTTGAGGTCCCGCACGGGCGGGCGCTTCAGGCAGTACTGACACTGGTGCGCGTCGCGCAGCATGATGTTGCGCCGCGTGAGCCGCACCGTCGCCTTCGGCTTCCGGTCGTAACGGAGGAGATGCACGACGCGCGGGACACGCAGCGAGCCGCCGACCACCGGGAGGGGATCGTCGCCCGCGCGCACCGGCAGCTCGCGCCACCGCTCGAAGTCGTACGCCTCGCCCACCTCGTCGATCGCCTGGGCCGCGCCGCCGTAGAGCAGCACGAAACCACGCTTCGCCGTCGTCACTTGGACCGGCTCGAACCAGCGGTTGAGCACGAGGACTGGGCTTGAAAGAACGTCCGTCATCGCGTTCGTACCATAGGAAGAATACCACAAAGCCACGGGTTGACCCCTCGTGGGGGGGAGCTACTCTTTTGCAGCTCCCCCCGTGAGAACATGACCCAAGAGACGAGCGAACCCGACGAAGCCGGACCGGAGACCGACGCCAAGCCCGAAGAGGGCGAGGATGGCGTTGCCGTCCCCATTCGCCGCGGTCGGCGTGGGCGCGTGCAGGCGCGCGGCCCCGCGTCGAGCCCAGTGCTCGTCGTCGCCCTCGTGATGGGCGCGGCGGCGATCGTTGGGCTCGTGCTCACGTTCATGCGGGACAACACGATTTACGTGAAGCCTGCAGACGAGCTCGTCAAGAACCAGGCGAAGTACGTCGGTCGCTCGGTCCGGGTGGAGGGCAACCTCGTCCACGGCACGTTGCAGCGGCGCGAGCAGCCGTCGTGCGAGTACCGCTTCACGATCTCGAAGAACTCCGTCGAAGTACCAGTTCGGTACGAGGGCTGCGTCGTGCCGGACACGTTCCGCGACATCCCCGGGATGGACGTGGGCGTCACGGTCCAGGGCGAGCTCCAGAAGGACGGCACGTTCACCGCGACCGAAGTGCTCGCGAAGTGCCCGAGCAAGTACGAGATGAAGCAGAAGCAAGCCGCCGGCGAGCAGATGCCGCACGGCGAGGTCGACGGGACCGGCGGAACGAACGGGACGACCGGCAACGGGTACTGATGGCCCTGCCCGTTCCGTGGCTGGTCGATTATGCCGTTCGCGCCGGGCTCCGCTACGAGCCCGAGGCCGACGAGCGTTGGATTCGCGTGTGGGAGCCGTACGCCACGCTCAAGACGCCGATCCGCTACGAGCACGCCCTTCATGGGACGTGGACGTCGAGCGCGATCACGGTCGCGCGCATGCTCCTCTCGCCGCGGCCGGGGTTCGCGGTGTCCGACGAAGCATGGATCGCGATTGGTCAGGACGAGCGTCTGCGCGGCACCGTCGCGGCGACGTCGGACGCGGGGCCGCTCTTTCGCGACTCCGCCGTGCCGCTCCCACGGCAGCGCACGGGTGACCCTGCGTTCGACGCGGTCTTCTCGACGTACGCGGAGACGCCGGAGGCGGTGGAGCTCGTGTCGCCGAGCCTGCGCAAGCTGACCCTCGGGTGGCGCGCTCCGGTGCACTTCGAGCTGCGGCCGGGCGGCTTCATCCTCGTTCCCGTCGCGCTGAAGCCCGATCCGGCGTCGCTGAGCTGGCTGCTGGAGGCGGCTCGCGTCTTTGCAGAAAAGGCAGCAAAGCGCGGCTGAGGATCGTATCCTCGGCGCGATTCATGCGTCCTCAGAGCAAGCGCAAGGCGAAGATCGGGGCTCTCGCCCTCCTCCTCGGTGTGGCCGTGGCCGTTCCCGCACTCGGTCAGTCCGGTCAGGTGAGCCAGTACCCGGCTTGCCCCGACCCGCCGCCCAAGCTCACGCCGGCGCAGACCGATGCGGCGCACGTCGTGTTCCAAGCGGGGCAGGTTGCCTACGACGAGGGCGACTACGGAAAGGCCGTCGACTCGTTCAAGGACGCCTACAAGCGCGATTGCTCGAAGCCCGTGCTCCTGGTCTTCATCGCGAAAGCGTACGAGTCGAAGGGCGATCGGGCCGAAGCGGTGAACGCGCTCGAGACGTATTTGAAGCGCGCTCCGAAGGCGGACGACGCGGAGACGATCCGCCGCCGGGTCGACAACCTGAAGGCGCAGATCGCCGCGCAGCCCACCTCGACGGCGACGACCACGGCGACCGCGACGACCACGGCGACCTCACCGACGGCGACGGCGACGTCGACCAGCACGGCGCCGCCGCCGGAGCGCGGGCACACGGCCGCTCCGTGGGTTCTCGTCGGCGTCGGTGGTGCAGCCGTCGTCGCGGGAGCGATCCTCACCGCGGTCGGTCAGGTGCAGTTCTCGGGTGCGACGAGCGGTTGCGGGCGGAGCCCGACCGGCGAGCTGATCCCTGGCCCCGGCTGCGATCCGACCACGGTCACGCCGAAGCAGGACAAGGCGATCCTCCTCCGCGGCGTCGGCATCGGGATTCTGTCGGGCGGCGTCGTCCTCGCGGCGGCGGGGCTCATCTGGCACTTCCTGGAGCCGACCGGTCCGGCGAAGGAAGGGAAGCTCCAGATCGTGCCGCAGTGGGAGCCCGGTTACGCGGGGCTCTCGATGTTCGGGCGTTTCTGAGGCTCACGGGAGCAGGAAAGGCTCGTCGGGCTCGGGGGAGCGGAGCGCAGCGCACATCTCCTGGTCCTGGTGGGCGGAACACCCGTACTCGGCGAGCGTCCTCGCTCGGTCCCGATCGACGAGGAAGAGAAGCCTCGCCGCGCTTCGGCAGCGCGATGCCCCGAGCGCATGGTTTCCGAGAGAGCGACAGTCGCGCTCGTAGAGTGTCCGTGCGCGATCGTCGAAGTGCCACCGCTCGTCCGCACTGACGAGCGCGGCTGCCTGTTCGCAGCTCGGGGCGTGGCTACGGTCGTCGCACAGTCGAGCGAACGTGGCCTTCGGGTCGTCCTCCTCGGGGAGCTTCTCCGTGCGCTTCGCGAGGACGAGCTCGGCGACCGAGTAGCACGACGGCACGTTGCCTCGCCCGCACGCGAAGCGGAGGTTCGCTGCTGCGTGTCGGTCGAAGCCGCGGTCGAGCGCGACGGTGTCTCCGTGCTGGGCCCAGAGCCAGCGGTTCCGTGGGCTGTCGAGGCCGAAGAACCCCTCGCCGGCGGTCGTCGTGAACACGAGGTTGTTGAGGCCCGTGCATCCCTCGTCGTCACCGAGCGCGCAGGCTCGACGGAAGGCGCTCGCCGCGGCCACGTAGTCGCGGGGGAGGGGGCCGAACTCCGTGTCGACGGGCGGGTCCGAGCAGCTCGGATTCCCGGCCAAGGGCACCGACATTTCGCAGGTCGCGTGCTCGGAGAGGATGTCGCCCCAGCGCTCGCACGAGGTGGCTCGGCCCCGGTCGCACGATCGTCTGCACCCATCGGCGTCGTGATGGGTGCACGCGCCAGCCCAGTGTCGGTCCGCCGCTCGATTCGAAACCACCCCCGTTCCCCCGCCGATCGCGACCGAGGCGACCAAGGGAACGGCCCATGCTTTTGCGAGTGACGAAGTCCCCACCGTCACCGCGGCCGCCGAGCCACCACCGCCCTGAGCGGCGGCGCCACCGCCCACGATCTTCGACACGAGACCGTTGGAGACCGTGACGACGCGCCCGGTGACCGTTCCCGTGGCGAGAACGACGACGACGTACGCGACGACCACGACCACCGACAAGCCGAAGAATGCGGTGAGGGTCACCCCGACGACCGTCGCGCAGACCATGATGCAGGTCGTGAGCAGCCGAACCATGGCCACGCGACTCCGCAGCCTCTCGAGGGTCACCTCGGCGGCTTCGGGCTGCTCCGCTTGGAGCACGAGGTCCCGGCCGATGATGATCTTGTCGGCCGCTACGAGGTTACTGACCTTCCACCATCGCAGAAAAGTCAGGACCGACGTGAACATCGCTATTTCGTCGGGCGTCCGCCCATCACGAAATCGCCAGAGACGTTGACCGTATCCGCGACCACGACGTTGTCGGCACGCACCGTCAGACTGCCGACGAGTCGCGCGCTCGACTCCTGCTTCGGGAGCGCCTGCAGCTCGGCGACGAGCTTCGCCGCCGCCTTGGGATTCGCCTGCAACTTCCGAGCAATCTGCACGGCGACGTCGTCGTCGCTCGGCTTGGCTGCGAGGCCGAGAGCGGCGCTGGCCTTCGCCCAAAGCGCCTTTGCCGCGTCCGTCGCGACGCCCTTCGTCACGTCGAGCGCGATTTGAACCAGGGCCGACGTCATGGTCGCTAGCGTGATGGGATCCATTCGACCGCCTCGAAGTCGAGAATACACACCCCGCTCATCGCCTGCCAGCACCGCGCAAGCGCACGCTCGAGCGGGTCAGCTCTCGTTCCAGAGCAGCTCGAGGTAACGCGCTGCCGTCGTTCCACCGAACGCTCGCGCGAGGAACGCTCCCGCCCGCCCGTTCGCGCGCGACGTGTCGCGTACGGTGCGGAGCGTGGCGAGGTTCTGCACCGGATCTTCGGCCGGCACCGCGCCATCGAGGCCCTCGAGGTAGCGCTCGACGTAGCGCACGAGCGCGTGCGCGACGACACCGCCGCGGCCGCTGCGCGCTTCGAGCTGCGCGCCGCAACCCCCGCTCAAGCCCTCGATCCACTCGGGGACGGGCCGGCGCCGAACCGCGCTCGCGACCGCCGCGTCCAGCGTGTGTGCGAGCGGCGTGCGGAACCCGTTCGCGAAGGACTTCTTCGTGATCGCGGGGCCGCACACGTCGAGGTACGCGCGGACCGCGCCCGTCGGGATGATGCGCATGTCGGCGACGAGCATCGGCGCTTCGAGCTCGGGCTTCGGGTGCACCGCGACGACGATGCTCGTGAAGAAGGGCGCGGCGCGGACGTGCGTCATCGTCGCGCGCGCGATCCGGTCGCTCTCGTAGACCTTCGTCGCCATCACCGCGTCGGGGAAGGAGCGCTGGACGAACAGGACCGACGGCGCAGCCGGTTGCGACGTCGCGCCGTGCCGCACGAACACGGCATCGAGGTCGATCGACGTCTGCGCGAGATCGACGCGAGCCAACTTGGCCGGGTACGCGAAGGGGAAGGTGCTCATGACGGGCGGGCTTTTACCGCGGAGCGCGCGCGCGCGCCAACGGATCGATGGCAGCGGCAGTGTGGCGGGTCGCTTCGAGTGGTCGCCGTGGTAGAAGACCCTCGATGACGGAACCGGAGCGCTTTCCGGCGCGGATCCTCGACCGGCGCGATGCCGGAGGCGGTCTCTCGTGGGTCGGTCTGCTCCCGTCGCCCAAGGCCGCCGCCACCTACGTCGTGCCGGGCCAGTACGTGGACGTGCGGTTGGACGAGGCGACCGGGTTCTTCGCGCTCGCCGGGACCGAAGGCGCGGGGCGGTGGGACCTCCTGCTCCGGCCGAACGGTGGCGCGTCGGAGGCGCTCCTCGCTGCGGCGCTCGGCGGTCATGCGCTCGTGAGCAAGGCACTCGGTGCCGGCTTTCCGATGGCGGAGGCACAGGCGAAGAAGCTCGCCATCGTCGTCACGGCCGGCGCGCTCGGGGCCGCGTTGCCTGTGGCATTTCAACGCGTTCGCGCGGACCTCGCCGATCGGACGACGCTCCTGGTGGGCACGCACGGCGTGAGCGGTCTGCCCGCTCGTGACCGTTTGGACGAGCTCCGTGCGGCCGGCGTCGGGGTGCAGTACGTGCTCTCGGACGACGCTCTGCCGCCCGGGGTCGAGTGGCGAAAAGGCTACGTGCAGGATCACCTCGACGCGGTCGCGCCCGAGGTCGTCTTCGCGGCCGGCCTGCCCGCGATGATGGATGGCGTCCGGGCGTGGGGCCGCAGCCGAACCGTGGGCGTCCACACCAATCACTGACCGTTTACTTTCTCGTGCGCCAGAATACGCTCGAACGTCGGGTCAGCATGCGTGCCCATCCCCTCCAAACTGCCGAAGGGAGGCTCCCGTGAACCTCCCCCCGTCCGGCGTTCGCGGTGGCAAGGAAGAGCTGCGCGCGTCCGTGCTGAAGACGTACTTGCTGCGTCTCCGCTCGGAGAAGGGTGACCGCGCGACGAAGGCGACACTCGCGGCGGCCGGCGTCGACCCGTCCCTGGTCGACAACGAGACGGCGTGGGTCAGCGCGGGCAAGGCGCGGCGCGCGCTCAAGGCGCTCTCGCGCGAGCTCGGCGGGGACGATGCGCTCCGCCACCGCGGCGCGTGGGTAACCCACGCGGAGTCGCTCGGGACGATGGTGCGCATGCTCCGCGGCGCCCGGCGTCCGCTCGATGCGTACCGGTACCTCGCGCAGAACCCCCGCGAGTCCACGCGCATCGGCACCTGGGAGATCTCCGAGCCCGAAGGGAAGAACGCGGCCTTCGTCCGCATGACCTACAAGCGCTTGCCCGACTCGAGCGACGATCGCGAAGGCGACGACGGCTCCGGCGAGCGACTCATGTGCGCGGCGCGGATCGGCGAGCTCGCCGGGTACCCGCGCCTCTGGGGCTTGAACGACGCGGAGGTCATCCACCGCACGTGCCTCGCGCATGGTGGGGACGCGTGCGTGTACGAGGTGCGGTGGTCGCAGCCGGGCAAGAGCTTCGCTGCGGTGGCCGGCGCGCTCGTCGCGGGCCTCGTCGTCGGCGCCGCGGTCACGGTCGCGGGTGGTCCGCTCGCGGGCGCGTGTGCCGGGGTGCTCGCCGCGATCCTCGGTGGCGGCGCGGGGTTCCTCTGGGATCGCGCGAAGGTCGACGCGTACGTGCGCGCGTTCGAGCGGCACCGCATCGCCGCGCTCGAGCGCGGGCTCGCGCTCCGGGGCGACACCGCCGCGCCGCAGACGCCGGGCACCGGCGGCGAGCTCGCGGGCACGGTGTTGGGCGGCAAATACCGGATTGGGAAGAAGATCGGCTCGGGTGGCATCGGCGCGGTCTACGCCGCGGAGCACACCACGCTCGGGCACGAGGTCGCGGTGAAGGTCCTGCGCGGCGCCGCGGCGAAGGACGGGAGCGAGATCGCGCGGCTCCGCCGTGAGGCCTACATCCAGGTCCACGTCGATCACCCGAACATCGCGCGCGTGATGGATCTGGATCAGATGCCGGACGGCTCCATCTACGTCGTGATGGAGCGCCTGCACGGGCGCTCGCTCGCGGACAAGATGGCGCGCGAGCTCGTGACGCCGGGCTTCGCGATCCCGATGTTCGCGGGTGTGTGCCGCGCGCTCGAGGCGGCGCACCAGAAGGGCGTGGTCCACCGCGATCTCAAGCCGGGCAACGTGTTCCTCTGCGACGACGGCTCGGCGAAGGTGCTCGACTTCGGCATGAGCAAGCTCAACGCGGGCGAAGCGCTCACGCAGGCGGGTTACACGCTCGGTACGCCGGAGTACATGGCGCCGGAGCAGTGCATCGGGGCGGCGGTCGAGGCGCGGACGGATCTCTACGCGCTCGGTGTCCTCATGTACGAGGCGCTGACGGGCGCGCTGCCGATCCAGTCCTCGAACCGGCGCGAGCTCTTGGACCTGCACCAGCGCCAGATCCCGAAGTCGATGCGCGAGCGGCGGCCGGATCTACCGATCCCGGAGGCGCTCGACGCGATCGTGATGCAGTGCCTCGCGAAGCGACCGCAGGAACGGCCGGAGAGCGCGCGCGAGGTAGAGCGTGCGCTGACGGCGATCTCGACGGAGGGTATGGCGATGTCCTACCCGAGCTCGGTGAAGCGGTCGGCCTGAGTCCGGAGCACCTTCGGCCTGAAGTCAGCGAGCCCATGTCTGCCGAAAGCCTCGAGATGCTCGCTCCGGGCTCGTCCGGTCAGCCCTTCAGCACCCACACCAAGCCGGCGATCGAGAGCCCCAGCACCACGATTGCGACGACGGCGATCAGTACGTCGCTCTGGGAGATGGTCGACTTCTTCTTTCGCGTCGGCACGGTCGTCGCGCTCGCCATCGCGGCGGAGACGTTCGCGATTGGGGCGTCTCCGCCGTCGCGGCGGGCGCTCGGCGGGGGAGCGGCGAGCTCTTTCTGGCTCTTCGGCGCGGGCGGGATGTCGTCAGGGGCGACCGGCTCCTCGGGTGCGGCTTCGAGCTCGGCGAGCGCGGCGGACACGGGCTCTTCGAGCGCGAGCACGCTCGCGCCGATGCGGACGACGAGGCTCGAGCGCCACGCGACGTCCCGCCCCTTCGAGAGCTCCTGCTCGCCGAGGAAGACGGCGTTCTTCGATCCGAGATCACGGATCAGCACGGTCGCGCCGCGCCGCACGACCTGAGCGTGCTCGCGCGAGGCATCGGGATCCGCGAGGAGCAGGTCGCATTTCTCGCCGCGCCCGATCAGGTAGACGCGCCCTTCGTCGGCGAGGGCGAGCTCGGCGCCGCGATCGGGGCCCTCGACCACGAGCACCTTCGGCGTGACGCTCGCGCCGACCGCGCCGAGCCCGCGCGCGACGAGCGCGAGCGCGAGATCCCGCGTGGCGACCGAGACGTCGGAGGTGGGAAGCGTCTGATCGATCCGGACCTCGAGCCAGACGCGCCCGACGCGGACGAGATCGCCGCTCCGGAGCGTGCGCGGTGCCTTGGGCGCGAGGCGCACGCCGGAGGCGAAGGTGCCGTTGGGGCTGCCCTCGTCGAGGAGCTGGTAGTTGGCGCCGTCCGCGCGGATGAGCGCGTGGCGCTGACTCACGCTCGGATCGGGGAGGCGGACGTCGCAGCTCGGGCCGCGCCCGATCACGATCCGCGAGCCGTCGAAGGTGAGCTCGAGATCCTTCTCGCCGGCGCTCGAACCCTTGACGATGACGGTGAGCGGCACGATGCGATCAGCGTTTGCCGGACAGCGCGGTTGCCTTGGCTTCGGCCCAGGCGATGACGTCGGCGGCGACGTCCCGCCCGACGTGGCGCGAGAGCTCCTGGATGCCGGTGGGCGACGTCACGTTCACCTCGGTCAAACGCTCGCCGATGACGTCGAGCCCGACGAAGAAGAGGCCGTCCGCGAGCAAGCGCGGCGCGATCGCCTCGACGATGGCGCGCTCCTTCGGGGTGACCTCGGTCGGTTCGACCGAGCCGCCGACGTGGATGTTGGAGCGGATGTCGTCCTTGCGGGGCACGCGGTTGATCGCGCCGAGGATCTTGCCCTCGAGGAGAAGCACCCGCTTGTCGCCCTTGGTCACGAGCGGAAGGAACTCCTGCACCATCGCGATGCGGGAGCCTTCGCCGGTGAGGGTGTCGACGATGGAGCGGGCGTTCGAGTCGTCCTTGCGGAGCATCATGACGCCCGAGCCGCCGGCGCCGTCGAGGGGCTTGATGACGCCCTTGCCGCCGACCTCGTCGACGAACGCGAAGATCGCGTCGCGATCGCTCGAGACGAGCGTGCGCGGCGTCTGCTCGGGGAAGTGCATCGCGTAGAGCTTCTCGTTCGCGTCCCGCAAGCCGCGCGGGTCGTTGATGATGACGGTCTTGCCGCGCGCCCGCTCGAGCATGAGCGTGGCGTAGAGGTAGGCCTGGTCGAACGGGGGATCCTTGCGGATGAAGACCGCGTCGATGTCGCCGAGGCGGACCTCTTCGCGCGCGCCGAACGAGAAGTAGGGCGCGTCGTCCTGGACGCGGAGGGGGCGGGTGCTCGCGAAGGCTTCACCCTCGCGGACGTAGAGATCCTTGGGCTCGCAGTGGAGCGCGACGTGACCGCGGGCCTGGGCGGCGCGCTGGAAGGCGAACGTCGTGTCCTTGTCCGGGATCACGCGAGAGATCGGATCCATCACGTAGACGAAACGCATGACCGGCGGAGGTTAGCATGGCCTGGCAAGAGACAGGCTCGGCGTGGCGGCGAAGGGGCGTGGTTCCGAGACCGGAAGGCGGTCCCCCGGGAGGGAGCTGCGCCTTCCCGGCGCCGCGCTCGAGTGTCACCGTGTTCAGCGCGTGCGCAGCGCTTCGACGTCCGCCCAGAAGTCTCTGCGGACCCGCGCCCACTCGAGCTTGAACCAAGGTGAGAACGTGTCGGGCGCGATCGCGATCTCTGCATCCAGCTCGGCGGCGGAGAGGTAGCGAAACTCGGCGACCTCCGACGGGTCGAGCTTCGGCGTCGCGTCGGAAGCGGCGATGAACACGTAGCAGAGCTCGTGCTCGGAGCCCAAGTCGCCAAAGCGCGCTTCGTACTCGAACTTGTAGAGCCACTTGGGCGAGACCACGATTCCGAGCTCTTCCTCGACGCGACGCTTCGCCGCCGCGGTGGGGTCTTCGTTCTTCCTCGGGTGACTGCAGCACGCGTTCGACCAGAAGAGCGGCCACAGCATCTTCTCCGCGCTGCGCTTCTGCAGAAGAATCCTCCCCTCACCGTCGAAGACGAGAACGGAGAACGCGCGGTGAAGCGTGCCTTTACCGAGGTGCGCCTCGATCTTGGGCATGAGCCCCAGCTCGACGTCATCCCGGTCGACCAGAACGACGTTCTCCCCGGTTGCCTGCGCCATCCACGCGTTCCTAGCACGATCAGAAGGCCCGTTGACGTTGTCGTGAGCGTTGACGTTGACGGCGACGGCGACGGCGACGGGGCGGTCGCAAACGGCTCACCGCCAGCTGTGGCCGATATGCGCGCCTGGCCGTAGCTTCCCAGCACGACTATGCTCCGGCCGGCATGCCTCGGCTCGCGGCCCCCACCACGCGGATCTCCGCTGGCGCCAGCCTCCTCGCCGGGATCGCCTCGCCGGCGGCGTTTTCCTCCCCCGCCGGCGCTCGCGCGCTTTCGCTCAAGGAATCGTGATCGGTGCTCCGAGGGACGCGAGGGGAATGCGCTGGATGGTGTGCTGAAAGACGTGAAGGTAGAGGTCGGAGCCGATGACCCAGCCGTCGCTCCACGGGGTCTGGGGGACGGGTTGCTCGAGCAACCAAGCTCCGCCATCGCTGAGTCGAACGATGTAGACGTCAGGGACCCCGGTACCCCCCGCCATGCTGTGGGCGACGAACAGGTGGCCGCCCGATATGCGCGAGTGACAGTCGATCGTTGCGCAAACCCCCGTCAAGAGCTTCGTCGGGGCGAGCTGCGCCGACGTGGTGCCGAACGGGCTCCGATAGAGGGTCGAGGATGCGAACTCACCGTTCGAGAGCCCTGACGAAGCTATCCATGTCAGTGTTACGCCATCGGAAGCGACGTCGTGCACATAGGCGTTTGCTCCCGGGTCGAAGAGCACCTGGAGCCCGTCCTTGTCGGTCCAGACCGCTAGATAGCTTCGGTCGGGTTCGGTTCGTGTGAAGAACACGGCGTCTGGCAGAGTCACCGCGGGGAGCAGGCCCGTCGTCGCTTGCAGTGCGGTAGTGTTGCTGGCCTGCTTTCGAATGGCAACCAGCCCAAGAGCGTCGAACTGATACAACGACAGGCCGCCAGCGGCGGCGCTTCGCACCGCTGCAAAGTTCGACGGAGCACCCAGATCACTCGACGTGAAGGTGTCGTTCGGTGTGAGACGACTGGACAGTGTCAGTGCAGAACCCCAGATGGCATGGTAGGGGCCGAAGAGATTCTTTCCGGGCCGCTCCGTAGCGACGACCTGACCCTCACCGTCCGGGCGCGAGGTCACCTGCATCAGGCAGGTGTCGAGCGACTCCACCCGCCAAGCTGCGTGCACTGCGGTCTCGTCCGCGATCACCCATTCCGTCCGCTCACCATCGTAGGATCGTGTCGTGGAGACTTGGACCTTTCCCCCGACATCCGCCAAGTAGGTGACCATGTAGCCGAACCCAAGCGGACTCGCCCAGTTCACTTGCAGCTCGGCGGCGCAGTTTCCGACCTTGGGTTGGAACGAGCACGCGCCCCAGGCCAACGGTGGGACCGAGGCGAGTACGGAAGGGCTCGCGGGCTCGTAGATGGGGCACGGTGCGGCCCACGCCGCGGGTTTCCAGCCATCCACGAAGGATGTTGGCTGCCACGTGTCGGCCTCTGCCTCACGTGAATCACCGTCGCGCCGGCGGTCCGGACCAGCGTCGCTAGAGCAGGTGTCGCATGTCGGTGGCTCGGAGCACGAACAGGAAGCCGCCATGGCCGAGGGAAGCACGGACCCGGCAAAAACCACGCACCACGTTCTGAACCGAGACGTCGGGGTCACTGGCACTTCGACGGAAGGCTTCCGAAGGAAGCGTCACCAGCTTCCCTCTCGGGCAGGGTAGCCAAGACCTCGGTCGACGCAAGCGCGGAGCCCCGCCGTCGACATGGACCGAGATGGTTTCCAGCGCTCCCCGCGATGACGTCGACCGACGCGGTACGATGTAGCTGCGCGTTTCGGGAGAACGAGTCATCCCGCCCGCGTAGACGTTCGGCGTCCCGTAGAGCTTGGCCTGACGGAACGCAAGGGTGCGACGGCGCGACGGGAGCAACTTTCGCATGGGAGTCAGTAGCGAGGGGCGCGCAGTGAACGCATCGATGCTCGCGGGTCTGATGAGTGCCGTGTACATGCTCGGCTGCGGTTCTGTGGAGCCAGGTACCGATGCCTCGATCGACAGCGCCTCGGACACGCCAGTCGCGGACGCGGAGGCGGGCACAGATGGCCCGACCCAGTACCTCTGCCCGGGTGCCAAGACGCGACCGGTTTGCGAGAACCTTGCGTGTTCTTGGTGGTACGCCTGTAACAGCGACGCTGGGTTCTGCGCCGACCCTACGGTACCGTCATGTCCGAGCAGCAAGTGCGCTGGAAACGAGAAATGTGTTGCGTTCGAAGGCAAGCTTCAAGCGAGCTCGGCTTGCGGCACGTACTACCTTTGCGTCGACTGCAATCCGAACGCTCCGTATCCGTATGACTGCGCGGACGCGGGACCTTGAACTCGCGATTCACCACCGCGCGATCACGATGCGGCGAAATCCGCAAAGAGCCTCGCGCGGGTCTCGTCGTTGAAGGGCGTGCGCGTGACCGAGCGCGACGGGAAGGTCTCCTTCGAAGGCGTCCCCGTTGCAGCGCTTGACGGCTTCGCGCGAGCGCTGGTGAACGCGAAGATCCCGTAGCCGCGCCAACGTTGGCGAAGCTCGCCGCCAACATTGGCGGCACCGACCGCACTCACTCAGCGAGAGTCCGCCGAAGGCGGACTTTAGGCGAGTTGGCATCGACTTTTGCTGCCCCGGGCTTCAGCCCGGGGTGCCCAGACCAGCATCGATTTGCTGTCCCGCGCTTCGAGCGCTGTCCCGCGCCTCGAGCGCTTCAGCTTGGGGTGCCCAGCCGCTCCCGCCCGGCGCGCCCAAGTCCAGAAACATGACCCCCACCGGTCAGCACGACTATGCTCGCCCCGACATGCCTCGGCTCCCGGCCCCCACCACGTGGATCTCCGCTGCCGCGGCTGCCGCCATCCTCCTCGCCGGGATCCCCTCGCCGGCGGCGTTTCCTCCCCCCGCCGAGGGCGCTCACGCCGCCGTCGCGACCGACAACGCCGAGGCCACCCGCGCCGCCCTGACGGTCATGAGCCAAGGCGGAAACGCTCTCGACGGCGCGATCGCGGCCGCGCTCGCGCTCGGCGTCGCTTCCCCGGCCGCGAGCGGGCTCGGCGGCGGCGGGTTCGCGCTCGTGTGGAGCGCCCGTGATCGCAAGCTCGTCGCGGTCGACTTCCGCGAGGTCGCCCCGAAGGACGTCAGCGTCGAGGCGATGGTCGCGCGCAAGTCCCGTGGCGTCGCGGTCGGAGTGCCCGGCGAGCCCGCCGGCCTGCAGTGGCTCAGCACCCACGGCGCCAAGCGAACGCTCGCCGCCGATGCCGCGCCCGCCGCCGCGCTCGCGCAGAACGGGTTTCCGGTCGGGCACCACTTCGCCAGCGCGCTCGTCGTGGGCCGCGGCTTCTGGGAAGGGACTGCGCTCGCGCGCGAGCTCGCCCCCGGCGGCAACGTGCTCGCCTTCGGCTCGCGGTGGCAGCGGCCCGAGCTCGCGAAGACCATCGCGCGCTTCGGCGCCGAGGGGAAGGCACCCTTCTACGACGGCGACATCGCCGCGAAGATCCGCGCCGCCGCCGTCGCGGACGGGAGCGCGATGTCGGCGCGCGATCTCGCCGACTACCAGGTGCGCGAGCGCGTGCCCTTCTCGCGCACGGTCGGCAAGCGAACCATCTCGACGATGCCCGCGCCCTCTGCGGGCGGGCTCATGCTCCTCGAGCACCTCGTCATGTGGGGGGCGGACTCCATGTCGGCGCTCGGTACGCTCGGCTTCGGCTCCAGCGCGTACGACCACATGCTCGCGGAGACGATGCGCGGCGCGATCGCCGATCGGATCCGCCTCTCCGGCGATCCCGACTTCGAGACCCGCGTCGGGTCCGACTACGAGCACGCGTTGGACGAAGCGCAGCTCGCGTCCCGGCGCGCGCGCATCGCCGCCGACAAGACGCACCCGGGGGTCGAGTTCAAGACGCGCGAGGAAGGCACCTCGCACATGGTCATCGTCGACACCGACGGGAACGTCGTCACGCTGACGACGACGATCAACTCGCCGTTCGGCGCTCGCCTCGTCGCGGGCGACACCGGCATCTGGCTCAACGATCAGCTCAACGACTTCGCCACCCCCGACGACGTGGCCGGCTACGGCACCGTCGGGCTCGGTCCGAACGTGCCGCACGGCGGCGCGCGACCGGTGTCGAGCATGGCCCCCACGATCGTCTTCGAAGGCGGCGTACCGATCCTCGCGCTCGGCGGCTCCGGTGGGCGGCGCATCTCGACGGCCGTCACGCAGGCGGCGCTCGCGCGGCTCGTCTTCGGGCTCGACCCGCAGACGTGCGTGAGCGCACCGCGCATCTACACGAACGGGACCGTGCTCTACGTCGACCCCGAGGTCCCCGACGACGTTCGCGTCGGCCTCCGCAACGCCGGCGAGACGCTGCTCCCCGAGCCGATGCTCGGCTCGGCCGTGCAGATGGTCGCGATCGATCGCGGCACCTCGGGGACGCGCCTCCTCGCCGCCGCCGATCCGCGCAAGGCGGGCTTCGCGGCGGCGTGGTGACATGGACGCGATGAGCTCATGAGCGGCGGCGAGGAGACAGGAGAGGCGTCGACGACTCCGGGGGCCGAGCTCCCGATCGATCTGCGCCCGCTCACGGATCCCGAGGCGATCGCCGCGCGCGACGCCGAGTGGCTCGCGAAGGTGTACGACGCGAAGGAGCGCCAGCTCACCGTTCGCGCCGTGCTCACCGGCGTGATCCTCGGCGCCGTCTTGAGCATCAGCGATCTCTACATCGGTCTGAAGATCGGCTGGATCTTCGGCATGAGCATCACGTCGAGCATCCTGGCTTTCGCGCTCTGGAGCTCGGCGCGGAAGGCGATCCCGGGCTTGCGCCCGCTCTCGATGCTCGAGAACAACACGTCGCAGACGGCGGCGTCCGCGGCCGCCTACATGGCGACGGCGGGGCTGGTGAGCTCCATCCCCGCGCTCACGATGCTCCGTCGCGACGGCGTCATCGCCACGCCCGAGCTCGCGGCGTGGCAGCTCATCCTGTTCCTGCTCTCGATCTCGGCGCTCGGCGTCTTCGTCGCCATCCCGCTCAAGCGCAACATGATCAACGCGGAGCAGCTCCGCTTCCCGACCGCGATCGTGTGCGCGGAGACGATCCGCACGATGCACTCCGAGGGCAAGGAGGCGCTCGCCAAGGCGCGCTCCCTCGCGATCGCGGGTGGCCTCGCGGCGATCGTGAAGTTCGTCGTCGAGTCGAAGCTCGGCGTGCTCAAGAAGATCCCGGACTTCATCCCCTTCTTCGGCACGATCCGGGGCAAGCCGCTCGCGGCGTGGTCGTTTCGCGGCAACACGAGCTTGCTCCTCTACGCCGCGGGCTCGTTCATCGGGCTCCGCGTCACCACCAGCCTGCTCGTCGGGGCGCTGATCAACTACGCGATCATCGGTCCGTGGCTGCTCGACCACCACGTCCTCGATCTCGCGCCGCCCGAGATCGCCTCCGACCCCGCGCTCTTCAAGAGCTTCCGGATCGCCTCCGAGGCGCGCCACGATCTTCCGGTCCAGGACGCGGCGTTCCTCTACCGCGAGCTCCGCGCCAAGTGGAGCGTGTGGCCCGGCACCGCGATCATGGTCGCAGCGTCACTCACCACGTTCGCGTTCCGCTGGCGCACGATCAGCCGCGCGCTCGCGGGCGTGTGGCGCTCGCTCCGCAAGGGCGGGGCGGCGGTCGATCCGATCGCGCACGTCGAGGTCCCGACCCGCTGGTTCGCGATCGGGCTCGCGATCTGCACCGTCGCGTGCGTGGCGCTCCAGCGCGCGTGGTTCGAGGTGCCGATCTTCGAGGGGCTCGTGTCCGTCGCGCTCGCCTTCGTGCTCTCGATTGTCGCCGCGCGTGCCACTGGCGAGACGAACATCACGCCGATCAGCGCGCTCGGAAAGATCACGCAGCTCACGTTCGGCGTGCTCGTCCCCGGCAACGCGACGGCCAACCTGATGACGGCGACGGTGACCGCGGGGTCCGCCGCTCACGCCGCGGACCTCCTCACCGAGGTGAAGACCGGCTACCTGCTCGGCGGCGCACCGCGGAAGCAGCTCGTCGCGCAGCTCGCCGGCGTCGTCGCGGGCGCGTGCGCGTGCGTCCCGATCTACCTGCTGCTCGCCAAGCCGGAGAAGCTCGGGCGCGAGATCGCCGCCCCCGCCGCGGTCGCGTGGGCGAGCGTCGCGAAGCTCATGAAGGACGGCCCGTCCAACTTGCCCGAGCTCGCGCTCCCCGCGATCGGCGTGGGGCTCGGCGTGGGCGTCGTGCTCGCCCTGCTCGAAGAGAAGGCACCGAAGTCGTGGAAGCCGTGGGTCCCGAGCGCGACCGGTCTCGGGATCGCGCTCGTGATCGACGGGAGCGACAGCATCGCGATGTTCATGGGAGCGTTCGCGGCGTGGCTCCTCGGGAAGTACAAGAAGGAGCTGTCGGACCGTTACCGCGTGAGCAGCGCGAGCGGGATCGTCGCGGGCGAAGGGCTCATGGGGATCGCGATCATCGTGCTGCGGGACGTGTTTCACGTCTTGCCGGGCTAGATAGCTACGTCAGCTGGCGGACTGCGGAAGAGCGTTGGTCCGACATGCTTGCCCTCCTGCCAAGACCGCGGGCGTGACGCTCGGGAGGAGGAGAGGGAGGGGGAGAGGGATCCTAGCCCCAGCGTTGCATCGCCCATTGCAGGCTTTGGGGGCAGAGCTGGAGTTGCGGGCTCGCGGCTACGATTTGCGGGATGGCGCGGCGGCCGTCCGCGATCCCCTGCGCGGAAGCCACGAGCTGCATGACGGCCGTGTTCATGTCGCCGAGCTTCTCGTAGGCGTTCGCGCGGATCACGTCGACCTGCAGGCGCGAGGGGAGCGCGATCGGGATCGCAGTCGGCGCGTTGCCGAGCGCGGCGAGCACGTTGCGGAAGTCGCCGTGCTGGGTGGCGAGGTACGCGTAGGTCACGCGGTACGCCGTGTCGGCCTGGAGATCGGGTGACGCCGGATCGCACGCCGCGAACCACGTGCCGGCCGAGCGCAGGTCACCGGCCTTCGCCGACGAGCGTGCGAGCTGACAACGGACGACCTGCTTCTGCGTGGGCTCGCGGAGCGCCTCGAGCGTGCTCTCGAAGAGCGCGCGCTGGCGCGTGGGGTCGTTCGCGACGACGGCGAAGTAGCTCGAGAGCGAGCCCGTCATCAGCACGGCGAACTCGCCGGCGGCGAAGTCGCCTTGGCTCGCGCGTTGGCAGTACGCGCGCCAAATCGTGAGCGCCATCCCGACGCGGTCGGGTGTGAGCGCGCCCCCGCTCAGGACCTGCACCATCTCCATCGGGAGCTGCTTGTCGCCGAACGCCTGGGCTTGGGCCCAGAGCCCCTGCATGCGCTCCGGCTCCGTCAAGCCGGGTCCCGCGGGGCGCTGCACCGTGCGGTCGTCGCGCGCGCTCACCGCGAGCGGCGCGTGGCAGTAGGTGCACTGGATGTGGCCGCCCTGCAGGCTCGCTTGGATGGGCGCACCACACTGCGGGCAGGTGAGGATGCGGACGTCGGTCGAGAACGCGCTCATCGTCGGAGGCTATCTCAGGCGGGCGCAGCTGGGACGCCCAAGCGCTCGCGAGGACCCGCGCGCAAGCGTGCGGCAGTCCGTCCCGGTCCGAGGACCCGTCAGAGCTTGGCGCCGATCTTCGGCCAGCCGTCGGCGAAGCCGATCTGCGCCGACAGCAGGTGACGCTGATCGTTGTCGTTCGGCAGCTCGCGGCAGGCGGGGCGTCCCTCGGTCAGGTGGAACGCGTGGAAGAAGATGCGCCACGCGCCCTCGGCGTGAACCACCGAGTTGTGGCCGGGACCGACCCAGCTCGTGCCGCTGACCAAGATGGGAGCCCCGTGCTTCTCGTAGGGACCGAGCGGGCTCTTGGAGCGCGCGACGCCCACCGCGTACTGGCGATTGCAGTACAGGCTGCCACTGTAGAAGAGGTAGTAGAAGCCGCCGCGCTCGATGACGTAGGGAGCTTCGACGACACCGTCCTCCCAGCCGAGCCCCGCACGCAGCACGGTGGTCGCCGCTCCGGAAGGCGGAGCGGCGCCGACGAACGAGACGCCGTCGGGGCCGACCTCTTGGCCGCGGATCACGTCGTCCGACTTGCCGTTCGTGAAGAGCTCGACCTTCCAGAACAGGAAGTTGCGACCGCTGTCGGGATCGGTGAAGAGGTGCACGTCGATCGCCGAGTGATCGAGCGACACGAGCGGCTTGCCCGAGTCGACCCACGGTCCGGTCACGTTCTTCGCGAACGCTGCGCCGATGACGTTCTTGCCGGTGGCCTTGCTGCGCGCGCTGAAGTACGCGACGTAGCCGCCCTTCACGGCGTGGATCTCGGGCGCCCAATAGAGCCCGTCGGACCACTTCGGCTGCGAGTCGCCGGGGAAGATCTTTCCCGCGGGCTCGAAGCCACCGGTCGGTGACTTCGAAGCGTAGATGGGGAAGCCCGTACCACCCGAATTCCCCGAAGAACTGCGCAGTGCGAGCGGATCGACCGCGATCCGCCGAGGAGGGTGGGGTCCCTGGATCGGGATGGACTCGGCGGAGCGGTCGGCGCGGCGACGGCGCGCGGGACGTGGTACTCGTGCGGCGTGAGCGTCATCTCGAGCTCGAAGGGTGCCTACGTCGACGACGTCCCCTACGTGCGCCACTTCGTCTCCGAGCAGAGCCCGTCTCGCCTGCGGCTCACCGCAGCGCTCAACGGGATCGCGCCGCCGCGCGGCGACGAGTTCGACTACCTCGAGCTCGGGTGCGCCCATGGCGACACCCTGATCGCGCTCGCCGCCGCGAACCCGCGCGCCCGCTTCGTCGGCGTCGATCTTCTCCCCGCCCACGTCGAGTCCGCGCGGCGGCTCGCGGAGAGCAGCGGCGTGCGGAACGTCGAGATCCTCCAAGGGGACTTCGCGTCGATCGCCGGCGCGCTCGGCGAGTTCGACTACGTCGTCGCGCACGGCGTGCTGAGCTGGATCGGCCCCGACAAGCGCGCCGCGCTCATCGACCTCGTGAAGGCGAAGCTCCGCCCGGGTGGGCTCCTCTACGTGAGCTACAACACGCTCCCGGGGTGGGCCTCGGTGGAGCCGCTCCGCCAGCTCATGCTCGCGCCCGCCGCGGGGGCGCGCGCGGCTTCGGCGAGCGTCGAGGCCGCTGCGCGCGGCATCGCCTTCGCCGATGCGCTCGCGCAAGGCGGCGCGGAGTACTTCGTCAAGAACCCATCCGCGCGCGAGATGCTCGACACGATGAAGCGCGCCGAGCTCCCGTACGTGGTCCACGAGTACCTCCACGATCACTGGGTGCCGATGTACTTCTCGCGCGTCGCCTGGGAGATGGCGTCGCGCGAGCTCTTCTTCGTCGGGGTGCAGCCGCTCGCGCTCAACTTCCGCGACACGGCGATCCCGCCGGCGCTCGACGAGGTGTTCTCCGCGGTCACCGATCGCCTGCGCTTCGAGAGCCTGAAGGACTTCGCGGTGAACGAGTTCTTCCGGCGTGACGTCTATCTGCGCGGGGCCGCGACGCGCAGCCCTGCCGCCACCAGCACGTACCTCGACGAGACGCCGTTCGCGCGCATGACGAGCACGCTGCCGAGGGACAGAAGCGTGAAGCTGCGCTTCAAGACGCTCGATTTCTCGGGCGCGATCTTCTCGGCGATCCTCGACGCGCTCGGCGAAGGCTCGCGCACCGCCGCCGAGCTCGCGGCGCTCCCGGAGCTCGCGCGGTTCGGCGCGGCCGACGTGCGCGCGTCGCTCGTGCGGCTGCTCCTCGGCGAGGCGATCGTCCCGTTCACGACCCGCACGCGCGCGGGACCCGCCGCCGACGCGCGCTACGCGGTCCCGTCGAGCTTCAACCGCGCGATGCTCGATCGGATCGGCGGCGACGTTCCGATCGTGCTCTCGTCCACCGTGTCCGCGATGGCCTACCCGATCCCGCCGCTCGAAGCGCTCGCGCTGCGGGTGCTGACCGAGGCCGCTCCGGACGCGCGCCGGTCATGGATCACGGAGCTCGTGGCCAAGAGCTCGCTCAAGCTCCGGATCGGGGAGCGGGCGATCGAGGGGGCGGCGGCGCAGGAGGCGGCGATCGCCGACGCCGTCGGCGAGCTCCTGGGCGGGAGGCTCGCCAAGCTCGTGGAGCTGGGGATCGTCGAGCCCGTCGCGTCGTCGGGAGCACGAAAATGAAACGGCTCGTTCCGTTCGGGGCGCTGCTCCTCGCGGCGAGCTGCTCGCGCGAGCCCCCGGTGGCGCCGCCCGTCGTCGCTTCGAGCGCGCCGTCCGCGTCGGCGTCGAGCGCGCCGTCCGCGCCGACGTCGGTCGCGCGCGCGCCGGAGGCAGCGACGGATCCGTGTGTCGCATCGTTCGCGAAGCGTTTGGCCGCCGCCCAAGAAGCGATCGAGGACGCGACGAAGGAGCGGGCGCGCGGGAAGGAGCGCTGCGCCCTCCTGAAGAAGAAGTGCACGCCGCGTCCCGGCGGGACGGCGGCCGTGTGCGCCGGCACGTCGCAAGAGGACCACGACTTCTTCGAGGACACGTGCCTCCGCTGGAGCGGTGTGCGCTGGTACGACGGGAGCTACACGTACTTCGGTCCCGGAAGCGTGCGCCGCGATTGCCCGAACGATCCCGCGGCGCTCACGATCGAAGAGAGCACGTGGGACGACGACGTGGCTCGCCTCCGCGGCACGCGGCCGTGAGCGCGCTGGCTCACTTTGCCAGCTCGAGCAAACGCCCCGCCACTCCGGAGAGCTCGAGTGCCGTCCAGACAACCCCGATCATGCCGACGAGTACGGAGGGGAGGCTCCACCAGCGCTCGCCGAGGAAGTCGATCGTCGGATCCTTCGGCGGTCGCGACTTGGCCGTCCAGCGTGCGACCTGCTCTTGATAGGCGAGGCGGACGGCGGCGGCGTTCCGGACGAAGCGCCCAATCAGGACCACGACCGCGAAGAGACCGCCAAAGCCCGTGGTGACGTCGAGGATGGTCTCGATCCGACTCTCGTTCGGTGAGGTCGTCGCCAACGCATAGTGAATGCTGGGGACCGCGATTGCCGTGGTCACCGCGAGCGTGAGGACGGTCCAGGTCTGGAGGAAGAGGACGTAGCGAGCGATCGCACGGACCCGCGTCGGCTCGGTGATGCGTACCGCCGGTCGAATCGATGCGTTGGACAGGCAGAGCGCGGTCGCGACCGGTGCATTCAGTGCGACGAGGAAGGGGAGACCCGCGAGCATGCTCAGAACGAAGCCGACGTGCGAGATGCAGAAGCTGGTTGGCCCGAACGACGCCTTGTCCCCGAGGCCGACACTCGTGATGACGTTCCGCAGGACGAAGTATCCCCACGAGGGCAGGGTGACGAGGGCGAGGAATCGTCGCCAACGCTCGGGTCGGAGCGCGACACGCCTCCGTCGACGGGGAACGACTTTTGCCGCGTGATGGAGGAAGAGTCGGCCCGCTAGCGCGACGATCGCCACGGACGCCAGCATGATCGCGACCAGGCCCCACGTCTCCGTCGTCGAAACCGGAGCGTCGAGGTGCGCTTTCGTCTTCACGAGACTCTCGACGCGCGCCTTCTCCGCGGCGAGCAACTGCGGCGCGTCGACGAACCGGCTGGAGGTGGGGTCCTGCCTGTCCACGGCGAACGCTGCAACGCGCAAGTTGGCGACGGCGATCGCGTCGTCGGTCTCCTTCTTGCGCCGCTCGAGGCTCGCGGCCTGTCTGTCGCAGCCACAGTCCGTCGCAATCGGAGCCTTGTCCGAGTAGCTCCGCATCGACACCCAAGTTGCGAGGGCGATGAGCGCGATCGAAGCCAAGGTCGCACGGACGACGATGCGCGAGAGGTCGCGGGGCTCCCCACGCTGGGGCGCAAACGGGTTCCACCAGCGAGGTGGCCTCCGTACCGTCGGACGACGCGCCGAGTCCCCGTCCCCTGTGCGCCCCACCATCGGTCGGGAGCATAATACCGAGTCACGATCCCGTCGATCGCGAACGCCGACGGAGCTAGTACGGTGACGCTTGCCGCGAGCCTGCCGGACCTGCGAGGACTACCCACCGTCGGCCTTCCTCGCGTGAAGGCGTCGCTCTCAGGCTTCAAGGTGCAGGGCGGCGGTCCCGCCGCGGTCATCACGCTGCCGCTGCTCGAATGGAAGGATGTCCCGAGCCAGGATCGGTCGGACTGACCGCTGCGTCAGTGACGCACGACTACGCTGTCCGCGTGCCGAGCGCGCGCGGTCGTGAGGCTCTCGCGGATCGCGTTGAGCTGCTCGCGGAGGAGCGCCTGAACGTCGTCGGGCAAGGTCGGGAGCGGCACTTCGCGGAACGCGCGCTCGTACGCGAGGAGCGCGTTCTCTTCCCCGCGCACCCACTCTTCGAGCACGATCGCGTCGGAGCGACCCTCGACCGCGATTCGGGCGTTGAGCCAACCGCGGTGGAGCGCGCCGGCCACGCTCCCCTGGTTCTCCGAGTAGGAGCCCAGCTTCGCGATGGCCTTCTGCAGCGCGACCACGAAGTCCGAGCGCTGCTTCGCCTTGGCGAGGAACAGCTCGCGGAGCTCGGGCGCGCGGACATCGGCCGCAGCCGCGGCGTAGCCACGCTCACCATCGGTGCAGGCTTCGATGCAGGAGTTGAGAGCACGGACCACGTCGCGCGTGGGCGCCAGATCGGGGCGGGGGACGTTCATGGGGACCTCGCCTCTCGGAAAAGCATCGCGCGTGCCAGCCCAAGCGTGCGAGACGACGACTCCGCGGAGCATGCGTGGTGCGCGGGTTGCGACGCCGCGAAAAGGGTGCGCCGTGTATCGTGGCGTCATGAGTGAACGTTTCGTTCGCGGTTGGAAGGTGTCGCCGAAGAAGCTCCGCGATCTGGTCGGCTCCGAGGCGACGACCGCTCGGGTGATCGTCGCTTCGAAGGCGAACGCGCGCGTTCGGACCGATGTCTTCATGACGCTCGGTGACGGCGAGGCGGCCGACGGCAAAGCGCTCGTGCTCTCCACGCTCGACGAGATCTTGGGCGGCAAGCTCCGCAAGGAGGCTCGCTACGACTACGCGCGCGTCCTCGAGCTCGTACTCAACGCCGAGGCTCTCCCGATGAAGGGCGAGATCCTCATGCAGCTCACCTACGCGGCGCCGAACGACACGCACGGGCGCTGGAACCCGATGTTGCGCGCGCTCGGTCTGAAGAAGCTCGCGAAGGTGTGGGGCACGGCGACGCTGGCGTGGCCGCTGGCGAAGGCGAAGCCGATCGATTGGCCGACGTGGATGCTGCTCGAAGGCGCGACCCTTCGTGCCGTCGCCGACGAGCTCGCGACGGTCACGCGCGCGCGGGTCGACGCGCTCCCCGCCGCCATCGTCGCGGACCAGGAAGACTGGGTGGCGGACGCGCGCACGGAGCTCCTCGAAGGACTCGGGCAGCTGCGCGCTTGGACGAAGTCCGCGCTCGCGCCGGAGCGGCGCGAAGGCCTGCTCTGGAGCAAGAAGGAGTGCGCGTTGCTCCTCTCGATGGATGGCGATCAGTGAGCGGGCGCGTCTTCAGCCCACGCGACGGATCCGGACGGATGGGAATGCGATGTCCCGGATCCGCGAGAGGTCGTCCACATCGCTCGTGAGCACGACGTCTCCCCGCCGGGCCGCGGACGCGACCACGATGGCATCGACCACGGTAGCGCCGCGAACATCGCGAAGAGTCTCCCCTGCGAGCTTGGCGAGCGAAGCCGAAAGGGGCTCGACGACGGCGGAGGGAACCGCGATCCGCGCGCCAGAACCCAAGGCGGCCGTCATGAATGCGAGCATCGCGCGGTCGCGCCGCTCGATCGCGACAAGGCGCCCGTGTCGAGCGTGATCACGATCGTCGCCGAGGCGCGGACTTTCTGGCTCGCGTTCGCTGCGGTCGGGTGACCGTATCGGTGAGCTCACGGCTCGCTGCGGCGAGCTCCTCCTTGGAGAGAGGCGCCTCTCCCTTACCCATCCACGACACGACTTCGCGGAGTGCCGCCAGCCGCCGGCGCTCTGCGAGGGACTCGGTCAGCACCGCCGAGAGACTCTTCCCCTCTCGGCGCGCGATGGATCGCGCCCAGTGAAGCTCCTCCTCGCCGATCGCGACCGACACCTTCACCGTGGACATGATTTCTCCTACCGCGAGTAGGAATGGGCGCAAGGCGCGCCTCACCGAGCGCTCACGGCGTGAACGTGCCGGTGAGCGTCGCGGTCGCGAGCGTGTGACCCGCGAGCGCGGTCACGACCTGCGCGCGCGTGGAGCCCGTGGTGACGCCGGGGAGCGCCGCCACGTCGACGGCGTAGATCGTCCACGTGTAGGTGTGGATGCTCGGCGGGCACGGACCGAGGTAGCCGTACGTCGTGTTGTCGTACGCCTTCACCTGCTTCATGCCGGCCGGGTTCGGCGGGCTTGCGACCTTGGGCATCGCGGCGGGGAGGGAGCTCGTCCCCGCCGGCACGTCGAACATGGCCGAATGGACCAGGCCGTTCGACTTGTCGATGAACGTGAACGCGTAGCTCTTGGTCGCCGCCGGTGCCCCGCTCCACGCGAGGGGAGGCGAGTCGTTGGCGCCCTTGCACGAGTTGGCCGCGGGGATGGCCCCGCCTTCGGCATAGGCGCTGCTGGTGAGCACGAACGTGGAGCTGCCGTCGCCGGGGTTGGCGTCGGTGCCCGTGGCGTCGGGCGTTCCCGTTTCGGCCGCGGTACCATCTTGGGACGACGCGTCGACCGGGGCCGTGACGTCGCTCGCCGCATCCGGCGTAGGGGTCGTCGTGGAGTCGTCACCACCGCAGGCGACGAGGAGTCCGAGCGCGAAGAGGGACGCGAGACGCATTCCCCGATGCTAGCAGCTCAATCCGCGCGGTTCTGGGTCGCCCGTGTCACTGGTCGCCGGACGCGACGGCCAGCTCGGCGGTCTCGTCCTCGTCCATGTCGCTCGCGAGCGCGTAGCCCACGCCGTCGTTCTGCATGACGGCCACGGAGTAGCCGTTCTGGTGCCCGACGCGGACTTGGGCCGTACCGACCGGCCGTGCCGACAGGTCGGCGTCGTTCACTTGGATGCGGCGCGGATCGAAGACGAAGATGCTGACGCGGCGAACTTCGCCGTTCTGCTGCGGCACCTCGTACTGGAGCATCGCCGCGCGCTCTTGGTGAACGGGGAGGACGCGCCCGCCCACGAGCCGCGCACCCGGGTGACGCTGCTGGAGCGTGCCCGCGTGGACGGGGACGCCGACGTACTGGCCGAGTTGGTTCACGCCCTGGGGATCACGTGCCTCGGGCGGGAGCGGACGCGAGTGCTCGGCCACCAGATCGGCGATGAGATCGTCGCTGAAGCCGGCGCGCACGGTGCCGTCCTTCGCGGGACGCGAGAGCGCGCCCCACGCGAGGGCGAACGCTGCCGCCGTCGCGAGCGGAACGATCGTGCGCCACGCCACGGTCTTGCGCTTCGAGTCTTCCCGCGAGGCGCCGCGGGCGAGCTCCGCCTTCATCGCGACGGCCATGCGCGCGCGGAGCGTGTCGGGGGCGCTGGTCCGAACGACGCTCTTCAGCGACGCCTTCGTCGCCTTGCCGAGGAGCACGCGCTCACGGCAGCCCTCGCACTCGTCGACGTGCGAATCGACCTCGAGCTGCTTCTCGGTCTCGAGCTCGCCATCGGCAGCGGCGCCGAGGAGATGCACGTAGTCACGACAAGCGCTCATGCCGCACCTCGCTTCTTCGCGCGGTAGGCACCCAGATCGGCCGGCGCTTCGTTCTTCGGCTCGCCGACGGCGTCTTCACCCTTCACGATGCCCATCGAGAGCGCGTGTGCGTAGAGCGACTTCTGCAAGAGTTTGCGACCACGGTGGAGACGACTCATGACGGTGCCGATCGGACACCCCATGATATCGGCGATCTCTTCGTAAGAGAACTCCTCCACGTCGGCCAGGACGACGGCGAGCCGAAACTCGGGCGGCAGCGCGTCCAGCGCGCGGCGGACTTCGCCTTCCACGATCGGGAGGAGCGCGATCGTCTCGGGATCGCGGAGCTGACGCATCGTCGAGGCGCTGACCCAGCCATCGGCCAGCGGATCGGCGTCGGGGCCCTCGAGGACGGAGCGCTCGAGGCCACCGCGGCGGTACTTGTTGATGAAGGTGTTGGTGAGGATCCGGAACAGCCACGCCTTCAGGTTGGTCCCGGGCTGGAACTGATCGCGCGCGCGCATCGCCTTCACGAGCGCGTCTTGCACGAGATCCTCGGCTTCGGTCGGGTTGCGCGTGAGCCGACAAGCAACGCCGTAGAGCGCGTCCATGTGGGACATCGTCTCTTCGAGGAATTGGTCGCCGTCGCGGGAAGGGGAAGGATCGTCGAACAGGGCCATGGGGTTCACACCGAAAAGCTCGAGCTCACATCAACGTGAATCCGGGCTTCGACCGGGTCAACCGGGGGCTTCGCGAGCCTATTCCTTGGATTTTCCGCCCGAGCTGGGCTTGCTCTTCTCTGCCAATTTGGCTTCGCCTCCGGCTACCCGAGCCTCGAGCTCCTCGATTCTGCCGTGGAGGCGTTTCACCTCGGCCTCGAGCTGTTGCCATGGCAAAATGCTGGGCAAAATCGAGCGGATACGCTCGTCGACGTTGGACTGGAGGTCCTCCCAGCGGAGCTTCGCCTGCTCGACCAGGGTCGGCTTGGTGGGCGGGGGCGGCGGCGCGACGACGGGCGGGGGAGCCGGCGGGGTGGGAACTTCTGCCCCAGTCTCGAGCTTGCTGTCCACCTTGTCCGCCTTCTGGCCCGGGATGAGCCGACCGATGGGTCCTTCGCGCAGATCCGAGAGCACCTTCTCCGTGCGCTGATGGATCAGCTCCTTGAGGGTCTGGAGGGGGACCGTGCGCGAGTTCGCCTTCTTCTCCTCGAAGATGATCTGCGCGAGCGTGACCTCGGTCAGATCCTCCTTGGAGTTGTTGTCGATGATCTGCACTTCTTCGCCGCCGCGCAGCAGATCGGCGATCTGCAGCAGCGTGACGTAGCGGCTGTCCTTCGTGTCGTAGAGCTTGCGGTTGGAGTAGCGCTTGATGAGGCGCTTGCCTCCTTCCCCAGTGCTCCGGGGAGTGCCTTCGGTCTTCGCTTCCACGACGAGCTCCTCGACGCCTCGATGGTTGAGGGATGCATGCGCGGATTCGCGCGCTTTCCCGGCGCCTCCGCATATGATGCGGCGAGTCATGGCGGAAGGAAAGGGGCATGCGCTGGAGCTCGCGGGGGTCTCGGCGACCTACCCATCCACCACCGTCACCGCGATTGACGATGTAAGTCTGAGCGTGGATTCGGGGGAGATTCTCGTGCTCCTGGGCCCGAACGGGGCCGGAAAGTCGACCCTTCTGCGGGTGATGGCGGGCACGTTGGCCCCCGCCCGCGGGCAAGCGCACGCCTTCGGGCGGCCCCTCGCCGAGATGGACCGGACCGAGATCGCGCGTTCGGTGGCCGTCGTACCGCAGTCGGACGACGTGGTCTTCGGGTACACGGTGCGCGAGGTCGTCGCGATGGGGCGCGCTCCTCATCAGCGCGGCTGGATGTGGCTCGGCGGCGCCGACGAAGCGCCCGTGCGCGATGCGATGGTGCGGTGCGATCTCGAAGCGCTCGCCGATCGTCCCGTCGAGCGCCTGAGCGGCGGCGAGCGCAAGCGCGTCTCGATCGCGCGCGCGCTCGCGCAGACGCCGCGCGCGCTCTTGCTCGACGAGCCCGGCGCGTTCTTGGACGTGAAGCACCAGCTCGCGCTCTACGACTTGCTCGCGGAGCTCGCGGAGAAGGAGTCGATCGCGGTCGTCGTGTCGATGCACGATCTGAACGCGGCGGCGCAGTGGGCCTCGCGGGTCGCGCTGCTGAAAGGCGGCAAGCTGATCGCGGCGGGGACGGTGCCGGAGGTGATGACGTACCGGCGTCTGAAAGAGACGTTCGACGCGGAGCTCTACTGCGGCGAGAACGAGCTCAACGGGAAGAGGTTCTTCCTGCCGATGCGCGGGGGCGTGGGCCCTACAGCGCCGCCTTGATCAGGCGCTCGAGCTCCGCCGACTCCGTCATCCCGATTCGGATCGCCGTGATCTTCCCCTCGCGCGAGATCACGACGAGCGTGGGCAGACTGTCCACGCCGAAGCTCCGCTGCGACGAGCCGTTGTCCCCGACGATCGGGTAGTGCACGCCGTTCGCCTTGACCCACGGCGCAACGTCGTCCGCGTCTTCTCCCGCGTTCACGCCGATGGTGACGAGGCCCTGATCGCGGTAGCGCGCTGCGATTTTGTCGACGATCGGCATCTCGGCGCGGCACGGGCCGCACCACGTCGCCCAGAAGTCGAGCAGCACGGCCTTGCCGCGCAGATCGGAGAGCTTCAGCGACGACGGTGCTCCGGGCGCGACTGCTCCGCCGTCCGCCGGAGCCGGCAGGTCGAGCTGCGCGCCGTTGGCGATCACCGGCATGTCGATGTCCGGCGCGGGTTTGCCTTGACCGGCGCCCGAGCCGAGCCCGCCGAACAGACGGGGCAGGAACGCGAACGCGCCGAGGAACCCGAAGACCAGAAGCGCGCCCGCGACTCCGTAGAGCGTGCTCGAGCCGCCGTCGTCTTCGTCGCGCTTGGCCATCGGGGCACAACATGCACCTCCCGATGGGGCTTGTCGAGCGCGTGCTCAGCGGCGCGGTCGCGCGCGCCCGGTGACGGAGACCCAGTTCACGACGCCGGGCATCGTCTCGCCGGGGTAGCTGATCGTCGGGCTCGGCACGGCGTTCCACTTCGTGCCGTCCCACTGCGCGAAGACGCCCGTGTTCGTCCCGACGCCGTTTCGCCCGACGACGAACGCCTCGATCGGCGAGGGCGCGTAGACGTTGCTGACGGCGGTGAGGTTCGCGGGGAGTGGGGTCTTCGTCCACGTCGACCCGTCCCAGTGCGCGGCGTAGGCGGCGTTGGGCGAGTTGGAGAGGCTCCCCACCGCGAACGCGTACTTCGGTCCGGCGCCGTCGATCGACGTGACGTTCGCCGTGAACGGAGACCCGTCCGCGAGGTACGGGCTCGACCACGCGTTGCCGTCGTAGTGCCGGAACTGCTTGTCGCCCGCCCAGAGGTCGTTCTTGCCGAGCATCCCGATCGCGCGCGCGTCGGCGACGGGTTGCGACGACCACACGGTGCCGTCGTAGTGGAGGACGTGATCGAAGACCGAGTACCAGAGATCCTGGAGCGTCGTTCCGGCGAACGTCCCGGTGCCCCACGTGCCGCTGATGCCGTTCGTCACCGACGTGCAGGTCGCTTGGCCGTTGGCGCAGCGATACATGACGTTCGTCCCGGCGACCCAGAACTCGGCGGCGCCGGAGTTGGAGACCGCAGCGACCGCCCAGAGCTTCGCCGTCGCCTGCGGACCGAGGCAGGCGTTGCCCGTCTTGCACTCCTGCCAGCTGACTCCGTTGTACGCGTACATCTTCCCGATCGTGGTCGTGTTGAAGATGGCGCGGAGCTCGCCGCCGCTCGACTCGAGGATTTGGGCCGGGATCGACGGCGGCCCGGTCTCGGTCAGGACCGGCTTGCCTTGCGTCCACGCCGCCCCGTCCCAGTGCGCCGTCACGAGCACGTTCACCACGCTCGCTTCCAGGACGGCGCTGTACTGGCCGAGCGCCCACGCGTCGCTGACCATGCACTTCGAGGTGCCGTTGCAGACGAGACCTTGTTCGCACGGCGCGAGCGGCGCGACGCAACACGTCTCCCCGGGGAACCCGCACGCGACGCCGCCGTCCGCGTCCGCGGCGTTCGCATCGGATGGCTTCGCGTCCGAGGCGGCCTCGACCCCGGCATCCGTGGTCGGAACCCCGTCCAGCCCGTCGAGAGGCGTGATCAGCGAGCATGCCGCGATCGCCGAGGACATGACGATCACTCCTGCTGCCTTCGCCCCGCGCATGATTGAAGGGGATAGCACACGCCGTACCACGGCGGGAGCGTGGAGAGTCGCGTGCATGCAGCGGCCTTGCGCATCGTGCGCATGCGCTTCGAGCGCAGGAGCGCACACCAAGCGCGCTCCCGTGCACCGTCCGCTCAGTTGGTCGCCACGCCCTCGGCGCGGGCGCGCGCGCGGGCCTCGCGGACGCCCGCCGCCGTCTCCACGCGCGCCGCGCGCGGGAGCCGAATCGCGATCCGCGCGCCGCCGGGGCCGGGAGCGTCGCTGATCGAGATCGTCCCGCCGTGCTCCACGACGATCTTCTTCACGATCGCGAGCCCGAGCCCCGTGCCGTCTTCCTTCGTCGTGAAGTACGGCTCGAAGATGCGCTCGCGGAGCTCTTTCGCGATGCCCGGCCCGTCGTCGTCGACGAAGATCGTCGTCTCGCTCCCCTCGGTCTCGGCGTGGACGCGCACGGCTCCGATCGTCGCGCTCGGCCCCGCGCCGGCGCCGCGCGCGTCGCGGATCGCTTGGACCGAGTTGCGGACCAGGTTGACGAGCACGCGCCGCAGCATCTGCCGATCGATGGCGACGGGGATCGAGCCGGGAGGGAGCTCCCACGTGACACCGACCTTGGGGGCGTTCGGCGGGCCTTCCTCCACCGACGCCGGGACCTCGCCGTCGATCGAGTCCGGCGGAAACGCCGTGTCCTCGAGGTGCCCGAGCTGGTCGCGGCAGTCGCGGAGGAACTCCCGCAGATCGCACTCCTCGAGCTCGGCGTGGGGCAAACGCGCGAAGCTCGAGAAGTCGCCGACGAGGCGGCGGAGGACGCCCACCTCTTCTTCCACGATCTCGAGCGTCGTATCGAGGAGCGCGCGGTACTTCGGATCGTCCCCGGCGTACTTCTTGTGGCACTCCTGGACCGCGAGCTGGATCGGCGTGAGCGGGTTCTTGATCTCGTGGGCGAGGCGTTGCGCCATCTCCTGCCAGGCGCCGATGCGCTGGAGGTACTCGATGCGCGAGCGCGACGTCGCCATCTCGCTCAGCATGCGGTTGAAGGTGCTCGCGAGGTCGGTGAGCTCGTCCGAGCCGGTGACGGGCACGCGGACCGTGAGGTCGTCCCCCTTCGTGACGACGTCGATCGCGGCGGCGAGGCGGTTGATCCGGCGCGTGACGCCGCGCGCGAGCATCGTGCCGCTCAGGAGCGCAACGAGCATCGTGATGATGAGGAGGACGATGAACGCGCGCACGTAGCCGTCGTAGAGCTCCGACCGCGAGTGCTCGAGCTGGTGATAGCGCGTGACGACGGAGCCGTTGGTCTCGAGCTCGTCGATGCGGCGCCGGTCGGCCGCGAACGTCGCGGAGAGAACGGGCGCTCCGTCGTCGCCGAGAGGGCGAACGACGTCGAGCTTCTTCTCCTTCGCGTCGTCGAGGGGGCGGCCGCGATCGTGGGTGGCGATGACGTTGCCCGAGCCGTCCTCGACGTGGAGCGAGACGAGCGCCGGGTGGGCGGCGAACAGCTCTGCGAGGCGAGTGTCGGTCGCGCTCCGATCGCCGCGGGCGGCGGCGTCGCGGAGCTTGCCGTCGGCGGCGATGGCATCGGCCTGATGGCGCAGGTCCTCCTTCACGACCGCGACGTAGTCGCGATAGAGGTCCACGCCGCGATCGAGCTGAGCGCCGACCTCCGGGTTGAACCAGATCGCCGACGCCTGCGAGAACAGGGACTGCGACAGGAAGATGGCGGCCGTGAGGGGGACGAGCGCCGTCACGAGGATGGCGAGCGCCAAGCGGCGCTCGGTCTTCCCCGGGAGAGCGGAGCGAGAGGTTGCCACGGACGGAGCATAGCCCCTGGCTCGCCAATCGCCCCGTCGCGTGCTTCCATTCCGCACGCCGTGAAACGCCTCGTCCTCGTCGCTCTCCTCGTCGCGCTCGGGTGCAGCTCCGAGTCGGCACCACCCCCCTTCGTTCCGCCGCCCGCCAGCGTCGTCGTCGACGATCCTGGCTCGGTCAAGATCCGGCGCGAGGCCTTCGTGATCGACGGCGTCGTCCCGGGGCCGAACCCGGTGAAGAACGCGTCGACCCCGCCCGAGCAGAACAAGCTCAGGGTCGTCCGCTACCGCGTCGATGCCGATCCGCCGCGCCCCGCGCGCGCGATCGTGGTGATGATGCCGGGGTTCCTCGGCGGCGCCGGCTCGCTCGACGGGATCGCGCGCGCCGTCGTGCGGCGCAGCACCGCTGGCGACGCGTACGAAGCGTGGGCGATCGATCGGCGGTCGAACCTCCTCGAGGACACGCACGGGCTCGACGTGGCGGAGGTCCAGCGCGATCCCGCGAAGGCGCGCGCCTATTACGACGACGGCGCCGTCGTCGAAGGGAAGACGTTCGCCGGCTTCAAGAGCGGCGTCGAGTCGCCGTGGGCGAGCGAGTGGGGCGCGGCGACGACGCTCGGCGATCTGCGCGCCGCGATCGCGCTCATCCCGGCCGAGGAGCGCGCCAAGCGCGTCATCCTCCTCGGGCACTCGCTCGGCGGCATCCTCGTCGAGGAGTACGCCGCGTGGGACTTCGGCGGCACGCCGGGATACCGCGAGCTCGCGGGGCTGGTCCTGGTCGACAGCGTGAGCGGCACCGAAGGGAAGCCGGCTCCGTTCGATCAGGACGGCTACGAGAACGGAGCGGCGCAGAGCGACGTCGGCTTCGGTCCGCGGCCCGGCGTCGTGAAGGACGTGCGCGGGGGCAACGTGTTCTTCGCGCTCCCGTTCCTCGGCACGCGCGCGTACATGGTCAGCGAGTACGTCGCGATGCAGGCGCGCTTCGCGCCCGACGCGATCGCGGTGGACGAGGGGCGCGACTCGCTCCTCGGCATCCTCCTCGGCCAGACGCCGGTGCCCAAGCTGACGAACCGCGCCGCCTTCGGCTTCGCCTTCGACGACGCGTCGTGCGGGCTCCAGATCGCCGCCGTCTCGTGCGGCAAGGGCGAAGGCGGAGCCATCACCGACTACGACAGCGCGCTCGGCGGCAAGCTGAAGCACCCGTCCGATCCCAACGCCACCTACACGTGGAAGGAGTACGACGCCGTCGACCCGAAGGAAGCGACCTCGATCGACGACGCCGCGCGTGCTTGGTACGAGGGGCCGCAGCTCAACTTCGCCGAGTGGTACTTCCCGCAGCGGCTCACGATCGACGCGACCGCGGCATCCACGCTCGACATCGCGGACGATGACTGGCGTTCGAAGCTCTACGGTCTCGTCGCGAAGCACGGCAAGGAGATCGACGTCCCCGTGCTCGCGGCGGGCTCCGTCGTCGCGAAGAAGGGCGCGTACGACAACCTTCGCGCGTTCCTCCCGCCGGTCGGCGCTGGGCGCCCGAGCGCCGGCAAGGATCGCAGCGACCCGGATGCGTTCACCGCGATCGACGAGCCGACGCTCACCCACATCGACTGGGTCGTCGGGCGCGATCGACCGGGGACGCCGCTCGGCAACTACTACGATGCGCTCGGCGCGTTCATCGCGAAGCAGACCGTGCCGGGTGGCGTCACGATCGGGATCCGTCGCTGATGCGGCTCCACGCCGTCACGCTCGCGAGTCTCGGGAGGAGCCCGCTCCGCGTGGTCCTCGCGGACACGCCCGAAGCGGGCGGCAAACCGCGCCCGCTCACGATCCTGTTCGGCGCCGACGGCGTGGGGAAGACGGGCTTGCTCACCGCGGCGCTCTATACGCGTCCGGGCTTTGCCGTCCCGCTCCAGCCGAAGCCCGCGCCGGCGCCGCTCGACGGCGATCGGCGGCCCGGCTTCGCGTTCACGGAGTGGGATCTCGGCGACGACGACCCCGCGCGTCCGCACCCGCTCGTGTGTGCGTCCCCGAGCGCGGTCGCGTTCGGCGAGGACGAATCGCAGACGCTCCTGCGCCGGCGCGAGCAAGCGCTCTTCGACAAGCGCGCGCAGGAGCAGGGCGGGTTCTGCTGCGTCGGCTTCTCGGGGGCGCGCTGGTTCTCGCGCCAGCCGATCGTGCTGAGCGCGCCCGAGCGGAGCGTGCTCCGTTACGACGTGCGGGCCGTGCCGGTGTTGGAAGACGCGAATCGCGCGGATCTGACGCGCGAGACGAAGCAGCTCCTCGCGCACGTCGAGATCGCGTGCGCGCTCGCCGAGGGCGAAGGTCGCACGCGCGCGATGCGCTCGGCGCTCCGGCATGCGCTCGGCGTGACGCTCGGGCCGTTCGGCGCGCAGTTCCGCGGCGTCGACCCGCGCTCGCTCGAGCCCACGTTCGAGGAGCACGGGCGCGAGGTCGTCTTCGACGATCTGTCGCGCGGCGCACAGCACCTCGTCGCGATCGTCGCGGGCACGTTGCGCGCGGTGGCGGGGGCATATCCGGAGCGCGATCCGATCGAGGCGGAGGGCGTCTCGATCGTCGACGACGCCGAGCTCGGGCTGGACCCGATCGCGCAGCGCGCGTTCGCGACGGTGGTTCGCGAGGCCTTGCCGCGCGTGCAGTGGCTGATCGCGACCGCATCACCCACGGTCGCGGCGGGCGGCAGCCGCGGCGAGGTCATCGCGTTGCGCCGGAGCGAGGAAGCGGTCGAGGTCCACGACGACGCGGTCATCCATTGAGCGCCGCCCATCGAGTGCCGGAGAGAAAACGGAATCCTTTTTCGAGCGCCGTGGCTCTCTCCAGACGAAAGGAGAAACCACCATGGCTTCCCGCTTCCTCGCCACCAACGAGCACCCCGTCGAGCGTGTCATCCGTGTCGTTCTCGGCCTCGCGATCCTCGCGCTCTTCTTCGTCGGCCCGAAGACCCCGTGGGCCGTGCTGGGCGTCATCCCGCTGCTCACCGGCATCGTCGGGACCTGCCCGCTCTACACGCTGTTCGGCGTCAGCACCTGTCGCGTCCGCCACGCCTGACGGATGAGCTCGCCCGACGACGCCGACGAATCCCTCGTGCGCCGCGCTGGCCAAGGCGACCGCGCGGCGTTCGGCGTCGTGGTGCAACGTTTGCGCGGGCGCGTTCACCGCTACGCGCGCACGCTCGTTCGGAGCGACGCCGATGCAGAGGACGTCCTTCAACGCACGTTCGTCGCCGCATGGCGCGGAGCGTCCGGGTTCGAAGGGCGCTCGACGGCGTTCGTGTGGCTCTGCACGATCGCGCGTCACGCCGCCGAACGCGCCGGGCGGGTGCGCGCCGGTGCTCCGCGTCGGTTCGAGACGCTCGACTCGCCCGAGATCGAAGCGCTCGGCTGCGCGGCGGGCTTCGGCGACCCCGAAGCACTGACGGCCGAGCTCGAGGAGACCGAACGCGTCCGTGGCGCGCTGGGTCGGCTCCCGGAGGAGGATCGCGAGATCCTCACGCTCCGCGACGTCGAGGGGTTGTCCGGTCCGGAGGTCGAAGCCGTGCTCGGCCTCTCGCGTGCGGCGATGAAGAGTCGTCTCCACCGCGCGCGCTTGCACCTGATCGCGGAGATGACGAGAGAGGAGCGTAGCCATGGAAGGTGAACGCCTCGTCGCCGGGCTGCGCTGCTCCGAGGTGCTGGCTCGGTTGACCGACTTCGTGGACGGCGAGCTGTCCGACGCCGAGGTCGAGAAGGTGAAGGCGCACGTCGCCGGGTGCGACGTGTGCGAGCGCTTCGGCGGGCGCTTCGCTGCGGTGGTCAAGGCGCTGCGGGCGCAGAGCTCGCCCGACGTCGATCCCGCGATCGCCGAACGGTTGGACCGGGCGCTCGAAGCTGACGAAGGGTAGCGTCGTGCTCGGCGGGGCGAGGGTCGCATGGATCGCAGTCGTGGCGCTCGCGTGCACGCGAACGGCACCGACCTCCGAGCCAAAGCCCACCGCAGAGGCGAAGGCCGCCTCAGCACCGGACACGTCGACCGCGGGCGACAGTGAGGAAGCGCGCAAGCTGCGGCGCGCGCTCGTGCAGACGATCGAAGCCAGCGGTTACACGAAGTCGGCGCGAATTCTCGACGCGATGGGCAAGGTGCCACGACACCTCTTCGTTCCGGAGGCCTCGCTCCGAGATGCCTACGACGATCGGCCGTACCCGATCGCTCTCGGTCAGACGATCTCGCAGCCGACCCTCGTCGCCGAGATGACCGACGTCCTCGAGGTCGCGCCCAACCATCGCGTGCTCGAGATCGGCACGGGCTCCGGCTACCAGGCCGCCATCCTCTCGCTTCTCGCGGCCGACGTGTACACCATCGAGCTCTTGCCGGAGCTCGGCGCGCGTGCGACCCGGGTGCTCGCCGAGCTGGGGTACTCGAACGTGCACGTCCGCGTCGGCGACGGCTACGCTGGTTGGCCAGAGCTCGCGCCTTTCGATCGGATCATCGTGACCGCCGCGCCGCCGGAGCTCCCGAAGGCGCTCCTCGATCAGCTCGCGGACGGGGGCATCCTCGTCGCGCCGGTGGGGCCGCAGGACGAGGCGCAGTGGCTGGTCCGAGTGAAGAAGAAGGGCACGACGCTGACGCGCGAGACGATCGAGCGGGTGCGCTTCGTCCCGATGATCCCGAAGAAGTGACCGCGAACGGCATCGCTGTCAGCGAGGGTGCCCAGTCGCGATGACGTAGAGCGGGAGCTCGTCTCCCCCGACGCCGAGGACCTTGCGCACGTCTCCGTCGTCGAACCCCCCGATCGGCACGGCGCCCAGCCCCATCGCGGTCGCTTCGAGGAGAACGTTCTGGGCGGCGTGTCCGGCCTCCATGGCCACGAAGCGCTCGGTCCGGTCGCCGTACTTCGCACGGGTCCGCGCGACCACCGCGGTGAGCACGAGATCCGCGCCGGCATTGGACACGGCGTCCTGGTCGAGCGCGGCGCGCGCGAGCGCCGCGCGATGATCCACCGCGTCGAGTTGACGCATGCGGTGCTCGCGCGGCTCGTAGTGGAAGAGCCCGGCAGGGAGGACGACGTACAGCTCGAGCGGGTAGAGCGCGCCCGCCGATGGTGCGGCGCGGCCGCTGCCGTCTCGCTCGGTGATTCCCTGTGCGGCCCAGCAGAGCTGGCCGAGCTCCGCGGTGGAGATCTCTTGGCTGGAGAAGCTTCGGACCGAACGCCGTCGCGCGAGCGCGTCGTCGAGAGCGACCGCGCCGACGGTCGGCGCGGGGAGCGCCACGGGTTCTCCACCACGGCCCACGGTGTCGGAACCGCGATCCGATCCGTCGCTCCGCGCACACCCGACGACGAGTGCGCTCGCGAGCGCCACGCGCAAGAGCGCACGAGGGAGCATGGCCTAGGCCAGCGTCACCACGACGTTGCCCTTCTTGTGACCGGTGTCCACGTAGCGGTGCGCCTCGACGATCTGCTCGAGCGGGTAGGTCCGGTCGATCACGGTCCTCAGCGCGCCGGATTCGATCGCGTCCTTGACGCGCTCGAGCGCGGCGGCGCTGACCGTCATGTTCGTGCCGGAGTCGGTGAGGACGTTCAGGTACTTCCCGTTCTTCGTGAGCGCGTGCTTCACCTTCGCGTGCGAGAGCTTGCCCACCGCGTCGAAGACGACGTCGTAGGTCTCGCCGCTCTGCGTGAAGTCGGTGGTCGTGTAGTCGATCACCTTCGTGGCCCCGAGCGAGCGCACGAGCTCCAGGTTGGCGCCGCTGCAGACGCCGGTGACCTCGGCGCCGAGGTTCCGCGCGATCTGTACCGCGAACGTGCCCACGCTCCCCGACGCGCCGTAGACGAGCACCTTCTGGCCGGGCTCGATGTGGGCTTTGTCGAGGACGTGCACCGCGGTCGTCGCGCCGTTGGCGACCGTGGCCGCCTCTTCATGGCTCATGTTCGCGGGCTTCTTCACCACGATGTCCTCCGGCATGCACGCGTAGTCTGCGTAGCCGCCGAGGTGCATCCCGGTGCTGCAGAAGACCTCGTCGCCCTTCGCGAAGCGCGTGACGTTGCGGCCGGTGTCTTCCACCACCCCCGAGAGCTCCATGCCCAGGATGCCGTGGCGGGGATGCGTGAAGCCGACCGCGAAGCGCATGAACGTCTTCATGAGCGGGTCCAGCACGGGGCCCATCCCGGGCCGGAGCGCGCGGATCTTGGTGTCGCCGACGTGAACGGTCGTCGCGTGGACCTTGATCAGAACCTCGTCGTCCTTGGGGACGGGCTTGTCGACCTCGGCGAGCCGAAGGACCTCCGGCGGACCGTAGCTGTCGCACATGACGGCTCTCATGGATCACCTCCCAGTCGGTTCGGGAGCTGAACAGCAACTAGCGTTCCGCCACGCGGCGGGAAGAATTTCAGTGAGTTCGCAGGGGACGGGGCGCACGTACTGCAGGCAGGCGCAACTCGCGCCCTCTCCCCCTCCTCCTCCCGCTCCTCCTCCCCCTCCTCCTCCTGCCGAGTCGCCGACCCGCCAAACCCGTCACAAACCCCACCACAGCATCTCGTGCATCCGCGCCGCCCCATCCTGCGCGACGTGGATCTGCAGCTTGTCTCCCGCGATCACGATCCGCGGCTCCGGGAACGCGTCCGCCGCGAAGAGCGCTGCCTTCTGGAAGCCCGCCCCGTCCATCCAGAACGCGTGGAGCCCGCCTTCGCCCAGCCCGGCGAGGAGCACCATCCGCCCGCCGCCGAGGACGTGCGCCTCGAGCCACTTGAACCGGTAGGCGTCGAAGCGCTCGGGGCTCGGGAAGTCCGCGCCCACGTCGCGCAGCTCGGGCAGGTGCGCCTTCAGGTACTTGTAGAGCACATCGTAGCGGACCTTCGTCATCCGCGGCAGCTTCCGCTCGCCCGCGACGAACACCGGCATCGTGCTCGGGTCGAGGCGCGGCACCTCCACGTGCGCGCGGTAGCGCTCTCCGAGCCCATAACGCACCGAACCGTCTTCGGCGAACGCGTCGTCCGCGAGCGACTTCAACCACCAGTGGAAGATGGGCAGGTCGCCCTCGCCCGCGCTCGACGCGAGCCGCACCACGCTCTCCCACAACGGACGCCGCACGCCCCAGACCCCGGCGTGGTTCTTCACGATGCACGCGCCGACGTACGCGGCGCCGTGCACCGTCACCTGGAACAGGAGGCTCTCCTTCCCGGCCTGCTCGCGCGCCAACCGATCGCGGACGTCGCGCCCGAGCGCCGCGCCCAAGCGGTGCACGCTCGCGTCGCTGCGATCCAGATCGAGCTCTTTCCCGAGCACCGCGGCGTGCATCTTCGCGAAGATCGTCGCGGCCTCGTCGAGGTGCGCGGTGACCGTCGGGTTGTTCGCCGGGTTCTGATCCGTCGCGCGCGCGGCCGCGAGATCCGCAGCGGCGTCGGCGGGGTAGAAGGGCAGGAAATGCTGTCGGAAGAGGTCTTCGGCGCTCGGCATCACTTCGGCTTCGGGGCCTTTGCCTGCGCAATGGAGCACGAAACCGTCTGCGGGTCGAACCGCGCCTCCTTCACGTTCTGGAACGAGGGGGCGCTCCACTTGCCGCTGATCCAGTCCTCCACGACCTCGACGCCTTGGAACGTGCACTGCGGCGGGTTCTTCATCACGACGAACGCCGGGAGCCGCCGCACGACGGGCGTGCCGTTGTCGGACGTGACCTTCCAGTCGTCCTCGAGCCCGCGGATGTCGATGAAGAGCGCTGGCGTGTAGTTGTGCTGTGCGGCGGAGGTGATCTGCTTCATCTCGGCCGCGTTCTTGAACTGCGCATCGGGCGGGAAGGGGCCGACGGCGGCCGCGAACGCAGCGCGGTTCTTCGCCGTCACCTTCACCGCGAGCGAGCCCTTGGCCAGGACGACGAGCGGATCGCTCGAGCTCTTCGGCTGGCGGCAGCGCGCGCCGACGACGATCTCGACGGTGTGCGTTCCGTCGCCGATGTTGGCGAGCGCCCACGCCACCGGGAGCTCCTCGCGGAAGTTCGGCCAGATCAGCGGGCGCTCGGAGTCGATCCCCGCCATGTCGACGATGACCGTCGTCTGCTTCTCGTACTCGGGGCCGGTCGTCATCGGCGCGCCGACGGTCGCCTCGAGCTTGCCGTCGATGCTGATCGCGCGCTCCCACCAGCCGCTCGCGCTCGGACCACACGCCGCGCTCTCCTTCTGGAGCTGGTGCGAGGGAGAGAGCGCGAAGAACGCCTTCGCATAGACGCGGTCACCGAGGTTGATCTCGGTCGCGAGCGGCGCTTCGGCCGGCGCGTCGTCCGCGAGGCGGGCGGTCGAGAAGAGCACCCCGCCCACGTGTGCCTTGTGGAGCGGACCGTGGATGCCGTCGTCCGGCGTGCCCTCGGCGTTCGACGTGCCCGAGCCGTTGATCGACTCGGTCGCAGGCGGCGGCTTCACCGTCGGCGTGGGAGTACACCCAACCACCAGCGCGAGCACCCCCATCATCGCGTGGCGGACGACACCTGGCCGACCCATGGAGACATCACACCACGTCACCGAAAATTGGGCCATCCCCGCGCGCATCCGTAGGGTGGGGCCATGCGCAGCAGCTCGTTCCTATTTGCCACACTCGTCTCGGGCTCCCTCGCCGCGTGCTTCGCCCAGCCGACGGGGCCGGCTGCGCTCCAACAGACGACGCAGGAGTTCAACCTCCACACGCGCTTCGGCCGCATGGAAGTCGCCATCACGGACGTGGGCGACGACTACCGCGACGAGTTCGTCCGCCGCCACGCCGGGTGGCACGGCGCTCTGCGCGTCACCGACGCCGAGGTCGCGGGCATGCGCTTCAAGGGCGACGACGACGCCGACGTCACCGTGCGGATCGGCTGGTATCGGATCGACGTCGGCGATCTGAACGTGACGACCATCACGCAGAAGTGGCACCGCTACAAGACGTCGTGGCGCCTCGATGGCGAAGAGCGCCTCGACGGCGCGATTGGGATTCTGGGCGAGAAGGTCGAGGTCGTTCGGCCCGATGGCCCGCCGCCGAACGCGCAGTTCCCGACGGTTCGCTTGAAGGACTGAAGGGGCACCGGAGAGCGTTCCTCGGGGATGCGGTGGGTTGTCGCGCTGGTCGGAGTCGTTGCGTTGGCCCCGAATCGACCCGAGGTCGGCGACCGCGTCGCGTGCCCGGCGTTCCCGGTCGACGGCGCCACGTGTCCGTCTCCCGGTCTGGTGTGTCGCTACCCGAAGCGCGGGTTCCTCTGCGAGTGCGAGCCGAAGCGCGCGGTGTGGCGCTGCGGCGAGCTGGGCGAGTGAGGTCTCAGCCCTCTTCCACCGCGTGATCGACGAAGCAGCGCCGACAGCGCGCCTCGTACGATGCGCTGCCACCGACGAAGAGCTGGCCCTCGGCGGCGACGAGCCGCTGCGAGCGCGAAGCCTCTCCGCCGCAGCGCGCACACACCGCGTGCAGCTTCGTGACGTGCTCGGCGATCGCCATCAGCGCCGGCATCGGCCCGAACGGTTGCCCGCGGTAGTCCTGATCGAGCCCCGCGCAGATGACGCGGACGCCGCGGTTCGCGAGCGCGTCCACGACGGCGACGATCTCGGCGTCGAAGAACTGCACTTCGTCGATCCCGACGATGGCGACGTTCGGGCCGACGAGCGCCGGGATCTCTCGCGCGTGGGCGATCGGCACGGCCTCGGCGCCGATGCCCTCGTGGGTGACGACCTTCACGGCGTCGTACCGGTCGTCGACCCGGGGCTTGAAGACCACGACCGGGAGGCGGGCGTACCGGGCCCGCTTCACGCGCCGGATGAGCTCCTCGGTCTTGCCCGAGAACATCGAGCCGCAGACGACCTCGATCGAGCCGGTAGCTCGGCCTTGGCCGAGGGGCCCGAGGGGACGGGGAGGCTGGGAATCACGGGCGAACCTGTCGCTCGAGGACTCGGAGGACACGCGGGTTCGGTACCTCAAACACGGTCCGCTGGCTATGGACGGATGCTCAGTGGAGGGGGAGAAGAAGAAGGAGAAGGAGAGGGAGAGGGAGGGGGAGTGGGAGTGGGAGCGGGAGGGGGAGAAGGTGTTACATCGCGATTTCCACTGTTCGACCGGGCGGTGGTGAGTGCTAAGCTTGTTTCCGTGGACGTCGTGCTCCGCAAGCTCGGCAAAGGGTCCCGTGCAGTGGCCGGTCGACTCGTGCGCGCCCCGCGGAAGGGGTCCGTGGTGGTGATCGAGTTTCCGGACGGCATGCACGAGTACGTGACCACGCCGGTGAAGCGCGTGCTGCGGCTCGCCGGGCGCGAGGTCTTCTACATCGAGACCATCAACAGCCGGTATCGGCTCGAGGTCCGCGGGCGCGAAGACGCCGTCGCCGAGAGCGCTGGCTGACGCGTCTGCGGGAGCGCGCGCGACTTGACGTTGACGCCGGGGTCGGGGCAAGGTGCGCGCCCATGGGTAATTTCGACCGCCGCAACTCGATGAAGATGAAGCGCCGCCGCGCGCAGAACAAGAAGAAGGCTCGCCTCAAGAAGCAGGCGGCCGAGCGTGGCTCGAAGCGCGCTGCGGCGAAGAAGACGGCGAAGAAGAAGGCCTGAGGCGCACGGCGCCTCGAGCGGGCGGCGTCAGCGCGTCGCCACCGTCTTCCCCGAATCCTTCGCGTCCTTGAACCACGCGGTGAGGATCTCGCGCGCGACGACGTTCGCCTTCACTTGCCACTTCGGCCCATTCACCACGAGCACGGCGATCGCCACTTGGCGCTCGCCGGGCTTCGGGTGCGCCGGCGCGAAGCCGGTGAACCACGTGTAGAAGCGCTGCCCGTCGGGATCGGTGAGTGTGCCCGTCTTCCCCGACGCAGCGACCGGCAGGAACGCCGTGCCCTTCTTGTCGTGGAACGCCTTGTAGCTCGTCCCCTCGGAGACGGTGTGGTCCATCATCGCGCCGAGCGCGGCGGCCGTGTCCTTCGAGACGGCCTGGCGAACGACCTGCGAGCCCTTGGCGGTCCACGTCGTCTGACCGTGCTCGTCGCGAAGCTCCTGCACGACGTACGGGCGGATCGCTTCGCCGCCGTGCGCGACGATGGCGCTGATCCAGACCGCGCCGAGCGGCGAGAGCGTCGTGTTCCAGAACCCGGCCGCGGTCCGCGCGAACGCGAGGCCACCGTCGGGGATCTCGAGCTTGCTCGGCGCGACCGGGACGTCGAACGGGATCGGCTCGCCGTAGCCGAAGTTCTTGGCGGCGGTGTCGACTTGGGCGGCCGTGAGATCGCGTGACGCGAGGCGCGCGAACACCGCGTTGGTGCTCTTGCCCATCGCCTGCCCCAACGTGACGCAATACTTGTCGCGCAGCGGATCCGTGACGAGGTCGCCCGCGGTGATGCGCTGATCGCCGCCGCCCGCGTAGCACTCGCGCGTGTCGGGCCCGAGCCCCGCCTTGTCGACGAGGGCCGAGGCCGTGACGATCTTGAAGACGCTCGCCGACGGCGCTTTGGCTTCGACGCAGAGATCGCGCTTCGGGCCGGTCTCGACGTGGCTCGCGTAGGCGAGGATCTGTCCCGTCGCGGGATCCATCACGACGACCGCCGCCTCTGGCAGCTTGTGCCGCATCAGGATCGCGTTCGCCTGGCGCTGGAGCGCCGGATCGATCGTGAGCTTCGCGGTCCGCTTGCCGTCGAGGGTCGTCGTCACGCCGCCGTCGGCGATGGAGAGGTGGACGAGGTCCAGCCCGCTGAACGAGGGAGGAGCCTCCACCGCGGCGACGGGCGCGGCCTTGAGCGCCGCGGGTGTCTCGTCGCTCGCGAGCGCGGCTGCCGCAGCGGACGGAGCATGCTTACGGAGCGCGCGCGTGGTGAACACGCACCCCACGACGAGCGCGAACGCTCCGATTCCCACGAGCCAACGTCTCATCGTGCTTCCGGGTCTGACACGCCATGACGAAAACGGGCAAACAAACGGCGAAGCCCGCGGGAGCGGCGCGGAGTATGCTCCGCCCGATGATGCGCGGAGAACGGTGGAAATTGGCGCTGATCGCGGTCTCGGCGCTCGTCGCCGGCTCGGTCGTCCCGCGGAGCGCGGTCGCGGCCGACGTGTCGCGCAGCTTGCCCGAGGGCGGGGGCTTCGATGCGTTGAGCGTCGCGGTCGACGTCGCGACGGGCGAGATCCGGACGACGAGCTGCACCAAGGCGCCCTGCACTTCGACGGGGGTGTCGGCGACGATCCCGACGCGGCTCGAGGTCGACCCGCGGAACCTCAAGATCGAGGCGCTCGATCTCGGGCCCTCGCGCCGCGCGCTCTGGGTGCACGTTCCGTCGAAGAAGGATCCGATCGCGTACGACCTCGTCCAGATCGGCGCCCGCGTCCTGTTCCAGGGCGCGACCGGGTTCACGTCCGGACAGCCCGGATCGATGACGGGCCGCACCGTCGAGATGGTCGAGGTCGGCGGGAAACGGCAGCTCGTCGTGGCGGACATCTCCGAGAGCTTCGTCCTGTGCGGGCGCGGTCGCACCTACCTCTCCGCCAAGGCGCTCGATCCGGCGAGCCTCGAGTTCACGCCGGTCGTCGTGGACGTGCTCTCGAGCACCGAGCAGAAGCAGGCGACGCCGCTGGTCCTCTCGGCTCACGCCGGAGCGGTGACGGCGCCGCTCGCGCCGCTCTTCGTGTCGGCCGGCACGACCTCGCGCGAGGACGGGCGGGCGCTGGTCGATGGCGACGACAAGACGGTCTGGAGCGCGGATGGAACCGGGCGCGGCGAGATCGCGCTTTTCCGCGCACCGATCGAGGTCCCAATCTCGCGCCTCACGCTCACGATCACGAAGCCCGCCGCGGCTCCGGGGGCCGCGCCGAGCGCTGCGCCGCGCACGCTCTTCCTGACGACGGGCGCGAAGAACTGGGCGCTCACGCTGCCCGAGGATGCGCTCCTCAAAGGCGGCGCGAGCTACGACGTGAACCTGCCCGAGCCGATCAAGAGCTCCTGCGTCGGGCTCGTCTTCGATCAGGCGTACGACCGCGGGCAGCCCAAGGCGCGCCTCGCGCTCGGCGAAGTGCGCGCGTACTCCGCGCTCGAGGTCGGTGGGGCAACGCTCGAGACCCTGGCGCCGATGCTCAGCGCGGGCGGTGCGACGTCCGACACGGCGCTCGCAATCCTGAAGCGCGCCGGCGAGAAGGCACTGGTCCCGCTCGGTGACGCATGGGCCAAGCTCGACGAGTTCGGGCGCGAGCTCGCGATCGACGCCGCGGCGGCTGCGCCGTGCGGGACGTCGACGCCGCTCTTGCTCCAGGGTCTCTGCTCCACACCGGAGACCGCGCGCAAGGCCGAGAGCGCACTGGCGCGCTGCAACCGCGCGTCGATGATCGTCAACTCCGTCCACTCCGACAAGGCGTTGGCGTGTCCCAAGATCGCGAACATGCTCGCGCTGCTCGGGCGCGAGGCGGCGCTCGTTCCGCTCACCGCGCAGCTCGGGAAGGGCGATCTGGAGACGCGCAACGCCACCCGTCAGGCCTGGGCCATGGCGGCGCGCGAGGTCCCGGGCGAGCGGCTCGCGCCGCTGCTCGACCAGCCGAGCTTGGACGCCGATCGGCGGCTGGAGATCCTGCGCGCGCTCGGGCCGCGGGTGGTGGAGCTCTCGGCCGAGGCGAGCGCAGCGCTGGACGGCATCGTCACGACCGACGCTCCGTTCGCGCGCCGCTGGTTGGCGGTCGGCCCGGTCGCCGAGCTCGCGCGCGGTGGGAGCGCGAAGGATCAGTCGCGCTTCGTGATGCTGCTCTCCAAGGATCGCGACTGGCCGGTACGCGCGCGTGCGGCGGAGCTCGCGCAGGGCATCGCGAGCGCGCAGGCGGCGCTCGTGCTCGCGCTCGACGACTCGGAGCCGCGCGTGCGCGAGGCCGCCCTCCACACGATCGCGGTGCAGAAGACCGCGTCGGCGAGCCCGATCGCGGCGAAGCGGCTGGACTCCGATCCGTGGACGTTCGTCCGCCTCGCGGCCGCGCAAGCGCTCGGGGCGATGCCCGCGGGGCGCGACGTCGACGAGAGCCTGGGCACGGCGCTGAAGAAGGAGAAGTCGTCCCCGGTCGAAGAGGCCATCCTCGATGCGCTCGCCGCCCACAAGGCGCGGGGGGCGCTGGAGTCGGTACGCGAGCGGTTCGACGACGATCGCGAGGACGCGAGCGTGCGCACGGCCGCCGCGCGAACCCTCGGCGCGCTCTGCGACGCGGAGTGGGTCAGCGCGCTCACGAAGGTGGCGCTCCACGCCGATGATCCGCTGATCAACAGCGAGGGCCTCGCGCTCACGCTCGCCTCGATCGAGGCGCTCGGCGCGATCCACCCGAAGGACGTGGCCTCGCGCCTCAAGCCGCTCGACGCTGACGGTGTGAAGGATGCAGTCCGCGCCACGGTGCGGCGCGCGATCGCGAACCCGGGGACCTGCCGTTGAGCGAGCTGCCTCCCGCGATCGCGCTGGTCGTCGATCCGCGGATCGCGGAGGTCGGCGGCGCGCCCGTCGCGCGCGTGCTGCCGCGGATCACGCGGCGGACGGTGGGTCCGTTCGTCTTCTTCGACCACTTCGGGCCCGAGACGATCACGGAGGGGGCGCGCTTCGACGTGGCGCCTCACCCGCACATCGGCCTCGCGACGGTGACGTACCTGCTCTCGGGCGCGACGCTCCACCGTGACAGCGTCGGGAGCGTCCAGCGGATCGAGCCCGGTGCGATCAACCTGATGACGGCGGGGCGCGGGATCGTCCACTCGGAGCGCACGCCGGCCGACGTGGGGCCGGGCACGGTCGTGCACGGGCTCCAATTCTGGGTCGGCCTTCCCCGCGCCGACGAGGAGTGCGAGCCCGCGTTCTCCCATCACCCTGCCGCGACCATCCCAAAATGGGACGAGGCGGGGTGCTCGTGGGCGCTTCTCCTCGGCGAGGCTCACGGGCGCGCGTCGCCCGCGCGCTCGGCCGGGCGCCCGGTCCTCGCCGACGTGAAGCTCTCCCCGGGGGCGACCTTCACTCTCCCGCCGCTCGCCCCCGGCGAGGAGCACGCGGTCTACGCGATCGAGGGACGGATCGAGCTCGACGGCTTCGTCCTCATGCCGAAGCACCTCGCGGTCCTTTCGGGGACCCCCGTGCTCGCGGCGCCGAACGGGGGTCGGATCGCGATCCTCGGTGGGCCGCCTCTCGACGGTCCCCGCTACCTCGACTGGAACTTCGTGAGCTCGTCGAAGGAACGGCTCGCGCTCGCGCGCGCGGACTGGATCGCGCGCCGCTTCTCCACCATCCCGGGCGACGACCGGGAGCGAATCCCCCACCCCGCGGAGGCCACGTGAACACGATCGATTGTGCGACCGAGACGAACGGCGAGTATCCTCAGGTCCTGAAGGTGCGGAAGCACACGTTTCGCGCCGACTACGCGACCGACGACGGCGCCGACAGCGCGCCGGGCGCGCACGACTACTTCGACGCGGCGCTCGCCGCGTGCAAGGCGCTCACGGTGACGTGGTACGCGCGGCGGAACGGGATCCCGCTCGAGCGCGTGGAGACGCACGTCGAGCGCGACGACGCCGAAGAGCGGAAGGGCGTCTACAAGCTGCGCGTGAAGCTCGCGTTCCACGGTCCGCTCCTGACCGACGAGCAGAAGGCGAAGCTCCACACGGTGGCCGGGAAGTGCCCGGTGCACAAGCTGATGACCACGACCGAGGTCGTGATCGAGACGGCGCCCCTCTGATCAGGACCGACTACTTCGGGCGCCGCTTGATCGAGGTGTTCGAGCCTCCGGTGACGCCGAAGTAGTAGTAGTAGACGCCGTCGAGGATGTACTTCGACGTCCACTCGTACACGTAGTGGAGCGGGAGCTCCGCCGTGAGGAGCTCGGGCGCCGCGTTCGGCGTCTTCGGCGCGCGTTCCATCCCCGGCCAGTTGGCGGCGCTGAAGTAGACGTGGGTCCCGTCCACCGAGACGGCCGACGAGAACTGCGGCGTCGCGGTCGCGATGACCTCGACGGGGCCACCGGCGAGGGGGACGCGGCGGAGGACGCCGTCCGGAGCTTCGATGTAGTAGGCGAAGGTCTCGTCGAGCGCGACCTCTTGAACGGGCTTCGTCGAGATCGTGGTGACCTTCGTCCCGTCGACGTCGGAGCACCACGCACCGTCGCCGCTCCAGCAGACCCATCCGACGCCGACCGTGATCGAGTACGCGCGGGTGGGCACCGTGGCGATGACCTTCAGGTTGCTCCCGTCGTGGTCGGCCCGCGTCACGTTGCCGAGACCGCCACTCCACGGGTTCAACCAGAAGAGGTGCGCGGCGTCCGCCACGATGCGGGTGGGGTTGCGCTGGCCGCTCGCGATGGGGACGGCGCCCGTGCCATCGAGGTTGGCCCGAAAGACCACGCCCTGGTTGGCGACCGTGGTCGTCTGCGTCCAGAAGAGGTCACCTCCGCTCACGGCGACGCCCCAGACCTCCGTGCCCGACGCGGCGAGCGCGAGCAGGACCGGCGGGCCACCGTTCTTGGCGGCTTTGTAGAGGCGGTGCGGGGCGAAATTCGTCCAATAGACGCTGGTGCCGTCGAGCGTGAACGACGTCGGTTGAATGTCGTCGACGATCGTCTCCGCGGGTTTCGGCTTCGGCGGGGGAGGATCGGCCTCGAAGACGGCCGCATCCACCGGCGGCGGCGGGAGCGGCGCGGCGTCGTCCGGCGGCGGGCTCGCGTCTGCGTCAGCCTGGCCCTCTCCGAGTTTCCCACCGCAGCCGGCGAGGAGGAAGAACGGTAGGAGGATGGAGGACGCGCGCATGGTCTCTCCACTACGCACGAGCGCGCTTCCGATGTCGCAAGGCATGCTAGGACGAGTCTCCCGATGGCGATCACGCGCCTGTCCACCGACGAAACCAAGGCCAAGCTCGACGAAGGGTTCACCTACGTCGACGTCCGGACGGAAGAGGAGTTCGAAGAGGGCCACCCCGCCGGGGCCGTCAACGTCCCCTTCGCGGTCATGACCCCGCGCGGCAAGGTGCAGAACCCCGACTTCGTCCGCGCGATGAACGCGCTGTTCCCCAAGGGCGAGCCCAAGGTCGTCCTCGGCTGCGCCGCGGGCGTGCGCTCGATGTACGCCGCCGAGCTCCTCCTCGCGGACGGGTGGAGCGGCGTGCTCGAGCACCGCGCCGGGTGGTACGGCGTACGGGATCCGTTCGGGCGCCTGCGCGAGAAGGGGTGGGAGGCCAGCGGGTTCGCCGTCGAGAGCGGCGAAAGCGACGGTCGCACGTGGGCCGCGGTTCGCGCGAAGATGGAGAACCCTCGATGAACAGCTACCTGCTCGCCGGCGCTGGCCCCAAGACGGGCCCCAAGTCGTTCCGCCATCACGATGCGATGGTGAAGTCCCTCGGCAAGAAGCAGCCCGTGATTGCGTACGTGGGCGCGGCTTCGGGCGACTCGCTCGTGTTCGAGAAGATGCTCTCGACCGCGATGTTCGGGCTCGGCACCAAGGTCCACTCCGTGAAGCTCACGAAGAAGGCGACGAAGACGAGCGAGGCCAAGGCCGTGCTCGAGGGCGCCGACGTGATCTTCGTGAGCGGCGGCGACGTCGACGCCGGGATGAAGGTCATCCACGAGCGCGGCATGGGGCCGTTCTTCCGCGACCTCGCGGCGAAGGGCAAGTGGTTCGAGGGCATCTCCGCCGGCTCGATCATGCTCGGCGAGCACTGGGTGCGCTTCCACGGCGAGAACGACGAGTCGACCGAGGTGTTCGATTGTCTCGGGGTCGTTCCGTTCTCGTTCGACGCGCACGACGAGCCCGAGTGGGGCGAGCTGGTGGCGCTCGCGAAGCACCTCCCCGCGGACCGCACCGTCTACGGCCTGACGTCGACGACGTGCGCGGTGTGGGACGGGAAGAAGCTCACCGCGCTCGGCGGGCCGCTGGCGCGCGTGAAGTGCGGCCCGAAGCCGAAGCGGTTGACCGATCTGACGCCGTGAGGTTCGCGCGGGCGTGGGCGATCAAGCTCTCGCGGAGCCAGCGGTGGAAAGCGCTCGCCGTCTCGCGGGGGTGCCACATCACATGGAGCTCGAGCGGGGCGACCGCGAACGGGAGCGGCCGTGCGACGAGCTGCGGCCCGAGGTAGGGAACGATCCGCGCCCAGCTCGTCGCGACCACGTCCGACGCGGCCACGAGCATCAGCGCCGACACGACCGACGGCATGCGCGCGACGATCGTCCGCGTGCGGCGGAGGCGATGGAGCGCTTCGTCCACGCTCGACACCGGCGGGAGCACGCTCCCGATCATCACGTGCTCGAGCGCGAGGTAGTCCGCTAGCCGGAGCGGGCGCCGCGCCCACGGGTGACCGCGCCGCATGACGCACACCGCGCGATCCGAGAAGAGCTCCCGCGCGACGAACTGATCGAGCCCGACCGCTGCGAGCCGTGGAGCGATCGCGAGATCGAGCTCTCCGCGCGCGAGAGGATCGATGCTGCTCGCGTCGACGGGCGTCACGTCCACGACGATGCCGGGCGCCTCCTGCCGGAGCGCCGCGATCCATCCGTCGAGCAGGACGACGGTCGCGTAGTCGGCCGCCGCGATGCGGACCGTGCGCCGCTCGGCTTGCGGGACGAACGCGGGCGTCGGCGCCGTGAGCCGCCGCATCGCATCGAGGAGGTCGGCGACGACGGGGCGGAGCGCGAGCGCCCGCGGTGTCGGGCGGAGCGTTCGGCCGACCGCGACGAAGAGAGGGTCCCCCAGGATCGTGCGCAGCCGCCCGAGCGTGCGGCTCATCGACGGCTGGCTTCGCCCGAGCGCGCGCGCGGACGCCGTCACGCTGTTCGTCGCGAGCAGGCTCTGGAGCGCGAGCAAGAGCGGTAGATCGATCGCGCCGAGATCGGCCATGGCCCAGCGTCTCAGGTCGGGTGCCCGCCGTCGAGACCGTTCATGTCTCACGAGGCATGCTTGGGATGCATCCCATGCCCTGGGTGTACTGATTCTCGAGCGCTAGCTTCGGTTCGCATGACCGACACCGTGCTCGTCACCGGCGCCAGCGGTTTTCTCGGCGCTCACGTGGTCCTCGCTCTCCTTCGCGCTGGGTTTCGCGTGCGCGGCACCGTGCGCGACGTCGCGCGCGCGACCGAGCGCTTCGCCCGCTTCGACCTGCCCGACCGCGGGCGGCTCACGTTCGTCCCCGCCGACCTCGCGCACGACGGTGGGTGGGAAGAGGCGGCGACGGGATGTGCGTTCGTCGTCCACACGGCGAGCCCCGTGCCTTCGGGGCCGGTGGCGGACGAGGACGCGGTGATCGCTCCCGCCCGCGATGGCACGCGCCGCGTGCTGCGCGCGGCGGCGGTGGCGGGCGCGCGCCGGGTGGTCGTGACGTCGTCGACGGCGGCCGTCCTCTGGGGCCACGCTCGCGATGGGACGAAGACGTACGACGAACGGGATTGGACGGATCTCGACGCAGCTGGTGTCGGTGCCTACGAGCGGAGCAAGACGCTCGCCGAGCGCGCCGCGTGGGAGCTCGCCGGCGAGCACGGGCTGGAGCTCGTCGCCATCCTGCCCGGCGCGATCCTGGGTCCCCTGCTCGATGGGGACTTCTCGGTCTCGGGCCAGATCGTGAAGGCGCTCCTCGCGCGCGAGCTGCCCGGCGTGCCCGATCTGGGGTTCGCCCTCGTCGACGTGCGGGACGTGGCTGCGATGCACGTCGCCGCGCTGACCGCTCCGGCGGCGGCGGGAAACCGCTTCGTCGTCGCTGGACCGCACGTGCCGATGGCCGAGGTCGCGGCGATCCTCGCGCGGCACTACGCGTCACGCGGGTTTCGCGTCCCCCAGCGCAGGCTCCCGAGCTTCGCGATTCGGCTCATGGCGCTCTGGGACGCGACCGCCTCGCTCACCGCGGGCGAGCTCGGCAAGCGGCAGGACGTGTCCTCGGAGCGCGCACGCGAGGTGCTCGGGTTCGAACCGCGGGCGACCGAGGAGATGGTGCTCGCGATGGCGGAGAGCATGCTCGCGCACGCCGTGATCGCACCGCCGTGACGCGGCTCACTTGCACGGATCGGGCGCCGCCGGGACGGGGGCCTTCGCGATCTGGGTCGGGTTCGCGATCGAGGCAGCGTCGAAGCCGATCCCGATCGAGATCGCATTGCACGGCTTGCCGGCGACGTTGGTCCCATCCGTGAGCATGTCCGAGGCCTGCCGGATCTGGGCCGCGATCCCATCGAACTGAAGGCCGCAGACCGCCGGCGAGATCTGGCCCGCGACCTTCTTCATCGCCGCGACGTACTCCTCGGTGTCGAGGACGCCGGCGAAGGTCCCGTTGCCGCTCGCGTCGATCGTGACGACGGCGTGGTGAAGGATCATCGGAACGGCAACCTTCCCCAACGGGACGTTCAGCGGCAGATCGAGCGAGGCGCCGCCGCTCACGAAGGTGCCGTTCGTGACCCAGCTCCCGGCGAGCGAGATCTTCGCGCCGCCACCGAGCGTCGCCCCGTCGAGGAGCCCTTCGACGCGGACGGGCCAGTTCGTCCCCGGGCCGAAACCCGGGAACGGGACGGCGGGGCCATCGCCGGCGTAGTCGAGCGCCGGGAAAATGCCCCCGCCCAGACCGATTGCCGTCTGCGTACTCGTCCCGTCGAGTCCGCCGATCACGAGCTCCATCGTCTGCTTACCAGTTTGGTACAACGCCGACGCCGTCTTGGAGGGCTCGGTCTGCGAGGACGCGGACTTGATCAGCGGAAGGACGACGGCTCCGAAGGCGTTGTCGAGCCCCTGAGGGCCATCGGCCTGGTTCGACGACGGCGAGCCCTTCGCGCGCGTACACACGTCGTTGGCGGTCGGGGCGGTGACCTTACCGTCCAGGTCGTAGCCGAACTGCCTCCACGCCGTGTCGCTCGCCGCGCCCGTGCGCGACGCTTCCCCGAGATACACCCGCTGGATCGCGAAGGTGCGAACCGCCGTGGAGGTCGTGACGGGTCCGGGCGGCTTGGCGGGCGGCGTACCGGGCGCCGGCGGCCCGCTGTCGGACGGGGTCGCGTCCGAAGGTGCGGGTGCGTCGGAGACGCTTCCCCCGTCGTTCGCGTCGCTCGCGATCGCGCCTCCGCAGGCGCTCGGTAGGGAAGCGAGGAGGCACGCGAACGCCGCGCGGCGAAGGTGGACGAGAGCAGGGGTCATTGGGGTTCGCGCTCCTTGCGCAGCTCTTTTCGCCAGACCACACGGAGCCCCGACCACGTCTCGTCGATCGCGCAGACCTTGTTGTCGACGAGCCCGTGCGGGAGGAACACGTCGCGGACGACGTCTTCCGTCATGTCGGTCGCGAGCTTCGCTGCTTTCTTCGGCCACGCGATCCAGAGCCCGCCGTGGACGTCGAGGTGCGCGACCAGGCGCTGCCACTCGGCGCGAAGGAGCGATTGCTCCTTGGTGAAGAAGACGATCACGTCGTAGCGAGCGCCCTTGGCGAGCGTGCTCGCCGGCTTGACCGTGCGCGGGAGCGTGAGGGACGCGCCGAAGCCGCGCGGCGCCGCCACGAGCGCGACCCGCGTGCCCGCGTCGATCCCGAGCTTCTTGGCGAGCGGTGTCCCCGAGTACCCAGCCACGAGGGGAGTGTACTACGGACGAATCGCGCGCAGCGCTTCGCACGTCGGATCGATCGCGAGCATCGCGTCGATCAGCGCGCGTGCCTCTCCCGGACCGCCCGCACCCACGGCGCGTACCGTCGGTACGCGGCTCGCGATCCACGTCAGCGCCGACGTGCACGAGACCGGGATCCGCTCGAGCCGCGCGATCATCGGTGGGGTCACCCGATCCCCGAGCTTTCGCACGAGCGCCAATCCTTCCCGGAGCGCGCGCGCGTGGAGCGTCGCCTCGGCGCCGGTGATGCCGGCCCCGCGATCGTGGGAGCGAACGGCGATCCCCATCAGGACGGCGATCATGACCGCGTGCGTCCGCAGCCAGCTCTGCATGTCGCGCTCGATCACGGTCGGGATCCCGGCGGCCGAGAACATCGTGGCCCAGCGCGGCTCCGTCGTGATCGTCGTCTGCGGTCCACCCGCGAGCACCTTCGCCTTCAGGCGCCCGCCTTCGATCGAAGCGATGATGGCGGGGAAGCCCCACGCGAACCGCGCGTCGCCGACGGCGTCCCGCAGCGGCGCCAGATCGGCGAACGTGTTGAACATGAACATGATCGTCTTCGCCGCGCTCCCTTTCAGCGCGGGCAGGACGGCATCGAGCTGGTGCGCGAGCACCGTGACGATGACGAGGTCGTACGCGATGGTCGGGTCCAGCGCGCCTGCGACCGTGACCTCGGCGCGGCGGCCATCGACGGCGACGATTGCTCCGTCGCGCTGGAGCTGGGCGAGCCGCTCTCCGCGCGCGATCACCGTGACGGCGTGGCCCTTCGTGGCGAGGTGGAGCGCGAAGGTGCTGCCGATGGGCCCGGTGCCGAGGATGGCGACGTTCACGCGGCCATCATGCGCGAGCCCAATCGTTCGTCAACGCCGTCCGGCGGTCACGCACGCTCTTCCAAGGGCGGATCCTTGGGCAATTTCTTGTCACGCGGCAGGTGCCGAGGCGGTGTTAGCTCGTGGGATGAAGCGACGCTTCGCGATGGGGCGGCTCGAGGCTTTGGCGGGCGTCCTCACCGTGGTCGCGATTGCGGCATGCGTGGGAGACGCATCGTCGCCGCCCCCGAATGGCGATGCGGGCGCGGACGCAGCGCGGGACGACGCCGCTTCCGACGCGGCCTCCGACGTGGCGACCGATGCGCCGGCGGCGTGCGATCTCGCGAAGCCGTTCGGGGCTCCAGTCCTGCTGAAGGGCCCCGTCAACGCAGTCGGCGACGACAACTGGATCTGGCTCTCGGCCGACGCGCTCGGCGCCTTCACGTCGGGAATCCGCCCGAAGGATGCTGGGGCGCCCTATTCGATCTACTCGGTCTCTCGCCCTGCCGTCGACGCTGCGTTCGGTCCGTTGACTCCGATCTCCGCGCTGGATGCGATTGGCACCGGATATGGCCCCGAAGGCCCAGTCGTGACGGCCGACGGTCTCATGCTCTACTTCGTCAACGGAACCACCGGCGATTACGACGTGTGGGTCGCGACGCGAAGCAGCGTGAGCGTTTCCTTCGGCGCCCCCCAGCTCGTTGCCGCACCGATCAACTTCAACGGCGGCGGCGTGGGCGAAGACTCCCCGGCTTGGGTGTCCCCCGATGGGACGACGCTCTATTTCATGTCGAATCGCACCGGCAGCAGCGGCCGCGACATCTGGTTCGCGACGAAGGGTACGTCCGGTTTCGGGACCCCGACCAACCTCGCATCCGTGAACTCGACCGGTTCCGAGAATGCCATCACGCTCACGTCCGACGAGCTCCAAGCCTTCGTGTCGCGCGCGGGGCACATCTACTACGCATCGCGGCCGAGCAAGAGCGCTGGGTTCTCCAATCCCGTCCTGGTCGCCGAGCTCGACAAGGCCAGCTTCCAGCAGGCGACGTGGGTGTCGGCGGATGGTTGTACCCTCTACCTCCACTCCAACCTTCCCAACCCGGACTTCGCGGACGCAGGTGGTGCCTCCGATCTCTACGTCGCGACGCGTGGCAAGTAGTTGAGTTCGCTGGCGCCGTCACCTAGCGTCGGACCGGTGAGGCGCACGTGATGTGGGCACCCACGCGGCCTGACCTTCCGCGTCTCGCCGACGCAATCTTCGACCTCGAAGAGAAGGGCTTCAAGGACATCTTCGGGATGAACGCTCGCAATGCGGGGGGCACGTTTGCAATGGCCTCGTTCCTGGTCCCCGCGCAGACGGACGCCCTCCCGCGCGGACTGGTGAAACAATGGGAGCTCGTGGTCCGGCATCTCACGCTCGGAACCCAGCTGCGACGGCGCCCGCACACTCCGGGGGCGCTCCTGCGTCTGGACGGGAAGATCCTCGACGCGGACGATCGGGCCTGGAGCGAACGCGACGTCCTGCGCGATCTCGTCCGGCGGCTGATGCGCGCGCGAACAGCCGCCCGTGATCGCGAGGACCCCCTGCAATCGCGGCAGGGAGGGCGCTGGCTCTTCGTCGATCGCTTCGACTCCGACGGGCGCCATGTGATTGTGGCGTACACCCATCGCGTCGCGCCCGAACGCCTCTCCGCGCGCGAGCGCCAAATCGCCGAGCTCCTCGCGGGCGGTCAATCGCACAAGCAGATCGCATCGCGACTCGACCTCTCTCTTGGCACGGTTGGGAGCTACGCCCATCGCATCTTCGCGAAGCTCGGCGTCGGAGGTCGCGTCGAGCTGGCCCATGCTCTCGCGCGGAGCCCTCATGGGGAATAAGCCCGCCCTCGAAGAGCTCGCGTTCGGCTCGCTGCGCGTCATGACGGTCGATGGCGCCGCGCTCGCGCCGCTCACCGACGCCGAGCGTGACGTCGTGATGCTGGTGCTCCTGGGTCTCTCCAACCAGGAGGTGGCCGAGCGGCGCGCGTGCTCCGTGCGCACGGTGGCCAACCAACTGGCCAGCGCGTATCGCAAGCTCGAGGTCGGATCACGGGGTGAGCTCGTTGCCCGTCTCCGCGGGAGCGGACGGTAGCCCGTCCCCGAGGTGCGAAGAGAATGACCATGGTTGGTGCGAGGACGAGATGAGTACGTTTCACCATGCGCGCTCACCTCGTGGCTCTCGCCGGGATGGCAGCTGCTTCGTTCGCTTGCGTGGGCGATTCGCCTTCGAATCAGCCCGTCCCACCGCTCGATGCGGGCATCACGGATGCCGCAGCCGACGGTGACGCCAAGCAAGGCTGCGGCGATACCACGACCAGTCACGAGAACTGCGGCTCGTGTGGCAACGTCTGCGCCTCCGCGGAGAGCTGCTTCAAAGGCGCGTGCGGTGGTGACGAGCTCGTCGACGTGGCTGCTGGCGGCGACGACTACGGCGCCGAAGCCTGCGTGGTGACGAAGAGCGGCACGGTGTTCTGCTGGGGAGCGAACTACGCCAACCAACTCGGTGCCGACTCCGGCGCGACGACGTGCGCCGGCGGCCGCGCCTGCTCGCCGAAGGCACTCGAGGTCCTCGGCCTTTCGGATGCGACTCGAGTGAGCGTCGGCAATGCGCACGCATGCGCCGTGCGCAAGACGGGTACGGTCGTGTGTTGGGGAAGGAACAAGTTCGGCGAGTTGGGTCACGCCAACGGTGACGACCTTTGTGCGGGCACGCCATGCAACAGAGCACCGACGCAAGTCGTCGGGTTGCCCGCGAACGACCCCGTCATTCAAGTGAGCGCCGGCGATGCGTTCGCGTGCGCGCTGACCAAGGCTGGCGCGGTGTTCTGTTGGGGGTCGAACGAGTACGGTCGACTCGGCAACACGAGCCTCACGCCGACCACGGCCAGCTCTCCCGTCGCGGTGACGAACGTGCAGTCGGGCGCCGTGGCGTTGGCCGTATCAGGCGTCGGCGCCGCGAACATGTGTGCCATTCAGTCGGACAAGACACTTCGCTGTTGGGGGTACAACGGGACCTGGGCCCTCGGTCGCGACCCGGCCAGCGGCGACGGCGCGTGCAGCGGTTGCTACCCCACCGCCGCTGCTCCGACGCTCGCGGGCCTCACCGATGTGAAGACGCTCGTGATGAGCAACGCCGCGACGGTCGCGGTCCACTCGAACGGTCAGGCATTCGCGTGGGGCTTCTACGGATTTGCGGTTCACGTCGGCTCGTCGTTCAACGCCGTCGACACCGTTCCGGGCCTGCCGGCCGTGGTCGCGCTGGCCGCTGGGCAGTCGCACGCATGCGGCCGCACGGCGAGCGGCGAGGTGTGGTGCTGGGGCACGAACGGCAGCGGCGAGCTCGGCAACGGGACCACGACGGGCGAGCCGACGACGTGCACTGCAGGCCTGCCATGCGTTCGCACCGCCGCCAAAGTCGCGGGCGTGACGGCCGACGAGATCGCAGCGGGAAAATTCAGCACGGTCGCCATCTCGGCGCACGCCGCGCTGGCGTGGGGAAGCAATGCCTCCGGGCAGCTCGGCCATTCACCCGTGCTCGACACCCAATGCAGCGGCTGCAACGCGACGCCGCGACCGGTGGAAGGCTTGCCCGGGACGAAGTGACGAGTCCGCCGTTCGCTCGCGCCAAGAAAATGACCAAGCCGCTTCGTTGACGAGGCGGAGGGGCTTCGCCATTCTCTCCAGATGGTGGGTCGAGTCTGATGTGGGCCCCGACCCGTCCCGACTTCTCCAGCATTGCCGAGGCCATCTTCGAGCTGGAGATACCCGACTCCGAGTGGCTGCCACGCACCTTTGCCGCCATGCAGCGGAGCATGCCCGGAGTCACCGACGGAGTCGTTGGCATCTTGCCGGGTAGTGGCTCGCGGGAGTTGACCGCCGCCTGGGGAAGCACGGGAGCGATTCTGGAGAACGGTGCGAAGTTCTTCCGGCAGCAGAAGCCGACCTATCTCTCCACCCGAACCGCGCATCCGGTGGCGACCGATTGGCAGCTCTTCGGTGATACGGCGCGGGCATTCCCCCACACGGAGTGGCTTCGTCAGAGGGGGTTTCCCGATTGCTTCACGTTCGGGGCGCCTCGAGCCGGCGAGGCGTCCGTGGGCGGCGCTTTCCTCCTTCCGGACCGCGCGGAGAGGTGGCCGCAAGCACTCGTCGACGAGTGGGCGCTCGTCGTCCGAGCGTTGACGACGGGCGCTCGTCTGCGCGCCAATACGCGCGCGGCGGAGGGCGTGTTCGCGCTCGACGGCCGCGCTCTCGACGTCAGCGAGGCGGCCCACGGAGATCGAGAGCTCCTTCGCGACTTCGTACGTCGACTCATGCGCGCGCGGGGCTCGTCTCGTGATCGTGAGAACCCGCTCTCGGCGCGCCGTGGCGGGCGTTGGGTGCTCCTCGATCGCTTCGAGTCCGACGGCCGTCATGTCGTGGTGGCGCACGCGCTCGAGTCACCGGCGGGCACGCTGTCCGCCCGTGAGCAGCAAGTCGCCGAGCTCTTGGCGGAGGGGCAGTCCCACAAGGGGATCGCGGCGACGCTCGACGTGTCGGTCGGCACGGTCGGCAGTTACGCCCATCGGATCTACAAGAAGCTCGGGGTCGAGACGCGTGTCGCGCTGGCCCGGGCGCTCAGTCGCTGAGGGAGCTCACTCCTCGTCCGCGCCGTCGTCGGATTCCGCGAGGAGCCGGTAGAGCGCGCGCCGCGCATCGAGGAGGATCTTCCGCGCTTCGGCGATCTGGGTCGCCGTGCCTGCGCGCGCGACCTGCATCGCCGCCATGGCGACTTGGTGGAAGAGCTCGCGGAAGTCGGTGCCTTCGGTCTCCGCCGCGGCTTCGTCCCACGGGGCGGGCTGCTTCTTCGCGGCCTTCGCCTCTTCGCGGCCGGCGTCCGTCAGGCTGAACGTCTTGCCGCTGGGGCCTTCGTCGATGCGGACGAGCCCTTCGTCCTCGAGCTGCTGGAGCGCGGGGTACGTCGCGCCGGGGCTCGGTCGCCAAGCGCCGGCGCTGCGCTTCTCGATCTCCTGCATGAGTTGGTAGCCGTTGCGCGGCTCTTCGGCGAGGAGCACGAGGATGGCGGTGCGCACGTCGCCTTTGCGCGCGCGGCCGCCGCGCCGGAAGAAGGGGTTGCCGCCGAACGGGTTGCCGCCAAACGGATTCCCGCCGAACGGGTTGCCGCCGCCGAAGCGACCACCGAAGGGGCCGCCGCGGTGACCACGGCCTTCGCCGCGACGCGAGGCAAAGTCGAAGGGATGATGATGAGGGTGATGGGGATGCATGATTTTGCTGTTCTTTCTGCTCCGACCGGTCTCGACCCGTCGAAGATGCATCAAAGATATATCGAGATCTGTCGACGTCAAGGGAGGGAAGGCTGGCGAGTTTCCACCGTACATCTCTCGGCTCCGGCGGCCGCACTGAGATGACCGAACCCGATCTGCACGATCCCGAGCTTCGAGTCCTCGAGTGCACCGAGTGTGGCGAGCCCATTTGGGGACGCCCGACCGCGAACGTGCTCAAGGTGCCGTGCGGCTACTGCAACGTCGAGAACGTGCGCGAGCTGGCGCCGCCGCCCAAGTTGGGGACCGACGAAGAGCCGTATCGCCAGACGGGCCCGCGGGCCGCGAAGCGCGTCGAGCTCGACTTCGACGCACCGCCCCCCGGCATCGGTCGACTCTCGACGGCCGCTCAGCTGCGCGCGGTGATCGCCGCGGCGAAGGTGGACCTCGCTCGCGACGGCGCGCCCGAGCGCGATGCCACCGAGCATCGATTGCTGTGGGCGACGTTCGCGCTCTCGAACCTCCTCCTGAAGAAGAAGGATGCACTGCGCGCGCGGGCGCTGCTCGAGTCCACCCAGGAGCTTTCGCTGCATCCCGTCCGGCGCGCGCTCGTCGCGGCGCGGATCGCACGGGCTGCGGCGTTCGGAGCCGCGCCCGAGGTCGCCGAACGTTGGCTCGCGCGCGTGCCGACCGATGCGCGCGTCGTCGAGATCAGCAGCGAAGCGCGCGTGACGCGAGTGATGATCGCGCGCGCGAACGGCGACGCCGATGCCATGCTCGCGCAGCTCGGCGCCGAAGAGTCATGGCCCGCGGCGACGCGGCACCTCGCGATGGGGCTCCGCTGCGATGCGATCGAGCGGAAGGGCGACATCCGGGCCGCGCGCCAGATCTATCGGCGCGCCGCGCGCGGTGCCGCGTTCGCGTTCAACGCGACGATCCGCACCTACGATCTCGCTCCGCTCACCCTGCGGCGGACGGAGCTCGTCGGCTTCGGCGCGCTCGGGCTCCTCGTCTGCCTGTTCGGAGCGATGGCGCTGGTCTTGAGTGGGCAGGTGCTCGCTGCGGCCGCGGTGTTCGGCGCGTGCGTCGTGGGTATGGTGATCCTGCGCCTCTTCTGAGAGGCACTCCTACTGAATGACCGTGCCTGAGCACTCCTCGTGACCAACTGCTGCGGGCATCTCGCCCGAATCGTCGGCCACCTCGAGCTGCTCTGCAGGCTCTCGATCGCGTGAGCTGGGGCGCGCCTTTCCGTTCGCGAAGACCCCGTATTCACTGAGTCGGTACTGGAGCATCCTCACGCTGATTCCCAGCATTCGTGCAGCGCGCTTCGTCGAACCGTCCATCGATTCGAGTGTGCGAAGGATGGCGTGTCGCTCCAGCTCCTTCATCGAAGACCCCGGGATCCGCAACCCCGCCACGGACTCGGTCACCGAGTCGTCGGGCAGATCGGAAGCGTCGATGAACGGCCCGCGCGAGAGAATGACGGCACGCTCGATGGCGTTGGCGAGTCCGCGGACGTTCCCCGGCCAACGATGGGCGAGGATCTTGTCCCGTGCCGCGCCCGTGAAGCCATCGAGTGCTTTGGAGTTCTCGCGCGCGAACTTCTCCAGGAAGTGATCTGCGAGAAGGAGCGAGTCACCACCGCGAACACGCAACGGTGGCACCTCGATCGGGACGACGTTCAGCCGAAAGAACAGGTCCTCGCGGAAGCGCCCCTCGCGGACCAACGCGCGGAGGTCGCGATGGGTAGCCGTGATGAGCCGCACGTCGACGACGACGGACTCGTTTCCACCTACGCGCTCGAACGTACGCTCCTGGAGCACGCGCAGCAGTTTCACCTGCATCAAAGGAGGGATGTCGCCGATCTCGTCGAGGAAGATCGTGCCGCCATCGGCTTGTTCGAAGCGCCCAATCCGGCGCTTTTCGGCTCCCGTGAACGCCCCGCGCTCGTAGCCGAAGAGCTCGCTCTCCAGCAGCGTCTCGGGAAGTGCGGCGGCGTTCACCGTCACGAACGGCCGATCTTTTCGATCGCTGAGCTCGTGGATGGCGCGGGCGAGTTCGCCCTTGCCGGTTCCGCTTTCGCCGGTGATGAGGAGGTTGGCGCGCGAGGATGCCACCTGGCGCGCAACGCGGTAGACCTTCTGCATCACGCGGCTCGCGCCGATCAGCTCGCCGAAACCCTCGCCAACACGCTCGCGAAGCTGACGCCGGAGTTGCTTCGACTCGGCGCGCTCGTCGCGCCGCGCGAGCGCACGTTCGATCGCGAGCTGAAGTACGCTCACGTCGATCGGCTTCGTGACGTAGTTGTCGGCACCTGCCCGCATGGCGTTGATCGCCGTCGTCAGGTCGTGGGTGGACGTGACGACGATCACCGGGAGATCGGGTGCACGTGCCTGAAGGCGCGACACGAGCTCGACGCCATCCATCCGCGGCATCGCGAGATCGGTGAGGATCAGATCGGGCGGGAGCTCGGCGGCACGCTCCAACGCGTCGATGCCGTCGGTCGCGGTTTGCACGCGAAATCCCTCACTCGCAAGCACGCGCGCGAGCGCGTCACGCGAGTCGGCCTCATCGTCGACGACCAACACCAACGGATGGCTCGAGGAGGGGTGGAACTGCATGGGCGCTGCACGAAGCAAGGACCAAGCCAACGGACTCTTTCCACAAGGCATCGTAAGGACGTGGCACCCGCCGCAGGTGGTGCACGGCGATGCACGTGGTGCATTCTTCACGCTTGGATGCGGAGGTGGTTGACCACCCTCCACACGCCAGGCGTGCAGCGAGCCGCTCCTTCCACGGCGTTGCGCTCGGCCCACGACGGGACCTCACCGCTCAGCGTGACTTTCCCATCCGTGACGGCGACTTCAACCTGCTTCGCCGCGCGCTCCGCATGACGTTCGAGTGCACTCTCGATGGCGTGGCGAACCGCGTGCGGCGACGCGCGAGGAAGCAATGGCTCCACCGCGATTTGGTTCTTCACCTCGCGCACCCCGGCGAGGTTTCGCACGGCGCGCGCTGCGTCGTCGTACTGATTCCAGTAATCCACTCTCCCCTGGAGCGTCACGACACCGTTCGAGACTGTCGTTCGAACGTGCTCGTGAGGTACGAGGACGTCCCATTCGAGCGCGCTGCGCACGGCTTGGGCGAGGTCGACGTCGCCGCGCTCTTCTGAGCACGGGAGGTTCACGTGGATCTCGTTGAGGACGTCGAGGACGCCGGCGATCCGGCTAGCGGCATCCCGCGCCGCAAGCCGCGCCGTCCAGCTGTCGACGGTGCCGGTGAGTGTGACGACGCCAGAGCGGACCGCGACTCCGACGCCGGTCTCCCGCACCCGGGTATCCCAATGCAGCTCCTCGAGCACGTCGCGCTGTATCTGCGAGTCGGCCTTCATCGTCGATCTCCGATCGGAAGCCAGATGCTCGCCACGGTGCCGCGCGCTCCGTTCGAATCGAAGTGGAGCACGCCGCCGTGTCCGTGAACGATGGCCCACGCAATGGCGACGCCCCGTCCGGGGCCCCCTTGCCGAGCGACGTCGGACAGAGCGCCCAGACTCGCGAGTGCCGAAGTGGACATGCCGGAGCCGTCATCGCGCACCCGCCAGAGGCTGTCACCATCGCACGTCCGAGTCACCTCGACGGTGACGTGCTGTCCGGGCGCACTGGCCCGCAGCGCGTTGTCCAGGAGCTCGTGGAGCGCTTCGGAGAAGGCGGTTGGTTGGAGCCAGACCTGGCCGCAGCGTGCTTCCAGCCTCAACTCGACGTGGCGCTCGTCGGCGAGCGCGCTGACGCACCGCAACACTTCGCGCGCCAGGGCGTTGGCGTCGAGGTAAACGTACGTCTTCGGGTCGCACGTCATGGCGCCCAGTTCCCGCATCAGCGCCGCTCGGCGCATCGCCGCGTCGCCGAGTCGACGAAGAAGCTCTCCCGTCGTCGGCACGAGGAGATTCGAGAGAGGTGCCGGGTGTCCGAGCAGCGTCTTGCCGTCGGCGCTCGGTCGAGACATCAGGACCCAGCGCACGTCGCCTTCGCCCGTGGAGATCATGGCCGCATCCACTTCGATGGGCGTGCCGTTCCGGTGCTTCAGGGTGAGCGAGCCGCTCCATGCTCCGCCGAACTGGAGTGGTTCCCGCAGCGCTCGGGGCGCGACGGTGATGTCCGCGACCGCGCGGCCGCGAAGCTCCTCCACGTCGTAGCCCAGGCGGTGCGCTCCGTCGGTGCCGAACGCCAGGATCTCACCCGAATCGGCATCGAAGCTCCAGGACATCAGCGGCTTCGACGGCATCGTCGCCGACACCGGGGCCGCCTTGGCGTCCGAAGCTCTCGCTTCGCACCTGTCCAACCTCAGAGAAGCAGCGGCGTTGGTTCGACTCACTCGGCTCACCCTCCGACTGCAAACGTCGCTGACGCGCATGGTCACGGCTTCCTTCCTGGCGCCGACCTTCATCGGCGTCGCGAGTGCCGTAGCAATCGCCAGTCCATCGTCGCGAAGAAGAGGAAGCGCGAATCCGTGCGATGCACCTCGTGCACGCTGATGCAATCGTTCGCGCCGAGGTAGGAGAAAGCGGCCTTCGGTACAGCGGCCTGCTGCGATGGAACGACGCGTGCACTCGGGGCCAGGCCTTCAGGCCCTCGCATGAAACACCACCCTCGTTTTGCGAATCGAGCGGAGGCTGGGCGCGCGCTCGCGGCGCGATTGCAGCCCTACCGGCGTACTGCCCCGGTCGTCGTAGCGTTGCCGCGCGGCGGAGTTCCCGTCGCGTACGAGGTCGCCCGATCCCTCGGCGCCCCTCTCGACGTCTGCGAAGTGCGTAAGATCAGCGCCCCGTTGCGGCCCGAGCTCACCATCGGCGCGCTCGCGGAGGGCGAAGCCATCTACGTGGACCACGAGCTGGCGGATGATGTCGGGGTCGATGTGTCGGAGCTCGCGGCTCGCGTCGCGACGACGCGAGCGGAACTCGCGGCGCTCGTCGTCAGGCAGGTGCCGCTCGACGTCCGCGAGCGCACCGTGATTCTCGTCGACGACGGAGTCGCTACGGGAGCAACGGTGCGCGCGGCGATCCGGGCGCTGCGCGGGCGCGGGGCGCGCCGGCTCGTCGTGGCCGTTCCAGTGGGCCCCGCGCGCACGTTGGGCGATCTCGGTGCGTTCGCCGAGGACGTCATCGCCCTGCGTTCGCCCGATCAGATCTGCGCGGTCGGCCATTGGTACGACGACTTCACTCCGGCGAGCGACGAGGAGATCACCTCGCTGCTCGCTCGCGCGCGTGCGGAGCAGGCGCCACCCATGCAGAGCAGCATCCAGCGAGCGTTCGTCTCGACCGAGCGCGACGTCCGAATCCCAATCGACGAGGATCGCGACGCCTTTTCCTTCCTCGAGGGGCGTTTGGTGGTGCCTCCCTTCCCGCGTGCACTCGTCCTATTCGCTCACGGTAGCGGAGGCGGTCTGGCAGGTTCTCGCAACGCGGTGACCGCCGAGGCGCTGCGAAGAGCGGGGTTCGCCACCCTCCGGATGGATCTCCTGACCGCTGACGAGATCGCCGTCGATCGCCGTACCGCTGCGCTACGATTCGACATCGAGCGCTTGGCGACGCGACTCGCGAAAGCGACCGACTGGGCTCGGGCGCAACCCGATCTCGAACGTCTGAGCATCGGCTACTTCGCTGCGAGTACGGGAGCGGCAGCAGCGCTCGTCGCAGCCTCGGCGGCGCCAGAATCGATTGGAGCCATCGTCCTTCGAGGAGGGCGGCCCGATCTGGCGCGGTGCGTGCTCTCACGAGTCCGCGCGCCAACGCTGCTTCTCGTGGGGAGCGAGGATCGCGACGTGCTGACGCTCAATCGCGAGGCCGAGAAGGTACTCGCCTGCGAGCACCGGTTGGAGGTCGTCGATGGCGCGTCTCACCTGTTCGAAGAGGCAGGCGCGATCGAGCGGGTCGGCCGCTCGGCGGCCACGTGGTTCTCTGGGCACCTCCATGCAACGACGCTCGAAGCGCTGGCTTGAATCGAGCTTCCTGGAGCCTTTCAGGCGAGCTTCTTGTCGACGCTCACGAGCTCGGACTCGCCGACGCCTGTGGTCTCCGCGGTACTCGAAGCGCGGCTCACGGGCCCCCGCGGTTCGCCGCGCGCGAGTTGGGGACCCGAGGGATGGCGCGCTTCGGGGAGCGTAAAGAAGAACGCGGCCTTGCCTCCGGGCGTCGACTCGGCCCAGATCCGACCGCCCTGAGCCTCGACGAGCTGCTTTGCGATCGAGAGCCCGAGCCCAGCTCCCCGTTGGTCCACGCGTGATTGCCAGAAGGGATCGAATGCATGGGCGAGAACCTCGGGGGCAAGGGCGCTCTCGTTCTCGACGTGGATGACGACGCCATCTCGCTCGCGCTTCGCCCCCACCATGATCGTCGTGCCTGGAGGTGAGAACTTGATCGCATTGCCGATCAGATTTTCGAGCACTCGAATCACGCGGGCGCGGTCTGCCATCACCTCGGGGAGGTCGCTCGGGGTTTCGAGCCGGAGCTCTCGTTTCGCGGCGTGGGCGCTGACGCCCTGTTCGGCCACTGCATCTGCCAGCAGCGCCTTCGCGCACACGGGTGCGAGCTCCACGGCAAGCCGTTGGCCGGCTTCCACGCGAGCGACGTCGAGGAGGTCCGCGATCAGACGGTTCATCCGAGAAGCCGCGCTCTGGATGTGAATGAGGGGTGAAGGATCCCCATGCTCCAGTCGCTTCTGGCGCGAGAGCAGGGTCGCCTCCAGGACGATCGCGTTCAACGGACTACGAAGGTCGTGGGCGACCGCTGCAAGGACTTCGTCTCGCGACCGAAGCGCGTCCGCCGTCGCCATGGCCAGCCGTTTGTCTCTCACGAAGGTAGCAAGCCGCTGGGCGATCTCCTGGAGCAGCTGGATCTCCCGCGTATCGTAGCGCCGCGTCCGGGACGACAGTCCCAGAACACCCACGCACTCTCCGGCGAGCAGTGGAACGGCGACTGCATGAGTCGGTCGTGCGCGTCGGAGCTCCTCGAGTACCCACCCGCTCGCGAAGTCGGCGTGCTCGTCGACCTCGACCTCGACGACGCGGCGTTCCGCGCGACACGTTTCGACGAGCCGAGCGAGAGGCGAGCCAATCGGCGAGGAGAGGGTGCGTTCGACGAGCTCGTTCCAGGCAGGGTCCCGGCCTGCTGCTGCGTGGCGCAGGAGCGCACCGTCTGCGCCGAGCAGAAACAAGACACTGAAGTCACCGAGCGCCCGCGCGACGAGATGGACGGCGCGCGACAAAGAGTGGTCAGGCTCCGAGAGGTCGAGTACGGCGCCGATGTTCGCGAGAATCTCGAGGGAGCTCCCCGTCGATCGCGTCGTCTCGTCGAGCGTGACCAGCGCGCCCCCGACCGTGTCGTCCGCGCGCCGTACTGGGTCGACGAATCCGACCATCGGGCCGCCGCCGGACAGCGTGGCGCGTGCCGTAATCAGAGGATCGTCGAGCCGAAGCGACTCCCCTGCTTCGAGGACATGACGCCGAATGTGATCGCGCAAGGCCCAGAGAGGGCCGACGAGCTCACCGGCGGGACTGCCCAACGCGCTCGGGTGCGCCGCACCCAGCAACGGCACGAACGCGTCGTTGTAGAGGACGCGGAGCTCGGGACCCCACAACAGGCACATCGCACGGTCACTCGCGAGAACGACGTCGAGCATCGTACGCAGACAAGACGGCCACTCGGCGAGGGGTCCGAGAGGGGAGGCGCCCCAATCCGTCGCCTGGAGGCGGCGACGCACTTCACCTCTCTCGCCGCTCCCGCTCAGGGATCCCCCCGGCTTCATCTGGCGAGCGTAACCACCACGAATCGGACCTACAAGCGCATGTTCTGCGCGGCTCTTCTCGGCTCCGTGCGGATCTCTCTGGCGACTCCCGACGGCATGGCCCGTGCTTCGATGTCACCCATGAGGGGCGAGTGAATCAGACCGAGCGCGTTGGAGCGGGGATCGGTGCGTTCGAAGAAGCGCTCGAACGACACCGCGCGAAGCGCGACCGGATCGCAGCCGATCTGCGGAGAGAAAAGGCGAGCGGTCGTGTGTCCTTCCGACGGCGCAGCGTCTCCCATGTCGTACCCAAGCACGGCGATCTCTCGACGGCGGGCGCTCCGATCGACGTCTCGGACTTGAACGAGATCCTCTGGATCGATCCCGAGCGCAAGACGTGCGTCGCCGAAGCGGGCGTGACCTTCGTCGACCTCGTGAATGCGACGCTTCCCCACTCGCTGGCGCCCATCGTCGTACCCGAGCTGGAGACGATCACGGTCGGCGGAGCCGTCGCGGGATGCTCGCTCGAATCGACCTCCTTCGAGGTCGGGGGATTCCACGATACCTGCATCGAGTACGAGGTGCTCACCGCGCAAGGCGAGGTGATCACCTGTCGCCCCGATGGCGCCGAGGCGCTGCTCTTTCAGATGGTCCACGGAACCTTCGGGACCCTGGGCCTCATCACGCTCGTCGAGCTCCGTCTGACGGAGGCCAAGCCGTGGGTGCATGTCCGCTACGAGCGGTCGGCGTCGCTCGCCGAGCATCTCGGCTCGGTCGCCCGTCACGCACGCCAACACGACGTCACCTTCATGGACGGCATTCTCCATGCGCCCGACCTCGCCGTGCTCGCGGTGGGTCGGTTCGTGGACCGCGCACCGTACTCCCACCGGTACGATTGGATGCGTGTCTACTGGGAGAGCACCGCGCATCGCGGGGAAGACTATCTCGCGACGCGCGATTACTTCTTCCGCTACGACCACGGCGTCACCAATACGCATCCACGATCGTTCCTCGGTCGACTGCTCCTCGGTCGGTTCCTCCACTCGAGTCAGCTGCTCCGTCTCGCCCATGGAATGAGCGCGCTTCTCCCGATCGAACGCCCACGCATCACGCTCGACCTCCTGCTTCCACTCTCGCGGGTCCCCGAGTTCATGCGTTGGTACGATCGAGCGATTGGGCACTATCCGCTCTGGTGCGTCCCCTACGCGCGCGTCCGCGACTACGAGTGGATCGCCGACGACTATCTGCGTGGCCTCGAAGACGACCTGTTCATCGATCTCGCCATCTACGGCGCGAAGCAGCCACCGGGGAGGAATCAGTACGTCGAGATCGAGCACGAGCTCGCGCGGGTGCAGGGGATCAAGACGCTGATCTCGTACAACTACTTCGACGAGGAGTCGTTCTGGAACATCTGGAACAAGTCGAACTACGATCGAGTGAAGAAGCGCACCGATCCGAAAGGTCTGTTCGGAGACCTCTACGAAAAGACGTGCCTCCTTCCTCGTGGCGTCGTTCGTGGCGGTTGAATGCTCGTCGTGCGCTGGCCCCTCACGTCTAGGCGCGTTTGGTCACGAGCATCATCGCCGTCTTGACGATCTCCTCTTTCGTCGCGCCCCGCGAGAGCTTCGCGACAGGACAGGTGTAGCCGAGGAGAAAGACCCCGTCCGCGGTGGCGCGTGCGAGCGTGCGCACGAGCTTGTATCCGATGTTACCGGCATCCAGATCGGGGAAGACGAGCACGTTCGCGCGTCCCGCGACCTCGCCGAGCAGCGGGAGCTTGTGGGACGCCACTTCCGCGTCGAGCGCAGCATCGGCCTGGAGTTCGCCGTCGATCTTCAGGCCCGGGCGACGGGCGCGCACGAGCGCCGTCGCACGGGCGACCTTCTCGACGTCCGCGTGGACGGAGCTGCCGTGCGTGGAGAAGGAGAGCATCGCGACGCGAGGTTCGATCCCCAGGAGCGTGCGGGCACCATCGGCGGCCTGGACCGCGATCTCGGCGAGCTGCTCGGCCGTGGGATTCTGATTCACCGCGCAATCGGTGAAGCACAGCGGGCTGCTCGGGGGACGGACGAAGCTCGGGATCTCGAGGACGAACAGGCTCGACGCGACGGAGTGACCCGGCGCGAGGCCCAGCATCATCTCGCAGGCGATCAGGGCGTCGGCGGTGTGACTCGAGACGCCGAGGACGGCGCCGTCGGCCGCCCCCGAAGCGAGGAGCGCGAGCGAGAGGTGGAGTCGCCGCTGGAGGAGCCGTTCGGCGACGCGCAGCGGGATGCCGCGCCGCTCGGCGAGCGCCGCGCGATGCAGCTCGAGCTGCGGGATGGCCGCCGGGTCGAGGACCTCCACGCCGAGGCGCCCGAGCTCGTCCAGCTCGGGCGTACGCGCGGCGGGCCCCAGGACGATGGGGCGGACGACCCCCGACCGTGACAGCTCGAAGATGGCGTCGAGCACGCGCGAGTCGTCCGCGTCGCAGAACAAGACACGAGGGAGCGGGTGACCCACGTCAACTCCCCAACTTCGTCTCCAGATCCGCGACCGTCTTTGCCACCATCACCAAGGCGTCGGGCACCTCGCGCCCGAGCTTCTGCTCCAGCATGATCGCGAGCTCGACCCGTTGCAGGGAGCGAATCCCGAGATCCTCCGTCAGGCGCGACTTCGGCGCGATCTCCGAGAGCGGGCGCTTCGAGACGCGCGCGACGATGTCGCGGATGTCGTCCGTGACGCTCATCGTCAGCCCTCGATCCGAAAGGCCATGACCGGAAGATCTTCGGTCTGGAGGACGTCGAGCACGACGGGCTTCGGGAGCTTCCCGAAGAGATCGGCGACGGCTTCGGGCGTTCCGAGCACACCGCGCACGATGGCTTGGGTGATGATCCCCTCGGCGAGGACGATGTGCCCGTAGACGTACGGGGCCAGCTTCGCGAAGCGCGGGTGTGGCGGCGGCGCGACGCCGTGGGAAGCAAAGAGCAGCGTGCCCTTGCCGGAGAGCTTCGTCTCTTGCCACTCGAAGCTCGCGCACTCTTCGCAGGCGGTGGTCATGGGAAACGTGACGTGGCCGCAGGCCTTGCACTTGTGGGCGAGGAGCTGCTTCCGGGAGAGCGCGTCGTAGTGTCGTTTGACGATGGATTCGCTCATGACTAGTTCCCCTTCAATACGAGCATCGTGCTGATGATGGCGTACCCTTGAGTGCCGATGACGGAGATCTCGGGCTTCCTCCGGAGTTGGCGTTTGCCGGCCTGTCCCCGCATCTGCTTCACCGCTTCGTAGGTGTCGGAGCCGGCGCTCGCGGCCCACGCGTGACCGAACGCCATGCGCCCGCCGTGCGTCGACATGGGACGATCGCCATCGAAGCGAAGTCGTCCCTCTTGTGCGGCACGCAGTCCGTGGCCCCGCTTGAGGTAGCCGGTCGCCTCTGCCGTGCAGATGCTCATGATGTACGAGCAGTCGTGGACGTGCAGGTACTGGATGTCGTCGCCGCTGATGCCAGCCATCTCGAAGGCGTTCTTCACTGCGAGTCGGTCCACCTTCCAGTCCGTGGGATCCTCGCCGTACCACGGGAGGTCCGACACCGCGCTGGCGTAGCCGGCGAGCTCGATCGCGGGGTTCTTCGCGTTGCGCGTGAGGTCGGCACGCGTGAGCAGAATCGCCGACGCACCATCGGCCGGAGTGACCACGCTTCGCATGCGCGCGGGCCAGCTGATGTACGGATTGTACCGTGACTGCCAGAACGCCCACGGGTCCGTGAAGTCGTGGCGCCGCGCTTCGCTCTCGAGCGTCTCCTGGATGCTCGCCTTCGGATTCATCGATGCGTGGAGCCGGCGCGTGCGGGCGAGCTCGAACATCGCGCGGTCGTACTCCTCGAGCGCAATCCCGTACTTGCGGCAGTACGCCTGGGCGAGGATCCCGTTGTAGGTCGAGAAGATCTCGTACCCTTGTGGGACGGCATAGGCTTGGTTGCAGCACATGTCCGTCCAAAGCCACATCTCGTCGCTCGGGATGGGCTCGCGTTCGTACGGACTGTGACCCTTGGGGCGGTTGCGGGTTGCCTCGACGCCCACCACGAGCGCGGTCTCGACGTTGCCGGAGGCGATGGCCTGCGCTGCGAGTGTGACGCCGACGTTGGTCGTCGAGCACGCGGCATCGATGTGGACGCCGGGTTTGAACTGCGTGCCCATCCACTTTGCGAGGTGGGAGTACGTGGCAGGGAGCTGCGCGCTCTGCTCCATCACGTTTCCGATGAAGACGGCGTCGACGTCACGCGGAGACATGCCGGCATCCTCGAACGCCTCTCGCGCTGCGCTCGCGCCTAGCTCCTGCAGTGTGAGCCCTTTGATCTCGGGCGTCTCGAGTAGATCGCCGAAGCGAGTGCAACCGACGCCACTGATGGCGACTCGCTCCTTCATCTTGTTCTTGATGGTCATGCGGCCTCCTTTCGGAGGTGCGTTTAGCAACGCATGTGCCATGCGAGGTTCCTCGCGGCTGTGTGCGTCGACGAAGCGCCGCGCGCTCTCGACGTCGTGCGCGATTTGCTCATCGATGCACGAGGTGCACGACTTCGTCGGCGTTCGAGAGCGCAGGTTCAGAGTGCCCTTGCGCGCACACGAAGAGGAAAGGCACGGCTCTTGCGTACCGCCACGGCGACGTCATCGGTCGAACCCATCCTGCGGCACGGCCAGCCGTGGGTCGCTGGCCGCCGCGCTCTGCGCGTCGCCGGGACGTACGCGCCAGAGCGCGATGCCGCCCAGGATCGTCATCGGGACGAGCTGACCGACGTGATACGCGACCGCGAATGCCATCGCGGTCCCCGCCTCGAAGCCGAGCGCGGTCAGTGCGGCGGCGAGCGAGAGCTCGATCGTCCCCGCGTTCGCCGGGATCGGCACCACGTACGCGAAGCTCAACGCGGTGAGCGCCGCGAACGCTGCGCTCGGATCGAGCGCGAGCCCCGCGAGTCGCGCCGCGACGAGGATCACGAGCGCCTCGACCCACCAGCGGAGTGGCCCGAGCAGCAGCGCACGGAGGGCGACCTTCGCCGGGCCGTGCACCGTGAGCCCGTGGCGGACGGGCTCGAGGAACGCGGGCACGCGCCTGACGCGCCCGAGCACGAAGAGAAGCGCGAGGCTCGCCCCGCCCGCGGCGACGATCCACGGCACGAAGCGGACCAGGCCCGCCGGCGCGTGGCCCACGAGCGTGACGCCGAGGAGCGCCGGGAGCCAACCGAGGAGATCGACGAGGTTGTCGACGACCTCGCCTCCGACGATCGCGCGCCGCGTCGCTCCACTCCGGCGCGAGAGGAGCTCGATCCGCGCCACGTCTCCCGCGCGCGCGGGGAGGTAGGCATTGAGCGCGTTGGCGAGCGCACGCAGGAGGTACAAGTCCGCGAACGACTGCGGCGCGACGGCTCCCAGCGTCGCGCGATAGCGGAGCGTCTGCACCGCGAGCAGCGCGAGCCAGCCGAGCGCGATCACGATCGGGGCCGCGAACCCGATCCGTCCCAACGCGTGGACGAAGCCGGGACCCGCCGTCACGCGCAGGAGCGCCCCGACCACGAGGATGGACGCGAGCGCGCCGAGGATCCACGTCACCCGGCTGCGGCGCCACGTCATGGCCGAGCGCCATGCGCGCCGCGTGCCACCGAGCGACACAGTCGAATCCACGGCGATCACGTGCCGCGGTGCAGGCGCGTGGATGTATCGAAATCCGACACCCCGCCGAGGGTGCGGCACGATGGAGCGTCGCCGTGCCGTTGGATCCCGCGAATTTTCACGTGATCCGTTTGGCACGACTATCGCTACTGGCAGGAGCGTTATGGCGTCCTACGCTCCGGCTCCGAATCAGGTCCGATTCGTCGGTAGCCCGTGGGCGCGCGGCAAGCGATGGCTCGTGCCCTCGACGATGGCCGTCGTGCTCGTGTTGCTCGCCGCCAGCAACCTCGATCCGATTCGCCTCGGGGCGATCGGGGCCATCTACCTGTCTCAGTTTCTTTACGCTTCTTCACTGCACCGGCGCCTTCAACGGAGCAACGTGCGTGACGCGATGCAGTTGCTCGTGCGCACGCGTCTGGTCTACGGCGTCGTCGGCTTCGTCGTCGCGCAAGGCGCCGTCGTGGCATTGACCGGCGGTCTCTCCAGCCCCATGACTCCGCTCCTCGTCGGGCCGGTGATCGTGGCGACTACTCTCTTCGGGCGCACGCGCGCGAGCGCGGTGGTTGCCGTCACGGCGGTCGTCGTCACTCTTCTCATCGCGCTGATCCCGCCGTCGCTGCGGCCGACGATCCACGAGCCGTGGTTCGCGCTCCTCGCCTTCTCCACGATCTGCTCGTCGGTCGCGACGGCGTCGATCGCGGTGCTCGGGCTCAGCGATGGTCTCGCCGACACCGGCGCGCGCCTCCGCAACGCCTGCGAGGGCGTGCTCGAGGCGCAGTCGACGAAGAAGCGCGACCTCGACGGCATGGGCGCCAAGGTCGCCCACGAGCTCAAGAACCCGCTCGCCGCGATCAAGGGCCTGCTCCAGCTCGAGCGCGGCCGCGTCACCGACGAGCGCTCGCGCCGTCGCTTCGACGTCATGGCGAAGGAGGTCGCACGCATGGAGACGATCCTCCACGACTACTTGTCGTTCGCGCGCCCGTTCGAGGCGCTTCAGCCGACCGAGGTCGACCTCAAGAGCGTCGTCGAGAACGTGGTCGCGGTGCTCGAAGGGCGCGCCACCTCGGCGCATGTCGACCTTCGCGTCGAGGCGCAGACGGTCACCGTGCGCTGCGATCCGGTCCGCATGAAGGAGGCGCTCCTCAACCTCGCCGCCAACGCGGTCGAGGCGACGAGCGCCGGTGGGACCGTCACGCTCAAGATCGAGCTCGCCGACGGCGCCGTCGCCGTATCGATCGCGGACACGGGCGCCGGCATGAGCCGCCCGGTCCTCGAGCGCGTCGGCACGCCGTTCTTCACGACGCGCGACGAAGGCACCGGGCTCGGCGTCGCGCTCGCGCGCTCCATCGTGGCCCAGCACGGCGGCGAGCTCTCGTTCCAGAGCGAGCCCTCGCGCGGCACGGTCGCCCGAATCGCGCTCCCGAGCTTCCTCGTCACCGACGGAGGTGTGCATGGGCACAGTCCTGCTCGTCGATGACGATCCCGGGGTGCTCTTCACCCTCAGCGAGGTCGTCGAGTCACGCGGACACGCGTACATCGCCGCCGCGAGCGCGGACGAGGCGGTCGGCCACGTCAACGAGGTCGACGTCGTCGTCACCGATCTCGCGATGCCCGAGCGCGACGGCATGAGCCTGCTCCGCGAGCTGCGCGAGCTCTCGCCCTCGCTGCCGGTGATTCTGCTCACCGCGCGCGGCTCCGAGCGCGTCGCGGTCGAGGCGATGAAAGAAGGCGCGTACGACTACCTCGCGAAGCCCTTCGACAACGACGAGATGCTCCTCATCGTGGAGCGCGCGATCGAGGCGCGGCGGCTCCGCGTCGAGACGCAGCAGCGCGCGATCGAGGACGCCGTCGGGGTTCGCCTCGTCGGCTCGAGCCCGGCGATGCTCACCGTGCTCGAGCGGGCGGAGCGGCTCGCGTCGAAGGACGTCACCGTCTTGATCCGCGGCGAGACCGGGACGGGCAAGGAGCTCTTCGCGACGCTCCTCCACGCCCGGAGCGCGCGCGCCGATCGACCCTTCATCCGCTTCAACTGCGCCGCCATCCCCGCCGATCTCGCGGAGGCCCAGCTCTTCGGCCACACGAAGGGCGCGTTCACGGGAGCGAGCGCCGCCCACACCGGCTTCTTCCTCCAAGCGCAGGGCGGCACGATCGTCCTCGACGAGGTCGCCGAGCTCCCGCTCGCGCTCCAGGCGAAGCTCCTGCGCGTCCTGCAGGAGCGCGAGGTGCAGCCGCTCGGCTCCACGCGCGTCGAGAAGGTCGACGTGCGCGTGATCGCGTGCACGCACCGCGACCTCGCCGCCGAGGTGCAGGCGCGGCGCTTTCGCGAGGACCTCTACTACCGGCTCGCCGTCGTCGATCTCGTCGTCCCACCGCTCCGCGATCGCATCGACGACCTGCCGCTCCTCGTGCGCGAGCTCGCGCGCAAGTACTCCGTCCGCTTCGGGCTCCCGCACGTCGTCCAGTTCGCGCCCGAGGTCCTCGATCACTTCGCGCGCGAGCCTTGGCCGGGCAACGTGCGCCAGCTCGAGAACGTCGTCGCGCGGTGTGTCGCGCTCTCGACGGGCCCCGTCGTCGCGCTCGACGCGCTCGCGCTCGACGGCTCCGGGCCCGAGCTCCACGCCGAACGCGATCTCTCGCTCAAAGCTCAAATGGAGGCATTCGAACGCAGCATCCTCTCGAGCGCGCTGGCGCGCGCGGGGGGCAATCAATCGGAGGTATCGCGCCGTCTCGGACTGACCCGAGCGTCGCTCTACGACCGGATCAAGAAGTACGGGTTGCAAGCGTCGCGTCGGGGTTGACCCCGCCGCCCAAGAGCCACTGCCACGCGCGCGGCCCCTGCCGGGCGCGGAGGGATACGTGCGTCCATCGACCGGGAAAAAGGAACGTCATGAAGAATCCGAAGCCGAACAACAAGCTCGCCGTCCTCCTGCCGGGGATGGGTGCCGTCGCCACCACCTTCATCGCCGGCGTGCTCCTCGCGCGGCGCGGGCTCGGCTTGCCGGTCGGCTCGTTGACCCAACTCGGGACCGTGCGAACGCGCGACGCCGTGCATCGCGTGAAGGAGTACGTCGATCTCGCCGCCCTCGATCGGATCGAGTTCGGGGGGTGGGACGTCTTCGCCGAGTCCGCGTACGAAGCGGCCGTCCACGCCGGGGTGCTCGAGGAGAAGCACTTGCGCCTCGTCCGCGAAGAGATGGAGGCGATCCAGCCGATGCCCGCGGCGTTCTACCCCGAGTGGGTCAAGCGCCTCAGCGGCCCGCACGTGAAGAAGGCCTCGTCCAAGGCCGACATGGTGGAGCAGCTCCGCGAGGACATCCGGCGGTTCGTGCGCGAGCGCGGGTGTGATCGCGCCGTGGCCGTCTGGTGCGGCTCGACCGAGGTGCATCACCCGCCGACCGCCGTCCACGCGACGATCGACACCTTCGAGGCGGGGCTCCGCGCGAGCGCGCCCGAGATCTCCAACGCGCAGCTGTACGCGTGGGCGTGCGTGAAGGAGGGCGTTCCGTTCGCGAACGGTGCCCCGAACTACGCGGTCGACTTCCCTGCGATCCAGGAGCTCGCGCTGCGCCATGGCGTCCCGATCGCGGGCAAGGACTTCAAGACCGGGCAGACGCTGATGAAGACCATCCTCGCCCCGGGGCTCCGCGCGCGCCAGCTCGGGCTCGCGGGTTGGTACTCGACGAACATCCTCGGCAACCGCGACGGCGAGGTGCTCGACGATCCGGGCTCGTTCAAGTCGAAGGAGGTCTCGAAGCTCGGCGTCCTCGACTCGATCCTCGAGCCGCAGGAGAACCCCGAGCTCTACGGCAAGATGATCCACAAGGTCCGGATCGACTACTACCCGCCGCGCGGCGACGCGAAGGAAGGCTGGGACAACATCGATCTCTTCGGGTGGCTCGGCTACCCGATGTCGATCAAGATCGATTTCCTCTGCCGCGACTCGATCCTGGCGGCGCCGCTCGTCCTCGATCTCGCGCTCCTGATGGATCTCGCGAAGCGGAGTGGCAACCGCGGGATCCAGGATTGGCTCTCGTTCTACTTCAAGGCGCCGATGCCGCAGAGCGGCGCGGAGGCCGTCCACAACCTGTTCCGTCAGATGCGGATGCTCAAGAACGAGCTGCGCCGCTTCCGCGGTGACGAGGCGCTCGAGGTGCCCTCGTCGCCCTCGCTCGAGGCGTACGAGGAAGAGTTCGAGGAGATCGCGGTCCCGGCCGCCTGAGGAGGAAGCATGAGGGCTCACTTCCGAACCGGGCTCGTCGGCTTCGGCTTCATCGCCGAGCGCGGGCACCTCCCCGTCTACCAGGGCGACCGCTCGCGCTTCCGCGTGACGGCGGTCGCCGAGTCCTGCGTGGCGCGTCACGCCGCGATCGAGCGCGCGCTCCCGGGCGCGCGCATCTACGGCGACGCGCGCGAGATGATCGCGCGCGAGAACCTGGACGTCGTCGACGTGTGCACGCCGCCGAGCGATCACGCATCGATCGCGCTCGCCGCGTTCGCGCGTGGCATGCACGTCGTCTGCGAGAAGCCGCTCGCAACGTCGCGCGACGAGGCCCACGCGATGGCGGATGCCGCACGCTCGGCGCGGCGCGTCCTCTACCCGGGGCACAGCTACCGCCACGCCCCCGTCATCCACGCCGCGCGCGACGTGCTCCGGAGCGGGCTCGTCGGAGCCCCGCGCGTCGCCACGGTCTCCACCTACCGGACCACCCACGCGATCGGCGTCCCCGAGTGGCGCCCCGACTGGCGGCGCGAACAGGCCATCGCGGGGGGCGGCATCCTCATGGATCACGGGCCGCACACCTTCTACGTGTCGTTCGACTGGTTCGATGCGTACCCGCTCTCGGTGAGCGCGCGGACGCGGACGCTCGGCGGCGGCGAGGTCGACGACGAGGTCACGGCGACGCTCCGTTTCCCGGGCGACCGACTCCTCCACGTCCACCTCTCGTGGAACGCGGGCTTCCGCAAGGTGATCTACACCGTGCACGGAGACCGCGGCGGACTCCGGATCGAGGACGACGCGCTCGAGGTCACGCGCCGGCTCGAGAACGGGACCTACGCGACGACCGAGAGCGAGCTCAAGAGCGACTGGAAGGACGCCGGCCACGGCGACTGGTTCGGGCGCCTCTTCGACGACGTCGCGCGCGCGATCGACACGTCCGACTTCGTCGGCCTCGAGGCCCGTGACTCGATCCGAGCGCTCGAGGTGATCGAAGCTGCCTACGTCTCCGCGAGCGAGGGCGGGCGCGCGATCTCGCTGCGCGACGTCGAGCGCCGGAGGGCTGCGTGATCGACTTCGCCTGCTCCATCGCGCTCTTCGCTCTGGTCGCGCTCGGCGCCGTCGCGTGGTTCGCGACCGGCGGAGCGCGGCACGGGACGAGCAAGCGCGTCGAGCAGGGCGGCGGGAGCATCTGGCTCCCGCTCGGAACGCAGCGCGGTGGCTACTGGCTCATCGAAGGCGTCGGGCGCGGGCTCGCACGAATGGGCATCTCCGCGAACGCCGTGACGATCGCGTCGATCCCGTTCGCGCTCGCCTCCGCGCTCGCGCTCGCCCGCGGGCACTGGGGGATCGGCGCGGTGTTCGCAGCGCTCTCGTTCGTGTGCGACACGCTCGACGGGATCGTCGCGCGCGCGCACGGCACCGCGTCCGACGCGGGCGAGATCCTCGACGCGGCCGCCGATCGGATCTGCGAAGCGCTCCTGCTGGGCGGGCTGACGCTCCACGTCCACGACGATCTCCCGCTCGTCGCGCTCGTCCTCGCGGCGGGGCTCGGCTCGCAGCAGGTGACGTACGCGTCGGCCAAAGCCGAGATCTACCGGCTCGAGCACGTGCCCCGCGGCTCGATGCGACGCGCCGAGCGCGCGGTCTACCTCGTCGTCGGGATCGCGACGAGCGGTCTTTTGGCTCCGTTCGTCGCGCCGGCGTGGGCCTTCGTCCCGATCGTCGTCGCGCTCGCTCTCATCGCGCTCGTCGGCAACGTGTCGGCGAGCCTTCGCTTCCTCGCGATCGCGCGCGGCCTGCGCCAGCGCGATCGCGCCTCCGAGCAAGGAACCCCGCATGCCGCCGAATGAGCCGTACTGGCGCGATCAACGCGTCCACCTGAAGACCATCGTCCCGGGGCCGAAGAGCCGCGCGCTGCGCGAGCGCGAAGACGCGATCCTCGCGCCCGGCCTCCAGGGCTACGCGACGATGGCCGGCATCGCCGTCGACCACGCCGCCGGGAGCGCGGTCGTCGACGTCGACGGCAACACGTTCCTCGACGTGATCGGGGGCATCGGCGTGGGCGCCCTCGGGCACGCGCACCCCGCGATCGCGTCCGCGATCACCGATCAAGTCGCGAAGATCAGCGTGGGCTCGTTCACGTCCGCGCCCCGCGTCGAGCTGGGCGAGCGTCTGGCGGCCCACGCGCCGGCCCCCGGCGTCGACCGCTTGCAGCTCTACACGAGCGGGGCGGAGGCGGTCGAGAGCGCGCTCCGGCTCGCCAAGGCGCGGACCGGCAAATTCGAGGTCGTCTCCTTCTGGGGCGGCTTCCACGGCAAGACCGCCGGTGCGATGTCCCAACTTGGTAACTCGGGGAAGCGCGGGCTCGGGCCGTTCCTGCCCGGCGCGCATCACATCCCGTACGCGGATTGCTACCGCTGCCCGCTCTCGCTCCGTCACCCTTCGTGCGGGCTCGCGTGCGTGGAGCTCGGCCGAAAGCAGCTCCGCGCCGCCTCCAGCGGACAGATCGCCGCGTTCATCGTGGAGCCGATGCAGGGGACCGCGGGCAACGTGATCCCTCCCGACGACTTCCTGCCCGCCGTTCGCGCGCTGGCCGACGAGAACGACGCGCTCCTCGTCGCCGACGAGATGATCACCGGCTTCGGGCGCACCGGCCGCTACTGGGGCGTCGCGCACTCCGGCGTTCGCCCCGACGTCGTCACGCTCGGCAAGGCCTTCGGCGGCGGCTTCCCGCTCTCCGGCGTGCTCACGACCTCGGCGATCGCGCAGACGAAGCCGTGGTCCGCGCCGTCGGGCTCGTCGTCGAGCTACGGCGGGAACGCCCTCGGCGCCGCGGCCGGCGCGGCGTCGCTCCGCACGATCGACGCCGACGACCTCGTCGGCTCGGCCGCGCGCGTGGGCGCCTTCTTCCTCCGCGCGCTCGAGAGCTTCCCCGACGACTACCCGTTCGTCGGTCACGTCGACGGGCGCGGGCTCTTTTTGCGAGTGGAGCTCGTCGCCGACAAGCGAACCAAGGAGCCACTCCCCCGCGCGGTGACGGAGCGGATGTTCCACGATCTGGTCGCGCGCGGGCTCCTCACGATGGCGTACAGCGCGAGCTTTCGCATCCAGCCCGCGCTCACGATCGACGAAGCGACCGTCCGCAACGTGGTCGCGATCCTGCGCGAGGTCTTCGACGAGTGGAAGGAGCGCGGAATCGACCGCGCCGCCTGAGCATGGTCCGCGCCGTCGAGTCGCACGTGGTCCGGCTCTGGGGCGAGCGCCCTTGGCTCGCGCTCTCGCCGCTCCCGTTCGTCGCCTGGGGCGTCTCGCGCCTCGCGGTGGGGGAGCTGCGTTGGGAGTACCTGCTGTTCCTCTTCGTCGTGCCGATCCTCGCGTTCGCCACGAAAGGGACGAAGCGGCTCTTCGTCGCGCTCTATCCGATTGCGCTCCTCGCGCTCACGTACGATCTCATGCGCTACGTGAAGGACGTCGGGCTCGACCCGGCAAACGTCCACGTCTGCGATCTCCGCGCCCTCGACGCGAGGCTCTTCGGGTTCTCCGACGGGCGCACCGTCCACGACTGGCTCCAAGCGCATTCGCTCCCGTGGCTCGATCGGGTCGCGGCGCTGCCGTACGGCACGTTCATCTACGTCGAGGTGCTCTTCGCGGTGTGGCTGTTCTGCAAGTCGGAGAAGGCCGCGCTCCGCTTCGGGTGGGCCTTCCTCGTGATGAACCTGATGGGGTTCGTCACCTACCACCTCGTCCCCGGAGCGCCGCCTTGGTACTTCCACGCGCACGGCTGCACGGTCGACCTGAGCGTCGCGGCGAGCGAAGGCCCCAACCTCGCGCGCGTCGATCAGTGGCTCGGCTTCGGCTACTTCCACGGGTTCTACGCGCGCTCGAACGACGTGTTCGGGTGCGTCCCGTCGCTCCACGTCGCGTACCCGATGCTGATCGTTCTCGAGAGCTTCCGCTGGGCGAAGCTCCCCGGGCGGCTCCTCGCGCTCGGATGGGCGGCGCTGATGTGCTTCGCCGCCGTCTACCTCGATCACCACTGGGTCGTCGACGTCGTGCTCGGGCTCGCGTACGGCGTGGTCGCTTGGACGGTCGTGGGGTGGGCGCTCCGTCCGAGCGCGCAGCCACGCACGGGCGAGGTGACGGCGTGAGCTTCGCGCGGATCGTCGCCACGTGGTTCGGGGCGGGGCTCGTCCCGAAGGCGCCGGGCACGGCGGGCTCGCTCGCGGCGATCCCGCTCTACCTCTTGCTCCTCCGGTTCGGCGGTCCGCTCGCCCACTTGATCGCGACGCTCGTCGTCACCGTCGTGGGCATTTGGGCCGCCGGGCGAGTCGAGGTCGAGACGGGCACGAAGGATCCGCAGATCGTCGTCGTCGACGAGGTCGCGGGGATGCTGTTCGCGTTGCTCCCGGGGCCGCCGAGCTTCGCGACGATCGCGGTCGCGTTCGTCGCGTTTCGCGTCTTCGACTCGACCAAGCCGTGGCCCGTGTCGCGCCTCGAGCGGCTCCCGGGCGGGATGGGCATCATGTTCGACGACGTGGGCGCCGGCATCCTCGCCGCCGGCGTGGTCTTGGCCCTTCGCTGGTTCGGGGTGCTCGCGTGAGCGCGCGCTTCGTCCGCTTCGTGCGGAGCTGGGGACGCGTGCTGTGGCTCGCCGCCTTGGTCCTCGCCATCCCCGCGACCTGGCGCACGGTCGTGTACTACACGCACCTCCACACCGACTTCGAGGAGCTGCTCCCGCGCGATGCTCCGAGCGTCGTCGCGCTCGACGAGCTTCGCGGGCGCGCGCCGGGGTTGCAGCACCTCGGGATCGTCGTCGACGTCGGCGACGCGAAGAACCTGCCCGCGGGCGAGAAGCTCCTCGACGATCTGGCCGCCAAGCTCCGCGCGTACCCGCCGGACCTCGTGGCGGCGGTGCGCCTCGGTACGACCGAAGAGCGGAGCTTCCTCGAGAACCACGCGCCGCTCTACGTCGACCTCGCCGATCTCCGGACCGTGCGCGCGCGCGTCGAAGCGCGGCGCGACTGGGAGGTCGCGAAGGCGGAGGGCTCGCTCCTCGACGAGGACGCGCCGCCGCCGCCGTTGGACATCTCCGACATCCAGGCGAAGTACCAAGCCCGCTCGGCGTCGAAGATGCCGGTCGGCCGATTCTCGAGCGCCGACCAGCACCTCACGTTGCTGCTCGTCGAGGTCGGGGGGACCGCCGGCGGCGCCGCGAAATCCAAGGTCCTGCTCGATCGCGTGAAGGGTGACCTCGCAGCGCTGGGCGGTCCCGACGCGTACGCGCCCGGGATGAAGGTGGGCTACGCCGCCGACGTGGCGACCGCGGTCGAGGAGACGGACGGGTTGATGTCCGATCTCTCGTTCGCGTCGGTCTTCGTGCTCGTCTCGGTCGGCCTCGTGATCGCGCTCTACTTCCGCTGGGCGCGGAGCCTGCTCGTGCTCCTCCCGCCGTTGCTCCTGGCGACCGTGTACGCGTTCGGGATCGCGGCGCTCCCGCCGTTCCGCGTGGCGGCGCTCAACTCCAACACGGCGTTCCTCGCGTCGATCATCGTCGGCAACGGGATCAACTTCGGGATCGTCCTCCTCGCGCGCTACGTCGAGGAGCGGCGCAAGGGCGTCGCGGAGGAGCCGGCGATGGCCACCGCCGTGAGCGGCACGTTCCCGGGGACGCTCGCGGCGGCGATGGCCGCGAGCGCCTCCTACGCCGCGCTGGCGTTCACCCAGTTCCAAGGCTTCCGCCAGTTCGGCTACGTCGGGGGCGTGGGGATGCTCGTGGCCTGGGTCGTCGCGTTCGTCCTCGTGCCGCCGCTCGCGATGTGGCTCGACGGCGGTCGGCTGAAGCCCCTCGCGCGCCCGCCTCGTACCATCATGGGACCGCTCACGCGTCTGATCGCGCGCGCGCCCGCCCTCGTCACGGTCGCCGCGCTCGCGATCACGGCGGTCGCGGTCTTCGAGGCCCAGCGCTTCGATGCCTCGCACCTCGAGACCGACACCTCGAAGCTGCGACGGAAGGACACCTGGACCCAGGGCGAGGGCTACTGGGGCGGGCGCATGAACGATCTCCTCGGCGAGTACCTCACGCCGATCGCGATCCTCACCGACTCGCCGGCGCAGGCACGCGCCGTCGCGGAGCACCTCCGCGCGACGAAGGACGAAGGGGCGCTTCACGGGCTCGTCGCGCACGTGCGCACGATCGACGACGTCGTCCCGACCGAGCAGGACGCGAAGCTCATCGAGGTCCGCGCCTTGCGGGCCGACCTCACGCCCAACATCCGTCGCCTGCTCACCGAGCAGCAGCGCACGGACGTCGACCGCTTCCTCGGCCCCGAGGACCTCGCGCCGTTCGGCGCACGCGACGTCCCGTCGACGCTCACGCTCGGCTTCCGCGAGTACGACGGCGCGAGCGATGGGAGCATCGTGCTCGTGTACCCCGAGCTCTCGGGCACGCTCTGGGAGGGGCACGCGCTCGGCGGCTTCGTCGAGGCGCTCCGGGAGCGCTCGGTCGAAGCGGTGCCGGGGGCGCGCGCGCCCCGCGTGGCAGGCTCGCTGCCGCTCACGTCGGACATCCTCGCGAACGTGGAGCACGACGGTCCGCGGGTGACGCTGCTCGCGTTCCTCGGCGTCGTCGTCGTGACGATCGCGCTGTTCCGCTGGCGCCGGACGACCGCCTACGTGCTCGTGTCGCTCGTGGTCGGCGTACTCTGGCTCCTCGCGGCGACGATGCTGCTCGGGGTGAAGATCAACTTCGCGAACTTCATCGCGTTCCCGATCACGTTCGGCATCGGCATCGACTACTCCGTGAACATCGTCGCGCGCTATGCGCGCGAGAAGGACATCCTGGGCGCGGTCCGCTCCACCGGCGCGGCAGTCGGGCTCTGCTCGCTGACGACGATCTTGGGGTACTCGTCCCTCCTCATCGCGGAGAACCGCGCTCTCTACCTCTTTGGGCTCCTCGCGGTGCTCGGAGAGGTCGCGTGTCTCACGACGGCCACGGTCGTCCTCCCAGCCGTCTTGCTCTCGCTCCGGCGCGAAGCGCCTTCGGGGACGTCGACGGAAGCACGCTGATCGACGCCCGCCCGGCGACCGGGTCGCTTCGAGCGGTTCGGCCCGTTGGGAACGTGCGAGACTCGGGCCCGCATGCACCGGCTCGTCGCCTCTCTCCGCGTCGTCGTGGCGCTCGTCGTGTCGTTCGCGCTGCTCGTCCTCGGAGCGCCGGCGGCGCGCGCGTGCGGCGGGTTCATGGCGCCGCGTCAGGCGCCGGGCCAGGCGTCCGCGCCCGATCTGAAGAGTGACGGCTCGAAGGTCGCGCTCGTCCGGAACGGGCTCCACACCATCGTCTCGCTGAGCATGCGCTACCGGGGACCGCCCGACGACTTCGCGCTCGTCGTTCCGGTGCCGGTGGTCTTGCTGCGCGAGAAGGTGCGAACGCTGCACCCGGACACGTTCGCGCGTCTCGACGAGATGTCGCGCCCCGTGCTCGTGGAGCAGTGGGAAGAAGACCCGTGCCGCGGCGAGTACCAGGAAGAGTCCAACGCCGATCTCAAGGAAGGCGGGACGGGGGCTCGCGCGAAGGGCGAGGAGGGCTCGGCGGGGAACGCCGAACCGGCGGTGAAGATCGAGGCGGCGTTCTCGGTCGACGAGTACGACATCGTGATCCTCGGGGCGAGCGACTCGGTTGCGCTCGAGCGATGGCTGGTGGACGCGGGCTACGCGCTCCCGCGCGGCATCGAGCCGTTCCTCCGGCCCTACGTCGCGACGGGTTCGAAGTTCTTCGTCGCCAAGGTGGATGCACGGAAGATCGAGCTCTCGTGGGGGCGCGCGGTGCTCTCGCCGATTCGCTTCGAGTACGACAGCGAGACGTTCTCGCTGCCGATCCGGCTGGGGCTCGCCAACGTCGACGGCGACCAGGACCTCACCGTCTTCGCCATGGGGAAGGGCTGGCGGTACGAGGCGGCGAACTACGCGAACGCGGTCATCCCGACGAACCTGCGCCTCGTCGAGGGGGCGAAGGCCGCGTTCCCTGCGTTCTACGAGAAGCTCTTCCTCGACACGGTGACCAAGCACCCGAGCTCGTTCGTCACCGAGTATGCGAAGGGTCTCGACTCGTGCGCCAGTTGCCGGGGGATGCTCCAGGACCTCGGCGCCGACGAGGAGATGGTGCTCACGCGCCTCCACGCGCGCTACGGAGCGACGTTCGCGGCGGATCTCGTGCTTCGCACGGCGATGCCGCTCTCGGGCGGGATGGAGTCGTTCGGCTCCGGCGAGCTCCCGAAGGAGCAGAGCCACGAAGCGCTCGAGAACGACTTCCGCGCGCGCTACTTCGTGCGTCACCCTTGGCGCGAGCCGATCGAGTGCGCTGCGCCGAGCTACGGATCGTGGACCGGCAGCGATACGGGGTCCGGAACGAAGGTGCCCGTGCCGGAGAGCACGCCGCTCGACCAGTGGACGTATCGCGCAGACGACGCGAAGAGCCACGCGCGCTCGAGCATCGTCGAGCGGTTCGCTCATCGCTTTCCGAGCTACGAAGGCACCTTCGTCGTGCCGCCGCTCGTCGCGCTCGTGCTGGCGCTCGGGGTGCTGATTTGGAGGGCGCGGCGGCTCGGCGTGGCGTGGTGGAGACCCTCGTTGGCGTTGGTCGGAGTGGCCGCGGCCCCCGCGCTCGCGCTCCTGAGCCGGACGACCTGGCACGCGGTGGTCCAGATGCCGTTCCCGGTCGTCGACGCGGTGGCCTGGGTCGTCGCGGCGGCGTTCGTCGTCGCCTTCGCGACCGCGCGCGTCGCAGGGCGGCCGACCTCCAAAGGGCTCGAGGTGGCGCTGGCGCTCGCGCCCGTCGCGGTCGCGCTCGCGAACTTCCGCGTCATGCTCGATCGCCTCGACGGGATCGTGCTCGCGAACGGCGACGCTCAGGCTCTTCGGATCTACGCCGAGGGCGAAGGCGAGGCGCTCGAAGGCCTGGCCATCACGGGGTGCGCGAGCGCCCTTCTCCTCGCGATCGTCGCCTGGCCGTTCGGGGCCGCCGCGGAGGCCACGCCGAGCGGCGCGAAGATGGGGCCGGGGCACTGGGCCGCCGCGTTCGTCGTCGGCGCCGCCGCGAACGCGCTCGCCTACGCGACCGAGAGCGACGTGGGCTGGCTCCGTTGGGTGATCGCGGCAGCGTTCGTCTTCGGGCTCGTCGTCACGAGTCGACCCGCGGTGCGCGGCGCACGTGCGTTGGACCTCGGCGCGATCTGGCTCCTCGCGCTGATGGTCCTCGCGCTCGCTGCGATCGCGCGGATGCGTGGCGTCGCGCTCCAAGCGACGTCGGGCGAGAGCATCGACCCCTCGCAGCGCGCCGTGATCCTCCGGGCGATGGACGCGGCGACGGTCCGGCTCGCGTGGCGAGCGCCGATCGCCGTTCTCGCGTCGGTCGTCGCTCCGCTCGTGCTTTCGCTTCGGAGCGGCGGGGGTCTCGCGAACGTGCGTTGGAAGGGGCTCGCGCCGGTCGCGGTGGTTCTCGTCGGGTGCACGCTCGCGTGGTGGTCCACCCGCGTCACGGTCGCGCGCCTCTACGCCGCGCAGCAGCCGCCGCTGGACATGCGCGCGCTCGTCGACGGCGTCGAGCCCGCTCCGGTCGAGCTCGACGAGCGGCTCCGCGTCGATCACCGCCTCGAGGGGCCGGCGTTCCTTGCGACGCGGGCGGGCGCGCTCCTCGCCTCTCCGGACGTGAAGACTCCGCCCGGCCCCTTCGACGACGCGCTCTGGAAGCGGATGGCTGCGGACACGCTCGCCGATCCCGCCGATCCGCTGCTCGCGGTCGATCGCGACGTGACCGTGGCGAAGCTCGACGGCGCGCTCTCGCCGATCCTCGAGCGGCGCCACACGGGCTTCCGCTGGGTGCTCGGCCGCCGGCGCCCCGCAGGCACCGGGACCTACGGCTTGATCCAAGCGGGCCCCGACGATCGCGTCGCGGTCGCGGTCGAGTGGCGGCGCAAGCTCGCGATCGAGCCACCGCGCGAGCACGCCGATCCCGACGCAGCGTTCGTGCCCGATGCCATCGCCGTTCGCGTGCAGGCCGATGCGCTCGAGATGGTGACGATGACCGGCGTCCACGGGCGCTATCGGCGCTCGGCGAGCGCGAAGCTGCGTCGCGTCCCGGTGACCGACCCGGCGTCGTTTCCGTTCATCGAGACCGAGGACAACGCCGTGGTGGAGATCGTGATCGTCGCGACGCCCGAGCTCCCGGCCAGCACGCTGACGGCCGTCATGCGGGCGTTCATGGCCGTGCCCCCGCGGGACGGATGGGGTCTCCAGCCGTCGCCGCGCTGGACGGCGTCGCACCCGGTGCTCCACTTCGTGGTGACGACGGACGCGTCGCCGTTTTCCCCCTAGGCACCGCCGTGTAGATTGGCACGATGCGACTTCGCGCTTCGTTCTTCGCCTTCGGTCCGCTCGCCCTGGTCGTGGTTGCTTGTGGAAGCGATCCCTCCGTCACCCCCACCGACGCCGGCGGCGATGGCGCGGCCGATGCGGTCGTCCCGGTCGACGCCGCCGACGCAACGTCACCCGGGTGTGCGTCTGCCGGCTGCGATCCGAACGCGACGTGTGCCGAGAGCGGCTCGGGTCCGGTCTGCACGTGCAAGGCGGGCTACGTGGGCGACGGGAAGTCGTGCACCGATGTCGCGGGAGCGCTCTCGGGTCTGCGCTGGGATCTCCCGTGCACTGCGGCCAACGCGAACCCGGCGCTCTGCGCCGCGCCGGGCAGCGTCTCCAAGCAAGCGACGCTCGCGGGTCAGACCGGCACGACGTATCAGGTGAAGTTGCGCTTCCGCGGTGTCATCGAGCCCAACGCGTACAGCGGCGGGACCGCCAACGGCTACTTCTACACCGGCGGCACGTCCGCCGATCCCTACGCGAACGTCTACCAGCTCACCGTCTCGCAGCCGGCGCAGACGTACTACGTGAACTCCGGCACGGTTCGCCCGAGCAACGACCTCTACTGCGACTCCATCGACTACGAGGCGACGATCGACGTCGCCGGCGGCGCGAAGGTCACGTTGTCCGCGAACACGAAGGACGCGCTCCAGATCAAGAATCGCGACAAGGCCGGCACCCCGTACGTGATCGCGGACGTGCCCCCCGCGCCGCAGCCGTACAACGGGCAGTTCGTCCAGATGGACGTCGTCTCGGTCACCGCGAAGTAGCGCGCCGCAGCTCCCGCGGGGACGCCGAGACGTGCCTCCGAATCACCCGCCGGAGCGCGTTCGGATCGGCGTAGCCCACGCGCTCGCTGACCTGCTCGAGCGAGAGTGACGTCGTCTCGAGGAGATGAACCGCGTGCTCGACGCGGAGCCGTTGCACGAAGCCGATCGGCGTCGCGCCCACGGCCGCCGCGAGCCTGCGCGCGAGCGTGCGCGCGCTCGTGCCCACCGCGCGTGCGACGTCGCCGATCCCGAAGGATTCGCTTAGCCGCGCTCGAACCCACGCCTCGGCACGCCGGACCAGCTCGTCGTTCGTGGCGAGCTGATGCACCGCCATGAACGCCGCTTGCGACGCGTGCGTGTCGAGGAGGAGCAGTCGCGCGACCTGGCGCGCGACGGTGGGGCCCGCCACGCGCGCGACCACGTGGAGCGCGAGGTCGGCCTGCGCGAACACTGCGCCCGCAGTCATGAGGCGCCGCTCGACGAGGAGGGCGCGCTGCGCATCGAGCCGGACCGCCGGGAAACGCGCGCGGAAGCGCGGCGCGAGCCACCACGTCGTGGTCGCGCTGCGACCATCGAGCACGCCGGCCGCGGCGAGGAGGAAGGCGCCGCCGCACGCCGAGCCGATCGTCGCGCCGCGTCGGTGCGCGGCGCGGAGCGTCTGCACGAGCGCCCCGACGTCGGGGCGGGCGAGGAGCGCGTCCATCTCCTCGGGCCGCTCGATCCAGTAGCCGGGGACGAGCAGAAGGTCGGCGCGGGCTGCCCGCGCGAGGGGCTCGGCGGACACGGTGACCATGCCCGAGGCGGCGCGCACGCGCTTGGACGGAGCGACCACGGTGACGCGAAACGGCTCGCGCCGATCGGAGCGCCGCGCCAGGACGTTCGCGGTGCGGAAGACGTCGAGCGCGATCGACAGCCCCGAGTCGGTGAAGTCGTGGGTGAGCAGGATCGCGATCCGCATCCGGCCAGGATAGCGCTCGGGTCGTTCGAGGCCATGGCAAGAACGGCATGATCCATGTCGAATCCGCCAATGGCGCCAAGCGGCGAGCGGGGCGACTCTCGGAGCCCCAGGAGGTTCGTCGATGGAGCTCTACTTCTCGCCACTCGCATGCTCGATGGTCGCGCGCATCGTCGCCGATGAAGCAGGGGTCGCGCTCACGTACCGAGAGGTCGACCTGTACACGAAGCGGTTCACGGAGGCGGGGACCGACTACGTCACCGAGGCGCCGCGCGGGCTCGTCCCGGTGCTCGTCATGGACGACGGCGAGCGGCTCACGGAGGTCTCGGCGATCGTCCACTGTCTGGCCGAGCACGCGCCAGGTCGGAACCTGCTCGGAAGCTCGGCGCGCGAGCGTTACCGGGTCCTCGAGGGCCTGAGCGTCGCCGCGACCGAGATCCACAAGCGCGTGCTCTTCGTGCTCGGGAGCTCGTCGTCGCCGGACGAGGCACGCGCTCACGCGCGGAAGCTCGCGCCGCGGCTCTTCGCGGAGCTCGCGCGCTCGGTGGGGACGAAGCCGTTCTATGCCGGAGACTCGTTCAGCGTGGCCGACGCGTACCTCGCCTGGGCGATGGTCGTGGCGCGCATCTTCGGGCTCGAGCTCGGGGCCGTCGAAGGCTACGCGGCTCGCTTGTCGGCGGTGCCGTCCGTCGCGCGTGCGGTCGCGCTCGAGACGCCGCTCGGGCAGGCATCGTGGCGCCGCCAGCGCGACGCCGTCGGTCCCGCGCCCTGGGCGCGCTGAGGGAAACCACGCGAGCTTCTGGGCTACCGCAGCGGTCCGTTCGACCGATCCAGGCTCGGGAGAACCTTCCTTTTGGGCAGCGGCAGCGTGATGACCGCGGCGGGACCGCCGCCCTGCAGCTTGAAGCCTCAGAGCGACGCGTTCACGCGCGGAAGGCCGACGGTAGCTAGATCCTCGCAGGCCGGCAGCTCGCGTCGAGCGGTCACCGCGTTAGGGTGCTATGAGGGCACCCCATGTCCGCGCTCAAGGGCTCGCTGTCCTACGTCCGCTTCTTCGTCGAGGGGGAGCTCCCCGACGGGTTCCGCGATCGCTTCGTGAAGGCGATCCTCCTCCGTGCGATGAAGCCGCTCGAGCCCGACGAGGACGTCCTCGAGCGCTGGGGCTGGGTCAAGATCGGCGACCCCTTCGAGACGGACCTCGACTACGAGGGCGTCTTCTACAACGAGTACGTCAACCTCGGCTGCCGCGTGGATCGCTGGCAGATCCCGGCACCGATGCTGCGCGCGAAGGTGCGCGAGGCCGAGGCCGCGTACCTCGCCAAGAAGGGACGCGACCGCCTCGCGCGGAAGGAGAAGGCCGAGCTGAAGGAGCTCGTGGCGCGCAAGCTCCGTCGCCAGATGAACCCGGTCACGCGCTCGTTCGACCTCTCGTGGTCGCTCCAGGAAGGGATCGTCCGCTTCTTCTCGCAGGCCGGAAAACCTGCGGCCGCGATGCAGGAGCTCTTCGGCCGCACGTTCGGCCTGAAGCTGGTGCCCGAGGCGCCGTACACGCTCGCTGCCCGTCTCGGTCTCACGAAGGCGCAGGAAGAGGCGTGGCAGAAGCTCGAGCCGATCTCGCTCGCTCCGGCGGAGGTGGCGTGATGCAGCTCGTCGATCGGATCGAGAAGCGGCGCTTCGTGGGGCGAGAGCTCCTGCTCTGGCTGTGGTTCGAGTCGGAGCTCTTCGAGGGCACGCTCGCCACGAAGGAGCACGGCGAGCTCGGCCTGTGGGTCGCGCGCCAAGCCACGCTGTCGGCGGGGAAGAGCGAGGTCACGCGGATCAAAGGCGGGTACCCGACCGGCAGCCGCGAGGCGAAGGAGGCGCTCCTGCGCGGGAAGCTCCCCGACGTGTTCGGGATCCAGGTCTCGTGGCGCGAGCGGGAGTTCGTCTTCGTGCTCAAGGCCGAGAGCCTCTCCCTCTCCGGGCTGGCGCTGCCGTCGATGCTGAAGGCCGAGGCAGCGAAGAAGGCCGAGCAGGCCGAGGACGCCGAGCACGAGTCCTTCTACGAGCGCATGATGCTCACCCGCGAGATCGAGGGGATCGTCGAGGCGCTCTACCGCGACTTCCTGGCGCTTCGCCTTGGCCCAAATTGGGACGACACGGTCGCGCCCGCGCTCGCCGTCTGGGCATCGGGCCAAGGCGAGGTCGACGTCGAAGCCTACCGGCGTGTGCGCACCGGGAGCGGCGGGAAGCGCCGCCGGAGCGCGTGACGCCGGCGCGTCAGTACGGGACGCTGGCGACGAAGTAGAACTTGTCGATGCCTTCGCTCGCGAGCCCGCGCGCGTAGCCGACGCGCATCATCAGCGACACGAAGTACCCGACGGTGAGATCGAACCAGAGCTCGGCTCCGACGCCGGTCTTGAATTTGGCCGTCTCCGGGGCGTCGAACGCGCTGCCGTAGTCCACGAAGAGGTTCCCGTTGATGCGGTTCAGGAGGATCGGCAGCGTGGACAACCCGCGATCGATGTTGACGATCGGGAAGCGATACTCGGCGTTGAGCAGCGCGTAGTAACGCCCGGTCTCGACGGCGGTCGGATAGCCGCGCAGCGATACGCCGCCCTGGACCAGGAAGTTCGAGCTCTGGATCGCGGACCGAATCTGATCGAGGAACGCGACGTCGATGAATCCACCGACGTAGAACGGACCGCCCGGGAACGAGCCGCCGCTCGCCCCGCCGCCGGCGTGGAGGGCGAGCACGTGGTGACGCAGCCACGGCATCGGGAGGTAACCGGTCAGATCGACCGATGTCCGGAAGCCGCGGTAGTCGCTCGCGATCGCGGGGTGCGAGAGGTCGATCGCCGCGGAGGCGGTGAACCCCTTCTCGGGGCTCGTGCTCCAGAGGAAGCGCTGCGCGTTCGAGTAACCCCAGCTGAAGCGGAGGATCGTCGCGAGCGGCAACGCCGGGAAGTTCGGCGTGTCGTAGGGGTTCATCGGCGGAGCGTCGCTCGGGAGCCTCGCGCCGACGCGGTTCACGCTGTAGCCGATGCCGAAGCTGTGGCTGTCGAACGCGCGCCGGATCTCGTACCCGAGGCTCGCCTCGATGCCAAACGCCTCCGAGACGTAGTTGAGCCGGGTCGGCCCGAAGCCGTAGCTGCCGGGCGCGATCGCCCGGTACGCGTGGAGCGACATGTCGAACGGGAGGCGCCCGTACGTGTAGTCGATGTCGACCTGGGGCTCGGGCTGCTCCGTCTGGAGCGATGCGCTGATCGAGTAGGCGTGTCGGCCGGCGATGTCCGAGCCGGCGATGGAGGCCGAGAACGACTGGCCGAACGCTGCCGGGCCGGTGTTGAACTGCCACCGGCGCGGCGCCATCGTCGCGAGCGGGTTGTACGGCTTCACCTCCCACGTGTGGTGGAGCGGCTCCGGTGGCGGGGTCGGGCGGTCGTCGACGTAGGGGAGCGCCTCGAGGAACTTCGAGCGATCGAGGTCCATCGCGAAGAGGTCGTAGCCGTCCTTCGTGTAGCCGAGGTAGACGAGCGTCTTTCCGTCGGCCGAGAGCACGGGCTGGAAAGCGCCCGTGCGCACGTTCGTGACTTGCTTCATCGCGCCGGTGGCGAGCTCCACCTCGAACACGTTCATCACGCTGTTCGTGCGATCCGAGTGGAAGTAGACGTACTTCCCGTCGGGCGAGAACGACGGGCCGCCATCGAGCGCGCGATCGTGCATGAGCTCGCGCACGCTGCCGTCGACGGTGTCGACGATGCGGATGTCACGGAAGCCGCCCTTCTGCCAGACGGAGTACGCGACGTGACGGTTGTCCGGCGAGAACCGCGGCGAGTACGCCTGCTCGTAGGGCTTGCTCGGGACGAGGACGCGCACGTTCTCGAGCGTGCCGTCGGCGCGGTTCAGGTCCGCGATCTGGAGGTACGTGGTCCCGAGCTTGTTCGTCGTGAAGACGACGCGGCGCCCGTCGGGCGAAGCATCGGGGTGGGTCGCGCGGAGCCCGTCGGTGAGGCGCGTGCGGGAGCCATCGAGGCCCCACGCGCTCTTCGCGCCGCTCGGGAGGTGGAAGAGATCCTCGTACGCGAACAGGTTGCCGTGCACGTCCACCGAGTCGAAGACGAAGCTGCCGTCGGGAAGGAAGGAGACGGCCGAGCTTCCGACCGTGCGCACCAAGAGCTCGCGGTCGCGGTCACGCGGGACGACGAGCGCGCCCTTGTCGTCGCGCCGGAGCGGGACCCGGTACAGGCCCGGCGTGTCGTGGCCGTCGTCGCGCGAATAGACCACGTCCCCCTCGGTCCCGCTCCACGCCCCGCGCGGGATGATGCGGGGGAGCGAGGCGCTCTGCCCGCCGAACGTGATGCGCGTGCCCTCGCGGAGGCCGCGCGCTTTCACGGCGTCGATCTGGGCGCCGAAGTCCTTCTTCAGCGTGTCGATCCACGCCGGGTACATCTCCTCGAAGGTGCGCCCCGTCGCGCGCCGCATCGAGCGGTTGATCGCGTAAGGGATGATCTGGTGCGAGTAGTCGTCGATGAAGTTGCGGATCGCCTGCTCGCCGTAGGTCTGCGCGATCCACTGCATGAAGAAGGAGCCGTACAGGTACCAGAGGTTCCCCTGCGGCCAGCGGCGCACGGTGTTCGAGAAGACGTCGAGCGGGGCGACGTTGTCCTCGAGCACGTCGGTCCGCATGTACATGTTCCAGATCGACGAGCGGAGGCGCCCGCCGGACGTTTTCGACGACTCCTCGAACACGGCGAGCCCTTCGAGGATGAACCGCGGTTCGACTTGGTTCGGCGCGAGCGTCTTGCCGATGATCTTGTTCACGATCGCAGGGATGCCCCGGATGTGATCGGTGTGGAGCACGTGCGTGAACTCGTGCGTGATGAGCTCGAGGTACCAATCGTCGACGTCGCCGAGCGGCGAGAGGTCGTCGGGGGCGGTCGCGAAGAGGCGGATCGAGTCGTACGGGAGCGCCGTCGCGAACGCGTTGGCGGAGTCCGTCTGGTCCGTGATCGAGATCTCGACCCGCTCGCTCGGCGGCCAACCGACGGCGGGGACCAGCGTGAGGTAGATCGACTCGCAGAGATCGGCGACGCGCTGCGCCGTCGCTTCTTCGCCCGTGTAGTAGGTCACGCGGAAGTGCGGCGTCTCGAGCGAATGCCACTCGAGCGTCGGGTCGTTCGCGGCCCGCGCGGTGCCCGGGACCGACGCCGACGTCGCGAGAGCGACGCCCGCTGCGAGAGCGATGGCGAGCGATTTCCGGTGGAGCTGCACGATTGCGGATCGGCTTGAAGTGGCCGCGGAGCATACCGCTTTTCGGTGCGTTGCATTGTCCGGGATTGCCGTGCAAAGTGCCTCGGATGCAGCGGCTTGGCTTGTTCGTGGTGGGTGGTGGTGCAGCGGTGATGGCGCTCCTCGCCGGGTGCGGCGCGCGCACGGACTTCGCCGAGCTCGATCCGGTCGTGGTGGTCCCCACGAGCGACGCCGGGGTCGACGTGAAGCCCCCGAAGGACGCCACGCCCGACGGCAACACCTACGTCCCGAAGGGCAAGCGCTGCGTGCGCAACCCGAACGAGACGCTCCCGGTCCGCTTCGAGATCCCGCCGAACGCGCCGAAGCCTGCGTTCCCGCGCCCGCCCCAGCTCCAATACTTCGGCGGCCCGCTCCTGAAGCGGCCGACCATCGTCCCGATCACGTTCAACGGGGACGAGTACCGAAATGAGATCGAGGACTTCGTCGCCTCCGTCGGCTGCACCGACTACTGGCACGCGGTCATGAACGACTACGGCGTCGGCGAAGCCGTGACCGGGACGCCGATTCACCTGAGCGAGACCGCGCCGACGAAGATCACCAACAACCAGATCGCGAGCTGGCTGCGCCAGAAGATCGAGACGAAGGCCGTCCCGGACGACCAAGACGTCCTCTACGCGATCTACTACCCCGAGACGACGCTCGTGCTCCTCGACGGCGAGCGCAGCTGCGAGACGTTCGGCGCCTACCACTACGAGGTCGCGCTCGGCGACGGGACGAAGCGGGCGTACTCCGTCATGCCGCGGTGCCAAGGCTTCGGTGGCCTCTCCGATCTCGACGAGCTGACCGGTTCGTCGTCGCACGAGTTCGTCGAAGCTGCGACCGATCCGTTCCCGATCTCCGAGCCGGGGCACCCGCAGCCCGAAGCCGACGGGATCGCCTGGGCCATCGCCGCGGGCGGCGAGAACGCCGACCTCTGCACCTTCGATCAAGAGGCGTTCTTCCAGCCGACCGGCTACGCGTTCACCGTCCAGCGCGCGTGGTCGAACAGCGCAGCGTTCAAGGGCCTCGACCCGTGCGCCCCGCAGCCCGGGGGCACCTACTTCGGTGGTGCGCTGATCCTGCAGGACAAGGTCACGATCGATCTCGGTGACGGGCCCGTCCAAGCGACCGGGCTCAGCATGGCGGTCGGTTCGACGAAGAGCGTCCAAGTGCGCATCTTCGGGGGTCCCGGCGCGGTCACGCTGAGCGCGCACGATCTCGGGCAGGCGCTCAACGAGCCGAAGACGGTGGACCTCAGCCTGAGCAAGTCGTCCGGCGTCGACGGGGATTTCGTGACGCTCACCGTGAAGCGCAACGGCAAGACGTCCTTCGGCCCGACGCCGATCATGATCCGCGCGAACCAGCAGGGCCGCGAGAAGCACTGGTTCGGCCTGATCGGCGACTGACGGCGTGCGGGGGCTCGGCGTCGCGTCGCTCGGGGGGCTTGCGGTCGTCTTCGCGTGTGGTCGCGCGAACGACGGCGGCCCGACCGTGGCGACGCCCACGCAGACGTCGGCCACGGCGACGGGCGTCGCGGCGCCGAGCGCCACGTCCACCGGCGCGCCCACCCTCGTCATCGACGGCCCGACGTCCGGCGCCGTTCGGCGCGGGTGCGAGCGCAAAGGCTACGTCGCGCCGGCGGGGGCGAAGCCGGCGCTCTTCGCCTCGACACGCGGGACCGCGCTCGACGTCTCGTGGGTGAACCAAGGGACGGAGCCGGTGTGCCTCTTGGTCTTCGTGCAGGCGACGGGGGAGCACTTCGATTGGATCCGCGTCGTGCTCGACGGCGGTCCGGCGCCGGCGCGGAACCTCACGTTCGTGGACGACCGCAACCGCTCGGCGCGCGTGAGCTACGAGCTCGGCCCGGGGGCGCGGCTCACGAAGACGATCGACCTCGGCGAGTGGGCGCGGCGCCGCCTGAACGGGGGGCTCGCGATCGCCCCCGGTGGGTACAACGCGAACGTCACGTACGACAGCGCACACGAGACGACGGCGTGGGCGGGGACGCTGCGCGTGACGGCGACGGTGACGGTGAAGAAGTCGCTGCTGACGGACCCGTGAGGGTCACTCCGGATCGGGGAACCGGAGCGGCTGGCGGAACTCTGCCACCATGTTGTCGTCGGTGACGACCTTCGCGTTCTTCGTCCGCTCGAGCATGCTCGCGTGCGTCTCCATCCCCCAGCCGGGGACCGGCGCGAGCGTCATCGTGTCGGGCAGGAGCAAGAGCCCGTCGAGCAGCTCCTGACCTTCCTTCGTCGACGTGTCGATCACGGGCGCGCCGTCGATCGTCATCGTCGAGAGGATGTCGCGGAAGCGCGCCTTGTTCAGCTCGAACGGGCTGTCGCTGACGGCGACGAAGTTGATGAGCCGGAGCCCGTAGGGGAAGGTGGTGACCGCGGTCTTCTGCACGTCGTCCGACGACGTCGTGTTGAAGAAGAAGATGCCGCCCTGGTTCAGGTGCCCGCGCGCGAGCTGCATGAACTCCTGCGAGAGCAGGTTCGTCGCGTGACCACGCCAGTGGTACGTCATGTTCATGACGATGAAGTCGAACTTCTCCTTCGGGTGACGGAGGAGCCAGCGGCGGCCGTCGTCGATCTGGATGTCGATCTTCGGGTTCGTCAGGACCGAGGCGACGTCGGGGTGGGTGCGGATGACCTCGAGGTAGCCCGGATTGATCTCGATGATGGTCAGGTGCTCCACGCCCGGCAGGTGCGAGATGACCTGCGCCCACGAGCCCGACGACAGGCCGATCATGAGCATCTGCTTCGGCGCTGGGTGCATCGCGCCGACGGCGTACGCGCGCACGATCGCGTTGCGGTCGTGCACGATCGACGTGTTGAGCCGCCCGTCGTACGCGCCGCCGCCGTAGACGGTGCCGTCCGCGCCGACGGCGATCACGCCGTGCTTGTTCTCGAGCACCTGCGCGAAGCGCTGGTTCTCGAACGTGGTCTTGTAGTTGAGCTTCTCGTAGAGCCGATCGAAGAGCGTGGGCGCCGTCATGCGCGTCACGAAGACGGCCCCTGCGACGGCGGCGATCCCGGCGATCGAGCGCGCCGTGCTGGGGCGGCTCACGAGCCAGAGCGCGCCGGCCACGCCGAAGCCGAGCCCGGCGAGCACGGTGCCGATCTTCTGGAGCGTCATCGTGTCCATGAAGACGAAGCCCGTGATCAGGCTGCCCGAAGCCGAGCCGATGATGTTGGCGAGGTACAGGTAGGAGAGACGGATGCCGGCGCGGTCGTCGGGGGCGATCGCGAAGTGCGCCAGGATCGGGAGCACGGCGCCCATCATCGCGGCGGCGACCGCGATCGCGACGAGCGGCGCCACCGGCGAGCCCTTCGTCGCGGCGTAGGCGATCGCGGGCGCGACGAGGAAGCTCGCGGCGTTCGCGAAGAACACGAAGACGGCGAGCGCGCGGAGCGGACCGGGGTCGCCCTTCTTCGTCTCGTCCTTGCAGAAGCGGCGGCTGCCGAGCGAACCGAGCGCGATCCCGAGGAGGTACGCGCCGAGCAGCACGCCGAACGCCGCCGGCGAGCCCCACGTGAGGAAGCTGACGACCCGGTACCAGAGGATCTCGTACGAGAGCGCGATGAAGCCCGTGAGGGCGGCGACGGCGAGAGCAATGCCGAACATCAGACGGCCTCGCTGGCAGGAGTGGGCTCGGGCTTCTCGGACTCGGGGGCTGGCTCGGGCTTCGCGCTCGCGCTCGCGCGCCGTTCACGCAGGTGGAGCGCGATCGCGCTCGCGCCGACGACGACGTTGATGAGCGCGGCGACGCGCACCGTGTTCTGTTGCCCCAGCGGACCCATCATCACCATCACCGACACCACCGACGAGAACGCCGAGCCGAGCGTGTTGACGAAGTAGAGCTGCCCGACGGACTTCCCGACGTTGCCCGACTGGCGAACGCTGTGAGCGACGAGGAGCGGCAAGGTCCCGCCCATCAGCATCGTGGGGAGGAGCAGGAGCAGGAACGTGATGAGCGCGGTGGCGAGCGCGGGGAGCTCGAGCGTCGCCGCGCCGACGACGTGGAAGAGCGGGAGCGAGACCAGGCCGAACGCGCCGATGCCGAGCTCGACGAGACCGAACAGCAAGAGGGCCGGCTTCTTCGGATCCTTCGAGACGATGCCGCCGACCAAGCTGCCGATCCCGAGCCCGAGCATGAACGCGGTGACGACGACGGTGACCGACTCGATGTTGATCCCGAAGATCGCGAACAGCGAGCGCTGCCACACCACTTGATAGAGGAGCGCGGCGAACCCCGACGCGAGGAACACGAAGAGGAGCCACCCGCGGCGCGGAGGGGAAGAAGCCTTGGTCACGGCGCGGCACCATAGGTCAAAGTGGGGCAAATCGAGCCGCGAAAATTAAGGCGGCTTAAAGGGAAGATTCTCGGGGTGGTGTGCGCAAGTAGCGGAAACCTTACACCTTGTCGGCGCTCGCCCGCATGCACATGGTTTGCTCGTGCGCTCGATCACTTCACTCCTCGTCGCCGTTCCCTTCGCCCTGTTCGTCGCCGCCTGCGTCGGTGACGTCGCGCAGACCAACCCTCCCGACGGCACCGATGCCGCGACCGATGCCACGGGCGGGAAGGACGTTGCCTCCGATGCACCCGCCGACGTCGGCGCGGACGCGAGCGTCGACGGCGCGAGCGAGGCGAGCGATGGCGCGTCCGACGCGAGCGACGCCGCCGTGGAAGCCGAGGCGTCGATCCCTCCGCCCACGTGCGTGGACCAGACCCTCGTGAGCGGCGCGTACGTGCACGTCGGCTGCAACGCCAACGCCAAGTCGGTGAGCCCCGGCGGGGTCTTCGCCACCGGCAACTACGTGAACGCGTCGCTCTGGCAGCAACCCTACTGCCCGATCGCGTACGCGATCGGGAGCGCGAGCGTCTTCCAACAGAACGGGCAGACCTACTTCCGCTACATGTTGGTCCGCAAGACGTCGTCGCAGGATCCGGGGACGACGACCTACGGCACCTACTGGGTGCAGACCAACGGCAACGGCGACGTCACGGTCCAAGAAATGTGCAACCTGCAGAACAAGGGGCAGGTGAAGAAGGCGACGCTCTCGATCGTGGGCGCCGACTACACGCTCTCGTGGAAGGACAACGCCAACACCACGATCGGCCAGGAGACCTGGACGAAGCAGTGACCGAGCGGATCGCGCGCGATCCGGCGTGGGCGTGAAACTACGGGATTTCTCGCGGTACGGAACGTGCTCCACCACGGGGAATGTCCGCCTTGCGAGTCGTCGCGCTCTCCACGCTCCTCGGGGTCGTCACCGGCGCCGGCGTCGGTTGCACCGATCGCGTCGACACCCCCGATCCCAACTCGAACGCGACGCCGGCCACCGAGCCCGAGCCGAGCGACGAGGCCGTGCTCGCCGCGGAGCCGATCGTCGACGAGACGGTGGAGCTCGATCCCGAAGATCCGGACTATCGCTCCGACGAGGGGCTGTGATGGGCGCGCGCGCCATTGGTGTTGCGATCGTCGTAGCCCTCGCGCTCGTCGCGTGCGGGGACGCGGCGACCGAGGCCGGGCTCGGCGAGAGCTCGAGCGCGCTCACGCTCAAGTCGTATCCGTTCGATCGGCCGAAGCAGAGCCACGCCGATCTGTGCGCTCCGATCGCGCCCGACGCGCAGGGCAACCGGATCGCGCCGCTGCGGTTCGCGGACGGTACCGTGACGGGTCACGCGATCGCGGACTTCGTCCTCCAGCCCACGCCGGGCTCGCGGACGATCGTCTGCCCCGCCGGCTTCGCGCGGCTCGACGCGCGAGAGATCCTCGACACGCCGGGTGGGCGACCGATGATGTTCCACCGCGGCGGCTGGGGCTACACCGGCGGCGACGGCGGCGCCGTGCGCTACGGGCACGTGCTCGTCTCCGACCTCGACGCGGCGGGCGCCGTGAAGTGGGACAAGGACCAGAAGAAGTTCGTGCCCGCGAAGCTCGAGCCGTGGACGACGAGCGCGATGGAGGGAGACACCGCGAACGGCGCGCGCTGCGACGGCCCGTTCGCCGAGTATCGCGTGAAGGTCGCGCCCGTCCCGGATGCGCTGCGCTACCTCGGGTCGACGCCGTGGAACGTCACCTCGTACAAGAACTACGGCGACGCTGCGTTCGATCCCGAGAGCGATGGAACGATCGCGTACACGATGCTGTCGTGGAGCTGGATCGACGTGCAGGGCGGCGGCGTCGCGCGTGCGCTCGTCGACGACGGCGCGAAGTTCCACCGCTGCAAGGACGTGCGCTCGAAGCGCTTCTTCACCTACGACAAAGCGACGTGGCGGCTCGAGAACGGGAAGCCGGTCGAGCTCCCCGATGGCGATCCCACGAAGGGACACCGGAACGGCTGGGTCCAAGCCGTCTACGGCGCCGTGGACGGTGGGAAGGGGCGCGTCTTCGGCTGGATGACCTACGCCCACCAGGAGTGCACCACCGGCATCGCGCGCGACGCGAAGGGGCAACCCGCCTGTGCGGCGGGCTCTCCCGCGGCGGTGTTCCACCTCGTTCGGAGCTGAGAAGACTACGTCGGGGCCGCGCCGAGCTTGGCGGCGTCGCGCGCGAGCTCGAGCAGCCAGTTCTTGTCCTCGCGATCGGTGGCGAGCGAGGCAGCCTTCTTGAACGCGGTCGCGGTGCCGCGATGCAGCGCGCGCGTTCGTTGCGCGTGCCCGGGCCGATCCGTCTTGATCGCGACGAGCTCGCTCGCCTTGCCGAGCGCGGCCCACGCCGCCTTGCGTTCGGGGGCGACCCGCGTCGCCCGGCGCGCCCAGTGGAGCGCGCGTGACCAGCTCTTGCGGCGCGCCCACGCGCGGGAGAGCTCCTCCGCGACGACGGCGGCTCCGGTGCCGCCGGCGGGCGCGACGAGCGCCCAGGCTTCCTCGAGCTTCTGAACCGCGATCCGCGCGTCGGACTTGAGGATGGCGGTAGCCTCTTGCACGAGGCGATCGGCGTCGCTCATTTGAACCAGAGCGTGTCGGCCTTCCAGGTGGAGCCGTCCTTGATCAACGTGGTGAGCGTGCGGCCGTTCTTCATCTTCACCTTCACCGAGTCGCCGGACGCCTCTTCGCTCGCGTAGAGCTCGTCCAACGTCATCGACGCGAGCTGCGTCTTCGCGGCGGCGAGCATCTCGGCGGTGATGCGGTCCTTCTGGCGGGCGGTGAAGCACTGCTTCACGACGTCGAGCGAGGCGCCGGACTTGATCGCGGCGAGCTGGCTCTCGATCGTCTTCTTCGGGGTGGAGCAGTCCATGCCGCCGGTCGGTGCGGCGACCGCGCTCGGCCCGGCGGGCGTGGCGATGGGGGCGCGAGCGTTGCCCGCGAACGGGTTTGCGGCGAGGAGCGTGAGTCCGACGACGAGGGCGATGCTTTGCATGACCCCACGAAGATACGCGAAGAAGGACGCGGGTGTCGCCGTTCAGTTCGGGAGTGGCTCGCCGGGCAGGAAGTCGATGTCGGGGAGCGCGACCCCACCACACGCACCGCCCCCGACGCCCAGGACGGAGCCGTCGAGGAGCGTCACGGCGTTCCACTCCGTGTTCGCGGTCGGCAGCGTTCCGAACGACGTCACGGTGCCCGCGACGGGGTCGACCTGATCCACCGAGGACGACGGATCGCAGGTGCCCGTGTTCGTGTAGCCGCCCATCACGAGGACCGTTCCGTCGCGCACGAGCGCGCTCGCCTGCCAGGTGCGCCCGACCGAGAGCCCGTAGGACATCTTCGTCCACTGGCCGGTCTTCGGATCCCAGGCCTCGATCCCCTTCATCGGGGCGTTCACTCCGCCGGCCGAGCTGCTCGCCCCGCCGAAGACCATGACGCGCCCGTCGGGCAACGTGTGGGCGGTGAACTGCGAGCGGCCCTCGATCATCGGAGCCGTGAGCGTGAATTGTCCCGTTTTGGGATCCCAGATCTCGGCATCCTTCTGGGCCGTCCCGCACGTGTTGTCGCAACCATCCCCGCCCATGATCATGACCCGCCCGTCGCGTAGTCGGACGATCCGCTGTCCGAACCGATGCACGACCTTGAGCGGCACGGCGGTGAAGGCATCGGTCGCGGGATCGTAGATGTCGACGGTGGATGCACCGGCCGAGGTGAACATGGCGCGCCCGTCCACCAGGAGCACTCCCCAGACGAAGTTCAGCGCCTGGGTGGTGAGCCCCTTCACGGGCGTGAACGTGTCCGTCTTGGGATCGTAGAGGTCGGCCTTGCTGCACGCCGGCCCCGTGCACTCGGCCGCTCCGACGACGAGCACGCGCCCGTCCAGCAGCGTGACCGCGGCGTTGCGCCAGCGCTTGCTCGACATCGTGTTCTTCGCCGGGGTCACCGAGTCGGAGTTGCGCGTGTAGATCTCGGCGGTGTCGAGCCCGCTCGTCGGATCGTCCGGCACCTTCGTTCCGCCCGCGATCAGCACGCGACCATCCTGCATCACGGCGATGCCGGGGTGCTCGCCGCGCACGACGGCCATCGGCTTCTTCTGCCACGGGAGCTTCAAGCCGGCGGAGACGTACGTGAAGATGCCGCGCGTGACCGATGTGCCCTTCGACGAGACGAGGGTGATGTCGTAGGTGCCGACCTTGTCGGGTGGCGTCTGGATGGTCGCCGTCTGACCATCGATCACGCGCACCGGCGCGCGGCCGTCGTCGATGTAGACCTGCATGTCCGGGGTGAACCCGGCGCCGGTCAGCGTGATCCAATCGCCGCCGCTCTGGTTGCCACGGAGCGGGTTGACCCCGGTCACTGCGAAGTCGCAGCCGGTCGACTTGACGCAGAACCCGTTGCAGCAGAGGTCTCCGCCGAGGCACGTGGTCGAGCACGAGCCGCAGTGACCCGGATCGGTCTTCAGGTCGACGCACTTGGCGCTGCACTCGGTCTGCCCGGCCTTGCAGCTCAGGCCGCCGTCACCGCCGGAGTCGACCCCACCGTCGGTGAACCCGGACGTAGGGTCGGAGCCGCACGACAGCGCGACCACCAACAGACCGACGGGGACGACGAGGCTGGCAGCGACGAATCTCATGGCCGGAGGCTAGACCGGTCGCTCGGCTGTCGCAACGGACCCAACCCCATTGTCAGGTCCGGGCGACGTGCTACGTCCTTGCGCGCCCATGACGGAAGAAGTCGTCACTCGCCCACGACTTCTCCAGCTCCTGGCCCTCGCATGGCCGATCGTCATCTCGCGCTCGGCGCAGGTGGTCGTCGGTGTGACGGATGCGATCATGGTCGCGCCGCTGGGGGAGGACGCTCTCGCCGCCACGACCACTGGCGCGCTGAACAGCTTCACGTTCATGGCGCTCCAGATCGGGACCGTCTTCATCGTCGGCTCGTTCGTTTCGCAGCTCAGCGGGCGCGGCGATCACGGCGGCGCGCGTCGCTTCGGGATGTATGGGCTGGTGATCGCGCTCGGGGCGCAGCTGATCGCGCTCGCGGCGCTTCCGCTCCTCCAGCCGCTCGCGGGCAAGTTGGGGCTCACCGCGCACGTGTCCGCGCTCCTCGTGACCTACATGCGGGTGCGCCTGTTGTCGGTCGGGGCGGCGGTCGGGCTCGAGGCGCTCGGAAGCTACTACTCGGCGGTGAAGAACACAGTGTTGCCGATGATCGCGCAGCTCCTCGCGATGGTGCTCAACGTCGCGCTCTGCTGGCTCTTGATCCGCGGGCACTGGGGCGCGCCGGCGCTGGGCGTCGCGGGGTCCGCCTGGGCGGCGACGCTCGCGACCTCGACCGGGTTCGTCTTCCTCCTCGCCTGCTACGCGCTGAAGATCAAAGCGCCGAAGGTCGTGGCGGGCGCCCTGCGGCTCCGCGAGCTCGGGCGCACGTTGCGGTTCGGGCTGCCGGTCGGGCTCAACTTCTTCATGGACCTGCTCGCTTTCCTCGTCTTCGTGAACGTGGTGGTCGGGCACCTGGGCACGACGGAGCTCGCCGCGACGATGGCGGTCATCCAGCTCAACTCGGTCGCCTTCATGCCGGCGTTCGCGCTCGCGACCGCGGGTTCGATCTTCGTGGGGCAGGGGATCGGCGCGGGCGCCAAGGACGACGTGCCCAGCACGGTGAAGCTCACCGTCGCGACCACGGCAGGGTGGCAGGCGTTCGTGGGTTTGCTCTACGTCATCGCGCCGCGGACGTTCCTCGCGCCGCTCGTGCCCGAAGGCGCGGGGCGCTTCCTCGACACGGCGGCGGCGCTCCTGATCCTGAGCGCGGCCTGGCAGCTCGCGGACGGGATCGCGATGGCTTACGCCGAAGCGCTGCGCGCTGCGGGCGACACGACGTTCAGCCTCTGGGCGCGCGTCGCGGTCAACTGGTTGGTCTTCGTGCCGGGCGCGCTGATCACGACGCGCATCTTCGGAGCGCGCGAGCTCGGCGCGGCGTCGTGGTTGATCGTGTCGCTCGGAATGCTCGCGATCGTGCTCGTGCTGCGCTTCCGATCCGGCAAATGGCGCACGATCGAGCTGGTGGAGCCGGAGCTGGTCTGAGCTTCACTTCGGGTCGAGCGGCGAGCGGGGCATCGGCCCGTCGCACGAGCCCGGGCAGCCTTCGATCCGCAAGCGCGATCCGACGATGTCGTCCGCGGTCGCCCACACGCCGTCGGCGCCGGGCGAGCTTCGGATCCGCGCGTCGAAGATCCCGTCTTTGCACGTGACGGTCGCCGTCGAGCTCACCTGATCGTCCGGGGTGAAGAGCATGCCGTCGGGTCCGGCCTTCCAGGTCTCGAGGAGCTGGACGAAGCCGCCGGTGTTGCGCACGTCGGTGTACCGGCTCGAGGCCGGATCGTCCTTCGTTCCCCAGAGCCCGTCCGGGCCGGTGGCCGTCGAGAACAACCCCCACTCCTTCCAACGGCTCGTGACGATCGCGAGCTGGTCGTCAGAAGTGGCCCACTGGCCATCGGCTCCGGGGCCCGTGAAGTTGTCCTCGCGCAAGTGGGGGGCGCTCTGATCGTTGCCGTAGGTGTAGATCCAGCGCTGGGCGCGTACGTCGTCCGTCGTTCGCCACGTTCCGTCTGCGCCGGGGCCCGAGAACGTGTACACGTCGGCCAAACGCCCGTTCTGGGTCGTCCCACTTCGGTACGAGTCGATGACGTCGTCGTCGGTGCGCCACGTGCCGTCGGGGCCCGGCGCTTTGAAGCGGACGATGTGAATGGTGCTCGGCGTGACCTGGATGACCCGCTCCTGAGCCGTGAATACGTCGTCGTTCGTCCCCCACTTGCCGTCAGGGCCGGGGGAGCTTGCCGTATCGTCCGAGGTGACGGTGTTGTCGAGCGCCACCGTTTGGACGTAGGCCTCGGGCATCAGTCCGTCGTCGCTGGTGCCGAGCACGCCGTCGCTTCCGGGCGTGTACACGCGGCGAACCCAGTGGGAGCACTGCTGCACGACGCTTCCATCGGGCAGTGCGACTGCGTCCTCGAGCCCACTTCCATCGACCGCGGCGTCGCTGCCCGCGAAGCCGCCGCCTCCCCCACCGCAAGCTGCTGCGGCGAGCGCCGCGAAGCCACAGACACCCAGGACCCAAACTCGAGCACGCATGAGCCTCCCCATTTCCCGGCGGGCAGTGTGATGCGCACCGCCGGGTGGGGATTCAGCTCGCGTCAGATCAGGATCTTCCGTCGATCGATCGCGGCGATGTTGGACACGCCCATCCCCGCCGCTCCACAAGCCTCGATGTACTCGGGCTGGCGCTTGGGCAGCGAGTCGGCTTCTTTCGGAAGGCTGTGCGCCACGCGCGCTTCGTCCAAGATGCCGAGGCAGACGCGGTCCATCGCCACCGGGTCGGTGCCGAACATGAGGCTCGCGTAGTCGAACGTGAAGTCCGAAGGATCGGGGCCGAGGTCGTAGCCAGGGATCAAGAGATCGACCACGTGCAGCACCACCTTGCTCCGCAGAACGGGGTGGCCTGCCGATGCGACCATGAAGTCGGGGTACCAGTTGTCGGTGAGGTGCGTCCGAGCGGTGTTGTTGAAGAGGCCGTAACCCATGTTCTTCAGGGTCGCCGTCACGCCTGCGCCCGCATGATCCTTGAGCACCGGCACGTTGATCACCTTCGTCGCTTCGCGGCTCACGACGTCGCAGAGGTACGAGCGCCGGTTCTGGGCGACCGTCGGATCGAGCCCGAGGTCGACCTTGGCGAACTCGACGAAGGTCGCCGCATCGTAGGTGTCGAGCGCGGTTTGCGAGCCCAACGTGCTCACCGAGCTCGCGAATCGGACGCCGGCCGGCAGCGCCTTGTCGTAGCCGACTTGCGCGAGGTACTCGGTGTAGCGGTCGTAGACGATGACGTTCTTCGGCGGCACGCCGACGAGCCCGAGCCCGCGCACGATCTCGGCCACCGTCTCGGCCCGGGTGTACGTCTTCGGATACCCGAACGGGTTGACCTTCACGACGACGACGTCGCTCTCGACGAAGAACGTGCCCCACGCCATCGTCTCGTCGGTCGCGCCGGTGAGCTCCATCAGTCCGCGGCTCATCATCCCGCGCACCCGACCGGCCTGAACCTGACCCTGCACGAGTGACGTGGGATCGTTCACCTCGACGACGAGGCCGGGACGCGAGAAGCGGCTCGGACCCGCATCGGCATCGGGCAACGACCCGCCTGCGTCACCAATGCCGGGGTGGGCTGGTGTGCGGGCCGTGGCATCTTCGACGGCATCGCTGCAAGCCGCAGCTGGCAGCGCCAGCGCGGAGGCCGCGAGGAGCGTTTGACGACGGCTGAGCTTGCAAGAAGCCACGGCCTATTCGTTGCACGGGGCAGGCAGACGTTCAATAAGCCGCGCTTCGCGCGCAAACCTGCGAGCCTCAAAGGCCGCCGAGTTGGAGCTTCGGTAGACGCCGGCGGCGTCTTGTGGTCCCCAGTCGTCTGCCGGGGTGGACCGCTTCAGCGAGGTGTTGCCCCAACCGCTATTGGCCCAACCGAGCCGCGCGGCGCTCAATTGCATCCCGCTGTGGATCAACAAGCTTTCGCTTTGCGAGCGGCAGAAGCCGAGGGTGAAGATCTGCCCAGGCGTCGGCATACTTCACCACGCGCCAGGCCTGTCGCATCGCCTGCTCGAAGCCGGTCTTATCGAAGTTGGTCCCGCTGATCGCGCTGTAGGCCCGCTCCACGAGAACGAAGGTGGGCCCACCGGTCTCCCTTAGGATGCGCTCGAGCCCCACGTCGGCCCCCAAGCCGGTACTGGCATCCTGCAACGCTTGCACGAAGTTGTTCATCATCCTCATGGTTGCCGGCGGGTGCGAGAGATCCTCTGGCGGGTCGCCGATGACGGAGGTCCCGTAGAACCAGTGGAACAGGGTGTGCGTCGCAACCTCCCAGGCCCGGATGGCATCCTCCAACGACCGCAGTCCTCTCGTCGTCCCCGTTGGGTTCTTGAGGAATTCTTTCGCGTGATCAAGCGCAGTCTGAAGGGTCACTCTGCTAGCGAACGTATCTGCATCCATCTCAAGCGCCTGGTGCTCCATCCACGTGAACGGCGACGGTGAGCTTCCGCGGATCTCGAACCAGGGTCGGCTGGGGCGCCCACCCTCTTTCGCCAAGAGCGCCAGGTGGCCGTTGTAGATGTGCGCACATTCATGCGCGACGACCATCGCCATTGCGGTCGCGTACAGGAACAGCGCGTATCTCTTTCGTTCGGGGCACTTCGGCTCCACCTTTCGGTGCTCTGCCTCTCGATACACGACAGACATGAGATCGATCGGAGGGGGCTGAATCGCTCCGTGCAGAGTCTCCTTCGTCGGATCTCCAACATCAGGGAAGGTCGTGGGCAGCGCGAGCATTCGGAGAAAGGTGTCCACCAGTACAAACGTCAATCCGTCAGAGATTGCGATGAAGGACTCGTTCCCGACCTCAAAGCAGAAGGCCTCGCGCGCCGTTTCCTCGATCGCGAACACATGAGGATGGGGTGGTGGGAGAAAACGGAAGACGACTGGGGTCACCTCAGCAAATGTCGCCCGCTGGAAGGCCGACAGCGCCTCGGGACGACGTTTCCTTCCGTGCTTCGCGATCTCCGTGTCGAAGATCGCTTCCGCATCCGATGAGATCGCCATCCAGTGAGGATACGCTGCGAGGCGGGGTGCGGAAGCCGGGGCCTCACAAGGCGCTCCAAATAGACGTCGTCCGCCACTGGCACCAGGGATTGCGTCAAACCTTCTCGGCTCGCGTCGACCCGAGCAAACCCGCCGGCCGCCACAAGAGCACCGCGATCAGCACCAGGAAGACGATGACCTCGACGCCGCCCGAGTAGCTCGTCAGCTTCAGCATTTCGCCGAGCACGCCGATCAAGAGCCCGCCGAGCAGCGCGCCCGTGATGTTGCCGATCCCACCGAGCACGGCCGCGACGAACGCGTAGGTGCCGATCTTCGTCCCCATCGTCGGCGTGGCTTGCGACTGATCGAGGCAAAAGAGCACGGCCCCGAGCGCCGCGAGCCCCGAGCCCAACGCGAACGTCGTCGAGATGACGCGGGAGGTGTTGATGCCCATCAAGCGTGCGGCCTCTTCGTTCGACGAGAGCGCGCGCATCGCCTTGCCGAACCAGGTCTTCTTCACGATCCAGTTCAGGAGCAGCATGACCACGATCGCCGCCACGAAGATGATGAGGCGTGACTTCGCGAGGTGGAAGCTGCCGAGCGCGACGGACGACCCCGCCGGGATGAGCTGCGGATAGGGCTTCGGCGCCGCCGTGAAGAGGAGCTGAGCGAGGTTCTGGAGGAACACCGAGACGCCGAGCGCGGTGACGAGCGGCGTGACGCGCGCGAGCGGGCCTTTCCCCTTCTTGCGGAGCGGCCGGTAGCCGATGCGCTCGACCGTCATGCCGATGATGGCCGCCGCGAACATCGCGAGCAGGGTCCCGCCCACGCCGGCGAGGAACGGATGCGCCTCGCCGCCGAGCGCCATGATCGCGAAGAGCCCGAGGTAGGCCGAGAGCATGAACACTTCGCTGTGGGCGAAGTTGATGAGCTTCAGCACGCCGTAGACCATCGAATAGCCGAGCGCGACGAGCGCGATCATCGCGCCCTGCGCCACGCCCGTGACGAGGGCGTCGATCAGCTGATGGAGCCACGACGGCATCGTGCGATCACTGCGACAGGAGCTGCGTCGAGTACGCGAACTTCTTGTTCTTCACCTGGACGACCACGATCGGCTTGTTGGCGTTGTGGTCCTTGTCGATCGTGAGCGTGCCGGTCGCGCCCGCGAAGTCCTTGGTGGCGGCGAGCGCCTCTTGGATCTTCTGCGGCGTGACCTCGCTCGCGCGGCCCATCGCGTCGAAGAGGAGCTTCGCGGCGTCGTACCCCTGCGCCGAGAGCGACGACGGATCGTGGCCGGTCTTCTTCTTGAACGACGCGACGAACGTCTGCGAGTTCTGCCAGGGCACGTCCGGCGCGTAGTGGTTCGTGAAGTAGGCGCCCTCGAGCAGGTCGCCGGCGCCTTCGATCAGGTTCGACGAGTCCCAGCCGTCGCCGCCGACGAACGCCGAGCCCTCGATCCCGGCGCCCTTGGCCTGACGCGCGATCTGGACCATGTCGTTGTAGTAGACGGGGACGAAGATCGACTCGGGGTTCTGCGCCTTGATGTCGTTGAGGAACGTCGTGAAGTTGGTCTCGCCCTTGGGGTAGCCCTTGTCGACGACGATCTGGCCGCCGAGCTTCGTGAACGAAGCCTTGAACGTCTCCGCGAGGCCCGACGAGTAGGTGTCCTGCGCGACGTAGAGCACGGCGACCTTCGTCTTCTTGAGCGTGTCGTGCACGAAGCGCGCGGCGACGTCGCCCTGCTGCGCGTCGGTGAAGCAGACGCGGAAGACGTAGTCGCGGCCCTTCGTCACCTCGACCGCGGTCGACGACGGCGTGACCATCGGGACCTTCTTCTTGTTGCAGACGAGACCGCCGGCCATCGAGCGGCTCGACGCCACCTCGCCGAGGATCGCGACCGCGCCGTCGCGGTCGATGAGCTGCTGCACCTTGTTCGTGGCTTCCTGGGTCGTCGACTTGTCGTCCTCGTAGAGGACCTTGACCTTCTTGCCCTTGATGCCGCCGGCCGCGTTGACCTCTTCGAGCGCGAGCTCCACGCCCTCGCGCGTGTCCGTGCCGAACGTGCTGTCCGGACCGGAGAGGGAGAGGTACGCGCCGACGACGATCTCGTCGCTCTTCGACTTGCAGCCCGTGCCGCTCGCGATGGCGAGCGCGGTGACCACGGTGGCGGAGATGAAAAGGCGGCGGGAGAGGCTCATCGGCGCCTTCGTAACACGATTTGTCCCACGTTTCACCACGCGCCGAGGGTCGTCACGTGGGTGCCCGTCTTCACGTCGAAGAGCTCCAGCCACGTCCAATGCGGCAGGTAAATCCGGCTCTCGGAGACGGTCATGTCGCTGGCGTCGGACCCGTCCTCCGAGTTCGGAACCGGGACGTCCCATTGGACGGCCCCGGTCTTCGCGTCGAGCGACATGAGCCGGCTGCCCTTGGCCACACCGTCCGCCGCGACGTAGTTCGTGATCAGGCGCCCGAGCTTGAGGTCCGTCGCGTGGAGGCGCGCGTCCCAGTTGGCGGGCGGATCGGGGACCAGGTTCTTCTTCCACTGGATGGCCTTCGTCTTCAGGTCGAAGGCGACGGCCATCGGGATGCTCGTGCCGGGCGACTTCTTCCCGACGGCGATCGCGTCGTCGCCTTCGAAGAGGACGAAGTCGGCGTCGAAGCCCGGCACCTCGGGCGCGACGTCCCGCGCGTCCACGCAGCCGGAGTTGCGCTGGTGATCGCAGTCGAAGCCGCGCTTGGGGCAGGTCGCGGGGCGCTCCGTCGCCTTCGCCGAGCGCGTCGCCACGTCGATGAGCGTGCCCTTCTGGTCCGCCGTCTCGATCCAGATCGAGCTCGGGCCGGCGGTGGTGCAGAGCTCGTCGGCCTTGTCGCTCAACGCGACGGTGCCGGCTTCCTTCCCGGTCGCGGCGTCGATGAGGTGGACCTTGCCGGCCGCGTCGGTGAGGACGATCGTCGAGCCGATCGCGGCGTACTTGAGCTCGTACGAGTTCTTGCCGAGCGGGCCGTAGCGCCAGAGCTGCTTCTGCGTCGCGCCGGAGAAAGCGGTGAGATAGATGGGGTAGTCGGTCTCCGAACGCGACGCGACCGTGCCGACGAAGTCTTCCACGCCGTCGCCGTCGACCGTCGTGACCACGGGCGGGTCGCGCCACTGGAAGCCGCTGTTGCCGCCGCTCGCGATCGACGTCACGAGCGCGATCGCTCCACCGATGAGCCCGAGCAGCACGAGCACGACCGCAATCGCGAGGGCCGGCGACGCGGGCTTCGGGCGCGGACCCGTGTGCGACGGTGACGGTGGGGGGGTCGCCGATGCGGGCGGGACCACGCGCACGACGATCTGCTCGAGCTCCTCGCGCGTGAGCTTCTTCTTCTCGGACTCTTCGACGACGCGTGATTCGTTGCCGCAATACTCGCAGCGCACGGAGCGTGCGCCGACCGGCGGCACCGGGATGTCGGCGCCGCAGCGCGGGCACTTCAGGGTCTCGAGCTTCACCGGTCCCCCTTTCTGGGCTCAGTTGACGCAGGCCGCGGTGACGGACGCGCTCTTGTCGTCGTCCTCGCGGCATTGGTGGAACTTCGGGTTCTTCGGATCGAGCAGGATCCGCGCGTAGAGCGTGGTCTGCGTGGTCGCCGGGTTCGAGAGCACGACGTCGAGCGTCTCGGTCTGGCCCGGCAGGAGCGCTTGGGTCGTGGTCACCTTGCCGACCTGGACGTCGCCCGGGGTCACGAAGACGCCGACGTCGACGCCGGCGGGGAGACCCGATTGACCGACGTTGCGGACCGACACGTGCGCCTTCACCGGCTGCACGCAGTCGACCTTGAGGCTGACGATCGCGTTGGGCGCGTTGAAGAGCCCTTTGTCCTGCACGTTCTGGCGGAAGTCGTTCAGCCAGGGGAGCGACCAGTTCTTCGTCTCCACCTTGGGGATCGAGCCGTAGACGTTCGGGTTCGGGCAGGCCTGGTCGCGGTCGTCGCAGATGTTGGACACGTGGTACGTGTGCTCGCTCCAGAGCGTGCGCGTGCCGACCCACGAGCTCGCCGTGTCGCTGTAGAGCGAGACGCCGCGGTAGCCCTTGTCGGGCGTCCACCCGAGCTTCCACGTGACGCCGTTCACCGTGACGGGCTGGTTCGAGGCGTTCATGCAGCCCCAGCCGGCGGAGCTCGGATCGGCGCCGTTGTCGATCATCAGGAGGTCGGCGTGGCCGTCACCGTCGACGTCGGCGAGGAGGGAGGCCTCGGTGCCGGTGAACGAGGTGTGCGGCGCGGCGAAGCGCACGGCGCCCGTCGTCCCGTCGAAGACCCAGAGGAAGCACTCGTCGCCGTAGACGACCTCGGCTTTGCCGTCGCCCTCGAAGTCGAACACGGTCGAGCCGGTGACCGACGAGCTCAGGTCGTGGTTCGCCTTCTGCCAGAGCACGGCGATTTTGTTGCCGACGAAGTCGGGCTTCATCACCGAGTAGAACGTCGCCATCGCGACGCCAATCTCCGGCTTCTTGTCGCCGTCGAAGTCGGCGATGGTGGGTGGGCCGCCGCTGCCGGTCCCGGGGATGGCGACCGGTCCCAATTTGGTATTGCCGGTGAGGCCGTCCAGGATCCAGAGCTTGCCGCTCCCCACGAGCGCGACGTCGGGCTTCTGGTCGCCATCGAGATCGGCGACGGCGGGGAAGCCGTCGGTCAGGGCCGGTTTGTCCCAGAGGATCGTCCCGTCGGCTTTGTAGGCGGTGCGCCCGGCCAGGAGCTCGAGGTGGCCGTCGGGCGCGCCGTCGAGATCGACGAACGTGCTCGTGAACTCGGAGACGTTGCCGCCGCCGCCGCCGCCCGTGCCGGTGAACTTGAGCGTGATCTTGCCGCCCGTGGTCGAGAAGACGGTCGAGCCGAACGCGATCTCGGGGAAGCCATCGCCGTCCATGTCGGCCACGGCGAGCCCGCCACCCCAGCCGAACGCGGCGTTCGTGGCGCCGGGGATCGGCTTGTCGCTCGTGCGGAGCACGGTGCCGTTCGCGTCGATCAGGACGATGTAGCCCTCGCCGGTGGCGGCGACGATGTCGGTCTTGCCGTCCGCGTCGATGTCCCCGATGGCGGTGGAGAGCCCGGCGAACCCGGTCGAGGTCTGGCCTGCCTTGTCGAGCGACCAGATCTCCTTGCCCGTCGCGCCGTCGAGCATGCGGAGGACGCCGGTGTGACACGACGTGGGGGTCGTGTTGGTGCACTGGCAGCACGTGCCCTTGTTGGTGTTGGCGTCGATCGCTTTGCCGGAGACGAAGACGACGACGGGCGTGTCGAGGAGGTCGACCTTGCCGTCGCAGTTGTTGTCGTGGATGCGGCCGACGGTCGGCGTGGCCCAGACGTCGGTGAACTGCGGCTTGAAGACCGCGTTCTGACCCCAGGTCCACTTCGCGGTCGCGCTGAGCGGACCGCCGGGAGGCGGGTGGTACTCGCACGCGGCGATGCACGAGCCACCGTCGGCGGTGGTGCCTGCATCACCGACGCACGTGACGGGGAGGGGGAGGCACTTCCCGGGGCGCGGCGCGGCCTGGGTGCACGTGCCGCCGTCGCCGCCGTCGGTCGTGATCACGCCGCCGTCGCTCTTCGATCCCAGCGCAGGCTCGCAGTACTCGTTCGGGGCGCAGTCGTTGCCGCTGGTGCACGGCTTCCCGGGCGTGACGCACTTGTCGAAGAGGCAGACGTTGCCGCCGCCGCAGCACGCGCCGCCGCAGACGTTCGCCTCGGAGCTGCAGCAGATGCCCTGGACGCACACGCCACCGTCGCACTCGGCCGCGGTCGTGCATTTGTTGCCGAACGGGTTCTCGTCGGCTGCGTCCGTCGTGGTGCTTCCGTCGTTGCCGCCGCCATCGCCGAAGTCGCTCCCGTCGTCGCTTCCGCAGGCCGAGAAGCAGACGAGCGAGACGACGAGCGCACCGGAGCCCACCACGCCGAAGACGCGAAGCCGCATGGGAGCGATTCTCTCACGGAATCAGGTGCGCCGCTTCATCCGCTTCATCCAGCTCGGCAGCACCAGCCGAATCGGGAGCGCGCCTTCGCGCCGGCGTTCTTCTTCGAGATGGCGCACCCGCGCCTTGAGGAGATCGCGGAGGGTGATGACGCCGAGCACGTTGCGCGGATGATCCGGATCGACGACCGGGAGCTCGAGCCTCCCGGTCTCCGCCATGCGGTGCGCGATCACGCGGAGCGGCTCGTCGGGGTGAGCGACGACCTCGAGCGCGTCTTCGTCCAGGACGGCGGAGCCCTTGGGGACCACGTCCCGCACGAAGAGGATCTCGAGCGGGTCGATCGCGTACTCGCGGCTGAGGTGAAAGCCGCGCCGCGCGATCTTCTCGGTGAGGATCGAGCGCTTGAGCACGACGACCGTGAACGCGTGCGCGGCGGTGACGGCGAGCAGGAGCGGGAGCAGCATGTCCACGTCGTGCGTGAGCTCGAGCGCGAAGACGACGCCGGTCAGCGGCGCGCGCATCGTTCCGCCGAGGATCGCGGCCATGCTGACGAGCGGCCAGAAGCCGCGGCCTTCGAACGGGAAGACGCGCGCCTCGATCGCCCCGAGCGCGGCGCCCATGATCAGGAGTGGTGCGAGCACGCCGCCCGACGTCCCCGAGCCGAGCGAGAAGCTCCAGATCCCCGCCTTCACGAGCATGAGCGCGACGATGGCGCCGACGGTGCCGTCGGTGGCGCTGCCGCGGAGGAGCTCCTCGATGACGTCGTACCCGACGCCGAGCGCGCGTGGTTCGAGCACGCCGCCGAGGCCGATCGCGAGACCGCCGAGCGCGGGCCACCACATCCAGTGGATGGGGAGCTTCTGGAAGAAGTCTTCGGCGGCGTAGACGGCCTTCGTGAGCGCGCCCGAGAGCAGGCCGGCGGCGAGACCGGCGGCGACGCACGCGATGCAGACGGCGGCGCCGAGCGACTGCGGGTGCGCGGCGACGGGGAAGATGGGGCCTTCGCCGAGCAAGCGGGGGCGGAGCGCGGCGGCGGTGGCGCTCGCGAGGGCGACGGGGACGAAGCTGCGCGGCTTCCACTCGAAGAGCAGGAGCTCGACGGCCAAGAGCGACGCGGCGATCGGCGTGGCGAACGTGGCGGACATCCCGGCGGCGGCGCCGGCGACGAGGAGCGTCTTGCGCTCGGCGGCGGTGAGCTCGAACCACTGCGCGACGATCGAGCCGAGTGCGCCGCCGCTCATGATGATCGGGCCTTCGGCGCCGAACGGGCCGCCGGACCCGATCGAGATGGCGGCGGAGAGCGGCTTGAGGAGCGCGACCTTCGGCTCGACGCGGCTGCCGCGGAGGAGGATGGCTTCGATCGCCTCGGGGATGCCGTGGCCGCGAATCTTGTCCGAGCCGTAGCGGGCGAGCAGGCCGATGACGAGCGCGCCGGCGACGGGGACGAGGACGCCTGCGGCGCCGAGGTGCGCGCTGGCGGGCGTGGCGGGGTCGAGGGAGAAGCGGTGGAACCAGAAGAGGTTGGTGAAGAACGTGATGAGCTTGAGGAGCCCGAGGGCGAGGAACGCGCTCGCCGCGCCGATCGGGATGGCGAGGAGCGAGATCGGGACGAGGCGGCGGCCAGCGGTGAAGTCTCCGAGGGGCTCTTTCATGCGAGCACCTGGGTGAGGGCGGACACGAGCGCGGGGGCGACGGTGCGGAGCTCGTCGGTGTGGACGACGGAGAGGCGCTCGAGGATGCGGGCGCCCTTCGCGGTGACGGTGAGGAGGACGACGCGCCCGTCCGAGGGGCTCGGCGTGCGGCGGACGAGGCCGGCGGTCGCGCAGCGGTCGACGAGCTCGACGGTGGAGTGGTGGGCGAGCTGGAGCCGCTCGGCGCAGAACGCGATGGTGGGGGCTTCGCCGGCGGGGAGGCCGGCGAGGGCGAGGAGGAGCTGGTGCTGGCGCGGCTCGATCCCGTGAGAGCGGGCCTCGCGTTCGCTGAACGAGAGGAAGCGACGGATCTGGTACCGCACCTCGGCGAGGGCGCGGTAGTCGCGAGGGGTGACGGCGGGGGAGCGACGAGGACGGGAAGACATATCGTGACACGATATAGATCGCCGAGCGAGGGAAGGCCAGCGGCGCTCGAGTTCGACCGAAGTTCGCAAAGCCGCCGGCTCGCTGACTCGGCGATACTGGCGGCGGTGGCGCGCGCCGGTCGCCGCCATGGCGCGCCACCTTCCGAAGGCCGACATTCCCTGGAAATCGCGCGGCACGACGCTCGCAATGCCGAGCCGCATGGCCGATGGCTTTGCATCCGTGAGTCCCAGACCAGGCCGGGCTCACCGCGTGGAGCGGCAGGCGTGAGCCGCGAAGTTGCGCATGCTACGATTCACTTCATGCCGCCGCAGGTCGAGGTCTTGGTGGACGGCAGCGAGCGCCGCGTCCTCTCCGGTGTCTCGTGGGCGGAATACGAGCGTCGCTCCGTGGCGCGTGGGGAAGGGAGCGTCCCGCGCATCGCTTACGTTGACGGCTGGTTGGAGCTCGTGACTCCGTCCCGCGATCACGAGCGGATCAAGTCCCACATCGGCGCGCTCGTCGAAGCGTTCGCGGTGGACCGGGGGATCGATCTCGGCGCGTACGGTTCCTGGACGCTGAAGGCCGCGGTGAAGCAGGCCGGAGTCGAGCCAGACGAGTGCTACATCGTCGGAGCGCAAGGCCGAAAGGCACCGGATCTCGTCATCGAGGTGATCTGGACGAGCGGAAGCGTGCGCAAGCTCGAGGCGTATCGTCGCTTGGGGGTCCGCGAGGTCTGGTTCTGGAGAGACGGCGCGTTGACGGTGCACTTGCGCCGCGGGGAGCGCTTCGTAGTGACGGAGAAGAGCCGAGCGTTGCCGACGCTCGACCTCGAGCTCCTCGCGAAGTTCGTCGAGCGTCCGACGTTGACGCAGGCCGTCCGCGCGTATCGAGACGCGCTCGGCGCCGGCAAGCGGTGAAGACGCTCGCCGGCTGCCGGCCTGCTCTCAGGGCTGAATGTCCGCCGCGTCTCGCGGCCAGAGCTTCGCGTTCGAGAAGCTGAAGCTCTCGATCCCGACGATCTTCGTGAACGTCTTCCCGTTCGTGTACGCCGGCGGCGGGTAGGGCCCGTTCGACGGCGTGCCGTAACGCGTGAAGAGCGAGTCGTCGATGCGCAGGTCACCCGTCACGGTGAACTCGTAGAACTTGCTCGTCGCCCCGTCCGGGATGTCGTTCAAGACCGTGAGCGTCGATATGCTCACGAGCATCCCGAGGTACGCGTCCGCCTTGGAGCCACCCGTCTTCAGGTTGGCCGGATCTTCGGCGAGCGGCTGGAACGGCAGCGTCGTCCCCGGATCGGAGATCGTCACCGTGCCGGCGTAGAGCGTCGAGATGCCGAACACCTCTTCGTAGAGGCCCGTGATCGTGACCTTGTTGCCGCGCTTCACGTTCGCCGTGTTGCCGCCCCAGTTCACGAAGAGACCGGTGTAGTCCTTCTGCGTCCCGTCCTCGGCGAAGAAGCCGGTGTTGGTCTGGAGCGCGGTCACGTAGAGGTCGCTCACCGTCACGATCGCGCCCGGCTTCGGGTGCGCCGAGTTCTTCTTGTCGCGGATCATCGGCACGGTCATCGCGCAGCCGACCGAGCCCGGGTTGGCCGTCGTGGGGCACGCGTCGCACAGGTCGCCGTGGCCGTCCTTGTCGCCGTCCGCCTGGTCTTGATTCGCGACGCGGGGGCAGTTGTCGACCTCGTTCAAGATGCCGTCGCCGTCGACGTCGAGCGCGTTCGGCACGGTGCACTTGTTCGTCGCGTCGGCCGGGCAGCGGTCGCACGCGTCGCCGACGCCGTCGCCGTCGGTGTCGGCCTGCTTGCCGTTGTCCATCGGGCGGATCGGGTTGAAGAACGCGGGGCAGTTGTCGCCTTCGTTCGCGACGCCGTCGCCGTCCTTGTCGGCGTCCGTGATGCCGTCCTTGTAGGTGTCGCGGTAGGGGACGCAGCTCGGCTCGCTCGTCGGCACCTGGTTCTTGCAGAAGAAGAGCGGGTAGATCGCTTCGCCCGCGGCGCGGACCGACGTGAGCGTCGTACCGCCGCCGATGTCCTGCGCGACGCAGGCGCGCTTCGCGATGCTGCACACGTTGCCGGCGAAGGTCTCGCACGCGCCGGCGCCGAGGCCCGTCATCACTTCGTCGTCGCCGTAGAGCGGCTTGCCGCCGCGCAGCACGAGCGCGACGTCTTCGACGCCGCCCGCGATCACCGCGCGGTGGTCCTTGTTCGTCTTGCCGTCGAAGATGGCGATGTCGGCGACGAAGCCCGGCCGGAGCTGGCCGATGACGTTGCCCGCGCCCGCGGCGTACGCGCCGTTGATCGTGACCATGCGCCAGAGGTCGGCGTCGGTGAAGTGGCCGTCGAAGTACTTCGAGTTGAGCTCGTCCGCGCAGCGGAGCTCGCGGAGCATGTTGATGCTGCCGGAGGGTACCCAATCGGTACCGAGCGCGATCTGCACGCCCATCGCGTCGAGCATCGTGATCGGCGCCGTGTTGCCGTAGAGGTCGACGTTCGAGCGCGGCGACCAGACGACACGCGTCTGATCGGTGCGCATCTGCGCCGCGTCGTCGGGGAGCATCGCCACCGAGTGGATGACGGCGGTCGGCGGCTGGAGCAGGTCGTACGCGCCCGCCGAGTTGTTGGTGCAGAGGAGCTCGTTGTGGGCGGCGGCGCCGATGCCTTCGGCGATGTGCGGCAGGTAGCCGTCGAGCGAGGCGATCGATGCAGCCGTCGTGCGGCCGCTCGGGTACGCGCACCCGCTCGAGATGAGCGTGGTGAGGCTCGAGTCGGCGAGGGGGAACGTGTCGAAGTTGGCCGGCTGGATCGCGAGCCCTTCGTTGAGAGCGACGTCGTCCGCGTCGAGGTTGCGGACGAGACCCTTCTTTCCGCCCGAGCTCACCGTCGACGTGGCGCCGCCCATCAGGAAGCGGAGCTCCGAGAACTGCACGACCGCGGTCGATGCGCCGCTCTTGTACGGAAGCGCCTGGTGGCCGTTGATGCCCTTGCGCCACTCGTTGCGGTGCTCGTAGCGCTCCGTGCCGTGGCCGACCGGCGTGTTGTTCGCGTACGTGATGTGGTCGTGCGCGTTGACGAGACCCGGCGAGATGACGCCGTCCGCGCAGGCGACGACGGTGGCCGCGGCGTAGTCGGGCGACGCGGAGCAGTCGCAGCCGGTGCAGGTGATCGTCCCCGTGTCGTCGATCAGGACCTCGCCCTTGTGGAGCACCTCGTTCGGCGCGAGCACCGTGCCGCGGAGGAGCTTGCCCTTCGTCCCCGCGGTGACCGAGCACACGCCGGACGACGGCGGCGGGATCGCGGGACGGTTGCACTCCGTGACCTTCGGCGGCGCGTTCTTCGGCAGGTAGTCCGGGTTGGTCGTGCTCCCGTCGGTGGTGTTCTGATCGGGGCCCGCGTCGGTGCCGGGGAGGGGCGTCGCCGGGTCGTCGGAACAGGCGACGAGCGCGACGCTGGCAACCAGAGCGGGGCCGGCGAGGCCGACGGCGAAGGCGAAGAAGGAGTTGAAACGCATGGCGCGGAGTATGGCGTGCTCGCACGCACATCGCCACCGCTCTCCCCACCCGTGCATCGAAAAACGTCTGATGACGTTTTGATCCACCGGCCGCCCGAGCAGGCCGAGCAGGCCGAGCAGGCCGGGCCCCTGTACGGATGGACCAAGCGTCGAGAGAGAGAGTTGGTATAGTGTGGGGTCCATGGCGTCGGACAAAGAACGGCGGAGCACCCAGAAGTTCGGGCGGGTGCGTCGCGACCCGCGGACGGACTCCGTCCCGCCGGCCGCCATCGAGGAGCGCCTCTCGGACTCGTCCCTCCCTCCGCGCCTCCCAAATCGACCAGCTCCGCGCATTTCGCTCCCGGTCGCTCGTCCCCGCGGGCCCGCGCCGACCCTCTCCGAGCTCGAAGGCCAGCTCGCCAAGGAGCGCGCAGAACGTGCGGCCGAGGCGGGCCAGATCGGGCAGCTCCTCGCGCGCGCCACGCAGGCCGAGTCGCGGGTGAAGCAGCTCGAGGCGCTCGTCGCCAAGCTGATCGAGCAACGCGCGGAGCTCGAAGGGGAAGTGGTCCGTCAGCGGCACAGCTTCGCTGCGCAGCTCATGGAGCAGCGCCAAGCGCTCGAGCACCTCGCGGCGGCCGCGAAGCCCCAGCGCAACAAGCTCACGGGGAAGCTCGAGTCGGTCGCCTCCCTGCAATCCGTGCGCACGATGGCGACGGAGCTCCTTCGCCTCCTCGAGCGGATCGACGAGCGGGAGGGCGACCGCAACAAGCCGGTGCGGCGGCCCTCGGATCCGGTGCGCAAGCGGGTGCCGTCGCAACCCGACACCGTTCCACCGTCCCGGCGCAACCTTCCCGACACGATCCCACCTGCGCGCTCCCGCTCGAACCTGCCGGAGACGTTGCCTCCGCGCGCTCGGTCGGAGACGCCACCCGCGTCGCGCCGGACCGACGCACCGACGCGTCCGCCGCGGCCCTGAGATTCCGATGAGCAGCGCACGCAGTACCCCGAGTCGCCGAGGGCGAGGGATGGATGCCCTGGTCCGAGAGCGCCTCGACGACGAGGTCGGGGCGCTCCGCAAGGAGGCGCCGTTCACCGTCGCGCTCGCCTATCCGTCCCCCTACGGCGCCGGCATGAGCTCGCTCGGCTTCCAGCGGATCTACCGCGCGATCCAAGAAGCGCCGGGCCTCGCGTGCGAGCGCGCGTTCCTCGACGACGAGGCGGAGAAGACGCTCGCCGCGCAGACGCGCCCGCGAACGTACGAGTCGCGCACTCCGATCGAAGAGTTTCCCGTCGTCGCGTTCAGCGTCGCATACGAGATCGAGCTCGGTGGGGTCGTCGCGCTCCTCGACGCGGCGAAGATCCCGCTCTTCCGCGAAGAGCGAGACGATGGTCACCCGTTCTTGCTCTTCGGCGGACCGCTCACGTTCTCGAACCCGCTCCCGCTCGCTCCGTTCGCGGACGCGATCATCGTGGGCGAGGCCGAAGAGCTCGTGATCGAGGTGCTGCGCGTCCTCGAGGCGACGCCCGGTCGCGCCGAGCGCCTCGCCGCGCTCGCGAAGCTGCCGCACGTGTTCGTGCCGGAGCACCACGGTGACGTCCTCCCGATCGTCGCGAAGGTCCCCGACGAGATGGTGCCGGCGTGGGCGCCGATCCGCACGCCGCACGCGGTCCTCCGCGACATGTTCCTGATCGAGACCGAGCGCGGCTGCTCGCGCATGTGCACGTACTGCGTGATGCGGCGGACGACGAACGGCGGGATGCGCCTCGCGTCGATGGAGCGGATCCTCGAGCTCGTCCCGGCCGACGCGAAGCGCGTCGGGCTCGTGGGGGCGGCGGTGAGCGATCACCCGAAGATCGTCTCGATCGTGAGCACGCTCGCCGAGCAGGGGCGCGAGGTCGGCCTGTCGTCGCTGCGACCGGATCGTCTGAGCGACGAGTTCGTCGGCGCGCTCGCCCGCGCCGGGTACAAGACGCTGACGACCGCGATGGACGGTCCGTCCGAGCGGCTCCGCGGCACGCTCGAGCGCAAGGCGAAGGAGAAGCACCTCCTGCGTTGCGCGGAGCGCGCGCGCGCGCACGGGATGGATCGGCTGAAGCTCTACTTGATGGTCGGGCTCCCGTCCGAGACGGACGAGGACATCGACGAGTGCGCGCGGTTCACGACCGAGCTGTCGCGGATCGTGCCGGTCTCCCTCGGGATTGCGCCGTTCTGCGCGAAGCGGAACACGCCGCTCGATGGGCAACCGTTCGCCGGGGTCGCCGTCGTCGACGATCGCCTCGATCGCCTGCGGCGCGGGCTGAAGGGCCGCGCGGACGTCCGCTCCACGAGCGCCAAATGGGCGTGGGTCGAGTACGTGCTCGCCCAGGGCGGTCCGGCCGAGGGGCGCGCGGCGGCGGTGGCTGCGCGCGCGGGTGGTGGCTTTGCGGCTTACAAGCGGGCGTTCGCTGAGCTAGAACGAGCCGCTGCCGAGGGCGGGGCCCCCCGGCGGCGGCGCAGCCTTGCCATCGCGGCGGTCTGAGCCAACGTCGATGAGCGGGGACGGCGAAGACGAGGGGGAGGGGACAGTGATGGACGACGATCGCGCAGTGCACCTCCAGAACGAGGCCTTCTACGAGGCCTTCAACGCTCGTGACGCGGGTGCGATGGCCAACCTGTGGTCGGAGGAAGCTCCGTGCGCGTGTCTTCACCCGAGCTCGCCGCCGATCCACGGGCGGGAGGCGGTGCTCCGCTCGTGGCGCCAGATCCTGGGGAGCCCGACGGCGCCCACGGTGATGTGCCAGCGGACCGAGGTCCGGCGCTACGGCAGCACCGCGGTCGTGGCGTGCTTCGAGCTGGTGGGCGAGCGGGCGACGGAGAAGGCGAAGCGCCCCGTCGCGATCCTGGCCGCGACCAACGTTTTCGTGCTCGAGCGCGGCCAATGGCGCCTGGTCCACCACCACGCGTCGCCGATCGCGACCGAGGTGGACGACGAACCGCCGAGCGTGCCGGATCCGCGCGTTCTCAACTGAGTTTTGCTATGGTCTCCGCCGATGGCGGAACGTGAGCAGCGCGATCGGGGACGACCCGAGCAGAGCCCGGTGACGCTCGTGGCTTACCTGGCGTTCGTCCTCGCAGCGTCGCTCATCGTCTACAGCTTCGTTTCGGTCGCGCGCGAGGGCGAGACGCGCCGGCGCTGCAACCCCGTCTGCATGCTCCGCCCGAACTACGTCGGCGCCAACCGCCGCGCGCCCGAGTTCTCGCTCAAGACGCTGGACGGGAAGAAAGACGTCACGCTCGGGAGCTACTCCGGCAAGGTCGTGGTCCTGAACTTCTGGGCGTCGTGGTGCGGCCCGTGCCTGAAGGAGATGCCGGCGTTCGCGACGATGACGCACATCCTCGCCGACCGGAAGGACGTCGCCGTCGTGACGGTCTCGGCCGACGACACCACCGACGACGCGCTGGCGGCGCTCAAGAGCACGCTCCAAGCGGACATCCCGTTCGACACCCTGATCGATCCGGCCGGCAAAGGCGTGACCGCGGCGAAGTACGGGACGACGCAGTTCCCGGAGACGTACCTCATCGACAAGCACGGCGTGATCCGCGCTCGCTTCGATGGGAGCCGCGACTGGAGCGAGGCGGCGATCATCGAGATGATCGACCAGCTCCGCCACGACGGCTATTGCCCGATCGAGATCAACGCGGGCAAGACGAGCGGCGAAGCGGCGAAGCTCTGCGAAGAGCCGACCTGAGCTACTCGCCGCCGTTGGCGTGACCGTCGCGCTCGGTGGCGTCGCGCCGGGCGGCCTCGGGCGCCGGCGGCGTCATCATCGCCGCGTCTTCGGCGCGCAGCCCGCCGAAGCCCAGGAACGCCGTGGTGCGGTGCGGCCGCACGAGCGACAGCTCGTAGAGCTCGTTGTAGGCGTCGTAGACGTGCGGCACCTTCTTGAGCTCGGTGAGCGCGCGCCCGACCGACTCGGGGTACTGCCCCTTCGCTTGCGCGACGAGCTCGGCGACGCGCGCGGAGGTCTGGGCCTCGAGGAGCGCGACGCGGAGGCGCCCGTCTTCTTCGATGTCGGCCTTCGCGCGCTCGAGCCGCGCTGCGACCGTCTCGAAGACGGTGCGCGAGAGCTCCGGCAGCAGGCTCACCGACTTGAGCATGACGAGATCGACGGAGACGCCCCAGCGCTTGGTCTCGGCCGAGATGTCCTCGCGCACGAGCTCCCCGAGCTCGCGCCGATCGCCGAGGATGCGCTGGAAGTCCCGGTTGCCGAGGATCGAGAGCGCCGAGTGGCTGACGACGTTGGCGAGCGCTTGCTCCCAGTCGTCGACGGCGAAGATGGCCTTCTCGGCGTCCACGATCCGGAACTCGAGCCACAGATCGATGACGACGCTGGTCCCGGTCGCGTCGTTGACGTGGATGCCGGCGATCTCGCGGAAGTCGCGCGCGAGCGAGACGCGCCGCACCTCGACCCACGGGAGGACCCGCGCCGGGTACACGTGGAGCCCCGGGCGCGAGAGCGTGTCGACGAGGCGGCCGTGGCTCGTGACGAGGACGACCTCTTCGTCTTCGACCTCGACCGCGAACGCCTTGGCCGCGCGCGAGAGCGCCCAGGGGCCGAGGAACCCCGAAGCGGCGAGCGTGGCGATGCGGAGGACTTCGGTGGTGCTCATCGTTCACGTCCCTTGAAGAAGACGCCCTTGGCTTCGGAGAGGACCTCGGCGCGGCGGCGCGCGACGTAGGTCTCGAGGACACCCGTCGCGTCGAGCTTGGAGAGGAAGGCGCCGAGGGTGAGGATCTCGATCTCCGCCGCGCGGGCGCGCTCGCGCGCGATGTCGACGCCGCGCTCGGCGGCGAGCATGCGCTGCTGGCAGTCGCTCTCGGCACGCGCGTAGTGCGAGTCCGCGTTGGCGTGGGCGGCGAGGACGGCGTTGAGCGCGTCCGCGAGCTCGTCGGGCGGGAGGATGTCGGTGAGGTCGACGGCGGAGAAGTGCACGCCGTAGCTCCCGCCGATCGCGTCCATGACGAAGGTCTCGATCCGCCTGTTGAGGAGCTGGCGCTCGCGCCGGATGAGCGCGAACGACCCGCCGTCGCTGCGCGAAGCGAGCGCGCGCGTCACCGGACCGCCCTCGGGATCGGGCGACCGAAAGTTGGCGATCTCGCTCCGGAGCAGGCAGGTGAAGAGCCCGACGATGTGCTCGCGGCGGCGCTTCAGCCCGAAGAGGTACGCCTCGAGCTCGTCCCTCGACGGCGAGTAGCGCAGGATCGAGTCGAAGCGGAGGACGGTGCCGTCCTCGGCCATCGCGGTGCGCCCGCCTTCCTCGCCCGAGAGGAGCAGGCTCTGCTCCTTCGTCGAGACGTGTTGGACGCGCTGCCAGGGCGCCTTGAAGTGGAGCCCGGGCGGGAACGTGCGGAGCTTCTTCCCGTCGCGCTGGGCGGCGCCGAAGCTCGTGAGCACGGCGGTGGAGCCTTCGTCGACGCGGAACCAACACCGCGAGGCGACGAGCAGCAGGAAGACGGCAAAGCCGGCGATGACGGCGTACGAATCCATGGGGCCTCTCAGAAGCGGTCGTCGTAGCCGCGGGCGCGGCGGAAGGGGGGGAACCCGGGCACGTCGAGCTCGGGCGGGACCACCTTGCGCGCGGGCACGCGCGAGTGGTTGTACGCGGCGGCGAGCCCGCGGTTCACGTCGACGACGTCTTCGTTGAACTCGCGTTGGGCTTCGCTCACGTCGGGCAGCGTGGCGACGGCGGCCGGCGAATCGACGATGCGCCCGTGCGGGACGAACTTGCCGTCGGGGATCTCCACGCCGACGACGACGGCGCCGATGCCGATGAAGCAGTGCGAGCCGACGACCGAGTCGTGGACCACGGCCTTGAAGCCGATGAACGTGTCGTCGCCGACGTAGCAGGGCCCGTGCACGAGGGCGTCGTGCGCCATCGAGACGTTGCGCCCGACGTAGACGGCCCACTCCTCGCCGCCGACGAGAACCTTCTTGTCCTTGAGAGCGTGGATGACCACGCCGTCTTGCACGTTGGAGTCGTCGCCGATGAAGAAGGGCGAGCCTTCGTCGGCGCGCACGCTGGCGCCGGCGGCGATGTGGACGTTCTCGCCGAGCACCACGCGGCCGATGACGGACGCCTTGGCGTGGACGAAGGCGCTCCGCGCCGCGAGCGCCTTCTGGCGGACGTTGCCGAGCCAGGTGTGCGCGCTCGGGGCGGGCGCGTGATGGACGGCGGCGCGGGCGCTCTTCGCCTCTTTCTCGGCGAGCGTGGCGCGGATGCCGCGCTCGCGCTGCTTCGCGATCTGCGCCTTCTCGGCGCGCTCGCGGCGGGTGAAGAGCTGGTTCCCGGCGTGGAGGGCGAGGCCCGTGACGAGCCCCATCATGAGGTGGCCCGTCACCGTGCCGGCGGCGGTGACGACGAACGCGAGGGCCTCGACCTTGTTCTCTTTGACGAGGTGGATCAGCGTCGAGACCTCGATCAGGCGGATCGCGATCACGCACAAGAGCCCGGCGAGACCCGCGAGCGGGACCTGCGCGATCTGCGTGCTGAGGAACAAGACGGCGCAGCCGAGGACGGCGGCGTGGACGATCGCGGAGACCTTCGTCTTCGCGCCGCTCTGCGCGGCGACGCTGGAGCGAACGACCACGCCGCTGACGGGCATGCCGCCGAAGATGCCGGTGACGATGTTGGCGAAGCCCTGTCCGAGGAGCTCGACGTTGGGGTCGTGCTTGCGGACGTCCTTGGCCATGCGCTCGACGACGCTGGCGGAGAGGAGCGATTCGACGCCGGCGAGGAGCGCGAGCGGCAGGACCTTCGAGCCGAGATCGAACCACTGCTCGTCGCGGACGAGCGGGAGCGACGGCGAGGGGAAGTGGTCGGGGACGGTGCCGACGCGCTCGATGTCCCAGTGGAGATAGACCGCGAGGCCCGTCACGACGGAGACGCCGACGAGCGCGGCGGGGAAGCGCTTGAAGCGGCTGGTCGACGTGACGAGCAGCGCGACGGCGAGCCCGCACACCACGCTGAGCCACGAGACGTGATGCAGCCAGAGCGGCTTGTGCATCATCCCGACGATCTCGCCGACGGAGTAGTCGAAGCCGAGGAGCTCGGGGAGCTGCCCCTCGAGGAGCTTGAGGCCGACGCCGGTGGTGAAGCCGGCGAGGACCGACTCGGGGACGAGCTTCGCGAACCGGCCCGCGGTGCTACCGCCGAGAACGAGTTGGATGACGCCGACGAGGACCGTGGCGGCGGCGACACCAACCGGACCGAAGTCGGTCGCGACCGCCAGCACCATGACTTGGAGCGCGGCGGCAGGGCCGGTGACTTGGATGGGGGAGCCGCCGAACACCGCCGCGATCCCGCCGCCGATCGCGCCGGCGACCAGGCCCGCGATCGGGGGCAGCCCGCTCGCGACGGCGAGCGCCAAGTTGAGGGGGAGCGCGACGGCGGCGACCGTGATGCCCGAGAGAAGATCGGGGACGAAGCTCTTGCCCTGGAGGACGTCCCGCCACTGCTCGCGCCAGTTGGCGAGCATGCGGGAGAGCTCGCGCCGGTATTCGCCCCCGTTCGTGGGCTGGGCGGGACGAACGAAGGTCTGACGCTGGATGCGGGGGCCGGCCACGAGGAGGAGAGACGATAGGGGCACCGTGTCGCGGCTGGGAAGCGGAATCGGGACAATGTGTCGCCGTGGGACGGATCGGCGTGCGTTGGTGGGTAGATGTGAGGGAATGAAGGCGTCGAAGTTGGCCCCCCTCGTTCGCTTGCTTACGATCGGGGCGTGATGCGGAGTCTCCTCGTGTTTTCCGCGGCTCTGGCCGTCGGGAGCTGGTTCGGCGTAGGAGAGCCGAAGGCGCTGCCGCATCCGAGTTGGGGTCCGCCCCCGGCCGCCACCGAGGTCCACGTGAGTGCGCCGGCCGTGCCTGCCCCGGCCTTCGACGCGAACGCGCTCCCCGATCCCGACGGGTTCCCGCACCTGAACCCCGCCGCGAGCAAGAGCGCCGGTTGGCTCCAGGCCGAGGGGCCTGCCCCCGTCGAAGGCGACGGGCAGCGGCTCGTGACGTTCACGTTCGACGACGGTCCGAGCGGCGAGACGACGCCGGCCGTGCTCGAGCTCCTCGCCCGCCACCACGTGCGCGCCACCTTCTTCTTCATCGGCAAGTACCTCGAAGGCTCCTCGCGCCGCGCCACCGCCGCGCGAACCGCGGCGCTCGCGGTCAAGGACGCGGGCCACCTCATCGGGAGTCACACCCAGAGCCACGCGCTCCTCACGAACCTCCCGGCGAAGAAGCAGGCGCTGGAGATCGACGACGGCATCGCGGCGATCGAGCACGTCATCGGCTCGCGCCCGACGCTGTTCCGGCCCCCCTATGGAGGGCTCGGAGCCGACGGCGAGGCGCTCCTCCGCGAGCGCAAGCTCGACCTCGTGATGTGGAGCATCGAGGTCGGCGACATGAAGAACGCGGACGAGAGCGCGATGCTCTCCGGGCTGATCGAGCAGATCGACTACGCGGGTGGCGGCACGATCCTGCTCCACGACATCAAGCGCTCCACCGTTCACGTGCTCGGCAAGCTTCTCGACTGGCTCGACGCTCACGCGTGGGACCCCGCGCACCCGGAGCGGGTCGGGTACGTCGTGCGCGATCTCCCGTCGTTCCTCCGCGCGACCGCGGCGCATCCGCAGCCGTTCGCGGATCGCAAGGCGCTCGAGGAGTCGCGCGCCGCCGCGTGGCGGAAGACGCACCCGCAGCGCGCGTCCACCGAGCTCCCGTCGATGCTGCTTCTCGACGAGACGACGCTCTGAAGGCATCATGGGGCGATGCCCACGAGCTTGCGGCGGGCGGGGATCGTGGCGGTGCTCTCGCTCTTCGCCGTCGCCGGGTGTCTCCTTCCCGACCTCGGTGCGTTCAGCGGTGGGGGCTCTACCGACGCCTCGGTGAACGACGGCACCACGGTCGATGCGCCCGACACCGGGGCAGCGGACGCGAAGAGCGACGCTCCAGCGAAGCGCTTCTGCGAGACCTACGACGGTGGGACGGATGCCACGGTCTGCGAGGACATGGACTCGCCCACCGCGCTGGCGTTCGGCTGGGTCAAGTCGGATGGGGGCTCGCTCACGACGGCGAGCGCCGTGTCTCCGCCGGCATCACTCGACGTGCGGTTCGCATCGGACGCCGGCTGCACCAACAACAAGGTGCGCTGGGTGGCCGCGACGCCGACCGGCTCGGGCGTCCACCTCGAGCTCGACGTGAACATGATCTCGACGCGGGCGGACGGCAGCCCGACCTACTGGATCAGCGTCACGTGGGAGGGCTCCAACGCGCGTTGCGCAGCGATCCTTGCGTCCCAGACGGCTCCGGTGAGCGTGAACTCCAGTGGGGACTATCTGCGGCTCCAGTATCTCACGAGCTCGGTGCTCGAGGTCGCCGCGGGACGCGGTCCGATCTGGGCCAACGGGCAGCCGCCGTCCACCAGCGCGTTCCGCCACTTGGTCTTCGACTACGACGTCGATGGCAAGTCGCCTCCCGTCTTCACGCTCGACGGTCAAGCGAGCGCGGTCGTCTTCGAGGACGCGGGCGCCGGGATCACGTGCAGCGGGATGAAGCTGTCCGAAGTTCAACTCGGGCTGAACTGCGGCAACAACCCCGACTTCCACTTCCGCTACGACAACGTCGTCATCACGCCGAAGTGATCAGCGGAACGCGCGGTTCAGCGCGACCGACGAGCCGTGGTCGTTCTCGAACACGTCGCTCTTCACGTCCGTGAACCCCGCGCGCTCGAGCGCCCGTGTCATCGCGCTCCAGTCCCACGCGTAGATGCGGCGCATGATCAGGCTCTGGAGCGACTTCTCGCTGCGCGTGCGCGTCACGTAGAGGTGATGCTCGTCGATGTGGCGTGGCGCGTGCTCGCGCACGACCACGTGCGTCACCTCGGCATCGCCGTCGGGGTGGCTCCACGCGAGCTCGTGCCGCGCGAGGTGCTCGGTGTCCCACCCCAGGATGCTCAGGCCGGCCTCCGGCTCGGGCATGCGGGCGTCGGCGAAGAAGAAGACGAGCGCGCCCCCCGGGGCCAGGGCTTCGCGCGTGCCGACGAGCGCGGCGTGCATCGCCTCCTCACCGTCGATCCAGTGGATCGCATCGTTGAAGATCAAGTCGAAGCGCTGTCCCAAATCGGTACCGAGGTTCTCCCAGCGCGCGCCGTGGATCGGCACCTCGACCCCGGCCGCCGCGACCGCCTTGGCGGTGGCCTCGCGCGCGACGGGGCTCGCGTCGGTCGCCTCCGTCAGGAAGCCGAGCTCCGCCAGGTTCACGGTGTGATCGCCGAGCCCGGCGGTGGCGTCGAGCACCCGCACCGTCCCCGGGTGGAGCGCCCGCAGGGCGCGCTGGCTCGCGCGCTTCCAACGGCGGAAGTCCACCGGAGCGTGCCGCCGGTGGAGGAGCTCGTAACGGAAGTACGTGTCCCAGTCGATCACGCGACGAAGCCGGTGGCGGGGCGGGTCGAGATCGCCTCGCGGACGGCGGCGCCGACGCCGGTGAGCTCCGGCCGCGGCGACGTCGGGGTGTAGAGATCGCCGTAGAGCTTCCAGAGGAAGACCGCGGCGTAGTCGCCCTTGTCCGCGTTGAAGAGGTAGTTGACGATCGCGCGCTCGTCGCCGCGGACGGGCTCCTTCGGGATGCCGCACTCGCCGGCGATCAGCGGAATGTCCGCGATCGCGGGGTCGCCCACGAAGTCGATCAGCGCCGCGCGCGGCGGGAGCCCGCCGTCGAGGTGGTAGACGTGCAGGTCGAGCGCATCGAGCGTGGCACCCGCGCGCCAGAGCTTCGGCAGGAAGTGGCGCGTCGTCCCCGACGTGACGAGCAACGACGGGCGCTCGGCCTTGATCGCCGCGCGGGTGCGGCCGATGACGGAGCCGATCGTCTCCCAGGCGACGAACCCGGGGGCGTGGTCGCGCTTCAGGTCGGCGCAGTCGACGGTCACGGTCTCGGGCTCGTTGATCACGTCGACGCCGAGCGAGATCCGATCGTCGAGCACGGCCGCGATCTTCGCCGCGACCTTCTCCGCGAAGCGCGCGGATTGATCGGCGTCGGCCAGGATCCCGTGCGTGAGCATGTCTCCATCGCGCATCGGACCATTCGCGTCGAGGAGACCCCAGTAGATCCGGAGGCCCGCGATTGCGGCGCCGGCCTGCACGCCTTTGATCGCGTCGAGCAGCTCCGGTTTGACGCCGGAGACGCGCCCGCGGTCGTCCAGATCGATCCCCTCGCCGCCCTCGCAGAGCCAGATCCGAACGGCCTCGAGGCCGAGCGTCCGCGCGAGCACGAGCGGCTCGTGGGCCCGACCGAGGTGGAAGTCGCACGGCCACCCTTCGAGGCGCGCGTTCTTCGCCATGTCGTGCGCGTAGGAGTCGCCGAAGTACGGCAGGTTCACGCCGAGGAGCGATCGCACGAGAAGACGCTTAGCAGCTCGCTCGGGTTGCGTCGCCCTCAAATCGGCTCGAAGCGGAGGCGCACCTTGCCGGGCTCGCGCGCACGTACGACGAGCTGCCCCAGCACGCGCTCCATGCACCCGAGGAGCCGTGGACCCGGCTTCCCGGACACGATCCGCCCCTCCCGCCAGAACTCCGCCTCGACCACGCGCACGTCCGAGGCGTGGCCGCTCCGGTCGACGGTGACCTCCCAGACCACCGTCTCCCGCCAGCCCGGCTCGTCGCGCGTGGCGATCCAGCACGCGTCGATCGCGCGCTGGCTCTCACCGACCGCGGCGCGGAGCTCGTCGAACGAATCGACCACGTGGTTGCCCACGCCGCCGGTGAGCGCGGCGGCCGTCGCCGGTGGCGGCGCGGCAGCACCCGTGCTCGGCGCGCGCGGTCCCGCCGTGGAGGCGCACGCCGAAAGCCCTGCCACCCCGAGCACCAGCGCGAGCGCGCTCCGCCACCGCATGTCGAGAAAACGCGCCTTCGGGTGCCGAGCTTACACTCCGCGCGAGGAGCTCCGTGGGCGCGCTATGCTGCGCGCCGGCGGATGGAAGAGAAGCGACAGACGCGGCCGCGCGGCCTCCCCGCCCAAGTAGCGTTGCTCTTTCGCAACCTGCGGGCGGCGCTCGGGCTGGCGTTCGGCGTCCATCGGCCGCTCGTGGTCACGTACCTGATCCTCGGCGCGATCGAGGCGCTGCTCCCGGTCGGCATGGCGTGGGTCGGGAAGCAGATCGTCGATGCGGTCGTCGCGCTCGCCACGACGACCGGGACGCGCGATCCGAGCGAGGCGATCCGTTGGGTCATCGTCGAGGGCGCGCTCGCCGTCGCCGTCCACGGCAACGGGCAGGCCATCGGCTGGGTCGGCGAGGCGCTTCGCCTCCGGATGGCGCTCCACATCGAGCTGCTCGTCGCGGACAAGGCCCAGCGGCTCTCGGTCCGTCACTTCGAGGATCCCGAGTTCATGAACATGCTCGAGCGCGCGCGCAAGGACGCGACGTGGCGCCCGATCGAGATGATCACGCACGGCGTCGCGCTCGTCCGCCACGCGATCACGCTCGCGGGGTTCGCGGTCCTGCTCTCGGGGCTGAGCTGGCTCGCGCTGGTCGCGCTCGCGTCGGCGGCGCTCCCGTTCTTGGCCGAGGCCCACTACGCCGCCGTCGACTACGAGCGCCGCAGCGCGCGGACGAGCGACGAGCGCAAGAGCGGCTACTACCTGCAGGCGCTCACGTCCGACTACCTGGTGAAGGAGATCAAGCTCTTCGGCATCGCGTCGTTCTTCCGCGAGCGCTACCGCGCGATCGCGGAGCGGTTCATCGCCGAGGACCGGAGCTTCACGGTCCGGCGTGGGCGGGCGGTCACGATCCTGGGAGCGCTGAGCGCGCTCGCGTTCTACGGCGTGCTCGCGCGGATCGTCATGATGGCGGCGCAGGCGGCGCTGAGCCTCGGCGCGATGACGATGTACCTCGTCGTGCTCCGCCAGGCGCAGGGCGCGTTCCGGAGCGCGATGAGCGCGCTCGCGAACGTCTGGTCCGACAGCCTCTACATGGGGAACCTCTTCGCCTACCTGGCGATCGAGGACGACGACGTCGCGAACGTCGCCCCGGAAGCGGAGGCGAGCGCGGGGCGACCGAAGGCGTTGCCGCTCCGCTTCGAGGACGTGTCGTTCGCCTATCCGGGCTCCGCGCGTCCGGCGCTCGATGGCGTCACGCTCGACGTCGCCGCGGGCGAGGTCGTCGCGCTCGTCGGCCCCAACGGTGCGGGGAAGACCACGCTCGTGAAGCTCCTCACGGCGCTGTATCGGCCGTCGGCGGGGAAGGTGCTTCTCGGTGACGAGGACGTGAGCGCGCTCGATCCGGGCGAGGTGCGGCGCCGGATCGGCGTCGTCTTCCAGGACTTCGTCCACTACCACCTGACCGCGCGCGAGAACGTCGGGATCGGTTGGGTGCCCGCGATGACCGACGAAGGCGCGGTCGGCAAGGCCGCCGCGGACGGCGGCGCGACCGACGTCGTCGCCTCGCTCCCGAAGGGAATGGACACGATGCTCGGGCGCTGGTTCGGCGGCGAGCAGCTCTCGATCGGGCAATGGCAGCGGGTCGCGCTCGCGCGCGCGTTCATGCGCCGCGCGGGGGTGCTCGTGCTCGACGAGCCCACGGCCAGCATCGACGCCGAGGGCGAGTACGAGATCTTCGAGCGCCTCCAGCGCCTGGCCGAGGGGCGCACCGTCCTCCTGATCACGCACCGCTTCTCGAGCGTGCGGATGGCGAACCGCATCGTCGTCCTCGACAAGGGGAAGGTGGTCGAGATCGGCACCCACGATGCCCTCATCGCGAAGGGCGGCCTCTACGCGAAGATGTTCGGCATGCAGGCGAAGGGCTACCTGGATGCGGGGGGCGAGGCGTGATCGCGACGCGCCACCTCAACCTGCACTACGTCGCCGGACCCGCGCGCGGGCGGTTCTCGCTCACGCCGGCTGCGCTGGCGGAGCTGATCTCGAGCGAGGCGGCGCGCAGGCGACCGGCCGAGCTCGGCGACGGCGCGGAGCCGGCGACCACCTTCACGCTCTCGTTCGACGACGCGCATCGCTCGGTGCTGGAGCACGGGCTCCCCGTCCTCGAGCGGCTCGGCGTGCGCGCGACGTTGTTCGTCGCGGTCGACTGGATCGGATCGGGTGGCGAGTGGATGGAGTGGGACGAGCTCCGCCGCTGGCGTGATCACGGCATGACGATCGGCGCCCACTCGACGAGTCACCCGCGCATGTCGTGGAAGCTCTACCGCGAGGACGACGCCGCGCACGCGACGCGGCTCGATGCGGAGTGCGCGCGCGCACGCGAGCGGCTGGAGCGCGAGCTCGGGATCACCTGCGATCTCTTCGCGTACCCGTACGGCGAAGCGCCGCCCGTCGCGCGCGAGGCCGTCCGGCGAGCGGGCTATCGCGCGGCCTTCACCGTCCGCGACGACGGCGCGTGGGACGGCGATTCGCTCGCGATCCCGCGCCTCGATGCGGCGGCGCTCGCCGACGTCGCTCTCCCGTCCGCGCCGACGGCGATCAGCGTGATCGTGCCGGTGCGGGATCGGCGCGCGATGGTGCACGAGGTCGTCCAGCGCTTGCTCGGGGGGAGCTACCCCGCCGATCGCTTCGAGGTGATCGTCGTCGACGACGGTTCGGCGGTCGATCCGGCGACCCTCTTTCCGGAGCCTCCCGCGAACCTCCGCGTCGTGCGCGCGGCCGAGCGTGGGGGACCCTTCCGAGCGGGGCAGGCCCGGAACGCAGGAGCGCGCGCGGCGAAGCACCCGGTGCTCGCGTTCCTCGACAGCGACGTGGTCGTCGGCGAAGACTTCCTTTGGGCGCTCGATTGGGTCCACGCGCGGACTCCGGATGCCGTCGTGTGCGGCTACCTCTCCGGGTACAACCTCCACGAGCGCGGCTTCGTGCACGAGCTCGCGGACGTGCAGGGAAAGAAGCTCGAGTCCGTCCCGATCATCCCCGATCGGTCGCGCGAACCGGCGGCGCGCGAGTGCCTCGACAACATCGCGTGGCTCGGGGAGCCGTGGCGCCTCTGTTACACGGGCAACCTCTCGCTGCCGCGCCCGCTCTTCGAGCGGTGCGGTGGCTTCGCCGATCGCTTCAGCGGGTGGGGGCTCGAGGACATCGATCTGGGGTACCGCCTCCACCGCGCCGGCGCGGCGTGGACGTTCTCGCGCTTCGCGATCGGTTGGCACCTCGTCGATCCGAGCGAGGGCGCGCCGCGCAACCCGTTCCGCCGCGACGCACCGACGCGCGCCGACTTCGAGGGTTACCTCGCGAACGTGGCGCTGCTGTGCGAGCTCCACCCGGACGATCCGGCGATCACGGCGTTCGCCGAGCGCGCGCGCGCCGACGTCGACGAGATCTGCGGACGACCCGACACCGTCGGGATCGAGCTCGGCGGCGCGAGCACGCGGCGCGCGCCCTTCCACGACGAGCTCCACCGGCGCGCGGTCGGGGGGATCCCGACCGAGGAGCTCCTGGATCGCGTCGCGTACGCGACGAAGGTCGGCGCGAAGCGGCTCTGGCTCCTCGGCGGCGAGCCTGCCGAGCACCCGGGGTTCTTCGCCGTGCTCGCCGCGGCGCGGGCGGCGAAGCTCGGGGTCGGGATGCAGACGCAGGCGCACGGGTTCGCGATCGAGGAACGCGCCGCGCGCGCGCGGGGAGCGGGGCTCGATCACGCGACCGTGGTCTTCGCGGGGCACGACGACGAAGCGCACGACGCGCTCTTCGGCGCGGGCGCGAGCGCGGAGCACGGGGCGGGCGTGGCCGCGCTCCGGGCCGCGGGGGTCCACGTCTCGGCGCGGCTCGTCGTCACGGCGGCGACGGACGCGCGGCGGCTCGTCGCGCGCGTCGAGGCGCTCGGGCTCCCGATCGACGAGATCTCGTTCGCGAAGGGCGCGGACGCGGCGACGGTGACGTCGGCGGTGGGCACGCACGCGGCGAAGGTGAAGCCCCTCGAGCCGTGAGCGTCACGTCCGTTCGGTGACGGGCAGAGTGCCGAAGGTGCGCGCGACCGTTCCGGCGGTTGGCCGGCGCTCCGGCGTCGAAGCGAGGCATGCGAGGAGCATGGCGCGGAGCTCGCTCGGGACGGCTTCGGGGAGCGCCGTCGGCGGTGCCGGTTCGCGGCCCGCCATCGCCTCGAGCACCGGCGGCATCGCGAAGGGATAGCTCCCGGTGAGGAGCTCGAACGCGAGGATTCCGAGCGCGAAGACGTCGACCTTCGCCGAGGCCTCACGAACCCCGCGCCCCACCTCGGGTGCCATGTAGGGAAGCGTCCCGATCACGACGCCCGTCGCCGTCACCGACGCGGCCGCGCCATGCGCCTGCGTCGCGGCGAAGGCGTCGACGTCGTGGCGAGCGATGCCGAAGTCGGTCACCCGCGCGATCGTGCGCCCGCCGCGCTCCTCGAGGAGCACGTTGGCGGGTTTGAGGTCGCGATGAACGACCCCGCGCGCGTGAAGCACGGCCAGCGCCGCGCCGATCTGACCGATGATCCCGAGCGCCCAGGGGACGTCGCCGAACCGGTCCCGCAGCCCGTCGAGCGAGCCCCCACTCACGAGCTCCATCACGAGGTAGGGCGCGCCTTGATGAACGCCGACGTCGATGACGGGGACGACGTTCTCGTGATGGACGGACGCGGCGATCTCGGCCTCGCGCGCGAAGCGGACCATGTCGTCCTTCGACGTCGAGCTGGCGATCACCTTCAACGCGAGTCGGCGGTGCTCGATCTCGTCGTCGACCTCGAAGACGATCCCCATGCCACCGCCACCGAGCTCGCGAATGATCCGATAGCGGCCCCCGACGAGCTCTCCCGCGCGGAGCAGGCTCTTGGGGCCCTCGAGCTCGCGGATCGCGTCTTGAAGTTGACGGGAGCGCGCGGCGACCTGACGGCGGAGCTCCGCGTTGAGCGACGCGACTTCGGCGTTGCTCTTCTCCAGCGCGGTCACCTTCTCCTCGAGCGACCGGCTGTTGCTGCCGAGCGCATCCACCATTCGATTGAAGGCGAGCGTCGTCTCCCCCAGCTCGTCGTGGTGGACGACCTCCACTCGTGCCGCCGTGGTCCCGGCTTCGATCGAGCGCGCCGCAGCCGCGAGGCGATCGAGCGGCTCCAGCACGGAGCGGCGGACCATCCGAGGGAACACGACCAAGGTGACGATCGTGGCGAGAGCACCGACGACGATGAAGCCGCCGGCCGTGTGATGGACGAGGAGCGCGGTGGCGGCGGGCGTCTCGCCGTGGATGCGCGAGATCGACCACTCCGTCCCGCAGGCGACCACGCCCAGGACGGAGGTGAGCAGTCCGGCGAGGAACCGGCGGCGAAGGCTGATCGGCTCTGCCCCGTGATCCATGCACGCCGTGAGGGCGAGGAAACAGTAGAGGAGGAGCGACAGGTCGCGGGCGTACCGATAGAGCGGGATCGGGATGCCGCTCACGTTGAGAAGATCGAGACCCGCGGGGACGAGCGGGAAGAGGGCAGCGATGCCGAGCGCCCGCGCGAGCGGAACGCGGCGTGCCCCGAGCGCGAACAGCACGATCGCCGTGACGATCGTGCCGAAGCTCAGCAGTGCGAGGACCCCATAGAGCGCGGTCGGGTCACGGCCGGAGAGCCCGACGGCGACGTAGGTCGAGAACGTCGCCACCGTCAGGACGGCGAGAGAGCGGTGCACGAACTTGCCCGCGCGCGCTCCACGCTCGCCGAACGTGAGCGCCCGCGCGAGCTCGATCATGTCGACCGAGCTGCCGATGCCGAACGCGACGCAGAGGGTGAACGCGAGATCTGCCGCAGCGGGATGCTCGTTGCTCAGCGTGTATCCGATTCCGATCGCGACGCTGTAGGCGGTGAAGAACGCGAACGAGCGACCGAGGAGGCGGCGCTCCCGGGTCTTCGCACCAGCGAGCAAGGCACGGGAGACGTAGAACGCGATCGTCGCGTGGAGAAAGGAGGCGACGCTCGCCGCGGTGAACATCATCCGGCCGGGAGCGGCGGGACGTCGCGACAGGACCAGCTCTTCTTGGTGCGGTCGTAGTCGCACACGCGATAGGCGTTGGGCGCATCGCAGTCGACGCGCTCGTGACACGCGTCGTTCGGCGTCGTGCAGAAGTTGCCGGAAGGGCCGCCGTGGCATTTCTGACCCGCGCTGCAGTCCGCGTCGGCGCGGCAGTTCCCGGCGACGCACGTGTTGGGCTGACCGCTGCCGCCGCAGGTGCAGAGCATGGCCTCGCCGCAATCCGCATCGGCCAGGCACGCGTCGAGGGGCACGCACGCCGCCCGCGCGGTGTCGTCACCGCAGGCGCAGCGCGCCTTGGTGCCGCAGTCGGCGTTGGCCGTGCACTGATCGTAGACGCAGATCGTCGGGGGCGGTGCGGCGGGCGGCTCGGCGAGGAGATTTCCGTTGCCGCGCGCGGGCGCCGCTGCACCGCGGTAGCCGCTGTCGACGCAGCGGCCGTCGATCCCGTCCTTGCAGTCCGCGTCGGACTTGCAGCCCCGCGCGGAGGACTTGTTGCTCGGCGGGATCGTGCGCTTGGGGCACGATGTCGTCGTGACGACACTCGACGCGCCGCAGTGACCGGCGGTGCGTGGGGGGGCCGAGGTCGTCGCCGGGTCGGCGGCTCCCTTGCAGGCGATGACGACGAATCCGAACGCGAGGAGGGCGGCGGTGCGCACGCCCCGAGGTTACCGCGCCGTGCTCGCCGTCGCCGACGATTGTTCGTTTCCGGTCGGACACGTGAACGTGTAGATCGCACGCGTCTTGGACATGACGGAGAGCTTGGTGCCGCCGAACGCTCCGCCGCCCATGTGCTCTTGGTAGTAGTTCTGGTTCGTCCAGTAGCAGGTGTTGCCCACCCGGTACTGGACCACCCCTTGGCCGTAGCGATCGAGCACGACGCCGAGATCGTTCCGATCGATCTCCCACTCGGCCGCGGCCGGGTACCAGGCCAGCAGTTGGCCGTCCTCCGGCACGAGCAGGTCGCCGTCGTCGTCCTTGGCCGTCTTGGGATCGAACTGTCCGCGCACGGTGCGGAACGCGAACACGGCGCTCCCCGTGCTCGATTCTTGCGGGGGCGCTTGCTCCGGCATGAAGACCTTGTTCGGCGGCTTGAACAGAACGCAGCCGTCGAGAGCGAGGGTGACGGTGGCGAGGGCGAACAGTGTCGGGAGACGGAACCGCGGAGAGAGACGTTGGCGCATGACCCAGGCTCATTGCAGCGAGCACGCCAGCAGGATCCCCTGTCGATTCGCGGGCTTGGCGGAGCGCTCGTGCGGCTCCCCGCACGACGATGTGCGGAGAACCGCACGACTGATCAGCTGGGGCGCAGCAAGAGCCAGCTCACGATCGCGACGAACCCGAGGTGCAGCACCGCGCCCCCGACGGCGGAGACGCGCCGGTACCAGGGGGGATCATTGTAAGATGCAAAGAGCATCTCGTCGAAGCGGGCCTCGGCCGCCGGGGGGATCGGCGCGGTCGGGGGCGGAGGCCCTGCGGTCGTCGAATCCCGGGAGCGACCGAGGGCGCGAAACAGCGCTCCGACGAGCGCGAACGGCGCGATGACGATCGCGACCGCGAAGTCGATCAAGAACGACGCGATCATGCCGATCAAGCCGAGGAGTCCCTGGCTCGCGAAGACGGCGCCGATGCACGCGAGCGCGAGGAGCATCCCGTGCGGTTGGTTCCACACGCACCCCACCACGATGATGGCGAGGAGCCCGCGCCCCACGTCGACCCAGCCCCACGCGCGCTGCCGGCGCATCGCGACGTCGAGGGTCGGGGAGTTGCCCGGGCGAAGCTCGTGGGCGGCCACCGCGATCGCGAGGGCGACGACGCCGAGCCCCGTACCGAGCACGAACCCGAGCGCGGTGCCCTCGAGCGGCGCCGCCATCACGTCGTGGGGCTCGCGCTCGATCCGGGCGATGATCCAGTCGGAGCGCCAGACGAGCACGACCTGGCCGACGAACGCGGCGAAGTAGGTCGAGAACGCGGCGCCGAGGCGCGTGAGCGCCAACCCGCGCGCGCGCGCGCCGACCCGCGCGTCACCGGCGAGGATGCGCCGGGCGAGCACGCTCGCCGTGGCTTCGTCGAAGAGCACGATCGCGTGCGCGACGAGGCTCCACTTGAGGAGCGAGAACGCGACGTGGTCGATCGGCGGGAAGCCATAGAGCACGTTGCCGAGCAGGAGGAGGATCCCCGCTTGAGGGAGCGCACTCACCCCGACGCGAGCGGTGAAGAAGAGCGCGCGCAAGAAGTTGCTGCGCGTGTAGACGAGCGCGTGCCCGAGCTCGTGCGCCGCGACGGCCCAGAACGACGCGTCACGTTTGCCGTAGACCTCGCGCGACAGGACCAGCGTCTTTGCGGCCGGGTAGAACGAGTCGCCTTCGTCGCCCGAGTGCGGATCGACGACCACCTTGAGCGCGAGCCCGCGCCGCGCGATCTCGGCGACGAGCCACTCCCCCGCGCCGAGCGGCATGTCGTCCGGCAGCTTCCGGTCGATCCGCTTCTTGATCCGCTTGTAGGCGCTCGTCACGAGCACCATCAGGATCTGGCGCAAGAAGAGGAGGCCGAAGAGCCCGCTCCAGTCGCGGAGGCGATCGAAGATCGGGGTCACGGCGCATCATGCGTGACGATGGCGGGTTTGGCCACCACGGATGCGTTATGGTGGAGTTCCGGAGGGTGCCATGCGTCGGAGGCTTCGGAGCGCGCTCGCGATGTTCGGGGTGGGCGTCGTCGGTGGGCTCGCTGCGTGTGGTGACGACGGGGCGGTCGTGCCGGATGCTGGGGTGGACGCGGCGAGTGACGGGGCGGTCACGCCGCCGGTCGACGGGGGAGCGTTGCCCGACGCGGGGGCGGGCATCGCGGCAAAGCACCCCGGCGACGTGGGCATCGCGAGCGATCCCGACGTCATCTTCTTCGACGACTTCGAGTCGTACGGCGCCGCGACCGAGCTGACGAAGAAGTGGGACAACTACTTCCAGCAGTCGCAGACGAAGATCGTGACGACGGCGGCGAACGTGAAGGCGGGCAAGCAAGCGCTCGAGTTCGCGTTGCCGCAACAGAACGTGGAGCTGTCGAACGCGGTCCAGAAGATCCTGACGACGGAGCTCGACGTCCTGTACCTGCGTTGGTACGCGAAGCTCGAGAAGAACTTCGACGTCACCGGATCGAGCCACAACGGGGGCGGGATCTCGGGTCACTACTTCCAGGGCAACAACGCGACGCCCGGCGTGCCGGCGGACGGGAAGAACAAGTTCCTCATCGAGTACGAGTGCTGGCGCGGGCAGACGAGCGACAAGTCACCGGGCGCGCTCAACGTGTACATCTATCACCCGGAGCAACGGTCGAACTATGGCGACCACTTCTTCCCGACGGGGGTCGTGCTGCCGAACTCGAGCCAGCCCGGCAACTTCGGCTCGGCGTTCGTGCCGCGGCCCGACGTCACGCCCGACCTCGACCGCTGGTACGCGTACGAGGTCATGTTGAAGCTCAACACGCCGGGTCAACGCGATGGTCGCGTCACGCTCTGGCTCGATGGGCAGGTGGTCGCCGACTTCACGAACCTGCGTCTGCGCGACATCGACACGCTGAAGATCGATCGCTTCAACGTCGGGCTGCACGCGGGGAGCAACCCCAGCGGGCTGACCCACAAGTGGGTCGACAACGTCGTCGCGGCGAAGTCGTACATCGGGCCGATCGCTCCGTAGCGTTCGCGGTCACGGAAGCGCCGCGATCGCCGCGCGCGCGGTCGCCTCGCGTTCGTCCCACGTGCCGCGCAGGATCACGTAGCGACGGTCGTGCGCGCGGAGCGCCGCTTCCATCCGCGCGAAGAAGTCGGCGCCGCCCTCGGGCAGGTAGCGCACGGGGTCGGCGACCCAGGGGACGTCGGGGGAGGTGAGGAGCGTGAGATCGTAGCGGCGGCTGCGCGCCGCCTCGCGTACCCCGGCGGGACACGCGCCGAGCAAGACGTCCGCCCAGACCGTCGTCGCGAGCGGATCCGTGTCGCAGACGAGCGTGCGGTTCGCGTCGCGCGCGAGCGCTTCCTCGCTCGCGATCTGACCGCGTACCACGTCCATCCAATCGATCGCGGCGACGTCGCTGCCGTGGGCTTCGAGGAGCGTCCGTGCCCACTCGGGGACCCACGTCGTGTCGAGCGCGGCCGCGAGGCGCTGCGCGAGCGTGGTCTTGCCGGTCGACTCGGGACCGACGATCGAGACGCGGCGGACGAAGTGCGGGCGAACGCAGCGAGGCACCCGAGCCCAGTGCGCGCGGGGATCGGCGCGGATCGCCGTGCCGCTCACGGGGACGATGCTCCGCGCGGGATCGACGGCGACGAAGCGCGCGCCGAGCTCGCGGGCGAGCCGCTCGCCGTAAGCCTCGGATGCGAACACGACGTCGACCTCGCGCCCGACCACGCGCCGGAGACTCGCGCGCCAGATGGCCCAGAAGTCCGGGTGCTCGCTCGGATCCTGCGGGTTCTCGTCGGTGAGGTGGACGACGCGGTCGTTGGGGAAGAGCTCCTTCATCCACGCGAAGCGAAGCTCGCCCGGGATTGGCTCTCGCGCGAGCGTGCCGACCACGATCGTGAGCTCGTCGACCCAGCGCCGCGCGAACTCGCACAGGTAGACGTGGCCGGCGTGCGGGGGCAGGAACTTGCCGAGGACGAGGCCGTGCGTCACGCGGTCGCTCCGAGGGCGTCTGCCACGTAGCGCGCGAGGAGCGCGGCGTCGGCGACGGGAACGCGCTGACCCGTGATGCGCTCGGCGAGCGCGCCGTCGAACGAGCGATCGGTCGCGAGGAAGAGGTCGCCGCCGTCGTGATGGGGGTGACCGAGGAGGCGGCGCGAGGACGAGACGAGCGCCATCGCGATCTCCTGCGGGAGCTCGCGCTTGGCGCGCGCGACGACCTCGCTCGGCTCGACCTCGGCGACGGGCGTGCTCGAGCGCAGCGCGCGCACGAGCTCCGCGAGCGTGGCTCCGTGGCGGGAAGAGACGTGGACGATCGGCGCGGGGTCGTGGGAGGTCACGATTGCGGCGATCATGCGCGCGGCGTGATCGACGGGGGTGACGTCGACACGGAGACGCTCGTGGGCCCCCTTGGCGATGCAGCCGAGGCGCGCCGTCTGGCGAAGGAACGCCGCGAGCTGGCACGAGCGAGCGGAGCGCCCCGTCCGCGAGTCGCCGGTCAGCAGCCCGGGTCGCACGATGCGAAGTCGCGGAACGGCGGCGCGGAGCAGCGCTTCGGCGACGACCTTGGTCTGCGTGTAGCCGCCGAAGACGCGAGCCGTGGGGCCGAGTCGGGTCCGCTCTTCGATCGCGTCCGCCCCGTGCGCACCATCGGTCGCGGCGAGGACCGCGAGCGAGGAGACGAAGTCGACGCTCGTCGTGCGCCCCGCTCGGGCGAAGCGCGCGATCTCGAAGGCACCGCGCACGTTGCTCTGCGCGAGGAGCGGGTAGGGGAGGACCAGGTTCACCGCGGCGGCGGTGTGGAGCACGTGGCCGACGTCGCGCGCGAGGTCCTCCCACGTCGCGCGCGCGAGCCCGAACGAGGGGAGCCCCACGTCCCCGGCGTGGACGACCACGCGCGGATCGTCCGCGAGCCGACCCAGGCGCGCGCGCGCGTGCGCGCCATCGCGCGCTCGGACGAGGCAGTGCACGGTGCCGCTCGTCCGCGCGAGGAGCGCGGGCAGGAGCTCGCCTCCGAGGAAGCCGGTTGCGCCGGTGACGAGCCAGGCGTCGCTCGGACCCGCCGCGGCGGACGGCGCGGACACGGGCGCGGTGAGCTCGCGGGCGAGGCGGGTGCCTTCGTCCTCGAGCTCGCCGAACGTCCGGGCCTCGATGCCGTTCGAGCGCGCGATCGCGCGTGGCGTGCCCAGCTCGAGCACGGCGCTCGGCGCGAGGAAGACGCCTTCCAAGGCGGCCGCGGCGACGACGGCGAGCGCCCCGAGTGAGTCGCCGCCGAGCGTCGCGAAGTCGTCGTCGGGGTCCACGCTCGGGCGCCCGAGCACCTCCGCGAATGCGCGCGCGATCACGGTGGTCCGCCCATCGGCGGCGGGCGCGCCCGCGACCGTCCGCGGCGAGACCTTCCCGGTCGTGCCGCGCGCGAGGCTCCCGACGAGCTCGATCCGCGGGATCATCCAGCTCGGGAGTCGCGCCTCGAGGTGCGCGCGGAGCGAAGGCGCGTCCACGTCGGTGGCGACGACGCGGGCGACGAGCGCCGCACCGTCGAGCTCGACGGCGCACTCGCGCACGGCGGCGTGCTCGTGGAGGCTCGCCTCGAGCTCCTCGGGTGCCACGAGCTGCCCGCGGAGCTTGAGCTGCCGATCGATGCGGCCCCGGAAGACGAGGCGATCGCCAGCGCTCTCGACGCGGTCGCCGGTGCGGAACCAGCGCCCCCGCTCGTCGGCGCAGAACTTCGCGCGCTCGAGCTCCGGGCGGTCGACGTAGCCGAGCGCGACGGCGGGGCCGCCGAGCCACAGCTCGCCGTCCTCGATCCGCTGGACGACGTGCGGGAGCGGATGCCCGAGGAGCGGCTCGGTCCACGCCTCGGGATCGACGACCCCGAGGTGGGTGCAGATCGTGGCCTCCGTCGGACCGTAGACGTTCACGACCCGAACGACGCGTGCCCACGCGCACAGCGCCCGCGCGGGGGCGACCTCGCCGCCGATCACGACCGTCTCCAACGTCGGCGGGAGCGTAGCGGGATCGACGTGGGCGAGGATGGAAGGCGGGAGATCGGCGTGCGTGATCCGATGAACGGCGAGGAAGCTCGCGAGCTGCGCCGGAGGCGGCATGGCCGCGGGCACGACGAGCGTCGCTCCGGCGAGGAGCGCCGTCCCGACGTCCGAGATCGACGCGTCGAACGCGAACGACAGGACGGCCCCGGCGCGCTTCCCCGGGGCGAGCCCGAAGGCCGCGATCTGCGCGTCCAGCATCGGCACCAGCCCGCGGTGGGAGACGCGCACGCACTTCGGCGCGCCGGTCGAGCCCGAGGTCGCGACGACGTACGCGAGCCGCTCGGCGGGCGCACCCAGCGGCGCCGCGCGCGGGAGCGACTCGAGCGCGACGGAGGAGCCCGCGAGCGTCGCGTGGACGCGCGCGCGGGTCTCGGCGAGCAGCGCCTCGCGGCGCGCCGGCGGCGCGGCTGGATCGAGCGGGAGGAACGCGGCCCCGAGCCGCCATGCGGCGAGCATCGCGACGACGTGGTGGCTCGTGCGCCCGAGCGACAGTGCGACCACGTCGCCCGCGCACACGCCGGCCGCCGCGAGGCGAGTGGCGAGTGCCTGCGATCGATCGACGAGCTCGCGTTGGGTCAGCGACGCGTCGTTCGCGATGACGGCGGTCGCCGCGGGAGAGCGCTCCGCGATCGCATCGATCCGCGCGAGCAGCTCACGCGCCATCGCTGGCCCCGGGTCCAACGTAGTCGCGGAGCGCGGAGCCGCGCGAGCGACCGTCGACGTTGGGCGCGCCGAGGCCCGCGCCGTGATCGGGGAGGTGCACCAAGCGCGCGTCGAGGCTGTAGCGCGTCTTGCCGCGCGTCTGCGGGAGCGTGCGGTGGAACTGGGCGCCGGAGAAGAGGAGGATCTCGCCGCGAGCGCAGGCGAAGCCCTCGCTCGGGCCCCAATCTTCGCCCTCGGCTCGCAGCACGCCGGGGTAGCGCGCCTCGAGCGAAGCGTTGCGATCCTGCCAGCCGATCTTCAGGCTCCAGCCTTTCGAGACCCAGTCGTCGTAGTCGAAGATCTCGCTGTCGTTGCCGACCGGGACGCGAAAGCGCTCGGGGTGGAAGACGAACGTCTCGTGCGCGGCGAGGTCGTCGAGCGCGGTCCAGATCGTCACAACCGAGCTCGGGTGCGCGTACCAGGTGTCGCGGTGCGGGTAGTAGACGGGAGCGGCGCGCGGGTTCGTTGCCGCTCCGTTCGCGATCACGCGCAGCCGCGCCGGATCGAACGCGGTCTCGGCGGCGGGGAACCCGACGCTCGCCGCCATCGCCTGCACGAGCGCCTGGTTCTCGGGCTCGAGGTAGATGGTCCGCCGCAGCTTCCCCACGCGCGCGAACAGCTCTTCGTCGCTGAAGCGTGCGTGCGCGGTGCGGGGATCCGGCCCGAGCTCGGCTTCGAGCCGAGCGCTCGCCCGTGTGACGAGCTCCAGGGACTCGGGCGTCGGCGCGAGCAGGAAGACGGCGCCGTCGTAGATCGCGCGCCGCAGCGCGGCGTCGCTCTCGGGGCGAACGCGGCGAACGAAGCTCATCGCGGCCTCCGCGCGAGCGCGACGAGGCGCGGACTGTCGAGCCCGACGGGCTCGCCTTCGGTGCTGCCGAGCAGCTCGATCGCCTCGAAGCCCACGCTCGCGAGCATGCGCGCGATCGTGTCGGGCATGTACAGCCGAACGCGGCTCCGGTGGTCGGCCACTTGCTTCCCGTCGAGGTGGTACGTCCAGCGCTTCAGCATCACGCCGCGCGCGAGGTCGACGCTGCTCTCGCGCAAGAGCAGCACCTCTCCGCGGGGCGTCGTGCGGCGGACGGCGACGTCGCGCTGGAAGCTCCGCAGCACGCCGGGGACGTTCATCGTGTCCAGCGCGAACGCGCCGCCGGGGACGAGCGCGTCGAACGCGCGCGCGAGCATGGCGACGTTGTCTTCGTCGCGATCGGCGTAGCCGAAGCTCGTCCACCAGTTGAAGGCGGCGTTCACGGGCGCGCGGGGAACGAACGCGCGGGCGTCGGCGGCGACGAGCTCGAGGTGGAGCCCCCGCGCGCGTGCATCGCGCTGCGCGCGCGCGACGTAGCCCGCGGCTTGATCGACGCCGACCACGTCGAACCCGCGTGCGGCGAGGGGGAGCGCGAGGCTCCCGATCCCACAGCACTGATCGAGCACCCGCGCGCCGGGACCGAGATCGAGCCGGCGCACGAGGAAGTCGACGTCGGGCCGAGCGTCGTCTTCGCTCCGGGCGAGGAGTTGGTCGGCGAGCCAGTCGTCGTAGAGCGTTTCCCACCAGTTCATGCGAGCCCCAAGCGTGCGTGGAGGACGGCAATCGACAGCGCGAAGTGGACGACGGGATCGAGCGCCTTCTGCTCGGCGGCGGAGCGCGCTCCCCATCGATCGAGGAGGTCGACGAGCGCGCGCGGCTCGAAGAGCGGCTGGCTCGCGAACGAGGCGCTCGAAAAGACGTCGCGGGCGACGGCGCGGAGCTTCGGTCCCATCGGCGGCGCGAGGAACGGATGCTTCTCGCGCCCGTGGATCTCGGGCGGGAGCCGGTCGCGGAGCGCCTCGCGCAGGACCCATTTCTCGACGCCGCCGCGGATCTTCAGCTCGGTGGGAAGCTCCCGCACGAGCTCCCAGACGCGGTGGTCGAGCATCGGCAAACGGCCCTCGACGCCGTTCGCCATCTCCTGGCCGTCGCCGAGCGTGCGCAGGATGTAGCCCTCGAGCGCGAGCTTCGTCCAGGTGATCGCCGATTGGTCGACGCGCTCGCGCCCCTCGAGTTGGGACCCATCGAGGAGCGCGGCGAGCGCGCGGTCCGGTGCGAAGTCCGGGCCGAGGGCATCGGGACGCACGAGCGCGTGGACGCGCGCGCCGAAGCTCGCCTTCGCGCGGATCCAGGTCGGGACGAAGCCGAGCGCCTCTTCGATCGCGGTCGTCGCGAGGCCATCGCCGTCGGGCAACATCAGCCCCATCGACGCGGCGTTGGTGCCCGTCACGCGGGCGGAGGAGCCCTCGAGATCGCTCCGGAGGTGCGCGTAGCCGAGGAGGAGCTCGTCGGCCCCTTCGCCGGTGAGGACGACGGGGAAGCCGGCGGCTCGGATGGCGGCGGAGAGGCGCAGCTTCGCGGCGGCGTGCGCGTTGATGCACGGCCCCTCGCCGGCGACGACGGCGTCGGCGAAGGACTCGGCGAGCTCCGCGTCGCCGACGACGACGCGCCGCAGAGGAACCCCGAAGTGTGCGGCCGTCCGCGCGGCGATCGGGTGCTCGTCGTACCGCGCGTCGTGGGCGAACGAGACGGTGAAGGCCTCGATGCCGCGCGGGCGCGCGGCGACCGCGGCCGCGAGCACCGCGGTCGAGTCGAGCCCGCCGGAGAGCTGCACCGCGACCGGGACGTCGGCGATGAGCCGCTCGCGGACGGCGTCGTCGAAGCGCGTGCGGAGCTCGAGCGCTGCAGCGCGCGGATCGCTCGCGCGCTTCTCGCGAGGCACGTCGAGATCCCACCAGCGCCGGATCCGGACTTCGCCGTGCGCATCGACCGAGAGCAGGTGGCCCGCGGCGAGCTCGTGCACGCCTTCGAAGACGGTGGCGCCGGGGCCTGCGTACTGGAAGCTCGCGGCGAGCGCGAGCGCCGCGCGATCCCAGCGGCGCGGGACGCCGAGCGCGAAGAGCGCGCGCACCTGCGACGCGAGCACGAGCCCACCGTCGTGCCGGGCCCACGCGAGGGGCTTGATGCCGAACCGATCGCGCGCGGCGAAGAGCCTCTTGGCGCGGCCGTCCCAGAGCGCGAACGCGAACTCGCCGCGCAGCCGCTCGAGCATCGCTTCGCCCCACGTCTCCCACGCGTGGACGACGAGCTCACTGTCGCTCTTCGTGCGGAAGCGATGGCCGCATGCCTCGAGCTCGGCGCGGAGCGCGGGCTCGTCGTACAGCTCGCCGTTGACGACCGCGACGACGTCGCCGTCTTCGCTCGCGAGCGGCTGCGCGCCCGTCGCGAGATCCCGGATGGCGAGGCGCGTGTGGCCGAGGAAGACCGTACGATCCGCGCTCGCCCAGGCTCCGTTCCCGTCGGGGCCGCGGTGCGCGAGTGCGCCGAGCGCGCGCTCGCCCGGGTCGACCGGCGTCCGCAGCCCGATCGCGGCCACGATGCCGCACATCAGCCTTCTCCGAAGGAGAGGAAGATCTTCGCGGAGTCGGCCGTGCCCGCGCGCTCGAACGCCGCCGCGAAGCGCTCGCACGGGAAGACGTCGCCGAGCAGATCGTCGAGCGCGAGGCGCTCGGCGAGCGCGACCGCGGCGCCGAAGTCGCCGTACGAGACGGCGGAGAACGAGACGTCGTTGAGCACGGCGCGGGCGAGCGACAGCGACGCCGGGCGCGCGGGGCGGCTCTTCAAGACCACGCGCCCGCCGGGGCGCACGGCTTCGACGGCGCGATCGAGGAGCGACGCGTCCGTCTCGACGACGAAGTCGTAGCTCGCGGGCGCCGCGTCGCGCGCGCTTTCGTCGACGGTGACGCCCGCGTCGCGGAGGATCCTCGCGGTCAGGGCGGCGATCCGTCCGGAGCCGAGGACGAGGCCACGCCCGTCGCGCGGCCCGACCGCACCGAGCACCGCGAGCGAAGCGGCGACCGGCTCGACGAGTGCAGCGCGGCGGAGCGGCATCCCGCGCGGTACGACGTGGACGTTCGCGGTCGGCACGCACACCCAATCGGCGAACGCGCCATCGAGCCCGACGCCGAGCATCTCGGGAGCGGCGCAGCGACGCCCGCCGGCGCACGGCTCGCAGCGCCGGCACGGCACGAGCGGAGCGACGGTGACGCGTTCGCCATCGAGCTCACCGACCAGCTCGTGGCCGAGGATGCGTCCGGGCTCCACGGGGAGGTCGCCGCGAGCGGCGTAGAGATCGGTGCGGCAGATCCCGGCGAGCAAGACGCGGATCGACGCCCACCCCGGCGCTGGGGAGCGGCGGTCGACGGACCCGAGCGTGGGCCCACCCGAAGCGCGAACGATCGCTCTCATGCTCTCTAGCTTAGGGGTAGAAAAAGTATTTTCAACTCTTTCCACGGTCGCCTCCGAGAAACGGCCTGGATCCCGTAGGATGCTGGCCTGTGAGCACCAGCGAGAAGACGTACGAGATGCTCTGGGACTGCAAGTACTGCAGCCAGAGGAAGAACCTCGGGCTCACGCACCGGTGTTGCCCGTCGTGCGGCGCGCCGCAAGACCCAGCGGCTCGCTACTTCCCTAGCGACGCGGAGAAGGTCGCGGTTCAAGACCACCCGTTCGTCGGCGCGGACGTGCTTTGCCCCGCGTGCAACCAGGCGAACGCGCGCAGCGCGAAGTGCTGCGGGCAATGTGGGAGCCCCCTCGACCGCGCCGCCGCCGTACGTACCCGTCAGGATCAAGTCGGGACGGGGTTCGCGGGCGAGAGCATCCAGGACGCGCGCCGCGAGCTCGGGGCGCCGCCGGGCTACGCGCCGGTTCCGCCCGTCGCCGCGCCGCCGCCGAAGAAGGGCGTGTCGCCGCTCTGGTTCGTCGTGCCGATCCTTGTCTTGGCTGCGCTCGCGGGCGGACTCTTCATGTTGCTCCGCAAGCGCGACGGCGCGTTCGTCGTGAAAGACAAGAGCTGGGATCGCTCGATCGCGATCGAGAAGCGTACGACCGAGCGCGGCTCCGACTGGTGCGACTCGCTCCCGGCGGGCGCGCGCACGCTCGGTCGTCATCGCGAGCAACGCTCCACGAAGCAGGTCCCGGACGGGCAGACGTGCGTCACGCGGCGGAAGGATCAGGGCAACGGCACCTTCAAGGAGGTGCAGGAGTGCACGCCCAAGACGCGCAGCGAGCCGGTGATGGACGACAAGTGCGATTACGAGGCGGAGGTCTGGAAGGTCGACCGTACCGCGAAGGCGCACGGTGGGGCCACCGATTCGCCTTCATGGCCGAGCACGAACCTCGCGCGCGCGAACTGCTCCACGCTCGGCTGCGAGCGCGAAGGCACGCGGAGCGAGACCTACGGCGTGACGCTCACCGAGCCGAAGACGGGTGAAGAGTCGACCTGCACGCTCGATGGCGCGAAGTGGACCGGGATCACGAAGGGTGGGAGCTACGCTGGCAAGATTGGCGTGGTGACGGGCCACGTCGACTGCGACTCGTTGGTGGCGAAGTAGGGCGCGTTGGGAGACGCCGCCGGTGCACGGGCGCGCCCCCGTCCCCAAAGAGGAGAGCCGGCTCTCGATCTCCCAAAGCCGGCGCGGCGGCGTTCATCGCCACCCCTCGCCATGGCGCGCCACCCCCCACCCCCGGATGGGGTCGCTAAATGCGGAAGCCGGCTCTCGAAATTTGGGCACTGGTTGGGGGGGACTCGGCCTCGTTCTTGCTGAGGCCTGGGCATGGACTCAATTGCGTTTGGGACGCGACGGGTGGGCGTCTGTTACGCCGCCCGCGTCGCTAAGGCTCTCCGCCGGTGGAACTTCACGCACTCTCGCGTCGACATCTTCGTCATCCACGCTCGCGTGCTCGCGTTCCATGGGGTGGTCTATCAGTCGGACATCTGCGCTCGGCTCGGCATCACGCGGCCCACCATGAGCGTCATGATGCGGCGACTCGAACGGCGCGGCCTCATCGCGCGTCGCCGCTCCGAAGAGGATCGGAGGAAGATCGTGGTCCAGATCACCGAGCTCGGCCGCGCCGCCTTCGGCGACGTCCGGCAATTTCTCGGTCCCGACCTGCTCACGTCCCACGTGAACACCTTCCTCCAACTCCACGACTTCCGCACTCCGCTCGCTGAGAAGCGATCGCGCTTCCTCGGGTTTCTCGGAGCCCTTCGCGAGGCGTTCGGCGACTTCAGCAAGAGCCCCTATCCACCGTAGGATGCACCCTCCGCGTGAAGGAGTGCTCCCATGCTGCGACCCCGATTCCCCGCCATCCCCCTCGTCTTCGCTCTGGCTCTCGCCGCTTGCGGGGGCGGCGCCACGCCCACCTCGTCCACGCCCACGTCGATCGCGCCGACGGCCAAGAAGGTCGACGGCCCCACGGCGCACGGTCTCGTCGCGAACGGCGCCGTCCTCGTCGACGTCCGCTCGAAGGACGAGTACGAAGGCGGCCACGTCGACGGCGCCATCAACGTCCCCGTCGACACGGTCGCCGATCACGACTTCGGCGCGAAGGACAAGCCGCTCGTCGTGTACTGCGCGAGCGGCGGCCGGAGCGCACGCGCCGCCCAGACGCTGGTCGAGCACGGCTACTCCAACGTCAACGACCTGGGCGCAATGACGAACTGGGGCCGCTAACCGTCGTCGTGCATGTCGATGGTGTTGCCCTTGCTGGCACCACCGACCTTCTTCATCCGATCGGGGATCCGCAGCGCGATCACGCCCTGCTCCACGCCGCGCGGGACGCTCGGGCCCGCGAGCGCGCTCGCGACCATGCCCTTGTTCCACTCCTCGTCCCACGCGTAGTTGAACGCATTGCAGGCGACGCAACGCTTCTCCAGCGCCTCCGTCACGATGTCCTGCGCGAGGTCGCTCTTCAGCGCGTCGACCAGCGACTCCGCCTTGATGTTTCGGCCCTGGTGCCAGCACAGGTAGAACCCGTGGTCGCTGAAGCCGATGAACTTCTGCGGGATCTTGCAGCCCTCGATCGGGCGGTAACGAAAGTCCTTCCGGCTGTACATCTCGAAGTGCTCGAGCAGGAGCTCCTTCTCGTTGAACCAAGTGTTCGTCTCGTGGCACGCCTTCTCGATCCGGACGAGCTGCTCGTACGCCACCTTCTCCTGCTCGGGTGACAGCTGCAGGTCCGCCGTCTCCGGCACGACCTCCACGTGGCTGAAGCCGCAGTACGCGTAGCGCCGCTTCCCGATGCTCTGGATGTGACGGAAGGACTCCTCCAGGCAGTGGAAGTTGTCCTTCTGCATCACCGTGTTGGTGCCCCACTGGATCTTCGACTCGGCGAGCCAGCCGAGCGTGCGCATCGTGCGCGCCCAGGTGCCCTTGCGCTGGCGGATGTGATCGTGAGCGGCCTCGTTCCCGTCGACGCTGATCGTCAGGCAGTCGAGCTGCGAGAGGAACTCCAGCTTCTCCTTCTTGATCAGCGTGCCGTTCGAGACCATCTGCACGCGCACGCCGAGCGAGAACGCGTGCTCGAGCAGGCGGTAGATCGCCGGGTGCACGAACGGTTCTCCGCCCGAGAACGAGACGACGTCGAGCCCGAGCTCCGCGGCCTCCGTGATGGCCTTCTTGCAGAGCTCCTCGTCCATGAAGAGCGCCTCGGACGGGCGCCGGCACATCTGGCAGGTCAGGTTGCAGTACTCGCTGAGCGCGATGTCCATGCGCTCGTAGCTCGTGAACGGCGCTTGCTCGCCGCACTTGGGGCACGCCTCCCACTCGATCGGCGACTTGCCGCTCAGCGTGTGGACGACGTCGGCTTCGCAGCGCTTGCACGGGCGCTTGCGTGTATTCTGCACGCTCGTCGCGCCCTTGGTCAGCGTGAAGATGCGCGGTCGCGTGACGGCGCCCATCACTCCGCGCCGCCTTCGGCGCGCTCGGCCGCCACCTTCGCGGCGTGGCCCTTCGGCTTCGCGTAGACGACCGGCGCCTCTTCCTTGCCGACGAAGGAGTCGACGTCCGAGCACGCCGCGAGGCAGCCCGGGCACTGCTCCGCGAGCGCCAGCACCTGCAGGCGATCGTGGTGGGGCGCGTGCCACAGGTCGGTGATCTCGTCCTTGTAGACGTTGCCCATCCGATCGTCGTCGGTGCGCATGAAGAAGCACGGGTAGACGTCCCCGCGGAAGTCGACGAGCAGGAACTTGCTCGGCAGGAAGCACCCACCGGGCGGGATCGGGCGCTTGCCGGTCGCCAGGTAGTCGGGGACCACGCCGAACATCGACTCGGTGAAGATCGTGACGCCCTTCGTCTTGGCGTAGGCCGTCAGCGCGGCGAGCTGGTGCGCGATCTTCTCCTTCGGCGTGCGGAGGAGCGAGAAGCGCGGGATGTCCTTGTTCGGCCCGCTGATCTCTTCTTGGAAGGGCTGGAACGAGACCTCGGGGATGCGGAGCTCCGCCGCGAGATCGATCAAGTGGAACGCGCGATCGATCGTGTCGCGCATGAGCACGCCCGAGAGCCCGATCCGGATCCCGCGCCGCACGCACTCGCGTGCGGTGTCGACGCTCTTCTGGTAATTGCCCTCGCCGCGGAGATCGTCGTGGAGCTCCTGCGGGCCGTCGATCGAGATGTGGAGATACACGCTCGGGCACTTCTCGAGCCGGTCGAGGTGCTCGGCCGTGATCATCGTGCCGTTGGTGACGATGTCCTGCGTGCGGTAGCCGATCTCGTGCGCGTACTCGACGAGATCCAGGAAGTCCTTCCGCATGAAGCTCTCGGCCCCGCACGGCGTGAACATGTGCGCGCCGAGATCGCGCGCTTGGCGCAGCATCTTCTTCGCGAGATCGAACGGGACGCCGTGCTGCTTCAGCTCCCAGACGCTGCACATCTTGCACTTGAGGTTGCAGTAGACGGTCAGCTCGACCGCGAGCTCGTCGAGCGCGTGGCGCATCGCCGCGCGCTGCGCGATCGGCTCGAGAACGGTCAATCGTTTGCTCATGGACCTTCGCTCCTCACGTCACGGCTCGAGGGATTGCCGCCGCCACCACCTGAGCGCGCGCGCAGCTCGGCGCGGCACGCCTGGATCACAGCTTCGACGTCGTTCTCGTAGCCGTTCTTCACCCACGCCGAACGTTCTTCGTCCCGCACGTACCAGCGGAGGTCGTTCTTGACCCACTTCCGCACCGCGGGATCGTCGTGTTTATCCATGAAATACACCGCGTTGCGGACGTAGCTGTCGTACGTGGGCGGCAGCTGCCGCTCCTCGCAACGGAACGGATCGCGCGGCGCCGGATCTTCGATGTGGAGGACGGAGGCCCGCGGCGCGACCACCATCGGGAGACCCGCCTTCCAAAGGCGGTAACCGAGATCGATGTCCTCGAGGCCCCAGCCCACGAACTGATCGTCGAAGCGGAGCTCCGCCACGTGGCGCGGGACCGAGAAGTTGCAGGAGTAGTTGAACATCCAAGGGGTCGGATGCTCGGCGATGCCCGCGCCTTCCTCTCCGATCACGGCGACGCGATCGTCCGGCTCGGACTGGACGATGTCTTCGAGCGCGGGCGGCACGTGCGTGACGTGATGGCTGCGGTGGCGGAAGCCGAGCACGACCCCATCGCGGCCGAGCGCACGATGTGCCGCGAGGTGCGACGTGACGAAATCGTCGGGAAAGACCACGTCGTCGTCGACGAAGATGACGACGTCCCCACGCGCGGCCGCGATCCCCATGTTCCGCGCCTGCCCGGCGCGAAAGCCGCGGTCCTCTTGGTGCAGGTACTCGAGCGGGAGCTTCTGCGCGAACGAGAGCGCGATCTCGCGCGTGTCGTCGGGCGAGCCGTCGTCGCAGACGAGCACCTGCAGAAGTGCCTCACGGTCGCTCGCCCCGCGGTGGGCGAGGCAGGTGAGCAGCGCTTGAAGGCGCGCGGAACGCTTGTACGTCGGGATGACGACCGAGGCCTTCACGAGAGCTGCGGGAGCATACGCGAAAAGGCGCAGGATGTTTCCTCAAACGCCCCCGAAATCCATCGACCTGGATAGTGAGCGGCGGAGAATATCGCGGGAGTTTCCGCGTCGAACGGCGTATTGAGCTGAGAAGGATCGGAGGTTCGAGTGGCTGCGATCGCGGTGGTCGGCTTGGGGTACGTGGGATCGGTCGAGGCAGGCGTGCTGTCGGCCGCCGGGCACACCGTCGTCGGCGTCGATCTTCGCGCGCCGATCGTCGCCAAGGTCGACGCCGGAGAAGAGCCGATCGCCGAACCGGGCCTCGGCGAACGGCTGAGCAGCGGCAAAGCCGCCGGTCGGCTCCGCGCCACGACCGATCTCGCGGACGCGGTCCGCGCGACGAAGGGCGCACTCGTCTGCATCGGCACCCCGCGCGGACCGGACGGTCAGCTGGACGCGAAGGGCGTCCTCGACGCGTGCGGCGCCATCGCCGAGGTCGCCCCCGACGGCTACACGATCGTCATCCGCAGCACGGTTCCTCCCGGCTTCCACGCGCGGGCGAAGGAGCGCATCGCGCACGTCACGCGCGGGCGCAGCGTCCACGTCGCGCTCGCGCTCAACCCCGAGTTCCTGCGCGAAGGCACGGCGGTGAAGGATCGCGAGCACCCCGAGCTCGTCGTCTACGCGACCGACGACGGCGGCGCGGCGACGTTCGTGGAGTCGCTCTACGCCGAGCCGCACCAGGCCAAGAACCTCTCGCGCGTGAGCGCCGAGAGCGCGGAGATGCTCAAGCTCGTCTGCAACAGCTGGCACGCGCTCAAGGTCGCGTTCGCGAACGAGGTCGCACGCCTCGCCGTCCCGCACGGCGTGGATCCGTTCGCGGTCATGGAGCTCTTGTGTCGCGACACGAAGCTCAACACGTCGGCCGCGTACCTTCGGCCCGGCATGCCCTTCGGCGGCGCGTGCCTCGTGAAGGACGTTGCCGCGCTCGAGGCGTACGCGCGCTCGGCGCGGGTCGAGGTCCCCGTCCTCGCGAACGTGCTCGCTTCCAACAAGAGCCACCTCGAGCACCTGGTCTCCGCCGTCATGGCGCGGTCGCCGAAGCGCGTCGCCGTCGTCGGGATCGGCTTCAAGATCGGCGCGGCCGACGTGCGCGACAGCGCTCCGGTCGCCCTCGTGCAGCGCCTGCTCGACCTCGGCGTCGACGTGCACGTCACCGACTCCGCCGTGCTCGCCGCCAAGGTGCCGCCGCTCGGCCTCGCCGCGCTCGAGCACTCGCTCGGGGACGCGCGCGCCAACGCCCGCGAGTCGGTCGCCCAGGCGATCGAAGGTGCCGACGTCGTCGTCGTCGGTCACCCCTGCCCCGAGGACCGCAAGGCGCTCGTCCGTCTTCGTCCCAAGATGGTACTCGACGTGAGCGGCGAGCTCACGCGCATGCTCTCGGCCGAGGAGCGCGCGCTCCTCGCTCCGGTCGTGGTCCTCGGCACGGCGCAATGACCGACGCGAATCCATGACCGACCCCAGTGTCCTGATCGTCCCGACGCACCCCGGCGTGCAGTACCACTTCTGCCGCTCGGGGCTGCCGATCCACTTCTTCGGGCACTGGGACCAGTTCTGGTGGTGGCGCCCGCAGCCGCCGAACGTCGTGAACGTGTTCCCCAAGTTCGAGGAAGCGCACCTCGAGTGGGGCCCCAAGGAGTACGCCGCCGCGCTCGATGATCCCGAGTTGGGATGGCCGGCCGATCGCGGCAACCCCCGCTACGACGTCGCCTGGCTCATGTTCAACTGGCAGTACAAGCTCTTCCGGGGCCGCCGCGCCGGGAAGAAGCTGTACCGCGTGAGCAAGGTCCGCGAGCTCGAGCCCGAGGAGTGGGACGAGATCCTCTCGCGCGACGACTTCACGATCGTCAGCTTCTACCCGAACACCGTCGAGTGGCTGAAGCGCGAGAAGAAGGTCGACGTGCCCTACGTGCCGCTCGGCCTCGACCAGAACGCGTACGGCGGTTGGACCGGCGAGGACGCGCAAGCGCTCTCCATCATCCACTCCTACAAGGACCGCGGCTGGCACTACGGCGCGTGGGTCGAGGCGATGGCGGACGTGCCGCACCTGCACGTCGACCACCTCGACGACTCGCAGGAGAAGTACGACTACGACGCGCTCCAGCGCGCGCTCCGGCGCTCGCGCCTGTACCTGCACGACGGCGAGCAGGAGTACACGATCACGCTGTTCGAGGCGCTGATGACCGGCATGCCGATCGTGAGCTTCCGAATTCCCGGGATCGAGCGGTACGTCGTGCACGGCGAGAACGGCTTCGTCGGGGACGACGCGAAGTCGATCCGCGAGTATTGCCGCATGCTCCTCGCGGATCGCGATCTCGCCGAGAGGATGGGGAAGAAGAGCCGCGCGATGGCCGTCGCCGAGTACGAGGAGACCCGCTGGCGCGAGAGCTGGCAGCGCATCCTCCGCGAGGTCGCTGCGCGCTGAGTCGGCTAACGCAGCGGTCTCCTCGCAGGTCCGGCAGGCTCGCATCAAGCGGTCACCGTGTTAGCGAGGGACCCGGACGACGGCCAGCGAGCTGTCCGAGAGGCCGATGGCGAGCGATTGGCCGTCGGGTGAAAAGTCGACCCCGAGGGCTCGCGCCGGAAGATCGATCCGATGGCCCGAGCATCGGTCGACGTCCAGAAACAGCACCGCCCCCTTCGACGGATCGTCGCCGCCTCGGACCGGGATCGCGGCGAGCTTTCCGTCCGGCGCGAGTGCGAGCGCTGCATCCTGCGATGGGCGGAGGCTGCCGATGGAGCACGGCGCCGCCAGCCCATGATCGAGGACGCGCCGGACGAAGGCGGACCGGCGCGTGCGGTCCGAACCCTCGGTGGTGACGATGACCGCACCGTCCTCGGCGGGCGTGGCCCACCAGAGCTCCACGTCGCGGAGCCACGTCTCGTCGAGCGGGAGCCGCGCACCGTCTGTGCTCTTCACGAGCTTCGTCACCCCGAGATCGAGGCCGCCCTCTTGGTACAGGCCTTCGAGGAAGCCACGTCCATCGCGGAGCGGGACGATGAACGGCCACGCGAGCTCGCCGAGGTCCTTCTGGTCCGGACCGATCACGCTGTGGAGCTGACAGTGCGCTCCGCTGTCGGAGAAGCAGACGACCGTCGACCCGTTCTTTCTCGTGAACGCGCGCGGCCTCCGGACGTAGGAGCTCCCGGCCGGCTCGAACCCGGCCGCAACCAACCGATACACGTCGCGCGCGAGGACGAAGGTCTGAGTTGCCGTGCGAAAGATGCCGCGCGGGCCATCGGTCGACCGGGGAAATGGGAGACGGCGCGCGCGGCTCTTGGTCGCGACGCTCCACTCATCGACGCCGCTCGCGTCGACCGTGAGCACGCTCGTGCCGTCGCGCGAGAACGCGAGGTGCTCGGGCGGGGCGAGCAAGACCGTTCCAGCGGGGGTGATCCGCTCCACGTTGCCGTCGACCACCGTGATCGAGGCCGAGAGCGGAGGGCTCGAGGGGACCGCGGAGGTCGGCCGACCACTCGCCGATGGCGCGGGCGGCTTGGGTGAGCTCCCTGCGCCGCACGCGGTGAAGGCCCATGCGAGGGAGAGCGCGACAGCGAGGGTTCTCATGGGCGCCACGTCGGGATCGGGCCGGAGCATAACCCCGGGCGTCGCCGCGCGCCGAGGCCGGTGTACAATCCACTCCGGAGGGCGTGATGAAGCGGAAGCCTCTTCTCTTCGCATTGGCCGGGCTCGGGCTCTTGGCGTTCGTCACGCGCTGCGGCGGCGGGGGGAGCAGCGGCTTCCCCGATCCCGACGCGGGCAACGGCGGCGACGCACCGACGTTCCCCGGCGACGACGGCAGCATCATCCTCCCCGACGCGGGCACGCCGGACGCTCCCGTCGTCGTCGACAAGTGCCACGTCCCGCCCGACAATGGGAGCGGCAACGCGCCGAACTGCTCCACGCCCGCGCAGCCGCCCAACTCGTTCACGCCGCTCTCGAAGTGGTCGTGGGATGCACCGCCGCCGACCGGCAACGGGTACGAAGGCAGCATGGTCACGCCGCTCGTCGGCAACTTCACCGACGACGACAAGAACGGCGAGATCAACCTCTGCGACGTGCCCGACGTGATCGTCACCACGAACGGCGGCCCGATCGCGGCCAACGGCAAGATCTACATGCTCGCCGGTGACACGGGTCAGCTCGAGGTCACCTTCGACGGCGTGGTCGACGGCAGCGTGAACCCGGCCTTCGGCGACGTCGACGGCGACGGCAAACCCGAGGTCGTCGCGGTCGACACCGCGGGTCACGTCGTCATCTACGACGAGAAGGGGAAGATCCAGACGACCGGCCCCGACGTCGGCACCTGGAAACAGAACCTCAACTCGTACTGCAACGCGATCGCCATCTACGATCTCGATGCGGACGGCTCGCCCGAGATCATCGTCGCGTTCGAGGTCTTCGACAACCTGGGCAAGAAGAAGTTCGGCCACGACGTCTCGGGATTCCAGGGCCAGTACTGGTGCCCGGCGAATACCGCCGCCGATCTCGACGGCGACGGCAAGCTCGAGGTCATCTTCGGCAACGCCGCGTACCACTCGAACGGGCAGGTGATGTGGACGATCCCGGGGCCGCCCGGCCAGCCGCAGGTCGCGAACCTCGACTCCGATCCGGACCCGGAGATCTTCGTCGCTCGGCAGGACGGGTTGCTGATCCTCGAGCACACGGGCCAGATCAAGGTCGGCCCCTACAAGCCCTTCAACGAGGCGAACTCGCCGAACTGCTGGAGCAAGCCGGCGGCGGTCCACGACTTCGACGGCGACGGCATCGCCGATTTGAACGCGTCCGCGTGCCAGAACTTCGGCGTGCTCAAGGTCAACGGCAACCAGCTCTCGCTCCTCTGGTCGAAGCCGGTGAACGACACCTCGGGCCTCGCCTCGTCGACCGCGTTCGACTTCTTGAGCCGCGGGATCGCGAACGCCGTCTACGGCGACCAAGTCGCGCTCTACGTCATGGATGGGAAGACGGGCCAGCAGTACATGACCGCGTCGCGCGCGTCGGGCACGCTCATCGAGTACCCGGTCGTCGCCGACATCGACAACGACTCCTCGGCCGACATCTTGGTCGTGTCGAACAAGAACTTCGGCAGCGGCTACAAGCACACGATCGAGGCGTTCCAGGACGCGCAGAAGCGCTGGATCCCCACGCGCCGCATCTGGAACCAGCACGCCTACCACGTGACCAACGTGCGCGAGGACGGCACGATCCCGAAGAACATGGTGAAGAGCTGGACCAAGCTCAACACGTTCCGCACGAACTCCCAGATCCAGGGCGGTGGGGACTGCGCACCACCGCCGCCGAACCCGCCGAACTGACGGGATGCGCCGCGCCGCCGTCGTCGTCGTCGCTCCGCTCGTCCTCGTCGCCGCGGGTTGCGCGGTCGTCAGTGGGTTGTCCTCGCTCGACATCGGGGCCGGGCTCGACGGCGCGCTCGTCGACGCGAGCGTGGACGCCAAAGGCGAGGCAGCCATCGTCGACGCCAAGAGCGACGTCGCCGACGCGAAGCTCGATGCGGACGCGTCGCCGAGCGTGGACGCCGGCATCGACGCGAACGACGCCGGATCGTGCCCGGTCGTCGGCACGGACCCGGCGGCGGTCCAGTCGGTGTGCGTCACGGGCACGCCGATCTTCGCTGCCGGCACCATCCCCGCGGGCACCTACGCGCTCACGCAGGTGCGCGAGTTCTCGACCACCTGCAACGGCTACGTGCCGCTCTCGGTCTCCGGCGTGCTGAACATCGCCGTCCAAGGCAGCACGTACCAGCTCCAAGAGCGGCTCACCATCAACGGCGTGGTCTCCCAGCGCAACTACACCGCGACCGTGAACAACACGAACATGACGGTCACGCTCGTGTGCGGGCCGGCGATCCAGAGCAACCTCTGGCAGCTCAACGTGAGCGCGCAAGGCGGGAAGACCCAGTTCATCGCGCTGAAGCAGGGGACCCCGTACGACCAGCGTTTCTTTTGGCTCCAACAATGACGCGCCCCGCGCGCGGTGTAGAATGCGTCGGGCATGCGCCGTGCGCTCCCCCTCGCCCTGGCCGCCTCGCTCGTGACGGGGTGCGCCCTCGTGAGCGGGCTGTCCGACCTGGACGTGGGTGATGCACCGCTCGACGCGGCGGCGGACGCCGCGCGCGACGTGGCGCCCGATCGTCTCGTCGATGCCACCGCCGACGTGAGCACCGATGCGGGGAGCGAAGCAGACGCTCCCTCCGACGCCCCGGCCGACGTCACCGACGCAGCGACCTGCACCGTCTCCGGCTCCGACTTCTCCACCATCACCTCGACCTGCATCGCGGCGAACCCGAACTTCCAGGGCGGCACGATCCCGTCCGCTTCGTACGCGCTGACGGATCTCTACGAGCTCAAGGGCTCGTGCAGCGGGTACGTCGCGTTCACCGCGTCGGGCCGCTTGAACGTCCAGGTGCAGGGCGGGACCTTCACGATCGAGGAGCGCGTGACCATCAACGGCGTGCCGACCGAGCGCCGCTACACCGGGACGGTGTCGGGGAGCACGATGACCCTCACGCAGCTCTGCGGACCGGCAGCGCCGACCAAGTGGCAGCTCTACGTCGACGTGGTCGCGGGGAAGACGCTCGTGCTCGCGCTCAAGGCGGGCCAACCCACGCAGCGCTTCTATTGGTTGCAACAGTGAGCCGCTCCGCTTGGGCACGCGTGGGGGTGGTGGCGCTGGTCGTGGTTCTGTTGCTCGTCGCGTGGCAGACGGGGATCCTCCACACGCTCGCCGAGCCCGCGCGCTTGCGCGAGTCGATGCAAGGGCTCGGCGCGTGGGGGTGGCTCGCGTTCGTGGTGGCCTACACGATCTTCCAGCCGTTCGGGGTGCCCGGCACGGTGTTCGTGATCGCCGCCTCGCTCATCTGGCCGTGGCCCGTCGCGTTCGGGCTCTCGATGACAGGGACGATGGCGGCGAGCGTCGTCGGCTTCTCGTTCGCGCGCTTCGTCGCGCGCGACTGGATCGCGACGAAGATCCCGAAGCGCTTCCGCCGCTACGACGAGGCGCTCGAGAAGCGCGGGTTCGTCACCGTCGTCATCCTTCGTTTCATCTTCTGGATGCCACCGCTGCTGCACGCGTCGCTCGGGATCTCCAAGGTGCGCTTCTGGTCGCACTTCTGGGGCTCGCTGGTCGGGTACCTCATCCCGCTCTTCTTGATGGCGTACTTCGGGCAGAAGGTCTTCGATTGGATGAAGAATGCACCGATCGAGGTGTGGCTGATCCTCCCGTTCTTCCTGATCGTCGGCGGCGTGATCTGGTGGCGGCGCGCGGGCAAGGAGCTCGCGCGCGAAGAAGCGGCAGACGCGGACGCGCAGTCGCGCATGTAAGACGCGTGCGAGCGGGCGCGTTGGGCCCGCATGAAGTCGCTCCGTTCCATCGCCGTCGCGGTCCCCATCCTCTCGTGCGTGCTCCTCGGCTGCCCTCACGTCGGCGCGCTCGTCACGGCGGCGGCGTACCCGAAGGACGTCCACGAGACGAAGTGGGAGAAGCCCGACCTCGCGTGCGAGGGAAAGGCGTGCTGGTCCGTGGGCGAGTGCCACGTGCTTCGTCCGGCGATCGTCTGGGAGACGATGAACGGTCCCGCGCTGGCCACGCACCCGAAGCCGGTCGAGCACCTCGTCGCCACGTGCGATCCGGCGCACTGCAGCGCCGTCGTCGACGGGGAGACGCTCGTCGTGAAGGGTGTCGGGTCCGGCTCGACGAAGGTGATGGTCTCGTACGATCACCCCGTGACGAAGGAACACGTCGAGGACGAGCTCGAGGTCGCGTTCGCCGATGCCCCCGTCGTCGACGCGCTCCACCCGCGGATCGAGCGCGACGAGCGCGCTTGCCCGCGCTGACTACGCCGCCGGCCCCGGGCGCCGGCCTTCCTGCACCAACACGAAGGGCTGCACCACCAGCGCCGTCCACGCGGCGCCCTCGAGCTTCGACCACCGCTCGATCGTCTCGAGCGAGGGCTTGCCGATCAGGCTGCGCTCGATCCAATCGGCGACCCGCGTCTTGTCGTCGCGGGCGAGCGCTTCCCCCACCTCGATCAGGTCGAGCGACGCATCGACCGTGATCACCGCGCCGCGCGCGAGGTGCGCGCGGAGATCCGAGAGCTCGACCGGGCCGAGCGAGCGTTCCAGCTCATCGCGCAACGTCGTCATCCCATCACCAGGTGAACCGGAGCCCGAGCGACCGGAGCTCCCAATCCCCGTCGCTCGCCCAGCGCGCGGTGAAGGCGTCGCGCACGACGCGCTCGGCGAGCTTGCCGCGCGGCGAGAACCCCCACTCGGCCTCCTGCGAGACGTCGTCGGGGTCGCTGTAGACACGCCAGACGAAGAAGCCGGCGAAGTCCGGCTCTTCGAGGAGAGGTTTGACGAGCGCGTGGTACGCGAGCGCCTGCGCGGGCTCGTCGATGCGAACGTGCTCCATCTCGTCGGGCCAGAGCCACGGTTTGATCGCCGGGTTCGGGCGCGTCGTGTAGCCGATCTCGGTGAAGAGCACCGGCTTGTGCCACGTCTCGGCGAGCGCGTGAATCTTGGTCCGGATGCGTTCGCCGCCGACGATGAGCTCGAGCTCCGTCGCACCATCGCGATCTGCGAGCGGATAGAACGCGTTGATGCCGATGAGATCGAGCGCGCCGAGGATGATGGTGTCCTCCACGTCGTCCCAGTTGGCCGAGTACGTGACGAGCCCGTGATAGATGGTGCGGATCTTCGCGATGAGATCGAGGAAGCTCGGGGCGCGCCCGCTCGTCACCCAGCTCCGGAGCTCGACGCCGGCGGAGAAGATCTCGGCGTGGTGCTCCTCGGCCACGGCGGCCCACGTCGTGACGAACTCGCCGTAGCTCGCCGCCCAGCGCGCCCAGCCTTCGTCGGTCTTCGGGTCGATCTTCGCGCGCCAGTCGTGGGTCTCGACCCAGAGGTGCGGCACGAGCATCACCTTGAGCCCGCGTGCGTGCGCCATGTCGATCGCGCGCGCGATCGCGGCGCGGTTCTCTTCGAACGGAGCCTCGAACGTGCGGTCGACGCCGACGCCTTCGAGGCTGCCGACCCGCCCGAACGGGGTGATGGCGACCCAGCCGCCGCCCCAATCGCCGACCTCGACGAGCGTGCGATCGAAGGCGTCGGTGCCGTAGCCCTTTCCGGGGTGGTAGCCGTTCTCGATTGGGCCGACCGTCACGCCGCGGATCGCCGGCTGACCGCTCTGCGCCCACGCGTCGGCCGAGCCGGCGAGCGAGCACACGAGGGCGCCAAGGGCGAGTGACGGCGCGAGCACGCGCGCGAGGTTAGTCGACGTTTCGCCGCGCGCCAAACGGGACCGGATCGAATAGATTCTTCGAGATGCGTCGCCTCGCGCTTCTCGGGATCGTCGTCGTGGCGTGCGCGAAGGACCCAGCGCCCAAGTCGGTGACGGTGGATGCGCCGAGCGCGACGTCGACCGGGACGGCCGCTCCCCTCGTCGCGAGCGCGACCGGCACGCCGAGCGCGACCAGCGCGACCAGCGCGCCGTCCAGCACCGCTGCCCCCACCGCGACGGCGAGCGCTGCGCCTCAAATCGTCGGCCCGCCCGGACCGAAGGGGGACGGCTCCTGCGTCGCGCGGGCGATGGCGGGGTGCACGTCGCCGCCGTGCACGAAGGTCCTGGTGCCGGTGCCGTGCCCGGCGATGGCGACCGCGAAGAGCACGGACGAAGAGCTCGGCCGGAGCGCGTGCGATTGGGCCGCCGCGTGCGAGCGCATGGGGGATGAAGGCTGCTGCGTCGGGTGCACGAACCCGTTTCGCGTGAAGCTGTCGCGCTCGTGTGCGCTCCAGATCGTCGCGAAGAAGGACTGCCGAGCCGTGCAAAGCGCATGGGACGCTTGCGCCGGTCGCTGAGGGCGCGCGCTTGAACGCCGTCCTCCATGGGTGGCCGTATGCAGCGCTCGTGCTCGGCGTCCTCGGGCTCGGCGCGCTCCTCGTGCTCCCGCGATCGAAGGAAGCTGGTTCGCGCTTTCGCGATCCGGCGTGGCTCGCGTGCCTGATGTTGCCGCTCTACATGATCCACCAGTTCGAGGAGCACGGCATCGATCTCCTCGGGCGCCACTATCACTTCATCGAGGAGATCTGCGGAGTCGTCGCGCGCGAAGGGCAGCCGTGCCCCGCCGATCCCGAGTTCATCTTCGCGGTCAACTGCGGTGGGGGCGTCTGGATCCCGGGCGCGTTGGCGATCGCCTTCCGGCACCGCCGTCCGCTCGTGGGTGCGTGCGCGCTCGGGATCCCGGCGGTGAACGCGCTCGCGCACCTCGGGCAGGCGGTCGTGCTCGGTCGTTACAACTCGGGCGTCGTGACGTCGCTCGTGCTCTTCGTGCCGGGCTGCGCGTTCGCGCTGGGGCAGCTGCGCAAGAGCGGCGTGCTGCGCGGAGCGCGCCCGCTGCGCGTCGTGGCGACCGGCGGCATCCTGCACGCTCTGCTGATCGGCTCGCTCCTCTTGCGGCGCGAGGGTTGGATCGGCGAAGGCGTGCTCCTCGCGATCAACCTCGCCTACGGCGTGCTGCCGGTCCTCTTCGGCTCGGTCGGCGTCGAGCGCTGACGCCGCGTTCATCCGCTGCGTCAGCCAGCCGTTTCGCGCAAGACTCCCCGAAACCACGCCAGCATCGGCTCGCGCTCCCGGGCCGCGCGGAAGACCATCGCGACCGGCAGCGCCAGGAGCGCCAGCGGGACCTCGAACGTCGCGAGCGGGAGCCGCTCCGCGAACGCCCGCGCCAACCGCGCCGGCATCGTGCACACCGCTTCGCTGGCGGCGACGACGTGGGCGGCGGTCGCGAAGTGCGGGGTCGTGAAGTGGATCCGCCGCGCGTGGCCTGCCTTCGCGAGCGCGTCGTCCACGATGCTCCCCGGTCGCCCGCGCGGGCTCACCAGTACGTGGGGGGCCTTCGCGTACGTCGCGAGCGCGGGCCGCTTCGCGAACGCGCTCCCCCGGCGGGCGATGCCGAGGAACCGATCGCGGTAGAGCTCCTCGCTCGTCAAGCCGCCGGACGACGACATCGACGCGCCGAGCGCGAGATCGGCACCGCCGTCGCGCACCACCTGCTCCGTGTCGTCGCCCGCGAACGCGACGTGGAGATCGACGCCGGGCGCCTCGCGCTCGAGGCGGGCGAGCACCTGGGGGAGCAGCACGATCTCGGCGAAGTCGGCGGCGACGATGCGCACGGTCGCGGTGTGCGTCGCCGGATCGAACGCACGTGCGCCGCCGAAGACGGCGGTCACCTCGGCCAGGGCGCGCGCGAGCTGCGGGCGGAGCTCGAGCGCATGCGCCGTGGGCTCGAGGACCTGACCGGCGCGGACGAAGAGCGGGTCGCCGAGCGTCCGGCGGAGGCGGGCGAGCGCGTGGCTCACCGCGCTCTGCGTGCGCCCGAGCCGCCGCGCGCTCGCGGTGGTGCTCCCCGTCACGAGGAGATCGTCGAGCACCACGAGCAGGTTGAGGTCGACGTCCCGTAGATGAACGGACTTCATGAGGTCCATGAATATCATGCGTTGGACTCATGAAGGACGCAGGCCCATCTTCGGTGGGCGGCGGTGATGCCGCCGAAAAGCCGAGGAAACCAGCCATGCAAACGTTCAAGCTCGCTCCGTTCGTCGCCGCATTCACCGTCGCGCTCGCCGCCTGCGGCGCCAGCCCGTCGTCCCCGCCGGCCTCGTCCACCCGCAGCGCGCCCGCGATCGACGGTCGTTGGACGAGCGCTTGCGCGCCTTCGCCGCAAGCCGACGGCAGCACGCAGTACCTGGTGTTGGACTTCACCATCGGCAAGTCCGACTGGAAGATCGACTACGTCGTCCACGGCGACGCGGCGTGCTCGGTGAAGCTCCTCACCGTCACGATCGACGGCGACTACGCGCTCGATCGCCCGTCGCCCTCGGTGGCCGGTGCCTGGGAGGCCCGCTTCGGCTTCGCGCACAAGGTGATGACGCCGCACGTCGACGGGTTGGTTCAAGCGCTCACCGGCGCGAAGTGCGGCGCGAAGCCCTGGAAGATCGGCGAAGGTCAGGACGTCTACGACGCCGGCTGCGCTGCCTTCGGGCAGTACCCGAAGGCGACGTGCCCGGCCGACTTCGATCTCGTGAAGCTGGACGCGGGCGCACTGCACTTCGGCGATCGACCGAAGGACAACGACATGTGCACGCCGGCGAAGCGGCCTTCGGCGATCTCGTCGCTCGCGCTCCCGAAGCGCGGCTGAGCTCTCAGAGCTCGACGTCCGCGATCGTCGCGTACACGGCGTCGGCCCCCGCCGCCGCGAGCTCGTTCTCCGGGTAGCTGTGCGCGACCGCGACGCAGCGGAGGCCCGCCGCCCGTGCGGCCCGGATCCCCGCGATCGAGTCCTCGATCACGACGGCGCTCGCGCCCTCGCTCGCGAGGCGCGCCTTCGCGACGAGGTAGCCCTCGGGATCCGGCTTGCACGCCTTCGTGTCCTCGGCCGCGACGATGAACGCGACGGCGTCGCGCACCCCCATCTTCCCCAGCGCCAGCTCGATCTCGTGACGGAGCGCTCCCGAGACGATCGCCACCGTCCCCCGCTCTGCGGCGCGGCGCACGACGTCGGCCGCGCCGGGGAAGATGCGCAACTCCGTGGTCGCAAGTCGCAAGTAGACCGGGACCTTCGCCGCCACGAGTGCAGCCACCTCGTCCGCGGTGGGTGCACGACCTGCGTCGCGGAGGATGGCGTCGAACGCGCCGCGGTCGTCGAAGCCGAGGTAGCGCTCCGCATAATCTGCGTCGCTCACGCGGACCCCGAGCTCGGCGAGCACTTCGCGGAACGCGGCGAGGTGGACGTGCTCGTCGTCCACGAGCACGCCGTTGAAATCGAAGAGGGTGGCGGTCACGGCGGAGCTGAGCGTACGGATGCCGATCCGCTCATGCAACCTCCACCATGCGCATGCGGCTGCGTTCGTGTGCTCACGGCTGGCGCGCACATCACGCGACCGAAATCGAGCTGGACCATGCATCGATCTGGATCGCGCGCCGCGCGCCGGCGATCATGGGTGATCATGCGCTCGTCGTTCAAATCACAACTGAGCTCGATCACCCGTCGTGACCCCGTTCCGCGCTTCGGAGCGACGCTGGACGTCTTTGCCGCTCTCGACGACAACGACGTGAACGCGATGCTCGCGTACCTGGCGCCCGACGTCGTCGGCTCCGTTCGCCTGCCGGACGCGGCGGTGATGACGTTTGGTTCGCGCGCCGAGTACGAAGCGACGTTCGGCACGCTGATGAACGCGCTCCGAGCCTCCGGCGTGCGCTGTCGGACGAAGATCGTGAACTACGACGCGTCGACGAACGCGACGACCGTGCTCGCGAGCGTCGACCTCGATCGGGTCTGGGACGTCGACGGCGCGCGTCTCCGTCTCTGCGGCCACGGGACGATCGTCTGGGCGCGCGGCGACGAAGGGATGAAGATCGTGCAGTGGCGCGTCACGTGGGAGAAGGCGCGCGAGCAGAGCGGAGACTGGTCGCGCTGACGGCGGGGAGACCGCGTCAGAAATCGACGGCGACGCCGAGGTTCACGCCGATGCGCGCCCAGAGCCCGGTCGTGTCGAACGGCGTCGCGCGCGCGCCGCCGTAGCCGCTGTGGAGATCGACGGCGACCGGCTCGAGGAGGATGCGAAGCGCGCCGACCTTGATCGAGACGTCGAGCGCGGCGAAGAAGTCCCCGCGGAGGCCCGTGCTCGCGTTGCAGGTCGGCTCGAAGTAGTCACCGCCGAGCGCGCTCGACGAAGCGAGGCCCGCGAGCCCGAAGCCGGCGCGCGCGCCCACGTCGACGGCGGAGCCCAGGCGCACGGCGCCGAAGAGGAACGGGTGGGCGAGGAGCTCCAGGGCGGAGTAGTCGGCCGGGAGCTCGCAGCCGGTCGCCGTGTTGGGGACGCCGGGGCTCGTGCTCCACCGCTCGAACGCGACCGCGAAGCGCGCGCCGAGGCCGAAGAGCGCGCGGCGCCCGGCGACGAGCGTGTACGTGAGCCCGATCGAAGGGCTGATGAACGCGGACAGCGGGGCGTCCCCGCGGGAGGCGAAGCTGAGGCCGACGGGGAACAGCTCGACGCCGAAGCGCTTGACCGGGCGGCGCGGTGGCGGCGGCGGTCGCTTCTGCGGGTTGCCCGAGGGCTCGCCGAGATCGGTGCCGACGGCGATCGTCACCCCGTTCTCCGCGGTGATCGTCCGATCGAAGCTGCGTCCGTCGCTCGTCTCGACGTAGAGATCGTGCTCACCGGGGGCGACGGTGGTCGTGACCGGCGTGGTGCCGACGACGCGATCGTCGATCCGCACGGTCGCGCCGCTCGGCGACGACGCCACGCTCACGATCGAAGGGCGCTTCTTCACGTCGGCGAGGAGCTTTTCGGCCTCGGCCCGGTCCTCGGGCGCGAGATCGCCGCGCGCGAGGTAGGTCTCCAGCATGCTCACCGCTTCGTTCGGGCGCCCCGACTGGAGCTCGCACTTCGCCATGTTCCAGAGCTCGGTCGGCGGCCCGCCGTTCTCCCACGCCTGGCGGAAGTAGACGATGGCATCGGCGAAGCGACCCTCCGCGTAAGCGCGCACGCCGAGCTGGTCGAAGTAACGCGCGGCGTCCAGGTGGTCCGCCGCCTGCACCGCGGGGGCGACCGTGGCGACGAGCACGGAGGCGACGACGGCGAGCCAGCGCTTCTCCACGAACGCCACGTTAGCGTCCATCAGGCGGACACGAGGACGATCTTCGTCACCTCGGGTGGGGCACCCACGCGCGTCGGCGGGCCTGCGGTTCCGAAGCCTCGGTTCACCCAGAGCGTGGTGCCGTCGACCTCGTAGCGGCCCGACACCCAGCGAAACACCGCGTCGGCGGGGCGCAACTTCCCACCGGGGACGTTCACTTGTCCGCCGTGCGTGTGGCCGCTCAGCTGCAGCGCCACTCGGCCGGACCACGCTTCGAGCGTCCGCGGTTGGTGCGAGAGGAGGATCTTGGGACGATCGATCGCACCGGGCACGCGGGCGATCGCCGCCGCGAGATCGGGGCCGGGGCCGTCCTTCGGCGAGGCGCTCGCGTCGTCGACGCCGAGCAGCGCGAAGCCGCCGCCGTCGGCAGGCCGGATGATGCGCCCTTCGTTCCGCAGGACGGGCACGCCGATGCCTTCGATCGCGGCGCGGACCTTGGTCGCGTTGGCGTAGTAGTCGTGGTTTCCCAAAATGGTAAACACGCCGTCGCGTGGGGAGAGCTTCTGGAGCGCGCGCGTCCAGATCGGCAAGAACGCGGCATCGAAGTCGATCATGTCGCCCGTCACCACGACGAGCTCGGGCTTCACGCGCTGGATGAGCTCGAAGCCTTCGTCGAGCTCGCGCTCCTGGACGAACGCGCCGACGTGGATGTCCGAGATCTGCACGAGCGTGTAGCCGTCGAGCGCCTTCGGGAGCCCGGGGATTCGCACCGCGACCTCCTCGAGCTGGAACGCGTGCCGGCCGCGGATCGCACCCCAACCGAGCGCGGTGCCCGTCGCGCCGAGGACGATCGAGCCGGCCGTCGCTTCGAGCACCTGGCGGCGCGACAGCGCTTTGGGCTCGGGCTCACCGCGTGCCTTCGCGCGCCGCTCGTGGAGGCGCCCGGCGAAGCGCGTGAGCACGAGGAGCGGAGCGCTGACGAGCACCACGATCGCTTCGATCATCAGCGCCGCGTAGAACCCGGTCGCCCACGGCGACGGGAAAAGGTGCGCGAGGAAGCGGGCCGCGGGAGCGCCCACGACGAGCACCGAGAAGAACCCAATCAGCGCGCGCCGATGCGGCCGAACGCGCGGGAACGCATCCATCGCCCACTGGTAGAGCATCGCGTGGAAGAGCGCGGAGAGCGCCCCCACCGAGACTACGAAGACGACGATGCGGAGCACGCCGTGATCAGTTCCCCTGCACGGCGCCGATGTCGGTGGGCGTCCCGCGGGTCGCCGCCCAGTAGTCCTTCAGCGGTGCCTTGGCTTTATCCGCCGCGCCACGCGCGGGCGAGCCCTGCTTCGGCTCCGGCGGCGTCGCCGTGTCGAGCAGCGGATCCGCCTTCACGTAGTTCGCGCCATCGACCGCGGTGCCGGCGTAGTTGGCGGTGTTGGCGAAGAGCAGGTTGTTCGTGTGCGTGAGCGTGTAGTTGCCCGTGAGCGTGATCGCCGCGACGGTCAGGCCGGTGAAGATCGTGTTCACGTACGCGAGCGTGACGTTGCCCGTGGTCGTCGCGTAGAGCCCGCGCGGGCCCGCGCTGAACGTGTCGTTCACGAACGAAACGTTGAGGTTCGTGGTGGAGCTCCCGCTGACGTACGCCCCGTAGCTGGCGCCGTGCAACCACGAGTTCTGGACCACGACGGTGAGCGGCTGCGAGCTCGTCGTGCGCGCGACGTAGAGCGCGTAGCTCTGCGCCGCCGCTCCGAGATCGCACCCTTCGAGGGTCAGCGCGCCGGTCTGCGCGGTCGATGCCTGGAGCGTGTCGGCGTGGATGCCGGTGGCTTCGATCGGGGATGCGCCGTTCACCGTCAGCGTTCCGATCGAGACGCCCTTCAAGGTGACCTTGGAGTAGGACCCCGTGACGGAGAGCCCCGTCAGCTTCGAGCCCGAAGGCCCGATGATGGAGAGGGTCTTGTTGGGGCTCAGCGTGGCGGTGACGCTCTCGGCGTAGGTCTGCGCGCCGAGGCAGATCGTGGCGTCCATCTGGGCGGTGCCGAGCGCGGTGACCGCGGCTTGGATCGTCGCGTAGTCGCCGGGGACGCTCGATCCCGTGCACGGCGTGATGCACGTGCTGTTCTGGCACTGCTGGTCGGCGCGGCAGAAGATCGAGCCGCACGACAGCTTGGTCTGTGGAGGGTTCGAGACGTCCGCGCCGCCGTCCTTCGGGGGGGCGGCGTCGGTCGGGGCATCGACCTTGGCGTCGGTGGGGCCGCCACCGTCGGTCGGTCCGGCGTCGGTGAGGGAAAACGGAGTGGACGAGACGGCGCAGCCGGTGGCCGCCGCCGCGACGACGAAGCTAGCGAAGAAGCGGCTCATGGAACCGCAAAAATAGCACGGCTCAGGTCGGCTTGCGGCCGGAGACGACGCGCTCGATTCGACCGTAGTCGCGGGTACGCTGAACGTCCGTGAGCCCTGTCTGGGCGAAGAGGTCGGCGACGGCGGCGGCCTGACCCTCACCCACCTCGACCGCGAGGACGCCGCCCGGGGCGAGACGCTCGCCGGCACCGGCCGCGATCCGGCGGTAGAACTCGAGCCCATCGGGCCCGCCGTCGAGCGCGATCCGCGGCTCGAACTTCACGATGTCCGGCTGGAGACCGGGGACGTCGCCGCTGGCGATGTAGGGCGGGTTCGCCGTGATCACGTCGAAGTGCTCGAGGATCCCGGCGAAGAGATCCGCCTGGCGAAAGGCGACGTTGTAGGCGCCGAGCCGAAGCGCGTTCTCGCGTGCGACCGCGAGTGCATCGGCCGAGGCGTCGGTCGCGAGGACCTGCGTGGTGGGCCGCTCGCGGCCGAGCGTGATCGCGACGCAGCCGCTGCCGGTGCAGAGATCGAGCACCCGCGCCGAGAGCGAGAGGTGAACCGACCGTTCGAGCGCCACCGTGACGAGCGTCTCGGTGTCGGGCCGAGGAACGAGCACCCGCGCGTCGACCAGGAACGGGCGCCCGAAGAACTCGCGTTTACCACAAAGGTACGCGACGGGTTCGCGCGCGCGGCGGCGCTTCACCAGATCGCGGAACGCAGCGAGCTCGTTCGGCGCGAGCTCGCGCATCATCTCGATGACGAGCTCGGTCCGCGTCTTCTTCGTCGCGTGGGCGAGCAGGACCTCGGCGTCGAGGCGCGGGTTCTCGATCCCGCGCGCGCGAAAATCGTCCGTCGCCCAGCGGAGCACGCTGGCGATGGTCCAAGGTTCGCGCGTCTCGCCGCTGGTGGTCATGGCCGGAGCTTCGCGAGCTCCTCACGCACGGCGGCTTCGACCACGCGCCGGTTCTCGGCGAGCGCGGCTTCGCTGCCGGCCTCGAAGCGCAGGACGAGGACGGGCCCCGTGTTCGAGGCGCGCACCAGGCCCCACGCCGGCGCGCCGCCGTCGCTCGGGAACGTGATGCGGGCGCCGTCGATCTCGACGACGGGGAGGCCGCGCTCCTTGAAGCGCGCGGTGATCGCGGCGACGAGCGGGAATTTCACGTCGTCCGGGCAGTCCACGCGGAGCTCGGGCGTCGTGAACGTCTTCGGGACGTCCGCGAGCATCTCGCGGATCGGGCGCGGGTCGCGCGCGAGGAGCTCGATGAGGCGGAGCGACGCGTAGATCGCGTCGTCGTAGCCGAAGTAGCGGTCCGCGAAGAAGAGGTGGCCGCTCATCTCGCCTGCGAGCAGCGCCTTCTCTTCCTTCATCTTCGTCTTGATGAGCGAGTGCCCCGTCTTCCACATGATGGGGCGCCCGCCGTGCTTCGCGATGTCGTCGTAGAGCGTCTGCGAGCACTTCACCTCGCCGAGGATCGTGGCGCCGGGGGTGGCCTCGAGGAGCGCGCGCGAGAACAGGATCATGAGGCGGTCGCCCCAGATCACGTCCCCGTCCTCGTCGATCGCTCCCAGGCGATCCGCGTCGCCGTCGTAGGCGATCCCGATCCGGGCGCCGCTCTTCTTGACGCGTGCGGCGAGCGCCTCGAGGTTCTTCGGGACCGTCGGATCGGGGTGATGGTTCGGGAAGCGACCGTCCATGTCGCAAAACAGCGCCTCGGGGGTGAGCCCGATCCGCTCGAAGCAGCGCAGCGCGAGGGGACCCCCGGCGCCGTTGCCGGCGTCGACGACGACCTTCATCGGCTGTGCGGGGGGCGTGATCTTGGCGGTGATCGCATCGACGTAAGCGTCGGCGACGCTCACCGTCTCGACCGAGCCGCCGCCGCGCGGGACGACCTTGCCCGACGCGACGAGGCCGCGGAGGTCCTGGATCTCCTTGCCGAAGAAGCTCGCCTTCTTCCGCATGATCTTGAAGCCGTTGTCCTCGCCGGGGTTGTGGCTCCCCGTGATCATGATCCCGCCGTCGGTCTCGAGGTGATGGACCGCGAAGTAGAGCTGCGGCGTGGGACCGACGCCGATGTCGACGACGTTCACGCCCGCCTCCACCAAGCCCTGGGTCAGCGCGGCGAAGAGGCGCTCGCTCGAGAGGCGGCAATCGCGGCCGACGGCGAGGCGGGTCTTGGACTCGGTGGCGAGGGTCTGGCCCAGGCTCCGCCCGAGTGCAGTCACGAAGTCGGTGCCCAAGTCGCGGTCGGCGACGCCGCGGATGTCGTACTCGCGGAAGACGTGCGCAGGGATGGTCATTGCGTGGCCGGTCACCATGCCACGATTGGCGCGCTACGTCAGCTCGTCTCCGCCCAGCTCCACACCTCGGCGAGCCGTAGACCTCCGCCGTTGCCGGTCTTCTCGAAGATCCACTCGCCGCCGGCGGGCCCGCCGACGCTCGCGTAGCAACGGACGAGCTTGGGGTTCTTTTCGTCGTCGCTGCAGTGGGGCGCTTCGAGCTCGTCGCTCGGCGTGAGGCCATCGATCTGCCACGCCGCGATCGTCCCGCCGAGCTTCACGATCGCGCGCACCTTCGCCGCGTCGATCTGCTTCTGCGCCACCAGCGTGCAGTTCTTCTTCTCCGCGAGGCGCGTGCACGTCTTGACCCCGGCCGGGCCGACGAGCGCGGCGAGCTCGGCGGCCGTCGCGAGCGGAAGGCGCGCGACGAGGCGGGCGGGCGGCACCGCGAGCGGACCCAGCCCCGGCGTGGCGAGCTCGCGCACGACCGACGCCGCGTCCGTCGCTCCGAGCGCGCGGAGCTCGACCACCGGCTTGCGCGTCGCGTTCTTCGTCTTGGGGTTCACCCCGTAGACCCAGACGGCGTAGGGATCGGTCGCGCCGGTCGGCGCACCTTCGGGAACGATCACGAGCTCGTCCGCGCCGTCGCCGTCGACGTCTTTCACCTCCGCCCGCGTCGCGCGGCGGGGGAGCTCGTCGTCACCTTCGCTCGCGGCGCCGTGCCAGATCAGGCGGACGGACTCGCCGGCGACGACCGCGCTCGTGCCGCCGGTGGGCCAGCTGAACGGACCCGCGACGAGCGCGTCCTTCCCCGCGAGCTTCACGAGCTCCGGCGGCAAGCTGGGTCGCGGAGCAGCGCTCGCCGACGCGATCGGAGCGGTGCTCGCCGACGCTGCCGGCGGGGCGGCCGACGAAGTCGCGGTCGGCGTCACGTTCCCTTCGCGCGAGCACGCCGCCGCGAGCGCGCACCCGATGCCCACGATCCCCCCGAGAAGCTTCCGCATGGCCTCACCCCGTGTAGCTGTCGTCCTGCTCGATCCGCGAGAGCACCCAATCGAACTCGCCGGCCGTGACCTTGGCTTTGCAGTACTCGCACGCGCCCGCCATCGTGATCTTGAGCGGAGCGCCGCAGCTCGGGCAGTTCGGCGTCGTCGTGGTGCGCTGCCCGCGGCGACCCACGCCGCGGACGAGCGTCCAGTACTCGGTGTACGGGCGCTCGCGCGACTTGCTCCCGCTGAGCAGGCGCCCGTCGTCGCCGACGGTGTAGTCCAGACCGGTCGCGAAGATGCGAACCGTGATCGCGTCGAAGTACTTGTCGACGAGGACGTTCGCGAGCTCGATGTGGACGATCCGCGCGTTCTCGGTGACGTTGCGCGCGCGCTGCTGGACGTAGAGGTCCATGAAGTACTGCTGCGACTGGAACAGGTTGTCCGTCACGAACGGGCGCGCGCGCGGCCAGTCGCGGTTCGACCAGGCCACCTGGAGCTCGGCGTGGATCAATCGAATGCGCGACGCGAACGCGTTCCAATCGAGCGCGGCGTCACCGCGCTGGAGCTCGCCCCAACGTTGGCGCGCCCACGGATCGACGACGGTCGGAAGGTTGTTGCCCTGCTCCTCGACGTTGGACGTGAGGACGGGGGGCCGCATCTCGGTCTTGATGCGCGTGGCGTCCACGACGCTCCAGTCGAACTTGCCCCAACCGACGTGCTGCTTGCAGTAGCTGCACGTGTCGCCGCGCAACGACTGGAGCGGCGCGCCGCAGTTGGGACAGTCGAGCGTGCGCGACCGCGCGGGCGGCCGTGACTTCGCGGTCGTGCTGCGCTGGAGCATCCAGCGATCGACGACGTAGAAGCGCTGGGTGTGGCCCTGGCGCACCTCGTTCAAGTTGGCCTCGAAGTCGACGGTGACCCCGATGCTCCCGTTGCCGATCCCGAGCCTCACGAAGCGCACCGCGCCGATGACGACGCCGTTGGCCGCTTGCACGTCCCCCGCGACCTTGGGCTGCGCCGCGGGCGCGATGTAGGCCGCCAAGCTCGCGACGTTGGGGCGCGCGTTCTGGGTGTGACCGTAGAGCGTGTAGAGGAAGTCCTCGAAGAGGACGGTCGAGTACTCGGGGTCGACGCGCCGGATCTCGTCGAGGCGGCTCCGCGGCACGCCCGTCGTCGCCGCGACCGGCCGCGGCCCTTGCTGCTGCGGCACCCACGGGCGCTGACCACCGACGCCGACGTTCCAGTTCGTCTGGCCGCTCTTCGCGCGCGCCTTCACGATCATCACGATGACGACGATGATGAGCAGCGGGATGCCGAGCTGCGGGTACTCGACGCAGAGGATGATCAGGTCGATGATCGCGCCGCCGTCGCCGCCACCCCCGCCGCCGCTCGAGCTGCCGCCGGACGACGAAGAGCCGGAGTAGCTGTCGCCGCCACCCGGGCGCGCGGCGCGCGCGAGCGCCGGCACCAGGACCACCGCGAGCCCGAGCGCGAGCGGAGCGAACGGTGCCGCGCGGAGCGCGAGCGCGCGCAGCCGAGAGCCCGAGCGCGCGCGGAGGCCCGGCCTCATGCGACCTCGTCGGGGAGCTCGTTCACGTCGTCTTCGCTGCGCGGGAGCGCGGGGGCGAGCGCGGGCCCGAGCGACTCGACGGCCTGGATGAACCCTTCGAAGTCGCCGCTCCGCACGGCGCGATCGATGGCGGTCTCGATCGCGGCGAAGCCCTCGATCGCGGTGCGGTCGACGCCGACGTCGGGGACCAGCACCGCCGTGCGCTCGAACATCGAGACGAAGACGAGGATGCCGGTGCGCCCCGTGGTCTTGGAGATCCCGAGGTCGACGAAGGCGGCCTTGGCGGACAGCTCGGCGGCGGCGCGGCAGCGTTTGCCGGCGAGAAGCCGCCGCAGCGGATCGAAGTTGCCGCAGACGACCGCCGCGATGGCGAAGGCGAGCGCGACGTTGACCGAGATCAACGCCGGGTCGAATGCGATCGGCGACAGCCAGAGGAAGGCGAGCATCACGAGCCCGACGCCGGCGCCGAACGAGAGATCGACCGCTCGGTATTGGCCCGAGGCGCGGCGGACGGCGACGACGATCTCCGCCGCCGTCTTGGACTCGACGCTCTTCACCGCCTCGGCGGCGCGCTTCTTCGCTGCGTCCTGAAAGAAGGTGGCCGCCGCCATCGCAGAGCCGAAAGCATACACAGGTGGAGTTTTTTTCGCGCGGTACTATCTTGCTGCGCCGTGGATACCGCAGCGCTCCCCGACGCCGGCGCAGAGGTGGCACCGCCGCCGGCCGGCACCGGTGCGCCGCCGCCGGTCGTGACCACGCCGACCGCCGCGCGCCCCAAGCCCGCCGCGACGGATCTGTACCCGCGCGACGCGGAGGAGCGCGAGCTTTGCGCGAAGGCGTCGAACCCGGATTGGCTCTACCTCGCGGTGCCGCCGGTGTTGGTCGCGGGAGCCATCGCGCTCGACTCGCAGTTCCTCATGAAGCAGGACAGCTCGGTCGTGCGCATGATCGGACCGGCGACGGTGGGGCTCACGTGGGGCTTCACGTTCGGCGGCATGTACCTGGCGTTGCCCAAGTGCAGCCCGACGTACGTCTCGACGATCCCGGCCGAGGGCGACGTGCGTGCGTCGTGGCCGCTCGCGATCGCGCTCGCGATGTTGGCGGGGGCGACCGCTCCGGTCGTCGTCGGGATCGAGACCGGCGGCGCCCCGGTCGAGTGGGAGACGGTGGAGCGCACGTTCCGCGTGATCACGTCCGCGGGGTTTGCGTTCGGCGGCGCGCTCCTGCCCTATCTCTTGCCGCCGAAGACGTGGCGGGCGATGCAGAAGCTCAAGGACATCCGCGCGGGCGCGAGCAAGGACGGCTTCTTCGTCGGGCTGTCGCTCACGTTCTGAGCGGGCTCACTCGCCGAGCAGCTTGTTCATCGACGCTTCGTCGGCCGGCGTGAACGGGTACTGCTCGAACTCCGCGCTCGTCACCCACTTGAAGTCGTGGACGTGCCTCGGCTCGAGCTTCCCCGTTGCGATCCGGCACTCGTACAAGAACAGGTCGACCGCGTAGTGCTCGTAGGGGTGCGTGACGAACGAGATGAGCTTCCCGCACTCGATCGCCGCGCCGAGCCGGTGCGAGAACTCGCGCCGCAGCGCCTCCGCGTCGGTCTCGCCGGGCTCCACCTTTCCGCCGGGGAACTCCCACATCAGGGGGAGCACGGCCGTCGGCCGGCGCTGGGTGATGAGGTAGCGACCGCCATCCTCGAGCACTGCCGCGACGACGCGAATGGTCCGCGCGCTCGTGTGGAGGCCGGGCATGATCAGGAGGAGATGCGGAAGAGCTGTTGTCCCATCAAGAGGATGTCGCCGGAGCCGACCTCGACCTCTTCCTTGAGGCGGAGGAACGTACCGTTGGAGCTGCCGAGGTCCGTGAGCGTGAGCGTGCCCTCCTCCCAGGAGAGGTGGCAGTGCAGACCGCTGACGTACCCGTCCTCGGGGAAGAGCACGTCGCCGCGCTCGCGCCCGATGTGGAGTCCCGTTTCGGGAATCGGAAATGCGTTGCCGGTGGTCTCGCGGCCGATGACGAGCGCGATGCGACCCACGTAGCCCTTGGCCGGCGCGCCGAGGCGCTCCACGCCGTCGGGCGAGGCCGGAAGCGGATCGATCGCCTCGAACCGGATGATCTCCTGGCCGATGCGGAAGATGTCGTTCGGCTTGAGGGTGACGGGGACCTCGCGCGCGAGCTTCTTGTAGACGCCGTTGAGCGAGGCCTCGTCCTTGACCCGCAGGCGGCCGCCGCCGATCTGGCGGAAGGTGGCGTGGCGGGGGGACAGGTAGCTGTCGCCGGCGAAGATGCCGCCCGTGTCACGACCGAGGGTGACCTCGGCGCCGGGGAGCGTGAAGTTGCCCGCCTCCGACCCGTCGGCCCGGAGCGCGGTGAGCACCACCGTGCCCGCGGCGACCGTGGGCGGCGAGGCTGCCGGAGCCGTGGGCTTCGGGGCCGCGCCACCGAGGCGGAAGCCGCACGCCGCGCAGAACGTGTTGTTCGGCGGGTTCATGTGGCTGCACTGGGGGCACGGGGATGCGGCTCCCGCAGCCGCCCCTTGGGGGGTGGTCGCAGCCGGGGCCGACGCAGGGACCCCGACGGCCGCCGGAGCGGGAGGGGTCGCAGCGGCAGGCTTGGGTGCGGCCGCCGCCGGAGCGGGGGCCATGGCCGGCGTGCCCGCGGCGGGCACCGGGGCCTTCACGCCATGGGGCGGGGTCTTGGGCGTGAACGGCTTGGGCGCCGCATCACGCGGCAGCTCCGCACCGCATCCAAGGCAGAATTTGTAGTGATCTTGATTGTCCTTGCTGCACTTCGGGCAGGTGATCACGACGTGGCCCTCACGGGGAGAATGGTACGGCGGGGACTTTCGGCACGCAGAACTAGGGAGTATCAACGGTTCCGGAACCCGGTCAAGCCATAGGAGGTCCCAACACCATGCCCCAAGCGAACTTCCCCGAGATCAACGTCCCCGGCAGCGGCAAGCTCTACGCGCGTTTTCACACGTCGATGGGGAACATCGTGGTCGAGCTGGAGGAGGAGCGGGCTCCCAAGACGGTCCGCAATTTCGTGGGCCTCGCGATGGGGACGCAGGAGTGGACGGACCCCAAGACCAACGAGACCAAGAAGGGGGTCCCCTTCTACGACGGCACCATCTTCCACCGCGTCATCGAGAATTTCATGATCCAGGGCGGCTGCCCGCTCGGGGCCGGCTTCGGCAACCCGGGCTACCGGTTCGCGGACGAGTTCCACCCCGAGTTGAAGCACACGGGGCCCGGCGTCCTCTCGATGGCCAACTCGGGCCCGAACTCCAACGGGTGCCAGTTCTTCATCACCGAGGTCGCGACGCCGCACCTGGACAACCGCCACTCGGTCTTCGGGCGCACGGTCGCCGGGGTCGAGCTCGTCCCCAAGATCACGCGCGTGCCGCAGGGCGCGAAGAACAAGCCCATCACCGACGTGAAGCTGAATCGCGTCGAGATCTTCCGCAGCCCGACCGTTCCGACGGCGTGACCCGATGACGACGCTCGAGGGGGAGCGCGTCGTCCTGCGCGCGCTCACGGAGCACGATGGCGCCGGCGTCGCGCGCTACTGGCGCGACAACGCGCGCCACCTGGCTCCGTGGACCGCGGGCTCGCTCGACAAGATGGGGGACGAGGCGCACTGGACGGAGAAGATGCCGCGCCTCGTCGCCGACGCGCGCCATCGCCGCTTCGCCGTGCACGTGCGCCCGAGCGCGGGCGGCGACGGCACGACGATCGAGGGCCTCGCCAACCTGCACGACATCGTGCCGCTCCCGGTGGCTGCCGCGATGCTCGGCTACTCGATCGCCGAGCGATTCCAGGGCAGAGGGCTCATGCACGAGGCGCTCGCGCTGCTCGTCCGCCACGCGTTCGACGAGCTCGGGCTCCACAAGGTCCACGCGAGCTTCGACCTCGCGAACGCCCGGAGCGCCGCGGTGTTGAAGCGGCTCGGCTTCGTCTACGAAGGGCGGCTCCGCGGGCACTTGCTCATCGGCGGAGTTTGGCGAGACTTGGAGCAGATGAGCTTGCTCAACGAGCGCTGGGCGGTTCCGTGACCGTGGCGCGGCCGGCCGATCCGATCGAGCCGCCGGACACGGGCGTCCGTTTTCCCGATCCGGAGGAAGCGGACGAGCACGGTCTGCTCGCCGTCGGCGTCGACTTTCGGCCGGGCACCCTCCTTCGGGCGTACCGAAGTGGGATCTTTCCGTGGCCGCAGTCGGAGCGGCTCGTGGGCTGGTTCTCGCCCAACCCGCGCGCGATCTTCCCGCTCGATCAGGAGCCTCACGTCTCGCGGAGCATGCGGCGCCGCCTGCGCTCGAGCGAGTGGACGATCCGCGTGGACGGCGCGTTCGAAGAGGTGGTCCTCGCCTGCGGCGAGCGCCGCCGCGGCGGGACGTGGATCACGAAGAACCTCGTCGCCGGGTATCGCCTGCTCTTCGAGCTCGGGTGGGCCCACTGCGTCGAGGTGCGTGAAGGCGACGAGCTCGTCGGCGGGATCTACGGCGTCGCGATCGGCGGCCTCTTCGCAGGCGAGTCCATGTTCCATCGCCGGACCGATGCGTCGAAGGTTGCGTTCTTCCACTTGGTGAAGCGGCTGCGCGCCGCCGGCTACGTGCTGTTCGACGTGCAGGTACAGAACCCGCACATCGCGTCGCTCGGGTGCATCGAGATCCCGCGCCGCGAGTACGTCGCGCGGCTGCAGCGCGCGTTGGCGGTGGTTCCCGGCCGCTTCGAGTGACGTGGCAGCGCGCCACAGCGTGACGCGGGCGCGCCGCCGACGCGGCGGATCTCCAGGCGTTTCGCTGCGCGCGGCGTGGCATCGAAATCGCAGTGACGTCGGACGAAGCGATTCACCTGGAGGAATCCCATGTCGTCCAAGCGCAAGCTCGTCACCGCTCTCGCCATCGCCTTCGTCGCCGCCCTGGCGGCGAGCGCCGTCAGCACGCCGGCGCACGCGGAAGAGGAAGTGGTCGCGACGGGATACCGCCCGAACCGCCCGCTCATCGCGTCGGGGTTCATCACGTTCGGCATCCCCTACACGGTCTCGGTGTTCGTCGGCGCGACGAGCCCGCGCGAGGAGGATCGCGCGCTCTTCATCCCGCTCGTCGGTCCGTGGATCGATCTCGCGACGCGCGGCGGTTGCCCGGTCCTCGCCGGCGACTGCCGCGGTGAGACCGCCGCGAAAGCGGGGCTCATCGTGGACGGCATCTTCCAAGGCATCGGCATGATCACGCTCGTCAGCGGCTTCCTCTGGCGCCAGGAGAAGGTGACCTACGTGAAGTCGGCCGGCCTCGACGCGGTCGCGCCGTTCTCGACCGGCAGCGGCGGCGGCCTGATGGCGGTCGGCCACTTCTGACCGCGCGCGCTCAGCCCCAGCGCTGGCGGAGCATGCGCGCCAGGAGCGCGGGCGTCGTGCCCGCGCGCTGAGCGAGCGCGTGGTTCAGCGCCGTCTGCGAGCGGAACCCGCTGAGCCGCGCGACGTCGCGGAGCGCCACGTTCGGGGCCGAGAGAAAAATCTGTGCACAGTGCATGCGTTGGTCCGAGACGAAGGAGCGCCAGCCGTCCACGTTGAGGACGAAACGCGTCGAGAGCTCGTCGAGCGCGCGCCTCACGTGACGCTCGGAGAGCCGGAGCTCTTCGGCGACGTCGGTGATCGAGACGTGGGCATCGATGAGCTCCTTGGCCTTTCCGAGCGCGCGATAGAGCTCCTGCAGCTGAGGGCTCACGACGACGGGCCGAACGCGCTTCGGCTCCGTTCGCAGCCCCAGCGCCCGCAACCGCCCGGCGAGCTCGTCGAGCCATGCTTCGGCCGGGGTCGTGGTCGCTCGGGCGGTGAGCTCGCGGAGGAGCTCGAGGTCGTGACGCGAGATGCGCGCGCGGAGCGGTGCGCCGCGATGCGCGGCGCCGAAGCGGCTGTCGTCGTCCCACTCGACGACGAGGACCTCGCCTTCGCCGCGATGCTGGCACGTCGGACCGTAGCCCTCGGCGTCGTGGCGGCGCTGATCGAGCAGGACGAGGTCGCCTTCCTCGAGCGCGACGTCCCCGGCGTCCGTCGTGACGTACCCGCGCCCGGCGAGGACGAGGGAGAGTTGGCTCCGCTGCTGGCGGACGATGTACTCGACGAGCGGCGTCTGGACGCCCCAGTCGACGAACAGGCCCCGCGACCACGCGATCGAGACCGCGCAGTCGGAGCTCCGCAGTCCCGCCGTGCGCAGGACGAGCGCCGGCCCCGAAGGAGGCCGAACCGCCATCTCCGCCGCCTGGGCCAGCACCCCAGCAGCGTATCTCAGACGCGCTCGGACCCCGTGCTCAGACTCGTTCGAGCTTCTTCTTCGCGAGGTGGCGGACCCAGAAGAACATCACGAGCCCCCCTGCGCCGCCGGCTCCGGCGACGGGGATGTCCCAGCCGGTGACCGTACGCAGCGCGACGAGCGGAAGAATACAGGCGATCTGGGCGACGAACGCGATCCCGATCACGTGCAAGAACGGGACGGGATGCCACCACTTCCAGGCCGGAACCGATTCGGTCATCGAGCAACCTCCACCTCCGAAGCTAGCCAGAGGGGAGCGGCGCCGCGATTGATTCAATCGGCCATCAGTGCTTCGGGATCAGGTCCGAGACGCTCGCGATCGCGATGATGCTCAAGAGAATCAAGAGGCCGAGCGCGTGGATACGGGCCTCGATCTTTCGGTCGGGCCTGCGCCGGGCGACCGCCTCGAAGCCGAGGAACATGAGCCGCCCACCGTCGAGCGCGGGTACCGGGAGCAGGTTGAACCCGCCGAGGTAGGCGGACAGCGCCCCCAGGATCTTGAAGGCGTCCCCCGCGCCGCTCTGCACGGCCGAAGCGACCTCCTTCACGATGCCAGGTGGGCCGGACACCTGCGGCTTCTCCTTGCCGGTGATCATGCGCGCGAGCCCGACGACCAGCGCCACCACGATCTTGGGTGGCTCGGTCACTCCGAGCTTCGCCGCTTCGAGCACGCCCACCTTCTCGGGCTTGCTGATGGTCGAGATGTGGACCGAGATCTTGCCCTCGCCCTTGTCGCCCTTCGGCTGGGGCGTGATCGAGACGTGCGACGAGGCGCCTTCCCGCAGGAGCTCCACGTCGATCGGTTGGTTCGGGTGCGAACCGATGATCTGCATGAGCTGGTCCGCGGTCTTGATGGACTCGCCGTTGACCGCCGCGATCTGATCGTTCTCGTGCACGCCGGCCACCGCCGCCGGACCGCCATCGTCGACCTTGAGGACGCGGACGCCTGCCGGCACGTCCTTGCCGCCGATCATGAAGCCGACGAAGAACAAGATGGAGGCGAAGAAGTAGTTCGCGAGCGGGCCCGCCGCGATCGTGACGACGCGCGCCCAGAGCGACGCGTTGGCGTAGCTGGACTTGTCGTTGGGATCGTTGTCCTCGTACGGGTTCATCCCCGCGATCTGGACGTAGGCCATGAACGGGATGAGCGCGACTTGGAAGACCGTCGGGTCGTTCTTGCGCTGGTACTTCCAGATGCGGGGTCCGAAGCCGATCGAGAACCGGGTCACGCGCATCCCGAAGCGCTTCGCGGCGAAGTAGTGGCCCCACTCGTGAACCACCATCAGGACCGCCAAGCCGAGCGCGGCCAGGACGTACTGGGCAACGGACATGGATCGCACTGTAGCGCCTCGGGGGGCGGTCCGCATCCGTGTAGGATGCGCCCGTGCGCAGGACTTCCCCGGTGCCGTACGCTCGCGTCCTCGTCCTCGGGCCGTGCTTGCTCGCCCTCGGCGTGGGCGTCGCCAGTTGCGGGCGCGGTTGCCACGCCAGCGTTTCGCGCGAGTGGGATGCTTCGTACAGCATGAGCTTCGGTGGGGCTTCGGGCGCCGATGCTTCGGCTGGCTCGACCGCTGCCGGCACCGCAGGCACCGCCGCCGTCGCTCCCGATGCGGCGGTCGACGCCGCAGCTTTCGCGGAAGCCGGGAAGACGGAGCGCGACTCGGGCGTTCTCCCTCCCGGGATGAGCGGGGTCTTCCATCGGAACGAGGGCCCCGACGAGCGGAACCTGGAGATCGATCCCGACGGCACGTTCTTCTGGCGGATCTACGGGTGCGACTTCGGGGGCGGTGCGTGCGGGCAGTGGTCCGTCGATGGTACCAGTTTGGTACTGACGCCCGTGCCGCCGGCGACCACGATGGCGTGGGAGGACGGCGCCACGTTCAACCGGAGCGTCACCAAGGTGGTCCTGCGCCAGAAGGGTGGCGCGCTGGAGGCGCGCATCTTCGCGAGCGACGGCGAGAAGCTCCTCCAGGCCTGGTACCCGGGCCGCATCTGCGTCGATTGTGGTGGGCGTTCGGGAACCATGACCCTCGCGCCGTGTACCAAACCTCTCATGCGGAGCTGCCCATGAAGCGTCTGGTCGTCGTCGCAACCGTCGTGTTCCTCGCGTGCCGTCCGAGCGAGAGCGCCGATGGCGCGCGCGCGGGGGATGCGAGCGCTCCGCTCCCCGCGCCGTCGGCGTCGGCTTCGCCCGTGCTCGACGCGGGAGCCCCGGCTCCGAGCGCGAGCGTCGCGGTCGCGCCGAGCGCCAGCGCCAGCGCCGGCCCGAGCGCGGGCCTCGATCCGGCGTTCGGCGGCGTGCATCACCTCGACGTGCAACCGGACGAGCACAACCTCGTCATCGCCGCCGACGGGACCTTCTTCTGGGAGGTCTTCGGCTGCGACTTCGGCGGCGGCGGTTGTGGCGTCTGGAAGCCCGATGGCGACGGCATCGTCCTCGTCCCCAAGCCGCCGGCGGCGACGATGCCGTGGAGCGGCGCGCCACCCGTGACGCGCGTCGTCCTGCGCTCGCGCGGGGGGGGCCTCGATGCGCAGGTGTTCTCCGCGAGCGGCGCGCCCGTGAAGCAGCGCTGGATGCCCGGTGAGGTGTGTGCTCAGTGCGGTGGCGGCCTCGGGCCGACGTCGCCGCTGAAGGCGTGCTCGAAGCCGCTCAAGCCGGCGTGCAACTGAGCGCGCTCACTTCGGGCGCGCCCAGATCCCGAACGTGTACGCGCCACTGCCCGCGCTCGTCTCGACGATGACGTCGAAGTCGCGATCGTGGGTTTTGCACCACGTGGTGTCGGGGTCCATGATCGAGATGAAGTTGCGGCTGCTCGCGATCGACACGAGATCGCCGCTCGGGCGCTGAATGCGGATGGTGACGTTCTGGACCGTCTTGTCCGCGACGGCGAAGAACCGGTAGCAAAAGCCGCCCGTCATGTGGAACGAGAAGCGATCGCGGAGGTGCGTCGCGTCGAACTTGCCGGTCACCTTCTTGGAGTACTCCTTGAGCCCGGTCGGGGCGCCGCACTTGCCGGTCAGCGCGTCGTAGTCGGCGCCCGACGTGCCGGTGAACTTCATGCCGGAGTTGCAGTCCAAGTCCTTCGCGGTCGCCTTGGGGAAGTCGGCGGCGCGCGCGGGGCCTTTGAGGAGCGCCTCGAGCGGCGTGCTCGCGCCGCTCGGAGTGACGCCCGGCGCGGCTGCGGCGACGGCGGCTTTGGTCTGCGCGCTCGTCTCGTCGTCCTCTCCGGTCGGGGCTGCGCTCGCGCTGGCCGCCGGCGCGGCGGAGCTCGCAGCCGGTGCCGTCGCGCTCGCCGACGCCGAGGGCTCCGGACCCGTCGCGGGCTTCGAGCCACCACCACACGCCACGAGGAGGAACGTCACGAACAACCACGGCCGCGTTTTCGTCATGGCTCGACGATACCCGAAGTGTTCGCCAATCGCGTCATCAGGGTCCGGGCCTTCGTCGCGTCGCCGCGCTCGACCGCCTCCAGCGCGTCGCGAAAGACCGGCGAGACCGAGCGCGCGGCGACGCGCGAGAGCCGCTCCATCTCGGCGGGCGTCGATGGCGCCGCGCTCAGCGCGGCCGCGATGCGCGTCGCGAGCGGCACGAGCGGGTGCTCGAGCGTCGCCCACGCCTCTTCGCGTTCGGGCGTGCTCGCGGTGCGGTAGCTCGCCGGCGCGGCCGCGTGCTCGCCCTCCGCGAAGCGCTCCGCGAACGACGGCGGCGCGAAGGCCTCGTGGACGGCGCGATGCGCGCGCAGCGTGGCCACGAGGTCCTCGCCGATCCCGTGGGTCGGCACGACGAACGGGTGCTCTTCCGCGAGCAGGCGGAGCGTGAGCCAGTTCCCGTCGAGCGCCACCTCGTGCACGGCGGCGTGCGTCGCGAAGACGTGCGCGAAGGTGCTCTGCACGAGGACGCCATCGTCCCCGATCGCGATCGTGCGCGACTGCCTCCAGCGCACGACGAGGAGGAGCGCGACCGCGAAGGCGACGATCGCGATGCCGGTCGGGATCGGGAGGAGCCCCTTGAGCACCGTCACCACCGCGAAGAAGAGGAGCCCCGCGAAGACGCGCGAGAGCGTGCGATACGAGAGCGAGCCGAGCGCGCGCGCGACCGCGAACCGCGGGGCGCGCTCTTTCAGCCCCAGCTCGGCGACGACCGCACGACCCTCGGCGAGATCGGCCACGCCGACGCGCGCGAGGATCGCGCCCCGCGCGCCGTGCAGCACGACCACGGGTCGATCGTCGGGTCGGGCGAGGACGATGGCGCTCGTGACCTCGCTCGGGGCGACGACCTTCGTCTGCGGGCCCTCGAAGACGCCGATCGGCGTGACGCGGACGGCGGCCTCGGGCCGTCGTCCGTCGCGGAACGTCACGTCGCCCGGTGGAAACGAGAGCATCACGCGCCGGCGGCGAGGATCTCGCGGACGACCCGCTTCGCCGAAGCGAGGGCGCCATGCATCCAGCCCGGCCGCGGCGACGTGTGATCGCCCGCGAAGTGGAGGCGCCCGTCCGCCGCCGCGAGCGAGGGCCCCAAGGTCTTCAGTTGGCCCTTCTTCAGCCACGCGTAGGCGCCGCGCTGGAACGGGTCGTCGTCCCAGACGTGCTCGACGTAGGTGGCGACGTTCTCTTTCGCGCCGGGGTGTGCCTTCTCGAGGTGCTCGAGGAACGCCGTCTTCCTCGCGTCGGGCGCGAGCGCGGCGAAGCGGCGCGCGGCGTCGCTCGAGAGGTAGGCGCCGAGCACGCCCGCGTCACCGGCTTGGAGCTTGGTCTCGTCCCGGACGACGCCGAGCGCCTCGTCGGTCTCCACGTCGCCCGACTCTCCCCGATCGATCCAGAAGCGGCGCGGGAAGCCGGCGAACACGCGTGCGACGGACGCCATCGGCAGCTCGTTCACGGCGCGCGCCTTCGCCTCGGCGAACGCGGGCTCGATCACGAGGCGGCGCAGCACCGAGTACGGGAGCGCGAGCACGACGCGGCTCGCCTCGAGCTCGTGCTGTTGGCCGTCCTTCACGAAGCCAAGCCGGACGCCGTCGTCGCGGCGTGCGATCCCCTTCACCTCGGCGCCGTAGGTGATGCGCTCACCGAGCGCGGTGGCGAGCGCGCGCGGGAGACGATCGGAGCCGCCCTCGATCCGACCGCCGCCCGAGAGCGCGGCGTCGCGGAAGAAGCCCGCCATCTGTTGGAGGAGGAATCCGCCCGAGGTCTCCTCGACGCGATCGGGCACGAAGCCACCCGCGCCGCCGACGAGGCCGATGAAGCCGGGCGATGCGCCGAGCGACGACAGGAGCTCGAGCGCGCTCACCGCGTCGTACTTGGTGAACGCGGAGAGCGGCGCGTACGGGTCGACGCCCTTCACGATCGCGAAGTAGCGGTTCAAGCGGCCCATGAAGTCGAGCTTGCGCTCCTCGTCGCTGAGCGCGACGTGCGACGGCGGCTCGGTGCCGGGGTCGAAGCGCGTTCGCTGGCCCTGGAAGACCTCGACGGTGGCGAGCCCGCGCGGTCCCTTGGGCTTCACCACGTTCACGCCGACCGCGCGGAGGAGCTCGAGCAGCTCGGGATCGCCGATGACGTGCGTGGCACCGCACTCGACGTACACGCCGTCGGCGAAGCCGTCGCGGAGCGTCAGGATGCGACCACCGGGTCGCGCCTGCGCTTCGAGCACGACCACGTCGCGCCCGGCGGCGGCGAGCTCGCGCGCCGCGACGAGCCCGGAGAGGCCGGCGCCGACGACGACGATCGGAGCCTTGCCCGCGCCGGGTCCCGTCGCGCGGGCGCACGCGGCGAGGCCGAGGCCGACCGCTCCGAGGAGGACCTCGCGGCGCGAACGATGCATTCGTCGCAGGATACGGTCAGTTCGGGACGGGCGGGACGACGACCGTGTTGATCGGCTTCACGCTCGCGCCGGCGGGGTACGCGTAGCTCGACGCGCTGTCGTAGCCCCAGACGGTGATGCCGAACGGAGCGTCGCTCTTGATTTTGTGGAGCCCGTTGTTGCACCCGCCGACGGGCGCCTTGCTCTTCTGGAGGAAGACGTGGGTCGACTGGTACTGGGTGCCGCCGATCGGCGTCCAACCGGTGACGGTGCCGAGGCAGTCGAGCGTGACGTCCTTGTAGGTGTTGTCGCTCGCCTTGCCGCGCGTGAGCGCGATCTCGGTCCAGCCGTAGGTGGGGTCGGTGAAGAAGATGTAGTCCTTGAGGAACTGCTGCGGCGGGACGACGTTCACGGTCTCCGGACCGCCGATGCCGTAGTTCGCGGGCTCGTTCCCGACGGCGATGTATTCGTTGCCGAGCGCCTTCACCGGCGGGATTTGCTGGTGCGCGGCGTCGCAGTCGAAGCCGGGCCTGTGCGCGGCGAGGTAGAACGGGTGTTTGTCGTCTTGCGCGATGACGCGGAACGCGCCGGGGCCGTCGAAGTCGAGGCGCTGGCCGCGGTTGAGCGTCTTCGGCGCGGCGGGGACCGCCGGATCGTAGGTGAGCGTGGTGCCGTCGACGGCGCCCATGATCGTCCACTTCGGCGGGTTGTCCTGCACCATGCAGAAGTGCTCGCCCCAGACGCCGACGGCGTTGTTCGATTGGACGACGCTGCCGGAGAGATCGGCCGTCTGCGTGAGGTGGATGAGCTCGCCCTGGTTCAGGTTGTACGTGACGGCGACGTTCTTCGCCGACGCCGCGACGCCGTTGCCGCCGACGATCGCGTTGGACGGGAGCACGGTGACCTTGGTGCCGTTGTCCTTGGCGACGAGGTCGATGCCGGGCGGGAACGACGCGTACGTCGACATGGTCGTCGTCACGTAGTTCGTGTCCCAGGCGGTGGTCGGGAGAAGAAGCGTGGCGCTCGAGATGTACGAGATGGCGCCGCCGTAGGGATACACGTCGTAGACGACCGCGGGGACGCTCGTCTTGATCTCGACGGCATGACCGAGGCTGGTGTTGTGGATCACCATGTCCTCGTTCTCGACCGCGGCCTTCGTCCCGGCGGGGCACTTCACCTTGAAGCTGCCGCCCGCGTCGTTCGTCTGGTTCAAGAAGACGATCGCCATGCTGCCGGACGGGATGCCGGTCGACGGAATCGGCTGGTACGTGATCGAGGTGCCGCTGCCTTGCGGGATGTACGAGTAGGGCGTCGCGTCGATCGTGTTGCCCTTCCAGACGAGCGTCACCTTCATCGGCGAGCTCCAGTTGTTCGCGACGAACGCCGCGAAGCAGTTCCCGGGCGAGCCGCCGCTGGAGTAGGCGTTGTTCCACCCGTCGGCGGGGAGCGCGTAGTAGTCGCAGCCGATCGAGCTCTTGTTCGCGGCCGCCGCGTCGCAGGCGTTGATGCACCCGCCGGGGCCGCAGCCTTGATCACCGGTGCACGTCTGCACGACCTGCGGGTTGTCGCCGCAGGTGAGGACGCTCTTCAGATCGCCGGAGCACTGCGTGCAGTTGGTCGAGCCGTCGCCGTTGGCGTCGCCGAAGTCGATGAACGGCGAGTCGTCGGTGGTGCCGCCGTCACCGTTGTTGCCGCCGTCGGTGTCGAAGCCGCTGGGAGGCGAGCCACCACACGCGGCGGCGAAGGCGAATGCACCGACGAAGAGGCCGGCGAGCGAGACGTAAGCGAGGCGCATGAGACCCTCCGGAGTCGAGATGCTGGACGAGATTGTGCAGGGTGCAGCGATTCGGGGCAAGGACGCGGCGATTGCGCTGCGTCACTACGCTCGCATTCCGCGCGCTCGCGGCGGTCAGCGGCCGATCGGCGTCTCGTGGATGTCCACTCGCCCATACAGGTAGGTGATGTCCTTCGTCATCAACCCGCCCTTGGACAGGACGCCCCGGACGCGCAGGTGCTTGGCTTCGCCGGCGATCACGACCTCGCTGATGCCGACGTCGACGGGGATGGCGGCGATCGGGAGCTCGCGCGCGTCGTCCGGCCGGTAGACCACGAGCGCGCAGCCGAACGGGGCGCCGTGCTCGGCGCCCGCGCAGCCGGAGGCGACCTGGAGGAGCTCGTTCGGGACGGGGCGCCAGGTCCACGCGCTGGTGACGAAGAAGCCCTTGCCCGGCGGGACGACGCCGCCCTGCGTCGCGCGCGCGACGCGCCCGACGTGGGTGGCGTCCGGCTTGAGGTTCGGTTCGAGGGTGCGCCCGCTCGCGAGCTTGAGGTCGACGGTCGCGGGGTTCGGCTCGCCTTTGCAGCAGCGGAAGCCCATCGTCGGATCCTTGGTGGTCGTCGAGCGGCCGAGCGCGTTGGCGCAGCGGCCGACGAGCTCGCCGGCGGTGGCGTTGCCTCCGCGGAGCACGCCGAGCGAGGGGTCGGACTTGCCGCGGCCCCACGAGCTCTGGGTCCACTCCCAGGCGCCGCCGTGCATCTCGAGGACGCCGAAGGCGCTCTTGCAGGCGATCCGGTCGCCGGAAGGGCGGCGGGCAGCTTCGTCGGCGCCGACGCCGGTGCCGCACGAGCCGGCTTTGTAGGTGTCGCCGTAGTCGTAGGTCGCGTTGTCGGGGCCCTTGCAGGCGCGCTCCCACTCGAGCTCGGTGCAGAGGCGCTTGCCCTGCGCGGAGCAGAGGCGCTCCGCGTCGGCTTGGGTCACGTTGGACGTGGGGATCGCGCCGCGCTCGTTGGGGTAGGGGAGGAGATCGATGTAGAATGCATTGAGCTCGATCTCGGTGCCGGGGAGCTCTTCGTCGGCGATGCGCGGGACGCGGTCGCGCGGCGTTCCGGCGACGAGCTTGCCGGCGGGGATGAACGCCATCCCGCGCTCGGCCGGCGCCGCCGCGGCGCTGGGCGCAGCCGTGGTGGTCGCAGCGACTGCGATCGAGGCGCTGCCTTCGGGCGCGGCGCCTTCGGTCTTGGAGCACGCGAGGACGAGCACCCCGCTCGCGAGCGCGAACCCTACTGCGATGCGCGCGCGCGGCATACGATCAGTCGCCCTTCTCCCCGGCGCCCTCGCGCAGCCCGAGCTCCTTCATCTTGAGCTGGAGGCCCTTGCGGGAAATCTTGAGGAGGCGCGCCGCGTGGGTGACGTTGCCCTTGGTCTGTTCGAGCGCGCGGCCGACGAGCTCGCGCTCGAGGCGGCTCATGGCGAACTTCACGTGCTCCTTGAGCCCGCCTTCGCCGGGGATCGGCGTGACGGTTCCGGCGGCGACGGGGGGAGGCGTGCTCGCGGAGACGGAGCCGCCGCGGATCTCGGGCGGGAGGTCGCTCGCCTTGAGCGTGCCGCCGTCGCAGAAGAGCACGGCGCGCTCGACGACGTTCTCGAGCTCGCGGATGTTGCCGGGCCAGCCGTAGGCGGCGAGGATCTCCATCGCCTCGGGCTCGACGCCGGCGACTTGCTTCTTGAGGCGGTCGTTGAACTTCGCGAGGAAGTGGTCGACGAGCGAGGGAATGTCGCCGGAGCGCTCGCGCAGCGCGGGGAGCCGGATCGGGACGACGTTGAGGCGGTAGAAGAGATCCTCGCGGAACGTGCCGGCGGCGATCAGCTTCTTGAGGTCGCGGTTCGTGGCGGTGACGAGGCGAACGTCGACGCGGATCGTCTTGATCCCGCCGACGCGCTCGAACTCGCTCTCCTGCAGCGCGCGGAGGAGCTTCACCTGCATCTCGACGGGGATCTCGCCGATCTCGTCGAGGAAGAGCGTGCCGCCGTTCGCGAGCTCGAACCGGCCGGGCTTGCTGGTGACGGCGCCGGTGAACGCGCCGCGCTCGTAGCCGAAGAGCTCGCTCTCGATGAGCTCCTTCGGGATGGCGGCGCAGTTGACCTTGATGAACGGTCGCGCGCGCCGCGACGAGTGGTCGTGGAGAGCGCGGGCGACGAGCTCCTTGCCGGTGCCGCTCTCGCCGGTGATGAGCACGGTGGTGGGGGTGTCGGCGACGCGCTCGAGCACGGCGTAGAGATCGGAGATGCCGGGCGACTGTCCGATGATGCCGAAGCGCGCGCCAGCGGCGCCGGCGGTGGCGGTGGCTTCTTCGCTCGAGAGCTCCTTGGTGCGGAGCGCCTTGGCGACGATCTGGCGAACCTCGTCCTTGTCGAACGGCTTGGTCAGGTAGTCGAACGCGCCGAGCTTGAGCGCCTCGACGGCGGTGTCGACCGTGCCGTGCGCGGTGATCATCACGATCGGGAGATCGGGCATCTCGGTGAGCGCCTCGCGGAGGAGCTGCATGCCGTCGACCTTGGGCATCTTCAGGTCGGTGATGACCATGTCGATGTGGTTCTCGCGGAGGAGCGCGAGGCCTTGCTCGCCGTCCTCGGCCGTCAGCACGTCGTAGCCGTCGCGCGTGAGCTGGGCCGAGAGGATTTTGCGCAGGTTCGGCTCGTCGTCGACGATGAGGACCTGCTTCTTTTCCGGGAGCATGGGAGCGGCATAGTACCAGGGAGAGGCAGGCAAAAGGCCTGGACGGGTGAGCAGTCAGGTGGGCTCTGGCGCAGGCGTGGGTGGACGGGCGCGAGCGAGTCGGGCGGCGCGCCAAGCGCGGCGCCGTTCGCGGCGCCGAATGCGAACGTGGTCGGCGCGCCTGGCGAGGAGCCAGAAGATGTTGTTCGGATCGAGGGGGTCGTCGTCGTCGACGAGGGTGGGGATGGGCTCGTCGTAGAAGCCGCTCTCGTCGTCGGGCTCGTCGGAGGGCTCGGGGCCGAGGAGGAGAGCGATGGGGTTGCCGCGGACGGGAGCATGGAGAAACGCATCGTCGTCTTCGTTGGCGCGGAGCGTTTGGATGGGACGTGGTCCGGATCGAAGGCGCTGGCGAAGAAGAGGTCGAGGGCGGGCTCGATGGTCGCATCGAGGTGGACGTAGCGAAGGGCCTGGTGGCCCTTCTGGGTGACGAGGAGGACGAAGGTGCGTCGGTCGTCGGGGCAACGCATGCGCCAGATGAAACCGAGTCGCTCGAGGGCGCGGACCATGACGCTGATCGCGGACTTCACGACCCCGAGGCGGTGGCGCAGCTCACTCTGAAGAACGAGCACACCGGGCTCGAAGATGGCGCGAATCATATCGAGCCGCCCAGGAGTGAGCGCAGCGTCCGCAGTGATCGCGCGCCCGAAACGAGACATACCCAAATGGCATTGCTTGATGTCGAAAGCGGTGGGGTGCATGCCGCCCCCAAGACCCCCCATTTTTCCCGGTAAGGTCGCAATGCGAACCATCTCGTTCAAAAGGGGGGGTCGGGGGCAGGGGTGGCGCGCGCCGGTTCGTCGCCACCCCTCGTTGCCAGTTGGGGAAGGGAGCGCTCACTTGCAGGCTGCGATCACTCGCGCCACGTACGGCTCGAAGTAGGGCCCTTCGAACGTCTTCAACGTTCCATCGAAGTTGCCCCAATACTCGACCGGCTCCCCTTGATTCGCGTAGTCGCACGGCGTGCCCGAGCCGCCGATCGCGAGGAAGTAGCGCTCACCCTGCTGGAGCACCAACCCCGTCGGCGCGATGGAGAACCAACCCGGATCCGAGGCGAACGTCGCCGTCGGCGCGATCAGGATCGCGCCGGGGCCTGATCCCGCGTCGGACAACACCGCGATCTGCTTCGCGCTCGTGTGCACGTCGATCCGCTGCACCGGCGCGCTGCAGCTCGCTTCGATCGCGAACGCCAGGAAGGCCGCCCCCTGCACGCAGCCCCCCGGCGTCTGCGTTTCGTTGAGGAGAAGCGACCCGCAGCACGCCGCCGCGTCCTTCGGTGGCGTCCGATCGGCACGCACATCCGTGGGCGCATCGAGGGACGCGTCGCGCGCGATGGATGCATCTTCGTCGACCGAGCCATCACGGCGCCCGCCGGGATCGGTGCGCGCACCACACGCCGCTGCGACCACGAGCGCCACGAGGATCACGGGGAGCTGCCGGACGCTCGGGAGCGCACGGGTCGAGGCCACGCTGCAAGCTCAGCGCCGGCGGCGACGCACCAGCGCCGCGACCCCGAGCGCCAACCCGCCGGCCCACGCCGCCGAAGCCCCACCCCATGCGCCGCCCTGGCCCGGCGTCTCGCTGCACGCGCACCCGCTGTCTTCGCTGGGCGCCGCGCTGGAGCCGCCGTCGCTCCCCGCGTCCAGCACCGGCCGGTCCACGCACGCGTGCGTCACCAGATCGCACCGCTTCGCCCCGCACTGCGCATCGCTCGTGCACTGCACGCACTGGCCACTCGTTGCACTCGCGTCGCCTTGATCGCAGACCTTGCCCGCGCCGCACTCGCCGTCGCTCGCGCACTTGCGGCACGTCTTGCTCGAGAGCTCGCACACCGGCGTCGCGGCGGCGCAGTCGTCGTTCTTCAGACAACCGACGCACGCATGGACGCTCTCGTCGCAGACGGGCGTCGCGCCCGTGCAGCCCTTCGCGTACGCGGTCGTGCAAGCGACGCATTGTCCCACCTTGGTACCGGCGGTCGCGCACGCCGGGGAAGCGCCCTCGCACGCGTTGCCGCTGTCCCACGTCGCGCACGGTCGACATGCGGGCGGCACGAGCTTCCCGTCGCAGATCGGGATCGACACGACACACGCCGCGGCGTAGTTCGACCACTCCTTCGCGACCGTGTAACCGGCGACCTTGAGGTAGCCCTGGTTCTGACACACGTCCGCGATCTCCTGCGAGTCCCACGCCGTCGGGGCCACGGTGACCCACGCGATCGGGCGCGCGGTCGCGGCCTTCTGATCGGCGAACCCGACCTCGGGATCGGTCACCGCTTCGATGAGCTCGTGCGAGTGGATCGCCGTCGCCGTGTCCCACGGGTAGCCGCACTCGGGGTGCACGCCGTAGGGGACGCCCTTGCCGCCCATCTTCGCAGTGAAGTGGTACGCGCCGTACTGCTGGCACGCGTGCCACCCCTCGAGCAGCACGTCGTACCCGGACGGGAAGTCGATCATGTAGAGCGTGTCGACGTTCCCCTGCGCATCGAGCTTCGGCTGCGGGAGCTTGTTCGCCTGGATCTGCGCGACGAGCTCGGCGGCGACCTCGGCGTCGGTCAGCGCCGTCTTCGTGTTGGCCGGCGTGATCGTCGCCGCGCCCCAGAACGTTCCGCGCCCGATGTGCTGCTCCGAGCCGAGGAGCCCGTCCGAGTAACCCTTGAGCCCCAGCGTGTCGAACTCGACGAGCCAGTCGAAGTAGGCGCTCTTGGTGATCGCGTCGTAGAAGCCGCCGATCTGCGTCTGCGTCGCCTGCTTCACCGCGCTCGTCCAGAACACGGCGACGACCTGCACGTTCGAGATGACGCGGCCGCCGTAGTACTTGAGCTTGTCGTTCACGCCGAGCGGATGGAGCGGAACGCTCCCGTCGATCGCGAGGATGCCCGCGCGCGGCGGACCGCTCCGGACTTCTTCGGCCCGTGCCGTGGAACCGACGAGGAGCGCGACGCAAGCGGTCAGCACTCCGAGCCCTACGCGCCGCCGTTCGGTCCCCATGTCCGGATCAGACCACGGTCACGCGCGCGCGTCGACCGGGCCGAAGGCCTTCAGCGAGCGTGTTTCAGCGGCCCCAGGACGACGTCTCGGCGCGCCCCGGCTCGTCTTCGTAGCCACGCTCCGGCACGCGCGGCGCGGAGCCGTCGACCACGTGGAGCACGCGCTCGAGCGGCGACGAGATCACCGTCCCGCTCTCCGCCGCGAAACACAGATGCTCCCCGGCGACGGGCGTGCGACTGAACGTCGGCTCGAAGCGGAACTCCGTCCGCAGGAACCCGCCCGTGAGGTACGCCCCCGCGGCGGGGTGATCGTGCACCGTCTTCTGCGTGTCCCGGGCGACCACCCGAGTGCAGAGGTTGTCGCTCACGTAGTAGATGCTGCGGGACGTGACGTAGACCTGACGCATGAAGAAGACCCCCTGTTTGCGTGGGACGATCACCCCTTAGCAAAGTCCGGGCCGCCTCTACCGTTCGGGGCTCATTCGTCGGAAATCAACGAGATGGGACGCGCGGCGGCACACCCGCCTCACCCCGTCTCCATGCAGAGTCGCGATCCCGATTTCACTTCTGCAAGGAGCCGCCGACCTCGCTCACCCAAGCGTCGATCAACGCACGCGCGATGCTCACCGTCGGCGGGACCAGCGGCAGCTCGCTCGCGTCGAACCAGCGCGCCTCGGCGATCTCGTCACCGTCGATCGCGATCTCGCCTTCGGCGTGCTCGGCGGTGAACCCGATCATGAGCTGGTGCGGGAACGGCCACGGCTGGCTGCCGAAGTAGCGGACGTTCTTCACGCTCACGCCGACCTCTTCGCGGATCTCGCGCGCGATCGTCTGCTCCAGCGACTCGCCGGGCTCCACGAAGCCCGCCAGCGTGCTGAAGAACGGCACCGGAAACTTCCCCGAGCGCGCGAGCAACGCCCGATCGCCGTTCCGCACCAGCACGATCACCGCCGGCGTGACCCGCGGGTACTGCGTGAGCTTGCAGCGCGGGCACGCGAGCGCTCGCTCGCCCGGCGCCGACTCCGTCTCGGCCCCGCAGCGACCGCAGAAGCGGTGCGTGTCGAGGAACGTCGCCGTGGCGCTCGCGCGCCCCGCCAGCGCAAAGACCTCACCCTCGAAGCGCCCGAACAGGTTCCGCAGCCCGTGGACCGCGAGCGGCGCGGGCGGGTCGCTCGCGAGCCAGTGGACGAAGCAGTCCTCACCATCGAGCCGCCCGAGGTAGTGCCCCGCGGTGGCGCTCAATCCCAGCGCGGCGAGCTCCTGCGCCCCCAACCACGGCGCCGGCTCGCCCGCGGCGAGGACCAACCCCTTCCGATGCACCACGAAGTGGTGCGGATCGGACGAGAGCGAGGCAGGGAGGGCGACGGAGGGCTCGAACGGCACGGTGCCGATCTGGTGCCGAACCGGGCCGCCGTCAAGTGTGTACCAAAATGGTACAAGGCGAAACGGGGCCCGATTCGCGCCGGCAGGGGCGCGGTGATATACGTGGGGGATGACGCCATTTCGGGCGGGCGCCGGCACGCTGGCCGTCGTGGGGATCCTGGTCGCCTGGGCCTCCTGCACGGTCTACGACCGCAGCTTGCTCGTCGAGTCCGATGGCGGGGGCGACGCCGCCGTCGACGGCAGCGAAGCCGGCTGTCTCCGTGCGGGGCCCCCCGATCGCCCGGCCAAGGACGATCCCGACGTGGCCGACGGCGGCGAGCTCACGTTCGTCGTGAGCTACCTCGACTTCACGTCCCACGTCGGCGACGCGGGGCCGCTCCGCGGGTACGACCTCGACCGCTCGTGCACGTGCCCCGAAGAACCCTCGTGCACGTCACCGAAGCAGCAGTGCGACGACTCCACCGGGCGCGACAACGTGGGCGGTGTCCAGCTCGAGAACTTCGTCTCGTTCGCGCCCACCTTCAGCCCGGCCTCGATGAACGCGCGCCTCGCGAAGGGGGTCTACGGGTTGCTCCTTCGGCTCCGCAACTGGAACGGCGCGCCCAACGACACGAGCGTCGAGGTCTCGTTCTACGTCTCGAAGGGCACCGATCTCGTCGGCGACGGCGGCACCCACGTCCCGCCCAAGTTCGACGGGACCGACGTCTTCACCGTCTCCAAGGCCTCGCTCCTCGGCGGCGTCGCTCCGCCGTACATCCCGCAGCCCGACGCGGTCGACACCACGGCCTACGTGCGCGACGGCGTCGTCGTCGCCAAAGGAACGACGTTCCACGCCGAGCTCCACACCAGCGACTTCGGGACGCGGCCGATCGAGGTCACGCTGAACAACGCCACCATCGTCGCCACGATCACCAAGACCGCGACGGGGTATCGGCTGGACGACGGCGTCGTCACCGGGCGCTGGCCCACGAACAAGCTCCTCACCTCGCTCTCGCCCGTGTTCGAGAGCCTGTCGGGGAGCTTCCTCTGCGGCGACTCCGGCGTCTATCAGGCGATGAAGGGGATCATCTGCGGGAACGTCGACATCTCGGCGGCGGTCCAGAACGACAACACGACCGCCACCTGCGATGCCCTCTCCACCGCGATCGGCTTCACCGCCGTGCCGGTGACGTTCGGCGCCGCCGTCGCGGGGCCCGCCATCGCGCAGCCGTGCGGTCCGACGTGGACCGACGACTGCGCGAAGTGAACGGCTCTCAGAGCGCCGCTTCGTAGAGCTTCGCGAGATCCTCGCGCGTGCACGGCCGCGGGTTCGACCGGTGGCACGCGTCTTCGAAGGCCTTCGCGCTGAGCTTCTCGATGTCGGCCTTGGTCACGCCTTCGGCGCCGAGCCCGTTCGGCAACCCGCACTCGGCGCGGAGCGCCGCGATCGCGTCCGCGCAGCTCTTCGCGTTCGGGTCGAAGATGCGCTTCACGCGCTCGAGCTTCTCGTGCGCCACGCTCTCGTTGAAGGCGATCGTCGCCGGCAGGCACAGCGCGTTCGCGAGCCCGTGGTGCATGCCCTTCTCGCTCGAGAGCGGGTGCGCGAGCGAGTGACACGCGCCGAGCCCCTTCTGGAACGCGACCGCGCCCATCATCGCGGCCTTCATCATGCCGCCGCGCGCTTCGAGGTCGTCCCCCTTCTTCACCGCCTTCACCAGGTTCGCGGCGCAGAGCTCGAGGCCCATGAGCGCGATGCCGTCGGCCATCGGATGATCGCCGAGCGAGACGTACGCCTCGAGGCAGTGCGTCAGCGCGTCGATGCCGGTCGCGGCCGTGATGCGCGGCGGCATCGACGCCGTGAGCGCCGGATCGAGGAGCGCGACCTTCGCGAGCAAGTAGGGCGAGAAGATGACGGTCTTGCGGCCGTTCGCGGCGAGCGTGACGACGCCGGAGCGCCCGACCTCGCTGCCGGTGCCCGCGGTCGTCGGGATCGTGATGAGCGACGGGACGTTCGCGGTGATGTACGCGTCGCCGCCGGTCGCGTCGTCGTAGTCGACGAGCGGTCGCTCGTGCGTGGTCTTGAGCGCGATGAGCTTCGCGGTGTCGAGCGGAGAGCCACCGCCGACGGCGACGATGAAGTCCGCGCCCGCGCTCTTGTACGCGGCCACGCCGTCGAACACGTTCTTCTCGACCGGGTTCGGATCGACCGCGTCGAACACGGTCGCGGCGAGCCCACCGGCGGTGAGCGTCTTCGTGACCTGATCGACGAGCCCCGCTTTCCGCACGCCGGGATCGGCGACGACGAGGGCATGCTTGCCGAGCTTCTTGGCGTGCTCCGGGAGCGCTGCGAGCGCGCCGTTGCCGAAGACGATGGTGGTAGGAAACGACCAACGAACGAGGCTTGCCATGGCGCCGAAAGCTAGCACGCAGCGCGTGCCCTGGAGACGGTCGTCAGAACGTCGGCGGATTCGGCGGAGGACCGAACGGGCCCCCTCCACCCGGAGGCGGCCCCGGCGGACCATACCCACCGTGCGGCGGCGGCGGCGCGAAACCACCCGGCGGCGGCGCGAGCGGCGGCGCGGGCGCGCCGGGGAGGGCGGGGGGAGCGGCGCTAGCGATCCCACGGAGCTCGAAGCAGAGCGTCGCGAGCGCGGCCAGCGCCGGCAGCATCGCCAACGTCTGCATCACGTAGTCGGACGTCGAAGGAGAGTAGTAGCTGGGGTAACCGTAGCCCCCACCACCGCCGTAGCCATCGTCGTCCGTCGACTTGATGAGGTAGTAGAGCTCCCCCATCCGCCAGATGCCGACGAGCACGCCCGCGAACGCATTCGTCGCGGCGCCCCAGCGCACGTTGGTCTGCGACGCGACGATCATCGGCAGGGCGGTGAACGCGCCGTACGCCATCGTGAGGAGGAACCACTGCCCGTAGAGGACGCCGGACCCGGCCCCGTAGGAGAACGTGAGCCGCTTCCACAGCGACACGAGCACGCTCATCGTGATGAACGCGAAGCACGTCCACCCCGCGAGCCCGGCGCCGAACGAGCGTGGCACGCGCGTCATCATTGCCGCGCCGACGGCGACGCCCACCTCGAGCAAGATGCGCATCCACCCGAGCAGGCGCAGCATGAAGAAGCCCGAGTGCGCGAGGTAGAGCGTGGTGTCGAACAGCTCGATCAAACCCATCGCCGCGAGACACGACGCGGCGACGATCGCGCCGTTCCGCACCGTGACGAGCGGGTTCTGGTAGCCGTACGGCCCGTAGCCGTAGGGCATCGGCCCGTAGGGTCCCGGTGCACCGGGCGGCGGGTATTGCGGAGGGTACCCGTACACGTCAGACGCTCTCGAAGTAGCGGCGGAGCTCCCACTCGGTGACGGCGCGCTCGTACTGGCGGGCCTCCCAATCGCGGGTGCGCACGTAGTGATCGACGAACGGCGCACCGAGGATGGCGCGCGCCGGCTCACTCGCGTCGAGCCGCGCGGTCGCTTCGCGCAGCGTGCGCGGCACGCGGCGGAACCCGTCCGCGTTGGCGGACGCATCGCCGGAGGCTTCCTGCCCCGGGTCGATGCGCTTCTCGATCCCGTAGAGGCCGGCGCCGAGCGCGGTCGCGATCGCGATGTACGGGTTCATGTCGGCCGCGGTCTGCCGGTACTCGAGGCGCGTCGACTTCGCGTCGGCCGGGATCACGCGCAGCGCGCAGGTGCGGTTCTCGACGCCCCACGTCGCGGTGATCGGCGCCCAGACGCCCGGCACGTAGCGCTTGTAGCTGTTGACCGTCGGCGAATAGAGCGCGGTGAGCTCGGGCATCAGCGCGAGCTGGCCGCCCATGTAGTGGCGCGCGAAGTCGCTGAGCTTGTCGGCGCGCGCGCCGTCGTAGAAGAGGTTGGTCTTCAGCTCGCCGTCCCAGAGCGATTGGTGCAGGTGCCCGCTCGAGCCGGGCAGCTCGGCGTTCCACTTCGCCATGAACGTGGGCATCACGCCGCGCCGCGCGCAGAGCTGCTTCATCCCCGCCTTGAAGAGCGCCGCCTTGTCCGCCATGCGGAGCGCCTCGTCGTAGCGGATCGCGACCTCGTAGACGCCGGGCCCCGTCTCGGTGTGGAGGCCCTCGATCGGGACGTCGAACGCGGCCATCTCGTCGAGGATCGCGTGACAGAGCTCGCTGTTCTGGCCCTCGCGCACCCACGAGTACCCGAACATGCCGGGGCTGAGCGACTCGAGCCCGCGGTAGCCCTTCGCCGCGAGCGACTGCGGCGTCTCGCGGAACATGAAGAACTCGAACTCCGCCGCGAAGAGCGGGCGATAGCCGGCCGCGTTCGCGTTGCCGATGACGCCCTTCAGGAGCGAGCGCGGACACGCCGGGTGTGGCTTGCCGTCCTTCGTGACGAAGTCGACGAGGAACGTGGCCGTGCCGGGCTCCCACGGGATCTCGCGGAAGGTGGAGAGGTCGATCGTCGCGTGCGTGTCCGGATAGCCGGTGTGCCACCCCGTCACGCGCGCGTTGTCGTAGAGGACGTCGCTGATGTCCCACCCGAAGATGACGTCGCAGAAGCCGAAGCCACCTTTGATCGCGCTCCAGAACTTCTCGAGTGAGACATATTTGCCGCGGAGCACGCCGTCGACGTCGAAGCCGCCGACCTTGACCTTGGTGATGCCCTTCTCGCGGAAGACCTCGCGCAACTCCTTCTCGTCCATGTCCGAACCGTATCCTCGCGCGCCAGGCAAACCAAGGCTCAGTGGGGTATGGCTGAAGTCGTGGATCCGATCGCAGCAGTCCTGTGCGGCGTGGCCGCGACCCTCGTCGGGTTCGGGCACGGCCAGTCGCTCGGTGGTTGGTTGCTGCTCGCGGCCGGCTTCTACGGGATCGCGCGGGCCTCGGGGTCGCGGGCGGCTCCGTGGTTGATCGGCGCCGTCGGCGCGGCGTTTCTCCTCTCCGAGACACGGGAGCTCGTCGACCCGTCGTTCTCCTTCGCGGAGGAGCACCCCACGCTCGTCGCGGCGCCGACTTGGATCGCGAACCGCATCGTCGAGGCGACCTTCTTTGCGGCCGTCGTCGTCGCGCAACGACGGAGCGGGTTCGGGCTGTTCGCGCTCGCGGTGGGCGCCGCCGGGATCGCGCTCGCGTTCGGCATGCTGTCGGATGCGCTCGAGCCCAAGGCCGGCGAGCCCAACTCGTTCGTCTTCACGCTGGTGGAGGGGATCGATCGCGGTTGGTCGGTGCTCTCGAGCCGGCTCGAGATGGTCGTGTTCCTCGTCGTCGGGCTGGGTGCGCCGACGGTGAGCGCCACGCCGCGCCGTCCGTCTGCGGTCACCGGTGCGATTGCTGCGTCGCTCCTCGCCGCGACGCTCGCGGCGTTCCCGAAGGATGGCGACTACGTCGTGTGCATCGCCACGGCGGCTGCCGCGTGGATCGCGATGGCGGTCGCGATCGGGCGTCTGCGCGGCATCGGCGGGGGCGGCGCCGCGATCGCGGGGCTCGTGCTCGTGATCCTGCAGGTGCTCGCGCTCGGGCTGGTGATGGTCGGCATGGACGAGGCGAGCTCGCGCCCCATCGCGTTCACGATGGGGCTCGGCCTCGGGTTCTTGGGCCTCGGGATCGCGGTCTTCGTGCCGTCGGCGTTGCCGTTGCCTCGGGTGCGCTACTTGATCGGCGGCGCGTTCCTGATCGCGTCGGCGGGGGCGACGCTCGCGCTCGCGCGTCACGTCGGGAAGGTGCGCTCGAACCCCTACTGGGGTGCGACGGCGCTCGGAGAGCCCGCGGGGGTGATCGGGTTCGTCCTCCTCGCCGCGTACTTCGCGTTCCTCGCCGCGCCGCCCGAAGCTCCGGCGGCGGATCAGCGCGGTCGTTGAGAGGTGTCGAGGTTGCGGTTGGTCCACACCGTGTCGTCGGACCACTCGACCGAGGAGACGGCGGTCTCGAGCAGTTGGCAGCGCACGACGTCGTTCGCGTTGATGTCGACCTTGACCTTGCGGGTCTCGCCGGCGGGGATGGCGACGTCGGCCCAGTCGCTATCGTAGTCGCGGTCGTCTTCCTTCCAGCACAGCGTGCCGACGCGCACGCGCTTGGTCGTGCGGTCACCGAGGTTCTTGAGCTGGACGGTCATCGTCTTCACGTCGAGCTCGCCGACCACCGCGATCTTCTCTCCGGTGTGGTCCTTCAAGACCGCAGGCGAGAAGCCGCCTTGGGGACGGTGGTTCGAGCTGACCATGAGGTTCTCGTTCCACCAGACCGTTCCGTCCTTGTAGGTGACGCGCGTGATCTCGCACTCGACGTTGGCGACGTCCTTCGGGATCGAATTGCCGCGCTGGCCGAGGTCCTGGATGCCCGCGTCGTCGTTGAAGTGCGGTGACGTCGCGCTCGGGTACGAGTCGATCTGCTTGCCGCTGGCGTCGTAATAGAACTGCCAGGTCTGGAAGCCGTCGACCTCGTGATCGGGCGGGAGCACGATCTTGAAGAGCGAGCGCTTCTCGCCGTCCTTCTCGGACCAACCCGCGAACGTGCAGGTCCCGCGCCGCCCGGCTTCGTTCGCCCAGGGCTTCGGGTCCGTGAGGCTCGCGGGGCGCGGCTTGACGGCCCAGGTGGAGCTCGTGGCGTTGGAGCTGGCCGCCGAGCTCGTGCTCGCGGACGTGAGCGTCGCGCTGCCCGTGCTGGTGGCGCCGGCGTCGGCGTTGTCGCCACGAAGCCGGCCGCAACCGGTCAGGGCGAGAGGGATGAAGAGGGCGGCGAGAGAGAGTCGGAGGGAGTGAGCGGGCATCGTCCTTTCGATTTCCGTGGGCGTACAGTGTACGGAATGCGCGCGGGGTTCTTCCCCACTCTTCCGTCCGGGTACCGGAATGCTATGTCGACCGCATGACCTTCGACCCGAACGCCGCCGCGGACAAGGACGCGGGGATCTACGGTTTGCCCTACACCCCGGACGAGGCGCGCATCGTGCTCTTGCCCGTCCCGTGGGACGCGACGACGAGCTACGGCGGCGGCGCGAGCGAGGGCCCGCGCGCGATCTACGACGCCTCGATGCAGGTCGATCTCTACGACGTGGAGATCGGTTTCCCGTACCGCGGCAAGGTCGCGATGCTCGCCGAGAACGGTGACCTCAAGACCTGGAACGACGAAGCGCGTCGCCTGGCGGAGGAAGTGATCGAAGCGGGCGGTCGCGTGAGCGGCGACGCCGAGCTCGAGGCTGCGCTCGCGAAGGTGAACGGCATCTCGGCGCGCGTGAACGACGTCGTCTACTACGAGACGAAGCGCCTGCTCGGGCAAGGCAAGACGGTCGGCGTGGTCGGTGGCGATCACTCGACGCCGTTCGGTGCGATCCGGGCGGTGGCCGAGGCGCACCCGGGGCTCGGCATCCTGCACGTCGACGCGCACGCCGATCTTCGTGACGCCTACGAGGGCTTCACCGACTCGCACGCGTCGATCATGTTCAACGTGCTGCGGCGCGTGCCGAACGTCGCGAAGATCGTGCAGGTCGGCATCCGCGATCTCTGCGAGGCCGAAGCCGAGATCATCGGCAAGGACCCGCGCGTGAGCACGCTGTACGACGTGCACGTCGCGCAGGCGCGGCTCCAGGGCAAGCTGCTCGACGTGTTCGCGGCGAAGCTCTCGGAGCTGCCGCGCGAGGTCTACGTCAGCTTCGACGTGGATGGGCTCGATCCCGCGTTGTGCCCGCACACGGGCACGCCGGTCGCGGGTGGGCTGTCGTTCCACGAGGCGAGCATGCTGCTCGGCATGGTGGCGCAGAGCGGGCGGCGGATCGTCGGGTTCGATCTCAACGAGGTCGCGCCGGGCCCGGACGACGAGTGGGACGCGAACGTGGGAGCGCGGCTGCTCTACAAGCTGATCGGCTGGACGTTCGTGTCGCAGGGTGTGCCGGAAGTGAAGCGCTGATCGGCGATGGCCGCGAAGCTTCCTCCCGAGCTCCAAGCGCCCACCGACGAGACCAGCTACGCGCTGCTGTTCGCGCGGAAGAAGCAGCAGTGGCTCCTTTGGCTCTGGTCGAACCAGGTCATGTCGTGCGTCGTGAAGAACGCGCCGCCGCTCGCGTTCGTCGCGGAGCGGACGTACAAGTTTCGCTTCCCCGAAGGCACGAAGCTCGAGACGAAGGGCTTCTACGCGGCGGGGGTTCCCTCGAAGGAGCAGCGCCGGCGCGCGGTGGCGGAGTACGAGAAGCAGCTCCGCGCGCGGCTCGGCGAGGGCTTCGAGCTCGTCGCGGACAGTCGCATCCTCGAGAAGCGCGCGAAGCTCCGCAATCGACCGAAGGTGTTGCCGGCGGCGAAGGTCGCGAAGCTCGCGCCGTGGCCGGCGTTGGTCTACTGGGGGACCGTGTACGGGGCGAGCGACGATGCGCGTGTCGTCGCGGTCGCGGAGGCGTGCGAGAAGGCGACCGAGGCCGAGGTGCGGTTCGCGGCGCTGAAGCGGTTGCCCAAGACGTCCGAGAAGGTCGTGCTCCGCGGCGACGTCGCGGATCGTGCCTTCAAGGGGAAGCTTTTGTGGGTCCGCGGTGACCTCCACGTGAAGGGGAACCTGGAGTTGGGGGTCTCGCTGATGGTGAGCGGGGATCTCGTGGTGGACGGCGTGCTGAGCGACGCGCGGGAGTGGACGCAGATCCTGGTGGGCGGGAGCGTGAAGGCGGGCGCGATCGACATGGGCTCGCAGCTGTTCGCGGGCGGTGCGATCGAGGCGGAGCTGGTGGTGATCGACGGCACGGGAGAGCTCTCCGCGAGCAAGGGCCTCCGCACGAAGCTCTTGGTGGAGGAGGGCTACGATCACCACGTGCGCGGAAAAGTAGGGGCTGCGCACCGCGTCGACTTCACGAAGGACGCCGAGCGTGGCGTCGCGACGTTGGAGAAGCTCTTGGTGCCGAAGCTGGGAGCGGCGATTCGGGAGGAGCTCGAGGCGAAGGGGGAGGAGTTCTATTTCCCGAAGAGGGTGGTCGTCGAAGCGTGGAGGGCGAAGGGCGCGAAGGTCTGGGCGTGAAGAGGGCGGGCGTCGGTGGTGCGGGTGCGGGTGAGGAGGCGCGTGCGGCTGCGGCTGCGGGGGCGCGTGCGGATGCGGATGCGCGTGCGGGTGCGGGTGCGGATGCGGATGCGGATGCGGATGCGGATGCGCGAGCGGCGCCGATGGCGTGATGTGCGAGCGGCGCGGATGCGTGATGCGGATGCGCGAGCGGATGCCGACGCCGACGCGTCCCAGTGCCCCCGCTGTCGCGGGCGTGACGCGCGAGCCGTCACGGACGTGCCGGTGATCACGGCGAGGTTCCCCGAAGCTCGGTGCCCGCCGCTGAGACTTTCACTCCGATAGCAAGGCACGCTCTCCTACAGGACCGTCCCCGCCTTCGGCGCTGCACTCTCAGGGATGTCTTCGGACAAGCGGAGAACGTGTCAGGAGTGTCCTCGGTCTGAGCGCCTCCGATCTCACGGCGCGGAGGGCGCGGATGCGGGCGATCACCGTGAATGGAGTCGGCTGCCTGCGCGAATGCGGATGGAGCGAAGCACGGAGGCCCGCGCGGAGGGGATGTCAGCGAGCAGATGCGAGCGCGGCGCCGTTGCGGATCGGGGCGCGGGAGGCGAGCGTGGAGGCCGGCGCGGGAGGCGAGCGTGGAGGCCGGCGCGGGAGGCGAGCGCGGCGCCGGCGCGGAGGCGAGCGGGGATGCGGCGCGGATGCCCGGCGCGGATGCGAGCGCGGCGCCGGCGCGGATGCGAGCGGGGATGCGGCGCGGATGCCCGGCGCGGATGCGAGCGGGGATGCGGCGCGGATGCGAGCGGGGATGCGGCGCGGATGCCCGGCGCGGATGCGGCGCGGATGCCGGCGCGGAGGCGAGCGCGGATGCCGGCGCGGAGGCGAGCGGTGAGGCGGGCACGGATGCCGGCGCGGATGCCGGCGCGGATGCGAGCGCGGATGCCGGCGCGGAGGCCGGCGCGGATGCGAGCGCGGATGCGAGCGCGGATGCCGGCGCCTTGACAGGATCGTCCGGAGGACGAATATTGCCCTAATCAAACGATGGTGAGCGACTCGACTCAGCTCGGTCTCTTTCCCCCGACTCGTGTGCGGAAGCCTCGCGGCGGCGCACGTGCCGGCGCTGGCCGCAAGCCGGGCACCGTCCGGCGCGTCCCGCATCGCGCGCGGCCGGTTCATCGCACCTACCACCCCGTTCATGTGACGCTTCGCGCGCGCGACGGTCTCCCGTCGTTTCGGGAGCAGGTCCTCGCGCGTGCCTTCACCGAGGCCGTCGCGGCGGTGAAGAAGTCCCCCGCGACAGGCGCATCGTTTCGCGTCGTCCACTTCTCGATCCAGAAGAACCACGTGCACTTCATGGTCGAAGCGCACGACACGTCGTTCCTCTCGCGCGGCATGCTCGGTCTCGCGGTGCGTCTCGCTCGCGCGCTCAACCGCAAGTTGAAGGTGACCGGCAGCGTCTGGCGCGAGCGCTACCACGCGCGCGATTTGAAGAGCCCGCGCGAAGTGCGCAACGCGATCGTCTACGTCCTCATGAACGCAAAGAAGCACGGCTCCCGCATCGTGGGGCTCGATCCGTGCTCGTCCGCGCGCTGGTTCGACGGCATCCAGCCCGACCCGACGCAGCTCGAGCGCGAAGAGCCACCATCTCCGTCACCCGTCACGCGAGCACGCACGTGGCTCGCCAGCACGGGATGGAGGAAACGCGGCCTGGTCGCCGCGTCGGAACGTCCCTCGCACGACGCTTGAAACCGTGGAGCTCGCGAGAGCTCCGCCAAGGCCTCCGCGAGCGCAGAGCACCGAGGGTCTCGGACCCCCTCGCCGCCAGCGCGTCACGCGTCGCTGTACCTCGCGAGTCTCCTGACGCCGCGCCACGCGCGCGGCAGTACGGCGAACCTCGCGAGTCTCCTCGACACGCGCGCCGCTGCACCGCGCGCCGCTGCACCGCGAACCTCCCGAGTCTGGTCGACGCAGCGTGCCGCAGCACCTCGCGCCGTAGCACGACACGCCACTGCGCCACGCGCCGCTGCACCACGCACCACGCACCACGGCACCACGCGCCTCGTCGAGCGCGCAGCACGCCGCGCCGAGCACCGCAACCCTCGCGAGCTCCTCGACACCGCGCGCCACGCGCCACGGCACCACGCGCGTCGCCCGCGCCGCCCGCGCCGCTACCTCGCGCCGCACCCCTCGCCATCCGTGCCGAAACGCACCCCACGCGCGCGCTTCCTCGCGCCCTCCGCGAGCCCCTCCACGCCGCTCACTTCGCGTGCGCCACGCACTTCCCGACGTCGCAGCTCGCCGCGAAGTCCACCCCGAGCTTCCCCGTCTCGTCCTCCGGCTGCGCCGCGCAGCCGCATGCCGGACACGAAGCAGTCCGCGCGCCGACCTCTTTCGCAAGCGCGTCCTTGGCCGATGCTCGCACGCCGTAGGCGATGTCCTTGCAGCACGAGACCGGGATCAGCACGAACGCGCAATCCGCTGCGCTCGTGCAGCTCTTCGCCGACGCGAGCGAGCCCGGCGGACCGTACGTGCAAGCGAGAGCGTCGTTGCCCGCCTCGGCCGTGGCGTCGCTCCCCGCGTCACCAGAGGGTGCGACGCTGCCGCCGCACGCCACGAGGACGAAGACCGTGAGCGCGACCCACTTCATGGGCTCAGCTTACGGGCTCGGGGGCCGATCGGCACGCTGCTCACTTCCGGAGCATCACCGCCACGCTCGAATCGCTGACGATGAGGTCCTTCTTCCCGTCGCCGTTCACGTCGGCGAAGTGCGAGTAGCTGGCGTTCGTCCACGGCCCGGTGATGACGGTCGCATCGAGGAACGACCCGTTGCCGAGGCCCGGGGCGACCGCGAGCGCCTCTCGCTCCGACAGGACGACGTCGACCTTGCCGTCGCCCGTCGCGTCCGTGAACCAGTAGCTCACGCTGTCGACCTTCGCGATGGTCTTCACGACCGAGAGCTTGCCGGTCCCGTCGTCGTGGAGGAGCTCGTAGCCGCTGGTGGTGCCGCCGCCCGTCGCTCCCATCGTCGCGAGCACGTCGACCTTGCCGTTCCCGTCGAGGTCCACGTCGCGCACGCCGTTGATCACGCCATCGAGCGTCACGACGACCTGCGCCGCGCTGAACGCGCCGCCGCCCTTGCCGTAGCGCGCGACGATCGAGGAGCCCTTCGCGTAGAAGATGTCGAGCTTCCCGTCACCATCGAGGTCGCCGAACGCCGGCCCGTAGCCGACGTCCGAGACCGTGAAGAGCTTGGTCGCGATGCCGTTGGCGGAGATCGACCACGCCGTCAACTCACCACCCGTGGACGTCAGGATGTCCCGGAAGCCGTCGCCGTCGACGTCGAAGCGGCACTCGCCGCCCGACGGCATGTTCGCCTTGGTCCCGCTCGAGAACAGGCCCTTGCCGAGCGAGAAGTAGACCGTTCTACCGGTCGTATAGTCGTCCATGCCGTCTCCATCGACGTCGTAGAGCGAGCCGTTGTTCTCGACCGTCGTCTCGACGGGGGCATCGAAGTTGCCGCCGAGGTAGACGCGCAGCGTCGACGTGGAAGAGCTCTGCGAGCTCCGGCACAGCGTCACGAGATCCTCGTGATGGTCGCCGTCGACGTCCCCGGTCAGCGAGGAGCCATACCCGCACTCCAGGAGCACGGGAGACCGGTAGTCGAGCGCGACGCCCGGGTCGGTGGTGACCGTGGTCCCGCCGCTGCAGGCGATGGAAGAAGCAGCGGCGAGGGTGGCGAGCGAGGCGAGGGCGACGAGCTTGGAGGTGCGCATGATGCCCCCCCATCGAGCCGAGCCCGATGGGGGTTGCGCGAAATCGACCCGACCCTCGACGTCAGCTCAGTAGCGCTTGCACGCCGTGATGCGGGTGTAGTTGCTGGTGTCGACGTTGTTCCAGTACGTGCAGTTCGTGTTGTTCGCGATGCCGAGGGCCGGACCGACGTAGTGGTTGGTGGTCCCATCGTGGAAGTGCCACGCGTTGTCGCCGCCGGCGCACGCCGCCGAGCTCCCACAGCAGGTGGGCGCGGCGCCGCAGTGGGTCGCCGTTCCATCCGACACGCGGTAGCGAGCGATGACGTCGGCGCACCAACCGCCGTTGAGCCAGTCGTTGTAGGTGACCTCCGACCAGCCCTTGCACGAGTTGCAGTAGTTCGGACCCGCACTTCCCGCGCGACACGAGAACTGGATGCAGTGGCCGCCCGCCGTCAGGCACCCATCGGGGCCCCAGCAGTCGTTGCCGCAGGCGGGGACGCACTGGCCCTTGAAGCAAGCGTTGCCGTTCGGGCAGATCTTGCCGCAAGTGCCGCAGTTCTGGACGTCCGAATTCAGGTTCGCGCAGACTGGCGGACCCGCGTCCGGGGTGCAGAGCGTGTTGGGAGCACCGCACGTCGTCGAGCACTTCCCGCTCGCGCACTGCTGGCCGCTCGGGCACGTGATGCCGCAACCGCCGCAGTTGGCGTTGTCGGTCTGGAGGTTCGCGCAGTAGGTCCCACCGAGGGTGGCTGCGTCGCTCGAGGATGCGTCGACGATCGAGCCGTCGCTCGCCGAGTCCGCGACCGCATCGCCCGGAGCATCACTCGGAGCATCACTCGGCGCATCGCTCGCCGCGTCGCTCACACCGCCATCGATCTGCGGCGGCGTGCACAGGGTGAGGCCCGTCTGGCAGGAGATCTTGCACGTGCCGCCCACGCACTGTTCGCCGCTCTGGCAGATCGTCCCGCAGGCACCGCAGTTCACCTGGTCGGTCTGGGTGTTCACGCACGAGCTCCCGCACGTCGTCGAGCCCGCGCCGCAGGCGCTCGCGCACTTGCCGGCGTTGCAGACTTCGGTCGCGCCGCACTTGGTGCCGCAGGCGCCGCAGTTGGCCGCGTCCGAGCGCGTGTCGACGCAGGTGCTCCCGCACTTGGTCGTCCCCCCGCCGCAGCTCGCGGCGCAGGCGCCTTGCGAGCAGACCTCGCCGGACGCGCATTTCTTCCCGCACGAGCCGCAGTTCTCCGCGTCCCGCGCGAGGACGGTACAGCTCGTCCCGCAGACTTGCGCTCCGTCGCCGCAGTTCAGGCCCGCTTCGACCTGGGGTTGGACGACCGGATCACTCGAGCAAGCGGCGACCACTGCGATCGCTCCGAGCACCGCGCTCGCCGACAACATCCCCACGTTGAACTTGCGAATGGGCATGACTCCTCCAACTCACCATTTACGCGCCCGCGCGAGACGAAGTCACCAGGATCCGACGGCCGAGCTGCGCTTTTGTCCGGCGTGGCTCAGGCGAACTTCTGAAGCACGTCATTCCTGCGCGCGGCGAGCCGTTCGCGCACCAGCGTGGCGAGGTCGGGCGCAGACTTTTCGTCCAACAGCCGCGCCAGCCGATCCATCGCCCACCACGTGAACGCCTCGTCGTGCTTCACCTCGTCCCAGGCGGCGACGAACGCGGTGACGGCCTCCCGTGCCTGCTCCGGCGGATCGAGCGCCGTCGCGCAGAGCGCGGCGAACACGAGGAGCATCGTCTTCCGCCACCGGTCGTCCTGCGCGAGGACGGCCTCCAATCGGAGATCGGTCGCCGTCCGGGCCGAGCGCCAGCTCCCGGTCGCGAGATCGATCTTCAAGCGCAGCTCGATCAAGTCGTTCGACACGGCGCCATCACCGCTCGCCTCGACCGCCTGCCCGAGCTCGCGCGCGATGGCCTGGGCGGTGGGCACGTCGCCCAAGGCGAGCGCCGCCTCCGCGCGGGCGACCCGCGTGAACGGGCGTACCCACGGCTCGCTACGCAATCCGTAGCGAGCCGCTTCGTCGGCGTGGTGCAGCATCGCCACCGAGTCGCCGCGCAGCCCCGCGAGATCCGCGAGGCGGTGGTGCGCCATCGTGAGGAGGTGCGGCATCCCTTCGTCGCTCGGATCGTAGGGGGCGTCGACGAGCGCGCGTACGGCCGCCTCCGCTTCGCGGAAGCGATCCTGGTAGAAGTAGGTGCTCGAGACGTTGAACCTCACGTCGCGCATGCCGGCGCGGTGGTCGAGCTCCTCGAAGATCGCGAGCGCGCGCTCGTATTCGGACCGGGCGTCCTCGTAGCGGAGCTGGAAGTAGTGCCAGAGCCCGCGCAAGCGATGGAGGGTGGCGGTGCGCACGTGGCGCTCCGGTACGCGATCTTCGGCGAGCCAGCGCTCGAGCGTGCGGAGCGTGTCGGTCGCCGCGTCGAACGCACCCGCGCGCAGCATCGCGCGCCCCGCGACCGCGAGCGTCTCCGCGGCGGGCTCAGCGTTGCCTGCCTCGCGATAGAGCGTGGCCGCGCGAACCTGCACGTCCGCGCGCTCGGCGCCGTAGGCCTCGAGGAGCCCGCGCGCGACGTCGCACCGGAGCTGCGCCGCTTCGGGGTGGCTCGCGAGCTTCTCGCCGAGCGCCTCCTGGAAGAGGCCGTGATCGAAGCGAAGCGCGTCGCGGTCGAGGCGGACGATGCCGGCGAGCATCGCGCGGTCGAGCACCGCATCGACGAGCGCAGCGTCGCGCGCGGTGCAGGCGACGATCGTCGCCGCCCGAAAGCGCGCCCCGAGGAGCGAGATTCGCAGGAGCACGCGCTCCGCGGCGGGCGCGTCGTCACCGAACGCACCGACGAGCGCCTCGAGGCGCTGGGTGAAGACGCGCGCCGGCGCCCGCGTCGCGAGCAGGAACGCCGGCGCACGGCCGCCCTGCGGACGATACGTGCCCTCGTGGAGCTCGAGCATCCCCGACTCGATCCAGTCGCGGAGCGTCTGCACCAAGAGGAGCGGCGTCTCGTCGATCGCGGACAGCGCCTCGAGGAGCGGGGGCGCGAGCGGAGCGACCGCTTCGAGCAGCGCCCGCCGCTCGGCCGGAGCGAGCAGCCCGAGGTGCTCGAAGCGCACGCGCTCGCTCTCCGCCAACCGCGCGAGTCGCTCCCGCAGCGCCGGGTGATCGGCGGTCCCCGTGCGGAGCGTGAGCGCACACAGGACGGGCAGCTCGCTCTTCTCGAGGATCGCCTCGACGAGCGCGAGCGCACCGTCGCGCGACCAGCCCGCGTCGTCGAACCAGAGGTACACGGGTCGCTTCGCCGCGCACGCCGACAGCGCGCGCTCCGCGAGCTCGACGATCTCGCGCTCGGCCATCGGCTCCGCGCGACCGAGCCACGCCTCCATGCGGCTCGCGTCGAACGGGAGCTTGCCGTGCGCGTCGGTGAGCCAGTCCCACGACGAGCGAACCTCCGCGCCGGGGCGCACGGGCCACCCGAGCAAGCGGCGGAACGCATGGCGGAGGCCCCCGGCGACGCTGGCCTCGGACACGTCGAACGCGGCGGCGGCGCTCTCCATCGCGCCGGTCCGCTCGACGAGCGCCAGCGCGTGGCGTGCGAGGCGGCTCTTCCCGACGCCGGCGCCGCCGAGCAGCACGACCACGCGCGGCGTGCGCTCCTCGCCGACGCGCGCGACCAGGTCCTCGATCATCTGGAGCTCGCGCGTGCGCCCGACGAACGGGATCGCGCGGCGACCATCGAGCGAGAGCGCGACGTCGGACGAGCCCTCGATCCGGGCGAGGTTCGGGCCCGTGTCGTTGCGCGAGCTCTCGAGCTGCGACGGCCGCTCCATGACCTCGGTCTTGGAGCTCCGCGCGGGCGATCCCGACGCGGGGGTGGTGTCGGCAGGAGCGAGCTCGGTCGCGGCGAAGACGACGCGCGGGTTGGACTCGCTCGGCGAGCGCGGTCGCGTCGGCGTCACGCTCGCCGGGCCGAGCTGCGTCTCGTCGAAGCCGGACGCGGGGATCACCGTCGTCGGTCGCTTGGATGGTGGCGCCGTGACCTCGGCGACGCTGGCGATCGGGAGCTCGGCGCCGATCGCGCGCAGGCGCGCGGCGGCCTCGGCCGCGAAGCGGAGCCGGCGCCGCGCCGAGGGCTCGAGTAGCTCGCGGAGGAGAGCCTCGAGCTCGGGCGTCGTGCGCACGCCGGCGCGCCCCTGGAACGGCGGAACGCCGAGGATCTTCCGCTGGAAGAGCTCGGCGACGTTGGCGCCCGTGATCGGCGGTTGGCCGGCGAGCATCTCGTAGAGCATCACGCCGAGCGCATAGAGATCGGTCCACGGACCGACGGCGTCGTCGCCGAAGTACTGCTCGGGCGCCATGTAGAACGGCGTGCCGGCGAAGCGGTGCAACGGCGCGGCGGGCGCGAGCGGATCGACGACGTGCGCGATGCCGAAGTCGGTGATCTTCGCGCGCGCGGTCGCGCGCTCGACGAGGACGTTCGCCGGCTTGAGGTCGCCATGGATGATCCCGGCCGCGTGGGCGACGGCGAGCCCGTCGGCTACCTGCGCGAGCGTGTCGATCACGGCGCGCGCGCCGGGGAACACGGCGAGCCACTGATCGAGATCGAACCCGACCACGAGCTCCATCACGAGGAAGAGGTTGCCCTCCGCATCGGCCCCCACGTCGAGGAGACGGACCAGGTTCTCGTGCGCGAGCTGCGCCGCGATGGTCGCCTCGCCCAGGAGCATGCGGCGCGCGGCCGGATCGCCGGCGCGGACGAGCGTCTTCAGCGCGACCTCGGCGCCGGTCGAACGGATGCGTGCATGATACACGCGCCCCATCCCGCCCGAGCCGAGCGTCCGGACGATCTCGTAGTCGCTTCCGGGGACGAGCGCGCCCATGCGGGCCATCGTTATACACCCCGTGGGTTGCATGAGGCGTGCCGAGTCCTTCGTCATCGTTTCGTCATCCGCGGAATCGGCTCGGCGCGCGGCGGATTGGAGAGGGCATGAGCACGCCGTTGCGGGTGGTGACGTTCAACACCAAACGCTTGGGTCGGGGCCAGCATGCCCGCGCCGAGGCGATCGCCGGGCACCTCGCGGGGCTCGCGCCGGACGTCGTCGCGCTCCAAGAAGTGGACGACGCGGCCGCGGCGCACGTCGCCCTCCGGGCCGGGTTCGCCGAGTGTACCTTCGTGGGACATTCGCCGAGCGGCCGGCGCGGCGTGGCGCTCTTGCACCGGCGCGCGGCGCGGGTCCAAGGCGGGGCCAAGGTCCCGGCGCGCTGGCTCGACGACAAGGGCTACGCGCAGGTCGTCCTGGCGCTCGACGACGGGAGGGAGCTCGAGATCATCGGGCTCCACCTCGACTGGGCGTCGCGTCGTGCGCGGGGTGCCCAGCTGCGGCGGCTCGCGGACCTGCTCCCTCCGCGGCCGGCGCGGATCGTGCTCGGCGATCTGAACGCGATGAACGTCGGGGCGATCGTTCGCCGGCTCCCGGTCGACGACACGATCGATGCGGTGGGAAGCGCGCTCGGCGTGCGTCCGCCGGCGGAGCTCGTGCGCACGTTCCCCGCGCACGCGCCGCGGTGGGCGCTCGATGCGGTGCTGGCTTCGGCGCCGCTCGCGGTGACGCAGGTGCAGATCGCGCCGAGCGAGCTCTCGGACCACGCCGCGCTCGTCGCGACGGTGGCGTGGGGGGTCGCGTGATGCGCGTCCTCTACGGCATCACCGGCGAAGGACTCGGACACACGATGCGTGCGCGGGTGGTGCTCCCGCACCTCGCCGCGCGCGGGCACGTCGTGAAGGTCGCCGCGTCGGGGCGCGCGCGCACGCTCTTCGAGGCGCTCGGGTGGGACGTCCTCCCGATCGAGGGCTTCACGCTCCGGCACCGCGATGGCGCGACGCAGCGGATCGAGACCGTGCTCGCGAACGCCGCGCGCGCACGCGCCGTGCTGCGCGTGAACATGGGCCGCGCGCTCGACGAGGCGCGCGCGTTCGATCCCGACGTCGTCGTGTCGGACTTCGACTCGTTCACCTATGGCGTGGGCCGCGCGCTCGGGCGCCCGATCGTGTCGTTCGATCACCACCACGTGATCTCGAGGTTTCGTCACCCGGCGGCGGTGCGTGCGCGTCTCACCTACGACTTTCGCCTCACGAGCGCGATCGTGCGGGGGAAGCTCCCGCGCTGCAGTCGCTACCTCGTGTCGAGCTTCTATTTCCCGGCGCCGCGCAGCGGCGGGGCGCCGACGGAGATCTTCGGGCCCGTCGTCCGTCCGGCGATCGAAGAGCTCCGCGTCGAGTCCGGCGAGCACGTGCTCGTCTACCAGACGGCCGCGGGGGACGCTGGCTTGCTGCGTGCGCTCGCCGAGGTCCCCGAGCTCCCCTTTCGGGTCTACGGCCTCGGCGCACGACCGGCGAGCGGGAACGTCTCGTTCCACGCGTTCGACGAAGAACGCTTCCTCCACGAGCTCGCGACCGCGCGCGCGGTCGTCGCGAACGGTGGCTTCATGACGCTCTCCGAGGCGCTCGTGCTCGGGAAGCCGGTGCTCTCGTGTCCGCTCCGGCACCACGGCGAGCAAGAGCTCAACGCCGCGTGGCTCGCGCACCTCGGCTTGGGCCTCGCGCGGCGTCGGATTGCGCCCGAGGACCTGCGCGCCGTCGTGAGCTTCCGGCCGCGGGCGCGCGTCGCCGCGGGCACCGCCGATGCGCTCGCCGCCATCGATCGCGCGCTCGGCTCCGTCACTGCTCGGGAGGTCGCATGAACGAGGATCCGTACGCGTCGCGCAGCTTCGAAGAGTTCTGGCCGCACTACCTCGCGCTGCACTCGCGCCGCGAGACGCAGATCGCCCACACGCTCGCGACCGCGAGCTGCGCGGCGCTGCTCGCGGCGGGGGTCGTCACGCGGCGTCCGCTCCTGATCGCGCTCGCGCCGCTCGTCGATCACGCGATCGCGCAGGCGAGCCACCGCCTGTTCGAGAAGAACCGCACTACGCCGTGGAAGAACCCGCTCTGGCACGCGCGGGCGGAGCTCCGGCTCGCGCGCCGCGTGCTCGGCGGACGCGCGGGGGAAGACCCCTGAATGGGGCGCGGCGCGGTCGCAACGTAGCCAGCTACGAATGATTCGTCGGGTGGGATTGGTCTTGGCGCTCGCTCTCGCCGCGTGCGGTGGCGAGGGAGCTTCTTCCGCGATCGACGCGGGGTCGGATGCGCCCGAGGGAGGGGTCGCGCGTCCGGCGACCGTGGCCGAAGCGGTCACGATCGACGAGGTCGCCGCGTACCAGACGGTGAAGATGTCCTGGTGGAGCCGCACCCCCGCTCCGACCGAGCTCACCGTGCCGCTCCTGCGCGAGAAGCCGGCGCTCGTGCGCGCGTTCGTGCGGATCGGGGGCAAGAAGAAGTGGGCGCCGCGCGCGCTCGTCGGCGAGCTCCACCTGAGCACGGCCGACGGCGAGAAGGTGCTCACGGACACGAAGACGATCGCTCAGACTTCGTCCGAGGCGGAGCTCGCGAGTACGTTCGACTTCACGCTCCCGGCGCGGACGGTGACGGCGGGGACGACGGCGCGCGTCGTCGTGCGCGAAGTCGCACCCGGCGGATCCCAACTTGGTACACCGATCGTCGAGCCTCCGAGCGCGCCCGTCGTCGGGGGCCTGAAGATCGTGGTCGTCCCCGTCCGGTACCTGGCCGACGGCGACGTGAAGCTGCCCCACACCGCCCCCGAGGACCTCGGGGCCTTGCACGACGTCCTCTACGACATGTTCCCGGTGACCGACGTCCAGGTCTCGGTGCACGCGCCGTGGGACTGGAGCGGGAAGATCGACGCGTCCGGCGGGGGTTGGGGCGCGCTCCTCGGCGGGCTGCGCACCTTGCGCGCGCTCGACGCGGTCGCGAAGGACGTCTACTACGTGGCGGCCGTCACGCCCGCGAGCTCGTGGCTGGACTACTGCCCGAACGGGTGCGTCGCGGGGATGGCCTCGAGCGTCGTGGGGCTGAGCTCGATCCAGGAGCGCGCCGTCGCGGTGCTCGGCTTCGGGAGCGTCGGCTTCGCGGAGGTCAGCGCGCACGAGCTCGGTCACGCGCACGGTCGTGCCCACGCCCCGTGCGGGAGCCCGGCCAACGTCGATCAGCTCTTCCCGTACACGGGCGGCGCCACTGGCGTGCCGGGCTATCGGCTCTCGAGCGGCGAGCTCGTACCGGACGCCGTCGACGTCATGAGCTACTGCTCGCCGGTCTGGGTCTCGGACTACACGTACGAAGCATTGCGCGCGCGCATCGCCGCCGTCGCGGCGCAGGACGTGGTGGGCACGGCGCCGGAGTCGACCTTCGTGCGGTGGTGGGTCGACGGCGACGGCACCGCGAAGAACACGGGCGCGATGCGCGACCGCCTACCGGACGGGCCGCCCGAAGTACGCACCGTCCGCGTCGACGGCGTTCCGCGCGCGCTCTCCGGGTGGTGGTCCCCGCTCGATCACGCGAGCGGCGGCTTCCTCTACGTCCTTCAGTGAACCTTCAGCGAGGCTTCGGACCGCGCGCTTCGGCGCGCGGCGACCGAGCCGGCTCTGGCTTCGGCTTCGGCGGCGGTGCGATTCGCGTCGCGAGCTCGTCCTTCGGCGCGAGCGCGCGCACGTCGGCGAAGGCCCACGCGGTCGCCTCGCGATCCTCGGCCGCAGCGCACGCGAGCGCGCGCAGCCGCAGGAGCGCCGCCGTCGCCGCGCGGAGATCGTCGTAGGGCTTCACCGTCGCGCTCAAGGTCTCGAGGTCCGCGGTGCTGGCCTCGCGCGCGGCGCGACGATCGCTCGGGCCTCGCGGCTCGACGCTGAAGCGCAGCGTCAGCCCGCTCGGCACGAAGTGACGCGCGAGCGCACCGGACCAGTCGGTGTCGAAGATCACGTCGACCTCGCGCGCGGTGGCGAGCTCGGACAGCGCGAACTCGCCGGGCGCGCCCTCGAGCGCGACGTCGCGCAGCACGCCGGCCAGGCGCGGTTCGGCCCGGAGCGCGGCGATCGTCGCCGGGCCGGTCGGATCGAACAGAGGGACCAGGAGCACGTTGGCGTCGAGCGCGCCGCGCGCGCGGGCGCCGAGCGCGTGCTCGAACATGTCCCGGCGCGGGAAGAGCACGACCGCACCCGGCTTGAAGCTTCCGCCGAACGCGCGCTCCCACGCGTCGGTCGGGGCGGCGGCGCGGGCGGCGAGCGCGAAGCTCGCGTCGTCGGCGTTTCGCGCGACGATCGCGACGTCGAAGAGCACGAGGAGCGCCGCGCTCAATCGCGCGAACGGGATGCGAGCACTGGCGACGCGCGACAGCGCGGCCCACGTTCCGGCCGCGCCGAGCACGCTGGTCAGGCCGAGCGCGGCGATCACGACGGGCGCCGCGCGCGTGGCGCTGGCGGCGGCCCCGAAGCGGACGCTCGCGAACCCGGCGCCCGCGCCGAGCACGAGGCCGGCCGCGACGCGCGGCGCACGGAGCGCGGTGGCGACGACGCCTGCGCCGGCGGCGGCGAGCACGACGATGCCGAGCTCGCGCGAGACGAGCGGCCACGGGTTCTTGGTCCCAAGTTGGTACGACTCCGAGATGGGGTGCGCGAGCACGCCGCCCGGGAGCTCGAGCTCGGGCGCGAGCCGACGACGGAGCAGCGCGACCATCGGCGGCAGCGCCGCGACGAACAACCCGACCAGGAGCGCGAGCGCGAAGCGCGGGTGACGAAGCGACTTCGCCGCCGTCGTCGTCGTGACGAGCGGTGCGATCAGCGCCAGCGCGACGAGCGCGACGAGCGGCTCGTACGTCACCGCGAGCCCGACCAGGAGCGCCGTGCGGAGCGTTCGCGCCGGACCGGGCGCACCGTCGAGCCAGGCCCACGCCGGGGCGATCGCGAGGAGCGCGCCGAGGCAGGCCCCGCCCGCGACCGTGGCCTCGAGCTGCGCCGCGGTGGTGAACGTGGCGAGGAGCGCGAACGTCAGCGCGACGAACGTCGCGAGGAGCGAAGGCTCCGTGCGGCCAGCGGTTGCGGCGGTTGCGGTGCGGTCGGGGCTCGGCGAGAGCTTCCCCATCACCGCGAGCGCGATCCGTTGCAGCGCGAGGCCGAAGAGCCCGAGCGCGAGCGCTCCCGCGAGCGCGGCGCGGGACGCCGGAGCTCCGAGCGGCAGCATCGCGAACGGACGAGCGACGACGGCGTCCAGCGCGCGGAAGACCCCGGTCGCGGCCGGCGTGAGCACCCGCAAGAGCGCCCGGTCACGGTCGAGGTCGGGCGACGCGAGCGCGTGGAGCGCCGCGAACGTCGCCGGCACCCCCGCGGCGAGCGCGCCAGCGGCGATCTCGAGGGCGCTCCTTAGGCGCGCTCCGGATCGGCCGGGACGTGAGAGGGGCATCGCCTCGAAAGGACTAGGGGAAGGTCGAGTTGGCGGCCAAGTTTTCAGGCGCTCGGTTCGACCTTTCGCTCCGTCGGTTTCCGGCTACTGTGACGTCCCTCTTTTCAGGGACTTTTTTCGAAGGAGCACGACGTGGCCAGGTTCATCGACGAGTTGAAGCGAACGCACCACAACGGGGCCCTCCGCGCCGCAGACGCCGGCAAGGAAGTGGTCCTCTTCGGCTGGGTCGCGAGCTACCGCGATCACGGCGGCTGCGTCTTCGTCGATCTCCGCGACCGCGAGGGCATCACCCAGCTCGTCTTCGATCCGGATCTCAAGGGCTTCGACGCGCTCCCGAAGGACGCGTACACCGCGGCGCAGGCCGTGCGATCGGAGTGGGTCATCGGCATTCGTGGCGTCGTGGTGTCGCGCGGCAAGAACGCGAACCCGAAGCTGCCGACCGGCGAGATCGAGGTCCACGTCGCCGAGCTCACCATCTTCAACAAGGCCGACACCCCCCCGTTCGAGATCCTCGACAAGATCGACACGGCGGAGGAAAAGCGCTTCCAGTACCGCTACTTGGACCTGCGCCGGGCGCCGCTGCAGAAGACGCTGCGCGTCCGCCACCGCATCAACCAAGTCACGCGGCGCTACTTCGACGACAACGGCTTCCTCGAGCTCGAGACGCCGGTGATGGTGAAGTACACGCCCGGTGGCGCGCGCAACTTCCTCGTGCCGAGCCGCATGCACCCGGGGAAGTTCTTCGCGCTCGCCGAGAGCCCGCAGCTCTTCAAGCAGCTCTACATGGTGGCGGGCTTCGATCGGTACTTCCAGATCGTGAAGTGCTTCCGGGACGAGGACCTTCGGTTGGATCGGCAGCCCGAGTTCACCCAGATCGACGTGGAGATGAGCTTCGTCTCCCAGGACGACGTCTTCCGGATCATGGAAGGGCTCATCTTCGCGGTCTGGAAGGACGTGCTCGGGATCGATTTGAAGGAGAAGTACCCGAGCGGGCGCTTCCCGCAGATGCCGTTCGAAGAGTCGATGGGCCACTACGGCAACGACAAGCCGGACCTCCGCTTCGGCATGCCTCACACCGACATCACCAGCCTCGTGATCGAGCAGTCGGGCGGTGGCATCCCGTTCTGGAAGGACATCGCCGACAAGTTCACCAACGGCACGTACCGCCGGGATCTGCCGGCCGAGATCGTCAAGGCGCTGCGCATCCCCGCGGAGCACGCGAGCAAGATGTCGCGCACCGAGACGGACAAGCTCGAAGAAGTGGTGAAGGGCATGGGCGCCAAGGGGCTCGCGCGCGCCAAGGTCGACGCGACGGGCAACTGGACGCAGTCGCCGCTCGCCAAGACGATCACGCCCGAGCTCCGCACCGCGATCAACGCGGCGTGCGGCGCGAAGGACGGCGACCTGCTCTTGTTCCAGTTCGGCAAGGAGAGCGTGGTCCAGACCGTGATGGCGAACCTGCGCGTGATCCTCGCGAAGAAGATGGGGCTCATCCCCGAGAGCGGGCACGGCGGCAAGTTCGAGTTCCTCTGGGTCGTGAACCCGCCGCTCTTCGAGTACGACGACGACAAGAAGTCGTGGGTCGCCGCGCACCACGCGTTCACGCGTCCGCACGATGCGTGTGTCGAGATGCTCGACACGGATCCGGGCAAGGTCCTGTGTCACCGCTACGACCTCGTGCTCAACGGCTTCGAGATCGGCGGCGGCAGCATCCGTCTCCATGACCCGGCGGTGCAAGCCAAGGTCTTCCGCGCGCTCGGCATCTCGGACGAAGAGGCGAAGCAGAAGTTCGGCTTCCTGCTCGACGCGCTGCGCTTCGGCGCGCCGCCGCACGGCGGCATCGCGATCGGCATGGACCGGCTCGCGATGCTGTTGTCCGGAGCGGAGAGCCTGCGCGACGTCATTCCGTTCCCGAAGACGCAGAAGGGGACCGATCTGATGACGGACGCACCGTCGAAGGCGGCGCCCGAGCAGCTCGCGGAGCTGAAGGTGCGCGTCGTCGAGCCGCCGGCGTCGTGATGGCCGAGGCGCGCCCTTCGGGTCGGGTGCTCGTGACGCTCGCGGTGATCGCGAGCGTCGCGGGGGCTGCGTTCGTCGCGTGCGACGGGACGGGCGCGTACGTGTACTATGCACGCAGGTACGACGAGCCGCGGGATTGCCTGGGCCCGGTCGAGGCGCTCGACGTCTTCTCCGGGACCGATCCCGGCGTGGGCTGCGCGGCGCGCTGCCTGGCGGTGAAGGACCCCGATGGTGGCGTGGCGCTCTACGGCACCACCTACTGCGGGCCGACGCCGTTCGGAGCGGTAGAGGAGGGCGACTCGCGCTGCGCGGCGGTGCGCGCAGCGGTGCAGTCGACGAACGTCTGCACGGCGGACGCGGGGATCAAGGACAGCGGCAGCGACGCAGGCGCGGACGCGGGTGCCGACACGGGCGCGGACGCGGGCGCCGACACGGGCGCGGACGCGGGTGCCGACACGGGCGCGGACGCGGGTGCCGACACGGGCGCGGACGCATCGAGCGACGCGACCCCGGACTGAGGTGCGAGCTCACCGTCTCGCTGCGGTCGTGGGGGTCGGTCTGGTCGCGCTGGCGAGCTGCGCGAAGTCGGCGCCGCCCGATCCGAACGACGCCGGCGCAACCGTGACGGTGCGCGCCGACGACGAGGGGGTCTTCCTCACGATGACGGGCCCGAAGGGCGCGACTTGGGTGCTGCCCGACGCGACGGTCCTCGCGGACGACACGGGTGTCGCGCACGCGGGCATCGCGGCGAAGTCGCTTCCGAAGACGGGATCGCTCGCGCTCACGGTGCGGTGGGAGAACGCGGGGCCGCGGTCGAACACCGTGACGGTCGCCACTCCGGAGCTGCCCGAGCCGGTGGTGATGGTGAAGGGGACGACGAGTGCGATGCCGTTCACGTACGTCATCGACGCCCCGTGCACCGGGGATTGCACGGGGGCGGTCACGTTCAACGCGGGTCAGGGCTTTCTGGAGGTGACCGGTACGAGTGGCTGCACGGTTTCGCTCGCGGGTGAGACCGCGCGTCTCGATCATGTACCAACTTGGGATTCACGAGGCGTCGTTCAACGGCAAATGAAGCCGCTCCGGGTGCTTCTCGACGTCGCCGAGCTGAAGATGCCGGACGCGTTGACGAAGGAGCTGTCGTTCACGGCTACGCGGAGCTGCCCCGGTTCACCGGCGAAGGAGCTGCACTTCACGTTCGGTCGCGGAGCGACGATCACGGCGGTGTGGGGTTTTCACCAGTTCGTGGGCGCGACGGGCCTCGGTGTTCCGCCCGTGGATCGCGGCGACGCCGCCGATCGCTCGGCGGCGATCGTGGTGCTCGAAGGGGACCACTACCTGAGCGGACTGGTGCTCGAGAGCGACTTGGTGCGGTACTACGGTGCCCCTCGCGCGGTGAACGCGGTCCCGCTGGCGGGGAAGCTGGACGAGATCCCGCGGCCGAGGCGTGATGCGTGCGTCGGTGCGTTTGCGCCGTTCGAGGTGCAGCGGTGTGATCTGGAGCTCTCGCTCTACGACGCGAAAGGGAAGTCGCTGACGAGGCATCGCTTCGTCGCGCCGGAGGTCGACTGCGCGAAGGCCGAGGCGCTGGTGCCGGTGAAGATCAACTGGGGGAAGCAGGACGAAGTTCGCATTCTGCGTCCCGACGCGGAGGGCATCGGTCGGTTCCTGAAGACCGTGCTTCGCTGAGGTCACTTCCAGTCGAGTGCGACGCCGCCGACCATGCGGAATTTGGTGCCGGCGTCGGTGTTGCCGTCGAAGTGGAGGAGGTACATCTGGCCGGACTTCGCGGTCGGCTGAACGTTGGGGGCGTCGATGATGATGCGTTGGTTGGTGATGTCCGACCACGCGTTGGCGCTGCCGCCGCCGTTGCCGGCTTGGAAGTTGCCGGAGGGAAAGTCGATCTCGAAGCCCTTCGCGCCATCGAAGCGGGCGAAGATGTAGACGCTGAGGGAAGTGCACCACGCTTCCCAAACGCCGCTGGTGAACGAGAACCCGGCGCCGCCGCAGTCCTTCGTGACGGTGTATTGCGGGGGGAACCAGGGGTTCGACGTTTGGCAGACGTTCATGGACTCGGAGGGTCCGAACGTGCCGCTGCCGCAGAGGCTGGAGCCTTGAGGAGGCTTCGAGCCCGAGGGTGTGGTGCCGTCGAACGGGGCGTCGCTGGGGCCGCCGTCGGTGGAAGCGTCCGACGAAGGAGGCTTGCTGGCGTCGCTCGCGGTTCCGTCGTTGGCGGCGTCGAGCGCGGCGTCGCTGGTGCCGCCGTCGTCGAAGGGAGTGGACGGAGATCCATCACCGCACGCGACGAGTGCGGAGGAGATGCAAGCAACGACGAGAGCGCCTCGACCCGATCGCATGCCGATTCGTATCGAGCCCGGTGAGGAACATTCACGCGCTCAAATGGTGTCTGCGTCGGGGTGGCCCAAACCGGCGGCGGTCATGTCGGCGAGGAGGTCGTGCATAGGGGCTTCGGGGAGGCGGTCGTCGTTATCGTCGTCGTCGTCTTCGCCGGCGAAGTTGTCGTCCCAGTCGACGGGGATGAGGTCGAAGGTGATGGGGTTTTCGGGGACCTCGGCGTCGTAGAACTCGTTTTCGTCCTCGAAGTAGTCCCAGGGATTGGAGACGCCATCGCGGCCGAGGCGGTCGACGAAGGTGTCGAGGCGTTTGCGGAGCCGATTGACGGTCTTCTTCCAGCCCTTCTGGGGGACGCCGGCGTCGCGACTGAAGACGCAGGCGTCGGCGAGGCGGTAGTGGCTCTGGACGTGGGTCATCCACTGGATGAAGCGGAGGGCGGTTTTGGCCAAGTCGGTGAGGGTGACGAGCCAGGTGCGGCGATCGGAGTGGGGGGTGCGCTGGACGAAGCCGAGAGCTTCGAGGGCGCGGACCATGATGCTGACGGTGGGCGAAGCGACGCCGAGGTTCCTGCGGAGCTCGGCCTGCGACATGCCTTGACGCCCGCCCGAGAGCAGCATGCGGAGCATGTCGACGCGAGCGGGAGTGAGGTTGACGCTGGCGGCATCGCCACGAGTGAACTTGAGCGCAGTGAGGTGAGCTTGCTTGATGGCGTAGTTGAGACGCTTCATGCCCAACCCCTCAGCACGAACCGAGCCAGGCCCCCCCAGAACCAAGCCCACCCGAAGACCCCCCAAATCCCACGGCCTTTTTGACCCCGATCGTTAGCAAGATCGCGTTCAGGCCGGAATTGGGGGGTGGCGCGCGCCGGTCTCTCGCCACCTCCCTCGCCACCCCCTCCCGTCGAGGCCGATCGTTAGCAAGATCGCGTTCGGGTCGGAATTGGGGGCTGGGTGCGGTCGTCCGTCAGCGGGGCTGGAGCCCTCTCATCTGGAGGGCGATCGATTCCTTCAGGAAGGGGTCGAGCGCCTTTTCGAGCGAGTAGGCGCCTCGGAGCCAACCCAGGAGAGCGCTGAAGTAGAGCGAGAAGAGGTTTACCGCCGCCCGGATCGCGTCGAGCTGCGGGTCCACTTCGCCGCGTGCTTGCGCCGCCCCCACCAGCCCCGCGATTCGGCCGAAGAACTCCATCGTCAACGCATCGACCGCCTTCGCGTTCGGACCCTCGTGCCCCTGCGGCACCGTCCGCACGAACTCCAATGCCACCTTCGGGCTCCGCGCGTACATGCGGAACAGCGTGCCGAAAACATGGAGCAGCTGCTCCTCGAGCGGCCCGCCCTCCAGCGGACCCAACGTCGCGAACGCCCTCTCCACCGTCCGCCCCAAACGGTCGTGCATCACGAGGAACAGCAGGTCCTGCTTGTCCGACGCATAGAGGAACAGCGTTCCCTTCGCGATCCCGGCGCGCGCCGCCACGTCCGTCGTCGTGGTCTCCGCGAAGCCCTTCGTCGTGAAGAGATCCCACGCCGCCTTGCGCACGCGCTCGTGCTTGTCGGCCTTCTTCGCCTCCCGCCGGCCGAGGACCTCGCGTTTTGCAGCCATTTTTCGCCGCCCATCCTGGCCACGCCCCCCCCCCTTGTCCAGCGCCCCGAACGGCGCTACAAAACTGACCATGGTCAGTTTTGATGAATCCACCATCACGATGCTCGAGGCCCGCGCCCGCTACTTCGCCGAGAACGGCTTCGGCGACGACGGCGGCTACGGCGCCAAGTGGGTCGATTTCAAGCTAGGCCCGCTTCCCTTTCCGTTCCCCAACTCGGCCGCCCGCGTTCGCGCGGTCCGCTATCACGACCTTCATCACGTCCTCACCGGCTACCGCACCGACTTCCTCGGCGAGCTCGAGATCAGCGCCTGGGAGATCGGGGCCGGCTGCAAAGACTTCTGGGCCGCGTGGCAGCTCAACCTCGGTGGCCTCGCCGGCGGCACCCTGCTCATTCCGCGGCGCACGTTCCGTGCGTTCGTGCGCGGGCGCCACGCGCAGAGCCTCTACGGACTCCCGCTCGACGAGCTCCTCGGCTCCACCGTCGGCGACGTCCGCGCCAAGCTCCGCGTCGAGGCCGCACCCGCAGCGACCGCTGGCGACGTCCTCGCCTTCCTCGCCGCGTTTCTCGTCGGCTTCGTCGTCGGGCTCACGACGCTCGCGCTCCTGCTCCCGCTCCTCCCGATCGGCCTCATCGCACTGAACCTCCGCCGCGCGACCTCGGCGTGATCTCGGCACTCGACGGCGCGCGCAGCGCCCCCATACTTCCGAGGTGCGCGGCTCCGTCACCGAGACCCTCGACGCTTCGTGCGACGACGCGTTCGACCTGACGCACGACTACGCCCGTCGACTCGAGTGGGACACACTGCTCTCCGCCGCTTACCTCGAAGGCGATGCCGTCGCGGCGGGCAAAGGCGTACTCGCCACCTGCGTCGGGCGCGGGCTCCTCGCGCGGTTCGCGCTCACCACCGTCTACGTCTCGTTCACGCGCCCGCGCGTCGCCGCCGTGAAGATGGTGAACCAGCCACCGTTCTTCGCGACGTGGGCCGCATCCATCCGCCACGAGCCCGCACCGAACGGCGGCTCCACCATCACCTACACCTGGAACTTCACCGCGCGGCCGCGCTGGCTCGCGTGGCTGATCGAGCCCATCATGGCATGGTCGTTCGCACGGGAAACCCGGCAGCGACTCGCCGCCATGCGCGCTCATTTCGCCGCGCGCGCGTCGCAGGGAAGATCGTTGAAGGCCGCACCGTAGCTGATAGCTTCGAGCGTCCATGTACGGTCAACCTCCGCCCCAACAACCCTACGGCTACGCGCCGCAGCAACCGCAGGGCGCCTACGGCTATGGCCAAGCGCCGCCGCAACAGGCGGGGTGGGGCGCTGCGCCGACCGTCCTGGGCCTCCCGCTCGAGCCCGGCGAGCGCGTCGTCTGGTTCAAGAAGCACGACTACACGACCGAGAAGGTCATCGGGATCATCTTCGGCGTCCTCTTTCTCATCATCATCATCGGCGCGCTCTTCCTCTACCTCGCGCTCACCGTCGAGAGCCGCAGCCCCGTCGCGCACGCACTGACGAACCGCCGCCTCATCTACTTCCCGCCGAAGGGCCCGCCCATCTCGTATCCGCTCGGTTGGATCGTCGACATGATCCCGCAGCGCCGGCAGGCGCGCGGGGGCGGCGGCCTCATCGGCCTCGCCGTCAGCGTCGCCGTCACCGCCGCGATGAACGCGTATGCCGACAACAACCACAAGCTCTCGCCGAGCTACTGGTCGCGCACCGAGTCGATCGATCTCGTCTTCTCGAACGGCCAGCGCGCGAACGTGCCCGGCAACACGGCGTACTCGCCGCAGCTCGGCATCCTGCTCGCTCGCGCGGTGTTCAACCGCGAGGCCGAGATGTTCCCGCAGGTCCAACACCTGCCCTGAGCAGTCTCAGAAGACCGCGTCCATCATCGGCAACCGCTCGTAGCGAAACCCGCGCCCGCTCTGGATCGCGGGGTCGCCGCGCTCGAACGCCGTCACCGCGTCCTCGTCCGCCGCCCGCACTACGCCGAGACCCCACGGGCCCGCCGGATCCATCACCGGCCCGAACACCACCACGGTGCCCGCCGCGAGTTGCTCGCGCCAGTAGGCGCCGTGGGCGGTCATGATCTCGCGCTCCTCGGGCGTCATGTCGAACGGGAACGTCGGCCGCGGCCCGATCAGGCGCAAGAAGAACGCCTTCGGCCGCGGCACCAGATCGCGCACGAGCCACCCGAGCACGCGCTCCCAACCCGCGCCGTGACCCATGCACGACTCGGCGCGATCACCGAAGCCTTCGTGACGCACGATGACGCGCGAACCGTTCTTCGTCGGCTCGACCAGGTACGTGATCTTCGTCGCCGGCCCCGGATCCCAGCCAGGCTTCCACGTCTGCACGACCTTCCGCGGCGGGTCGACCTCGAGGTACTCGCCCTCGACGTGGAACGGCGTCCCGTCCTTGCCCACGCCTTCGGCCCGCCACTTGCCGCCCGGCTCGAGCTTCCCCACCCAGCTCGTCGTCTGGTACTCGCTCGGGTCGCCCCACCACCGCGTGATCTCCGCGCCGTCGGTGATGGCGCGGAACACTCGCTCGGGCGGCGCGAGGATCTCGACCTCGGCGAAGATGGTTCCCGTGGTCACGTCGGCGATGGAGCGGGCGACGGCTCGACTCATGTATCCTCCAGGTAACGCTTCAGCGACTCCAAATTGCGCTGCCACATGCTGCGGTAACCCTCGACCCACCCGGCTACGCTCTGCAGCGGCATCGGCGTGAGCCGATACAGGCGCTCGCGACCTTCGCGTTGCTCAGTCACCAGCCGCGCCTCGCGCAGGACGCGGAGATGCTTGGAGATCGCAGGCCGCGACTGCTCGAAATCCGACGCGAGCGCGTTCACCGGCGCCGGCCCCGCGCGGAGCCGATCGAGGATCGCACGCCGCGTCGGATCGGCGATGGCGCGGTACACGTCGTGACCAGCTTCGCGGGCGGCAGCGGCTCGTCGGCTCATGGGTGAGTAGATGGTTACGTATAGCGGCGCGCCGCTGCCGTCAAGCCGCACCGTGCTAGCCTCCGCCACCATGGGGTTGAAGCTCATCGTCACGGGCGCCACTGGCATGGTCGGCGAAGGGGTCCTGCTCGCGTGTCTCGACGACCCGCGCGTCGAACGCGTTCTCGTCCTCTCGCGCCGCAGCTGCGGTCACACGCACCCGAAGCTCACCGAGAAGCTCGTCCCCGACTTCCGCGATCTCTCCAGCGTGGAGAGCGAGCTCTCCGGCTGGGACGGCTGCTTGTATTGTGCAGGCATCAGCTCGGCCGGCATGAGCGAGGCCGACTACACCGTCATCACCTACGACACGCCGGTCGCCCTCGCCGAGGTGCTCGCGAAGAAGAACCCCGCCATGGTGTTCGTCCACGTCTCCGGCGCCGGGACCGACGGTACCGAGAAGAGCAAGACGATGTGGGCGCGCGTGAAGGGGCGCGCCGAGAACGCGCTCACGAAGCTGCCGTTCCGCGGCGTCGCCAACTTCCGGCCGGGGCTCATGAAGCCGGTGCCGGGGCAGAAGCACGTGAAGACGCTCTTCCGCGTCGCGCTCGTGCTCTATCCGGTGGCGAACCTGTTCTTCCCCGGGCTCGAGCTCGCGCACGTCGCGCGCGCGATGGTGCGCTGCGTGGCCGAGGGGCCACCGAAGAACGTCCTCGAGGTCGCGGACATCCGCGCCTTCGGCGAGCTCAATCCCGCCGCAAAAGAAGCCGCAGCACCTCCAGCGGGCTGAAGCCGAGGATCGTCACGAGGTCCTTGTCCGACGGGCCGAACGCGCGCTCGCGGATGCTCTGCGCCATCGGGCCCGCGAGGTTGAACGGATCGAGGAGCGGGCGGAAGCGCCGGAGCTTTCCCATCGCGTAGCGCGTCGAGTCGACGCCGAGCGCGAGGCCGACCGCGACCGGGATCGGCGACAACACCACGTCGCGCAGCGCGACCGCCTTGCTCCACGCGCCGGAGCGGCCGTCGACTTGGAGCGCGCGGAACACCGAGACCTCGGCGAAGCACCCGAGCGACAGCTCGCCGTAGCGCTCCTCGACCGCGCCGACGAAGTGCGGATAGTCGCGCCGGAAGTCGCCCGAGATGATCCCCATCTCGCCGCGGAGCTCGTCGGGCCCGGCGATGACGTCGAAGCCTTCGCCGCGCCGCCGCGCGACGAACGACGTCCACAGCTCGCCGCCTTGGAAGAGCCCGAGCGCGAGCACTTTGCCGTCCGCGCAGAGCGCATCGAGCGAGCGGCGCACGACGGTCTCGGTCGGCACGGGCACGCCGCGGAGGCGCTGCGGCCAACTCTCGATCTGACCCTCGAGCATGAGCTCGCGCACGACCGTCACGAGCGTGAGCGCTTGCGTGATCATGTCGTCGCTGCGCTTGGTGCGCGCGCCGTAGCGCTCCATCACCTCTTCGAGGGCGCCGCGTTCGAACGAGATGGCCCAGGTCGCGCCGTGCTCTTCGGCGAGCGGGGCGAGCTTCACCGGCCACTCGCCGCCGGGCTCGAGGCGCCCGCGGTGGGTGTGGAGGAGCTTCACCACCCGACCGCCCTCGTGGACGACGACCAGCCCGCCGAGCGACGGCTTGGCTTCAGGGCGTTGCGGGGACCAGACCTGGACGAAGCGCATCCAGTCTTGGGCGGTCCAGCCTTCGAAGCGAACGTCGGGCGTGAGCATCGAGGGCCGAGAACGTTAGCATGATCACGGATCGCGCACGATTCCGGCCGCCTTGTCGTAGTCGTCGGCGGCGTGGGTCACGACGTCGAGGTCGCGCGAGGCCTTCTCGGCCTCGGCCACCAGCTCGGCCGTGAACATCGTGAGCCCCCAGATCCCGTTGTCCCGCCGCCGGAAGCTGTAGCGCGACCCGCGTGCGGTCACGACCGTGGCGCGCCCGGAGGCGTCGTCCGTCTCGACCGACTTCGCCCCGGACAAGTCCTTGCGCAGGCGATCGAACCACCCCTTCGCCTTTGCCCAACGCACGAAGACGTCCGAGCCGTCGGGAAGACGGCCGTCCTTCTCGTACTCGGCGACGAGCGCATCGCGTTCGGGCCCCTTCGGCCAGCTCGCCTCGACGCGCGCCAGCGCGCGCGACCGCTGATCGCGCAGCGTGAAGCATGCCCACTGAGCGTCGGTCTCGAGGTAGGGGAACACGTCGAGCGGCCGATCCTCCGCGAGTGCCTTCGCGATTCGCGCGTAGGCGCCTTCGGGCGTCTTGTCCGATGGGAACGGCTTCCGCACGAGCAGGTACACGCCGCCGGTCGCCAGGGCGGCGCCCGCGAGCGCGAGCCACTTGCGGCGGCCGATCGTGGGGGTACCCGAGCTCACGGGTCTCGCATAGCGCAGAACCTGCTCCGTCTGCTACACCGCGCGCATGCTCCACGGGCAGCGCGTCATCGCGGTGGTCCCGGCGCTCGACGAGGCGCCGCGGATCGCACGCGTCATCGAGACGATGCCGGCCTTCGTGGATCGCATCATCGTCGTCGACGATGGCTCGATCGACGACACTGCGGCGAGCGCGCGCAGTGCCTCGGCGAGCGCCGCGGTCGACGTGCTGTCCCACGCGCGGCGGAGCGGCGTATTCGCCGCGATCGCGACGGGGTATCGCCACGCGCTCGGCGAGGACGTCGCGCTCGCCGATCCCGCGCGCGACCGCGACGCGTTCGTGGTGCTCGCCGGCGATGGACAGATGGATCCGCGCGACGTCGAAGCGGTCGTCACGCCGATCGTCACCGGCGCAGCGGGTTACGTGAAGGGCGATCGCTTCGCGGGCGACGGCGGCGCGCAGATGCCGCTCGCGCGTTGGCTCGGGGGCAAGCTGTTCTCGGGGCTCACGACGGCGGTCGTCGGTGCAGGCGTGCACGACAGCCAATGCGGGTTCACCGCGATCGCGCGGCGGGCGTGTGCGCGGCTCGACCTCGGTGCGGTGTGGCCAGGGTTCGGTTATCCGAACGACCTGCTCGCGACGCTCGTGCGCGACCGCATTTCTTTCGTCGAGGTGCCGGTGCGCTCGCGCTACCGCGACGAGGTCTCGAGGTTGCGCGCGACCAACGTCGTGGTCATAGCTGGATTCGTACTGCCGCGCGCGTTCGCGCGGCGCGCTGCGAGCTACGGTCGCCGTTTGGCATAGCTCGGGGTAGGCAGGGGTAGTACCCTGCCGGACTCTCGTCGTAGGAGCTGAGATTCGATGCAAGGTTATCCGCCTCCCGCTGGTCCTCCCCCTGGTGGCTACGGCCCTCCGCCGGGTGGCTATGGTGCGCCGCCTCCCGGGGTCGCGCCGCCGGCGCCGGGGATGATGCAGCCCAACGCGCCGTTCGGCATCGAGCCGACGACGGGGCTCCCGTACTCGGACAAGTCGAAGATGGTGGCGGGGTTGCTCCAGATCTTCCTGGGGAGCTTCGGCGCGGGGCGCTTCTACACGGGTCACACGGGCATCGCGATCGCCCAGATTGCGGTGTCGTGGCTCACGTGTGGCGTCGGGCTGATCTGGCCGATCATCGACGGCATCATGATGATGACGGGCAAGGTCCCCGACTCCGAGGGTCGGCCCCTGCGCGACGGTTGAGCGCGCGCCAGATCATCCACGTGGACATGGACGCGTTCTTCGCGTCCGTCGAGGAGCTCGACGATCCGTCCTTGCGCGGCAAGCCCGTGCTCGTGGGCGGCAAGTCGATGCGCTCGGTGGTGGCGGCCGCGTCGTATGCGGCGCGCAAGTTTGGCTGTCACTCGGCGATGCCGATGGCGGAGGCACTGCGCAAGTGCCCGCACGCGATCGTGATCCCGCCGCGCGGCGAGCGCTACGCGGAGGTGAGCGCGAAGGTGTTCGAGATCTTCCGTCGGTTCACGCCGCTCGTGGAGGGGTTGAGCATCGACGAGGCGTTTCTCGACGTGACGGCGAGTCAGTCGCTGTTCGGTGACGGCGAAGCGATCGCGCGGCTCGTCAAGGACGCCATCCGGAGCGAGGTTGGGCTCACCGCATCGGCGGGGGTCGCGCCGTGCAAGTTCGTCGCGAAGGTGGCGAGCGATCTCCGCAAGCCCGATGGGCTGGTCGTGGTGCGGCCAGAAGAAGTGGAGGCCTTGCTCGCGCCGCTGCCGATCGAGCGCATGTGGGGCGTGGGGCCGAAGACGGCGCCGAAGCTGCACGAGCTCGGGTATCGCACGCTGGGTGACCTCGCGGCGGCGAAGCTGTTCGATCTCGAGCGTGTGCTCGGTTCGTGGGGAGTGCACGTGCGAGCGCTCGCGCGTGGCGACGATCCGCGGCCCGTCGATCCGGACGTGGGTGCGAAGAGCATCGGCTCCGAAGAGACGTTCGAGCGCGATCTCGCGACGCGCGCCGACATCGAGCGCGCGTTGCTCGATCAGGCGACGCGCGTGGCGCAGAGGCTGGTCGACGAAGGCGTGAGCGCGAGCATCGTGGTGGTGAAGCTGAAGTACGCGGACTTCACGTTGCGGTCGCGGCAGGTGAAGCTCTCGAGCCCGGTGGCGGACACCCTGTCGCTGCATCGCGCGGCGGTATCGATGCTCGATCGCTTCGATCGCCACGATCCGGTGCGGCTGACGGGCGTGAGCGTGGCGGGGCTGGTGGATGGGCCGCCGCCGGAGCTCTTGTTCGACGAGGGGGATCGCCAGAAGCGTCACGTGTTGGAGAAGGTGTCGGCGCAGGTGAAGGCGAAGTTCGACGGAGCGTTGCTGACGCGGGCGACGTTGCTGGAGAAGCCGGCGAACCGCACCGAGAACCAAGGAACGACGCGCGGGTTCCAGCGTCCGGCGAAGCCGCGCTGATCCGGACGCGCCGACCACGGGTGGCACGGTTCGGCGCAACTACCAAGTAGGTCAATTGCCTACTTGTTGGGGTCGCCGCAGGTGCTGGGGCCGAGGTTGCAGCCCTGAATGCACTTCACCGTCGCGCCGAAGGGCGTGCAGTCGGCGTCTTTGGTGCAGGTGATGGAGCACGTCTGTGTCGAGGCGGTGCATCCTGCGCCTGCGTCTCCGGCGGGTGAGAACCAGCGGGATTTTGCGAGGCATTGAGTGCCCCCGGTGCAGGTCGCGGAGCCCGAAGCGCCGCAGGGGGCGTCGATGTTCGCAGCCGTGGTCGTCTCACCGCTGCTCGAGCAAGCGACGGCGAGGGCGCCGACGAGAATCAGGACCGGAGCGAGGGAGCTTTGCATGGGCGAGGATCGTGCAAGCACGATGCCCCTTGCGTTGGATCAACGGAAGATCATGTAGCCGAGGGTGTCGAACCCGAAGAGGAATCCGCCTTGCGCGACGATGCCGGCGCCGGTTCCGCGTACGGCGTCGGTGCCGCCGAGGTTCCAGATGAGAGCGCCGGCGACGATGTAGCCGACGTCGAGCAGCGCGTTGATCCAGAAGGCCTTGGTGAGGCTCTTCTGATTGTCTTGGACCTTGGCTCGTGCGTCGGGGCCCGAGAAGAGCCCGGCGCGGGAGGATGCTTCGCCGAAGATGGTGAACCCGAGGTTCACCGCGCCCCAGGCGAGCGCTTGAATCCCAAAGAAGCGCTCGAAGTCGTTGGTGCCGCCGAAGGCGAGGCCGGCGCCGACGCCCATGCTCACGAGGCTCCAGCCTCCGAGCACGCCGAACATGCCTTGTCGCTTGGCAACATAGGCGGTCGGCTCGATCGGAGCGGGCGGCGGCTTGGCGGCGACGATGGGAACGTCGGCACGCGCGTCGCGCTCGGCGACGATGGGAACCGCGAGGATCGCGCTGGCGAGAACGACGGCATGCGCACGCATGCACCGATGGTACACGCTCGCCGAACACGCGCCGCCCGAAGGGTACGCGACCGAGGAGCGCCCCAACCCAGCCCCCAATTCCGGCCCGAACGCGATCTTGCTAACGATCGGCCTCGACGGGAGGGGTGGCGAGGGAGGTGGCGAGAGACCGGCGCGCGCCACCCCCCAATTCCGGCCTGAACGCGATCTTGCTAACGATCGGGGCCAAAAAGGCCGTGGGATTTGGGGGGGCTTCGGGTGGGCTTGGTTCTGGGTGGGCCCTGGCTCGGTTCGTGCTGAGGGGTTGGGCATGAAGCGTCTCAACTACTCCATCAAGCAGGCCCATCTCACTGCGCTCAAGTTCACTCGCGGCGATGCCGCCAGCGTCAACCTCACTCCCGCTCGCGTCGACATGCTTCGCATGCTGCTCTCGGGCGGGCGTCAAGGCATGTCGCAGGCCGAGCTCCGCAGGAACCTCGGCGTCGCTTCGCCCACCGTCAGCATCATGGTCCGCGCTCTCGAAGTTCTCGGCTTCGTCCAGCGCACCCCCCACTCCGATCGCCGCACCTGGCTCGTCACCCTCACCGACTTGGCCAAAACCGCCCTTCGCTTC
>JBGAKG010000034.1:0-89475 GCA_044224495.1 Polyangiaceae bacterium | reverse complement strand
ATCGGGGGGGCCCCCGCGACGACGAGCGGCTCCTCGCGCCTGATCCAAGCGCTCCTCAGAGTCCCACCCATTCTCTCAACCATCCCTGCTGGGCCTCGATCTGCGCCGACACGCGGCCGTAGTCGACGAGCATCGGCCGCAGGCCCTCGGCCGAGCGCACGGTCGCAGGCGTGGTGACGCCAGCTCGGAGCGGCATGTGCGCCGCGCGTTCCGCCATCTGCTGCTCGACCACCGCCGAGAGGAGGTAATCGATGAGCCGTCGCCCCGCGTCGGGATGCGGGGCTCGTCGCAGCAGCACCACCGACGTCGGCATGATGAGCGTGCCGAGCTCGTCCTGGTCGGGGTAGACGACCTCGATATTCGCGCCCTCTTGCAGCGCCTCGTGCGCGTCGTCGGTATCCGCCAGCCCGAAGGCCACCTCGCCCGAGACCACGAGGCGCTTCACCTCGCCGTTGCTGCTCGCGATGCGGACGCCATTGGTCCGCAGGTCATTGAGGAACGCGCGCGTTCGCTCCTCGCCCCAGACGGAGAACAGGGCCGCGACGTGCATCGTGGTCGTGCCGAAGAGCGGGTTGGCGATCGCGATCTGGCCGCGCCAGCGCGGATTCGCGAGATCGCGAATGCTGCGGGGCATCTCCGCGGCCGGGACGCGAGCACGGTTCACGAGCAGGACGCGCGCCCGCGCCGCGAACCCGGTCCATGTGCCGTCGGTCGCGCGAGCGCTCTCGGGGAGCCCCGCTGCCTCCGGGGAGACGTAGGGCTCGACCATATCGCGGCTCACGAGCTGGAACGGCCGCACGGGATCCCCCGACCAGAAGACGTCCGCTTGCGGGTTCTGCGCCTCGGCGATGATGCGGTTGAGGACGCCGGTGCTCTTGGTCTCCTCGGTGTCATAGACCGCTCGCACGTGGACGCCGGTCTGGGCCTCGAACGCGCGGAAGATGGGCTCCGAGAACACCTGGTCGACCGACGTGTAGACCACCACCTCTTGCGTCGACGAGGAGCGGCAACTGTTGCACCCGGACGTGAAGGCGAGCCCCACGGCGGCGGCGGCTCCAGAGAAGAGAAAGGAGCGACGGGACAAGCTCATGGTGACCTCACGATGGGGATGGCCCACGTGAGGCCGAGACGACCCTCGTAGACCGGAGAACCTGCGACGTACGCTGCTCGGAACGCAGCGTCGAACGAGAGGGAATCGCTGGCCCGCCAGATGGCGCCGACGAGCCCCGAGATCGCGGTGTCCGCAGAAACCTCATGATCGACGAAGACCTCGGCCACCGGGCGAACCACCCAGGAGTGCGGGCCCTCCAGGATGACACCGCCGAAGAAGTCCGCGTTGCCCGCGCGCGTGAGTGAGACCGCGCCGTTCACGTGCAGCGTCGCGGCGTCCCAGCGCTGCGACACAATGACGATTCCGGTGACGCCGACACCAGACTCACCGTTCACGGTCGGGAGGAGGACGCCGACCTCGGTGCCAACGCTCGGCCCGCTTCGGCCTTGCAGGCTGCCTTCGCGGAGCACACCCTTGAGGAAGAAGCCCGTGTCGATCAGGCGTGCTCTCGGCTCTCCTGGCACATCGTCGAGCAGGATGAAGTCGCGCCCCTGGAGCACCATCTCCCAGCGCGGAGCGAAGCCGTAGTTGACGATGAGCGACGGCGCGACGAGGAAGTTGCGCTCGCGAGCTCGGTAGTAGCCGACCGGCCCCAGCTCGAACTCGAGGTCGCCCGTCGTCGCCACGCTCGCGTCGGTCGAGTCGAAGGGACGATACGCGTAGGCGCGCGAGGTCGTGGTCAGGGTCGTGGTCATCATCGCCATCAGCAGCACCCGCCTCGCTTCCAAGTCGGCCTCACTCCGCGGTGACCTCGAGATCGTCGAAGGACGTGACCGAGTCGGCCTTGGTCCAAAGACCGACCTTGCCGCGGGCGAACGTCGCGTCGGTCGCGGTGATGACGTCGGCGCCGTCCCAGCTCACGGTGATGCTGGCGCCGCGCGCGACCACGCCCAGGGTGTGCCACGCGCTGCTCGTGACGGTGGCGTCGGCGCTCGCGAACTGCTGCCGATCACCGGCCACGATGCGGTACAGGCGGACGTTGCCCTCGAGCGCGTTCGCGCGGGTCACGAAGTAGTTGTCGCTGTCCACGAGCCGGAACATCACGCCGCAGGCCTGGTCGGTGCCGCCGGACTCCGGGCGACAGCGGACGCTCAACGTGAAGTCCTGGAACGAGAGATCCTTGAGCACGACGCGCGGAAAGTCGCCGCCACCGAAGCTGCCCTGCTGCCGCAGCGCATGTTCGGAGGTGACCGTCCAGTCGCCGAGCACGTTGATGAACTCCGCGGGCGCCGGCCCGGGCGCCGCATCATCGAAGTTGAAGCGGTAGGTGCGACCCCGCTCGGCGGGCGTGTCCGCGCCGCCGTTCGTGAAGTGCGACGGCGCCTTCTGGCACCCAACGAGCGCGACGAGCGCGAAGCTCAAACCGAGGCGGCTCACGGCGACCTCCCGGTGGGGCACTGACCCACCGCGAGCCTCTTGGGTTGCCGGCCGACCGCGGTGGTCCTCGTGACGTGTCGGGACTGGCGGTCGACGATCGACACGGAGTTGTCGCCGGTGTTGCTGACGACCGCGAAGCGCCCGTCCGAGGTCAGCGCCACCCAGTTCGGATCTCGACCGACGCTGAGCTCTGCGCGGCGCTCGAGCGTGGCGGGATCGACGAACGTGAGCGTGCCGGTCACCTGCGTCGTGATGAGCAGCTCGGACCCGTCCGGGGTCAGCGCGATGCCGTGCGCGTCCTTTCCTTCTGCGGCGAACCGGGGCTCGCCGAGCGCGACGCGTCCCCGCGGGCCCTCACCGTTCAACCCAACCGCGAGCGCGCCGTTGAGCCACCGAATCGTGAGGAACGCGGTCGCACCGTCGTTCGTCACCGCCAGGACGCGCGGCCATGCATACACAGGAACGTGAGAGACCCGTTCGTACGACGTCAGGTCGAAAAGCTCGAGCGACGAGTCGCCCTCCGACGTGACAACGGCCGCGTTGCGGGTCGCGTTCATCACGATGATGTGCGGCCCGCGACCCGAGGCCACGGTCCGCTCGATCGCGTTCGTCTCGGTGCTCACGATCGTGATCGACGAGGCGGCGTTGTTGAGCACCCAGACGTGGCGGCCGTCCGGAGTAAGCGCGAGTTGATTCGGCGTCGCGCCGACCGGGACCTCCGAGAGCGCGCGCATCGCCGTGGCATCGACGATGCTCAGCGTGTTCGCCCCCTCGTTCGAGACGTACACGCGCGTGCCGTCCGCGCTGATGGCGATCCCATGTGGCTTCGGACCCGTCCGAACGCAGCCGAGGTTGCGACCGCTCGGCACCTCGACGCCGCAGACGTCGTCGCCTCCCCAGCTCGTGACCCACGCGCACTCGCGCGTGGCCGGCGAAGGCGCGCCGGTAGCGACGTGCTGTGCTGCTCCCGCGCACCCGAGGTGAAGCATCCCGATGACGACGGAACCGAGGAGGATGTGTCTCATGGGCTCAGCACTCCTTTCAGGAGGATCCCTGCAATACCGGCGACGACGATGATCAGCGGCTCTTGGAGCTTCTTGAACTTCACGAGCAGACCCACCGTAACGAGCGCGACGAGGACCGTCGGCAGGTCGATGAGCGCTCGTCGTCCGAGCACGAAGGCGGCGCCGGCGATCGCGCCGGTCGCCGCTGCGGTCACGCCGTCGACGAACGCCTTGATGCTCGGGTCCTTCGAGAAGCGCCTGAAGTACGGCGCGGGGACGACGGTGAACAGGTAGCAAGGAGCGAACGTCGCGAGCGCCGCCACGCTGGCGCCGACGGGGCCCGCGACGAGGTAGCCGATGAACGCGACCGTGATGACGACCGGACCGGGCGTGATCATCGCGACCGCTACGGCGTCGAGGAACTGCTGGTCGGTGAGCCAATGGAAGCGCGTGACGACACCGCCGTGGAGGAAGGGCACGATGGCGAGGCCGCTGCCGAAGACGAACGCGCCGGCCTCCGCGAAGTACCAGGCGATCGTCCAGAGCGTCGCGCCGGAGGCTGCTCCAGCGAGCCCGGTGATCGACCAGAGCGGGAACGGCAGCACGCTGAGCGCGGCGTTGCCTCTGCCGAGCTTCGGCGGGGCCTTGATCGCCAGCGCCAGGATGCCGCTTCCGAGGAACAACCAAACCACCTCGGACTCGGTCCACGCCGTGACGACCGCGCTGATCGCGAAGAGCGCCCAGAGCAGCCGGTCCTTCGCGAGCGTCATCTTGCCGAGCTTCCACACGCTCCGACCGATGATCGCGATGACCGCCGCGCCGATGCCGTAGAAGGCGCCGCGCATCCACGGTAGTCCGCCGAAGCGCAGGTAGAGCGCGGCGAGCGCGAGCACCATCAGGAACGACGGCAAGACGAACGCGAAGCCGATGAGGGTCGCGCCGAGGACGCCCCCTCGGACCCAGCCGAGGTAGATGGCGAGCTGCGCCGCGAGCGGCCCCGGAGCGAGCTGCGCGAGCGCGAGCCCCTCCACGTAGTCGTCCTTCGAGATCCAACGACGCTCCTCGACGAGGTCCCTCTGCATGTAGCCCGCGAGGGCGATGGGACCGCCGAAGCCGAGGGTCCCGAGGCGCAGGAAGTACATCGTGAGCTCGCGCAGCGTGCACGGCACGAGCGCGTTGCTCGCCGCAGCGACGGCGGCCGCGGAGGTCGCGAGCGCTCGCGGCTCTGGCGTCGCCGTCTCGGTCATCCGGCAACTCCACGCAACACCGCGCTCATCCGCTGCGCGCGATCGAGGCGGCGGTTCACCTCTTCCCAGTTCACGTTGGCGAAGAACGCGTCGATGTAGCGCGCGACGCCGGCGCCGAAGTCCATCTGGTAGCTGTGCTCGTACATGTCCATCACGAGCAACGGGACGCTCGTCGAGAGCGCCTGCGTATGGTTGCCCGAGGAGATCGTCCGCAGGGCGCCGGTGTCGAGCTCGAACGCAAGGATCGCCCAGCCGCTGCCGCCGCCGAGGCCCATGCCGGTGGCGCGGATGTGCTGCTCCCAGCGCGCCGTCGTTCCGTAGGCCGTCGCGAGGGCCGCTTCGATTGCTCCCGAGCGCCGCCCGTTCCCGCCCAGGTTCGCGAAGTACGCCTCGTGCAGCGTCTTCGAGTTGCGGAAGGTCAGCTCGCGATCGCGGAGGGCGGCGACCACGAAGGGCGGCGTGTCCGCGGTGATCTGCGCGAGCTCCTGCTCGGCGCGGTTGAGGTTGCGGACGGCGCCACCGTAGTTGTTCTCGTGGTGCGAGCTGATCATGCGCTCGGAGAGCCCGTTGAGGGACCCAGGCGCGAACGGCAGCGGGACGACGGTGTGATTGCCAGCGAGTGCGACGGGGCGGGGCATGGTGGGCTCTCCAGGATGAGCAGAGGGGTGGACGATGGGCTGCGTGGCACGCTGAGGTCCCGCACACCCGGCGAGGAGCGACACACTGCCGATGGCGAGTGAAGCCAGAGCGTCGCGGCGAGTGAGGTCGTGGTCTTTGGGCTTCGTCATGCGTCTCTCTCCCAACTGAGCGGGGCTTCCCTCACCTTGCTGGCACGGCGGGGACCGACGGATTGGGCGGCGCGCGCAGCGTCAGGGACACGCCGGACTTCAACTCTTCGCTCCCGCGCTTCGCAACGACATCCCCCGCGTGGAGTTCGCCAAAGACCTCCGTGAGACCAGCCATGGCGCGCCCTCGCTTCACGGCGACTGGGTCTGCCTTGCCGTCCTTGATGCGGACGACAAACGTCTTGTCGGTCCCTTGCACGACCGCCGAGTCCGGGACGAAGAGCGTCGCTGCGGGCCGCCTCACGTGCCATGCCACGCTCGCGTACATGCCCGAGGCGAGCGCACCGTCGGCGTTGTCGACGTCGAGTTCGACGGGCATCGTCCTCGTCTTCGTATCGACGGAATGCGCCAGCCGGACGACTACCCCCGTGAAGGAGCGCTGCGGCCACGCGGGCACGGTGAAATCGACAACGTCCGCCAACCTGACCGCGCTCGTTTGGTCCTCCGGCACCGCTACCGTGAGACGGAGCTTCGCCAGCGTTTCCAGCTTCAGCATCGCCGCGCCTCTGCTCGCTCCTGAGGGAGGCCCCACGAGCGCGCCGACGGAGATCGATCGTTCCGTGACGACTCCATCGAACGGAGCGGTGACGACGAGATAGCTCTCAAGCGTACGGAGTGAGGCGACCTTCGCGCTCGAGGCGCGAAGCGCGGCGCGCGTCAGCTCGATGTCGTGGTCCGCGACCGCGCCTGCGACCTGCTTCTGCGCGGCCTCCAGGCGGTCCAAGGTGCTCTGATCCGCCGTCGCCTTCGCCTCTGCTTCGATGCGTTGACTCGTGATCTCGGGCGCGTCGAGCTGCGCGAGCAGATCGCCCTTCTTGACCACCGCGCCGCGATCGACCGGCAACTTGCGGACGAAGCCGCTCGCGCGAGGGAAAATCTCCACCACGTCGAAGGGACTGAGCTCGCCGGGCAGGCTCACGGTCACGTCGAGGGCCTTCTCCACGACCGTGACCGGGTCGACGGAGAACGCGGGGTTCCCCGGCGCCGCAGGGGCCGATGTGGAAGCCGTCGGGTCGTGCGGTTTGCAAGCCTCCGTCGAGAGCAGAGCGAGGGCGAGAGCGAACGTGTGTCTTATGAACGTCATGGGGTCTCCGGTGCGGGGCTGGCCATCCCATGCGTCCCAGCGTCAGCGCCTGCTTCGGGGTCGAGGGAGGCTGTTCTGGGAGCGCCGCGTCGCGCCACCACGACGTAGATCGCCGGGAGCACCAGCAGGGTCGCGAGCGTCGAGAACACCAGGCCGCCGATGACCGCGCGGCCCAGCGGCGCGGATTGGTCGCCGCCCTCGCCGAGGCCGAGCGCCATCGGGATCATGCCGGCGATCATGGCGGCGCTCGTCATAAGGATGGGGCGTACGCGGCTCGTCGCAGCGAGGATGGCGGCCTCGTGTTGGGTCGCGCCCGCGAACCAACGCTCGCGCGCGAAGGTCACGAGAAGCACGGCGTTGGCCACCGACACGCCGATCGACATGACCGCCCCCATCATCGACTGCACATTGAGGGTCGTGCGCGTCAGCGCAAGCGCGAGGACCACGCCAGCAAGCACCGCGGGCGTCGTCGCCAACGCGGCGATCGGCTCGCGGAACGACTGAAAATTCGCGGCGAGCAAGAGCAACACGACCACCACCGCCAACGCGAGCCCGGCCCGCAGCCCATCGAGCGTGGTGCGCATCTGCTCGACCTGGCCACGCACCGCGACGTTTACCCCTCGCGGCGGAGCTCCGACGCGCTCAAGCGCAGCCTCCACGTCGCGCGTCGCCGCGCCCAGGTCCGACCCGGCGACGTTGGCCGTGACGCGCACGGTGCGCTGGCTGTTATAGTGGCTCACCTGTCCAGGCGTCGTGCCCTTCGTTATCTTCGCGACGTCACTCAGCAGCGGCCGAGGCTCGCCATCGGACATCACCGGTAGCGCGAGGAGATCCTGCTCGTGGTGCATCTGGTTCTCGGGCACGCGGAGCGCGACGCGGTAGGCGATGCCCGTCGTAGGGTCGGTCCAGAACACCGGCGTGGTGAGCGCGCTCGAGAACGTCCCGTCGACGACCGAGCGCGCGACCTTGTCCACCGTGACCCCATGCTGACCGGCAAGCTCGCGGTCGATGGTCACGTCGAGCGTCGGGTAGTCGAGCGCTTGAGGGATCTGCACGTCTCTGAGCGAGCCCAACGCGGCAAGCTCGCTTCGAACCTTCTGCGCATAGGCCCGCACCTCGGGCATCTTCCTGCCCGACACGTCCACCTCGACCGCCGTTGATGCGCCGAAGTTGAGCACCTGCGAGACGATGTCCCCCGCCTCGAAGGAGAACGTCGTGTCGGGGAACTTGGCGGCGAGCTTCTGCCGCAGAGACTCCTGAAGGTCACGCATCTTAGGCCGTCCCTCCAACGTGAGCGAGACGAGCAGCACGCCCTCTTGCGGGCCCGCGTTAAACACGTAGAGGCCATTGACCGGGAAGGTCCACGCCGGGTTGCCGATGTTCGCCAGCGTGATGCGCACGTGCTCGGGCCCGACCTCCTCGCGGATGGTCTGGTCGACTCCCTTCATCAGCTCTTCGGTCTTCTCCAGGCGCATCCCCGGCTTCGCTCGCACGCGGAGCTGGAACTGCCCCGTGTCGACGTCGGGGAAGAGCTGCGTGCCGAGTTTGCCCACCAGCAAGAGCGCCAGTGCACAGGTTACGCCGTAGCCGAGGAGCACCCCCCAACGGGCGCGGATCATGGCTCCGACGAAGCGGGCGTAGGCTCGGCCTGCTCGTGCGCTGAGAGATCGCTCGCCTCCGTGGTCGGCGTGTCCTCCGCGCAACATCCAAGCCGAGAGCACGGGCACCAACGTGCTCGAGAGAAGGTACGACGCGATCATCGAGAACCCGACGGCCATCGCCAGCGGCGGGAAGAGCGACGCGCTGATCCCGGTCATGAAGAACGAGGGGATGAACACGGCAAGCACACAGAGCATCGCGAGGAAGCGCGGCTGCATGACCTCGTGCATGGCGTCGACCACAGCGCGCGACGGCGCTTTGCCGCACGCGAGGTGCGTGTGGATGTTCTCGATGGCCACGGTGGATTCGTCGACGAGGATGCCGACCGCGAGCGCGAGCCCGGAGAGCGTCATGATGTTGACGGTCTGGCCCGCGAGCCGCAGCGCGATGAAGGCCGCGAGCACCGACATCGGGATGGTCAGGACGACAATCAGCGCAGAACGCACGCTCCGCAGGAACAGCAGCACCACGAGCGCCGTCAGTCCGGCGCCCAGCGCTCCCTCGAAGAGGAGCCCGCGAATGGAGTTCGTGACGTAGGGTGACTGGTCGAACTCGAAGCGGATCTCGAGGTCCTGCGGAACCGCCGCGCGCATCGTCGGGAGCGCCGCCTTGAGCGCGTTCACGACGTCGAGCGTCGAGGCATCGGCAGTCTTGGTGATGGGCATGTAGACGGTGCGACGACCGTTCACGAGCGCGATGTTCGACACCACGTCGGCGTCGTCGACGACGCGGCCGACGTCGCGCACGAAGATGGTCGGCCCGGAGCCGGTGCGGATCGGCACGCCCTCGAGCTCTGAGCCCTTCGCGACCATCGCGTTCGTGGCGACGATGCGCGCCAGATCGTCGTCGGTGCGAAGCGTGCCGTTCGGAAGCGTGAGGTTCGACTTCGCGATGGCCGTCGCGACCTCATCGGGCGAGACACGATGCGCGCGCATCTTCTCGGCGTCGGCGTAGATGACCAGCATGCGGACCTTGCCACCGGAGGGAGGCGGAGCCGAGACGCCGGGGATGGTCGCGAGGATCGGGCGCACCTGAAACAGCGCCTGATCCTGGATCTCGGACTCCGAACGAGACTCGCTCGCGAAAATGAGCTGCCCAACCGGTACGGAACCGGCGTCGAAGCGCACGATGAAGGGAGGGAGCGTGCCTGCCGGCATGAACGCCAGCGACCGGAAGGACATCGCCGAGACCTGTGAGAGCGACTGCGCGATGTCGGTTCCGGGCCGGAAGTAGAGCTTCACCATGCCCATGCCCTGAATGGACTCGGACTCGATGTGATCGATGCCATTCAGATAGAGAAAGTGGTACTCGTAGTAGCTGACGAGCTGCGTCTCCATCTGCGTCGGAGACATGCCGCCATAGGGCTGCACGACGTAGACGACGGGCACACCGAGCTTCGGGAAGATGTCGGCGGGCGCCTTCCGCAGCGAGAGGAACGCGCCAAACGCGATCGCGAGCATCGCTACGACGACCGTGATGGGGCGGCGCAGCGCGCCGAGAACGAGCCACATCGTCCGCTACCCTTCCTTTCCGAGCGCGCCGAGGAGCGGCGAGAGATCCCCTTGCGCGCGGTATACGGCGACGAGGGCGCGCCACGCCTCGATGCGGGCAACGGCGTCGTCGCGTTCAGCGATGGCCAGGGCACGCTCGGCGTCGGCCACCTCGAGGACGTTGCCGACGCCGGTCGTGTAGCGCGCGTTCGCGAGCTCGAGCGCCTTTTTCCCTGCCGTGACGGCGATGCCGGTCTCCTTCGCGACGGCGAGCGCGGTCGAGAGCGAAGCACGCGCGACCTTGACGTCGCTGGAGAGCGTCTCACGAACCTCCGCAGCCTTTGCCTTCTGGACCGCCGCCTCCGCGCTCTCGGCCTTCGCCCGCGCATGGGTCGGCAGGCTCTCGAGCGGCATCCACGTCACGACGAGCCCGACCGCCCAATTCGGTGTGTCCGGCAGCAAGCCGTCGGCGACGCCCGCGTTCGGGCCCCCCGCAAGGACGTAGCCCCCGCCACGCAGCCAGGCCGCGCCGACGAGCTCGACTTTCGGCAGATACCCGAGCTTCGCGACCTGGACGCGTGCCTCGGCGGCCTTTGCCGCGTCGTCGTACGCGAGGACCTCGGGATGCGTGCCGGAGCTGTCACCCGGCAATGCTGGAAGCCCGGGGAACTCACCGCCATTCACGTCGAGCGTCCATTCGCTCTCGCCGATGGATTCCGCGAGCCGGACGGACGTCACGATGACACCGAGGTGGGTCTTCTCCACGAGCACCCGTGCGGCCGAGAGCTCCGTGTCGGCGCGGGCCAAATCGAGGTCCGGTCGTAGCTTCTGCCCAACCAAGGCGGCGACAACATCGTGAAACGTCTTCGTCCGCGCCTCGCTGGCCTGGGCGGCATCCCGGAGCGCGCGCGCCTCCACGACGACGAGGTAGGCGTCCGTCGTATGCGCAATGACGAGGAGCCGTGAAGTGGCACGCTTGTCTTTCGCTACTGCGACGTCTTTTTCGGCGGCGGTGACGAGCGTGGGCCTTCGAACCAACTCGAGGATGTCCCAGCTCGCCGTCACGCCGACGGCCGACTGGAACGTACCGCCGCCGAAGCGGGCCTCGCCCGGTGGACCTTGGACGCCGGGGATGCCGACCATCCCGAACGTCGCTCCGGGCACTACGCTCCCCGTGGAGCGATTGAGCTGGCCAACGACGCCAACCTTGGGGACAGCCTCGCTCTTCGCTACGTCGATCCTTGCGCCAACGGCCACCTCCTGGCTCGACGCCGTGACGAGCGCCGGGTGTTTTTCGAGCGCGCGCGCCACCGCGTCCTTCAAGGTCAGCCGGTGCGCGGACTCCTCCGCGTGGGCGCTCCCACACAAGAGCGCGACGACAGCGCCGAGGAGCAGCGGCCTGAACCCACGAGGCGAAGGGCTCGTCATTGCGACAGCGCCTCAACATGAAGGTCATCGAAGACAGTGACGGAGTCGGCTTTCGTCCACACACCGACATGGCCGGTTTGCGTGAACGTGCTGTCGTGGTGATCAATGACGCGCGTTCCATCCCAATAGACTTCGAGGTGATCGCCGCGGACGTCCAGGCGGTACTCGTGCCAGACGTTCGGCGCCACGCGTCCGCTCCAGCTCGCGAGCTGGTGGCGCTGCCCGTCGCGCACGGTGTAGAGGCGGATGTTGTCCTCGAGCGCGTTCGCTCGCGTGACGTAGTAGTTGTTCTCGTCGCGGTAGCGGGCCACGAGCCCGCAGGCCTGATCGACGCGGCCCGCGATCGTCTTGCAGCGAACGCTCACACGGACATCGCGGAGCGAGGGCTCGTTCATGACGGCGACCGGGAAGCGGAAGTCCGTGTCGTCGGTATCGAGCTGCGCGAGGACGTTGGCGCCGCTCGGCGCTCCCGACTCCGCACGCACGACCCAGCGACCGAGCGGACCGCCGCCCGTACGCCCGAACGAGAAGCCCGCAGGCGGTGAGCCCGCGGCGTCATCGTCGAAGGTCCTCGTGCGACCGCTCGCAGCAGCCCCGGAAGGTGCGGCCGCGGGAGCCGGCGTCGTCGGCTCGGCTGAGGCAGCCGGCGTAGCCGTGGTGGGGGTGCGCGCTTCCGAAGCGACCGTGCTGACGGTGCTCGCGGGCGTGCTGCGCGGCGTGTTGCACGCTCCGAGCACCAGCGCGAGTGAGGCGGGAACGATGGCGATGACGGCGGTTCGGTTCATGGTGGTCTCCTCAGTCCCGTTTCTTGGCGAAGTAAGTGAGCAGCTCGTCGAACAGCTCCGCGCCCCGGGTGAGCCGCGTTTCGTCCTCGTTGTGCAGGAGCGCGAGCCCCGCCACCTGAGCAGCAAGCCCCGCGGTCTCTGGCCGATTGAACTTCCCGTCCTTCACGTCGATGTCGTGGATCAGCTCGGCGACCGCGCTGAGGCCTGGCGCTGCGAGCGCGAACCGCGCGCAGAGCACCTCGAACGTGCAGAGGTCGCCCTCGTGTGAGAACTCGGCCTCGAACATGTCGAAGCGCAGCTCGCCAGGCTCGGGCGCGTAGCCCTTGGCCGGCACGAACTTGAACGTCGCATCCGGGTCGATGAAGCGGCGGATGAGCCAGGCGCTGGCGATGCGGTCGACGTGCACGCCGGTCCGCGTGACCCACGTGCGCCCTTGGTACTGGTCGAGCATATCTTTCTCCGGTGCTGGCGGCGGGAGCGTCTTCGGCGTCAGCCGAGCGCGTAGAGCGATCACGAGCGCGTGCGAGGTCTCGCGTCCCGCAGCGGCGAAGTAGTCGATGGTCGAGATCTCCTCGAATCGGCGCTCGAGCCGAGCGAGCTCGGCGTCGAACTGCCGCCGCGTGTCATCGTCGATGTCCCCGCCGCCGAGCCGCTGCTCCAGCGTCCGCGCGTCCTGGGCGACCTCGGCGTAGTCGGCGTCGCGCGCGTTGCGGAAGAGCGCCTCAACCTCAGCGTCGGAGAGGCCGTCCACGAGGTGCGCGTCGAGGAGCGTCGCCTCGCCGCCGGCGGCTACGACCTCGCGGAGCACCCACTGGAAGTCCTCCTGCGCGCCCTCGCTTCGAGGAAGGACGTAGACCGTGTTCTTGAGCGCGACGGCGCCGATCCGCGCGAGCCGGCGTCCCACCTTCACCCTGAGGTAGGCGGGCTTCGGAGGGATCTGGTGGATGAGCATCAGCCACCGTCCGGTCTGCTCGCGGGTCTGGTTCACGATCGGGAAGATACAGCTGCTTCATCGCCAGCGCAACCGATGATTCACCCGTGCATATAACGTCGCAACGATGTGAAGTCACAGCAGAACCTGGCCTCCGTCGCGGGTGGGGTCCCATGCGCGACGGGACAGTGCGAACCCGAGAGAGCGTCCCGGCTCGCCACCCACAACCTGCCGGATTCGCACGCGTTCGCATTTCCGGGACCGTGCGAGCGGAGCGAACCCGTCCCGCCGAGAGTCCTGCGAACGGGTTAGCGAGCAGCTCCCCATGCGGAGCCATACGTCACCGAGGACGAACCGAGGTGACCCGCAGGTGAACAGAGCGGCGCGCGGAGACACTCCGACGCGCCGCAGTTGTTTTTGCAGGGGCCTCGCATGGGGAGCTCCGCAGCGGCGTCTCGGACAAATAGCGTCCGAGGGTCGTGGCAACACGTGCGGGTGCTCGATTTGGTGATGCGATCGGGTCTCCGGGGCGAGACGAGCCGAGACTGGTTAACGGCTCGCGTTAACCAATGGGTCGGGTGACCCGTTGGTTAATAGAGAACGGGAAAGCAGTAGGCTGCACCACCATCGCCGTCTTCTAGATGGAAGGAGACGTCAGCGTCGTCCACGCGGCCGCCGTCTTCGGAGTGAGCGAGCGCATGCTGCGCCGGGTCTCACGCGGCGAACCGCGAGTAGCTCTTCCCCCCGCCGTGACCTCCGGGGGCGTGCCGGACCGTTGGTGGCTCCCTCCGTAGGGCACCGGGTACTCTCGCCTTCATGGCGAGTCTCCCGTTGAGGTTCGAGCCGCATGACTGGGATGAGCACCTCGAGTTCAGTGAGACCGCCGGCGTGGTCGAGGCCAGGTGGAAGCCGATAGGCATGTCGGTCTTCTTCCCCCCGTTGAAGGAATTCGAGAGCGCGCCGAGTCGAGAGGACGTCGCGCGCCACACGCCCCAGCTCCGCTTCCACGGCCACAACGGCTACTCGCTCGGGCGGTACACGGAGCTCTTCGTCTTCCCGTCCGCCAGCGGCATCCTCATGGACGACGAGCGGCCCGAGCCGTTCTTCTTCAAGATGGGCTCGATCGAGGGCTCCTTCGGCCAGGCGACGCCGCTGGCTCACTTCCTCTTCGACCGCGGACACAACGAAGATGTGGACGGCTACTTCTCGTCGTTCGACTCGGTGCGCCTGATGGGCGTCGCTCATGAGAACGCCGAGGCCGTCGGGCTGAGCGCGATCCTGCTCCTCGAGAAGGAACGCGGGATCCCCCTTCGCCCGACTCGGTTGGGTGACTTCTGCTGGGCGGACGACGACGAGAAGGCTCAGAACCCGGAGGCCCCCAGCGAACGGGAGACGCAGGATGAGGGGGCCGGCTCCGGAGACGAGTCCGCGCCACGGCAGCTCGTGCTCTCAAGCGGCTTCTCCGAGGTGGCGCCGCTCCGGATGCTGCTCGGCGGCCACGCCGAGCCGACGCCGGAAGTGGCCTTCCTTCAGCTCTACAGGGTCCTCGAGTACTTCTCGATCCTCTGCAACGAGGAGAAGGCGGAGACGATGCGCCGCGACAACTCCATGTCTACGCGGCAGTTCCTCTTGGCCCTCCAGCAGCTCATGGCCAAGGACGAGAAGGGGGCGCTCGGCCGGCTCCTCTCGGAGATCGCCGACGGCCGGGTGCTCGCGATAGCGAAGGAAGCCGGTTTGATCGAGCGCCCCCTCGCCCCCGCTCTGACGGAGGCCCTCTACGAGTTCCGCAACTCCGTCGTTCACGCCAAGGAGGATCGTGGCGCGCGCCTCTTCACGTCCTCGATATTCGCCGAACCCTCGACCGCCTCGGCCTGGAGACGAGTCTGCGAGTCGCTCGCATGGAATGCCATTGAGCGCTACGGCAACCGCGCGGAGTGACCGAACGTCAGTCGGCCGACTCAGAACAGCTCTCGCTGGCCCTTCGGGGCAAGGTCCTAGCCAGCACTATTGCAGGAGCGTCACCCAAAGCCGCCGCTGGTCCTCCCAGCGCGAAACGCGGACGACCCGACGGAGCGCACGCTCTGTGATCCGCTCGCACCCGTTCGGGGCAACGAGGATCCGCTCCTGGATGTCCGGCGCAAGGAGTGTGAGGTCGAGGAGCTGCGTCACCCGCGCACGAGTGAGCCCCATGAGGTCGGCGAGCTCGCGTTGATCGCCGACGGTGCCGTCCCGTAGGAGTGTGTTCATCGTATGGGCGAGCGCGAGCATCCTTGCTACACGAAGCGACGTCACCATCCCCTCCCCGGCCGCCGGAGCTGCGGCGAAGACGTCAGCCTTGCCTCGCTTACGACGGACGAATGGGACCTCGACGACCGCGTTCATGCGGCCTCGCGAGTCGAATCCCGGAAGACGATCCGAAGCGCGCCGCGGGCCTCATCGACGCGAACCTCTTCGATAAGGGCACGAACGACGCGGGCACGGTTCTCATCGGTCAGCCGCTTCCAGAGCCGATCGAAGTCGCCGAGGACACCCGCGACCCACTCGGCCTCGCCATGAAGTCCCTCTAGGCGGGCGACGTTTCGCGCGATCTCCTCAGCGCGCGCCTTGTGCGTTGCGAGGCGCGTGCCGACCTCCTCGAGCCGGCGTTCGAGGTAAGGTCTCGCGGCGGGTGACGCCGTACCGATGGCGTCGGCGATCTTGGATGCCTCGGCGGAGGTCCTAGCGAGCTCGGCTGGCAGCGCCCGCTGCTCGACGCGTAGCGCTCGACGCGCTTCATCCAACCGAGTGGCAACCTCGGTTGTCAGCCGCACTGTCATGGTTTCATCGAGGTGGACCTTGCGAATCTCCGCGACGACGAACTCCTCGACCGCCCGAGCGGAGATCGGTTTGCACGAGCACGCTCGCGCCCCCTGCTTGTCGCGGGTCTGACAGCGGTAGTAGCGGTACTCTCGCCTGCCCTTGAACGCCGACGCCGGAGTGAGACCAGCATCGCATCCAGCGCAGCGCAGAACGCTTCGGAGGAGGTAACCGCGCTGCGCCGTCTTGGTGGTGCGCGACGCATTTCGACCGAGCAGCGCATCGACACGGTCGAACGTCGAGCGGTCTACGATCGGGGCGTGCTCGGCTTCGAATGCCTCGCCGTTCACGAGCGTGCGCCCTGCATATAGGGGATTTCTCAGGATTCGCAGGACCGCATCCTTCGTCCACGCCCGAGCCGCACGGACGGCCCCCGATTTCGAGACATGCCGCTTCGTCGTGCGACCACGGTCTCGGAGCTCGTCCAGGATCCTGGCGAGCGAGCGATGCTTCACGTACGAGTCGAAGATCTCCCGCACGACCACAGACTCGAGCTCGTTCACGTGGAGCTTGCCGCCCACGGCGTCGTAGCCGAACGGAACAGTGCCTCCGGTCCACTTCCCCTTTCGCCGCGCCGCGCAGATCTTGTCGCGCGTGCGCTCGGAGATCATCTCCCGCTCGAACTCGGCAAAGCTCATCAGCATGTTGAGGGTAAGCCGCCCCATCGCGTCCGCAGTCGAGAAGTTCTGCGTCACGCTCACGAACGCAACGCCGGCCTCGTTGAAGCGATCCATCACCTTCGCGAAGTCGAGGAGCGATCGCGAGAGGCGGTCGACCTTGTAGACGACCACGACGTCGACGCGTTTGGCGTCGACGTCGGCAAGGAGACGCTGGAACGCCGGGCGATCGATGTTCGCACCGGTGAAGCCACCATCGTCGTACGACGTCTCGGCGACGGACCAGCCCTGGGCCTTGGCATACGCCGCACACGCTTCGCGCTGGGCGTCGAGGGAGTTGAACTCCTGCTCGAGACCTTGCGCGGTCGACTTGCGCGTGTAGATCGCGCACCGCTTCGCGGTCGCGCTCTCAGCGCTTGCCTTCCGCATGGTCTCCCTCGGGCGCAGCGGGCGGAGGCTGTGCGGTGCGCTCCTCGGACTGCCGTTCAAGAATCTCGTTCAGACGCGTGAGCTGCCTCACGAGCTCCGGCATCGTGTGCTCGTAGAAACGGTGGCCCATCTGCGTTCGAAAGAACGGGATGTCGCTCACGGGGCCTCCTTCGGCGTCCTCGGCCGCTTCGCGAGCCCGAAGAAAATGAGCCCATTCCAGTTCGTTCCGGTGATCACTTTCGCGATCGCCGAGAGGCTCGTGTACCGCTTCCCACGGAACTCGAAATCGTCGGCATTCACGGTGACCGCATGCTCGCGACCACCGTGTGTCCTCGTCAGGATCGCCCCCGGGTTCGGCAACCGCGGATCGCGAGCGGGCTCGTCGGCTGCGCGGCCCGCCGCGCGCCCTGGACGCTGCCGCAACGGCGCACTCTTGGCGAGCTCGGCGATGCGTCGCTTCGCGCGCTCGGAGAGACCACCTTCGGCCAGCTCCTGGATCCGCCACGCGATCTTCTTCTGAAGGTAGGCCTTGTTTCGCGAGCGCGATGGCTCGCCGAACACTTCGAGGTACTTCTCCGCGAGCTCGCTGACGCACATCTTGTCGATGGCGACGAGATCGCGGTGGATGGGGTCGGTCTTCCTGGCCATGGGCGTGTCTCCTTTGGTGGAGACACACACGCTCGGGTCTGCCGGTTCAGCAACTCGATTCGGTCTCATGCCCGAGACAAAGGCAGCCGAATCGGCGCGTTTGGACATCCGGTGGAGAGATTTCTCGAAAGCGTCCGGCTTCCATGGGGTTGGGCCCTGTGGATAACTAAACGCTTGTTCAGTGCCCGAGATGGAGGAAGAGTTGTCGAAGGGGAGCCTTCGCATGACGCAGTCGCAGCACCGCAAACGATCGAAATCGCTCATTTCTCTGTCCGTCCTCGAGGCCGTGAGCCCGCCGCTCTTGGCGCGCCTCCTCGAGCCGCACGCGGCCTTCCTCTCCGGCGCCGGACTCACCCTCGACGACTCCCCGGCGACCATCACGCGGCTGCACCGCGCGCTCGCCGGTGACGACGTCCCCGAAGACCTCGTCGACGCGCTCCTCCAGATCGAGGCGCTCGCCGACGAGGACAATCACGACGACATGCTCGCGCAGGCGGGGACCGAGCAGCTCGATCTGTTCGCGGGCGCGAGGCGCCTCTCGAGCGCCGACCTCGCGTTCACGATCTACCTCGATCACCGCGACGTGTTCCAAGCCGCGGCGCCCGCGCTCGGAACCGAGCGCGTCACGCGGTTCGTCGAGTACTGCGGGCAGCCGACCAGCGGCGCGCCCGCGTTTGGCTCACGGACGCGGAAGGAGCGCCTCCTCGAGGCGATGCGGAGCTGGTTCGCCGGTCGGCACCGCACCGGCTACGTCGAGCTCGAGATCGTCGAGAGCCCGACGGAGATGAGCTTCCTCGTCGTGCACGGTCGCCCCGCGAAGCGGCGCACTGTGATCTCCGAGGACGAGTGCACGCGCACAAACCTCTCGTACATCCCGGACAAGCACGATCTCGTGATCTACGACGAGCGCACGCACAAGCTCTGCGTGAACGCTCAGTTCGCCATCGAGAACAACTTCTACCGGCGCGCGATCGGCGAGGTGTACTTCGGCCACGCCGAGCACTTCCAGCCGCGGTCGGTGTTCACCGGCGCGCCCATCCAGGAGGAGGGGCCGGCGGCGCTGTCGATCGATGGCGTCGATGGACTACGGAGCGTCACGCTCCGTGAGCTCGTCGTCGAGCGACCGCGGCACGCCACGGTCATGTTCAAGGGCGACGATCTCTCGAGGGAGCTGCAGTCACGGCACGAGCGCGAGGTGATTCGCAGCGGAACGATCGCGCACATGCGCTTCGCCCTCGGCGTTGCCGGTCGCTCGCGGCCGCTCAAGGTGGAGGTGTCGCTACCCAACACGCTCTCGTACGACCGGCGCATCGCGCCCGACGTCGTGCGGGCCTTCCTACGAAAGCGAGGGTTCCGGGCCGTCCCGCGAGAGGCGGCCTGATGCGTAGGTTCCTCCGGCTCTTCGAGGACTCTTGGGACTGCAAGCTGCACACGCACCTGTTTCCGGACGCCATCGGCGAGGACGCGTTCACGCTCCTCTGCCGCGAGGGCGTTCTCGAGCCTGCCGGTCAGGCGGAGACGTACCCGTGCCCCGGGAGCGGACGGAGTTGCCCGCGCGTCGTCGTGCCAGTGCCTCGGAACACGGCTACGCCGTATCTCGCCGTGTGCGGCGATCGCCGTGGCTGCGTGAGCGTCCCGCTCACCGAGGAGCAGACGCGCGTGCACGCCCTCAACCGTCGCGCGTGGGTCGCGCTCCTCCGAAGAGCGTACGCGCTCGAGGGTCCCATCTCGTACGACGTCCCGGGCGCGTTCGGCCTCTGGTCGCTCGGGCACGCGCGTGGACGAGACGTGCTCCTCGCCGAGAAGCCCGACGGCCACAATCTCCTCGAGGTCGTGCTCGCGCGGGAGGGCCTGCCTCGCCGCACGCGCCTCCTCGTGCCGACGACCACCCGCGTCGACGACTTCCTCGTCGCTCGTTGCCGGCCGGGGCAACACGTCGAGGTGGCCATTCTCGAGGACGAGCTCGCGATCGAGGACGGCGACCTCGTCGTCGTGTCGGGCGCGACCGTCGCGGCCGATCCTGAGCCGCCCCGCGCGGTGCGTCCGCGCGCCTTCGAGCTGCCGCCGGGCGCGTCGTGGCGCGATCTGCGCCTCTACCGCGTCGACGGCCACACCGTGAGCGTCCGCGGTGCGGGCGTCCACCGACGGCTCACGTACATCGATCTCGGCATGGCGTCCGAGAAGAGCCGCGAGCCCACGAGGGCGTGGGAGCTCCTCATGGCCCTCTGCGAAGGTGGCGGGACGCTTCGCTGGCGCGGCGACGCCGTGGCCGTGAAGCGCCAGGTCTCCACGCTCCGCGCGCAGCTCAAGGAGTCTTTCGGGCTCGACGATGATCCGTTCGCTCCGTACGCGAAGGGCGGCTGGCGCTCGCAGTTCGCCGCGTACCCGTCGGCGGACGACGGCGGTGAAATTTCACCGGCGGCCCCCGACGGGTGGTGAAATTTCACCACCGCCCCTCCGAGAAATCTTCGGCCCGCGATCCCCAGAAACCCGCGCGGATCTGTCGCCCGCCGGTGAAATCGACATCGAGAGTGGTGAAATTTCACCAAGGAGGGGCGCAGGCAGACGGAGGCCGCGCCCCACGACGGAGGCGGCTCGCGTTCGACCTGCAGAGAGGCAGGTCGCATGGGCTGGAACGACACGAGGGCCGCGCTCCGGCGCGAGGTGGAACGAGGGAGTCGCACATGGCAGCGAGCGCGCGCCGGGCACGATGCGCTGACCCCGATCGCAACAACGACGGAGCTGACGCGCCGGCTCGTTGAGGCGCGCAGCTCGGACTGGAGCGGGCGCCGCGCACTCGCCCACGCGCTCCTCGCCGCACACCACGAGGAGCCGTCGCGCGTCCTCTCCTCGGCGCTCATCCTCGCCTACTGGCCGCTTCTGTCGAGCCTCTGCAGGCGAGGACGCGCGACGCTCGATCGCGAGCAGATCGTGCTCACGTCCTTCGTGCTCGCCCTCGCTGAGTGCGACTCGGCTCGCGGCGTAGACTCACTCGCGTGGCGTACCCGCCGCCACTTCTTCCGCGCCCTGCGCTCCGAGACGACGCCGCGCTTCGACGAACTCTACGAGGTCGAGGACACCTCGGCGAGAGCTGAGGACGCCATCGTCCTCCGCGACGCGCTCCGCATGATCGAGGAGCGCCACGGCGTCGCCGTACTCGCGTCGCTCGGCGACGAGCCGCTGACGCACCTCGCCGCGCGCATGCAGCCGAATGCCGGACCGCGCGCTCGCGAGCGGACCGCCTCCGCCCTGTACAAGCGCCGCGAACGCGCGCTCGCCAGCCTGCGCCACGAACTGAACCAGATCTCCGCCTGACCAACGACGAAGAAAGGAAGACGCCACATGAACAACGCATGGGACAAGGCCAAGAACCTCGCCGACAAGCACGCCTCGCAGGGGAGCATCTTCGTGCGCCTCCAGAACGACGGAGACGCGGTCGTCGGCGTCTTCTGCGGTGAGCCGTACGCCCGCGAGGTCTACTGGGACGGCGAGAAGTACGTCGAGGCAACCGCCGACGGGCCGCCACCCGGTGCGACGGCCAAGACGCCGAGCCTCCGTGTCGCCCTGAACTTCTACGTGCCCTCCGAGGGGACGATGAAGATCGTCGAGGGCGGCACGCAGTGGTTCCGCGATCTCGTGAACGTCCGCGAGAAGTACGGCCTCGACAAGTGGCTCTTCGAGATCAAGCGGCACGGCAAGCCCAAGGATCCAAAGACCAAGTACACGATCCTCCCCGAGGAGAAGATCGACGACGCGCTCCGCGCCACGCTCGCCCGCGTCCCGACGCACGATCTCGCGCAGATGTCGGCGCCGTCCGAGGACGGTGACGCGAGCGGCGGCCCGCGGGTCGTCGACGTCGACGTCGCCCGGCAGTTCGCCGATCGGCTCCGCGCCCTCCCGCGCTCGGACGCTGACACGTTCCTCCAGGAGTTCAAGATCGAGCGTCTGCGCGATCTGCCCAACGAGCGCGTTCCCGCCGCGCTTCAGCTTCTGATGAAGCTCGAGGCGTCGCACAAGAGCGCGAGCGCTGCGGTCGATCCCTTCGCGGTGTAGCGGTGGATCGAGGCCTGCTCCATAGCGAGGCCGAGGCCGTCTTCCAGCAGCTCCTCTCCAAGTACGGGGCGGAGCTGCCGGACGATGTCCGCACCATCCTCGCCTACTACCAGTCCTGTCGCCTCACGCTCGACCGCGCTGCGAAGGACGTCATCGGTCTCAAGGGGAGGATCCCGTGAACGAGCGAACCAAGTTCGAGGAGCTCGTCGACGTCCTCGCGGACGCGCTGTTCGAGATGCTGCTCGAGAGCACCCCCAAGAACGACACCGACGAGGACGGCGATGAGCCCCAAGACGCGGCCTGAGCTCCTGCCCGTCGTGCGCTCGACGCCGGCGACGCCCGCGTCGCCGTACTCGTGCCCGCATTACCGACCCCTGCCGGGGTCGAAGCGCTGCGTCTCGTACGACGCCAGCGGCATCTGCACACGCGACGACGAGTTCGTGTGCGTCGAGTGGCTCCGGGTCAACCGCCGGTAAGCGCCACGCCCCTCTTGGAGGTCTGCATGTCGAACGTCGACGTGAAGGGAGAGATCTGCCTTCGGCACTACCAGCGCGCGGCCGCGCACGAGATCCAGACGCGCGTCATGCACGGGGCGCGTCGGATCCTCGTCGTCGCCCCGACCGGCAGCGGCAAGACCGTGCTCTTCGCCCACCTCGCGACGACGGCGCGCTCGCGAGGGCGGCGCGTGCTCATCGTCGCGCACCGGCGCGAGCTCATTCAGCAGGCGTACGCCAAGCTGCTCGCGAGCGGCCTCGACGAGGCGGACGTCGGCGTCGTCATGGCGTCCGACGCGCGGCGGCGGCCTGGCGCGAGCATCCAGGTCGCGAGCATCGACACCCTGCGCTACCGAACGCGGCCGCGCGCGGACCTCGTCATCATCGACGAGTGTCACCGGGCGACGGCCAAGTCGTACCGGGACCTGACCGACGCCTATCCGGCGGCCATACACCTCGGGTTCACAGCGACGCCCTACCGGAGCGACGGGCGGGGCCTCGGCGAGATCTACGAGGACATCGTCGTCGTCGCCTCGATCGGATCGCTCATCGCCGAGGGCTACCTCGTCGAGCCGCGGGTCTTCACGGTACCCACGCTGCCGGACCTCTCGAAGGTCCGCGTCCGTGGCGGCGACTACGACGAGCGCGCACTCGCGGACGCCGTGAACACGACGTCGCTCGTCGGTGATCTCGTCGAGCACTGGCGCACGCACGCTGGCGACGTGCGGACGGTGGCCTTCGCAGTCTCGGTCGAGCATTCGAAGCACATCGCCGAGCGCTTCCGCGCGGCCGGGGTCGCTGCCGAGCACCTCGACGGCGTGACGGCGACCGCCGAGCGCGACGCGATTCTCAAGCGGCTCGCCGCGGGCACCACGCGCGTCGTCGCGAACTGCAACTGCCTCTCGGAGGGGTTCGACCTGCCGAGCGTGAAATGCGCGATCCTCGCGCGCCCCACGAAGAGCGCCGGCCTCTACCTCCAGCAGGCGGGAAGGATCCTGCGCCCGTTCGAGGGGCTCCGCGCCATCATCCTCGATCACGCCGGGAGCGCCGCGGTCCACGGTTTGCCGCAGGACGAGCGGGACTTCGCGCTCGACGGCGTCAAGCGTCGAGGCGCGAGCCGCGAAGCTCCGAGCCGCACATGCCCCGAGTGCTACGCCGTCCTGCGGGCGGCGATGCAGGTCTGCCCCGAGTGCAGCTTCGCGTTCGCCGCGAAGGAGCTCGTCCCCGAAGAGGACGAGGGCACGCTCGTGGAGCTCACGCCGACAGCGAAGAAGCTGCCCCTGCCGGACGCGCGGCGCGTCCATCTCGAGCAGTTGCGCGCGCTCGCGCGCTCGCAGCGGCGTGACGAGACGTGGGTCAGCGAGCGCTACCAGGCTCGCTACGGTGAGCTGCCGCCGCTCGACTGGGCCGCGAGCGCGTGGGGGAGCCCATGAGTGAGCACGAGCTCGCGTTCATGAAGCGCCTGCTCCTCGCGCTCGGGCGCCACCCGTCGCTCCGCGTCTGGCGCCAGAACGTTGGGCACGTGCCGATCCGCGACGCACGCGGTCGCGTCACGCGCGTCTTCAACGCGGGGCCGCCCGTCGGTGCGGCGGATCTTTCCGGGTACGTGCGCCCGGAGGGCTGGCGGCTCGAGATCGAAGTGAAGGGCGACGCCACGCCTCTTCGACGCGAGCAGGAGATCTTCGCCCGGAACGTCACCGCTGGCGGCTGCGTCTACGTGCTCGCCCGACATGACGCGAGCCAGAGCGTCGAGGACAACCTCAAGGCCGCCGTCTCCGACGTCGAGCGAGCGATCGCCCGCCGGAGAGCGGCGTGTCCCTGATCGCCATCGCGCCGACGAAGTTCGCGCGCGGCGTGGAGGGTCCAGCCTCCGACTGGCGCGTGGAGGGCGGATGCCCGACGACGTACGAGCGCGTCGAGCTCACCGCGGCGCTCGAGCGGACATACACGACCGACGCCCACCTCGTCGCGTACACGATCCGCTCTCCGTCGGGCGAGCCGCTCGCGCGCCAGCCTCGGATCAACAAGGGCGGCCTGCCGTGGGTCCTCAGCGAGGGCTTCGTCGTCGAGCAGTCGGTCTTCTTCTGCGATGTCGACAACCCCGACCACGCGCCATGGACGCTCCCGCTGCTGGAGCGCGCGCTTCGCGAGTACGAGGAGCTCGAGGTCCTTCGAACCGCGGGCGTCTACCACACTCAACACGGGCGGCGGATCGTGCAGCCGCTCGCGACGGCCATCCCTGTCGCCGACGTCGAGCCGTACCTGCATCGGTGGCTCCTCGAGCTCGAGTCCGCCGGTCTTCCGTTCGACCGGGCGTGTCGGGACTGGACGCGCCACTTCCGACTGCCGCATGTGCGCCGAGGCGGGCAGGCGTTCCGGAGTCCTTGGATGCGGCTCGAGCGGATGACACCCATCGCGGTCGCGCCCCTGCCTCCGAGGACGAGCGCGGCGATGCCGGTGAGCGTTCGGACGGGTGCGCCTCCGGCGGCGCTCGACTTCAGGGAGGATCTGCCCGAGCAGTGGAGCGATCGCGCCGTGATGCTGGCGAAGGCGATTCGCGCGCACGTCTCCGAGGGCTGGCACGACATGTACCTCGCGCTCGGCGGCGCGCTCCTCCGGCGCGGGCTCGCGCCCGAGCGACTGCCGACCGTCATCGGCGCGGTCGCGACGGCGGCCGGCTCCGAGAAGCCGGAGAGTCACGCCGACTCCGCGCGCGACACCGCACAGCGCTACGCCGCACGCCTGCCTTGCACAGGATTCGGCGCGCTCCGTCGTCGATGGCCCGAGGTCGCCGACGCGCTCGACGACGCGACGGCCAGCGGTCCCGAGGCACGCACGCGCGCGCAGGCCCGAGAGATCGTGCCGGTGCAGACGCTCGCCGAGACCGTCGCCGCGCTCGAGGGTGCGCTCCGCGACGCGCCCGATGGGCTCACGGCGATCTCCGCCGAGTGCGGGCTCGGAAAGACCGAGGCGGCCATCCGTGTAGCCGCCGCCCGGTCGAAGTGCACGCACACGTCGCCGAGCGCCTCGGGCGCGCGCGCCCCGCTGCACTCGAAGACGAGCATCTCCGTCGACAAGAACGCCCTTGCGGAGCAGATCGTCACCGATCTTCGCGCCCAAGGCATCGAGGTGAAGCGCGTCTTCGGGCCTCTCTCTCTCCTGCGCGAAGACGGCACTCCCGAGTGCCGCTTCCACGCTGTCGCCCAGCCGCTCGTCGAGGGAGGTCAGGCGATGCAGTGGCTCTTCTGCAAGGGCCGGAAGAAGGAGCGCTGCGAGTTCTACGATGAGTGCCGCGCACGAAAGGGCTTCGACGGCCCGGCGTCCGCACGCATCACGGTCGGACCGCACGCGCTCCTCGGGCAGCTCGACGCCGCGGCGGGCTCGACGGGGCTCCTCATCATCGACGAGCCGCCGCCCTTCCTCGAGACCGTCGCGATCACGAAGGAGGACCTCCACGTCACGTTCCGCGAGCGGATGTACTTCAACGGCCGGTACACGACGGCACTGACACCCGTGCTCCAAGCCGTCCGAGGTTGGGTCCACGAGCACGCCGAGCCGGAGACCGCCGCGTCGTTCGAGGCGATCGTCCGGCGTGCCGCGGACGCCATCGAACCCGATGTGTGGACGCGCGCCTGTAAGGCCACCGGCCGCAAGATGACCGCGAGCGCGGCCGACGACGCGCTCGCGGTCGCGAAGGACGCGTGCCCGCCGGGCCTCGAGGCGCTCGGAGTCTCGGCCCCTCCACTCGAGGCCCACGGCGTCTTCATGGCGAAGCGCGATTACGGCTACGCCCGTCGCCTCGGCACCGCGTCTCGCGTGCTCGGCGCCCTCTACCGCGTGGTGAAGTCGTCGACGCCCGTGTCGGCACGGGTCGAGGAGCGCCGCGGCGAGCGCGTGCTGCTGCTCACGATGATCCGCGCTGGGTTCGACCGGGCTCTCCGACGCGAGGGCTCCGTCGTCGTTACGGACGCGAACGCGAAGGTGCACCTGCCCATCCTGCAGAAGGCCGTCGGCTACGCGCCCGCGTTCCACGAGTTCGCGGCGACGGACGGTGCACGCATCGACCGCACGCTGCTCCGGTGTCGCTCGGGCACGAGGAAGGCATGGCTCGCCGCGGGCAAGGTCCGGCTCGACGTGGTCTTGCCGTCCGTGCACGCGATGCTCGATTGGGTGCGAGAGGATCACCGAACCCGGTCGATCGGCGTCATCACTTTCAAGCCGCTGCGCGCGGTCCTCGAGGCTGCGGCGCGAGCGGGATCCGAAACCGAGCACTACCGAGCGATCTGCGGAGCGCACGGGATCGAAACCGAGCACGCCGATGCGCTCGTCGCGCTACTCGCCGGGTGGGACCTCCGCTTCGGTCACTACGGCGCCGTGCGCGGGCTCAACACGATGGCCGACGTCGACGCCGTCGTGACGCTCGGCGACCCGTGGCCACACGTCGGCGAGGTCCGGAACGAGGTCGCCTTCCTCGGCCTCGACAAGCCCTCCGAGGAGCGCCTGGAGGAGCTGTGCCGCGCAGAGCTCGAGCAGGCCCACGGGCGTATCCGGGCCGTCCACCGCACGCGCCCCGGGCGGGCGCTCCACGTTGGCGCGGTGCTCCCGAGCGGTTCCGGGTGGGCATCGGGGGGCGTCGAGATCAGGAAGGTGGCGTCGGGGCCGAGCCGAGCTCCCATGCACATGACCATCGACGAACTCCGCGGCGTGATGGCTTCGTTCGGAGGTCCGGGGCGCGCGGCACGCGTCCTGGGTTGCACGGAGCGGAACCTCTTTCGCTACCTGTCCGGCGAACACCCCGTTCCACACGAACTCGCGGTGCAGCTCCGAGCCGCGAGCCCGATTGCTCGAAATTGACAGGGTTCCCTATTAAGAGAATTTCTTAATAGGGAACTCGGTCACTACCGAGCAAAACCGAGCAAGGGTCCCCTCAAACCGAGCACTCCCGAAAAATCGGATCGCCCATGTCCGATCTCGCCGTGCCGGGTGCCTCTTTCACGTGTGGAGGTCCCCGATGGCGTTCGCGAACACCCACCTGAGCTTCTCGCGCCTGCAACGGTTCGAGCAGTGTCGGCTCTCATTCAAGCTGCACTACATCGACAAGCGGAAGGCCGAGCCCGGCGTGCCGCTCCGCTTCGGCAAGGCGGTGCACGCCGTGCTCGAGGCCCTCGTTCGCGAGGCGATCGCCATGCGTACGACCGGTCCCCTCTCCGAGGCTCGCGTCGTCGAGCTGTGGGGGCAGGCATGGGCGCAGGCGGACCTCGTCGGCGTCGATCTGTTCGCCGAAGGCCTCGCGATGCTCAAGCAGTTCGTCCGCGACGAGAACGTCCTCGAGCCGACGACGGTGCTCGCCATCGAGAAGGAGTTCCGGCTCCAGATCGGCGGCTTCACCGTGCTCGGCTTCATGGACCGCGTGAACTGGCTCGACGATGAGACGCTGGAGATCGTCGACTACAAGACGAACCACCAGCTGTTCACGCGCGACGAGGTCGACGCGAGCCTGCAGATGAGCCTCTACGAGCTCGCCGCGCGCCAGCTCTGGCCGTGGGTCAAGAACGTGCGCCTCACGTTCTGGATGCTCCGCCACGGCATCAAGCAGACGACGTCGCGCAGCGCCGAGGACCTCGAGGCCGCAACGGCCTACGTCGCGACCCTCGGCCGGCAGACGGAGACTGCGACGGCGTTCCCGGCGCGCCTGCACTCGGGCTGCACCTACTGCGACCACCGGTCGGCGTGTCCGGCATACGCCGAGGTCCTCGATGGCTCGCAGGAGATCGTCCACGACGATCTCGCGAGCATCGAGGAGGTCGCCGCCGAGCGCGAACGAGTCGCCACGCGTGTCCGGATCCTCCAGGCGCACAAGACCGAGCTCGAGAAGGCGATCAAGGCGCACCTGAAGGACCGTTCCGAAGTCGTCGCCGGCGGCGTGCGGTACGCGATGTTCAACGTCACGTCCGTGAACCATCCTCTCGCGAGCACCGTCCGCATCCTGTCGGAGGCGACAGACCGCGCGCCCGACGAGATCACGCAGGAGATCGCCGTCGTCGACAATGACGCCCTGAAGCGCCTCATGGCGAGCCTCGGCTCGTCGCTCCCGAAGCCTCGGCTCGCGCTCGTCCGCGCCGAGCTCGAGGCCAATGCCGAGAAGACCTTCTCGCCGCGCTTCTGGGCGAAGGAGGTCGCATGACGCCGACGACCGAGCGAATCCACACGGTCCTCGCGCGCATCGAGACGCTGCTCGTCGAGAAGAACGCTGCCTACGGCGACAGCGCGCTCCATCCGGTCCGAATCTTCTCGCGGGCCGCTCCGACGGAGCAGCTGAAGGTCCGCCTCGACGACAAGCTGAGTCGCATCGCGCATGGCCGCGGCGAGGGCGACACCGAGGACGTCCTCCTCGACCTCGTCGGCTACCTAGTCCTCCTGCTCGTCGCACGCGACATCGCGCGTGAGGGGGAGCGATGAGCGCCGTGAGCTCGAAGATCGCGCGGCTCGCAGCCGACATCGCGCAGCTCCGCCTGCCGCCGTCAGACATCGCCGACCTCCGGTACTTCTGGAGCGAGTTCGAGGCCGACATCGGCGTCCGGTCGCTGCACTTCGCCCAGTTCGACGCGATGATGGGCTTCCGAGGCACGTCCGAGGCGTGGTTCGAGCCCCAGGTCGAGCCTCGCGCCTGCGCCGCGCGCCGCCTCGCGGGCCGCGTCTCGGGGACCCTCCGCGCGATGGTCACCGGCGGCGACACCTTCGCCGTGACCGTCCTCTTTCGGATGTACGGCCCGCGCCCGCCCGGCGTCCGTTGGGAGACGTTCCGAGAGTTCGCGCCGATCGCCGCGTACACGCCGACCGTCCTGGCCCACGCCGAACGCATGACGCGCGCGCTCCGGATGAAGCACCTGACGCGAGCCCTCGAGGCGCTCAGTCCGCTCGAGCCACTCGCGCTCGGGCGCGTGACCGCCGGCGTTCAGGAGCGCGTGACGCCGAGCGAGGCGATTGCCGCCCGCCTCGACGCCCGACCGCGGCGGAAGGACGGCATGAGCAACGAGGCGTTCGCGAAGCTTCGGCAGGAAGCGCGCGACGCTCAGGCCGAGTTCGTCCGAGCCGTGACGAAGGAGGCCGACCAGCTCCTCGTGGCCGCGTCGCACGCCTATCGATCGGCGAAGACGGGAGCACCGCGATGACTGCCTCCGCGGAGTTCAGCCTGACCGAGCTCGCCGCTCTCCTCGGCATCCCCCGCCACGAGCTCGACTACCGCGTGAAGCGCGGTCGGCTCGCCGTGTTCCGCCCCTCGGGCAACCCGCGCGGGAAGAGGAAGGTGACTCTGGACGCCGTGCGGGACGCGTACCCGGACGTCTATGAGTCGCTGCTGCAGCGGGCTTCGTCCCTTGGCGAGGGCTCGGAGTAGGAGCCGGCCGAGCGGCCATCCGAGGCTCAGCCTTGCGCTGTCAGCGTCGCATGGTCACCTTGCAGCACCTCCTGTGGCCCACGATCACTCGCACGCCCACGACAGCGCTCGGCACGAACGCGCCTTCCTCGTGAGCGTCGCATTGAATGTCGCGTTCGTTGTCGCCGAGGTCGTCTTCGGGCTCATGTCACACTCCATGGCGCTCGTTGCTGACGCCGGCCATAACCTGAGCGACGTTCTAGGGCTCGTCTTCGCGTGGGGAGCGAGCTGGCTTGCTCGCCGAAGGCCGTCGAAGCTCCGAACGTACGGGTTTCGCCGCGCGACGATTCTCGCCGCGCTCACCAATGGCGCGCTGCTCTTTCTCGCGACGGGCGGCGTGATCTGGGAGTCCGTGCAGCGGCTCTTCCACCCCCGCGCCGTCGAGGCGAAGACAGTGATCGTGGTCGCCGCTGTCGGCGTCGTCGTCAACGGTGCTTCGGCGCTCTTCTTCAGGCGGGGCGGGGATCGCGACCTGAATGTTCGCGGTGCGTTCTTGCACCTCGCGGCCGACGCAGCGGTGTCCCTCGGAGTGGTGATCACGGGCGCGATCCTCCTGTACACGCGCTGGACTCTCATCGACCCAATCGTGAGCCTCGTGCTTTCGGTGGTGATCGTCGCGAGCGCGTGGCGCCTGCTCCGGAAGTCCGCGAACCTCGCGCTCGACGCCGTCCCGGAGCACATCGACGTCGACGCCGTACGCGCCTACCTCGACACGCTGCCCGGCGTCCTCGAGGTTCACGATCTCCACATCTGGGCGATGAGCACGACGGAGAACGCGCTGACAGCGCACCTCGTCATGAACACCGGATCCTGCGAGCCGCGGTTCCTGGGCGATGTCTGCAAGGTCCTTCACGACCGCTTTGGCATCGAGCACTCCACGTTGCAGGTGGAAGCGCCCGAGGCGCCTGATCCGTGTCGCCAGGCGCCCGAGGGCACGCTCTGACGGGGCGCTCACGCTACGCGACCGAGCCCGCGCCGGATCGCATCTCGGCACGTTGCTGGGCGGGCTGACGACGGCCTGGCCGAAATTCTGGTCACACCTCGGCATCTCGGGGCCAGTAGGACTAGGAGGCTTGAATGTTCACGTCGATCCGAACCCACTGGTCGAAGATCTCTACCGGACTTCTGCTCGCCACTGTCCTCGGCATCGGCGGAGTGAAGCTCTACGAACGATTTGCGGGTGATTGCTGCCAGCCGGGCGCGTCTTGCTGCCAGCCCGGGGCCTCTTGCTGCCACGGGAAGCACGTCGCACAGCGGTAAGCTTCCGCCAACGTGCGCGATTCGGCCGAGGACGAGCTTGATGGATGGATGTCGCGCCTCTCTCAGGGAGAGCGGGAGGCGTTCGACCCGCTTTTCCGTGCCCTCTTCCCGCGTGCACAGCGGATGGCACGACTGAAGCTCCCGGAGGACCAAGCCGCCGATGCAGCACAGGCGATGTTGATGAAAGTGTTTGCGCGAGCCAGCGAGTTCGAAGCGGGCAAACCGGTTCTGCCCTGGTTCTACGCGATCGCCGCCAACGAGCTGCACACCGTCGTACGAAGGCGAGCCGTTCAACAGCGCCGCGAGGTCGGAGAGCAGCTCGCCCATGAGCTCCCGACGAATGACGATCCCGAACGCCTCTTGCTCGAGCGCGAGCTCCGCGCTGCGCTCGAGCGCGCCATCACCGGTCTCGACGACGACGGAGCGGAGGCTATCGGCGCGATGCTGAACGAGGGAGAACGCCCACGTATCGCGGCGTCTGCATTTCGCAAGCGCGTGTCTCGCGCATACGCACGGCTCAGAGTGCTCCTGGGAGGGCTCGATGCAAAGTGAGGCCGGTACGACGTATCAAGCGACACGCCGCTCGTACGAGATGGGACGACTCGCGACCTCGATGCGTCACGCAGCGATGGCAACGGTCCTGGCTGCGACCGTTTCGGTGCTCGCGGTCGGGAAGAGCGCGCTCCTCTGGCTTCCCGCGACCTTCCTCGCCATCACCTTCACGGAATGGCGGGGTGTGTTCCTGATGAAGGGGGCAAGACGCGGACTGATCGTTGGCATCGCGTCGATGTTGCTCCCGCTCTCGGTCCTGCGTCCTTGCTGTGGACTCGACGCGAAGGCGATGGGCGAGAGTTGTTGCACGATGCCGTCCGCATGCTGGGCGGCGGGAGCCGCGGTCGGTCTCGCGATGGCGCTCTTTCTTCCCAAAGCACCGCCGGGTCGAAGAACGCAAGCCGCGGTAGGAATGATCGTCGGCGTCACGTCCATCGCGGTCCTTCGCTGCTCGATGCTGTTCCTGGGCGAAGCCGTCGGGCTCCTCGGCGGAATTGCTGCCGGGGTCGTGGCCAGCAGCCTCGCCCGAGCCTGTATCGATCGCGTTCGATCGGCGGCCTGAGGTGGGCTCCACGTCCGAAAGGAGCGGCTTCGCCGCGACGGGTGCGAGATGCTATACGCCCCACATGCGCCGGGCTCTTTTGGCCGTGATTCTGGCTGCCGCAGCGTGTAGCGAGTCGGGGAGTGGGTCGCCGACGCCGGGCGATGCCGGGCGCGGCGCTGCTCGACCCCTCTGCGTGGACGGGAAGAGCGTCGACGGCGATTACCCGAAGACGGAATACGAGCTCCAGATCCTCGGCACGCCTCCCGATCTCTCCTTCGACAGCCCGTCCGGCAAGATCTCGCTGCACGACTACTTCGAGCCCTGCGCGGCGCAGTCGAGGCTCCTCGTCGTTCGGTCGGGTGCTCCCTGGTGCGGGACCTGCCTCTGGCATCTGAAGCACACGAACGACGTGAAGAAGCTCGACGTCGGCTCGCGTCTCGTCTGGCTCGATCTCTTGCTCTCGAACCGCGACAACGATCCTCCGACGCTCGACGATCTCGTCCCTTACCGGGCCCTCATCGACTCTCCCGAGAAGCTCGCGATCGATCCGGAGTTTCAGCTCGTCAAGGCCGATTCGGGGAAGGGTCCGCTTCCCTTCTTCGTGCTCATCGACACGAAGACGATGCGGATCGTCAACTACCTCCACGATCCTGAGCCCGAGACCCTCGAGCTCCGGATTCGCCAGGAGCTTGCAGAGCTCGACGGGCTCCCGCGGCCGCCGTACCCGAGCGTCGAGAAGTTCGACGGGCTCTTCTCACAGAACCACTGGGACTTGATCCACGAGATGATGCTGCCGGGCGTTCCGCCGCCGGACCCCACGAACGCGAAGGGGGACGACCCAAGCGCGGCAGCGCTCGGCAAGCAACTCTTCGCCGACAAGCGGCTCTCCCCATCGGGCACGGTCTCGTGCGCCTCGTGCCACGATCCGGCGAAGGAGTTTCAGGACGGCGTCCCGCAGTCGACGGCAGGCGTGGCGACTGTCGATCGGAACTCGCCGGCGATCGCGCTCGCCGCGCACGCTCGCTGGCAGTTCTGGGACGGGCGAGCGGACACGCTCTGGATGCAGGCACTCGGGCCCTTCGAGAACGCGAAGGAGTTCGCCTCATCGCGCCTCTTCGTCGCACACGCCGTCGTCGACAACTACGCGAGCGCCTACGCCGCGGTATTCGGCGCTTCGCCGGATCTCTCGAACACGTCGCGTTTCCCTCCGAACGGGAAGCCGGGTGATGCGAGTTGGCAGGCGATGTCCCCGGCCGATCAAAAGACCGTGACGGATCTCTTCGTGAACGTCGGCAAGGCGATTGCTGCCTTCGAGCGGTCTCTCCGCGTCAAGCCGAACAAGCTCGACGCGTACATCGCCGGCGACCTGAACGCACTCTCCAAGGAAGAGAAGACAGGGCTCCGCACCTTCTTCGGCACGGGCTGCCCCCAGTGCCACTGGGGACCGCGCCTCACCGACGACGCGTTCCATCCCGATCGCTATCCGACCGGGCGGCAAGATGGCCAAGCCGATCAGGGCCGCATCGACGGTGTCACCCAGCTTCTCGCGAACGAGTTCGCGCAGCCGCACCCGGGTCTAAAATCCATGCCTTCGCAGCTTGGTTCGTTCAAGACGACGAGCTTGCGCGGAATCGCGGGGAGCGCGCCGTACGGGCACGGCGGTACGACGGCGACGCTGCTCGAGGTTGCTCGGATCTACGGAACTGCGGGCTTGCCGATGAATGATGCCCGGTCCGTGGGGACAACGGAACTCTGGCTACCTCAGTTCGCACAGATCCATGCGGACGAGCTCGTGCCGTTTCTTCAGGTCCTCAGCGCCGAGATTGCGCCGTAGGTAGCTACCGCGCCCCGATTCCAAGCGAGGCGATCAGGTGCGCGCTACGGGTGGACCCACGAGAAACCGAGCACGCCGCGTTCTCCATCGAGAGCCGACCGTCAGCCGCGGGCCAGAAATTGGAGGTTGTTCCTCGCCTTGCGCCAGCCGCGCGTCAGGGACAGACAGGTCCGGGCCGGCAGCTCGGGAAGTGACCATGCGCGTCGACGCAGCACACCTCGGTCGCCGAGCATGACGGTGTACAGGTCGCGGCGTCCGACGTAGCGGGAACGTCTGCGGAAGCGTCCACGGGCTCCTCTGCTGCTGGCAGGGATGCATCCGCTGGGCTCTCTCCGGCGTCCGCGTCATGGAGGTGATCGTCCGAACTCGCGCTGCACGCGGCGACGCCTCCGATGACGGTCACCACGGCCGCTGCGTGAGAAAGGCTCCTTGTCATGAGAAGTCGCTCTGCAACTCGACTGCCAGGACCTGGCACGGGAAGACGGCGGTGCGCGAGATCGTGAAGCGCAAGTTCTGCGAGCACGTGCAGATCCTGCCCGACGTAGGGCGAGTGCGGAAATCCGACGCCAAAAAAAAGAGAGCGCCCCGAATCGCGAAACCGAGCAGAACCGAGCGAGGTTTCGTCCAATACATATAGGGGGGCAGAGAATCGGAGCAGCGCGACGCCCTCGCGGGAGCGCGCCGTGAGCTCCCTCTCCCCGCCGACCTACTTCAGGATCCGCGCGACCTGCTGCGGATGCCACGGCCGCCCTGAACGCGTCGCGATGCCGAGCGCGTCGAGCGCCTTCGCGATGCGGGTCACGGCGTGACCCTCCGCGCGCAGCGCCTTCACGCGCGAGATCACCGACTGCTCGAACCCGTCCTCGACGAGATGACGCCCGTCCTCCGCCAGCGCGAGCCCGTACGGGATCTTCCCGCTCCGCTCGCCCTTCGCGCGCTTCACCGCCATCGCTGCGCGCGTGCGGGCGCGAATCAGCTCGCGCTCGTAGGCGGCCGCCGCGTCGAGGATCGCGCGCAGGAACGCGTCGGCGGCGCCGTCGCCGTTCCCGACGCCGTCCGCGCTCACGATCCGGGCCCCGAATTCTTTGACGGCGCGCTCGATGAGGGCACTGACGGCGACGTCGCGCGCGAGTCGGTCCCGCTTGGCGACGACGAGCGTCCCGGCTCCATGGGCTCGGAGCGAGGTCATCGCGGCGATGAGGCCGCGCCGCTCTTCGAGCTCGCTCCCACCGCTCACCCCAAGGTCTTCGTGCCAGGCGACGATCTGCAGGCCAGCGGCGCGAGCCCACGCCTCGATCGCCGCGCGCTGCGCCTCGGGGCCGATCTTCTGCTCGTCGGTGGACACGCGAACGTAGGCGACGACGACGTTCGGATCCCCGGTCTTGCCTCTGCGCATGTGTCGACATTCGCTCTTGTTCAGGTGCTCGGCCAATCACATCGGGAACCCAATGTGATCGACCGCGGACATTCCAGGGACGCCGGATGAACGTCGCGGAACGCCTACCCGTCCTCACCACCGAGCCCGCCGCGGAGTGGGTCGCGATCGAGGCGCTCCGTCCGTGGAAGGACAACCCGCGGAAGAACGACGGTGAGCCGGTTCGCAAGGTCGCCGAGAGCATCCAGCGGTTCGGTTTCGGCGCGCCGCTCCTCGCCCGTCGCGAGAACGGCGAGATCATCGCCGGCCACACGCGGTGGAAGGCGGCGAAGAAGCTTGGTCTCGACCGCGTGCCGGTCCGGTATCTCGATCTCGATCCCGCCGACGCGCACCTCCTCGCGGTCGCCGACAACCGCGTCGCCGCCGAGGCGACGTGGGACGACGCGATGCTCGCCGCGGTCCTCGCCGACCTGAAGGCACAGGGCCACGAGCTCGCCGCCACTGGCTTCGACTCCGCCGAGCTCGACAAGCTCCTCGCGGATGCAACGGGCGGTCCTGCCGCCGACGCGCCCGACGCCGAGATCAGCCGCGCCGACGAGCTCCGCGAGAAGTGGGGCACGGAGCCGGGCCAACGTTGGCTCACGCCGAGCCGGTCGGTCCCGGGCGGGCACCACGTGCTCCTGTGCGGGGACAGCGCGGCTGAAGCCGACGTCGCGCGCGTCATGGGGCAAGAGCGGGCCCACGCGATGTGGACCGATCCGCCCTACGGGGTCGCCTACGTCGGCAAGAACAAGGCGGCGCTCACGATCGCCAACGACGACCTGAAGGGCGATGCCCTGCGGGAGTTCCTCATCCGGTGCTTCTCCGCCGCGGGGCGCCTCGCCCTCGGGGAGGGCGCCGCGGTGTACATCGCCCATCCGGCGGGCTCTCTCTCTCTCGAGTTCCTCCTCGCGTTCCGCGAGGTCGGCTGGCGGCTTCACCAGACGCTCGTGTGGAAGAAGGACTCCTTCGTCCTCGGCCACGCCGACTACCACTACGCGCACGAGCCGATCCTCTTCGGGTATGTGCCCGGGGGCGGCCGCCGCGGGCGCGGAGGCGCGGGCTGGTACGGCGACAACGCGCAGGCGAGCGTGTTCGAAGTGCCGAAGCCGCGGTCGAACGAAGAGCACCCGACGATGAAGCCGGTGGAGCTCGTCGCGGCGATGCTCAGGAACAGCGTGCCGGTCGGCGGCATCGTCTACGAGCCCTTCAGCGGCTCCGGCACCACGCTCGTCGCCGCCGAAGGTGCGGGCCGCGTGGGTCGCGGCATCGAGCTCGATCCGAAGTACGTGGCCGTCGCGCTCGAGCGCCTCAGCGCGATGGGCCTTCAGCCCGAGCTCGACCCGGACGCCTGATCACCGGTTCGCGAGCGCGGGTCGCTCGCAGTGCTCGAGGGCCCAGTGCATCCAGCTCGCGAGCCAGAGGAGCCGCGCGAGATCCTCGTCTTGACCGTCGCTCCAGCCGGGGCGCGCGTCCGGGTGGCTCTTCTTCCAGACCTCGATCGCGCCCTCGACGATCGCGACGTGCTCGAACGTGATCGGCGCGCAGCCCGGGTGCTCACGCATCAACCCGCTCTGGGGGTTCATGAAGAGCCGCTGCAACCCAACGCGGCGGCAGAACCGATCCCACGCGACGTAGCTGACCTCGCGTCGGTTCGTTCGGCCGGTGTGCTCGTCGAGGTCGAACGCAGGCGCGTCCTCGCGCTCGATGGTGCGGACACCGAGGTAGCTCGGGATCTCCGAGTCGCCGGTCTGGATCTCCTCCGCGTGGCCGATCGTGATCGCAAAGCCCATCGCCGCTTCCTCCTGGCCGTCGTCGTGACGATGGCTCTCTGGATCGGGTGCCTCAAGCACATAGCGACCGGCAGCGCCAGCGCATCGCCGACCGTGAGGCGCGAGAGAAGATCCGCGCGATGATGAAGGCGGACCAGTGGCACCGGCAGGCGCAGGATCGCGCCGCACGCGACACCCAGAGGGCCGCGGCGGCCGAGACGCGAGCGCGGGAGCGCGCCGCGCGTGAGCAGATCCGCCTCGAGGAGCGCGCCGCGCGCGAGATCGCACGCATCAAGGAGCGGGCGTCTCGCGACGTCGCTCGCGCGTTCGCGCGTGAGGATGCGGAGCGCAATCGCGCTGCCTCGCGCTGGGTGCGCCAGGAGGAGCGGCGCGCTTTCATCCAGTCGCGTGACGAGATGCGGAACCGTCGCCGGTTCGCCGGCGCGGTCGGCGGAGGAGCAGCGGCGGCGCTGTCCGCCGGCGCCGGGCGCATCACCGGCATGGCGGCGCAGACCGCTGGCATCGTCGGACAGCTCGCCGGAGGGTTCAGCATCGCCGACAGCGTGCAGCGCGCGGTCGGGCTCAAAGGCAAGCTCGCCGACATCGCGAGCCGCGACGTCGACCCCACCGATCCGGCGAAGTCGAAGCGCAAGTCGACGGGCGCCCTCGAGGATCGCGTACGCGCGGTCTCGACGGAGTTCGGCATCGAGGCGGACGCCGGCGCCGACGCGCTCGACAAATTCGCCAGCAAGACGGGCGAGCTCCAGAAGGGCCTCGATCTCCTGCGCGGTCTCGGCGAGCTGTCGCGCGCGGGCGCGGGCAACCTCGACGATCTCGCCGACGCCGCCGGCGACATCTTCAACGCGGACAAGACGCAGAGCGCCGAGCAGGTGCTCAAGCAGCTCCGCGAGTTCGCCGTCCAGGGTCAGAAGGGCGCGGTCGAGATGAAGGATCTCGCCAGCCAGATGGCGCGGATCACGGCCGCCGCCGGCCGCTTCGAGGGCGGCGCCGCTAAGAACCTCACGACGATGGGCGCGCTCACGCAGCTCGCACGCGCCTCGGGCGGCGCCTCGAGCTCGTCGGAGGCGACGACGGCGATCGCGAGCCTCTCGAACCAATTCTTCAAGAACGCACGCCTGAGCGCGTTCCAGAACCTCGGCGTCGAGGTGAAGACGAAGGAGGGCTACAACCGCTCCGTCGACGACATCCTCATCGAGACGATGCTCGCCGCGGAGAAGAAGTCCCGCTCGGGCGGCCACGGCCTCCAGAACTTCGACAAGATCATGGGCACCGCCATCGCGGACGCCCAGGCACGCAAAGCGACGTCTCCGCTCGAGCGCGCGTTCAAGGACGCCGGCGGAGGCCAGGCGGGCGTCGCCGCCGCGCGTGGCCTCCTCGCGCAGTTCAGCCCGGACGCCAGCCGTGACCTGAAGTCGGAGTTCGCGGGCAAGGCCCGCGACCGCATGCAGGAGGACGACGTCAAGATCGCCAAGATCAAGGAGGACTTCGACCGCGCCGTCAGCCAGCGGATCCTCCCGGCGCTCATGAAGTTGGTGCCCGAGTTCGAGAAGCTCGTGCCGCAGTTCATCGATCTGAACGCGAAGGCGCTGCCGGTCTTCGTCGATCTGATCAAGACCATCGCGGACTTCGCCGACAAGAACAAGGAGCTCATCGCCGATCTCGCCGCGCACCCGTTCGGTACCATCCTCGCTGCCGAGATCACGAAGCAGGTCGCCAGCGCGGGGCTCGGCGAGCTCTTCAAGGTCGTCCTCAGCAAGGCGATGGGCGACGCCGGCTTCGGCCCGATCCTCCAGCGCGTGCTCTCCTCACAGCTCGGTCAGGCGGGCCTCGTCGTCGGCGCCGCCGCCATCGCGATCCAGCAGGGCATGATCGCGATCGACAACGAGTACAAGAAGGAGAACGACCTCCGCGACGCCTCCCGCAACGATCAGATCGACGCGGCGCAGCTCACAGCCCGCATCCGGCGAGGGACGGCGACAGACGAGGAGCGGGCGCAGGCTGCGCAGCTCGTCACGAAGCTCAAGACGGATGCCGCGGCGACGCAGAGCGCGCACGACAACCCGGGCTTCTGGAAGAAGCTCGGAGGCGGCCTCGCCTCCTTCACCGAGGAGGGCCGCCAAGCGACGCTCGACGAGGAGGGGAACCACCAGCAGGCGATGAGCGATCTGACGAAGACGCTCCGGGATCTCGAGCAGGCGATCCAGGCGAACACCGGCGCCACGAAGGCCAACAGTACGAGTCCGGCGAGCGGGCCGAACGGCGCGGCGCGAGCGAACAGCATCGTCGCGCGAAACTGACAGGCGTGGCGCATGGTCGACGAGTTCGAGCAGCTCCTGCCGTTCAAGTGGCGGGACGTGGAGCTCCCCGTCACGCACGTGAAGCTCTCGCTCGCCCATGACCTGGTCGAGCACAAGTACTGGGGTGTCGACTCCGGGCGTGTCGAGGCCACCGGCGTCGCTCCGATCCGGATCAGCGCCCAGATCCCGCTCTCGAACCGGATCGTCCCCGGCAAGAACGAGCGGTGGGCCGCCGGCGCGCTCTACCCCGACGCGCTCCGCAACCTCCTCATCGCGTTCGCGAAGCGGCAGACCGGGCTCCTCCAGCACCCGGAGTTCGGCGAGATCGCCTGCAAGGCGGAGCGCATCGACGTCGACATCTCGGGCGACCGCCGCAGCACGGCGATGGTCGACGCCTCGTGGGTGGAGACGCTCGATGACGAGGTCATCTCGAACATCGTCGCGTCGCCCGTCACGGAGATCGAGCTCGCCGCGGGCGATCTCGACGCGAGCGACACCGACCTACGGAAGCTCGTCCCCGAGCTGCCCAAGTACGAGACCACGTTCGACGACTTCGCTCGCGGCATCGCCGCCATCGGCGATCAGGTCTCGCTGCTCTCGTACCGGACGGCCGGGAAGATCAACAGCATCGTCTACCGCGTCGAGCAGGTCAGCGAGAGCGTCGATCGCGCTCGAAGCGCGCTCACGTGGCCGGCGAAGCAGAGCATCGAGCGGATCAAGACCGCCGCGCATGATCTTCGCGGTCGGCTCCTCGCCCTGAGCCGCGACATCGGGCTCTATCGCGTCCTCGCCGACAGCACGCTCGCCGGCATCCAGGCGGTGCTTCCCGACGGGCACTCAATCGGCGATCTCGTGAAGCTCAACCCGCAGCTCATGACCGATCCCGTCATCAAGGTCGGCACGCTCGTGCGCCACTACGTCTCCCGAGTTTCGATCTGAAGACCTCAAGGCGCTCGCCCCATCGGCGACCTCCCCCGCGCGGAAGGCGCGCGCATCCGTCAGGCGTTGATGGTCATCGAGATGCCATCGCCGCTGGCCGCGCCTGGCCAGGAGAACGCGAGTTCGAACGTCGCTCCACTCCGCGGGTCCTTCCAGCGCAGGTGCGAGGGGCGAAGGATGCTCTGCTTCCCAAGATCTCCCTCATCGTATTGGCGCCGACCGTCCATCGAGAGATAGAAGCGGTGGCCGAACAAGCTGAGACGGCACCCTGTTCGCTGGCGCTCCTTATTATGGGCGGTCTCGAAGACGATCTCGTCGCCTGCGCCCCCCGCCTCGTCACCGACGGCGACGTTGATGTGCAGGCCGCACCCGTGCACGAGGTCGTTGAAGCAGAAGACGATGCGCGCCCATGGTTCCGGCACCTCGTCGCGGTCGAGGCAGACATACGCGCAGAGCATCTTCAGCAGCCAGCGCTCGACGTCGAAGCCGTTCAGGAACACGCGACCGCCACCGTTTGCTGCTCTCTCGTGCGCATGGCGGAGCGCCTCAACGAACTTCCCGCCGGCGACGTCGACGGGGGACAGGTAGTTGTTGTGACGCTCGCACAAGATCTTCGCAGTGAGCGCGTCGCTATTCAGTTCCCTTGTGCCCTCGCCCCACCAGCGAGGACGCTGGACGCGGAACTTCCCGCCGAGTGCCTCCAGCACGTTCCTGCTGATGTAGTGCTCCGCCGAAAGGACAGGGCTGCAGTCGTTCATCGCGCGGGCGTAGCACCTCGGCAGCTGCAGCCCCGTGCGGGGCGGCTTCGGCCGGGTGCATGCGTAGGGAACGACGGGCTCGAGCATGGCGGTCCTCGTCCATAACGGCCGGGTCACCGCGCTACTTCGTCCTCTCGTTGCGGCGCTTCTCGACCCACCAGGCTCCGACGTGCTGCATGTGGAAGCACACGTCGCATGCCTGCTGCTGCGAGTTGATCGCATGCCACGGACCGCGGCTCTCCGTGACGACGGCCATTTCGAAGCGCTCTCCGCAGTTCATGCAGAGGCATCCTTGGGGCAGGTCCCAGTCGACCGGACCATCGAACGTGACCTCATAGGGCGCTTCGCACACGCACTTGCCAGCGCGATCGTCGTGTCCGCACCAGATCCAGCGCTCGCAATTCGCGCAGGGCACGGAGAACGACGTGTCACGGCCCGTCTTGAAGACACTGATCCGTTGAACGCCGCCGTACTCCTCCGTCGCGCCGCGCTGGATGAGCGCGTCGTGCTCGGCCTTCGAGATCAGCTTCTGGACTGACGCGCTGCGGGCGAACCACGCCGGGTTGAGCTCGCGATGTCGAAGTTGCTCGCGCAGAACCGCGAGGTTCGAGCCGGCGACGGCATTTGGCACACGACCCACCAGGATGCTGGAGATGTGGACGGCGCGCAGCTCGGAGATGAGGTCGCCGATTGGGTCCGTCGCAGGCGGCGAGACGATCGGCACGACGACCTGGGCGCGCACGTGCCGGCTCGCGGTCGCCCAGCTCTCGCCGGTTTTCGCAATACGTGCCTCAACGAGCTTCTTGAAATTAGACATGACATTCTCCGCGCACAGATCGCCCTCGCCCAACCCGAAACGATCCGCACACCAGAGAATCCTCGCTAGCTCCGAGACATCTCCCTTTATCCCGCGCGAGGCCCGAGGTTGGGTCGGGGGATGCGAGATCCGGCCCGAGCTGCGGGACCTATTCCGTCAGGGTGAGTCGACACTGCTCGTCCGTCAAGGCGTGGGAAAACGATTTCCTCACGCCTCCCGGGCTGTGGCGGGGTCATAGGCGTGCCGCAGCCCTACTCGCCCGCGTCGCCTGACAAGCAGCAAGTCCGGCTGCGCGTCATGGACGAGCACGTCGACCTCACTCGATGGACCCGCTACTCGTTCGCATCGAGCTTCCTCACGCCGACCGACGGCTGGAGCTGCACGATCGGCGACGGCAACCTCGCCGAGAAAGAGCGACGGGCCCTGGTGCCCGGCGCGCGCGTTCGGCTGTACGTCGACCAGAACCCGCTCGCCGAGGGCTTCATCGACTCGGTCAGCGTCGACGCTGATCGAAGCGGCGGCGTGCAGTACACGATCGAGGGCCGCGACCGGCTCGGCCTCGCTGTCGACTCCATCGCCGACCCCACGCTGCAGTTCAAGAAGGGCGCGACGCTCGCCGACGTCCTCAAGGAGCTCTTCACGCCGTTCGGCTGGGTGGCGGACGAACACTTCGCGATCGCCAACGACGCGAACCGGGACGCGAAGACCGGCGGCATCCGCGGCGTCCCGATGACGAAGGGCGGCAAGAAGAAGGGCCCGCGTCCGCTCCAGGATTTCGTCCTCCACCAGCTCAAGCCGCACAACCACGAGGGGGTGTTCGCGTTCGCGTCGCGCATCACGCAGCGCTTTGGCCTCTGGATCTGGTGCTCCGCCGACGGTGACAAGCTGATCGTCGGCCGCCCCGACTTCCAGCAGGAGCCACGATACATCCTCCGCCGCACCCGCGGTGGCGACACGAACGTGCTCGCCGGCGAGGTGAAGTTCGACATGACCGACCAGCCGAGCGTCCTCATCGCGGACGGCTTCTCCGGCGGCGGGGAGTTCGGCAAGGGCCGCATCAAGGCGCTCTGCGTGAACCCGTACTTCGGCGTGGACGAGGACGGCTTCGTCCTCGACGACGTGACGCGCCTCATCCAGAAGTTCCCAGACGCCGAGCAGGTGGTCATGACGATCCCGACGCCGTATCGGAGGCGCCGCGTCAACGCGCCGATCCGGCCGATGTTCCTGCACGACGACGAGAGCAAGACGCAGGAGCAGCTGAACAACTTCGTGCGCCGGGAGATGAGCCTCTTGCTCCGCAAGAGCATGACGGCGCACTACACCGTCGAAGGACACGGGCAGCTCGTCGGCGGTGCGTTCACGCCGTGGGACGTCGACACTGTCGTCGAGGTCCACGACGAGGTCGCCGAGGTCCACGAGCGGATGTTCGTGCTCGCCCGGTCGTTCGAGAAGTCGCGGCAGGCCGGCACGCACACGCGGCTCGAGCTCGTGCGCCTCAACAGCATTCAGCTCGGCGACAGCCTGCTCGCAGGAGGGGATCCGACCCAGCCGACGCCCTCTGATCGCGTCGACGAGGACGATCGGCCGCTCAAGTTCGTGAAGCCGTGAGGAGCGCGCATGCCCGCCATGCGTAGGCCGCACATCGCCACGGAGCGCTTCCTGCAGCCCATCTTCGATGAGGAGACGGGCGCCGTCCGGACGACGCGCATGATCGAGCCCGGCGACCGCACGGAGCTGACGGACGCGGAGGTCGTCGCGCTCGGCGGGAAGGCCCGTGCCGCGCCCGCTGTTGAGCCGCCGGCACCAGGAGGCCCGCCCGATGTCCGCCCCTGACCTGCGTGGGCTCATCCAGGTCGGGTTCGACATCCTCACAACCGCGGTCGACAAGGCCACGAAGAAGATCACCGCGCAGCTCGGGAACGTCGTCGGGAAGACGACGGACACCGACAACGCGGAGTGGTGGCAGCACGTCGGGCTCGCGACACGTCCGCCGAAGCCGACCGCCGGCAAGGAGGCGGCGCAAGCCGTCGTACTTCGCATGGGCGATCACGACGTCGTGATCGCGTCGCAGGACATGCGAGGGCTCGCGCTCTACGGCGCGCTCGATCATGGCGAGACCTGCCTCTACGCGGCGGGCGACGACGGCAACGGGCAAGCGCGCGTCCTCCTCAAGAAGGACGGCTCTGTCTCCCTGTTCACCAAGCAGGGCAACACGGCGGGGGGCACCGGCATGCTCATCCAGCTCGACGCAGCGGGGAACGCCATACGGCTCCTCAACGCGAGCGGTCACGGCATCGTCATCGACGAGGACGGCGTGAAGGTCACCGCAGGGGACTCGGCGCTGAAGCTCGCGGCGAGCGGGGACGCGAGCCTCATCGGAAAAGGCAACACGCAGGTGGACGGCTCCGGCGTCGTCATTGGATCGATGGCGGTGCCCGGCGTGAACAGCGCGCTCACGGGTGTCACGGGCGTGGCCGGCAAGGCGTCGCTCAAGGTGCTGATCGAGTAGCGCGTGTGCGACTTCCCCTCGCTCAAGCTGCCTGGGCTCCCGACGCTCTCGCTCCCGAGCCTTCCCTCGCTCGCGTTCGACATCAACGTCCCGATCCCCGATCTGCTCGGCTTCGGTCTTCCGAGCGTGAAGCTCCCCGGTCTGCCTTCGCTCACGCTCCCCTCGCTGCCGTCGCTCTCCTTCGACGTGACCATTCCGGTCCCCGATCTGCTCGGCTTCGGCCTGCCGCCGATGAAGCTCCCGGGGCTGCCGACGCTCACGCTCCCGTCGCTCCCGTCGATCTCGTTCGACCTGCCCGTCCCAGCGCCGCCGTGCCCGCTCGATTGACGCGATGCCGCTCGCAGCCGCCTCCGCGACGCTCGGCGTTCAGATGGCGGCCGCGGCGGGCAGCGTCGATCCGCCGGGCATCGTTGCGTGGACGGCAATCGGGAGTGTCATCGCGACCACACTCCCCGCGTCCTGCAGCGCGTTCAACCCGCTCAAGGGCACGCCGATGGTCTCGACGGCCGGGGTCGTGCTTCCGGGGAGCGGAGGCCTCGTGAGCATCGACGGCACCCCGCTGGGCCTCCTGCTCGCCGCCGCGTCAGGGAGCGTCGATGCGGCCGGCATCACGAAGTGGACGAACATCGCGCGCGCGCTCGTCGACTGGATGGGAATGAACGCCGTGTACGGACCGGCAGGTCTCGTCGGGTACACGGGTGTCGGGAGCGGCCCGGTGACGGGCAGCGGCCAGGTCCAGTTCCTCGACGAGAACATCGGACCGACGCTCGCGGAGGCCGCCGGGTCCACCGACGCGACCGGCATCGCGAAGTGGATGGCCATCGGCGCCGCGTTCATCGCGGCCGTGAAGACGAACGGCCAGATCGCGCCCACGAGCCTCCAGAACCCTGGTCCGTCGGGGCCCGTGACGGGCGCTGGCACCTTCTCCTGATCCACGAACAACCTCGATGGCAGGCTTCGGACACCAGCCCGCGGGCTCCACCTCCGCCGGTTGGGGCACGCCCGACCTCGCCGATCTGCCTGGCGGCGACATCCTCCGCGATCCGGCGACCGGCGCGCGCATGGGCAGCCGGCGCATCAACCCGCTGACACGCGATTACGAGCTCGACGAGCACGGACGGCTTCTCGGCGAGATGCAGGTCCGCCACCTCGTGCAGATGGCGGTGCGGACGCTCAAGGGATCGTCCGCGATGCGCAGCCTCGGCCTGAACACCAGCGCGATGAGCCGCATCACCGGTGACTTCGAGCGCCGCCTCGCGGGCGCGCTGACGAACGCCGTCCAGCACCTCACCGACGCGAGCCTGATCGAGGTCCTCGGCGTGTCCGAGTACCGAGCCGGTGTGCGAGGTGGCCTCCAGGAGGGGCGCGTCTACGCGCGCTTCCGCTGGCGCGATCTCACGACGAAGCAGGAGCACGAGGAGCTCGTCTGATGGCGCAGCTGCTCAACTTCGTCGTCAAGGACGCCATTAGCATCCGCGACGACGTCCTCCGCACGATCAAGAACGGCCTCGTCCGGCGCGGAGTCGAGAGCCCGAACGTCTCGCCCGGCAGCGACTGGTTCGTTCTCGCGACCGCGCTCGGCAACGAGCTCGCCGTCGTCGGCGCGAACGCCATCGTCAAAGCCGACGAGCAGATGCCCGACAGCGCGACAGGTGACGGCCTCGCGCGCATCGCCGACATCCTCGGCCTGTCGAAGCAGGCGGCCGCGGGCTCGGTCGGCTTCATCGACATCGTCGCGAGCGCGACTAGCCCGATCCCCACGGGGCAGGAGCTGCTCGACGCGAACGGCCTTCGCTACCGCGTCACCGTGGGCGGGAACTACGCGAACGGCGCGACGGTCCCCGTCGAAGCGGTCGATAGCGGCGCGGCGACGAACAAGGCCGAGGGTGACGTCCTTCGCTGGAAGGTCTCGCCCCCGTTCTGCGACGAGAAGGTCACCGTCGCCGCCGGCGGTCTCGTCAACGGCATCGACGCCGAGGACGACGAGGCGCTCCGCGCGCGGGTGCTCGCGGTGTTCCAGAACCCGCCCGGCTCCGGGAACTGGGAGCACTGCGCCGAGCTCGCCGAGGAGGCGGACGCGCGCGTGCAGAAGGCGTTCGTTTACCCGGCCGCGCTCGGACCGAGCACCCTCCGCATCGCGGTCACCGCCGCGCCGACGCTGAGCAGCAAGCTCCGCGACGTCGCGAGTGCTGTGCTCTCGGGCACCGTCGAGCCGTACGTGAAGGGGAAGCTCCCCGAGCACGCGCACATCGAGGTCACCACCGTTGAGAACGTCGAGTGCGACGTCGCATTCGGCCTATCGCTCCCCGAGGCGCCGACGGCGAACCCGCCGGGGCCCGGAGGCGGCTGGCTGAACGGCGCACCGTGGCCGGCGCCGAACGGGCTCACCACCTTTCGCGCGGAGGTGACCGCGGTTACCAGCAGCACGGAGTTCACGGTCGACGCCGCAAGCGCGCCCGCACCCGGCGTCTCGCGCATCGCTTGGCTCAGCCCCGTGGACTGGCGCCTCTACACGGCGCTCGTGACGTCCTTCTCTGGGGCGCCGGGCGCGTACGTCATCAACATCGACACGCCGTTCACCGGGATCGCGAGCGGCAGCCTGATCTGGCCGGACTGCCAGAACGCGCGCGTCTACTGCGAGACGGCGCTCGCGCAGTTCGCGCTCATGGGACCCGGGGAGGTGACCGCGAACACGAGCGCCCTCGCGCGCGGCTTTCGCCACCCGATCCCCGCGAACGGCTGGCCGATGTCGATCGCCCCGCATCTCCTCAACGCGCTCGCGAAGGCGCACGACGAGCTCCTCTCCGCGCAGTTCTTCTACCGCGCGGCGGTGGGACATGCGTCGGTGCTCGGCGCCGCCGGCCAGCTCACGCCGAACGTGCCCGTGTCGATCTCGAGCCCGCCGAAACAGTTCGTCCCGCGCAACATCGCCTTCTACCGCGTCCCCTGAGATCGACATGACGCTGCCCGACGTCGACTCGCTCGCCAGCTACGGCGGGCCGCTCGCGGACTACTCGCCCGTGGTCGATCCGACGACGGACGAGAGCGCCGTGTTCCGCAACAAGTACGCCGCGAACGTCGCGATGATGACGCACACGGCGGTGCGCGCCATGCGCTCGTTCATCGGACAGGCCGGCGTCGATCCGATCGATCCCGTCGTCGGCTTCGTGCACGACGCGGTCTGGGGCGCAGGTCCGTCGCTGAAGCCGAGCGTCGTCTGGCAATCGACCGGCATCTGGCTCGTGACCTGGCCCGCCACGGTGCAGAGCGAGCTCTCGCCTGCGCTGCCATCTCAGGGCGGCGGCACCACGCACGCCGTCAACCTCCGACGCGCGAAGGCAGAGGTCGAACTCGTCGACGGGACGAAGTACGAGGCCACCGCGCGGATTATCGCCGCCAACGTCGTCGAGGTGCGCGGGTGGCTCGCGGGAGCGCTCGACGATCTCGACGGCAAGCTCGTTACCGTGTGGGCGTGGTGATCGGTGGGCTTCGGCGGCTACCACCCGCATCCGCGAAGGTTTGGCGGCGGTCGGCCCGCGCTCCAGGTCTTCCACGAGTCGCTCAACGCCCAGCGCGGCTCCGCGCTCGCAGGAGACGACGCCTCCTCGATCGTGTGGCTCGAGGACCTCGCGCTCATGCGCGCCGTCGTGTTCGACGGTTGGCACACGAACCAGCGGCTCGCGCACCAGTGGGATCCGCGGCGCATGAGCGACATGCTCGCGCGCTGGGAGCGCCTCATGAAGCTGCGGCCCACGCCAGGCGCCAGCGACGGGGACCGCCGCGCAGCGATCCTCGAGCGGTTCGAGCGCTTCGCGGGCATCGCGAATCACGCCAAGCTCCTCAAGAACCTCGAGGAGGTGCTCGGCGAGGTGCTCGTCGGCGTCGAGTACATCAGCCTCACGAACGCAGTCCTGCACGTGCCGGACAACACGTACCCGTGGGGCACGGTCGCGCCGGGCGCGATGTGGACGAACAGCGTCGCGCACGTCCTCGTGCGCATCCAGAAGCCCGACGGGTACACCGAGGGCGAGTTCTACGAGGCGGCGGCGAAGGTCGGTCCCATCGTCGACGCGATCGCGCCGGCGTGGATCACCTACGACTGGTACCGCGCTCCTCTCAGCACGCCAATCGCCGTCGCAGGTGGGCCGTCGGCGGGCGGCTTCTACCTCGATGACGACCACAACCTGGACAACAACGTCTTCGACATCTGAGGCGCCACGATGACGATCCTGCGTGTGAGGCCGGCCGACTGGGGCATCGGCGAGAAGCTCACGAGCAGCGAGATGAACGGCGTGGACTCGAACGCGTCGTACGCGCTCGACAAGCGCCTCGGCGAAACGGACACGCTCGAGAGCGTCGTCTCGTGCGCCAACGGCGGGCGCATCCTCGTGGCTCAGGGGCTCGGCGGCGACGCCGACGCGACCTACGCCATCGGCGACGGCAACTCCCTCATCTACGTGCCCGCGCTCACGGCCGACCGTGAGTACACGCTGAGCAACACCGGAGCGGTCCAGGGGGACACCGTATCGGTCTTCATCGATCCGACCGTCGCCACCTACGGCGTCCTCGTCAGGGACGCGAGCTCGAACCCGCTCTTCCTCCTCGGCAACGCCTCCGGCGCCGATGGTCAGCACGCGACGTTCGTCTTCCTGTCAGGCGCCTGGCACCTCTTTCAGGGTGCGCGAGCGCGGTTCCGCACCGAGCTGTGGACAACGCCGGGCGCGTTCAATTGGACCGTGCCTCGCGGCGTCACCAGTGTCCGGGCGATGCTCGTCGGCGGCGGCGGAGGAGGCGGAGGCGGGTACGGTGGCGGCGCGAACTGCACCGGTGGCGGTGGTGGCGGCGGCGCGCTTCTCCTCGACGTCAACCTCACGGTGACCCCGGGCGCCGTGATCGCGGGTAGCGTCGCGACCGGCGGCGCGGCGGGCAACGGCGGCACGATCGGCAACTACGGCACGAGCGGCACTGCCGGCGGCGACTCCACCTTCGGATCGCTGACCGCTTACGGCGCGAACGGGGGCTTCCGAGGGGAGCTCGGCGGCAGCAGCACCTACGCGCCTCCAGGGCTGCCGCGGCGAGGCACCAACAACTTCTCGCCGAACGGGATCTCGACGCTCTACGACAACTCGTTCATCCCCGGGCAGGGCGGCTGGGCGCGTGGCACCGTCAACGGCTACGCGTCCCCGCACGCGGCGGGGCAAGCGGGCTCGCTCGGCGGAAACGGCGGAATCGGAGGCTCCTCGCCCGGAGGCTACGCCGGTGGTGGCGGCGGCGGGGGTGGAGGCGGCTCCGGATGGGCGAACGGCAACGGCGGCGCCGGCGGCAACGGCGCGAGCGGCAACAGCGGCGGCGTTGCGTCGTCCCCTGTCGCTGGCTCGCCGGGGACCCTCGGCGGCGGTGGTGGCGGCGGTGGCGCCGGCGGATCAGGCTCGGCGGGAAGCTCGGCGGGCGCAAGCGGCGGCGCGGGCGGCAACGGCGCCGTGATGATCATCTACGTGAAGTGAACGGCGGCGTTCGATGCCTTCCCCGATCTGCGAGGTGCGCGACGGCGCCGGGCCGTACCAGTCGACGGCGTTCGGCGTCGACATCACGCCCGGCAACGTCGTCACCATCCGCCTCGCCGATCAGAGCGACGTGGACGCGTGGAGCATCAGCTGCCTCACGACCGACGAGCTGAGCGACCGCGACGCGATCAACGCCGCGCTCGTGGTCGACAACGCCACGAAGACGGCGACGTTCACGGCGCCCGTCGACTTCGGTCGCACGCTGCGGTTCCGGAGTCGGATCAACAACGGCCTGGACGTGAACTTCGTCGAGCGTGACGAGTACACGACGACGTTCTGCATCTACGCGCGCACCGTGGGCGGGCACCGCGTGCTCGCCGTCGACGAGCGCCTCGAGGGCGACCCCGACTTCGGCTGGATCGCGTCCTTCAACGATGCGCTGCGTGCGCCACCGAGCGGCGAGATCAACACCGCCTCGAACGTCGGCGGCGCGATCGAGCTCTTCAAGGAGAAGTTTGGCGGCGATCTCCGGTTCCGCACGCTGCTCGCGGGCGTCGGTATCGCGCTCACGCAGAACACCGACACCCTCGAGATCGCTTCCCCGGTCCCGACGGCTACCGGCTTTCGGAAAGTCGTAGCCGGGGTCGAGCAAGCCGCGGCGGCGCCGATCGATCTCGCAGACGCTGCGGACCGCACGGGCGTGCTCCCAGAAGCGAGCGGCGGCACCGGGAACGCGAGCCTCATATTCCCTGTCGGGGTCGAGACGATGGTCGGCCGCGACACGGTCGACACGCTGACGAACAAGAGCATCGACAGCGCGGCCAACCTCATCACGCTCGACACCAGCGTGCTCGTCTCGGGCGTACTCGGGACTCCGCGCGGCGGGCTCGGCCTCGACGACGTCGCCCTGGCGGCGAACCCAGGGAAGCTCCTTCGCGCGCACGAGAGCGGCAGCGGCGTCGTCGAGCTCGCCGAGCCCGTCTTCGGCATCGGCAGCATCGGGCACCGCCTCACGGGCTCGTCCGGGGTGCCGATCCAGATCGCCGATCTGACGGCGATCACGACGATCTATCTGACGCCGTACCTCCACACCTTCATCCATCTGTGGGACGGCTCGAGGTGGCGCCTCTGCGAGACCGAGGAGATCTCGATCGCGCTCGGGACGCTCATCTCCGACCGCAACTACGACGTCTTCGCCTACTGGACCGGCAGCGCGGTCGCCCTCGAACTCTCCACCGCGTGGGCGAGCAACACCTCTCGGACGGACGCGCTCGCGCGACGCAACGGCGTCCTGGTCAAGTCGGCCGACCACACGCGCCGCTTCCTCGGCACGTTCCGCACGATCAGCACGACGCAGACGGCAAATTGGTACGGCAGGCGCCTCCTCTGGAACCGCTACAACCGGGTTCGACTCGGGCTGCTCCGGCAGGAGACCACCGACTCGTGGACGTACGCATCGTCTGTCTACCGAGCCGCGAGGGCGGACGCGAACAACAACGTCCAGTTCGTCTCCGGCGAGCAGACGCACCTCGATCTGAGCGTGCAGTCGATGGCCTACGTGACCGCGACGGGGTGGGGCTGCTCGGTCGGTCTCGGGTTCAACGCGTCGAACGTGAACAACGCGCACCGCTTCGGCGGCATCTCGAACGCGAACGCGTACCAGTACGTCCGGGCCGAGTACAACGCGCACGTCGGCGTCGGCTACAACATCGTCTACTGGACCGAGATCAGCGGCGGAACGACGATCACGTTCTACGGCGACATCGGAAGCCCCGGGTACTTCCAGTACGGGATGCTCGGCAACCTCCTCGGCTGACAGGGACGCTCGATGCCCAGCCCGATCTGCGATGTCCGCGAGGGAGCCGGCGCGTACCAGAGCACCACCTACGGCGTGGACGTGTCGGCGGACGCCGCCATCACGATCCGCCTCGCGGACCAGTCCGACGTGCAGAGCTGGTCGATCCAGTGCGTTACCACCGACGAGACGAACGACGCCGAGGCCCTGACCGCGGCGCTCGCGATCGACAGCGCGACGAAGACCGCCACCTTCACGGCGCCTGCCCCTGGCAGCACGCTTCGCTTCCGGTCGCTCATCAACAACGGGCTCGACGCGAACGGCATCGTCGACGACGACTACGAGGCGACGTTCTGCATCTACGTCCCGACACCGGACGGCAAGCGCGTCATCGCGGCTGACGAGACGACCGAGGGACATCCAGACTTCGGCTGGATCGAGCCCCTCAACAAGATCATCCGCGGCCGCACCGTCGTAGCGACCGGCGATGACGTCCCGACGCTCGCGAAGCGCTACCCGGTAGGCGACGGTGACGTCCGCCTCATTCGCGCCGTCGTGAAGGTCCAGAGCACGGATGGGTCCGGCGCTGTGCAGGGCGAGTGGGACGTCCGGGCTGCGTACGCGCGCGTCGCCGGCGTGCTCGCTGCGGCGTACGCCCCGAGCACCACCGCGCTGTTCACCGTCGGCGGGCCGGCCGGACCTTCCCTCGCGCTCAACGGCGACACCGACGTCGATCTCAACATCACCGGCGTCGCTGCGATGGACCTCGCGTGGACCGTCTCCGACGTCGCGCTCTGACGATCCGCATCGTGAAGAGGAGGAACCGTCGATGTCCGATCCGAAGCTCGACGCCCAGCTACGCGCCTACCTCGAGGACGCGGCGCGCGACAAGGCCGAGGGCAACACCATCGCCAACCTCCGACTCGAGGTCCATCAACTCCGAGCGGACATGAACGAGCTCTCCACCGAGCAGCGCCTGATGAAGCTTCGGATCGACCGACACGGCCGGGACATCCGCGAGATCAAGCAGCGGATCGACTGGGGCGATGGCGACCACCTGGCTGACACGGGGCAGCACCAGGTCGAAGACCTGCGCCGCCACCTCGCCGCGAAGGAGGCCGAGCTCCAGGGGCACAAGGACTCGGGCATGTGGTGGAGGCGCAAGAAGCGCGAGTGGATAGTCGCGTTCTTCGGAGCCGCCGCGATGCTGGTCCTCGGCGCGTTCGGGACCGTGACCTGGTTCTTCATCACGCGCGTCGTCCTCAAGGACCACTGACGCGCTCGGCACGACAGGCGAGAGCGCTGGCAGCACCGCTGCGCAGCGAAGGGAGAGATGCATCATGAATCAGACGCTGTGGACAGCGACGGCCGCCTTCGTCATCGGCGGCGCCGTGCGCGCGATCAAGGCCGACTCTTTCCCGCTGAGCGTCCCGAAGCGCGCGCTTCCGTGGCTCGCGCTCATCCTCGGCTTCGCCTCGGCGCTGCTCGACGCCCGCATGAACGGAGTGGACTGGGAGACGGCCGCTGCCTCGGGCGTCACCGCTACGGCGCTCGCGGTCTTCGGACACGACGTGCTCCGCGGCGTTCCGGGGGTGAAGCGCCTGCTCAGCCTGGCGCCGTTCGCTCTCCTCGTGTCGACGGTCTCGGCCTGCACGCCGGACGCGCGCCGTGCGCTGCTCGAGCAGGGGTTCGACACCGTCCAGTGCGCGCTGGCGAACATGCACCTCCCCGACGACAAGCTCGTGGTGAAGTGCGCCATCGAGACCGGCGATCTCGATCGGATCATGCGCATCGTCGGCGAGGCCCGTCAGGCGAGCGCGAAGGCCGAGTCTCGCGGATTCGAAGCAGGCGCGCGCGCGTCGGCCTCGTCGAAGCCGCTCTGCCCGGACGGCAAGTGATGCGCGGTCTCGGCTGCGTCCTCGATCCGCCGGAGGTCGTCGCCGGCGAGCTCCGCACGAGGCACGTCGCGTCCCTCATCGGATCGGACGCGGCGTACGCGCCCGTCCGCGACTGGCGCGATCGCCTCGACTACGTGCCCGACCAGGGCGCGACGGAGACGTGCGTCGCGTGGTCTCTCTCGACCGCCACCTTCCTCGCGGCTCGCGTCGCCGGCCTGCCGATCGCGCGTCCGAGCGTGCGCTGGCTCTACGCGATCAGCCACTGGGCCTGGCAGCCCGGCACGCCGATCTCGCCCTACGGCCGTAGCGTGCGAACGATGGCGCTCGCCGCCGAGCAGCACGGCCTCGTGGCTGAGACGCGCTGGCCGTTCGAGGTCGCGCGGGTGACAGAGCCTCCGCCGCTCGACCTGGACGTTGCGGGCGCCGACGCGCTCCTCACCGGGTGGTACCGCGTCGGCGGCGGTGACGTCCCGACGCAGCTCCGGATGGCGCTGAACGCCGGACACTTTCCGATGCTCGCGCTGCAGGTCCGCGAGAGCTTCGACGCCTACCGCGGCGGCATCTACATGCCGAGCGGTCTCGCGCGGGGCTGGCACATGGTCGTTGCCGTCGGCTACTCGCCGGGGACCTTCGTGCTCCTGAACTCGTGGGGTGCAGCACACGGTGACGGGGGCTTCGTCCTGGTCGCAGACGAGCTCGTCACGGGCCCCGAGGTCGCCGACATCCTCGTTGTCACGACGGCGCCGAAAGAGGTGCGCTGATGCGAATGCTCATCATCGCGGCGGTCGCTGTGCTCGCGGCGTGCCCGCCGCCACCGCCCGAGCCTCCGCCGAGCGACGATCTCATGGTCGACGCGGACGCCGCCTGCTCGAACCTCCGACGCCTCGGATGCCCCGAGGGCCACGGCTCCGTCGCGGGCCTCTCGTGTGCGGTGATCGTCGTGCGCGCGTCCGCGCTTCGCCCGCTGCCGCTCGCGTGTTGGACGAGCGCGCCGACCGTCGCCGACGCGAAGGCCTGCGGCTCGCTGCGTTGCGCGCGATGAGGCCGGAGCGGCCTCCGCCGAGGCGCCACTCGTCGCACGAGCTCCCCACGGTCGTCGTGCCTCGCGAGCGGCTCCCGCCCGTCGCCCTCGCGATCGATCGCGACGCCGAGACGATGGTGCCGTGCCCCTGCTGCGGCGGCACCGGGCTGGTCACGTCGGAAGAGCGAGCGCGGCGGACGGACCGCACCGAACAGCGTCGATCCCAAGTGGAGGAGTCATGAACTGGAAGCACACGAGCGACATCGCCGATGACTTCTTCCCCGGTCTCGAGTCCGTCGCCGAGGATGTGGGCGCGAAGCCGATCCACCTGCTCTCGGTGATGATGAGCGAGTCAGGCGTCCGCGCGAACGCCCACAACCCGCACGGCGACGCGTCCGGGCTCATCCAGTTCATGCCGGCAACGCTCGCCGGGCTCGGCTGGAGGGCGGGTGACGCCGCGTTTCGGAAGCTCAGCGCGACGGAGCAACTGCCGTTCGTGCGAGCTTACTTCCTCCCGCACAAGGGCAAGCTCGTGTCGGCGGCAGCGTGCTACGTCGCGACGTTCCTTCCGGCACTCCTCCGGCGCGCGCACGACCCGGGCTTCGTGCTGACGGCGAGGAATGGGCCGCTCGGGTGGGCCTACGCCCCGAACGCGGTCTTCGACCGGAACAAGGACTACGCGATCACCGTCGGCGAGCTCGAGGACGCGATCGCACGCAACTGCCGCGGCCCGCGCTGGGTGGAGCTGGTCACTAGACTCGCCGGGCGCCCGCTTCTTCCCGAGGCCGACACTGTCCCGCTGGACCTTGGGACGACCATGGGCCTCCAGGCGGCGCTTACACGCCTGGGGCTCAACCCGGGGCCGATCGACGGAATCCCGGGACCCCTTACCCGATCGGCCCTTCTCGCGTTCCAGCGGACCACACCGTCTCTCTCCGCGGATGGCATCTATGGGCCGCTCACGCGTGCTGCGATCGCCACTGCACTCAACGCTACCCCGTAGCTGCTCGCTCCCTCCGTCGTTCTTGGGCCGCTGCTCCTTCGGGAGAGGCGGCCCTCTTTTCCATTTTGGAGAGCGCCTCAGCTCAACGGACGTTTCCCCGAAGGCGGCGGGGCAGAGCCGACGCGGGTCTTCGGTTGCTTACGGGACGGCGGACACATCGTTCAGCGCGAGCGCGGAACGGATGAGACCGAGGTGCGAAAAGGCTTGGGGGAAGTTACCGAGCAGACCCCCGGAGATCGGATCGATCTCCTCGGCGAGCAAGCCGACATCGTTGGCATACGACACGACGATCTCGAACAGGCGGCGCGCCTCGTCGACGCGGCCTGCGCCGACCAGCGCGTCGACCATCCAGAAGCTGCAGATGGCGAACGTGGCCTCGCTACCAGGCAGGCCGTCGTCATTCAAATACCTGTAGACAAGGCCGTGCGAAGTCAGACGCTCGCGCACCCGCTCGATCGTGGACAGTACGCGCGGGTCATCGGTCGGGAGGAGGCCGGAGCGCGCCACGAGGAGCGCGCTGGCGTCGAGGGCGTCGTCGTCGAGTGACTGCGTGAACGCGCCGACTTCGGTGTTATAGGCGTGGTCCAGAATGGCGCGCCGGAGCTGCGATCGTGCGAGTCGCCATCGCCCGATGTCGCCCGGCAGCCAGCCACGCTTGGCCAGCCGAACGGCGCGATCGAGTGCGATCCAGCACGAGAGCTTCGAGTGCAGAAAGTGCCTGGGCCCGGTGCGCACCTCCCACATCCCTTGATCGGGCTCCCTCCAGCAGGCCGCTGCTTCATCGGCGAGGTAACCGAGGAGAGGCGCGAGATCCGGATGCGAGACGCCCATGCACTCCATGCACATGTGCGCGGCGTCGATGACATTCCCGTAGACATCGAGCTGGCGCTGCGCAGCCGCGGCGTTGCCGACGCGAACCGGCCGTGAGCCAGCGTAGCCCGCGAGCTGCTCGAGAGTCTCTTCGGCGGGAGGGACCTCGCCCGTCGCCGTGTACATGATGCGAAGTTCTTGGCAGCAACCGATGCAGAGCGACTCCAGGAACCGCCAGAACGCCATCGCCTCCTCGTGGTAGCCGAGCCGCATGAGGGCATCGAGGACGAGCGACGAATCGCGCAGCCATGTGAACCGATAGTCCCAATTGCGCACGCCGCCGATCTGCTCTGGGAGAGAGGTCGTCGGCGCTGCCACGAGCGCACCTGTTGGCGCATAGATCAGGAGCTTCAAGGTGAGCGCACTTCGCAAGACGAGGCTTCGGTGCGGCCCACCATAAGTGCACTTCGCCGCCCACGTTTTCCAGAACGCAATCGTCCGCCGAAGAGCCTCTTCTGGTGCGTCCGGATCACCGCGGCCTTGGCGGGTTGCGCACGAGAGTACGATCGCGAAGCGATCCGACGCGCGGACGTTCACGACGGTAGAGGCCGTGCCGTCTCCGCCGACGTGGAGCTCGGCGGGGCATCGAAGCCGCATTGAATAGCCATTCGTGGACGCCTCGAGCCGCCCCCCCGACAAGGTGCAGCGCGGAGGCAACCGCACGAAGTCGAAGCTCGGCTTGAGACGGACGTCGACATTGACGCTGCCCGAGAGGCCTTCAACGATGCGGACGATCGTGGACTCGCCTTCGACGCTACCGTCACCAATGTCCATGAAGTCGACGACCCGCACGCGTCCGGAGGCAGTCGTGAACGTCGTGGCGAGGACGTTCGTTTCGTCGATGTAGGCGCGCTCCGACGCAGAGGCGCCGCTTGGACGAACCTCGAAGAAACCCCCGCGTCCGGCGTCGAGCAGACGGCAGAGCGCTGCGGGAGAGTCGAAGCGCGGGAAACACAGCCAGTCGATCGATCCGCTCTTCGAGACGAGAGCAGCGGTGCGCATGTCCCCAATGACGGCGTAGTCGCCCAGACCGGTGGCCGTACTCTCGGGCACGATGCGGCGGGTGTCTGGCTCCCTTGGGTTCATGCCGCCTTCATCCGTGGGGGCGCGCATGCCGCCGCTCTCGCCAGAGGTAGAAGCTGCGCCAGACGACGTAGACAGCAGGGATGACGAGCAGAGTGAGCAGCGTGAGCGACACGAGCCCGCCCCACATCGGCGCGGCGATGCGCTTGGCGACGTCGGCGCCCACGCCGGTGTCGAACATGATGGGTAGGAGTCCGAACACGTTCGACAGAACGGTCATGAGCAGCGGCCGCACGCGCATGCTGCCGGCCTCGACGGAGTCCGCGATGAGGTCATCGACGCTCTTGATGCGTCCGGAAGCGCGCCCCTCGTTCCAGGCATCCTCCAGGTACACGACCATCACGCTCGCCGTCTCTGCGGCGACGCCGAGGAGCGCGATCATCCCGACCCAAACCGCGATGGACGTGTTGAACTTCGCGATCCAGAGCGTCCAGACGGCGCCGACGGCGGCGAACGGAACGCTCGTCATGACGATAAGGGCCGGCGCCGCTCCCTTGAAGTTCATGTAGAGGATGCCGAATACGATCGCGATCGTCAGCGGCAGGATGAACGCGAGACGTTCACGGACGCGCTCGAGGAGCTCGTACTGCCCCGTCCATTTGAGGAAGTAGCCGGGCGGCATCTTCACTTCACGTGCCACCTTCGCCTTCGCCTTATCGACCCACCCTCCGATGTCGCTGGTGTCGACGTCGACGTACACCCAGCCGGTAAGCTGCCCCATTTCGCTCTTGATCATCGGCGGCCCCATCACCGTCTCGATCCGCGCGAGCTGGCCGAGGGTCACGAAGGTCCCCGAGGTACGGTCGGGGACGGGCATGCTCGCTCCGCCGCCCGCAGCGCCCGGGCTGCTCATGCCGCCGCCGAACGGCCCGGCCATCCCGCCTCCTCCGCCCATTCCTCCTCCTCCTCCGCCGGCGAGGCTCGCGATGGCGGTTGGCGAGAGGGTCTGCGTGGCCATCCCGCCCGCACCCATCGCGCCGGACGATACTCCGCCGCCGCCGGCGCTCGACGGCGCGCCCATGCCGCTGCCTCCCGCGGGTCCGGCGCCGGGGAGCGCGCCTGGACGCATCCGTGGAATCGGCACGAGCACGTTGCGGAGCTTCACCGGATCGTCGCGGAGCTCTCGGGGATAGCGCACGTTGACTCGATAGCGCTCGCGTCCCTCGATCGTCGTGTCGACGTCCATGCCGCCGATCGTGCTTTCGACGACCTCGAGGACCTCGCGCACGGTCAGGCCATAGCGAGCGATCTCGGCACGATCGGGAATCACGTCGAGGAAGAACCCTCCGAGCTCTCGTTCAGCATAGATGCTGCGCGTGCCCGGGACATCGCGGAGCGATCGCTCGAGTTGGTCGTTGACGGCGACGATCTGCTCGAGGTTCGCCCCGAACACCTTGATTCCGATCGGAGTGCGGATCCCCGTGGCCAGCATGTCGATGCGCGCCTTGATCGGCATGGTCCAAGCGCTCTGAATCCCTGGGACGCGCGTCTTCTCCTCGAGCTCGGCGATGACCTTCTCGATCGTCATGCCAGGCCGCCAGGTCTCGCGCGGCCTGAGGCGCACGACGGTCTCAATCATCGAGAGCGGCGCCGGATCGAGCGCCGTCTCCGCGCGCCCCGCCTTTCCGAAGACGCCCTCCACCTCCGGCACCTCGCGGATGCGCGCATCCTGCCAGGTCAAGAGACGCCGCGCCTCGTCGATAGAGATGCCAGGGACGGTGATCGGCATGTAGAGCAGGTCGCCTTCGTAGAGCGGCGGCATGAACTCGGAGCCGAGGCGCGAGAACGGGACGACGGTTGCTCCCATCACGACAAGGGCTGCGGCGATCACGAGCCAGCGGAATCGAAGCACGACGCGAAGCATCGGCTTGTATGCGGCGACCGCGAGTCGATTCAGGGGGTTGCTCGCTTCCGGGCGGATACGGCCGCGCAACAGCGTGACCATGAGCGCCGGAACGAGCGTCACCGCGAAGATCGAGGCGAACGCCATCGAGAACGTCTTCGCGAGCGCGAGTGGCCGGAATAGCCGACCCTCCTCGCCTTGCAGGGTAAAAACAGGCAAGAACGCGATCGTGAGCACGAGGAGCGCCCCGAACATCGAAGGGCCGAGGCCGCGCGCCGACGAGATGACGATCTCGATTCGCGAGCGCTTGGATCCTTCTCGCTCGGCAGCCTCGATCTCCTTGTGGGCGTTCTCGACGAGTACGCACGCCGAGTCGACCATGTCGCCGAGCGCGAGGATGACGCCCGCGAGGGACATGATGTTGATGGTCAGGTCGAGATAATAGAACGTGATGAAGGTCGCCGCCGTCGCGATCGGTAGCGTGATCGCGGCGACGAGCGCGGATCGTACGTGGAAGAGGAAGACGGCGATCACGAGCACGACGATGGCGAGGATCGTGATGACGTTCTCGACCAGCGTCCGCACGGACGCCTTGATCAGCTGGCTCCGGTCGTAGACCGGCACGACCTTCACGCCTGCCGGCATCGCCGGCGATACCTCTGCGAGCTTGTCCTTCACGCGGCCGATGACGTCGAGGGCGTTCTCGCCGTATCGCATCACGACGATGCCGCCGACCACCTCGCCTCGGCCGTCCAGCTCGACGACGCCTCGCCGGATGTTTCCTCCGACGGTGACGTCGGCGACGTCGCGGATGCGGATCGGCGTGCCAGCGGCGTCCGTAGTGACGACGGCGAGCTCGAGATCCTCCTTGTTCGTGACGTATCCGCGACCTCGGAGGGCATACTCGTGCTGCGCCATCTCGAGGACGCGGCCGCCGACCTCCGTGTTGCTACCGCGGACGGCGGCGCCGATCTGGCCGACGGTAACGCCGCGCGCCTTCATGCGCACTGGGTCGACCTGGATCTGGTATTCCTTCTCGAACCCGCCGACGCTCGCGACCTCCGCGACCCCGGGCACCGCCTGGAGCCAGTAGCGAAGCTGCCAGTCCTGAAAGCTCCGGAGCTCCTGCAGGTTGTGCTTTCCGGTCTCGTCCACGAGCGCGTACTGAAACACCCAGCCCACGCTCGTCGCGTCGGGCCCGATCTGCGGCGTCACGCCCGGGGGCAGCTTGTTCTGAATCTTCGCGAGGTACTCGATGACACGCGAGCGTGCCCAGTAGATGTCCGTGCCGTCCTCGAAGATCACGTACACGAACGACATCCCGAACATCGTGAAGCCGCGCACGGTCTTGACGTGCGGCGCGCCGAGGAATGTCGTCGTGATCGGATACGTCACCTGATCTTCGATGAGGGTCGGGCTCCTGCCCATCCACTCAGTCGCGACGATCACCTGTGTGTCCGAGAGATCCGGCAACGCGTCGAGCTGCGAGCGCTTCGCGCTCCAGAGCCCCCAGAGCGTCAATGCGGCCGCGGCGAGGAAGACGAAGAACCGCTTCCGCCCCGAGAAGTCGATGACACGCCCGAGGAAACCGCCGGTGTCGGGCCTCTCTTCAGTGGCCGCCATGCCCCGCCCCTGCTCCGCTGCTCGCGCGCAGCCTCGTCTCGGAGTCGAGAAGGAACTGCGCGCCGGTCGCGACGACGTCACCTGCTGAGAGGCCCGCATCGACGCGATAGAGGTTCTCGACGCGTGGACCGAGCGTGATCTCGCGCGGCATGACGTGCGTGCCGTCATGGAGAATGAAGACGATCGCGCGGCTACCCGTCCGGATGACGGCGCTCTCCGGCACGGCGAGGCCGCGCCCGAGCGCGAAGTCCATGCTCACGTTCGCGAAGGCGCCGGGGCGCAGCTCCCGGCGCTCGTTCGCGAGCTCGAACCGGACCTTCAACGTCCTCGTCGTCTCGTCGATCGTCGGCGGGACGAATGCGACCTTCGCTTCGAGCGGAGTGCTGATGCCCTCGACTTCGAGACGTGCGCGCTGGCCCGCGTGGATGCCTGCCACGTCACTTTCGTAGACGTCCGCGAGCAGCCACACCCGCGAGAGGTCCGAGACGGTGTAGAGCTCGGTCGACGGGTCGACGAACGTCCCGTCGAGCACTTGCTTGTTCACGACCGTACCTCCGCGCGGGGCGACGAGCGGAAAGGTGCGCCGGGCCTCGCGGGTCGTCTCGAGCCTGTCGATCTCTGCCTTCGGCACGTCCCAGAGCGCGAGCCGACGACGGGCCGCGGCAATCAGCTCGTCTCGCGCCCGGCGTTCCTGCTCGGCGAATTCGCCGCGCGGCAGGTCGACACGCGTCCGGCCGAGCAGCGAGAGATACTCGATCTCCGCCGCATAGACGTCCTGACTGTAGATCCCACACAGTACCTGCCCGGGCGTGACGCGCTGCCCAACGAAGTTGACCGTGATGCCGTCGACCCAGCCACGCACCTTCGAATGGACGTGGGCCGTTCGGGTCTCGTCGACGACGATGACGCCGGTGGTCCGGAGTTGCCGGAGGAAGTCGCGCTCGGCGACGCGCGTCGTCACGAGCCCGATGGCGGCCGCGCGCGCCGGATCGATGGTGACCGATGCGTAGCCTGCTGGCGTTTCGGGCATCTCCGACGCGGCGGGCCCCGGGACGGCCCCGTGCCCCTCGTGTGCGGGACCCGGCACCGCCGATGCGCTCGTCGTCGTGGTGTGCCCTTCGTGCGTCTGCGCGCGCGAGCCGTTGCACGCCGCGGCGCCGGCCAAGAGGACGAGCGCGACGCGCGAGATGTTCGAGCGCGAGCTCATGGCGCACCTCCGATCGGGGCACCGATCGCGCGCTCGAGCTGCGCGATCGCGACCTCGCGACGAATCTCCGCCTCGGCAAGGGCGAGCTCTGCCTGCTGCAGGCTCCTTCGAGCGTCGAGCACGCCGACGATGTCCGTCGCGCCCGAGCCGAATCCGGCGAGTGACGCCTGGAAGCTCTCGCGAGCTCGCGGAAGAGCGACCCCGGAGACGAGCTCGACCTGGCGAGTCGCTGTCTCGACGGCGACGATCGCGTCCGCCACCTCGAAGCGGATCATCGCGCGCATCGCGTTCTGCTCCTCGGCGGCGGAGTCCGCGCGGGCGTCGAACGCGGCCGCGCGATGGGTCTGGCGCGTGTAACCGAAGACCGGCAGCGTAGCGCCGATCATCGCGCCCCCGCTGTCCGGCATTCCGATCATCTGGTTGTACCAGACGCCTCCCATCACGTCGGGGTAGCGCTCCCTTCTTTCGAGCGAGGCCATCGCGACCGCCTCGCTCTGCATCGCTCGTACCCCGCGGAGCTCCGGGCGGCTCGCTTGCGCACGTTCGGCCAGGTGCGAGCGATCGAGGCGCATCGGCGGCGAGAGCGAGGGCGCCGGATCCGGAAACGGCATCTCCGTCGGCTCGTTCCGCAGCGCATTGATCATCGCCAAGGTCGACGCCCGCTCGCCCTCGAGATCGACGTGCTGGACGTCAAGCGCCGTCACCTCGACCTGCGCGCGAGCGACGTCGTGGTGACCGCCGATGCCCGTCGAGTACCGCCCGAGCGTTGCGTCGGCGAGGGTCGCGGCGAGGTTTCGATTGGCCCGGTTGACCGCGCGCCTGCGCGCGTTGAGGACGAGCATCCAGTACGCGCGCTTCGCCTCGAGAGCGAGTTCGAGCTTCCGCGTCTCGATGTCGCTCGCGGCCTGGGCGCTCTGCGACTCGGCGGCCTCGCGCGCAAAGCTGAGCTTGCCTGGCCACGGGACCATTTGCTGGACGCCGTACTGCACCATGGGTGGCATGGTCGCCGCGGTCATCGCATTCGAAGGGACGCGATCGACCATCACCGTAACCCGCGGATCGGGCCATCGCCCCGTCGCCTCCACGTTCTCGCGCGCCGCTTCTCGCCGCTGCAGGCGTGCGCGGATCGACGGATTTTTGCCGAGGACCTCCGCGACGTAGGTTCGGAGCGTCGGGTCGTCGGCGGCGGCTGGCCTCGTCGTGAGAAGCGCCGTGCCGACGAGGAGGAGAGAGAGTGCACTTCGGGTGAGCATCTTCGACACGTCCGTGTTTACCAGATGAGCTGACGTTCACCTTCGAGCACCGCGCGTGCCATGCTCGCGCTGTGCGCGCGCGTGCGCGTCGGGCAGGGTCGCGCGACGCAGCCGGTGCGCCAGGGCGCGGCCGTTGCGCCGACGCAACCCTGGGATGCCCCTGCGCGAGCGTAACTTCCACAGTTACACGTGCGGATGCGTCACATCGAGCGCGGACCGTGCCACGTACGAATCAGACCACGGGCGGATGCCAGAGGCCGCAGCGGGCGGACCGTGAGCCATTCGCCCGGGTGATGGTCGAGCAGGGCGGCGAAAGTCGACGACCCTTGATCGAACCGAAGGAAGCAGCAAGTCGGCGCCGTTCGACGCAACCAGCGCGCCGAATGCAGTCACCGATCAGAGCGTGATCCTTGATGGCATGTCCCTTCGAGGCACTCGAGGCACCGAGCCGGTGGAGCTGGACGCGCGCCGCGAGTCACGTTCCGCCGTCAGTGCCGCAGACGGCCATGCACTCGGTGCGCTTCGCCTCGCACTCGTCGTTGCTCGAAGCGGTGTGTCCCAGCACGTGGCACGAATGAGCCTTGTCGCTCTCCTTGTCGTGGGCGTGGCACGTCGTCGCGAGCAGCCTGCATGCGGGCGCGTTCGACGGTTCGGGGCCCCGGCCTCGTCCGTGCGCATCCTCGTGACCGTGGGCTGCCGGTTCCGAGTTGGTCGGCGGCGCACCCGCGCAGCCGAGCACGGCCGAGGTGGTCGCGAGCACGCAGACGATCGAGAACGTTCGCACCATGACGGAACCCTCTACGCCTCCATGGCGATCGGAAACTTCACCCGAACGCGCGACGAAAACGCTCGGAGATTGGTATCACGCGGGAAGACGGGGCACGCACCGGTCCGGAGTGTTCCTCGGTGACGGGAACGAGCCCGTGAGCCGCGAGCCGCGCGAGGAAGGGCGCAGGAGCGATCACCTGTTCGGCCAGCCACACGCCAGGCGCATCGACTTCGTGTGCCCAGAGCGCCTCGGTGATGGCGGCGACCCCCACGGCGGTCGCCGTCGCCTGTTTTCGACCGAGGAGCGTCGAGCGGATCGTGCGTCCGCCGCCGCGCGCCTCGACGACGAGCGCGTAAAGATCGCGGCCGGCGTATCGGCGACGGAGCTTCCCGAGCCAGCTGTCCACCGTACCGCGCGTGCCGCCGCCCTGGAGTGCGCGCCTCAAGCCTGCGCGCAGCACCAAGGACAGCACGTCCGCGAGCCATGGGGGATCGAGCGCGATGTGCGCGATCGCGGTCGTCGCGCCGAGCGTCGACGGATAGTAGAGCTGGTCGCGAAACGGCATCGTGTAGGCGCGACGTACACCGATCGGGCTCGGGAACGAGACGAGCGAAGGCCGCTCGAATGCCTTCACTTGCCGCGCGTGTCCCTCGACGACAATCGAGTAGGGCTCGGTCACCTCTTCGAAGATGAACGCCATCGAGTCCGGCCCGTAGGAATCGCCGAGCGAGAGCAAGAGCGCCGTCTCGACCGCGTCCACTTGGCCGAGCTGATCGGCGGCTGCGCGCACGAGCACGCTCGTGATCCCGGGCTCGAGTCCCGCCGCGAGGACGATACGCGCGCCCGTACGCTTCGCTTCTTCGTGGAGGGGCTGCGTCTCGTGCCACGGCATCCATGGCGGAGCGATGCTCGTGTAGGCGATGCCACGGCGGATTGCGGCGCGCAGCAGATGCGGCTCGCGCTGGCGCACGCAGGCGACGACCACGCTGACATCGTCGAGCGCCGCGTCGATCGAGCCCGGATCGTCGACGTCGATGCGCCGCGCAGGCACGTCGGTCGCCCGCTCGGGGTGTCGACCGCCGACGATGACGCGATTCGGTTGGGACTGGGACGCCTCGAGCTCCGCCGCCAGAATACGACCGACCTCGCCGTATCCGCCCACGATCAGGATCTCCCCTGCCCTCATGGCTCACTCCTGGAACTCAGCGCACGCTCAAGGCGTCGTGCAACGCCCGTTCCTGCCGTGGGCGACGCAGGATCTGCGCGACGACGTCGATCGCGAGCGCGTACCTATGGTGCGTCATCGTCGGGCCACGATCGACTTGACCACGTCGAGCGCGAGGTTCCGCGAGTCGAACCACGAGAAGCCGGCACGCGCGACGTTCTCCTCCGTGTCCCGGTCGATGTGCGCTCCCCATAGCCGAGCAGTGAGTGGATCGAGCGCCTTCATCACCGGCCGCAACCACCGCTTCTTCGAGAGAACGTGCTCGACCATCGAGAGGCGGCCCTCCGGCCGCAGGACGCGGCGGACCTCGCGCAACCCGCGCACCGGGTCCGGCACAGAGCAGAACACGAACGTCGCTACGACGATGTCGAACGCTCCGTCCCCGAATGGAAGCGCCTGAACGTCTGCCTCGAGGAGCTCCACGGACGCGCCCGTCGGCACAGGGCGCCTTCGCGCACGCTCGAGCATGCGCGGCGAGATGTCGATGGCGGTGACCTCGGCCCCGCGGGGGTACAGCGCGATGCTCTTTCCGGTGCCGACACCGACCTCGAGCACCCGCTCTGCGCCGATGTTCGCCCACTGTGCCCCCCGCCAGATCCGTGCGCCGATCTCCATCGGCCCTTCGAGGAGGTCGTAGATGGGAGCGATGCGGTCGTAACGCTTGCGCACGAGCGCGGTCGGTCGACCAAGGCCCGGCTGCGAGGCGGACGGTTCGAGCGCGGCTGTCATCGGGAGGGCCCTGCGCTCCGGTGCATACGCAAAACACGTGCCCGCCGAGCCAAGGGCAGCCCCGTGCTCGCGCCGCGCTACTGCGGGTCGATGCGCAGGACGCGGCCACCGACCTTGTCGGTGAACCAGATCTTCCCGTCGGGACCGAACGTGAAGCCTGCGAGCGAGCCCGCCGGGAGTTCGGTCGCGAGGCTGCGGACGAGCGTGCCGGACTTCTCGAAGACGTGGAAGGTGCTCGTCGCCGCGTCGGTCACGTAGATGAGACCATTTTTGATCTCGATGCCGCTCGGCTTCTCGAGCGTCCCCGCGTCGACGACGAGCTCGACGTCCGTTCCGCTCATGACGCCGCTGTCCTTGAGCGGCTCGTTCTTCCGCGCCAGCGCCCCTGCCTTCGTCCCCCGTGTCGTATCGAGGCGGACGATCCGCTGGTTGCCGGTATCGGCGACGTAGAGGAAGTTGTCCTCCGCGTCGAAAAAGAGGTTGCTCGGCGTCCCGTCCGCCGCGCCTCGGACCTTACCCTGGGCGTAGCGGTAGATCTCCCCGTCGGAGTGATCGTCGTTGCCTGGGCCGTGGTCCTTGCCGAAGTTGTACTTGTCGAGCGACTTCTCGTTCGCGTTGAAGACCCAGTACCAGTTGCCGGACTGGTGGGCGATCCCGCGGCAGAACGGCGTATTGTGCAGCATATCGAGGTGCGAACCGAGTTGGGTCACACGCTTCGCGAAGACCGAGAGGTCGGCGCTGAACAGCGAAGGCCCGACGAATTCGTTGGGCTCGCCGTTCGGATCGTTCTGGCTGTTGTCGTTGTCTCCGCAGGTCGCCCAGGTGTTGTTGTCGCCCATCGCGAGCGCGGGCGGCTTGTGCATGAAGTGCGCGGCTGCCGGATCGTGGAGCTTCTTCCACGTGGGGGCGTCCGAGCTGGCCGCGGTGCCGACGTGAACGGTGTCGTCACCCGAGCCGATGACCCAGAGCTCGTCCTGGCGCTCGGGATGGAACGCGAGGTCGACGAGCTTCGACGCCGCGTTCGTCTGGTACATCTCGGTGAGCGTGACGGACGCCGCCGTCCCATCGCCGCGGCCGATCTCCGTTCCCTTCGCTTGCTCCCCGCATGACGCAGCAGCGGTGCACTTCCCGGAGCCCGGATCACCTCCGGTCGGAGCCGGCGACGAGGAGGACGACGAACACCCGGCCACGGCGAGTACGGCGAGCACAGCGGCGACAGACGAAAGGGGCGAAAGACGATTCATGCTTGGCTCCGAGGCGCGCGTCGTAGCGCCGTACGGTCGCGCTCGCAAGGCGATCGACCGTAACCGCCGCGGTCACGCGACACGTCGCCACCGGATTGCCGGCGAGGTCTCGGTGCCGGCGTGCGCTTGCGCTTGCCTCGCGATAGTCCGTCACGGCCCGATCGTCGCTTGCAGTCGAGGTGTCGGGCGCCTTCCACGCAATTCTCGCGCTTTTCGGTGCTCAAGCGGAACTCGCGTCACTGGCACCCTCGTCAGTGACCGCGTCGGTTACAGCCCACCGCCCCAGCACCCCTCTAGAATGCTGCGCGCAGATGGCCAGGTCGCGGAAGATCGCTCGTGCTCGGGGCCCGCGTGTTTCGACGGGTTGGCGTCTCGGTGCGACGTTCGCCGGCGTGCTCGTCCTCTTTGCAGTGGCGCTCCTTGTGGTGCTCCCGGCGATGGGCGAGCTTGAGCATGCTGACCACGACGTGGCCGCCGTCGATCGCGCGAAGCACGACGGGCACCGCGTCGCGGCGCTCGTCCGCGAACAGTACATCCATCAGGCGCACACGATCATCGAGTGGAACCGCAGCCACCTGGACCACTATCGACAGATCGCGGACACGACGAGGAAGTCGACCGAGGACCTCACGGCGCACGCTGTTTCCTCCGAGGAGCACATGCTGGCCTCGGAGATCGCCACGCTCGTGGCCAAGAACGACGAGGACTTCGTGAGGGTCACGCTGCCAGCCATCGATCGGGGGGAGCGCGACGAGGTCGTTCGCCTGCACGCCGAGACGGAGCTCGTCGTCGGCCGCGTCGCGATGCTCGTGCGGGAGCTGAACGATCGCTTCGAGTCACGCAGCGACGTTGCCCGGGTCCGAGCCGAGCAGGAGCGAGCACGGGTACGCGTCACGCTCCTGAGCTGTTTCGGCGCCGCCGCGCTGCTCGCCGCCGTCGCCGCCATCCTGACGACCCGCTCGATCGTGCGAAGGGTCTCCGCGCTCCGTGAAGGCGCTCGGCAAATCGGCGACGGGGATCTCTCCCGGCGGATCCAGCTCGGGGGCAGCGACGAGCTCGCGGAGCTCGCGCGCTCGTTCAACGACATGGCCGCGCGACTCGACCGCCACCAGCAAGACCTCCTGCAGTCGCAGAAGCTGGCGTCCATCGGCCGGCTATGCGCCGGCGTCGCGCACGAGATCAACGGCCCCCTCGGCATCATCCTCGGGTACGCGAAAGTGATCCGGAGGCAAGGGGCGGACGACGAGGCGCTCGTCGCGATCGAGGACGAGGCGAAGCAATGCCAGCGCATCGTTCAGGCGCTCCTCGACATGTCGCGGCAGGACACGCCCCGGTTCGCGCCGGTTGACCTTGTGCACCTCGCACAAGACGGCGTCGATCGTCTGAACGCGACGGGGAAGCTCGCGCGCCGCGAGGTGGTGGTGAAGCACGCCGATCGCCCGGTGCTCGCGCTCGGTGACGAGGCGAAGCTGCGCCAGGTCGTGCTCAATCTCCTGACCAACGCCGCGGAGGCAACGCCTGACGGCGGCACCATCCGCGTCGAGGCGAGGGTGCGGAAGAGGAAGGCGATCCTGACCGTGTGCGACGATGGTCCCGGTATCTCCGCATCGACGAAGGCGCGTCTGTTCGAGCCGTTCTTCACTACGAAGGACGCCGGGACCGGTCTCGGTCTTGCCATCGCGCGGGCGATCGTCGAGGCGCACCGCGGCGACATCCGCTTCGACGCCGTCGAAGGCGGAGGCACGCGTGTCGAGGTCAGCCTCGAATCGGCGCCCGAAGCGCTGGAGGGGTTCGCATGAAGCGCGGACGTATCCTCGTCGTCGATGACAAGGAGAACTTCCTGGCGCTCTTCCGCCGGCTCGCGCCCCCGGATCTCGAGATCGTCTGCGCATCGGACGGCACGAAGGCGCTCGAACTGCTCGCGCAGGGACCCTTCGACGTCGTCGTGAGCGACATCCGCATGCCGGGCGCGGACGGGATGACCGTCCTCCAGAAGATCCGAGAGAGCGGCATGGACGTCGAGGTCATCCTCATGACCGCGTACGGCACGATAGAGGACGCGGTTCGCGCCATGAAGTACGGCGCAGCCGACTACCTGACGAAGCCGTTCGATCCCGACGACGCGATCTCTGCAATCGAGCAGGCGCTAGAGCGCCGGCGCATGGCGTCGCAGCGTAGGCCGCAAGCCGCGAAGAGCATCGCGGGCCCACGCTTGCTCGGCGAGAGCGAAGCGATGAAGCATGTCTTCGAGCTGATCGATTGCGCAGCGCAATCCGATGCCATCGTCCTCGTGACGGGCGAGAGCGGCACAGGCAAAGAGCTAGTCGCGCGCGCGATTCACGCCAGGAGCCCGCGTGCTTCGCGCCGGTTCGTCCCGGTCAACTGCGGGGCGCTTCCCGAGAACCTGATCGAGTCCGAGCTCTTCGGGCACGTCCGCGGCGCCTTTACGGGAGCCGTCGCGAACAAGCGCGGGCTCTTCGAGGAGGCTGCGGGAGGCGTGCTCTTCCTCGACGAGATCGGTGAGCTCCCGCTCGCCGTCCAGGTGAAGCTGACACGTGCCCTCCAGGAACGCGCGGTGCGACGCGTTGGAGGCACCGAGGAGCAGAGCATCGATGTCCGCGTCATCGCGGCGACGAATATCGATCTCGCGCGAGCCGTCGAAGTCGGGCGTTTCCGCGAGGACCTGTACTACCGCCTGCACGTGCTTTCCATCGCGCTACCGGCTCTACGCGAGCGCCGAGAGGACATCCCGCTGCTTGCGGACGCGCTCCTCGCGCGGGCGGTCGCCGCTTCCGGAACGAGACCGCGAGAGCTCTCGCCGGAGGCCATCGATGCGCTGCTCGCGTACGAATGGCCGGGGAACGTGCGGCAGCTCGAGAACGCGCTCGCGCGGGCGGTCGCGGTATCGACGAGCGAGGTCCTTGGGGCGGACGCCCTGCCAGCAGAGATCCGCCGCGATGCGAACGCGCCGCGGAGCGAGCAGCCACTCACGTCGTTGCCCTACCGTGAGGCGATCGCGGTCGAGCGCGATCGTGCGACCCGCGAGTACCTCATCGGTCTCCTGCGCGAGGTGCAGGGAAACGTCACAGCCGCCGCCGAGCGTGCCGGGATCGAGCGTGAGAGCTTCCACCGGCTGATGAAGCGGCACGGCGTACGAGCCGAAGACTTCCGCGCGAAGTGACCCGGGGCCCGTCGCCGGCGCTGGTCTGCCTTCGCACATGATCTGGGTCGCGCTCGCGACGGGCGCGCCCCCCGCATGCTGCGAAGCGCCGCCGGCGGGCAGCTCGACGTCGACTCGGCCGCCGCTGCTGCTCGCGGTCAGGCGCAGCGGCGAGGGCGTGAGCGCACTGACCGCCGTCGTTGCGCCGTCGCTAGGTTGGATCGAAATGGCGCGGTGGCATCTCGGCGTCGCGGGGGTGTAGACCGGTCTCGCCGCCACCCTCGGCTGCGTCGCGCTCGCCCCCGCCCCGAGGTTCGTTCGGATCACGACCGCCGCGTCGCGGGGTGTCGCGTCTCGCAGCGGCGCGTCGTGAACGAGCGGCGACGCAGGCGGCGGGCCTCGCGTGTCCATCGCGACTTTCACTCCGGCGCGCGGCTTGCTCGTGAACGCTCGGCCCGCGCCGAGGAGTCTCATGAAACGTATCGTGCTGCCGTGCGTCGCCGTGCTCGCTGGCTGCGCGCACGAAGAGCCGTCGCAGACGATCGTCGTTCATCCGTCGCCCGTCGTCGTCGATGCGCATACCGCGCCCGAAACGCCGATCGCGGGTGGAACGTCGCTCGGCCCTGCGCCGTCGCACATCCAGGTCCTCCCATCCAAGCGCCCGGATCGACCAGCGGAGGTCGTGGGGATCGTCGACGCACACGTCCCCATGGGCGACCACGATCGCGCGCTCGCGGTCCTCAGGCAGAAGGCCGCCGAGCTCGGGGCCGACGCGGTGATCGGCGTCGACTTCGCCCATGGCGAGGGCCACGGCGGCGAGCCGATTCATCTCTCGGGTCTGGCCATCCGTTACCTCCGACGTCCCCTCGCGGCGGACTGACCGAAGGAGAGCTCTCCGATGCGACTCTTGCCTGGCACGACCGGCGTCCTCGTCCTCTTCGCGTCCGTTGCCGGATGCATGCCGCCTCATCACGCGGCCGAGCACGGAGTCTCCAGCGGTCATGGCGCTCACGCGCAGCGGCGCATGCGCATACCGGACCCGCAGCTCGAAGAGGCTGCGCGGAGCGTCCGCGTGATAGCGCGGGACGACCTCGGGTGTCGCACCGAAGTGCTCGGACTCGTCGACGTTCACGAAGACGTCGCCAGCAGCGAGCAGGCGCTCGGCGAGCTCAAGCTCCGCGCCGCCGAGCTCGGCGCCGAGGCCGTCGTCGGTGTCGACTTCGAGCATGGTGACGGGCACGAAGCGACGCATCTGTCCGGGATGGCGGTCCGCTGTCGCGATCTCGTCCGCGGGCGCGCGTACGACGTGCTCGGCTCGATCGAGGTCCCGGGAGCCATGGGCAACGAGGACGAGACATTCCGCCGGCTGAAGCAGCGGGCGCTCGACCTCCGCGCGGATCTCCTGATCGACGTCGCCTTCGATCACGGCGAGGCCGGGCGCGGGCCGACGAAGCTCCGCGCGACGGCCATTCGTTTTCGCGGCGCGACCTCCGCCGCAAAGGCCGTGCAGTAACACCTTTCGACCTCACGACGAGCTCAATCGGTGAACGCCGCGGTCATCACCTTCAAGCCTGCCTCCATGACGGCCCAGGTCGCACCGGCGTGGAACGGACGCCCGTGCGAGAATCGCTCGGGGATCGCAGCGCCGAGCATCTTCTTACCGACGCGCCACACCGACCCGGTACCGACTCGATACCGATCGAGAGCGTCCTCGCGCACGGCGACCGGCATCTCGGGATCCCCGGTGAGGGCCAGGGGTACTTGAGCAAATGTTGCTTTGTCGCCCTGCTCCATGATGCACATGCTCACGGCGTCGAATGCGGCGGAAGGTTGCTCGCCGAGGACGCGCTCGGCGATGTGCTCGCCGACGGCATCGGCCTGCAGCAGCGCCAGGAAGGCCTGCTTGACGGGAAAGTCGCTGGCGTCGCCGACGGCATAGATGTCCGGGTGCCCGTCGACCTGGCGTGTGCGCGGGTCCGCGTGCAGAAAGCCTCGGTCGTCGGACGGAAGCCCTTCGTATCGTTGCGCGGCGACGTACGGCGGGAACGACACGAGCAGATCGAACGACTCCACCGAGCCGCCAGCGAAGAACACGCGCCCCGGCTCGATCGCTTCTACGATCGCGTCGTTCGTGCCGACTATCCCGCGCTTCGTGAACTCCTCGGTCACGTATTCGTGCAGACGAGGCCCGAAAGCCTGGATGAAGCCATGCTCGTATGTCGCGTAGCGGATCTCTACCTGTCGACGCACGCCGTGCCGACGCAGTCGGGTATCCACCATGAAGACGAGCTCATAGAGCGGTCCCGAGCACCTGTTGTTGGGAGGCACGAGGAAGACGATGCGTGCATGCGCGCCCCTAGACACGCGGTCCAGCAGGGCACGTAGCGACGCGCCGAGCCGCTCCATGTCGGCCGGGCTCCAGATGGAGCTCGCATGCTCCGCAAGCCCTGGAATTTCGCTCGGACGCATGGTCGCCCCAGTCGCAATGACGAGCTGGTCGTATGCGACCGGACCGGCGGAGGTCGTGACTGTCTTGCGAGCCGGATCGACGGCGTGCGCTTGTCCTCTCACGAAATGGATGTGGCGCCGATCGAAGACGGGCGCGATGGGAAAAGTGAGCTCGTGGAGCGGCGTGCCGAACGGTATGTAGATGGTGTTCGGCTTGAACAGAAACTCGTCGGCGTCCGACACGACGGTCAGGTGGATACGTCTTCCGACGCGTTTACGGAGATAGAACGCAGCCTCGAGCCCACCGAAGCCGGACCCGAGAACCACGACTTTGGGAGCCGAGATGGGTTGGGGCGTCATGGATCGTGTGCGAGTCGCAAACGGCGTGCCCTCGCGTAGAGGATCATCAGAGAGGCGTGCGCGGCGATGGCGCTGTTCGGTCGAATCGACCGCGGCAGCGGCACTCAGCAACAGGCGCTCACCTCCTTCGCGTAAGCCACCTCGGGCTTCTCGACAGTCGCGGCCAAGCGCTCGACGTGTGAAGCGGCCTTGCTCTTGATGAAGGCGCTGAGCTTGAGGATGGTGTCGCGTTCTTCCTGCGAGATGCCTACGCGTGCGGCCGCCTCCAGATGAGCCTCGAGGCTCGTGACGCAGTTGACGCCGAACGCGGCGCCGATGCAGACGAGCTCCTTCATGCGATCGGGCGCATTTTCGCGCTCGGGGATCGGGGCCTGCTTGCCTTCTCGGAGGCGCTCGAGCCCGTACGCCTCCATGATCTCCGCTGCGCATCGACGCACGGCCAGAGCATTGGTCGTCTCCTGCGTCGGTATGCCATCGCGCTGACGTCCACGCTCTCGCCCGATCTCTCCTTTGCCACCGCGGACGGGCAGCTCGGGCTCCGGAACGCCAAGATTGAGAGCGGCGAAGTGAACTAGTCGCGTACGATCGGGGACGTGAGCGCGATACGAACCCTCATCGAGCGCTGGCGCGACGATCCGGGCGGCACCTATCGGACGTGGTTTCTCTGGGAGGAGCGCCTGAAGAACTTCCGGTCCATCCGCCGAGGCATCGCCGAGGTCGTCGCGGAGATCGACGCCGGCACGTTCGGGAACGTCTACAAGGGCTCGTCGCTGGAGACCGTCGTAGGGTCGATCGCGGAGCAGCGCCGGATCTTCAAGGGCGCCGACCATGCGTTCCTCTGGAAGCCGAAGCTTCGCATCCCGGACATCTACGAAGATCGCGAGAACCAGCTCGCGTTCGGGCGCTTCCTCGACGCGTGCGCGTGCTGCAACGAGGAGGAGGCCCTGCTCGCGGCGATCCGCCGGCTCGACGGGCGGCAGATCAAAGGGCTCGGGCCGGCCGCGGCAAACCTCCTCTACTTCCTGCATCCCACGCTCGCTCCGCCGTTCAACACGGCGATGGTGAACGGCTACAACGCGCTCACCGGCGCGCGCGTGAAGCTGGGGAAGTGGCCGGAGTACCTCGCGATGCGCGAAGGCATCCTCCGTCTCAACGCCGAGCACCGAGCCCTTCTATCGAACGACCTCGGTGCGATCGCCGGACTCCTCTTCGACATCGGAAGCAGCCGTTACGCCGCTCCCCCGCGAGACGACGACGAAGCCGCGCGAGCGGCGTGGGAGGCTGATCTCGTCCGCGTTCGCGAGGCCGCAGACAAGGACCGGAAGAAGGTTCGCGACACAGAGCAAGAGGGCGACCGGACGCATACCGAAGTCCAGACATGGCTGCGCGATCTCGGACGCGCACTGGGCTTCGACGTCTGGGTGGCCGCAAACGATCGCGGCCGGCAGACGACCGACGGCAAGCTCGGCGACGGCTGCCTCGGCGAGCTGCCTCCTCCACTCTCGTCGAGTCCAGGCGCCGACTCGGTGCGGCTCATTGACGTGCTGTGGCTCGCGCGCGATACGGGCCGCGTCGAGGCAGCGTTCGAGGTCGAGCACACGACGTCGATCTACTCGGGGATCGTTCGCATGCTCGACCTCGCGCTCGGTGTGCCAGGTGAACCGCTTCGCGGTCTGTTCCTCGTCGCTCCCGACGATCGCGAGGACGACGTGCGCGCCCAGCTCGCGCGTCCGGCCTTCGCCCGCGTAGCGGACCTCCGCGTCCGTTACCTGCCGTACAGCGAGCTCGCCAAGAACCGCGAGGTCATGGCGCGCTTCGGACAGGGGCTCCGTCCGATCGAAGCCGTCGCGCGCACGCTCACCTGACTGTTGACGTCACAGCATCCGCTTCGCGGTTTGGCGACTTTGGATGTCATGCGTCCACTCCTTGCTGATCCGATGGGCAGGACCCGAACGCGTCCGTACGTCCGGCTCCCGCAGCGCGCATACCGGCAACTTTACTGTAACTCCCGGCGTTACGCTCGCCCACGCGGCACGGTCGCGTTGACCCGCCGCGTATGCGATGGGAGAAGAGCCACGTGAAGCGAGCATCCGCGCTCCTCGTGGCTCACCTCTCCGCAGTGACGGTCGTCGCGTCCGTCCAAGCGTGTGGCGACGCGAGCGGCTCTTCTGAAGGCGCCCCGACTGACGCCGCGGTCGACGGCGGTCGTGATCGGCAGGTGCCAACGTCTCAGGAAGACGACGCCGAGTCGGCGTGCACGCCTGGAGACGCTTCTGCCGCGACGCCACCCGACGAGTACCGCGATCGCAAGAACCCCCTCTCGTCGACCGCCGACGTCATCGCTGCGGGGCGCACGGCCTTCGCGAACCGATGCGCACTGTGCCACGGCGACGAAGGCCGCGGCGACGGGCGTGAGGGGCCGTTCGATCCCCCGCCGGCCGACTTCACCGCGCGCCGTCGCGACGATGCGTATCTGTTCTGGCGTCTCTCGGAAGGCGGAACTGCGCTGCCGTTCTGTTCGGCGATGCCAGCGTTCAGGGATCTCTACACCGAGAGACAGCGATGGGAGCTCGTCGTCTTCATCCAGGACACCTTCGCGCCGATGGTCGATGGCGGCGCGGACGCGGCGGACGCGGACTGAACGGCGAGACTCACTTCGCGTCGGTCACCCTTCGCGCGACGGTGCCTTCCGGATGCTTGTACCACCCGGGATCGGCGTAGGACGTGATGCCCGCGCGGACCTTGAGAACGGTAAACATGCCGCCCATCTCGACCGGACCGAACGGCCCTTCACCGGTCATCATCGGCAGCGTGTTCTTCGGGCGGCCCATCTCCATCATGTTGCCCATGCCGTTCTCGCCCATCGCCATGTAGCCCGGCAGGATCTTCCTGACCTTCTCTTCGAGAGCCGGCGGCTGCTTCACGCCGATCATGTTCGGGACGTCGTGGCTCATCGCGTTCATCGTGTGATGTGACTTGTGGCAGTGGAAGGCCCAGTCGCCCTCGACGTTCGCGACCATCTCGACGGTGCGCGTCGAGCCGACCGGGACGTTAACCGTCGTCTCCGGCCTTCGCGCCGACTTCGCAACGACACCGCCGTCGGTGCCGACTTCCTCGAAGGCGTAACCGTGCACGTGGATGGGATGGCTGTCCATCGACATGTTCCCGAACGTGAAGCGAGCACGTTCGCCTTTCTTCACCACCCACGGGTCGGTGCCCGGCCATACGCGGCTGTTGAACGTGAAGAGATTGAAGTCCGTCATGATGTTCGGGTTCGGCGTCGCCGTCCCAGGCGCGACGAACCACTCGTGGAGCATGACGACGAAGTGCCGGTCCACCTTCGGCGTCTCCGGCACTCTGGGATGGATGACGAAGAAGCCCATCATGCCCATCGCCATCTGCACCATCTCGTCCGAGTGCGGGTGGTACATGAAGACGCCGTGCTGCTTGAGGGTGAACTCGTAGACGTAGGTCTGGTTCGGCTCGATGTGGGGTTGGTTGAGGCCGGCGACGCCGTCCTGCCCGTTCGGTAGGAGGATGCCGTGCCAGTGCACGCTCGTCCGCTCGGGGAGCTTGTTGGTGACGTAGAAGCGGACGCGGTCCCCCTCGACGGCCTCGATGGTCGGGCCCGGCGTCGAACCGTTGTAGCCCCAGGCGTTGACCACCATGCCCTTGGCGAACTCGCGCTTCACCGGCTCGGCGGTGAGCCGGAACTCCTTCACTCCGTCCTTCATCGTGAACGGCAGCGTGGAGCCATTCGGCGTGACCACGGGCGTGTAAGGCAGCCGGGGCTTCTGGGTAGCAGAAGTCCCTTGCGCGCCAGCAAGCCGCGGCACGGCGAGGGCGAACACGAAGAGGAGCGCGGAGAGGGCGGCGCGAATCGATGGATGCATGACTTCCTCAGTGTGAATGGGGGGACGGCGGCGCGACGGCGGCCGAGGGATTGTTGACGGCGAGCGGAGGCGGCGACCCACCGACGCGGCCACCGACAGCTCGCTCCAGGTCGCTCTTCGCGATCCAGTAGTCGCGGAGCGCTTCGATGTACTCGCGATACGCCTCGTACTCGCTCTGCTTCGCTTGGATGAGCTGATAGACGCCAATGAGCATGGCGTCGTACTGCTCCTGGGAATAGCGCACGACGTTCTCGCGCAGCGGCACGATCACCTTGCCGAACTCCTCGACGACGCCGCGAGCCGTGAGCACGCGCGCGCGTGAGGACCGAACGTCGGCGCGCACGTCGATCGCCAGCGCCGCGAGCTCACTCTCGCCCTGCCGCTTGAAGGCCTCGAGACGCGCGATCTGCGCCTGACGTTGATCGAACAGCGGGATCTCCAGCGTCACGCTGGGGCCAAACGAGAACTTGCGATTGTGCCGAAGACGACCGGCTTCGACACCGATGTTGACCGTCCCGACCCACCGCGTCGTCTTGGCGAGGCCGAGCGCATACTCCATCGCCTGCACGTTTCGCCGCGCAGCGCCGATGTCGAGGCGCTGACCGATCGCGACCGATTCGAGGTGTTCGAGCGGCGCTTCCTCCTTCGGGAGCTCCGGCAACCGCGCCGCCATCTTCCACGCGGTTCGCGGTCCCCATGCGCCCATCAGCTTGTTCAGCTTCTCGCGAGCGACGGCGGCTTCTCCCTCGGAGCGCTTGCGGTCGAGCGACGTCTGGGCGGCGAGTGCGAGCTCGGTGTTCAGGGCGAGATCGCTCATGTTGCCGGCTTCGTGCTGCCTACGCGCGAGCTCGGCGGACGTCTTCGAGGCCTCGTCGACGAGACGCCTCATCGCCACGACCTGCTCCGCCGCCTGCGCCGTGTAGAACGCCTCGCGGACTTGGGCCGCGAGCTCGAGGACATGATCGCCAACCTCGAGCTTCGTCGCCTCGAGCTCGGCCGCGGCGACGCGCTTGCGCATCGGCATCGTCACGAGGTCGAGGAAATCCTGCTCCACGGTCGCGAACAGGTTGGGGCTGATGTGCTCCGCCTCCCATGCGGTGCGTCCGAGCGTGAACGTGGGGTTCTTGAGCAAGCCCGCCTGTACGAGGTCTGCCTGAGAAATCGCGAGCTCCTCGAACTTCGCTTGAAGCGACGGGTTTGCGAGGAGGGCGACTTGCACGGCAGAAGATACGGTCAGCTCGTCACCTAGAAGGCGGTCGATCGCCTTCTCCGCCTCCTTGTCATCGTCGGTCGCCTGGTTCCACCGGATCTTGTGACCCGAGCGCGTGTCGACCGCGCTCGAGACGTCCTTGAATGGCTCCCTCGGCGAAGTCGACGCGCAGCCGGCGAGGAGGGCGAGCGCGGCGGCAACGAGGGCAGTCTTTCGCGAGCTCACGGCGCACCTCACTTCTTCGGAACGAGCTTCATGTTGCACTTGGGACACACGCTGCCGGGCTTCGTCGAGGTCACCTCTGGGTGCATCGGACAGACGTAGACTGTCTCCCCGGCTCCCGCGTCAGTGCCCGCGGGTTGCGTCGCCGGCTGACCCCCCGCATGACCGGCATGACCCGCATGCGCGTCGCTTGCGGAGGACGCGGGCGCAGGCGACGCTCCGGCCGGCGGAGGCGTCACGCCTTCTGCCGCATTCGGGTTCGACGGATCGCGAGGGGAGGTCGAGACCGGTGCGGGTGAAGGCGAGCACGCGGCCAAGCCGACGCCGCCGAGACCTAACAAGAATGACCGCCGTTTCATCTTCCCTCGCTCGCTGGATGCGATTGCGTGCCAGACGCACGTGCCAAGCGTTTATTACAGCTGGTCGGCGTCCAGCAGAAGTTCTTCCCGCAGCCGCAAGGTGTAACCGTCGTGGTCACGCCCGGCGCGGAGCGCCCCACGGCTCAGCCGCCTCGAGCACCGAAGCTGCTCGGGACGTCCGCGGCGCGTCGTCCTTCGACCGGCCGTTCATCGCCATGATGGTGCCGCAACGAGCAAGCGATCATGATGGCGAAGACGGCCGAGGAGCACTCCGAGCTGAACACGATCGTGCGCAGGATGATCGACGATCAGCAGCGAGAAGAACTCCATGCGCAAGCAGTGGTTCGCTTCGGAAGCAACGCCGCCGACGGAGCGAATGCCGATGCTGGCCGGGATGGACGGACAGCCGAAGATGGCCCCGAACGCGATGCACGTGCGGCTCGAGCGTTTAGAGCCTTCCGACAGGTCCTTCCTCTGACATGATGATCGAGTCCCACTGGATCGGCATTCACGCATCGGAGCTCGCGCGCTTCGAGGCGCTGAGCGCACAGTAGTTCGGCGCGATGCGAAGCTGCCCAACTTGGAACAGGAGGCGGTTCATGGCCCGTCGTGAGACCGAGACCGATCGTCTCGACGATGTCACGTCGTCGGATCGGTCACCTGCCTGCAACGGCTTCGAAGCGCGCCCATCGGCTCACTCAGACTCTGCCGCGTGGTCGTGCAGCGTAGCCGCGTGTAACTTGCGCGGTTACGATTGCAGGCGCCGCATGCTCGTCGGTGCACGGGACCAGCGGCTTTCGTTGACGCGACCAGGTACCGCGCGGTAGAAGAACTGCATGAACTCGCGATTCGTCTGTGTGGGGGTCATGCTCGTGGCGGCGCTGGCTGCCTGCGGTGACGACAAGGGCTCCTCGACGTCCTCCTCCGGCGGATCGAGCTCGGGGGCGACCTCCTCCTCTTCTGGAGGAACCTCGAGCGGTGGCACGGACACGGACGCCGGCACGACGACGAAGGCGGCGGGCCCGACGATCACCACCATCGCGAAGATGATGGGCGCCCTCCATGTCATGTGGGAGCTGCCGGCGACGTGCGACGGCGTCGAGCTCGAGCGGAAGGACGGTACTGCCGAGTACAAGGTCGTCTACAAGCTGCCGGGCGACGTCGACAACAAGCACGATGTCGCTGCGACGGCCAACATGCTCTACACGTACCGTGCGCGCTGCAAGGTCGGCGCGGACTACTCCGAGTACTCGAACGAGAAGAGCATGAACCCGATGTGATTGGCTCGTGAGTGGGAGGTTCGACATGAAACGTCTGTCCGAGGGCCTGCTCGTCTGCAGTGTGCTCGCCGTCGTCGTCATCGCGGAGGGTTGTTCGACTCACGATGCCGCGGGACACGGCGACGACCATGGGGGCGTCGTCGCGCCTGCAGGCCCCCCGACGGACGCGAGCGAGCTCACCCCCGCCGAGGACAAGAACCCGGACCCCAGCGTCTTCGAGATCGATCTCGAGGCGCGTGAGGCGATGAAGACGTTCGGCACGTCGCCGCCGACGCCGGTGTGGACGTACAACGGCATCACGCCCGCTCCGCTCATCGACACCAAGGTCGGCGATCGTCTCGTCGTGCACTTCAAGAACTCGTTGCCCGAGCCGACCACCATCCACTGGCACGGCATCCGCCTCCCCGCCGCGATGGACGGCACGCTCGCGATGCAGAACCCCATCCCGCCGGGCGGGACGTTCACGTACGAGTTCACGCTGAAGGACGCCGGCCTCTTCTGGTTCCACCCGCACATCCGCTCGGACATCCAGGTGCAGAAGGGACTCTACGGCGCGCTGCGCGTCCGCGGGGCGAACGAGCCCGCCGCGGATATCGAGCGCCTGCTCGTCCTCGACGACATCAAGCTCGACAAGGACGGCAAGGTCACCGAGTACCTCGACGACCACTCGCTCATGATGGGACGCGAGGGCAACACCCTCCTCGTCAACGGCATCACGAATGCGCGAGTCTCGATCGAGCCCGGCGCGCTCGTCCGACTCCGCATCGTGAACGTCGCGAACGGTCGGTTCTTCAACCTTCGGATCCCGGACCGGAAGCTCCGCGTGATCGGCACCGACGGCGGTCTGATCCCCAAGCCCTACGACGTCAACACGCTGCTCGTGTCGCCGGGCGAACGCTACGACGTCATGTTCGTCGCGAACGCCGAGCCCGGCAGCGAGCTCCCGCTCATGACCGAGCCATACGAGCGCGGCCACGAGTCGGGCAAGCTGCCTGCGGCCGAGGTCGCTCGATTCAAGGTGGGCACTACGTCGGTGCTCGCTCCGAAGCCGCTACCGACGGCGTTCCCCGACATCGAGAGACTGCCGGACGGCGCGGTGGACTTCCCGATCCGTCTCAACGAGAAGATCATCGACGGTCAGACGATGTTCACCATCAACGACGCGGTCCATCCGAACGTCGCCGCGATCGTCGCGAAGAACGGCGACGTCCGCGTGCTCGACGTCACGAACGAGAGCGAGATGGACCACCCGTTCCACCTGCACGGCTTCTTCTTCCAGGTGCTGGCCAAGAACGGCGTCGCGCTGCCGGCAGAGGCGCTTGCGAACAAGGACACGGTCGTCGTTCCGGCGAAGACGTCCCTCAAGCTCGTGTCCCGCTTGGACGAGCCTGGCTCGTGGATGTACCACTGTCACATTCTCGAGCATGCCGAGCACGGGATGATGGGCGAGCTGCGCGTCGAGTAGCGTGTAACCGGGGCGGCCACGCAGAACCCGGGATTGACGAGGAGGGGATCTCGGGTAAGAACTCGGCCGGCCTCGGAGGGCCGCGCCATGCAGAAGGTGCCCCACGCCGTCGTTTTCGCTTTCGCCGTCGCGGCGTGTTCGTCGGCCGAGACGCAGCATGCGATGGACCGCGCGCCGCCGGGGCCCGCTCCGTACGTCATGCCGGACGTTCAAGGCGTGATCGCGCTCGAAGACGAGAACCCCGATCCGAACGTCGTCGAGGTGACGATCGCCGCGAGCCGCGGGAAGGCGGAGCTGAAGCCGGGCGCACCCGCCTCGGTCTGGACCTACAACGGCGAGCTCTCTGGTCCGCTCCTCAAGGCGAAGGTGGGCGACGAGGTCATCGTGCACTTCCGCAACGATCTTCCCGAGCCCACGACCGTGCACTGGCACGGCCTGCGGATCTCCGATCAGATGGACGGCTCGCCCCGCATCCAGAACCCGGTGAAACCGGGCGAGGAGTTCACGTACCGGTTCAAGGTCCCCGATGCCGGCTCGTACTGGTATCACCCGCACCTCAACACGGCGGTGCAGGTGGAGAAGGGCCTCTACGGACCCATCGTCGTCTTCGATCCGAAGGACCCCACGTACGACGCGGAGCGCTTCCTGCTCCTCGACGACATCCGGCTCGAGAAGAACGGCACCATCTCTCCCGAGAACGGGATGGACTACACGATGGGGGGCCGCTTCGGGAACACGCTCCTCACGAACGGGCTTCCGGCCAAACAGGCCGTCGCGTCCGTGGAGCAAGGCACCGTCGAGCGCTGGCGGATCGTCAACACGGCGAACGCACGCACGATGAAGATCGGCGTCGAGGGAGCCGCGTTTCGCGTGATCGCGACCGACGGCGGCCTCTTGCCCGAGCCGTACACCACGAACCGCGTGACCGTCGCGATCGGGCAGCGCTACGACCTCGAGGTCACCTACGACCAGCCGGGCACGGCGAGGCTCCTCACGTACGTCGAGGTCCAGGACGAGGCCGGCAAGGTGAAGGAGGAGGGGATTCCGTCGTTCGTCGTCGACGTCGCGGAGAGCGCACGCATTCCGCGCGAGATCTCCTGGCCCGTCGTGACGCTGCCAGAGCGAGCGCCGGACGCCGAGGCGACGATGAAGCTCTCGATCCACGAAACGGCGAGCGGCGGCGCGGAGTGGACGATCAACGGGAAGGGCGACGCGATGGAGCCCCTCTTCACGTGGTCCGAGGGAGCCACCGTCCTCGTCACGATCGTGAACGAGGTCGAGACCGAGCATCCATTCCACCTGCACGGACAGTTCTTCGAGATCCTCGACGCGAAGCAGCCCGGCTTGAAAGACGTCGTGCTCGTCCCGCCGGGTGGAACGGTCAAGATCCGTGCGTACCTCGACAACCCCGGCCGATGGATGGCGCACTGCCATATCCTCGAACACGCAGAGCTCGGCATGATGGGCGAGATCGTCGTGACACCGAAAGACGGCCCGCCGCCGGAGACCGCCGCGCCGAGGAACGGCCACTGACGCATCGGCCGTGTCCCTTCACGGTCGCGACATCTCCCCATCGCCCGGGGCGGAGATCAGTGCATGCCGTGCGCGCAGCGGTAGAAGCCCGCTTCGTGGCGCATCGCTGCTCCGACATCGCGGAGCCGATTCAGTACGGCACGTGATTGACCGAGATGTTTGTCCTCCTCGGCTCGCGCCGCCGCGATGTCCGGCCGGGGCGCCTGCCGATGTCGCTCGAGCTCCGAGCGCATGTCTGTCATCGCGCCCTGCATCTCGTGCGTCCGACCGCGTTCTTCGGAAGCGCGGTGGCGACAGAACATGGTCATGTCCGAGAGGACGTGGTCGACGCCGTCCATGTGCGACGCCATCATCGTCCCGTGCGTCGCCTCGGCAGCCTCGATCATCCCGAGGTCCGTCGCGCTCGAGACAGCGTTCGCGTGGGCGTCCAGATCACGATCGAGCGCGGACGCGCCATCGAACACTCGGTCGAGCTCGGCGTTCATGTCTTCGTCGGCTTCGGTCCGATGGCCGCACGCGCCGACCGTCGCGACGATCGCGGCTACGAAGAGCCGGTGCACAATCCCGGAGTCCATACAGGCCGGAGGTTGCAAGGCACATACCGTGAACCGGCCGTAGAGTCCGTCGCACACGGCCGAGAGACCGTACGCATCGGATGCATTGCACCGCACGCCTTGCGGGCCCGTCGGAAGGAATCGTGTGTCCAGCCGCAGGCATAATCGCTGCAGCTGCGGAACGTATGCTCGCCCGACGCTCCTTTCTCGCCGCCGCGCTCGGTTCCGCGGCAACGCTCGTCCTGCGCGGCGCTGCCGCAGAGCCAGCGCCGCCGACGTGGAGGCGCGACGACAAGGACCCGCGCTGGGTCCAGGGTCAGGTCGCGGCACTTGCCACGCCCGACGCCGTGTTTGCGAGGCTACGCCAAGTACCGGAGTGGCCCCGCATGTTCACGGACATCAAGACGATGAAGATCGTCGAGCGCGGGACCGACCACTGGCGCGTGAAGCTCGAGACGCAGACGTTCGACTGCGGCACGCACGAGTACCACGTCCGTTTCGAGTCACCGCGGACGGTACGACTATGGATCGACGCGCCGGGTGTGACCGCCCTCGCGTACATGCGCGTGCTCGAAGGCGAGACGAAGGTTGTTTCGCGCGTCGTCTACAGCCTGTTCATCGACGCCCACGGCATCGCCGGGTGGTTCATCTCGAAGGATGACTTGCGGCGGAAGCAGGAACAGATGGTCGTTCGCTACCTCGCCGACTTGGAGCGTGCGTTCCGCGCCACCCCCGCCCGGGCGACGGAGCCTCCGACCGCCGCCCTCGGACACACATGACTCCAGCTCTGCTCCTCGGCGTGCTTCGAAGAGCAGCGCGATGAACCACACGAAGGCGGAGCGCAGCTGCACGTTGCTCGCGAGGAACGAACCGAACGCGACGACCACGCCAATCGCGCCCCCCCCCCCGCGACCATGAAACCGCCCCACGTGCGGAACACGACCGAGAGCCACCGGAGGAGACCGCCGGGCGCGGCGTCGGCGGCGAGGCCGGTGAGGTCTTCGGGCAGGAGCGCCGGGTGAAGCGCCATGAAGTAGATCCGGGTGCCGAGCGTGAGGACGCCGATCACTCACACGCTCGCAGAGAGACGACGCGCCGAGGTCATCGCATCTCCGTCGCGAGTGGACGGCCGGGCGCCCGATGCGGGAGGTGGCGATCGACCGCCTTTGCCGCCTCGACCGCGAGGAGCACGACGATCGAGCATGCGGCGACGAGCAAGATGTGGTGCGTGTCGAGCGACTCCGCGTGGAAGACGGGGCGGAACATCGGCAGGAGCACGAGCGCCTGGAGCACGACGGAGGCGAGGGTCGCCCCGACGAGCGCCCAGCTCACGCGCGGACGCATGGTAAGGATCGACTCCACCGGCGAGCGACAGCTCCACGCGTGAAGGAGCGGTCCGATCGCGAGCACGAAGAAGGCGACCGTCCGATGCCGATTCGCGCTTCCCCCGGCGGGACACAGCGTCTCGCTGTACGCGACCAGCGCGCTCGCTGCCACGACCACTCCGACGAGCCCGAGGCCGAGCAGATCGCGTCGCCCGAGCAGCGGCTCTCCCGGTCGGCGCGGCGGCTCGTTCATCTGATCGGCCGACGGCGGATCGACTCCGAGCGCGAGCGCCGGCAATCCGTTCGTCACGAGGTTGATCCACAGGATCATCGTCGCTGTCAGCGGAGGCCAGGCGCCGGTGATCGCGACGGCAAAGACGGTCAGTGCGAGACCGGCGTTCGACGAGAGCAGGAAGAAGACGAACTTCTGGATGTTCCGGTAGATCGCACGACCCTCGCGTACCGCCTCGACGAGGGTCGTGAAGTTGTCGTCGGTCAGGACGATGTCCGACGCCTGCCGGGCGACCTCCGTGCCGCCGCGGCCCATGGCGACGCCGATGTCCGCCTCGCGGAGCGCGGGCGCGTCATTCACGCCATCGCCGGTCATCGCGACAACGTGACCACGCATGCGCATCGCGCGGACGATTCGGAGCTTCTGCTCGGGCGCAACACGTGCGAAGACTCGGACGCGGTCGACGCGCTTCGCGAGCTCCGTTTCATCGATCGTTGCGAGCTCGGCGCCGGTCATCGTCTCGTCGTCGGTTGTCGCGATGCCTATCGCGCGCGCGATCGCCGTCGCGGTGACGCCGTGATCGCCGGTGATCATCACGGTGCGGATACCCGCCCGCGCGCATGCCTGGACCGCGTCGGCGACGCCTTCTCGCGGTGGGTCCATCATGCCGACGACCCCCAGGAACGTGAGCTCGCGGGGAGAGCCGCTGGTGCCGTCGGCAAACGCCAACACACGGAGACCACGAGAGGCGAGGTCATCTGCCTGCTCGGCGACGCGCGCGCCATCCTGCTCCTCGAGCGGACGCTCTTCGCCGCCGCCGGCGATCGACGTGCACAGCGGGAGGATCGCGTCGACGGCGCCCTTGACGTAGAGAACACGCCGACCCTGCGGATCCTCGGTGAAGACAGTCATCCGGCGCAGGGAGGAGTCGAACGGCTGCTTGGAGACGACGGGATGCGTTCGCCGAAGCTCCCGGACGTCGAGCTTCGCCTTCTCGGCGAGCACGACGAGCGCAGCCTCCGTCGGATCGCCGACGACCTGCACACGTTCCGAGGTTCGATCGACGTGCGCGTCGTTGCAGAGGGCCGCAGTGACGAGCAGGCGCCCGAGCGCGTCGCCGGGCGCGCCGGAAATCGCGCCGTCGGCATCGTAGCCGAAGCCGGTGACGGCTCGAAGCCCGTCGTCGGTCCACACCTCGCGTACGGTCATCTCGTTGCGGGTGAGCGTGCCGGTCTTGTCCGTGCAGATCACCGTCGCGCTGCCGAGCGTCTCGACGGCTGCGAGCTTCCGCACGACGGCGCCCCTCCTCGCCATCCTCTGGACGCCGACCGCGAGCGTCATGGTCGTGACCGCAGGGAGTCCCTCCGGGATGATCGCGACGGCGAAGCTGACCGCCTCGAGCAGCACGCTCGCGAAGTTGCGTCCGCCGCGCGCGAGCCCCCAGGCGAGGAGGAGGAGCGTGACGACGAGGCACGCCCAGAGGATCTTCCGCCCGAACACGCCCAGGTGGCGCTCGAGGGGCGTCGGCTCGGTCTCCACCGAACCAACGAGTCGACCGATGCGACCGAGCTCGGTGCTCGGCCCCGTCGCGGTCACGACGGCGGTGCCGGTGCCCGCCACCACGACGGTCCCGGTGTAGACCATCGTCGGGCGCTCCGCGAGGACGGCATCCGCTGCAACAGCGAGCGCAGCGTCTTTGCCAACGGTGACGCTCTCGCCGGTGAGCGAAGACTCGTCGACACGCAGCTCGATCGTGTCGAGGAGGCGGCAGTCCGCCGGAACCGCGTCCCCCGCTTCGAGCTCGACGATGTCCCCGGTGACGAGCGCCTCCGCCGGGACATTGCGGACCTCACCGTCACGCCGGACACGCGCCGTCGGGGCCTGCATCGAACGCAGAGCGGCGATGGCCTCGTCCGCTTTCCTTTCCTGAACGAAGCCGAGGACCGCGTTCAGGACCACGATGAGCGCGATGGCGATTGCGTCGCCGTATCGCTCGAGGATGTTCCCCGAAGGATTGCGGGCGCCCACGACGGCGGCGACGACGGCGGCCGCGACGAGCGTGAGCACGATCGGGCTCGAGAACTGACGTGCGAGACGAAGGAGGAGACTCGTGCGCGGCGGCTCGGGCAGTCGGTTCGGTCCGACATCGCGCAGGCGGCGCTTCGCCTCGATGTCGTCGAGGCCGCGACGGACATCGACGGCGAGCTCTCGGACGAGCGCTTCGCGCGCGGTTGCGTGTGCACTCATCCATCCACCTGGGGAATGCGGTGCCTGCGGCAGCACGCGGGGACCTCCTCGCGGATCAGCGCGACGGCGCGTGCCACTTTGCGCAGGAAGTCCGGCGCGCTCTCTACGAACGCGCGCCGGGGATGCGCGGACCACGCGTGCTCGATCCGCTCGTCGACGGCGCGCGCTTCGAGCGCGGTCTCGATACGAAGCGGGTTACTGTGGTCGTAACCGTTGTCGACAGCAGGCGTCCGAAGGTGGATCACCGCGGCGTACCGTGCGAGCTCGGCAGCGCGGTCGATCCCGAGCTGCGCGAAGAACGCTGCGTCCTCGAGCGGCCAATACGCGAGGCCGTCGAGCGTGCCGCGGTCGCAGAGGACGACGGCGGCTCTGCGAGACTCGACGGAGGCGCATTCAAGCTCGCGCTGCACGTGGAAGATCGCCCGCTGCGCTGCCGTGCATAATGGGATCGTCGTCTCGCGCGGAAAGCCGCCGCCGAAGATGATGCCGGCCGCCTCCGGAAGGACTTGCACGTGCTCGCAGAAGCTGCGCTTGACCATTTCGAGCACGGCCGTCTTCCCCGCGCCGGGGCCGCCGGTGAGGACCACCAAGCGAGGCTCGTGATCGAACGCTTCGCACTCGCAGGTCATGCATGCTCGCGGATGCAAGAAGCACACGCGCTCACGCTGTGACCGGCTCGGTCACGGTTCCCCTCGGTGGCGCAAGCCATGCAAACGCGGGGCGCAATGATCCACGTTCGCTACTACGGAGCCGCCGTCCTGTTCACCTTCGTCGCGTGCGCCACACGAACACCGGGAGCGAAGCCACACGACATGAGCGCGGCAACGCACGAGACGACGGCCGCGCAAGAGGAGCGCGTCGCGGCGGAGCACGAGCAGCGCTACGACCCGGATGCCCAGCAGCGTCGCGAACGTTGTCGTGCCGGTCGTGCTGCCGCCCTGGAGGCCGATCCGTGCTGGTCTACGGTCACGAACCCAACGGCCGAGCATCTGAAGCACGCCGAGGAGCATCGCGCGCACGCGGCAGATCACCGCGCCGCATCGCAGGCGCTCCGTGATGCGGAGGCGCAAGCATGTCGTGGGGTGCCGGCGAGTGATCGAGACGAGAGCCCGTTCGACCACCGCGACGACATCGAACGGATCGAGCCGCTCTACGAGACAACGCAGACCGGCAAGTTCCAATCGCGGCGGCTCGTCGGAGCCGTCGTCGTGTTCCGCGCGCTGCCCGGGTTGACGGTACCGTGGCTGCAGCGCGTGATCGACTGCCACCTTGCGCGCAACTCTGCGCTCGGTCACGAGGTGCCGGAGATGCCGTACTGCCCACTTGTTCCGAAGGGCGTGCGCGCGACCGTCTCGGAGACGCGCGGCGGGTTCGCCGTCGAGATCCGATCCGACGACGCGGGCACGGCGAAGGAGATTGCCCGCCGCGTGGACCTGCTTCGCGAAAGGTGAGCGCGAGCCGCGCCACTTCTCCCATCGTCAGCGGTCTGGCGTGCTCGCTCCGATCCTCACTCTTCCAGTGTGCCCCCTATACCCCGATGCAACATCAAGGCGTGCACGACGGCCCGAGGCCGGCCACCGCGATGCGCTTCGCGGGCTGCCCCCTGCTCACGGAGAGTCGCCCACCCGCCCGCAGCCCGTCTTTGTCTCTCCATGGAGAACACGTCGATCGCCTTGTTTTCTCGAGGTGTCTTTGTCTCCTCTTAAGATGCGGGGGTTGCCCCGCTCTTAAGACAGCGACAAAGAGCAGTTCGCTTTCGGTAGGGGATGGGGAGCCATAGCACCGAAGCGAGGGACGTGCGGAGGACGCAGCTTCCTACCACCATCCCTAGCGGCGGAGCGTCGATCGGCCGGAGCCAGATGGCGAGGTGGTAGTGGCGGCGTTCGCGCGCAGCGTGCGCCACGTCGCCG
>JBGAKG010000033.1:0-89870 GCA_044224495.1 Polyangiaceae bacterium | reverse complement strand
CCCATTGCGCAAGATTCCCCACTGCTGCCTCCCGTAGGAGTCTGGACCGTGTCTCAGTTCCAGTGTGGCTGATCATCCTCTCAGACCAGCTACCCGTCTTCGGCTTGGTAGGCCGTTACCCTACCAACTACCATGATGGGACGCGGGCTCATCCTCGAGTGCTAGCTTGTGTACAGAGGCCAGCTTTTACCTCAGCGTCTTTCGACACCGTGGTCTTATGCGGTATTAGCACTCCTTTCGGAATGTTATCCCCCGCTCGAGGGAAGATTACCCACGTGTTACTCACCCGTGCGCCGCTTTACCGGGGCCGAAGCCCTTTCTCGCTCGACTTGCATGTGTTAGGCGCGCCGCTAACGTTCGTTCTGAGCCAGGATCAAACTCTCCAGTTAAATCTGGCGAGCTGATTGAACCGTGATCTCTCACGGTTCGGCTCTAATTTTGGAATTCGGATCGTGACGTCCGGCTAGGGCCGTCCCGATCCTAGGAGCATCGCTTTGGTTCTGCACGCTTCGGCGAATCGCCGAGGACGTGGACCTCATCGTGCTCCGGGAGCCCACTTCATGAACCCCAGCTATTGCTGAGGTCACCTAAAGTGAGCGTACGATTCAGTTTTCAAGGACCGAGCGGAGGGTGACCCCCTCCAAACTTGGGACGCGAACTCTAGTTGTTGCCGCCGGACCCGTCAACCAAAAATCGTCGTTGCTGACGTTTTTTGTTTCGCCCGGGTCGGGCCCCGCTTTTTCCCAGGACTTCGTCTGCTTGCGCAGAGCGAGGTTCCTAGAACGACGCGGGTGGAGAGCCTGTCCTGACCGAGGAGATTATCCCCAGGAGGACGTTCGGGCGGTTTCGGGGTTTCCCCCGGAGTTTCCGGGGCTTGGGAACCTCAGCCTTTGGGGGGCTGATGGTTTTCCACAGGTTGTACCCTGCAACCGCCTGGAACCATGAGGCTTTCCAGCTCCGCCGGGGGAACACCCACCGGCTGCGAGGCGGCGGAATCTAGTCCCGCGGCGCATGGAGTCAAACTTTTTTTTCGAGGGTCCCCAAAATTCTCTCCGGCGGAAAGCCGTGGAGTTTCGTGCAGTCTGCAACGCTCGCCCGCTACGGGATGCTTGCGATCTACACGTTGTGACTGCTGCGTGCCGCGACGGGAATGGCTCCGAGGCTCTCGCGCTCTTCGTCGATCGGCTCGTCGACGTACCAACCGCCACGCTCGCGAACCAAGTTGAGCTCGTGCCCCGAGGGAACGAGCCGAATGCGAAACCCGCGTTCGCCGCGGTGAAGGCCCACCAGCGCGCCGAGGACTTCCACCATCGAGCTCGCCTGCCCTGCTCGTACCATCGAGGGACGACGCCGTGCGTCGAGCTCCACGTCCACCCCGAGCCAGAAGGGCTGCCTCGATTTCGGCCACGCAGCTTCGACCGAGAGCGCGCGCTCGCAGGCGACGAACGCCCGCTCGGCAGGCACGAACCCACCGAAGCGGGTGTACGCGATCACGAGCGCGTAGCCCTCGGGCAGACAGCGGGCATGGTAGGTGCGACGCGCACCACGGCACACGATCGCGCGCGGATCCCCGAGGGAGCTGCGGCGCACGTCGTCGAGCAAGATCCGAAAGTGGGCCGCTGCGACCTTCATGTCGAAGGGGCTCAGACGACCTGCGTAGTCCACCGCTTCGCCTTGGAAGTCGACGAGCGCCGCTCCGATCGCACCCGGCACGCGCCGAATGAGCTGCCCGAGGATGGCGCCGAAGGCACTCTCGTCCTGATCACGCTCCGGCGCCGGCGGACGACGCGAGGTCCGCACCGTCTTCATGGCAACCCGTGGTAGGCGTCGGCCATCAGCGCTTCGGCGGCGGGGTCGATCGTGATCGCGACGGTACCTTTTCGGTACGGCGCGACGATCGCATCTTTCTCTGCTTTTCCCCGGAGAAATTGAGCTTCGCCAGTGAACCGCGAGCGACGTTCTTCCAGCGGAACGCGCTTCTCCGGCACGTGCGCCATCACCCGGATGACGTGCCAGCCGAAGCTCGACGTGACGACGCCGGTCTGCACCGTGCCTTCGGGCAACGCGAACGCGGCCGCGACGAACACCGGATCCATCGCGCCGCCGCCCTCGAGGATTCGGCCGTCGGCGGCGAACGCGGGGAGCACCTCGAGCCGCACGTCGAGCTTCCCGCGCGGCACGGCCCACGCGACCTTCTCGAACTCTTCGTCGGTCTTTGCGTCGTGCACGGCGCGCTCGATCGTCGCCGCGAGCGCGCGCGCTTCGTCCTCGACGACCCCCTTCTTCTTCATCACGACGACGTGGACGACGCGGAGCCCCGGAGGCGCGTCGAAGTCCTGCCAGTGCTTCGCCGTGAGCGAGGCAACCTCCTGATCGCTCGGTGGCCCGGCTGCGATGGCGCGGGCCTGGATGCCGTCGGCGACCCAACGCGCCCGCGATCGATCGAGCGCGAGCTTCACCGCCGGGCGCTCATCGAGCCCGCGTGCCTTGGCGCCCTGCGCGAGGAGCGCGTCCTCCACGAGGAGATCGAGCGCTTCGCGCGGCGTCACCTGGCGCGCGCTGGCGACGGCCTCGACGAGCGACCGATCGATCGTGACGTCACCGACCCGCGCGACGGCGTCTCCACCGAGCGATGCGACGGTGGGCGCAGGCGGCGCACCACCCTGCGTCCCGCACGCGGCGAGCGCGACCAAGCTCGCGAGGACGAGCGGAGCGGCGCGACCTCGCGCGGTGGCAGCCGTGGAGCCCCCGACGATGCGGCTCATTGCGCGCGGCCCTCGACGACCGCGTACGCCGCGCGCAACGCAACGAACCCGACGACGACCCAGTACGTCGCCGTGATGTCCTCGGCGTGCGCGAGCGCGAAGGAGCCCAGCGCGAAAGCGACCGCTCCCCCGATCACCATCGCCCCGGCGAGGATGTCGGTTCCGTACACGGAGCCGAGCATACTTGAGGTGCGTCAGCGATCCAGCAGGTGAACCAGGATTCCGGCGCCGAGGAGAACGGCGAGGACCAGCGGCCAGAGGACGCGCGGACGGGAGGCGCGGCGCTTGCCGTGCCTCGCGAGCGCGATCGCGCTCGCGGCGGAGACCACGCCGATGCCGGCGCCCAGGGTCACGAGCCGAAGGAGCACCGCGCGCTCGGGGACGACGACGTCCCACCCGATGAGCTGCAGCGCGAACGCGATCACGGCGGCCAGCGCGACGTAGAGCGCGTCCCCGCGTGCCAGCGCATGGCGCGCCTTGGGCCCAGATTCGGTCCGTGCGCGAAGGGCATCGTCCCGGGTGACCACCGGGGGGGCCGCGCAGGCCAAGGCGAACAGAGCCCAGCCCAGGGCCCCTGCGATGCCACGGATCGAGCCGAGGCGCGTGGTCGACAGCGCGTCCGGCGCCCCCGCCCACGCGAGCGCACAGGAGAGCGCGAAGGCCCACGGCACGGCCGGGTGCACCGCATGGCGCGGCGCAGGCGCGGGCGACCCGGCCCGGTCTGGGGTCTCGGGAGTCGCTTCGGGGGTCGGCGGGGGAGCCGCGGCGGCCTCTCGCGGCCGCTCCAGCACGAACCCGGCCGCCAACGCACCGAGCGCCAGGAGCGCGCCCACGATCGACCACGGCTTGGCCCCGTGCCCGAACGCCGCGGGCGCCACCGTGACCGCCCAGGCGTAGATGCCGGGCACCGCCGCCTGCATCGCGGGTCCGATCTCGAGCGTGGCGCGGAGGAGCCCGCGCCGCTCTTCGGGCGCTGCGTTCGGCTCGCCGTCGCCCGTCGTCATCCGAGGTCCTCGCTCGGCTTCGCCTCGGCGAGCCTCGTCAGAGGGACCAACCCACTCCCCGCCTCTTCCTCGCGCGGCGGGGACACGGCCAGACCCAGCGTCTGCCAGAGGCCCTTGTCGACGAGGTGGCTCGGGCGAACGTTCGAGAGCGCCGCCAGCATGATCGCCTTGGTGCCCGGCCGATCGCGCTCGAGGTCGTCGATCATGCGCCCCACGATCTTGCGCTGCAGGTTGTCCTGCGAGCCGCAGAGATCGCACGGCAGGATGGGGAACGCCTGCTCGGCAGCGAACTCGCGGATGTCCTCCTCGGCCGCATAGACGAGCGGACGAATCACCTGGAGCCGCCCCTCGTCCGCGACGAGCTTCGGCGGCATCGCCGCCAGCTGCCCCGCGAAGTAGAGGTTCAACAAGAACGTCTGCAGCACGTCGTCGCGGTGGTGCCCGAGCGCGATTTTGTTGCAGCCGAGCTCCTTCGCGACGCGATACAGGATGCCGCGGCGCAAGCGCGAGCAGAGCGAGCAGTAGGTCTTCCCCTCCGGGATCTTCTCCGTGACGATCGCGTACGTGTCCTCGCGGACGAGCTGGAACGCGTACCCCTCGCGCGCCATCCAGTCGACGAGCGTCTGCGCCGGATAGCCGGGGTGGCCCTGATCGACGTTGACCGCGACGAGCTCGAAGCGCACCGGTGCCTTGCGCGAGAGCTCGCGCAGGAGATGGAGCAGCGTGTAGCTGTCCTTGCCGCCCGAGACGGCGACCATCACGCGGTCGCCGTCTTGGAGCATGTCGAACGCGGTCACGCCGCGCCCGAGCGCCTTCTGGAGCTTCTTGTGGGCGCGCGAGACGGCGGACGGGGCAACGGCTTGGACCATGTCGCCCCCGGTTCTAGCACCGGTCCGCCGCCTTGGTGGCTCTTGCCTACTCGCCCTACTTGGACGAGCGCTCGACCAGGTTCAGGAAGGTGAGCACGCCGTGGCCGGTCGCGCCCTTCCCGTGCCACGCGTACGGGCGGTCGGCCGAGGCCGGACCCGCGATGTCCGCGTGGACCCAGTTCTTGGTCTTGCCGATGAACTCGCGGAGGAAGAGCGCCGCGGTGATCGAGCCGCCGAAGCGGTCGCCGGTGTGCTTCAGGTCCGCGCAGTCGCTCTTCAGTTGGTCGCGCAGCTCCTCGATGAGGGGAAGACGCCACATCGTCTCGCCCGTCGCCTTGAGCGCGCTGGCGAACGTGGTGGCGGTCGACTCGTTCGAGGCGTACCAACCCGAGTAGGTGGTCCCGAGCGCGACGACGCACGCGCCTGTGAGGGTCGCGTTGTCGACGAGGAGATCGGGCTCGAGCTCGCGCGCGGCGTACGTCAGCGCGTCCGCGAGGACGAGGCGCCCTTCCGCGTCGGTGTTGATGATCTCGACGAACTTGCCGTCGAGCGAGCCCCAGATGTCGCCGGGGCGGTAGGCGTTGCCGTCGGGCATGTTCTCGGCGAGCGACGCGATCGCGTGCACTTCGACGTTGGGCTTCAGCGCGGCGACCGCGACCATCAGGCCGACGACGTTCGCGGCGCCCGACATGTCGTGCTTCATCTCGCCCATGCCCTGCGCGGGCTTGATCGAGAGGCCGCCGCTGTCGAACGTGATGCCCTTGCCGACGAAGCAGATCTTCTTCTTCGCCTTCTTGGACGGCACGTAGCTGAGGTGCACGAGCCGCGGCTTGTGCGCGCTCCCGCGACCGACCGCGTGGAGCAGCCACATCCCGCGCTTCTCGATCTCCTTGTCGTCGAAGACGGTGACCTTGAGCTTGTGCTCCTTCGCCACCTTCGTCGCGTAGGCCGCGAACGACTCGGGGTAGATCGAGTTCGGCGGCTCGTTCGACAGGTCGCGCGCGACGTTGACGCCCGCGGCGACGCCCTGGCCCGTGGTGATCGCCTTCTTCGCGTCCGGCGGGGCCTTGCGCTCCACCGTCAGCGTGACGGTCTCGAGCGCTTCCTTCGGCTTGCGGTCGCCGGAGAGGTAGTTCGTGAAGCGGTACGCGCCGAGCTCGAGGCCCTCGGCCACCGTGCGGAGCTTCGTCTCGAGGCCCTCGGGGAGAGCGACGACGAGCGCCTTCGCGCGCTCGCCGTTGGCGATGCGCGCCGCCTTGGCGGCGAAGCTGCGGATCTCGCCGGCGCCCGCGCCGTCGCGATCGCCGAGCCCGAGCAGCACGACCTTCTGCGCCGGGAGCCGACCGAGCGTCGGGATCACGAGCGTCTGATCACGCTTGCCGGTGAACTCTTCCTTCGTGAGAACGCGCGCCAGGCCCCCACCCAGAGCGCGATCGAGCACGTCGACGAGGTTGCTCTTGCCCTTCTTCGAAGAGAGGGTCCAGGTACCGAGGACGACGACGTCGGCGGCAAGGTCGAGGGCACTCGCCTGCCGCACGCTGATGTTCAAAGGCATTTCGGGGGCTCCAGAGGGATGGGGGGACGCGAATCTTTACAGACCGCCGCCGCCTCCGACAAGAGCCGATGTTCGTCAGCCCAGCATCCGCTCCGGACGCGCGAAGAGCCGCGCCTGGACTTGGGGCTCGCGCTTACCGGTGAACGACTCGAACGACGTCTTCGTGGGAACGCCGTCGACGACGAGCGCCATCGAGGCCGGCGTGCCCGGGTGGACCCAACGAACGACGCACGGGATGGTGATCTCGACCCCCGCGACGGCATCCGCCGCGTGAACGATTACGGCCGATCCGACGGCGCAGGGCTCGGCCGTCGTCACCAGAAGCGCAGCCGCGGTGACGGCGCGGATGTCGATCGCGCGGAGCGCGCCGTCGCCGATCAGCTGGCCCGGCAGGCCCGGCGTGCTGCGCGCCAACGGACCGGCGTTCGGGACCTGGAGATCGCTCGTGACGAGCTGGAGCAGCGACAGAAGCTCGAGCTGCTCCTTCGGCGAGAGCGGATGCCCCACCGTCGCGTGGCGTGCGTTGAGCTCCCAGAATCGAACGAGAAAATCGAGCTTCTCCAACACGTGGCACCTCTCGGTCCCCTGACGCGGCGCGTGAGCCTGGTCGGGGTTGGTGGGGTTTGGTTTGGGTTGGTGCAGTGGACGTGCCAAATCGGGGTTCCGTTCCTCTTGGTTGTACGTTCCTTCCAACGCTCCGATCTGCTTCGGTCTTTCAGTTGGACGGAGCAGAGCTGCGAACGTTTCTACCGAGCAAAACCCTCGAAACTTGCGGAGTTCTCTGACAGCCCCGTCAGGTGCGAGGTAAGCTTCCGGGTGGCATGATTCACGACGACGTACTCGGAGCGGTCGGTCGGACGCCCATGTGCCGTCTGCGTAGGGTCGTTCCCAGCACCAGCGCAGAGGTCGTCGCCAAGCTCGAGTTCTTCGCACCCGGCGGCAGCATCAAGGACCGCGCCGCCGTCGCGATGCTCGCCGCCGCGGAGCGCGACGGAAAGCTCGCCCCCGGCGCCAAGGTCGTCGAAGCGAGCGGTGGGAACACCGGCGTCGGGCTCGCGCTGGCGTGCGCGGTGCGCGGCCACCCCTGCGTGATCGTCGTGCCGGAAGGCCTCGCGAAGGAGAAGCTCGCCGTGCTCCGCACGTTCGGGGCAGAAGTCATCGAGGCGCGGACGGACGTCGAACCGAGCCACGCCGAGGGCTACATCGGTCGCGCCGAGGCGTACGCCCGCGAGCACGGCGCGTTCCTCCCCGACCAGTTCGTCAACCCGGCGAACCCGGGCGTGCACGTCGCCACCACCGCGTGCGAGATCCTCGAGGACTGCGGCGGGCGCCTCGATGCCTTCGTCGCGTGCGTCGGCTCGGGCGGCACCATCGCGGGGATTGGGCGCGCGCTCCGCGAGCGGGCGCCGGGCACGCTCGTGATCGGCGCGGCGCCTCCGGAAGACACGGTCGTCGAGGGCGTGGTCGACGAGATCGACGAAGACAGCACCCACGGATCGCCGCCCGATCGCGTGATCCGCGTGAGCGACGCCGAGTCGATCCGGTGGACCCTGCGCCTGGCGCGCGAAGAGGGTATCCTTGCCGGAGCGTCGTCCGGGCTCGCGCTCGCGGCGGCGGTCCGGGTCGCCGAAGAGCTCGGTCCTGGAAAGCGCGTCGTCCTCATGATCCCCGACACCGGTCGCAACTACCTCTCCACCTACTTCGACCCGGCGTGGCGGCGCGCGCGAGGCTTCGAGCCGTGAGGCGCGCATTTCTCTTTCTGCCCCTCGTCGCGTTGGTGGCGGCGTCGAGCACGACCGCGTGCGGCACCACGAAGGTGTCGCTCGCGAGCGGGCCGCGCGAGTACGTCGCCTCCGACTACGGCAACGTGCTCGATCGGTGGACGCGCACGGAGCAGCTGATCCTGTTGAGCGAGCTCGACGATCTCTTGACCGTGACGGCGACGTTCGAGTCGTGGGACTTCCGGTGGGCGTACGTCGTGCGTTACGCGCAGGACTATCGCTTGACCGTGCAGCAGCGGCGCGACCTCTTGGAGCGCACGCTCGCGGAGTCCGAGAGCTCGTACCAGTTCTACGTCGCGCTCTACGGGACCAAGTGGCGCTGGGACGATCTGACGAAGCCGAACAGCTCGTGGATCGTGCGCTTGATCGATGACGTGGGGAACGAGACCGCACCGTCGAAGCTCGAGCTCGTGAAGCCGGGGCCGCTCGAGTTCCGCTACTTCCCCTACACGTCGCCGTACCGGCACTGCTTCCGGATCGAGTTCCCGCGCACCACGAGCGAAGGCAAGCCGACGATGGCGCCGACCGCGCGCTGGTTCGGTCTCCGCTTCGCGGGCGCGCAAGGCAACGAAGAGCTGCGTTGGGTGATCGAAGACGCCGCGACGAAGAAGGCGGCGTTCGGGCCGTCCGCCGTCACCGTCGAGTGATCACATCGCCGCGAAGATCTCGATCAGCGGCGGGCAGATCATCATGAGCTCCTGCGCGACGCCGCGATCGGCGACCAGCAGGAGCGCGCCGCCCTTGGCCGCGCGGACGGTGGCCTTCGCCTTCCCGCCGCCCATGATCTCCTGCGGGTAGAGGACCTCGCCCACGTTCACGGTCGCGACGACGGCCCCATCCTCGACGAGCTCGAGCGCGCCCTGACCGACGATGCAGAGCTCCTTCACCGGCGCCCCCGCCTCCATCTCGATGCCGCCCTCTTCGAGCTCGCGGAGCGCGAGGCGGCTCGTCACCTGCTTGCGGAGCTCGAGATCCAGGTGCTCGGCGAGCGGTCCGAGCGTCACGCCGACGAGCGCCTGCACGTGGTTCGCGCGCTCGCGCAGATCGTCTTCGACCCACGGGCACGTCGCGAAGGCGGGCTCGATCTGCTCGGGCGTCCACGTCGCGACGACGGAGTGCTCGCTCGCGCCGACGAGCCGGAGCGGCGTGCTGTCGGCGACGGAGCCCTTCCCTTTGAGCACGGCGCCGGCCTCGAGGCGCTCGGCGGCGGCGTCGCTGATCTGCGCGGCGACGTCGACGGCACCCTCGACGACGTAGGCGAGCGCGAAGCCCATGATCTCTTCGTCGCGCGAGAGGCGATGAACCACGGCCACGCGCTCGAGCTCCTCGCGCGCGTCGTCCGGCAAGTCCGAGAGCGCGTCGACCGACTCGAGGGAGAGCTGGCGCGGCGCCAGGTCGACGGCGGGTGGAGAGTCGTCGAGGGGGGGGAGCTCGTCGACGATCTCGATTCCTTCGGGAGGACCGGAGGGAGCGGGCGCGGGGGTGGGAGCGGGCGGCTCGGCCGCCGCCGCGATGGGCTCCGGTTCCGGCGGTGCGGGAGAAGGAGCGGGAGGGGGAGCGGGAGCGGGTGGCTCGGCCGCCGCGATGGGCTCCGGTTCCGGCGGTGCGGGAGAAGGAGCGGGAGGGGGAGCGGGAGGGGGAGGTGCGGGCTCGGGCTCCGGCGTCGGCTCCGCCTGGATGATTGGCGCCGATGGCTGTGGGATCGCGAGCGGCGGGATGTTGGGCACCTCGATCCGAACCGACGTGACGACGTCCTCGGACGAGCTCACGTCGACCACGGGGAGCGTGCGCTCGGGCGGCCGGGCCTCGGTCCCGGACGCAGAAACGAGCGTGGGCTCGGGCTTCGCGGAGATCTCCGCCGAGAGCTCGGGGAGCGGCTCCTGGCGCAGGTCGGGGAGCACGACGGCCTGCTGATCGACGTTCGTCGCCTCGTCCGCTTCCGGCGCCGGCGGACGCGCGCTCTTCGCGTGGGGAACCTCGGGGAGGGTCGCCTGCGGCGCACGCATCGGCGGCGCCGGCTTCTTCTTCGGGACCGGCGGCGGTGGCTTCGCCGGCTTGGGCGGCGGCGGCTTCGCAGGTTTGGGCTTCGAGGGTTTGTCGCTCTTCGCTTCGGCGGGCCGGCCCTTGCGGGTGGACGCAACCGCCTCGGCCGCGAGCGTGACGAGCTTCGCCGAGGTGACGACCTCGTCGTCGTAGCCGTCGTCCACCGGCGGCGGGCGCTTCGGTACGGCGACCTCTTGGGTGGCGTCCTGCGCCCAGGGATCGAGCATGCCCGCGTGCGCCTCCGCCGCGGACGGGACCTCGACCGTCGCAGCGTCGGCCAGGACGCTGCGGAACACCTCGGGCTGCATGGAGGACGGTGGATTCGTCGTCGGCGCCGGCGGATTCGACGTCGACGTCGAGGTCGACGTCGTCGTCGCGGTCGGCGTCGGGGTCGGTGGCTTCGGCGTGGGGGTCGGCGGCGTCGATGCGGCGGGCGTCGGCGGCTTCGGCGTCACCGCGGCGGGCGTCGGCGGCTTCGGCGTCGCCGGCGGAGGAGCCTCCTTCGCGGCGCCCAACGGCGGAGCCTTCACGGGCGGCGCGGACGGCGGCGCCTCTTCGAGGTCGACGTCGATCGTCAGCAGATCGTCGACGCCACCCGCGTCGGGAGCCTCCGACGGCGCCGCGCTCGGCGCGGGAGCGTGCACGACGGGGTTCTTCGCCATCCACTCCGAGAGCTCGGCCGCGGCGCGCGCGAGCTCGAGCGCGCGATCGTCGGCCTCGGCTTCACCGGCGGCGGTCGCTGCGCGACGGAGCCACACGACCGCGTCGACGCGCTCGTCGCGACGCCAGAGCGTGTCTGCCGTCTGCAACGCCCACGCGACGTCCTCGGTGTCGTCTGGGCGCGCCGGAGGGATGCCGAGCGGAGAGGTCATCGGACGGAGAGTGCCGAAGCGTACTCCATTCGGGGTTCAGGGTGCGAAGTAGTCCACGTAGCCGGCGTCCGAGGCGACGATCAGGCTCCCGTCGCCGAGGAGGGTGAGCGGAGCATCCACGTCACCTCCCGCTTCGTAGGTGAATCGGACGCCCTCGGCGTCGAGCGCGTAGACCCGGTCGTCCTGGGCGCCGAAGTAGACGACGCCGTCGCGATCTTCGAGCGCACCGCCGTGCACGCCGAAATCGACGGAGCCCGTCCCGGGGACGTGGAACGCCGCGCTGACGCCGCTCGGGGTCACGCGCGCCATCTGCGGCGTGGGCCCGTAGGTGCCGGCGAGAACGGACCCGTCGTGGCCGAGCGCGAGCGTGCCGCGCACGTAGCCCCCGAGCTTCACGCGCGCGCGGACCGCGCCGGCGTCGTCGACGAAGACGACCTCGCCCGCGTCCGTCCCGAACGCGAACGACCCGTCGTCCAGCACCACGGGCGCGCCGTCGACGTCGGACCCGAGATCGGTCGCGAAGACCTGCTTTCCTTCGCGGACGCCGTACGCGTGATCGTCTTGGGATCCGAACACGACGAGCCCGTCGCCGCGGATGGCGGGCGCGGTGAAGATCTTCCCCTTCGCGCGGAACCTCCACGCCACGTCGCCGCCCGAGCGGACCGCGTACAGCGTGCTGCCGGCGGCGACGTACACGAGCCCGCCCGCGACGGCGCACGCCGTGTCGGCTTCGCCGTCGACCTCGAGCCGGAACGCGACGTTCCCGTCGGGCCGAACGCCGACGAAACGCTTCGCGTCGGACCCGGCGAAGACCGTCCCCTCCCCCCCTACGCACGGCGCACCGTACGCGCGATCGCCGAGCGGCACCGTGAAGCGGCGGGCGCCCTTGCGATCGAGCGCGACCAGATCCCCGCTGAGCGTCGCCGCGTAGAGCGTCTGCTCGTCCGGCGAGGTCACGACTTGTCCCTGAATGGGACCACCGAGATTGGCGCGCCAGAGTCGGTTCGCGCTGCGGGGTCCCCGAACCGCGCTGCGGTGCGCGCGCGACGGTCCGCCGTGGGTCATGGTGACGGGCGTCGGAGCACCCGCGTCGGCGACGAGCCCCGCGAGCGACGTTGCGCGCGCGCTGGGCCCCGCGCTCGCGATGGCGCCCGTCGTGCTCGTGACGGCGACGTCGCCGTGGCGCCCGAGCTTCCGCGCGACGACGGCGAGCGCGAGCACGCCGACCAGCGCGAGCGGCACGAAGCGGAGCGCGCTCGCGACCCCCTTCACGGGGCTCAGCGAGCGCGACGGCGGGGAACGCTGATGCGGCGCTCGCTCTGGGCGTGACCGCTCTGCGACGCGGGAGCTTCTTCGTCGATCGTGCGCGCGCGCGCCGACGTCGTCGGCTCGGAGGCCGGCCTCGGCGCCTTGGCACGAACGGCTTCCTCGACGCCGAGCCCGTGCGGGGTCTCGCCGGGGAACCGACGTGCGAGCCAACCGATCAGCTCGAGCGCGGCCGCGCGCGTCCCTTCGGGGACGACGGGCTCACGCACGATGCGCGAGATCTCGCCGATGAGGCGCGCGCGCACTTCCTCGCTGCCGACGGGGCAACCGACCTTCGCCGGAAGCGGCCATCGCGGCGTGGAGCACGACGCGGGTCCAGAGCTCGTGATGGCATCGACGCGCTCGTCGCTCTCGCGATGGGCGCAATCGGCCTGGAGCCGTTCGGAGGGAATGCGGAGGGTGCGTGCGCTCATGCCAGCGCACTCGTACGAGTGGAGAGGTTTGTCATCCCGGGCGCTCGTCCAGCGGAAGTACTGTAACGCGTTCTACGCCATCGTCGAGCTGGGCTTCCAATCATTCTCGCCTCTCATTCTCGCCTCGGGCGTGACGAGAAAATTCCGCTCATGATTCACGGGTGGACGCCTAGTGGCGTAGTTCAGAGCGCGCCGATCAGGACCTCGCGGTCCTTGGACCCATTGGCGGGCCCGACAACCCCTTGTTTTTCCATCATTTCTACGATGCGGGCGGCCCGGTTGTACCCGAGCCCCAGCTTCCGCTGGAGCCATGAGGTGGAGCACCGGTGCGTATCCGCCACGAGGCGCACCGCCTCGTCGTACATGGAGTCCTTCTCCATCTCTTCGTCGTCGCCGCCCGCCCCATCCTCCTCGCGCGGCTTGAGGATGTTCTCGTCGTAGACGGGCTCCCCCTGCGCGCGGAGGTGATCGGTCACCGCCTGCACTTCTTCTTCCGTGACCATCGGGCACTGCACACGCTTCGTGTCGTTCGTTCCGTTGAGCTTGATGAGCATGTCGCCGCGCCCGAGGAGGTGCTCGGCGCCTTGCTCGTCCAAGATGGTTCGGCTGTCGACCTTCTGCGCGACACGGAACGCGACGCGGGTCGGGAAGTTCGCTTTGATCATGCCGGTGATCACGTCGACGCTCGGGCGCTGCGTCGCGAGGATGACGTGCATCCCGGCGGCGCGTGCCTTCTGAGCCAAACGCGCCACGCAGGCCTCCACTTCCTTCCCCTGCTGCATCATGAGGTCGGCGAACTCGTCGACGACGATCACGATCGAAGCCATGCGCTCGGGGAGCGGCTGCTCGCCCTCGTCGCTCCCGGCCTCGGGCGCGATCTCGTCGGGGAGACCGTTGTGATCCTTGGCGACGACCTTCTTCGGGAGCGGGTTCTTCGCCTCGCCGCGGACGACGCGGTCGACCCAGCCGTTGTAGGTGGCGATGTTCTTCGTGCCCGCGTCGGCGAAGAGCTGGTAGCGGCGCTCCATCTCGTCGACCGCCCACTTGAGCGCGTTCGCCGCCTGCTTCATGTCGGTGACGACCGGCAGGAGCATGTGCGGGATGCGATCGAAGGGCGCGAGCTCGACGACCTTCGGATCGATCATGAGGAGCCGCAGCTCTTCCGGCGAGCGACGGTAGAGCAGAGACGTGAGCATCACGTTGAGGCCGACGCTCTTTCCCGCTCCGGTCGCGCCGGCGACGATGACGTGCGGCATGCTCGCTAGATCGGCATAAACCGGGTGACCTTGAATGTCGCGACCGAGAACGACCGGGAGCGGCGCGTTCATCGTCTGGAAGCGCCCGTCTTCAATGAGGTCGCGGAGGTTCACCGGGATGCGCTTGTCGTTCGGGATCTCGAAGCCGACGCGGTTCTTCCCCGGGATCGGCGCGATGATGCGGACCTTCGTCGCGAGCGACATGCCGAGGTCGTCTACGAGCCCCGCGACCTTGGACACCTTCGTGCCCTCGGCCATCGAGACCTCGAACGTGGTCACGGTCGGGCCCGGGAGCACCTCCTCGACCTTGCCCTTCACGCCGTAGACCGCGAGCGCCTTCTCGAGCTTCTGCGCGACCTCGTAGAGCTTCTCCTTGTCGACCGCGGGGGTCATCCCAGGTTGGGACGGCTCGAGGAAGTCCATCCGCGGGAGCGCGAACGCCGCGGGCGTCTTCTCCTTCGTCGGCTTCGCGACGGCCTTCTCGAGCGCAGCCGAGGTGTCGACGATGGTCAGCGCCTCCGGCTCGTCCTTCGCCTTGCCGCGCTTCTTGGACTTGGGCTTGTCCGCGTCGGTCCCGGCGGCCGGCGCGGGCGAGTCGTCGACGAGCGCCGCCTTCACCGGATCGGGGCTCGACTCGGGCTCCATCAGGGTGACGGTCGGCGGCGCCGGGCTGAGCTCGGGCATCGCCTCCATCGCGTCGGTGGGGAGCGCTTCGGCCTTCGGGGCCGCCTTCTTCCGCGTGCGCTTCGGCTTCAGGTCTTCGACGCTCAGCCGCTGCTCGGGCGTCGACTCCGACGACGAGTCGATCGCAGGCGTGGGAACGGTCGCATCGTCGCCTTCGAGGATCGCGATCGTCGCGACGTCGTCCGCGTTCGGATCGGCGACCTTCGGGAGCTTGGCGATCCGCTCGCGCTCCGCCTTCTCCTTCTCGATCTCGCGCGCGGTCTGCCACGCCTCGGCGACCGAGCGCGCGCCGCGGGCAGTGCCCTCGGCGCTCTGCTTGCCGAGCCGCGCGATGAACTCGAGGAGCGCGATGAACGAGAACGACGCCCGCCCGATCAAGATGAGACCGAGGCACGCGAAGCCGACGAGGAAGGAGCCGATCGTCGAGAACAGCGAGCGCGCGAGCTCGCCGAAGAGCTCGCCGACGGCGCCGGCCGCAGAGTGCGCGTCGAACGCCTTCGCTCCCGGCCAACCGACCTGGACGAGCGCCGCGGCGACGATTGCGATCAGCAGATCGCCGGCGACGCGCGCGGGCGTGACGAGGCTGTCCTTGCCGCGGACGAAGGGCACGCCGAGCAGCACGAGCTCGAGCGGAAGCGCCCACGCGACCATGCCGACGAGGTAGACGAGCCCCCGCGCGCACGCCTCGCCGACCGGCCCGACCCAGTTGGCGCCCGTCGTCCCCGCCGCGGGATCGCCGCCGAACGACGCGAGCGCGAGCGAAAGGAAGATGGCGCCGACCCAGAGGAGGAGCGCAGCGACCTCACGGCCGCGCGCGTGCGCGGATACGCCCGGACCCACGATCCGCCCCAAGCCGGGGAAGCGCGTGTTGGCCGGCGTGTCCACGCGGCGTGCGTTGGGGGAGCCCGGGGTGCCGGAGGTCGAACTCGGTCGAGGTGCAAAGAGCGGAAGTCCCATTGCGTACGTTGCCCTACATCGGAGCCTAACGTACCGGTCGCGGGAGGGCCAAGTTCCGCTTTTCGTCCCTCTTGGCAAAAGCGCTTTCGGGCGCGTCGGGGACCGCTTACCATGGGGCGCCCGTGGTTCAGGTCGGGCCGGGTCGGAATCCGCTCGCAATGTTCCGCTTTCGTTCAGGAGATCACGACGAGATGGTGGATAGGTCGAGGAAGGTGTCGGGGGCGGAGACGTCGCTGAAGCGCATCGCACGGCTCGCCCTCCTCGCTGGCATTGCAGCGTCGGTCCCTCTGGTCAGTGGCTGTGCCGTGAGCAAGGACGACGTGCACCGGTGGGAGGGGACGGAGCGTGGACCCGAGAAGCTCGTCGCGGTCGTCACGCACGACAAGTACTCGCTGGATCTCCGCACGGAGGCCGCGCTCTCGCTCGTGCGCATGAAGCCCCGGAACGGCAAGCGCATCGGCATCGACATGCTGCTCCACGCGCTCGAGGGTCTCTCCGAGGAGTCTCGCAAGAAGATCGTCAACGGGATGGTCCCCGAGCTCGTGAAGAACATCGAGGCTCCCGCGCCCGCGCGCACTCCCGACGGCGCGGTCCCACCCGATCCGTCGATCCCCTACAAGGACACGGCGTTCGGCATGCTCTCGCACGAGCCACCGCTCGCGACCGACGAGAAGGCCAAGGCCGACCTCGTGGCCGCCCTCATCAAGTGGGTCCAGACCGACTTCGAAGCGCGCATCGAGAACAGCGCCCAGTCGTACGGCGTCGAGCAGATGGCGCGTTTCCTCGGTGCCCCCGCGGTGAAGGGCTTGCCGCCGCTGATGAACGAGAAGTCGACGAAGACGGACCGCATCGCGGGCCTCATCGCCGACATCGGTGACGCGGAGACGAAGCTCAAGGGCGCCGAGCAGCTCGTCGCGCTCGCGAAGCTCATCGATTCGCAGGCGTGGATCGACAAGACGGCGAAGCCGATGGTGCAAGACGTCAACACCAAGAACGGCACCAAGGTCACTCCCGATCAGGAGATGAAGCAGATCACGACCTTCCAGGATCAGGAGCTGACGAAGGTCTTCGCCGCGATGAAGCGGATCGGCGGGCGCCCCGTCGTCGACTACTGCCTCGCGTACGGCGGCAACAAGACCGCGACCGAGGACCGCCGCAAGGCCGCGCTCGCCGCGCTCGAAGGCCGCATCGACAAGAGCGCGACCGCCGACATCGACAAGGTGTTCGACATCGCGAAGGACGAGGCGACCCCCGACTCGATCCGGCAGCTCGCGTTCAACCGCCTCGGCGAGCTCCCGAAGGAGCAGGTCGTCCCCAAGCTCTACACGCTCTTCGACAACAAGCGCTGGAAGGTGCGCTGGATCGCAGGCGAGCTGGTCCTGAAGACCATGACGCCGAAGGGCATCCCGGAGTTCATGCGGAAGCTCCCGGTGAGCGCGGCCACCAAGATGGGCATGTCCGAGCCGATCACCTTCGGCGGCGTCATCCAGAAGATGGAAGCGCCGAAGGGCGAGCAGGCTCCCCGCGACGTGATCACGCCGTTCCTTTCGGCGCGCGAGCTCGGTCCAAAGCTCGTGGCCCTCGGCTTCTTCTACGGCGGCAAGAAAGCCGACCTTTCGGTGATACAGTCTTACGAGAACGACAAGACCCCGGTCCCCAAGTGCGAGGCGGACGACCAGTGCGGATGGTCCTGCGACATCCCGAAAGCAGGCGCTGCGCCCGGCTCGAACGAAACCGAGACCAAGCAGATCGGCACGGTGGGGGATTTCGTGAAATACTGCGTGGAGCCGTCATTGACGGACAAGTGAGGCTGACGGGCAGATGAGCTCCGATCCGAACAAGAAGAGCACGCGACAGTTCCAGTGCCGCGACGTCCTCTGGGAGACGTTCGAGCAGATGGCGCGAGAGCTCGAGTGCAGCGTCGACTACCTCATCAACGAGGCGATGAAGCAGTACGCGCGCCAGCGCAGCTACGGCCCCGGCGCGAGCCGGACGCCGTTCCCGAGCCAGGCGCCGCGTGAGGCTTATCCTCAGCCGGCGGCGGCCGCAGCGAACACCTATACCGGTCCGCTCAACACGTCGCCGTCGATGCAGATGCCCGCTCCGCCCCCGCGCGGGGCTGGGGGTCTGCCTCCGCCTCCCACCGGGCGCCTCCCGCTCCCGCCGCCGAACCGGCCGTCGTCGTCGGGTCTGCCGATGCCGCCGCCGCGCGGCATGCCGCAGTCCGCGCCGATCTCGCCGCCCGTCGGGCGCATCTCGTCGCTGCCCACGCCGCCGCCGCCGATGGCGCGCGAGTCCCGTCCGCCGCCTCCTCCGCCTGCGCCCTCGCGCAGCGTTCCGCCGCCGATCCCGGGGCGGAGCCCCGGCGGCTACGGCGGTGGGAACAACGGCGCCTACGGCGCGCCGGCCCAGATGCAGCTCAGCGTCATCTACCAAGGTGAACGCACCGCAGTGACCAAGGAGCGCTTCGTCATCGGCCGCGGCAAGCAGTCGAGCGATCTCACGCTCAAGGATCCGAACGTGTCGCGCCAGCACGCGATGGTCGAGTTCCAGAACGGCGTCTACTTCATGGTCGACATGGGCTCGACCAACGGCGTCGAGTACAACGGCCAGCGCATCGCGCGGAAGCAGATCGCCGAAGGCGACGTGTTCCGCATCTGCGATCACGAAGTCCGCTTCACCTATCGCTGATGGCCGAGACGCCGCGAGCGCCCCGCCAGAGAGGGTCGGCGCTGCCGCTCCTCGAGGCGCGGCGGCGCGAGCTCGACACGTGCGTCTATTGTCCGAAGCTGTGCCGGAGCGCGTGCCCCGTCTCCAACGCGGAGCCGCGCGAGACGCTCACGCCGTGGGGGAAGATGAGCACCGCCTCGTTCGCGGCGCACGGCGACGTGCCGCTCGACGAGTCGTTCGCCAGCACGGCTTGGGCGTGCACCGGATGCATGGCCTGTCGCGAGGCTTGCGATCACGCGAACCCGGTCGCCCCCACCCTGCTCGATGCGCGGAGCGCATTCACGGAGGCCGGCGTCGCCCCGCGCGCGGCCGCAGCCGTCCGCGCCGGGTGGGAAGCCCACCGCGCCGCCACCCGCGAAGCGACGCGGCCGATCGGCACGACGGGGCGCGCGCTCCTCGTGGGCTGCACGTACCAGCGCAAGCTCCCCGCGGTCGCGGAAGATGCGCTCGCCGTTGCCCGCGCCGTCCATGGTGACGTGGAGCCCGTCGCCGATTGCTGCGGGCTCCCGCTCCTGCTCGCCGGGGATCGCGATCGCTTTCGTCATCACGTGACCGCGCTCGCCGAGCGCGTGCGCGGCACGATGACGGTGGTCGACCCTGGCTGCGCGATGGCCTTGCGCGTCCACGCACCGGCTGTCGGCGCTCCCGCGATCCCCGTCTCGTTGCTCGTCGAAGAGGTCGCCGCTTGGGGCCGGAACGGGCGCGTCGCCGAGCTCGACGGCCCCGTCCGCTGGCACGACCCCTGTCAGCTCGGGCGCGGGCTCGGCGTGTACGAGGCGCCGCGCCAAGTGCTCACGCGCGCGCTCGGGCGCGCACCCGACGAGTTCGCGCGCGCGCGAAGCGGAGCGAGCTGCTCCGGCGCCGGCGGGCTCCTCCCGAAGACCATGCCGGACGTCGCCCGCGACATCGCGAGCGCACGCCGCGCCGAGCACGACGAGCACGGCGGTGGGACCATCGTCACGGGGTGCGCGTCGAGCGCACTCGCCTTCGCGAAGGCGGGGGCGAAGGTGCTCGATCTGGTGACGGTCGCGCGCCGCGGCCTGCGCTGATCAGAAGCGCCCGACCACCGTCGCGAAACCGCCGCCCGGCGCGACGCCCGGGACGAGCGCAACCGACGACGACGACTTCTTGCTCGGCGCGAGGACGAAGAGCGTGATCCCCGCCGCGAGCGCGACGCCGCCGGCGATGAACATGATCGTCGAGATCGTCGCTGCGTCCTTCGCCTGCGAGCGCGCGGCGAGGCCGATCGAGTCGCACGTGTTCGCGGCATCGCAGTGATTGTCCGCGTTGGAGTCCGAGAGCTTCGACGACGCGATGATCCCGAAGACGGAGCCGACGACGATGCCGACGAGACCCACGCCTCCGAGCGCGCCGCCCGCGATGCGCATCGGTGTACCGGCGCCACCCGACTCTTCCGGCGGCGGCGGCGGCGGCGGGGGTTTGTCCTCTTGGCCGAGGACCAGCACGACGGACGCGGTGTTCGCCTCGGCGACGTTCACGGTCTGCTCGACGCGCTTCGTGTGCGGCGCCTCCATCACGATCGTGTGCGGACCGGGATCGACGAGGATGGCCGCGCCGAGGTCGGCGGCCGACACGTCGCGGCCATCGATCGCGATCCGCATCCCGTCCGGCGCAGGCTTCGGCGGCACGAGCGTCAGCTTCGAGAGCTTCGGCTCCAACGCGGCCGCGCGCTTCGCTGCGATTTTGTCGCGGCCCTTCGGATCCTTGGTGTCGATCGCGAGCTTCTCCGCGTCCTTGAAGGCCTTGTACGCGCTGTAGGTCCTCCCGCCGCGCTCGAAGCAGTCCGCGAGCCAGAGGTACCCGCCGACGCCGGGATCGAGCTTCACGCTCTGCTCGATCTTCGGGCACGCCTCCGCGAACTTGCCTTCGTTCATGAGCGCGGTGCCTTCGTCGAAGAGGCGGTCCGCTTCGGACTTCTCTGCCGCGAGCGCGGGGGTGGTGACGGCGAGCGCCGCGACGAACGCGGCGGCGAGCGGTGCACGGAGCTTCACGCGATCACTTTCTCCCACCGAAGGAGCTGTTGTCGATCTTCGGCTTCGTCGTCGTCGTGGCGGTCGGCTTGACCGTGGCGAGGCCCGTCGCCGTCGGACGGGGCGCGGTCCCTTGCGCGGTAGCCGTCGCGGGCGCGGTCGCCTTCGTCGTCGCCGTGGGCTCGGCCGTCGTCTTCGCGGTCGTGGTCGCCGTTGCGATCGCGGTCGTGGTCGCCGTCGCGGTCGCCGTCGCCGCGACTGTGGTCGTCGCGGTCGTCGTCGCGGCCGTGGTCGCGGTGTCCGCTGCCGTCGCCGTCGCGGTCGCGGTGGTCTTCGCGGGGGGCGGCGTTGCATCGCCGCCCTTCGCCTTGAGCGCGAGCACCGCTCCGCAGACGCCGAGCACGAGGATGACGGGGATCGCGAGTGTCCACGCCGGGACGCGGCTTCCGCCCGCCGGCGCCGGAGCGGGCGCGGCGGGAGCCATCGCCATCGGCGGCGGAGCGGCCATCGGCTGCCCGGGCGCTTGCGCGGGCATCGGGGCCGACCCGCTCGCCGGCGGTACGGCTTCGGGCGGGAGGCCCATCGGCCGGAAATCCGGCATGGTCGGCGGCTGCGGGATCACCGGCATCCCGAGCGGGCCGGTCGGAGGCGGCGCCGGGGGCGTGAGCGGCATGCCGTTCGCGTCCACGGGGGCCGCGACCTCGACGTCGAGATCGAGCCGCGTCGCGAGCTCTTCGTGATCGGAGGCGAGGTTCGACAGCCGCGGGACCTCGTTCTCGGCCGTGTCGGCGAGCGACGGCGAGGGAGCCTGCGCCGGTGGCGGCGCGGGCACGTCGCGCGAGCCCGAGGCGGACGACGGCTCCACGTCCGCCCGGACCGGCGGCGGGAACGCCTGCGCGAGGGCCACGCCGCTGCGCGAGACGTCGGAGCGCGTGAGCCACGTGCGCACGAGATCGCGGTGGGCCGTGATCTCCTGCCCGACGAGCTCGTTGACGAGCGCCGCCGACTCGCGCGCGGTGAACATCTGCCCGGCCGCGCGGGCTGCCGCCTCGAGCGCGTCCCCGAAGTCGGCCGCGGTCGCGAAGCGGTCCTGCGGCTCCTTCGCCAGCGCGCGATGACAGAGCGCGGCGATCTCGGGCGCGAGCCCAGGGACCTTGGCCCGCAGATCCGGCACCTCGGCAGCGGCGACTTTGAAGAGCGTCTCGCCGTCGGTCTCGGCCTTGAAGAGGCGCTCGCCCGCGAGCATCTCCCAGAGGACGATGCCGGCCGCGAACACGTCGACCCGCCGGTCGACCTTGCCGCCGCGGATCTGCTCCGGCGCCATGTACGCGAGCTTCCCTTTCAGCTGGCCGCCCTGCGTCTGATCGCCGATCCGCGCCGCCGCGCGCGCGACGCCGAAGTCGGTGATGCGGGCCACGCCGTCGACCCCGAGGAGAATGTTCTGCGGAGAGACGTCGCGGTGGACGATCTCGAGCGGTCGCCCGTCGTCACTGGCCAGCTCGTGCGCGGCGTGGAGGCCGGCGAGCGTCTCGACCAGCACCCGCACCGTGAACCCGATCGGGAGCGCACGGCCGAGGTGCTTCGACCGGATCATGAGGCGCGAGGCCGTGTCGCCCTCGATGTAGTCCATCACGAGGAAGTACTGCTCGTCCTTGACCCCGATCTCGAAGATGGGGACGACGTTCGGGTGATGGATGCGCGCGGCCAGGCGCGCCTCGTCCACGAACATCGCGACGAAGTCCGGATCCTTGTTGAGGTGCGGGTGGAGCCGCTTGATCGCGAAGAACCGGCGGAAGTCGACGAGCCCGAGCGCGCGCGCGAGGTACACGGTGGCCATCCCGCCACTCGCGATCTCGGCAACCAGCTCGTACCGGCCGAGCTGTTCGCCCGCCCCGGGTTCGGAAAGCAGCTTCGTCAGAATAAGACGATGGTACCGCGCCTTGGGGCTCCCGTCAGTTTTGCGCGAAATGGAGTCATGTCGCACAAATGCGGTACCGTTCCTACATCGTGAGCGCCGACCGCCGGACGCCGTCTTCTGGGCTTCGCCACGGGCCCGCCGCCGTCGCCGGCGCCGGTGCGCGGCGGAGCGTGGTGACGCGCGTGCTGCTCGCGTTCGCGGTGATGCTGCTCGCCTTCGTCGTCACCGCGTCGTGGAGCATCGTGGCGCAGCGACGGACCGCGGCCGACAGCGAAGAGCTCGCGAAGGGCTACGTCCCGATCGCGCTGAAGCTCGGCCAGCTCCGCGCCACGCAGGCGGCGATCTCGACCATCGTCGAGGGCCTCCCCGACGAACGCGACCCGCTCGGCGCCCGCATGCTGCTGAGCTCGCTCGCGGGCGCGCGCGAGGCGAAGCTCCTCGAGACGCGGGCGGCGATCGCGGGGCTCGAGCTGGTCGGGACCGACGAGTCGCGCGCGCTCGCGCGCCAGTGGAGCGAGGAGCTCGACGGCTTCGAGGCAGGCTTGATCCCGGAGAAGGCCGCCTTCGAGCGACTCTTCGCGGCGATGGCGAGCGGCGACGCCGACGGCATCAACCGCACGCTCGTCGAGGTCGGTCCGGTCGAGCTGGATGCCGATCATCGCCTCCACACGTTGGCGGACCACGTCTCGACGTCGATGGACGCGCTCAGCGTCGCTGCTCGTGCGCGGGTGACGCGCGCGATCTGGAGCGTGGTGGGGCTGGTGATCCTCACGCTCGCGGTGGCCGTCGCGATGACGATCCAGGTACGCCGCATCCTCGCGCCGCTCGCGAACGTGACGGAGCGCGCGAAGGCGGTCGGGCGCGGCGATCTCACGCCGAAGGCGGTGCCCGACAGCGGCGACGAGATCGGCGAGCTCGCCGCGAGCTTCGAGCGGATGGTCGGTGAGCTCTCGAAGGCGCAACGCTCCGCGCTCGAGAGCGAGCGGCTCGCCGCGATCGGCAAGATGGCGGCGCACGTCACGCACGAGATCCGGAACCCGCTCTCCTCGATCGGCCTCAACGTCGAGATGCTGGAGGAAGAGCTCGCCGAGCCCGACGACTCGGCGAAGCGACGCGAAGCGCGCGAGCTCCTCTCGTCGATCCGGCGCGAAGTCGAGCGCCTGGAGTCGCTGTCGGAGGAGTACCTGCGCATGGCGCGCCTCCCGCAGCCGCGAATGGAGGCGGACGACGTGGCGCAGGCCGTCCGCGACGTCGCGACGTTCTCGAAGAAGGAGATGGAGAACGCGGGCTGCACGATCGCGCTCGTCGTCGACGGTGACGCCGACGGGCGCGTCCCGCCCGCGCTCTTCGACGAAGGTCAGCTCCGCCAGGCGCTGCTCAACCTCCTCCGCAACGCGCGCGAGGCGATGCCCGAGGGCGGCACGATCGACGTGTCGGTCCGCGCCGAAGGGATGAGCGTCGTGATTCGGGTGGAGGATCGCGGCGCCGGGATCCCCGACGAGATCCGCACGCGCGTCTTCGATCCGTTCTTCTCGACGAAGGGCCAGGGCACCGGCCTCGGCTTGGCGATCACGCGCCAGATCGTCGAGGCGCACGGCGGAGAGCTCGTCTGCGAGCCGCGCTCGGGCGGGGGGACCACCTTCAAGATCGCCCTGCCGATCGCGCCGGAGCGGGCACAGGTGATCGTGCGACCGAGCACGTGAAGTGGTATGGCGGAGCGCATGCGCCCCGACAAACGCTCCCTCGATGCCCACCGTCCCGTCGAGATGGTGTGCGGCTTCCACCGCTTCGCCGAAGGCTCGGTCCTCTACCGCGCCGGCAACACCGTCGTGCTCTGCACCGCGTCGATCGACGACAAGGTCCCCGCGTTCCTGGAGGGCAAGGGCAAGGGCTGGCTCACCGCCGAGTACCAGATGCACCCGCGCGCGAACCCGCAGCGGCGCGAGGCGCGTGACGGGCGCGGCAAGGCACCGAGCGGACGCACGCAGGAGATCCAGCGCCTGATCGGGCGCGCGCTACGCGCCGCCGTCGAGCTCGACGATCTCGGCGAGCGCACGATCGCGCTCGACTGCGACGTGCTCGAGGCCGACGGCGGAACGCGCACCGCCTCCATCACGGGCGGCTTCGTCGCGCTCGCGCTCGCCGTCGCCAAGCTCACCAAGAACGGCACGATCACGAAGAAGGTGCTCCGCGACTCCGTCGCCGCGATCAGCGTCGGCCACGTCGGCCAGAAGGAGACCGAAGAGCTCGCGCTCGATCTCGTCTACCTCGAGGACTCGAAGGCGCGCGTCGACCTCAACGTCGTCGCCACTGGACGCGGCGGCATCGTCGAGGTCCAAGGCACGGCCGAGGGCGAGGCCATCCCGCGCAGCGCGCTCGACAAGATGGTCGACCTCGGGCTCGCCGGCATCGCGAGCCTCGGCAAGCTCCAGCGCGAAGCGCTCCGGGGAGCCGGCGTCGACCTCGACGCGCTCCTCCGCGCGTAGGATACTCGCGCCGTGAGCGGCAAGATCACCGAGGGGGCACGGCACGCGCTGCTCGTCGCCACGACGAACAAGGGGAAGCTCGCCGAGCTCCGCTCCTTGCTCGCGGATCTTCCGCTCGACGTGCTGTCCATCGACGACGTCGGCGCCGGGGGCATCGTCGTCGAGGAAGACGGCGCCACCTTCGAAGCCAACGCGACGAAGAAGGCGCGCGCGTTCGCGAACGCGACGATGATGCTCACGCTCGCCGACGACTCCGGCCTCGAGGTCGACGCGCTCGGCGGCGCGCCCGGCGTTCGCTCCGCGCGCTTCGCGAGCGAGACCGCGACGGACGCCGAGAACAACGCCGCGCTCCTGTCCGCGCTCGAGGGGCACGAGACCGAGCGGCGCGAGGGCGGCTTCCCGGCGCGCTTCCGCTGCGTGCTCGTCCTGATCGACCCGTTCGCGAGCGGCGAAGCGCCGGTCGTGGTCGAGGGGCGCTGCGAAGGCGGCATCGTCGGCTCGCCGCGCGGCAACGGCGGCTTCGGCTACGACCCCTTGTTCCTCGTCGCCGGGCGCGACCAGACGATGGCGGAGCTCTCCGACGCGGACAAGAACGCCATCAGCCACCGCGGGCGCGCGTTCGCGAAGGTGAAGCCCTTGATCGAAAAGCGAATCCACGTGCGCGACGAGGTCATCCGTCGCATCGTCCGGTAGCTCATGTTGATCTCGCCGTCCGGATGGAAGTCGCTCGGTCGCTACGGGAGCATCGGCTTCGAGCTCGTGGCGTCGATCGTGATCGGCTTCTTCCTCGGCCGGTGGCTCGACAACCGCTTCGGCTGGCACGGCGTGGGGACCATCGGCGGGGTCCTGCTCGGCGTCTACACCGGCTTCCGAACGCTGTTCCGGCGCGCGAAGGAAGCCGAGCGCGAGATGGATCTCGAAGACGCGCGCGAGCGGAAACGGGCGCGCGAAGAGGAGAAGATCCAGAAGCTCAAGCTCGACGTGGCGAAGGAAGACGCCGAGGCCGCCGCCAAAGCCGCCGCGAAGCCGAAGGACGAACAGGACGAATCGTGAAGCTCTTCGCCGACCTCGATCCCCGCCTCCGCATGTCGCTCTACGCCGTCCTCGCGACGGGGACGCTCTTCGCGCTCGTCGGCGGGACCAAGTTCGGCCTCCACGTCGGCATGTCCGTCGCGATCGGTGCGGGCGCCGCCGCGCTCAACCTCTGGGCGCTCGCGAAAATCATTCGCGCTTTGATGACCCCAGGCGCCGCCAAGAGCGTCGCTGGCTGGTCGATCGCGTTCATGCTGAAGCTTCTTTTCCTGATCGGGGGCCTCTGGCTCCTGCTCGCCTGGGGGGTGGTCTCGACCCTCCCCTTGGCCGTCGGGTACGGAACCCTACCGATTGGCATTGCCATTGGCTCGCTCGTGAGCGACAAAGCGGGCCACGGTTCCGAAGAAGACCCCGACTGACCATGCCCGAACATACGTCCTGGTTCAGCTACCTCCTCGAATGGCTCATCGGCCACAGCGCGCTCGAGCAGAACATGCACGCGTTCGGCAACTCGCTGTTCGGCAAGCCCGTCGGCGCGCATGCCGCCGAGCCGCTTGCGACGAGCTTGTTCGTCGTCCTGCTCCTCGTCGTGCTCGCGGCGGTGCTCGGCCCGAAGCTGCGTGACTACAAGAACTCGATCATCCCGGACGAGAAGCTCTCGCTCCGCACGTTCTTCGAGATCTTCATCGGCTACTTCTACGACATGATGAAGTCGATGATGGGGCCGAAGCGGGCCAAGCAGTTCTTCCCGCTGATCGGCACCAGCGCGTGCTTCATCTTCTTCGCGAACTTCCTCGGCATGATCCCCGGGTTCCTTCCGCCGACCGGCACGTGGAACATCACGTGGGGCTGCTCGATCGTCGTGTTCGCGATGTTCAACTACTGGGGCCTGAAGGAGAACGGCTTCGGTTACATCAAGCACCTCTTCGGCCCGTGGATCGGCTGGCCCTACCTCCCGATCAACCTGCTCGTCTTCGTGATCGAGGTGTTCGCGACCTGCCTCCGCGCGGTCACGCTCTCGATGCGCCTCATGATCAACATCGCGGTCGACCACTTGGTCCTCGGCGTGTTCATGGGCCTCGTGTGGATCGCGGTTCCGATCCCCGTGATGATGCTCGGCACGCTCGTCGGCGCCGTCCAGACGCTGGTGTTCTGCCTCCTCGCCTCGATCTACGTGACGCTGGCGACCGAGCACGAGCATGACCACGAGCCGGGTCACGGCCACGACAAGCACGCCGAAAAGCACGGCGATCACGACCACGGAGCCGATGACGACGAGGGCGAAGAAGCCCACGCGTAAAAGCTCTAGCCACGGACCAAAAAAAGCACTACTTAGCGCCCCGCAGCACAGATTTCGGCGCGGATGCGGCGGCGCAGTTGCCCTCTCCGCGCTTCTCCCCCCGATTCGAAAAGCTCGAAAGCACAAGGAGTCTCCGACGATGTCGCAAAGCACCGCCCTCACTCGCAAGCTCGTTCCGGCGCTCGCGGGCCTCGCCGTTTTCCTGATCCCCGTCGTGGCGATGGCGGAAGAGAAGGGCGCCTCCAACGAGAACGACATGAAGATGGCCGCCTACATCGGCGCGGGCATCGCGATCGGTCTCGGCGCGCTCGGTGGCACGCTCGGCCAGGGCCGCGCGGCGGCTTCGGCCCTCGAAGGCATCGCCCGCAACCCGGGCGCGGCCTCGAAGATCCAGACCCCGATGATTCTCGGTCTGGCGCTCATCGAGTCGCTCGTGCTCCTCGCCTTCCTCATCGGCTTCCTCCTCCAGGGCAAGTGAGCCGAACGGCTCATCCGTGACCGCACGTCGGTCACGCGGGCCAGGCCAAGCCCCTCTCCGTTCTGCGGAGGGGGGCTTCGTTCATTTCCGGTAGCATCGCTCCGAGTGGCTTCGTCCTCTCTGCCCCCCAATCCGGTAGCGCTCGACCAGCTCCCTGCGCCGGCGCTCCTGACGCGCGAAAGCGTCGTCGTGGAGACCAACCGCGCGTTCCTCGAGCTCGTGGGCAGGTCGGCGTCCGAGATCGTCGGGAAGCCGGTGGCGCAGCTCTTGGCCTCGCTGATCGCGCCCCGCGATCGGGCGATGCTGGGCCACATCGCGGACCGGAACGCCTCCGAGGCACGGCAGGACGGCTCGATCTGGTGCCGGATCCTGGCGGCGGGCGGCGTCGAGCAGCCTCTCCGCATCGTGTGGCGCCTCGACGCGAACGGCGACGTCCTCACGCTGCTGGTGGACGCCCAGCCCGAGGCGTTCGGGCAAGAGGTCACCGAGGCGCTCGCCCGCGTCGCCGGCTCTCTTTCCCGCTGCGCGACCGAGGTCGAGGTCCTCGAGCGCGCGGTGAACGCGCTCGCCGAGCGCGGGTTCACCGCGACGGTGCTCCTCTGGGACGACGACGACCCGCTCCTCCGCTACGGCCCCACCCGGTCCCCGCGAACGGCGAGCAAGACGCTCGATCTCCCTCGCCCACCCAAGGAGCTCCTCGCGCGGCTCAACCCCGGCTACCTCGAACGGAGGGCGGCGTTCTTCCAGGACGGCGTGCGCCTCGTGCGCGAGGCGTACCCCGAGCCGGTCGCCGAGCGCCTGCTCGCCCTCCTCCCCGCTTCGCGGATGGTCCAGGCGCCGATCTTCCTGGGCGACGCGCCCTACGGGGCGCTCGTCGTCACCGGCGACACGTTGAGCCCGCTCGTCGCGACCGCCCTCGACCTCTTCGCGGAGCTCGTCGGCAAGGCGATCGAAGCGGTGCGGCTCCGGCACGAGCGCGTGGACCGCGAGCGCATGGCTGCACTGGGCGAGGCCGCGGCCGTGATGGCGCACGAGGTGCGCAACCCGGTCGGTGCGATCATGAACGCACTCGCGCTCCTCGAGAAGGAAGAGACCGCGGCCCACGAAGAGAAGGCGCTCCTCCGGATCATCGGCGAAGAGACGGGCCGACTCGCCCAAGTCGTGAACCAACTCCTCGAGCTCGGGCGGCCGCTCCACCCGAGCCCGACCGCCTTCGCCGTCGAAGAGCTCGCCGAGCGCGCGATCCGGCTGCTCGCGTCGCGCGGCGAGGTGAGCCCCGGCCGCGTGGAGCTCCCTTCGTCGAGCGGCACGCTCGCCTGGCTCGACGCGCCGCTCGTGGAGCTCGCGCTCGTGAACGTCGTGCGCAACGCGCTCCAGTCGAAGGACGCGCGCGTGTGGGTCGGCGTGGAGGCCTCGCCGGAGCGCGTGTCGTGCATCGTCGAGGACGATGGCCCCGGCATCCCCGACGAGGTCACGCGCAAGCTGGGCCAACCGTTCGTGACGACGCGCGCGACGGGAACCGGGATGGGCTTCGCCGTCGTGCGCCGCATCATGGAAGCCAGCGGCGGGCGGTTCCTCGTGGAGCGCTCTCCGCGCGGCGGCGCTCGCGTGGTGCTGGAGCTGCCCCGCCCCCAGGCGACCTGAGCTTCAGCGATAGCCCTCGGCTTGGAGCTCGAACATCTTGGCGTAGCGACCGCGGGCGGCGACAAGCTCGCCGTGCGTGCCTTCCTCCACCACCTTGCCCTGCTCGAGCACGAGGATGCGATCCGCCATCCGTACCGTCGGGAAGCGGTGGGAGATGACGATCGTCGTGCGGCCCTCCGCGAGCTCGCGGAACCGCTCGAAGACGGCGTGCTCGGCCTTCGCGTCGAGCGCCGCGGTCGGCTCGTCGAGCACGAGCATGTCCGCTTCCTCGCGCATGAACGCCCGCGCGAGCGCGATCTTCTGCCACTGCCCACCCGACAGCTCCGCACCGTCTTTGAACCAGCGCCCGAGCTGCGTCTTGCCCTTCGCCGGGAGGCCCTCGATCACGTCGCGCGCGCCACCGCGGACCATCGCGCGATCCAGCCGCGGCTCGTCCGCGAGGTGGTGGACGCTCCCGACCCCCACGTTCTCCGCCGCCGGGAGCTGGTACTGCGCGAAGTCCTGGAACACGACGCCGAGGCGGGCGCGGAGCGTCTGCTCGTCGAAGGTCTTCAAGTCGCGGCCGTCGAGCAGGATGCGCCCGCGCGTGGGCTCGTAGAGGCGGGCGAGCAGCTTCACGAAGGTCGTCTTCCCGGCCCCGTTCTCGCCGACGAGCGCCACGCTCTGGCCGGCCGGGATGAAGAGCGAGATCCCGTCGAGCGCGGCGTTCGTCTTGCCATCGTAGGTGAAGCTCACGTCCTCGAAGCGGATGCCCTTCTCGTCGCGGACGAGCTCCGCCGCTCCTTCGCCCTCGGGCGGCGCCGCTGGCGACGATGGCGCCGGCCGCTCGAGGAACCGGAAGAGGTTCGACATGTAGAGGTTGTGCTCGTAGATGCTCCCGATCGCTCCGAGCACGGCGCTGAGTGACGACTGGCCGCTGCGGAACGCGGTGACGTAGAGGGTCATGCTGCCGAGCGTGAGGAGCCCCGCCGCGGCGCCCACCGCCATCGAAGCGTACGTTCCGTAGAAGACGAGCGTCGCGAGGAGCGACAGCCCGTGAGAGAGCGCGGCACGGCGGAGGGCGAGCTTCTTGTCTTCGTCGTAGAACCGCTCGGCGAGCTCTTGGTAGCGACCGAGGAAGAGCGCCGCGAGGTCGAAGAGCTTCACCTCCTTCGCGTGCTCGTCGTTGGCGAGGACGTGCTCGTAGTACATGAGGCGGCGCGTCTCCGGCGAGCGCCAGTTTCGCAAGCGGAACATCTGCTTCGACGTCCGCATCTCCGCGATCGTCGACGGGATCGCCGCGAGGACGAGCAAGCCCGCCGCGAGCGGGCTCCAGCGGAAGAGGAGCGCCGCCCAGCCGACGAGCGTGAAGGCGTTCTGGATCAGCGAGAACGCCTCCGTCACGAGGGCGACCGGCCGCGACGAAGCCTCGCGCCGCGCGCGGGTCAGAGAGTCGTAGGTCTCGGAGTCTTCGAAATCGCGGAGCGACATCGCGCTCGCGCGCGCGAGGATGGCGACGTTCACGTCCACGCCGAGGCGCGCCCCGAGGATGCCGCGGAGGAGCGCGAGCCCGCGCTGGGTCGAGACCTGGACCACGACGGCGCCGAGCTCGAACGCGACCCACGCGATGGTCGCATCGCGATCATGGGCGACGATGGAGTCGACGATCCGCTTGCCTCCCCAGCCGATCGCGAGCGGGACGACGGCCGCGAACAGCGTGAGCACCGCGAGCCCGACCGTCATCGAGCGCGACGCCGTCCACACGAGACGGAGCGTCGCCCGTACGTGCTGGAGGGATTCGCGGAGCGATCGGAGCCACGGCATCGCCTGGGATCGTGCGCCTGCGCGGGCGAGAATGCACCTGGTCTAACGGGGGGGACGCCAGCGCATCGCCACCCGCGCCTCTGGGCGCGGCAATGCGGCGCGCTCCGCTTCGAGCCAGCCGCGCACGGTCGGGCTGCAGTCGCGCCCGTCCACGACGACGAAGCCGTTGCGCTCGTACCACGGTCGGTTCCACGGGACGCCGTCGTAGGTCGTGAGCCAGAGCTCGCCCGGCCGGGTGCTCCACCGCTGCGCGCGCTCCAAGAGCATCGTGCCGATCCCCTTCCCCGCCATCCCGCGGCGAACGGAGATCTGGTGGAGGAAGGGTCGCTCGTCGACGAGCCCTACGATCGCGAAGCCGACCGCCTGCGCGTCTTCGCAGGCGAAGAGAAGACTCCCCGAGCCGAGCGCCTCGGTCCAACGCGACAGCTCCGCCTGCACGAACGGGTGCTCGGGTCCGAGGAGAACATCGAGCCCAATCTCGGCGTAGGCGCGGCACGCGTCGTCGTCGATCGCGCTCGCGAGCGCCAGGTCCTCCCGCCGACCGGGCCGAACGTAGCGCCGCGCCGGCACGGGATCCCGCAGGAGCTCGGCGCGCGAGAGCTCCATCAGGTACAGGCCGTGCCCTTCACCGTCGTCGGGGAGCACGCGCACGAAGCGAAAGCCGGCCTTTTCGTAGCAGCGGATGGCGACCGAGTTCTCGGGCTCCGGATCGATCACGCACACCTTCGCCCGAGGGTCGGCGAACGGGACTTGGCGCAGGAACTCGCGGAGGAGCACCGCGCCGCGACCGTGCGACGCCGCTTCGGGCGCGAGCAGGACGTCGCAGTTCAACGCGTCGGGGTCGTCGACCCCGTACGTGCGCGCGAGCGCGGGGTGATCGCGGAACCACTCCCACTGGAACAGACCGCAGGGCACGCCGTCGACGACCGCCACGTGCGCGTTGACGCCGATCGCGCCGTCCCCGAAGAAGTCGTGAAGCACCTCCGAGCGCGTGTGCGGCCCGCCGAACCAGCGGACGGCGTGCGGCGCATCCAGCCACGCGTGGACGCGGTCGAGGTCGCCGATCTCCAACCGCGGAAACGTGATGCGTTCGGCCATGGCGGGTGCATTACGCACGGCCGCGCGTTTGGTTACGGCTCAGGCCGGAAGAACCAAGATGATCACGGCGATGGTCGCGTCCGCGACCACGTGGGCGACGATCGGCGCGAGGAGCCCGCCCGTCTTGCGCCGCAAGACCCCGAGCATCACCGCCCAGCTCCCCGCCAGCAGCATCCCCATCGGGCCACGGGGGATGCCGTGGGCGTGCTCGATGCCGAACGAGAGGGCCTGCACCACCACGGCGCCGGCGATCCCGAACGGCCCCTCGAGCGACGGTTGGAGGACGCCGCGCCAGACGAGCTCTTCGAGCGTCGCGTTCACGAGCGCAAACAGGACTCCACCGGCGACGAGCCACGGCAGCGGTGCTGCCGGGACGAGCGCGCGAACGTCGGAGAGGTCGGGGCGAAAGAGCCTGAGCCACGCGAGGAGCGCCGCGGGGGTGACACCCCCGACCACCGCCACCCAGCCGGGCGCGAGGCGTCCCCACCGCCAAGGCCACGCCCCCTCCGCATCGAGACGAGCCAAGCGGTGCAGGAGCGCCCACCCCCCGAGCGCGAGCGCCATGCTCGCCTGCCAGGGCCACGGACCGAGAACCGCGAGCGCGAGGAGCGCGACGAGGAGGGCCGCCCCACGCACGCGACTCCGGACGAGGGCCGCGACCGCGGCGACCACGACGGCGACCCCCGCCGGCACGGCGACCCAGCCGCTCCCGAAGCCCGCGAGCGCCTGCGCGGCGAGCGCGCCGAGGCTCGCGAGCGCGAGCGCGGCATCCCGCACGCCCAAAGTTGAGCGATTGCTCATCTCCACGGGTCCAAGTTGAGCAATCATTCAATTTCTGTCAAGCTCCGGCGTCGTGATTCGAAAGCCGGTGCAGGCGCGCGCGTTCGCGCGGCGGGACGCTCTCCTCGATGCGACCGCGCGCGTCCTCGACCGCGGCGGGTTCTCCGAGCTGACGACCAACGCCGTCGCCGCCGAGGCGGACGCGTCGATCGGCACCGTCTACCAGTACTTCCCGGACAAGGAGGCTCTCCTCGCGGGCCTGTTGGAGCGCCACCAGCAACGCCTCGCCGAGGCGATCGACGGGGCGCTCGTCGGCGACGACGACGATCCGCTCGCGATCGGGGATCGCGCCGTCGACGCGTTCGCGCGGGTCTGGCGGAGCGAGCCAGGCTATCGCGCTGCGTGGGCGGCGAGCCAAGCGGCGAGCCTGGTCGACCGAACCGGCGCCGCGTGGAGCCGCGACTTCACGGCCCGGATCGAGCTCGTCGTCGGCGCGCTGCTCCCGCAGCTGAGCGAGCGAGAGCGCCACGTCGTCGCCGTGACGACGGTGCACCTCGTGAGTGGGCTGTTGCTCGTCGCGATGACGCACCCGCCGACACTCGAAGCGGAGCTCGTCCGCGAGACGAAGCTCGCGTTGCGTGCCTACCTGTCCGCGCGGCTCAGCGCCGGCGCGCGCGGAGCAGATCGCCGATCCAGTGCGCCACGAGGCCGACGCCGCCGAGCGCGATCATCGTGATGCCCCAAGGATCGCGCCCGCCGTGGAGCAGCACCGCACCGCTCACGAAGAGCATGCCGATGATCGCTCCGGAGAAGATGCGGCGGCTCGCGCGATCGAGCAGGCCGTGCAGCGAGGGATCTCCGGTGCGGAGCGTGAGCCGCCCCAGCCGGAGGTCGTCGAGCACTTCGCGCAACTGGACCGGCAGATCGTAGCCGGCGCGGCTGATCTGCTCGAACCCGCGCCAGAGCTCGATCCCGATGCGCTCGGGCGAGTAGCGCTGCTTCAGGAGCTCGGTGAAGTGCGGTTGGGCCTCGCCGAAGACGTCGAGGTCCGGATCGAGCTGCTTGCCGATGCCCTCGATCGTCATGAGGGCCTTGCCGACGAGCATGAAGTCGGCCGGGATCTCGAGCCCGTACTTCATCGCTCCCTGGACGAGGTCGCGGATCATCGCGGACAGGTCGAGCTCGCGGAGCGGACGCCCGAGGTACTTCTCGGCGAGGAGCGCGACCTCGGCGCGGTACTCGCGCATGTCGATCTTCTTCGTCGGGCGCCCGATCGAGTAGAGCGCGTCGGCGACCCCGTACGGATCGTTGCGCGCCGCCGCGACCATCAGATCGATCGTGCGATCGCGGAGCTCGGGGCTGAGCCGCCCGACCATGCCCGCGTCGATGAGGCCGACGATCGGCTCTTCGTTCTCGCCGAGGATGATGATGTTCCCCGGGTGCGGATCGGCGTGGAAGAAGCCATCCTCGAAGATCATCTTGATGACCACGCCGACGGAGTGCTTCGCGATCTTCTTGCCGTCAGCGCCGGCTTCGACGGCCTTGGTCACCTTGAGGCCGGGGAAGAACTCCTGCGTCAGCACCTGCTTCGAGGTCGCCTGGCGGTAGACACGCGGGAACCGCACGTGCGGGTGCCCGCTGAAGTTCTTGCCGAAGCGCTCCGTGTTCTCGGCTTCGACGAGGAAGTTGAGCTCGCTCGTGATCGAGCGATCGAACTGCTGGACGAGCGCGATCGGCGAGTAGATCTTCGTCTCGGGCACGGCGCGCTCGAGCGCTGCCGCGAGCATGTGCAGGAGCTCGAGATCGCGAACGACCGTCGCGCCCACGCCCGGGCGCTGGACCTTCACGACGACGTCCTGCACGCCGTCGTCGGTCTTGAGCCGCGCGCGGTGGACCTGCCCGATCGACGCGGTGGCGAGGGGCTTCTCGTCGAACGAGACGAAGACGTCGCCGAGCGCCTTGCCCAGGCTCTTCTCGACGTGCTCCTTGATGTCCTCGAACGGAACGGGGGGCACCTCGTCTTGGAGCTTCTTCAGCTCGACGATGATGTCCGGCGGGATCAGGTCGGGGCGCGTCGACGCGATCTGGCCGAGCTTGATGAAGCTCGGCCCGAGCTCCTGCGCCACGAGCCGAATGCGAACGGGCGTCGAGACCTTCTGCGAGGCCTCGTCGCCCTCGGCGAGCTCGCGCTCCGCGATCTCGACGACGTCCGAGCCGACCGCGCCCGAAGGCGGCGGCTCGCTCTGGCCGGACGGCTTTTCTTTCTTCTTTCGGCCGAAGCCGATCCGCGTGACGACCTCGCCGAAGCCATGCCGAACGAGGACGGCCGTGATCTCGCGCAGACGCCCGAGATCACGTACGGCACCGAGGACGGAGACCAACGTCTACCTCCTCGGCTCGCGGAGCTTCACTTCGCGCAGGTCGCCGTCTCGCAGAGCCAGCCGAGCGCGGCATCGCCGACGCCGGTGCGGCACATGCAGACGTCGTACTTCTGCTGGACGACCGGATCCTCCGGGCAGACCTTGCCGAGGTAGTAGCAGAGCTTGCCCGAGGTCTTGCAGGTGTTGCCATCCGCGGCGGACACCGAGGCGGGGCACGCCTCCGAGCTCGGCGGCATGGCCTGGCAGAGCTGCGCGTCGATCTGGTCCGCGGCGATCCCGTCCGGCACGTCCTTGCCGTCCGAGGTCTGGCACTTGTAGACGCCGCCCGTGCACGTGCACTTCGCCTGCTGCGCGAAGCCACCGTGGCAGGTGAAGCCGACGCCACACGAGTAACCCTCGCTGTCGCACTTGCTCCCGGCCTTGGAGACCGTGTCCGGACACACCGGCTTCGTGATCGTCGTCTGCGTCGTCGCCGGATCGTCCGAGCACGCCACGAACAAACCGACCGAGCCGACCAAGAGAAGACCAGAGAGCGCAACGCGCGAGAGCGTCAACATCGAAGGAGTCCTTCCGAGAGTGAGTGCGCGGGGTGTTTACTCCGAGTGCGGGCCACAGCACAACAAGCAAGCGGCAGCGAAGTGACGTTCGCGCCACGATCGCTCCCTCCCCTCGCCCAAAAGCGCTCCACTGGGGCAGGACGCCTGCCATCCCGTTCAGTCCGAACGCAAAAAGTCAGCGCACACGGACGGTGGTCCCGCGATCGTTGGGGGCCGGGAGGATCGCGGCCATCCCGGCGCCGAGCTTGGGCCCCGTGAAACGGAACAACCAGCGTGCGTCGGCGGGGGCGAGGTTCACGCAGCCGTGGCTGTGCACGTGCCCGAAGTCCGAGTGCCAGAAGACGCCGTGCAGCGCGATCGCCTTGTCGAAGAACTGCACGTACGGGACGTCCTCCATCGAGTACCGACGATCGGTCTCCTCGGCTTCGAGGTTGTCCATCGTGCTCGTCGTGAGCTTGACCCAAATGCGGAAGGTGCCGGGGTGCGTCGCCGTGTCGGTGCCGGGCGCTCCGCGGCCGGTCGAAACGAGCGTGGCGAAGACGGGCGTCGTGCCTTCGTACGCGACGAGCGTCTGGCTCGCGAGCTCGACGTCGATCCAGCGCTCGCCCTCCGCGACGCCCGCCGGCATGTTGGAGAGCGAAGCGCGCGCGAGCGAGCGCCGATCCATCCACTGCGCCGGCGTGACGCCGTCGTCGGAGATGCGCACGAGCGCACCGGTGCCGGGCGGTCCGGCGCGCTCCTCGCGCACGGGAACGACCTCGAACTTCACGCGCGTGCCCACGGCCTTGCCACGCGTGATCGCAGCGTAGACGGGCGCCCGGTCGACGAGCACCCACGCGAAGTCGAGCGTGCGTCGCTCCTCGCCGTGGAAGCCCGAGGGGCGCGCCGCGCCGAGATCGCGCAGCGCGACCCAAGGGCCGCGGTGCGTGCGCGCCCACAGCTCGCCGCCCTTCGTCCGCTCTTCGACGACGGCGACCGCGAAGCCCGGGTCGAGCTGCTCGTCGGGCGCTTCGTCACCGGCGCGGGAGAGGTCGAGGTAGCCGTTCGCGCCCTCTTTCCCGACGAAGTAGTAACGGTACGGGAGCGCGTCGCTCCCCGCGAGCGGCAACCCGTCGAGGGACGGCGGAAGTGGCTCGCTCGTGAGCACCTCGGCCAGGTCGGAGCAGAGCCACGCGCTCGTCCCAACTTGGTAATATCGACCGCCGCACCCCGTGCCGCGAGCGGCCCCGTAGAGCGGGAGCGGCATGCCGCCGATCGCCGTCGCACGGCGCTCCGCATCGCTGCGCGGCGCGACCAGGATCGGCTGCTCGGTGCCTTTGGCGGCGACCGAGTGCGCCCACGTCGGGATGGGGACCTCGCCGACCGGGTTCCAGGGCGGGACCGTCCCGTCGGCGGCCGCACCTTGGGCCAGCGAGACGACGATGGCGCCGATGGTCATCAGGCGGAGGAGACGCACGCGATCCCTTGACTCAGATCCGCCCCTGCGGCAACCGCAGCTCGAAGCTCGCGCCGCGCTTCGACGAGTGAACGCTCACGGTTCCCCCGTGCTCCTCGGCGATCTTCTTCACGATCGCGAGGCCGAGACCGGTGCCGCCCTTCTTCCCGCTCGTGACGAAGCTCTGGAAGAGGCGGGGCTCGATCTCCTTCGGGATGCCGGGGCCGGTGTCGGAGAAGGTCAACACGAGCTCTTCACCGCCGCCGGTCGCGCGCTTCTCGCTCCGGCGCTCCCGCTTCACGCGGATGGTGAGCCGCCCGCCCTTGTCCGCCATCGCCTCCATCGCGTTGCGAGCGAGGTTGTGGACCACGCGCAGGATCTTGCTCTCGTCGAAGCGGGCGGTCCCCTTGTCCTGGAGATCCAGATCGAGCTCGATGTCGAAGCGGGCGAGCTGAGGCTCGAGCTGGGCCTTCACGTCGGCGAAGAACTTCTCGAGGTACACCTTGCGGATGAGGACGTTGCGCTCGCCACGCGCGAACTCGAGGACCTCGCGCTGCATCGCGGCGATGTGGTCGAACTGCTTGAGGACGGCCTCCGCGTACTCGTTCCGCTTCTCCTGAGCGACCGCCGACTGCATGAGCTGGACGTAGCCGCTGATCACGGTGAGCGGGGTCCGCATGTCGTGGATGACGCCCGACAAGAGGCGCCCGATCGCGCCGAGCCGCTCTTCACGTTCGCGCTGTTCGCGTGCGACCTGGAGCCGGATCGCGGTCGACGCGTTCGCGGCGACCAAGAGCAGGAGCGAGCGGTCGGCGCCGTCGAACGTGGCGTCCCGTTTGTTGTAGAGCGCAATCGCGCCCATCGGAGCGCGGTCCTCGCCCTCGAGCGGGACCGCGAGCGCGGTCTGACAATTGAAGCCGATGCGCTGGTCGAGCTCCTTGTCCGTCCGCGGATCGTCGGGGGCGTGCTCGGAGTGCACGACCTCGTTCTGGCGCATCGCGTAGCCGATCAGGCCTTGCCCCTCGCGGAGCGGGAACCGACGGAGCCGCTTGTGCTTGTCGTCGACGAGCCAGAGCGCGACCGCCGAGCCGTCGGCCTCGCGGAGGGCGACGGCTGCTGCGCGCGCACCGCTCGAGCGCATCGCCTCGCCGAGGACGGCCATGAAGAGCTCCTCGAGCGAAGCTGCGCGCGCCATCGCGCTCTCGAGCGAGAAGAGGAGCTTCAGGTCCTTCACCCGCGCCTCGAGCTGCTTCTTCGTCTCGACGAGCTCGCGGTTCTGCTGCACCGTCTCCGAGAAGAGGCGCGCGTTGTCGAGCGCGACCGCGGCTTGGGTGGCGAGCGCCGAGAGGAGCTCGGTGTCGTCCTTCGTGAAGTCGCCGCGCTTCTTGTTGAGGACCTGAATGACGCCGATCGTGCGCCCCAGGTGGTTCTTCATCGGCGCGGCGAGGATGGTGCGGGTGCGGTAGCCCGAGAGCATGTCCCACTCGGGCGAGAACCGCGGGTCCTTGTAGGCGTCGTGGACGAGCATCAGCTTGCCCGACTTGGCGACGTGGCCGGCGATGCCGTGCCCGTTCTGCATCCGGATCGCGCGGACCTCGGCGCCCTGCACGATCCGCGAGACGAGCTCGTCCTTCTTTTCGTCGAGCAGGTAGAGCGTGGCGCGGTCGGCCTCCAGCGCCTCGGTGACCTTGTCGAGGATGAGCTCCAGCACCTGATCGAGGTCGAGGGTGGTCCCGAGAGCGAGGCCGACCTCCCGGAGCGCGGCGGAGATGCGCTGCTCGCGGGCGAGCGCGTCTTCGAGCTCCTCCCGAGCGGGGTCGAGCGGCGGCGGAGGCTCGTCGCGTTCGCGCGCGGCCCCGAGCTCGCGCCGCGATCGGGCCTCGCTCTTGTTGCTCACGACCACATTCTACCGAGGTCCCTCCGAAAATGGGCGTGGCTTGCTCGTGGCGGTTCGCCTACGATTCGCAGGCCGATGGGGCACCCCAAGACGCTCGTCGTCACGCCGACCTACAACGAGCGAGAAAACCTCCCGACCTTCGTAGCCGCGCTCCGCGGAAAGATGAGTGACGCCGACGTGTTGGTCGTCGACGACGCTTCGCCCGACGGCACGGGCGCGATCGCCGATGGGCTCGCGGCAGCCGACCCGAAGGTCCACGTCCGGCACCGCGCCGGCAAGCTCGGCCTCGGGACGGCCTACGTCGAGGCGTTCCAGTGGGGCCTCGCGCAGGGGTACGACCGCTTCTTCGAGATGGACGCGGATCTCTCGCACGACGTCCGCTACCTGCCGGACTTCGTTCGCGCCCTCGACGAAGGCGCCGACGTGGTCATCGGCTCGCGGAACATCCCCGGGGGCGGCGTCTCCGGTTGGGGTCCCCTCCGTCACTTCGTCTCGAAGGGCGGCTCGCTCTACTCTCGTACCATTTTGGGACTGGGCGTCCGCGATCTCACCAGCGGCTACAAGGCGTTCTCGCGCCGCGCCCTCGAGGCGATCGAGCTCGGGTCCATCCGCTCGAACGGGTACTCGTTCCAGATCGAGATGACGTACCGCGCTCACCTGCGCGGGATGAAGATCGTCGAGGTTCCGATCGTCTTCGTCGACCGGCGCGTCGGGCACTCGAAGATGAGCCGCAAGATCTTCGTCGAGGCGATCGGCGTCGTCTGGAAGCTCCGCCGCGACGGCCGCTCCGGGCGGCTCTGACGGGCAGGCATGGTCCGGTTCTGGTTCGACTACTCCTGCCCGTACGCCTACCTGGCGTCGACGCAGATCGGCAGGCTCGAAGCGCACGAACGCGTGGAGTACGCCCCGATGCTCCTCGGTGGCGTCTTCGCCGCGCGGGCGACTGCCCAGAACCTCATGAACGTGCTCGCCCCCGCCAAGGCGGTGCACAACCTGAACGACATGATGCGCTGGGCCGAGCTCTTCGGCGTGGAGCTGCGCGTGCCCGCCGGGCACCCCCTCCGCACCGTCGAAGCGCTGCGCGCGACCCTGCTGACGGGCGTCGATCGCAAGGTCGTCGACGGGTTCTTCCGCGCCTACTGGGTCGAAGGCCGCCCGCCGAGTGACCCGGCCACGATGGAAGACGTCCTTCGCCACGCCGGCCACGATCCGGCGGCGATCCTTCCGCGGCTCGGCGAAGCGAAGGACGAGCTTCGCCGCCGCACGGACGCCGCGATCGCCGCGGGGGTGTTCGGGGCCCCCGCGTTCGAGCGCGACGGCGCGCTGTTCTGGGGGCAGGATCGCATGCACTTCGTCGCCCGCACTCGGGCAGAGGACTTCTATCTACGCGCAGAGGGCGCTCGGAGTACCAAAATGGGACAGCACACGCTCGAGGTCTATTTCGATTTCTCTTCGCCGTTCGCGTACCTCGGCGTCACCCAGGCCGAAGCCCTCGCCGAGCGCACGGGCGCGAAGCTCGTCTGGCAGCCGATGCTGCTCGGTGGTCTCTTCAAGGAGATCGGCCAGGTCGGCATCCCGATGCAGAGCTGGAGCGCCGCGAAGCAGAAGCACACGTTCGAGGACCTGCACCGCTGGGCCGAGTACTGGGGGGTCCCCTTCAAGTTCTCGTCGCACTTCCCGATCAACACGGTGAAGGCGCTGCGCTGCTACCTCGCCCTGCCCGAGGAGAAACGCGGCGAGTTCCGCAAGAAGGCGTTCGCGGCGGCGTGGGCCGAAGACCGGAACCTCGCCGACGACGCAGTGCTGAAGGAGCTCCTCGGCACCGACGCGGATGCCGTCCTCGCGAAGACGCAGGACCCCGCGATCAAGGAAGCGCTGATCGCGCAGACCGCGAAGGCGAAGGAGATCGGAGCGTTCGGCGCGCCGACCTGGGTCGTGGACGGCAAGGACCTCTATTGGGGCCAGGACCGCATCGTCCTGGTGGAGCGCGCGCTGAAGAGCTGAGCTCGCCGCGGCGGCCCGTCACTTGCTGCGCGCGGCTCCCCAGTGACGGGGTGTCGTCCCGGTCCAGCGCCGGAAGGCGCGGAAGAACGAGCTCGCGTCGGCGAATCCGAGCTCGCGCGCGATCGACATCGTCTTGTCCACTCCGTCCTCGAGGGCGGCGACTGCGCGGACGCGCCGCGCTTCGTCGATCTCGCGCGACCACGACGTCCCGCGCTCGCGCAAGTGGCGCTGGAGCGTGCGCGGCGACATGTGCAGGCTCCGCGCAACGTCCGCGAGGCTCACCCCACCCGCCAGGCGCCGATCGATCGCCGCCCGAATCCGCGTCTGCAGCGGATCCGATGACGCATCCTTCTCCGCGAGCGCGCGGAGCTCCACGTCGACGGAGGCCGCGACCGGAGGCGCCGCGGTGGTCATCGGAACGGCGAGGGCGCCGTCGAGGAAGACGAGCGCGTCGTCCTTCGCCCCGAAGACCACCGGTGCTCCGAACGCTTCGACGTAACGTGCATCGTGGCCGCCGCCCGGCGAGCGATGGGCAAAGTGGACTTCGTGGAGGAGTGGCACGCCGCCCGCGCCTTCGCCGAGACGGCGCGCGATCGCGGCGGCGGGCATCTCGATCCAATGGCGACTGAAGCGCACCGCGGCGTGGCGGTGGAAGACGAGCGCGGCGTGTCCGTCCACGATGGTGCACTCGGCGCGGATCCGAGTGCTGACCGATGCATAGTGGCGCGCGAGCCGGACGAGCGCGTCCCCCACGTTCGAGCTCGCGCGCATGCCGTACTCGAGCAATCCATAGGCACCGACCGGGACGAGCGCCGCGACGTCGATCCCGATCAGCACGTTCTTCGTCGCGCGCTCCGCGCGGTCGAACATCCCGTCCGGATCGCCCGACGGGTCTGCGCCGAGGCGCGTCAACGCGACGCCGACGGCATCGAGCACCGAGGGCGCGATCGAAGGGCTGGCGACGGCGCGGCTCCGCGGCTGCATCCGACCAAGGTACCCCCGAACCACGGCGCGAAGGGCCACCCGATTTGGCGCGTTCGGGCACTGTCGCCGCGCGCCGATCGGAACAGACTGGTGCCGTGAAAGCTCGACTCGCACTCGCCCTCTTGCTCTTGGCTCCCGCGGCCTGCTCTTCCGACGGCGATGGCGCGAACGGAACCGACGGCGGCGGCCCCGACGGCAACACCGCGCTCGACGCCGCCACCGACGCTCCGCGCGACGGGAGCGTGGGCGATGGCAGCTCGACCGATGGTGCGATCCCGCCTTCCGTCGCGCCCGGATGCGACGACGGCCCCGGCGCCGTCTACTACGTCGGCCCGAACGGCAGCGACGCCGTCTCGTGCACGCAAGCGAAGCAGAAGGGGAGCCCGAAGCAGACGATCGCTTCGGCGCGCGCGTGCCTCGCCCCCGGAGACAACCTGCACCTGTTGGACGGGACCTACGCAGGCCCCGCGAACGCGCTCGAGTCGCTCCCGAACGGCAGCGCGGGGAAGTACGTCACGATCCGCGCCGAGAACGACGGCGCCGTCATCGTGCAAGCGGGGTTGAACATGGTCCACACGAACGCGTGGATCACGGTGCGCGGCCTGCGCTTCCAAGATTCGAAGGGCCGCGCGATCCTCGGCAATCACCTGAAGTTCTGCGCCAACGAGTTCAAGGGTGGCTGCGCGAGTGGCAACTGCGTCAACACGGCCGTCGGCACGAACGACTTCAACGACACTGCCGACATCCTGCTGGAGGACAACTGGTGGCACGGCCCGGGCGGTCGCTACGACCTCTTGGTCTACAACGCGAACCGCGTCGTCGTGCGGCGCGGCGTGATCCGGCACGACGCGGGCTGGACGGACAGCAAAGACGACCCGGAAGCGGGCATGAACTTCTACAACACGTCGAGCTCGAGCGCGCAGAACGTCATCATCCTCGACAACGACCTGAGCTACCACTCGTGGCAGGGCGCCTTCTACTCCGTCTACAACAGCGCGAGCCCCAACGCGACGACGGGGAACTCATTCCTCGGCGACATCGCGCTCCGCTCGCCGCTCGGCGGCGGGTTCCGCCTCGACGGCGACGGCCCCATCAGCGCGAGCGTGGAGGACATGGTGCTCTGGGACGCGGAGTACGCCGCGGCGATGGGCTCCGGCTCGTGCAAGGTCACCGTCACCATGAACCGCGTCACCGCCGGTCGCTCGAAGGGAGGGAGCGGCTCCGGGTTCGTCCAGTACGGCGCGTCGTACACGGGGACGATCACCAACGCGATCCTGGCGAACGTCGCGCAACCCACCGACGGCACGTCGCTCACGACGTTCGACGCCTTCGGGAACGGGGGCTCGCCGGCGGGCACCGGTGGGGTGACGTACTCGCCGTTTGCGAACGGGCTCCTCTACCTGCCGCGCGTCGAGACCGCGAGCAAGCTCGCGACGGCGGGACAGAGCGGCGGACAGCTGGGGGCTCGGATCGTCAACCGGATCGGCGCTGCGGGCACCCTGCATGGGGAAGCCGGTTGGAACACGGACACGGGCGCGGCCCTGTGGCCGTTCCCGAACGAGGCGCGGATCAAGAAGGAGATGTGCACCGACGCCGGGGTGAGCCGTGGCTTCTGCGCAGACGTCTCGCTCACCCACTACGTGATGAACGTGCTCGGGAACGGGAACCCGTACTGACGCCGACGGTCTCGACGCTCAGGCGTCCCCGAGCCCCAGCGCTCCGATCGGCTCGGCGCGGGGCCGCAGGCGCACGGGCCACGCGCGGAGCATCAAAGCGAGCGCGACGACCGCGCTGGTCACGGCGACGAGGATCCCTCCCTCGCCGGTCCAGATCGTGCTGCCGTGCGACGTGTCGCCCCCGGCGGTGTAGCGATCGAAGCTCCCCTGGATGATCGCGTTCCACGCCGAGTGGAAGACGACCGCGGGCCAGACGCTCCCCGACTCGAGCCGCGCGCGCGCGACGACGTAACCCGCCGCCACGATGCTGACGAGGAACATCCCGGCCGACAGGATCGGGTAGCGCCCGGCCGCGTACTGGCCGGAGACGATGAGCGGCATGTGCCACGCCCCCCAGACGAGCCCGCTCACGAGCAGCGGGCGCGGGATCTTCGCCTGGACGAGGCGCGGGACCATGTAGCCGCGCCACCCGAGCTCCTCGCCCGTCGCGGTGATCGCGGAGAGCACGGTGCCGAGGGTCGCGTTGAGCCCGATCGAGATCGCGAGCCGCACCGCCGGCGGCGCGCCGGCCCCCAGGAGCGAGCGGTCCGGCGTGCGGAAGGACTCGAGGCCCGTGAGCCATGCGATCCCGTAGCCGACGAGCCCGACGAAGATGGGATAGGCCCACACCATCGCGAGCACCTTGAGGGTGCCGGGCCCGCGGAGCGCGAAGGACACGTCCGCGAACCCTTCCCTCCGAACGAGGCGCGTGACGAGCATCGCGACGGTCGGCGACCACATGAGCGCAACGACCAAGAGCGGATGCGAACCGATCGGGCCGCCGCGGAGGAGGATCGTCCCTTCGATCGCGCCCGAGAGCGCGACGACGATCCCGAGGTAGAGGGCGAGCCCGCGCCGCGCCGAAGCCGAGTCCATGAGCTCCCTTCGTAGCCAGGGCCAAAAAATTTCGGAAGCGGATCCTCGACGCTCGGCTCAGTCGCGGATTGCCCCGACCAGCACCTCGGTGAGGCCCATCCCTTCTGCCTCGTCGAGCGTGACGGTGTCGCAGATGTCGAACGGCGCTCCCGCGCGCTCCCTGAGGGTCAGGCCGATGCCGCCGCGTCGGGACGCGCGGTGATGCCACCGGTCCGCGCGCGCTCTCCATCGGCCCGGAAGACCACGCAGAACGTGACGAAGAAGGCCCACATCGCCGCGAGGTGAAAGAGCATCGCCGCGCCCGACACGTGGTGGAAGAGCTGACTCGAGATCGGCGGGCCGCCGAGCATGCCGAGCGCGTAGAACGCGTTGTAGAGACCGTTCGCGCGGCTCAGGTCCTTCTTCGGCACGAGGTGCCCCATCAGCGCGAGCGAGAGCGGCGACAGCGACGCGAGGGTTGCCCCCGCCACGAAGATCGCGCCGAGCATGAGCTTCCACGAGCCCAGGAAGACGAAGCCGAGCGTCATCGTCATCCCGACGAACGCGAGGACGATCATCACGCGCAGGTGGCCGAGGCGATCCCCCACCCGCCCCGCCAGGTTCGAGGCGAGGAGCATCCCCGCCGCGAAGAACGCGGTCATGAGGATCGTGTCCTTCTCGTCGACGTGCTTCTCGCGGACGAGGTAGAGCGGCAGGAAGAGCACGACCGAGGCTTGGAAGTAGCCGTAGCTGAAGGTCGCGAGGCACGCGGTCTTGATGCGCCCGAGGATCGCGAGCGCGCTCTCGCTCGGCCCGTCGCCCGCTGCCGCTTCGACGTGCTCGCTCGCGCCGGCGGCGTTCTTCGTGACTCCGACGAGCGCCACCAGTCCCGCGATTGCCGCCACGCCCGCCGCGCCGAAGAAGACGAGCCGGTAGTCGCCGTGGATCCAACCCGCGGCAACGCGCGCGAGCGCGGAGCCGACGATGTAGCCGACCGCGATGCTCATCGCGTAGAGGCTCGTCACGAACGCCTTGTGCTTCGGCTCGGCCCGCGCGAGGAGGATCGTCTCGCACGCGACCCACGCGCCGACGGAGGTCGCCCCATCGAGCACGCGCACGGCCGAGGCGCCGAAATACCCGCGCTGGAACCCGAACGCGCCGACGGCGATCACGTACCCGGCGAGGGCGAGCAGCAGGGTGGGCTTGGCACCGAAGCGCCGGATCAAGGCGCCCGCTGGGATCGACATCGCGACGATGCCACCCGCGAACCACGACGCGAGCGTGCCCATCTGCGTCTCGGTGAAATGCATCTGATCGAGGAACAACGGAGTCACGGCGAGCGACGAGCCGTACGCGACGCCGAGGAGGAAGATCGTGGCGTAGACGACGAGGATGTCGCGATCGCGGATCACGTCGCGAGCTCCTTCTCGAGCGCGTCCCACGTCGCCATCAGCTCGTCGATCTTCGGCCCGAGCGCCTTCTCCTCTTCTTGGAGCGCCGTGATCTCGGCGGGGGGTGTCTTCTCGAAGAAGCCGGGCTCGCAGTAGCGCGCGTGGATCGCGGCTTTGCGCGCCTCGGCCGCTTCGATCGCGGCGATCGCGGCATCGCGCAAGCCGGGGAGCTGCTTCCGCCGGTTCTTTCGCTTCTTCTCCTCTTCCCAGGAGAGCGAAGACTCCTTCGGGGTCTCCTTCTCGGCCTTCTCCGTCTTCGCCTTGAGCACGACGGCGTCGGCGTCGAGGTGATCGTCGCCCTTCTGCGCGAGGTACTCGTCGTAGGTTCCCGCGAAGTCGGTGAAGCCACCGGCGGTGACCTCCAGAACTCGGGTCGCGAGCGCCGCCACGAACGCGCGATCGTGCGAGACGAAGATCACGGTGCCGTCGAACGCCGAGAGCGCCTGCTCGAGAGCGTGGATCGCCTCGAGATCGAGGTGGTTGGTCGGCTCGTCGAGGACGAGCACGTTGGGGCGCTCGACGGCGATCCGACAGAAGACCAGGCGCGCAGCCTCGCCGCCCGAGAGCGACCCGACCTTCTTCGTCACGTCGTCCCCGCTGAAGAGGTGGCGCCCGAGCTCGCCGCGAACGTAGGTCGTCGGCTCGGTGGGGACGAGGTTCCACACCGCGTCGAGCGCGGTCTGGTTCGGATCTTCGAGGACCTCGTGGTGGTCCTGCGGGAAGTAACCGACGCGCACCTCGTGGCCCCACTCGACTTTGCCGCGATCGGCCTCGAGGTTCTCGGTGACGATCTTGAGGAGCGTCGACTTCCCGAGCCCGTTCGCTCCGATCACCGCGACGCGCTCGCCACGGCGGACCGTGAGCGAGACGCCCTCGAGCACCTTCTTCGCCCCGTACGCCTTCGCGAGGCCGTCGACGACGAGCACGTCGCGCCCGCTCGGCCGGAGAGGCTCGAAGTGGAAGCGCGGCTCGCGCCGCGACGTGTCCGCGAGCTCGGCGATCTCCTCCTTCTCGATCTTCTCGATCTGCTTCAGCCGGCTCTGCGCCTGGCTCGCCTTGGTCGCCTTGGCGCCGAAGCGCTCCACCCACGCGCGCTTCTCGGCGACGATCGCCTCCGCCCGCGCGAGCTCCGCCTCCTTGCGCTCCCGGATCTGAGCCTTCTCGCGGACGAACGACGAGTAGTTCCCCGTGTAGGCGGTGATGGTCCCGTAGTCGACGTCGAGGATGCGATTCGCGACGCCGTCGAGGAAGCGCTCGTCGTGCGAGATGACGACGGCGCAGCCCTCGTAGCGAGCGAGGAAGAGCTCGAGCCACCGGATCGAGAGGATGTCGAGGTGGTTCGTCGGCTCGTCGAGCAAGAGCACGTCGGGGCCACCGAGCAGGACCTGCGCGAGGAGCACGCGCAGCTTGAAGCCGCCCGAGAGAGTCGCGAGCGGCATGCGGTGGCTCGGGACCGGGATGCCGAGACCTTCGAGGATCGAGCTCGCGCGCGCCTCGAGCGTGTAGCCGTCGTGGGCGGCGACGAGATCTTCGAGCTCCGCCAGGCGCGCGGCGTCGGGCGAAGGCCGTGCCGCGATCTCCGCCTGCTCGGCGCGGGCCTGCGTGACCAGCTCGTCGCCCGCCATCGCGACCTCGAGGATCGGCTGATCGTCGGCGAGGAACCGGTCCTGACGCAGCACGCCGAGGCGCGCGCCCTTCGCGATCGCGACCGTCCCCTCGGTCGCCGCCTCGTCCCCGGCGAGGATCTCGAGGAACGTCGTCTTGCCGGAGCCGTTCGCACCGACCAGCCCGTAACGCGCCCCGCGGACGAGCTTCAGCGTCACGTCGGCGAAGAGCGTTCGTGCGCCGTAGGACTTACCGAGCTTCTGGACGTCGATCGTCATGGACGAACCGCCGCGACTTAGCACGCCTTCGCGCCTGCCGCGCGCGCGCCATCCGCTAAAATGCGGGCGTGGCCCTGATCTTCCGCGGAACGACCTGCTGCCCGCTCTGCGGTGGCGTGATCGGCGTCGGCGACCCGATCGTGGGCTTCCCTGCGTTTCTCGAGCCGGGTCATCGCCTCTGGCCGTTCAGCGACACGGCGATGCACGGGGCGTGCTTCGCGAGCTGGCCCGACCGTCACGAGTTCCAGCGCTTGCAGCGCGAGGCCAAGGCGCAGCGGCGCCGCACCGTCGCCACGGCACGGCGCGAGAACCACGGGCGCGTCGAGGATGCGCTGCGCCGCGCGCGCGAGGTCGAAGCGATGGTCCACGACCACGAGCACGCTCGCGCGATGAACCTCGTCGCGCTCCTCGGCGGGACGTGCCCGAGCTGCGGGGTGACGTCGAAGGGCTATCGCGTGCTCGCCGGGCCGCGGAAGCGCGTCGTGTGTCCCTCGTGCGGGCGCTCGTGCAACGCGTTCGACCTCCGCCGGCCGAGCTGACCGCTGCTATCGTGAGGGGATGCGCCGCATCGCCTTCGCCGCCGCCGGTCTCGTCGTCTTCTGCGCGTGCGGTGCGGCCGATCCCCCCGCGCAATCCCCCGACGGGTCCGTCGCGGACACCGGAAGCGAGGCCGCTGCGGCCGACGCCGCCGCGCCGGATGCGCCGGCCGAAGCCGCCGCCGACGCGGACGCGGGCACGTCGCTCGTCGCCGCACTCCTCGCCAAAGTTGCATCCTGCAACCAAGTGTCGCCCGGAAAGTTCAAGACCGACGACGAGACGAACCTGCCCGAGAACATCCCGATCTGCGGGCTCACCGGCGCGGTCTTCTGGCAGGCCGACATGGACATCGACTGCGATGGCAAGACGACGCCGCAGTGCAACTCGACGACGGATCCCGCGTACCAGAACCAGACCGCGGCGACCGACTCGCAGGGCAACCCGCTCGACGCCGCGAACTTCCCTTACGTCGTCATCCCCGGCAACGGGACGCGGTTCAACTACACGAACGCGGGCCTCAAGATGGGCAGCGTGGTCGCCGTGATCTACGGCGGGAAGATCGAGTACGGGATCCTCGGGGACACGGGGCCCGTGAACATCATCGGCGAGGCTTCGTACGCGATGGCGAAGAGCCTGGGGATCGACCCGGATCCGAAGGTCGGCGGCGTGGACAAGGGCGTGACGTACATCGCGTTCACGGGGACCACCGCGGTGGTGAAGAAGAAGGAAGATCACGCCGAAGCGGTCACGCTCGGGACGCAGCTCGCGACCAACCTCGTGAAGTAGCAGGCGTTCATCTGTTCGGAATTACTACGGATTATCCCGTCACCCACAATGTACGCTTTTGGGGTTGATGGTGGGTAAGCGCCGGGGTATAGGGCCGCCCATGAAGCGCCTCGCCCTCATCCTCTTCGTCCTCTTCGTTTCGCTGTTCGCGTCGGCTGCCCAGGCCGACTTCACCAACACCGTCTCCTACGCCTACTCGCAGGCGACCTCGATCAAGGTGACCTCGCCGGCCAACTTCAAGATCAAGGTCCAGGTCGGCGGCCAGGAGAAGGAAGACACGATCCCCGCGATCATCTCGCTGCCGGATCAGGATGCCTTCGTCCCCGTCACCATCATCGCGCCGGACGGCAAGAGCTGGTCGGGCAAGATCGAGGTCAAGGCCAAGCAGCAGGCGACGATCGCCTTCACGTACACCGCGCAGGCCGCCGCTCCCGCCGCCGCCGCTCCCGCGCGCAAGTTCATCGGCAAGGTCACGAACCTCACCAACACCTGCGATGCGACCCACCAGGGCACGATGCACTTCGAGTTCCTCGATGCGGGCGGGACCAAGGTCTACGAGGTCGACGTCGAGATGAACACCTTCAAGCCGAACGTCGACATCCCCGCTGGCAGCTACGACGTGCGCGTCTTCAAGAAGACGGCGCAGGGCCCGATCTACCAGACCACGTCGAAGTACACGATCTCCCAGGACGGCTGGAACTTCGAGTGGAGCTGCAAGCGCTGAGGCGCTCGCTTCACCGTGACGACGCGGCCCGCGTGCTCCGAGCACGCGGGCCGTTCTCATTTCACGGTCACTCCCACGCGACGTACTTGGTGCCCTCGATGGGGTCGGCGCTCTTGCTCGGCGCGACCGCGAGCTGGAAGGGAAAGGACAACGCGGAGTTTCCGTCCGCGCCCGAGGTCTCGACCTGGAAGTGGACGTGCGGCTTCGTCGAGAAGCCCGTGTTGCCGGAGATCCCGAGTTGCTGGAGGCGCTTCACCTCCTGCCCCGGGCGCACGGCGACTCCGCCCGGCGAGAGGTGCATGTACTCGCCGAGCGTCGCATCGTCGTGCCGGACGATGACGAAGTTCACGTTCTTGTAGTCCTTCATCTCCGGTGCGGTGCCCGCGGTCTGCGCGGTCGCGTTCGCGACGACGACGACGCCCGGTCGCATCGCGACGACCGGTGTGCCGATCGGGCAGTCGAAGTCGACGGCGTACTCGTTGGAGCCCGAGTGCGAGAACGCGCCGTGAAAGCCTTGGAAGAGGGTGAACGCCGTACCTTTCGGGTACGGCAGCGCGTAGGCGTACGGCTGCGGGCGCGTGCGCGGATCGCCGAAGCGCGCGCGGAAGGAGAAGTAGCGATAGAAGCGCTGGTTCGGATCGCGCTCGTCGAGCTCGGCGAGGACGACCGCGGGCCCTTCGGCGCCGGGCGACGCCGCGGGCGGGAGGAACGCGACGCCGCTGGTGTTGCCGTTCACCGGCGTGAGGTTCTCGAGCGCGCTCATCTGCCAAGCGACCATCACGGGGACGGCGTAGCGACTGCGTGCGATCTGGACGACGTGAGCGCCGCTGCGCCACATCTCGAACTCGAGCTGCCCGCCGGAGAACACGAAGTCGACGAGCTGGTTCTCGCGCACCCCGCGCGGGACCCACGCCGGTGGGACGGGCGTCGCCGATGCGGACGACGGCGGCGGCGGGGGCGGCGGAGCGGGGGCGACGCTCGCCGATGCGACGGTGGCCGGAGACGCGGCCGCCGCCGGGGGAGCGCAGGCGAGAAGAAGGAGCGCGAGGACGGGACGACGCATCGACGAAAACGATAGCAGGTGCGGGCCGGGACACCCGCGCGCTGCGTGCTACATCACCGCCGCAATGAACGTCACCGACCCGCTCTTCGGCCCGACGCGCTCGCCATTCCCGGTGGGCGAGGGCCCCTTCCGCCAGAAGGGGAACGGCTACCTCGGCGACTTCACGTACTTCGACCGCGAGGTGCGCGGTGGCACGAAGGCCGTGCTCGCCGCGATCGCCGATCCGCGGCTGCGCGAGTTCCTCTCGCAGACCTTTCGTGGCTCCGAGTGGTACGACGCGTTTCCCTGCGTCGAGCTCCACGCCGCGGCGGCGCGCCTGCGCGGCGTTTCGTTCTCGGATCACCGGCGCGCCGTCGGCGAGTTCCACGCGCGCGAAGCCGGCGGCGGGATCTACCGCGCGCTGCTCCGTTTCGTCTCCAACGAGAACGTCGCGGTGTGGGGCCCGCGCGTGAGCTCGATCTACTTCGAGTTCGGCAAGACCGAGACGCGCGCCGTCGCCGACAAGGAGGTCCACGGGATGCGGCGCGGGTTGCCCGCCGGGCTCGTCCAGTTCGTCATGTTCGCCTCGCGCGGGTTCTGCGAGGAGACGCTCCGCATGGCGGGAGCGAAGAGTCCGTCGCTCGAGATCGGCGCGGTCGATCCCGAAGAGACGGCGCACGGGCAACAGCTGTACAAGGCGGGCCTGACCATTCGCTGGACGTGACGAACGACATGAGCTCCCTCCTGACGTCGATGCTCGCTGCGGCCGATGCCGCCGCGCCGATCCTCCTCTCTCACTTCGCGCGCGTCGCCGAGCTCGAGGTCGTCGAGAAGGGCACGTCCGACTTCGTCTCCATCGCCGACACCGCCTCGGAGGCAGCGATCCGCGCCGCGCTGGCGGCCACCCACCCGGGCGTTCCGTTCCAGGGCGAAGAGACGACCGCGGATCGCGTGACGAGCGGTCCGCGCTTCGTCTTCGATCCGCTCGACGGCACGACGAACTTCCTGCGCGGCATCCCGCACTTCGCGATCTCGATCGCCTACTGCGACGACGAAGGTCCGCTCGCCGCCGTCACGGTCGACCCTTGCCGCGGGGAGACCTTCTCCGCCGAACGCGGAAAGGGTGCTTCGCTCCGGACCGCGAACGGCACGCGCGGGCTCGGGCGGCTGCCCCCGCGTGCCCTCGACGACGCGGTCGTTCACACCGGCGTCCCCCATCGGGGCCGCGGCGATCATCCTCGGTACCTCCGTCAACTCGAGCGCGTCATGGCGCGCGTGAACGGCGTGCGGCGGCTCGGCGCAGCCGCGCTCGATCTCGCCTACGTCGCCGCCGGCCGCGGGGACGCCTTCTTCGAGCTCGGGCTCCACCCGTGGGACCTCGCCGCCGGCATCCTGCTCGTGCGCGAGGCGGGCGGCATCGTCACCGACTTCTCCGGTGGCGACGGCATGTTGAAGAACACCGAGGTCGTGGCCGGAGCTCCGCGCGTGCACGCGGAGCTCCTCGAGCTCGTCCGCTGACGCAGCTCACTGACCGCAGACGTGCGTGTTCAGGAAGAGCGGGTCGCGCGGCGTCTGCTGGAAATCGAACGCCCCCATCAGGCTGCCCGCCGTGCCGTCGCGCGCGTGCGGATCGCGCTTGGTCATGAAGTCCATGCCCCAGAGCTCTTCGACCAGGCGCGGCACCGAGGCTTGCTCCGTCGGCGTCGACAGCACGAAGCCCTTCTTCGCGTAGGGCGAGATGATGATCGCCGGGAGCCGGAAGCCGGCTTGGAAGATCTGGCCGTTCTTGCACTTGTGCACGGTCGGCGCGACGTGGTCGTAGAAGCCGCCCCAGTCGTCCCACGTCACGACGATCGCCATCTCCTTCCACTGCGGGAGCTTCATCGCCGCGTTGACGATCTGGACGGTGAAGTTCTCTCCCGCGCACGGGTTCGCCTCGGGGTGCTCCGAGACGTCCCCGCTCCAGAGGTGCGCGATCGTGAGGTTCGCGAGGTGGCCACCGACGAGATCCGGGACGAGGTCCGACTGCTTGCGGAAGTGCGTCTGGTAGTTCGGCGTGTTCTTCACCGACTTCACCATCAGCGCGAGCGCTCCACCGTAGTCGGTCCAGGTGAAGCCTTGCGGCAGGTGATCGACGACGGTCGGCACGTCGAAGCACGGCGCGGTCACCTTCGTCGTGCAGTCGTCCGGGTTGTACGCGGTGGCCTTCACGTCGGTCCCGGCGGCGCAGCCGAACCCGGCGCAGGAGCCGCCATCGACCATGCACTTCGCGTTGTCGAGGACCATCGACTGGCCGGTCCAGAACACCGCGTGCCCGGGCGTGCTCGGGCCGAGGGTGGTCGAGAAGTAGTGGTCGGCGAGCACGAAGTTACGTGCATACTGCCAGTAATTCGGGATCTGCTTCTCGCCGTAGTAGATGAACGGCAGGTTGCCGGAGCCGATCGTGTCGAACCCGTTCATGGCGCCGCCCGCGTACGCGGACTGCCCGCACTTGTTCGAGTGGCAGATGTCCTTCGGGAGCGCGCCCGACGGCGCCGCCGTCCGAGTCAACGTCTTGCCGGTCGAGAGCTTCGCCGTGGTCGTGCTCGCCGCGCCGGGGAACCCGGTGAAGTAGTTGTCGAAGGTGTGGTTCTCCTTCACGAGCACCAGCACGTAGCGAATCTTCGACGGGATCGGCGTCCCGGCATCGGTCACGACGGGCGGAACCGGAGGCGGTGCGCTGCCGTCGTCGTCGACGCCATCGCTGTCGGGCTCGTCGTCGTCGGGCGGCGGCGTTGCAGGCGCATCATCGGCTCCGCAACCCGGGGTGACGACCGCGACGAGCGCGGACGAAGCGATCAGCGCGAGCAGCGAGAAGAGGAAACGACGCTTCATCGCCGTTCTTCTGACGCAGTTTCGTCACCGTGCCCATGGAAGAAATGCGCACCACCGCGCGCGCGCGATGCGTCGCGCACGATGCGTGATGGGTCGCGAGAAAAACGCGAAGCGTCGCGACGCGCGGCGCGACGCCCCGCTCGTCGACGTTCACTTTCCGGTGAACTTGGCCTCGCGCCGCTCCACGAACGACGCCACGCCCTCGCGCGCGTCGTCGCTCGCGAGGAGCTTCTGCAGATCGGGGAACAAGCGCGCGATCGCTGCCGGTGCGCCCTCGCGCTCGACGCACGTGCTCGAAGCGACCACCGCCTGCACCGCGAGCGGAGCCTGCTTCGCGATCCGATGCGCGAGCTCCTTCGCGCGCTCGAGGAGCGACTCCGCGGCGACGATCTCGCTCACGAGCCCGAGCCGCAGCGCTTCGTCGGCGGTCATCGCATCGCCGGTGAGCATCCATCGCATCGCGTTGCTCCACCCGATCTCGCGGTGCATGCGGAGCGTCGCTCCGCCGAACGGATAGATGCCGCGCTTCACCTCGAGCTGCGCCATCGAGAGCGACGGCGCGGCGATGCGGACGTCCGACGCGAGGAGGAGCTCGAACCCGATCGTGTAGGTGATCCCCTTCACCGCACAGACGATCGGCTTCCGCACGCGCGGCGTGAAGACGCCGACCGGATCGAGCCCACCCTCCTTCACCGGGAGCGCGCCGCCGGTGATGACGGAGCTCCAGTCGACGAGATCGAGCCCGCCGGTGAAGTGGTCGCCGTGCGCGTGGAGCACGCCGCAGAACAACTCCGGATCGCGATCGAGCTCTCCGTACGCGAGCCCGAGCCGCTCGTACGCCTCGACCGTGAACGCGTTCCGCTTGTGGGGGCGGTTGATGCCAATCAGGAGCACGTGGCCGTCGCGCTCGACGGTGATGCTGGGGGCGTCGCTCATGGCGCGAACGATACCGCAGGTGCCCCTTGACGGGCGGATCCGGAATGAATATTCATTCCGTCCATGACCGGGGTCGCCCACGTCGACGACAAGCGCGAGGCCATCCTGGCCGCGGCGCTGGAGCTCTTCGCGGAGCGCGGCTTCCACGGGACCGCCGTGCCCCAAATCGCCGAGAAGGCGGGGGTCGGCGCGGGCACGATCTACCGCCATTTCGCGAGCAAAGAGGCGATCGTCAACACGCTCTACCAGAGGTGGAAGGGCATGATGGGGGCGAGCCTGATGGGGGACTTCCCCTTCGATCAGCCCGCGCGCGCCCAGTTCGATCACTTCGGGACGCACGTCTTCGCTTTCGCGCGGAAGCACCCCGCCGCGCTGAAATTCCTCGAGCAGCACCACCACGGGACCTACCTGGACGAGGAGAGCCGCGCGCTCGAGGCTCGGCTCCTCGAGCCGGCGCGCGCGTTCTTCGAGGCGCAGAGCCGCGCGAAGGTCGTGCGGAAGGCCCCGGTCGAGGTGCTCTTCGCCATCACCTGGGGCGGCCTGATCGGCGTGATCCGGGCCGGGTGGGAGGGCTACGTCTCCCTCGACGCCAAGCTCGAGGCTCAAACCCTCGACGCGATTTGGGACGCGATCCGGCGCCCCGACTGAGTTTTTTTTGCAGGTCACGGAATGAACATTCATTCCGCTTCTCGGACATTTCATCCACTTCAAGGAGCAGAGTCATGGCGACGAAGAAGATCATCCTCATCACGGGCGCGACGGCAGGCATCGGGCGGGCGACGGCGCTGTACCTCGCTCGGAAGGGGCACCGCGTCTTCGCGACGGGGCGCCGCGCGCACGTGCTCGAGGCGATCGAGAAGGAGGCTCGGAGCGCCGGCATCACGACGCTCGAGACGCTCGTCCTCGACGTGACGAAGCCCGAGTCGATCGCCGCGGCGAAAGCCGAGATCGCGAAGCGCACGGACGGCTACGGCATCGACGCGCTCGTGAACAACGCCGGCTTCGGCACCGTCGGGCCGCTCGAGGAGATCAGCGACGAGTCGCTCCGCGCCCAGTACGAGACGAACGTCTTCGGTTTGATGGCGATGACGCGCGCGTTCGTCCCGCAGATGCGCGAGCGTGGCGATGGGCGCGTGGTGAACGTCTCCAGCGTGGGCGGCAAGCTCACCTTCCCGATGATGGGGGCCTACAACTCGACGAAGTACGCGGTCGAGTCCCTGTCGGATGCGCTGCGCGTGGAGCTGCGTCCGTTCGGCGTGAAGGTCGTGGTCATCGAGCCCGGTTCGATCGCGACCGAGTTCGCCGAGGTCGCCATGGGTACGATCCCCGAGGCGAACCGCTCTCCCTACGCGGGCGCGATCGCCGACGCGGACGCGATGCGCGCGAAGTTCGACGGCACCGCCGTCGGTCCGGAGCACATCGCACGCGCGATCGAGACCGCGGTCACGAGCCGCAGCCCGTCGGCGCGCTACGTGCGGCCGTGGCGCACGTACGCGCTGCTCGCGCTCTTCAGCTGGCTCCCGACGTCGCTCATGGACGCGATCCTCGCGCAGATGACCGGCCTCACGAAGAAGAAGCTCGCCCCTGCGCTGCGCGCTGCGAGCGCTGCAGGCTGATCAGAACGCGCCCGCCCAGCCCACCGCGCCGCCGCCCGGCAGCGGCGCGAGCAGCAGGCCCGTCGCTGCGGCCGGGGGTTCCTTGTGACCGACGTTGGCGACGATGGTCGCGATCACGGCGAGCCCCACGCCCGCGATGCCGAGCCCGAGCGAGACGTTCGCGAGGATCAGCTTGGTGTCGATGCTCGACTGGAGCGACGGATCGCACTTGGGGGCGCACGTCGCGCGGAGGTCGGACTCCTCGGCGTTGGCCGAGAGCGCGAACGCTGCCGTGCCCACGCCGCCGACGACCATCAACCCGACGCCGACCCACGCGGGCCACGGGAAGCGGAACCCGCCCCCACTCGACCCTCCGCTCCCCGCCGGCGGTGGCTCGGTGGGACCGGTCGTGGCCGCGGACGCGCCCTTCAGCGACAGCTCGATGATGCGATCCTTCTCCGCCGTGCGGACGAGCACGGTGTCCTCCGCGGTGGTCCCATCGTGGCGGACGAATCGGACGCGATGCTTCCCCGGATCGACCGGGAACGACTTCGGCGCGATGCCATCGACGAGCGATTTGTCGTCGACGAACACCTGGACGTCGAAGACTTCCTTGCCGCTCGGATCCTTCGCGCGGAACGCGATCGTCGGGGTGTCGTGATCGACCTCGGCCACCCACTCCAGGCACTGCTTGGAGACGGCCGCCGGGCACCCCTTGTCCGCGCAGACGAGGAACTTGTCCCGCGCGTCGGAGAGCTTGCCGTCGTCGCGGAGCTTCTGCCCGTCGTCGGCGGCCTGGATGCAGGCCTTGCGATCGGCGGCGAGCGCCGGTGCAGCGGCGAGCACGAGCGCGAGCGCGAGGAACGGCGCGGAGCGCATCAGTTGCACTCCGGGATGAAGTGCTTGTGGCCCTGCTTGTCGATCGTCCAGGGCGGGTTGCAGTTGACGGCCGGCTTCGCCACGACCGTCGCGGTCGGCGGAGCCTTCGCCGTCGCCTTGGGCGTGGCGGTCGGGGCGACCGTCGTCGTCGGCGTGGCCGAAGCGGTCGGCCCGGCGGTGGTCGGCGGCGGCGAGAGGGCAGGTCCGGTCTCCGCTGGCGGAGCCGCCGCCGAGGCGCTCGGCGCGGGCGGGAGCGCAGCCGCCGTTGCCGCCCCTCTCGTCCCAAGAAGGTACGCGATGACCACCGCCGCTCCGACGAGCAGAAGACCGAGCCCCACGAGCGCGCCGACGAGCACGCGCGACGTCTTCGCCGGCGGCGGCTCGCTCCGCGGTGCGCCGCCGGCGGGCTTCACGCCCGACTTGTCCGACGGAGGCGGCAGCGTGGACACACCGGTGATCGACGTGGAGCTCTCGATCTCCGCCACCTTGCGCGCGCGAGCATCCAGGTTCGCCGTCGCGAGCCGCTGCACCCACTCGCCGACCTCGGCGTTGGACGCGGGCGAGATCACCTTCTCGATCTCGAACGCCATCTCGCGTGCGGTCGGATAGCGATGGGTGGGCTCGGCGGACGTCGCGCGCCGGCAGATCTCGTCGAACGGGGCCAGCTCGGGATCCACTTCGCTCGGGACCCGGATGTCGTTCTTGAGGATGCGCGTGATCGCCGCGTTGTCGTCCTCGCCCGCGAACATGCGCACGCCGGTGAGCGCCTCGAACAGGAGCACGCCCGAGGCGTAGATGTCCGCCGTTCGCGTGACCGGCTGCGCCGCGAGCTGCTCGGGGGGCATGTAGAGGATCTTCCCCTTCACTTGCCCTTCGCGCGTGGTCTGGAGACGCCCCTCGGCGCGGGCGACCCCGAAGTCGAGCACGCGTGCCGTGCCGTCGACGCCGACGAGCACGTTCTGCGGAGACATGTCGCGATGCACGAGTCCGAGCGGTTTGCCCTTCTCGTCGAGCGCCTCGTGGGCGGCGTGGAGGCCCTGGAGCGCGCCGGAGACGATCGCCACGACGATCCGCGGGGGAAGCCGCGTCTTCTGCTCCCGCGCCGCGCGCACGAGCCGGCTGAGCGACTCGCCGCGGACGTACTCCATCACGAGCAGGAGCTCGTGCTCGCTCTGCAGGACATCGAGGGTCGGGACGACGTTGGGGTGCTGAACGCGCGCCGCCAAGCGTGCCTCGTCCAGGAACATCGCGGTGAAGTCCGGATCCCCCGCGTATTGCGGGTGAAGCCGCTTGATCGCGACGGTGCGCGAGAAGCCGACCGGTCCCATGAGACGGCCGAGGTGCACCTTCGCCATTCCCCCGGACGCGATCGCGTCGAAGATGGCGTAGCGCCCGATCACGAGCGGCGATGCCGCGCTCGGTGCGCCGTGACCTGAGCTCCGATCCACCGACTGCATGGATCCTTCAGCGTAACCGACTTGGGTGGCGGAAATGCAAACTCCTGAGCAGGCTTTACCTACACGCGACTACAGCGCTACCTGCTCCCTCGGGAGCTTCAGCGGCATCGATTCGCTCGCTTCCTCTGGTACCTTGAGAGGATGGCTTCTCGCCGCTTCGCGCGCTCGATCGCGTCGGCGTCCTTCGGGGGCGGCGTGCTTGCTGCTGCAGGGCTCGCCTCGCTCGCCGCCGGGTGCATGTTCGGTGTGAGCTACGACGGCGTGTTCTCCGCCAGCGGCACCGACGGCGGTACCGACTCCAACATCCCCGAGGGCGGTCCGCCGCCCGTCCAAGCGACCGCCGTCGCGAACGGCGATGGCTTCTCGTGCGCGCTCCGCGCCGACGGCACCATCACGTGTTGGGGCTACAACGGCGGCTCGGGCCGGCTGGGGAACGCGACCGACCTCTCGTCGAGCACGCCCACCCTCGTGAAGGACGTCGCCGACGGCGCGAGCATCTCGGCCGGTGGAAATCACGCGTGCGTCGTCCGGAAGAGCGGCGTCGTGTCGTGTTGGGGAAACGACGACCACGGCGAGCTCGGCGATGGAACGAACAACGCGTCGCGCTTCCCCGTCCCCGTCGCCGGTCTGACCGACGCGACGCAGATCTCGCTCGGCTACTATCACTCGTGCGCGCTCCGGAAGGACGGCACCGTCGCGTGTTGGGGCTACAACTCGTCGGGGCAGCTCGGCGACGGGACGACGAACGCACGCTCGCAGCCGGCGCCCGTCCCCGGGCTCACCGACGTCACGCAGCTCGCGTCGTACACGCGGGGGACGTGCGCGCTCGTGAAGTCGGGTGACGTCTACTGTTGGGGCGAGAACGAGAACGGCTCCCTCGGCAACGGTGACGCGCCGAACGACAAGTCCTCGCCGACGAAGGTTCCTTCGCTCTCGGGCGTCATCGCCATCGGGGCCGGCTCGTCGGCACAACACGTGTGCGCGATCGGAGCCACGGGCGACGTCCGCTGTTGGGGCTCCGGCTGGGAGGGCGCGCTCGGGGTCGGCGACACCTCGACCCACGACACGCCCGTGCTCGTCGCGCTCTTGAGCGACGCCGTCGCCGTCGCGAACGGCAACGTCGCTTCGTGCGCGGCCAAGAAGGATGGCTCGGTGATGTGTTGGGGCTGGAACGGCTGGCGGCAGATCGGCGTGGGCGACAAGTCGCCCCCCAACCGACTCACGACCCCGGTTCCGGTCGCTGGCATCGCGCAGGTGAAGAGCCTCGCGTTCGGCTACGACCACGTGTGCGCGGTGTGGGGAGCGGGGCGCGTCTCGTGTTGGGGCTCGGACGTCGATGGACGCCTCGGGCGCGGCGTGCGCTTGATGACGGCAGAGCCCTTGAAGGCGGTCGGCCTCGCCGGCGTGAGCGCCCTCGCGATGGGCACGTTCAACGGGTGCACGGTCACGAACGGCGCGCTCACCTGCTGGGGCGCGAACTGGGACGGTCAGCTGACCGACGACAACGCGATCGCCGCCAGCGGCACGCCGCTCGCGATCCCGTCACTCGCCGCGAACGTGAAGAGCGTGGCGTGCGGCAACAATCACGTCTGCGCCCTCCTGAACGACGGCACGCTCAAGTGCGTCGGAGCGGGCTACTACGGCCAGCTCGGGCAAGGCGCGGCGAGCAGCGCCGGCATGCCGCAGACGTTCGGTGCCGGCCCCGCGAAGCTGGTCTCCGGCGGCGACGATTTCACGTGCGCGCTGCTCCAGAACGGGGACGTGGTGTGCTCGGGGCGCAACGACAACGGGCGCCTGGGGCGACCGGGCGGCGACAGCAAGTCGCCGGTGAAGGTCCAGATCGACGGCACGCCGACGTACCTGAGCGGAGCGACCGATCTCTCCACCGGCAACGTGCACGCGTGCGCGATCGCGGGCAACAACGTCTGGTGCTGGGGCGCGAGCTGGGGTGGTCAGGCCGGCACGTGGGACGGCACGTCCACCCCGACGACGATCGATCTGAAGTCCGCCACTCCGAAGGCCGTCACCGCCGGTGGCGCGCACAGCTGCGCGCTCCTCGGCGATGGCTCCGTGCGGTGCTGGGGCAACAACGACGACGGGCAGATCACCGGCTCGGGCGACGGCCCCACGCCGCACACGGTGCCGCTCGCGAAGACGGCCAAGGTCGTGTCGGCGGGGCGCGCGCACACGTGCGCCATCCTCGACGATGGGACGGTGTGGTGCTGGGGTGCGGGCCGACTCGGTCAGCTCGGCAACGGCGCCACGCTGAGCTCACCGGCCCCCGTGCAGGTGAAGGGACTCACGAACGCGACGCTCCTCTCCGCCCACGACGACACGACTTGCGCCTCGCTCCAGGACGGGACGGTGTGGTGCTGGGGCGAGAATCCGATCGGCGAGCTCGCCGACGGAAGCACGTTCACGAGCGGCGTGCCGCAATCGGTCGTCGGGTACTGAGCGGTCCTACACCGAATCCCACATCGGCATCGTCCACGTCTCCGCCGCTCCTGCGGCCTCCCACTCGCGGAACGCGGGGTTCGCGAGGAGCGCGGCCGCATACTCGGAGGCGGGTGCCGGCAGCGTGACGCCATAGGTCCGGAAGCGCGTCGCCACCGGGGTGAAGAACGCGTCCGCAATGCTGGGCCTCGTCCCAAAAAGGTACGGACCCGCTCCGCCCCAGCGGGAACGAAGCTCGGTCCAGAGCGCGACGATGCGCTCCACGTCGCGCTTCACGTCACCCTCGGGAGTGCGCGGCTCGGTTCGCCGGCGAACGTTGCACGGCATCTTCGAGCGCAGCGCGGTGAACCCCGAGTGCATCTCGCACGCGGCGGAGCGCGCCACTGCGCGCGCCATCGGGTCGCGCGGCCAGAGCTCGGCGGCGGGCGCCTGCTCCGCGGCCCACTCCGAGATCGCGAGCGAGTCGTTCAACACGACGCCCTCGGCGACGTGGAGCGACGGGACCGTGCCCGACGGCGAGACGGCGAGCACGGAGGGCATCGCGCGCTTCGCGTAGCCTTCACCGCCGAGGGGGATCACGCGCAGCTCGTGCTCGATCGCGCCCCACTTCAACGCGAGCCAAGGTCGCATCGACCAGGAGGAGTAGTTCTGGTTGCCGACGTAGAGGATGGGCTTCATGGCCACCGGCGGATACACTGGGTGCCGGAGGCTTGCAAACACCTCGCGAACGCGCGCGGTCCGAACCGAGCCACGAGCTTCTCCGGCCATGCGCATCTGCCTGCTGACGAATCAGGATCTGCTCGCCGACCCCTTTCCCAAGGACGACTGGCCCTGCGATCCACGACCTTTCTTCCCGGAAGCCACGTGGGAGGTCGAGTGGCTGAAGCGCCCGACCTCGGTCCGCCAGGTGAAGAAGCGGATCGCCGAAGGCTTCGACCTCTACTTCAACCTGTGTGACGGCGCGGCGGACCAACTCACCGTCCCCGGCATCGAGGTCGTGAAGACGCTGGAGCGCGCTGGCGTTCCGTTCACGGGGGCCACCTCCGTGTTCTACGAGCCTTCGCGGAAGACGATGAAGCGCGCCTGCAAGGCGCAGGGCATCGCGACACCTGCGTTCGTGCTGGCGCGCACGAAGAAGGACGTCGAGAAGGCGGCGGAGACGCTCCGCTTTCCGCTCTTCGTGAAGCACTACTCCAGCTACTCGAGCGTCGATCTCACGAAGCGCTCGCGCGTTACGACGCCCGCCGGTCTCCGCGCGCAAGCCAAGAAGATCATCGGGAAGCACGGCGCGGCGCTGATCGAGGAGTTCATCGAGGGGAGCGAGTGCACGGTCCTCGTCGCCGAGAACCCCGACGATCCCGCGCACCCGACGACCTACACGCCGATCCAGTACCGGTTCCCCGAGGGCGAGTCGTTCAAGCACGCCAAGCTGAAGTGGGTCGACTACGGGACGATGATGGGCGTGCCGGTCACGGATCGCGCGCTCGCCGCGCGCCTGCGGGACGTGTCGGCGCGGTTCTTCGTCGCGCTCCACGGGGCGAGCTTCGGTCGGTGCGATCTCCGCGTCGACCGAGATGGCGTCCCGTACATGCTCGAGATCAACCCGAACTGTGGCGTGTACTACCCCCCGAAGGACGCCGGGAGCGCGGACCTCTGCCTCGCGAACGATCCCGCTGGCCACGTGGGCTTCACGCGGCAGCTCGTACGCGCCGCGCTCGCGCGTCACGCGCGGCGTGCCAAAGGATCGATCCCTGTGGTCCGCCCATGACGTAGAGTTCGGTCGTGGGACGCCTTCGGCTCACGACCGGCATCACGATCCTGATCGCGCTCGGAGCGTGCAAGCGCGACCCGGGCCCGCCCGCTGCGACGCCGGAGGATCACGAAGCGCCCGCTCCGTCCGCGAGCGTCGCCCCCGACGACCTCGACGCCGGCGTCGACGCGAGCGAGGCCGAGTTCGAGCTCCCCGACGCGGCACCTGGGTTCTTCGTCCCCGGCGCGATCGGCTCGGCCATGCCCATCCCGGACGCAGGCGCAGCACCGACCGTGCGCTACGCGATGATGACCCAAGCCCTGTGCGAGGCCGAGCTGACGAAGCGCAAGATCGCCTTCGTCCGCAACCCTCCCGTCGTCGGGGTTCGCGCTCCGATCCGGCTGAAGGGCCCGCTCCACGGCATCTCGGTCCACACCGCCCTGCCGCCCGCCCAACGCGACAAGTCGGAGAGCGAGATCTTCGACTGCCGCCTCGCGCTCGCCGTCGACGACTACGCGGCGCTCCTCGCGAAGCACGACGTCGTGGAGATCATCCACTTCTCGGCGTTTCGATCGGCGAAGAACGGCGGCTGCACCCCGAAGTACGCCGGGAAGCAGCACTGCGCGGGGCTCGCGCTCGACATCGGCACGTACGTGAAGCGCGACGGAACGAAGCTCGACGTCTTGCGCGACTACGGCGGCCGGATCGGGTCCGGAACGTGCGAGCCGGGCGCGCGACCGGCCAAGCCGAGCCCCGCCGCGACGGAGCTCTGGGGGTTCGTCTGCGAGGCCGCGCGGCAGGGCTGGTTCAACGTGATCCTCACACCCAACTTCAACCAGCAGCACCAGAACCACATGCACGTCGAGGTGACCCCCGACGCGGGCTGGATGCTGATCCATTGAGCTCGCTCAGTGGAGCATGAGGCCCGCCGCCACCCGGGCAAGCATGCCGAACGCGATCACCCCGACGTAGACGAGCGCGAAGCTCGCGATGAGCGTCCGCGACATGTGCGTCGACGCCGCTGACGTCGCCGCGTAGATCCCATTCGCGCGCGCGTGGTACTCCGCGAGCTCCTCGTCGGTGCGCCGCTTCACCTCCTCGGCCGTCTGCGCCGCGAGCAGGTTCGGCGTGCGGCAGTAGCGGCACGTGACGAACGCATCCCGCGCCGCCGGGAGATCCCCACCGCAAGCTCGGCAACGCATGGGCGCCCCCGGTGCTGCGGCCGGGCGCGCGACGAGCTTGCTCCGCACGCCGCGCCGGTAGCTCCGCCGACCGACCAGGAGCGCGATCGGGAAGCTCAACGTGATCCCGAGGACGAAGAGCGGGCCATACACGCTCGCGACGACGATCTCGAAGCGCGTCGAGTCGGGGACGACGGCAGGCAAGCTCGCGAGGGTCCCGTGCGCGCTCCAAACCGCGTTCGCGATCACGAGCGCGGCCAGGATGGGCCACGGTCCCATCAGGCTGAAGAACGCCCGACTGCCTTCGAAGATGCCCGCCAGCGCCCGCTCGGTCCCCGTGACCTGAGCGACGCGCGACGCCGCGAGGACGAGGCGCCCCCGGATCTCGAGCGCGCGACCGAGCTCGTCGGGCGGCAGCCGATCGACGTTCCCACAGTAGCGGCAACGGAGCGACGCGTCGGGACCCATGTCGCTCGCGCCCCCACAGCGGCGGCACAGGATCGGCGCGCCGGCGAGGTCGCTCATTGAATGGCCGCTCGCACCGACAACGCGAGGAGCTCGGCGATGCGATCGTGGACGGCCATCGAGAGCTCGAGCCGCTTCGCCATGTCGAACCCGATCGCCATCGAGCCCACGGTTCCACCCATCCCCGCGTTCATGTTCTTCTGCATCGGATCGTTGAAGACGACCCGCTGGTCGTCGACCCAGAGATCGACCTCGACCTGCTGGAGGATCGCCGCGACGAGCGCGGGGTCCCGCTGGAGCATCGCGCGCACGGCGTTCGCGTCGCGCCCCATCACCTTGAAGCGCTGATCGAGGTTGGGGATGCCGGTGACCACGTCCTGCGGGTGCTTCGGCGTCCACTCCCGCGTCATGTTCGAGAACGCCTCGTACAGCGCCTTGCCGACCGAGCTCAGGCTCCGATCGGCGACGTGGAACGGGATCGCCGGTGGGCGCGGGAGCTCGGCGGACCAGCTGCACGACATCGAGTAGCCGTTCGGGGTGGACTGGAAGACCTGCTGGAAGTGGATCGGGATGCCGTGGAAGTTGCGGACGTAGTGGGTCATGCCCGCGTTGCCGCCCTGCATCTCGTACTGGGCGCGCTGGAGGTGCGCCTCGAGCGGCTCGGGCGGCATGTCGGCGTAGCGGTAGCCGGTGCGCTGGAAGAAATCGCGGAGAGCGGGCCCGGAGTCGGTGAGCGCCTTCTGCCGCTTGCTCATCATCCAGAGGTAGTACCCGCCGAAGGCAACCATCATCACTACGGGGAACAGGAACGCGCCATTCACGGCCGCGATTCAACTCGGGATGCGCACGATGTGCAACTGCGCGCTGAACGGCTCGTGTCAGCGCAGCAGCGGCAGGAGCGAAGCTCGATCGTCGGTCCACGGCGGAGCATCGTCGGCATCGACGACGATCCAGCCCCGCGGCAGGTCGTCGATCGCGTTGCGATCGGGACCGATGAGCATCCAGTCCGATGCCGACTTGCCGAGAGCGCGCTCCTCTTCGTCGACCAAGATGTCGTCGCGCTCGAACGCCACGAGGCCGAGCGCGTGGGCCAACCGCGCGACGACCGGACCGAGGTCGACGTGGCGGTTGGAGATGTGGATCGTCACGAGCTCGGACTTCGCCATCCAGATGCGCCCTGCCTCGACGGTGAGGAGGTGCATCGGGATCGCGTCACCCGAGAACGCATCGAGGACGAGCAGCGACGCGCGCCGCTCCGCTGGCCCGCCGTAGCGCGAGAGCACGAGCCGAGCGTCGCCTTCGCGGATGTCGTAACCACCGTTCGGGAACGCGTCCGCCAGGAACGAGAAGTAATGGGGATCTTGCGCGATGCGCACCACCGCGGGGTCGATCTCGACGAACGTGAAGTGCTCGCCCGGGAGCGCGTACGCGGCGAGCGTGCCCGCTCCGAGGCCGACGACGACGAAGTCCCCCGGCGTGCCGCGGGACGCGGCACTGGCGCGAACGTAGTCGAAGACGTCGCCGACCGGACCCGAGCGCGCGTAGTACGAGGTCGGCGTGCGCCGCTTGGAAGCCGCGATCAGCTCGCGCCCGTGGACCGTCGTGCCATGCGCGAGGACGACGAAGGTGCCGCTCGAGTCGCGCGCGACGCGGAGCGCACCGAAGAACGTGCGCTCGCGGTGCAGCGTCTGGCCCGTGTCGGCGAAGTTCCCAGCGACCGCGACGACGGCCCCGAGCGCGAGCGCGAAGCGCCGCGGCTGGCCCCACGCGACGAGCGTCGCGAGGAGGGGGAGGCCAGGGAACACGAGCGGGAGCGCTGCGCCCGGCGTCGAGGTGGTCCAGTGGAGCGTCGCGATCGCGACCACCCCCACCACCGAGGCGAAGGCCAGGTCGCGCCGCGGTGACGTCCGCGCCCGGATCGGTGGCGAGAGGACGAGCGCGAAGAGGAGGAGCAGCGGGTACTCCAAGTACGTGTCGAAGACGAGCGGCGCGACGACGGCCACGACGACGCCGCCGAGCACGCCTCCGAGCGCGACGAAGAAGTAGAACGCCGTCGCCTGCGCGGGGGCAGGCCGCAGCCGCGCGAGCTCCGAGTGACAGACGAGCGCGGCGAGGAAGAACCCGAAGAGGTGGAGCGCCCCGAGCGCGAACGCCGGGCGCATCCAATGCGCGACGAGCACGAACGCGACCCCGAGCGCACACACCGGGAGCACCCAACCGGCGACCTTCGCCACGCGCTGCGCACCCGCGAACGCGAGCACGTACGTCGCGAGGTAGAGCCCGAGCGGCAGCGCCCAGAGAAGCGGGATCGGTGCGATCTCGACGGTCACGTGCGTGGTCACGGCGGCGAGGTACGCGGAGGGGACCAACGCGAGCACGAGCCAGCGCGCGGCGACGGCGACGCGGATGCCCGACTGCGATTCCGGTGCGGCTTCGTCTTCCTCGGCGACATCGGCCTCGCGCCGAGCGACCGGCGCCGGCCGGGCGCGGAGAGCTGCGAGCGCGGTCGCCCCCGCCACCGCGAAGAGCACCACGTACACGACGGTGAGCACGCGTGCGATCGCGTGGAGCCCGAGCACCGTCTCCGCGAGCGGGAACGCGACGAGCCCGACGAGCGAGCCGGCGTTGCTCGCCGCGTAGAGGCGATAGGGCTCGCGGTCCGGCGCCGCGGCGTGCGTCCACCGCTGGAGCATCGGCGCGAGCGTCGCGAGCGCGACGAACGGAACGCCGGCGGCGAGCGCGAGCGCGCGGACGACGGCCGTCGTCGACGTGGCATCCCGCTCCGGGATCGCAATCGGGAAGAACGCGAGCCCGAGGCCCAACGCGGCGAGCACCACGATCGCTTGCGCGCGCGGCCGCAAGCGGGTCGCGACGAGGTGGGCAGCTCCGTAGCCGACGAGGAGCGCGCCTTGGAAGAACACGAGGCAGGCCGTCCACACCGACGGTCCGCCGCCCGCCCACGGGAGGATCATGCGGCCGAGCGCGGGCTCGAGCGCGAACATGACGAAGCTCCCGAGGAAGGCGGCGGCGGCGGCTCGAACGATCACGGCGCCCCCTCCCCTTCTCAGATCTTGATCCGCGCCATGTCGGGATCGTAGAGCGGGCGGAGCGACGCGCGTGCCGGCCAGCGCTTGCCGGCGACGTCGACCTCCCACTTGCCCTCGCCGATCCAGGCCGGCGTGATCGGCACGGCGGCTTCGATCATGGCCAGGCCCACGGCCCCGCCGAGGGTGAAGCCGTACGAAGCCGCGCGCACGTACCCGACCGCGGTACCATTTCGGTACACGATCTCGGCGTGGTACATCATCGGCTCGGGGTCGGTGATCTGCACTTGGAGGAGCCGCTTCTTCAGCGGGCCTTCGTTCTTCTTCGCGAGGACGGCCTCGCGCCCGATGAACCCGCCCGGCTTGTCGAGCGCGACGGCGAAGCCGAGCCCGGCCTCGAGCACGGAGTCCGTGTTGTCGATGTCGTGCCCGTAGTCGCGGTAGCCCTTCTCCATGCGCAGGCTCGCGAGCGCCTTGAGCCCGGCGTGGCGAAGGTCGACCTTCTTCCCGGCCTCGGCGATGCGCTCGTAGACGTGGACCGCCTGCTCGGCAGGGACGTAGAGCTCGTAGCCGAGCTCGCCGAGGTACGTGATGCGGACGCAGAGGGCGCGGGCGAAGCCGACGTCGATCGACCGCGCCGTCCGGAACGGGAACGCTTCGTTCGAGAGGTCGCACGAGGTGATGCTCTGGAGCAGCTCGCGCGAGCGGGGCCCCTGCACGTTGATCTGCGCGTACCCCGAGGTCACGTCGGTGACGAAGGCATGCGCGTCACCGATGTGGCGCCGCATCCACGCCTCGGCGTGGCGATGGGCGGTATCGGAGGCGACGACCCAGTACTTCTCTTCGTCGAGCTTCGTGACGGTGAGGTCCGCTTGGAGCTTCCCTGCTTCGTCGAGCCACTGCGTGTAGGTGATCTGCCCCGTCTTCTCGCTGACGCGGTTCGCCGAGATCCGCTCGAGACAGGCCCCGGCGTCGCGCCCCTGCACGAGGAACTTCGCCATGAACGACATATCCATGACGATGACGCCGTTGCGCGTCGCCTCGTGCTCGGCCTTCCACCACGGGAACCACGGCTGGCGCCCCCACGAGAGCTTGTCGACCTTGGGCTCGTGCCCCGGCGGCGCGTACCAATCGGGGCTCTCCCAGCCGCTCACGTCCTTGAAGTAGGCGCGCTCGGCGGCGAGGCGATCGTGGATCGGCGATCGCTTCGCACCGCGTGCAGTCTGCATGGATCGCGTCGGGTAGTGGCACTGGTAGACCATGCCGAGCGACTCGACCGTGCGCGTGCGGCGGTACTCCGGGTTCGACTGGTAGACGTGCAGGCGATCGATGTTGAAGCCCGTGACGTCCACGTCGGGCCGCCCGGTCGTGATCCAGTGCGCGAGCACGCGCCCGAGCCCGCCGCCGGTGAGGATGCCGATCGAGTTCAGCCCGGCGGCGACGAAGAAGTTCTTCACCTCGGGCGCCTCGCCGACGACGGGAGCGAGGTCCGGCGTGAAGCTCTCGGGCCCGCAGAAGAACTTCTTCACGCCGACCTCGAGCGAGCGCGGCACCCGGCTCATCGCCTTCTCGACGTAGGGTCCCATCCGGTCCCAGTCGGGCGTGATCTCGCCGAACGAGAAGTCCTCCGGGACACCCTCGACCTTCCACGGCGCGCAGACGGGCTCGAAGAGGCCGACCATCAGCCCACCGACCTCTTCGCGGAAGTAGCCGTACGAAGCGGGGTCCTCGAGCACCGGCCACTTCGGATCGATCTCCGGGATTTTGTCGGTGATGAGGTAGTAGTGCTCCGCGGACTGCAGCGGCACGTTCACGCCGGCCTTCGCCGCGAGCTGACGCGTCCACATCCCCGCGCAGACGACGACGTACTCGCACTCGATCGTGCCCTGCGCCGTCACGACGCCGGCCACCGCACCGTTCTTCACGACCACGTCGAGCGCCGGCACGCCCTCCAGGATGGTTGCACCTTGCAACCTCGCGCCCTTGGCCATCGACATCGTGACGTCGACCGGGTTCACGCGACCGTCACCGGCGACGTAGAAGCCCGCGTGCAAGTCGTCCGTCTTGGCCAGCGGGAAGAGCTCCTTCACCTGGCCAGGAGAGATCTCGTGCACGTCGACTCCGCATTGCCGATTGAAGGCGGAGACGCGGCGGTACTCCTCGAGGCGGTCGGCATCTGCGGCGACCTCGATGAAGCCCACCGGCGCGAACCCGGTCGCGAGCCCGGTCTCGGCTTCCAGTCGGGCGTAGAGATCGCGCGTGTACTTGCGCATCTCGGTCGAAGTCTCGGACGTCGAGCCGAACGTGACCATCAGGCCGGCGGCGTGCCACGTCGTGCCGGACGTGAGGCGGTCGCGCTCCAGGAGCACCACGTCCTTCCAGCCCATGTGCGCGAGGTGATAGGCGACCGAGGATCCGATGATGCCGCCGCCGATGACGACGACGCGAGCGCGCGAGGGAAGGACGGGAGCAGCCATGGGAGGACGGCGCTTATACCGCAAAAACCCGGGTCACTTCACGGCGGCGCCCTCGGCATGCTCGGGGCGACGTCGACGACCGCCACGATGCCGTGACGAGCGTCGAATGAATTCGGGGCGGCCGCACCGGCCCGAGGTAAGCTGGCGGCATGAGGTGGGCTCTTCACGCTTTGGCATTTTCGGGTCTCGTCGTCTCCGTCGCCGCTTGCGTCGGGGACACTGCAACCCAGAACAACGGGAACGACTCGGGGACCGCCGGCGAAGAGGGCGGCGCGTGCTACCCCGACGACACGTGCAACAAGAACAAGCCCTGGCTCAAGTGCCTCTCCAAGCTGTGCGTGAACGCCGGCTCGGACGGCGGGAGTGACGGGGGCGGCGGGGGCGACGCCGCGCCGGACTCCACCACCGACGGCGGGAACGACGGCGGCGCGGTGACCTGCCCGAACCAGGCCCAAGCGACGGCCAACACCGTCCGTTGCATCAACAATCAGCCTTGCGGCCAACTGTGCTGCTTTCAGAACGGAACGTTCACGTGTGACTCGTCGTGCTCCGCCGGCCCGACGGCAAAGCTGGGCTGCGACGACCTGCTCGATTGTCCCAGCCAGCGGTGTTGCCTCACCGCGACCGTCGCGCAGCTCGCCTGCCCCGTCGTGCTCTCCGGCTACAGCGGGAGCTCGTGCAAAGCAGCGTGCGGCTCCGCCGACGTCGAGATTTGTGGCCTCGGCGATACGTGCGCCGACAGCAAGACGTGCGTGAAGACGACGATCGGTGGAAACGAGTACGGCATCTGCGTCAAGTGACGTGACGCGCGTGCGGGCGTGGCTCGTCGCCGTCGTCTGCACGCTCGCGATGACCGTGAGCTACGTCGATCGCCAGGTGCTCGCCGCGCTCGGCCCGACGGTGCGGACGAAGCTCGACTTCGACGCCACCCACTTCGGCTGGCTCACGAGCGCGTTCGCGTTCGCCTACCTGGTCTTCGCGCCGATCTCGGGCGCCGTCGTGGACCGCGTGGGGACACGGCGCGGGCTCGTCGTCGCCGTCCTCGTCTGGTCCGTCGTCGCGGCCGCGCAGGGCGCGGCGCTCGCGTTTCCGATGCTCTTCGCGCTCCGCATGCTGCTCGGCGCCGCGGAGTCGCCCGCGTTCCCGTCGGCGGCACGGACGGTCCGAAGCGTGCTGCCCGAGCGCGATCGCTCCGCGGGCTTCGGCTTGCTCTTCACCGGCAGCTCGCTCGGCGCGATGGTGGCAGGCCCCCTCGCGATCTGGCTCAACGTCCACGTGGGATGGCGGGGCGCGTTTCTGGTCGCGGCGGCGCTCGGCACGCTCTGGGTCCCCGTCTTCCTCCTCGCGACGCGGCACCCAGCGACGCGGGCGCTCCTCGAAGCCGTCGACCACGCCCATGACACCGAAGGAGCTCGCCGAACGGTGCCGTCGCGCTGGGCGATCCTGCGCCAGCGCGAAGTCCTCCGCGCAGCGCTCCTCGTCGTGGGCAGCGCCCCCGCGGTGATGCTCGTGCTCAACTGGTTCCCGCAGATCCTCGACAAGACGTTCCACGTCGTGCAGGACGCTCAGGCGCGCTACGTCTGGGCACCGCCGGCGGCGTTCGATCTCGGGGCCGTCGGGTTCGGGCTCGTCGCCAGTCTGCGCGACCGCCGGAGCGCGGGCGGCATCTCCGACAAACGCGCGCTCGTGGGGATCGGTGCTTTCCTGATGGTCGCGCTCGCGCTCGTCCCGCGCGTGAGCAGTCCCGCGGTGGCGACCCTCCTCTGCGCGATTGGGCTGACCGGGGGAGGTGCAGTCTACACGCTCCTCACGTCGGAGATGCTCGCGCGCGTCGATCGCTCGATGACCGCGACGGCCGGCGGCATGACTGCGGCGGCCCAGTCGATCGCACAGATCGTGACGGCACCGCTCGTCGGTCGGAGCGTGGATCGAACGGGGAGCTACACCCACTCGCTCGTGGTGCTCGGGCTTCTCGCCCTCCCCTTCACGGTGGTGTGGATCGCCGCGCAGCGTCGGCGCGCCTGAGCGCAAGGCTTGCGTCACGCACGAGCTCGCGAGCCTCGGCCCCCCCCGAGGCAGGCCGAGGACGAACGGAAGAGCGTGCGCCCGCCACGCAGCGCGAGCGTGACCGCTCGCACGGTCGCGCTCGGCGCGCCGATTGCACGAGGACCCAGTATGACCGCGCTCGATCTCCTGATGCCCGCCCCGCGCCTCGTCGAGCTCGATGGCGTCGATCTCGCGCTCCCGGCGGCGAAGGTCTGGGAGCTCGCTCGTCACACCGATCTCGCGGCCTACTCCCCGCTCATCCGCGCCCTGTTCGCGATCCGCACCGCGCCGGGTCGCCTGGTGGGAGAGCACCCCGAGCCGCTCCGTCTCCGGCTCGACGATCTGACCTCGAGCGAGGCCCGCCCCGGGTTCCAGATCCTCGTCGATCACCCACCCCACGAGGTCGCGCTCGGCGCGATCGGCAAGGTGTGGGAGGTCGACATCCCGTTCGTCCACGTCGAGAGCGCGGATGCGTACGCGGCGTTCGCGCGCCCCGACTTCGCGAAGGTCGCCTGGGCGCTCCGCGTTATCCCGCTCGGCGAGGCGGAGTCGCGGCTCGAGGTCGAGGTACGCGTCGAGACGACGGACGAGGCGAGCTGGCCGAAGTTTCGCCGCTACTTCCGCCTGATCGGACCGGGCTCGCACTTCATCCGTCGCTCCGTGCTCGGCGCGATGGCGCGGGCGCACGGGACGCCCGAGGCGAAGGAGAACGAGCGCACGCTCCCGGGCGACGGACATCTCCCCGATGCGATGGGGCAGATCACGGAGGCGATCGACATCCACGCGTCGCCGAGCGCCATCTGGCCGTGGCTCGTCCAGATGGGTGCGCACCGCGCCGGTTTCTACAGCATCGATCTCTTCGACAACGAGAACGTGCGGAGCGCGCGCGAGCTTCACCCGGAGCTCCCGCCGCTGCGCGTGGGCGACGTCATCTCCGCCACCCGCGCGACGAGCGACGGCTTCGAGGTCCTCAGCGTGGACGCCGGGCACGTGCTCGTGCTCGGTGGTCTCTTCGATCCGGACGCGAAGCACCAGCTTCCCTTCGGTGCCGCTCGCCCGGCGAAGTTCTGGCAGGTGACGTGGTCGTTCTCGCTCGAGCCCCGTGCCGACGGCATCACGCGGCTCCACGCGCGCGCACGCGCGACCTGGTCACCCGATGCCGCGCTCCACGTCGCTTGGATCCGGCCCGTCCATCGGCTCATGCAGTCGACCCAGCTCCGCATGCTCGCCGCGCGCGCCGAGGGACGCATGGCGGTCGACGATTGGCGTGACGTGGCCGACGGTGCGGGGGGCGCGCTCTTGATGGTGGCGTCGTTCTTCACACCGTTCCTTCGCCACGCGCGCTCGCACTGGGGGCTGGACGAAGAGACCGCCGCGCGAGCGCTCCCCGGCGACGAGCTCGTGGCGAAGCCCGATCTCCAATGGACGCACGGGATCGAGATCGACGCGTCCGCCGAGGAGGTGTGGCCCTGGGTCGCGCAGATCGGCGCGAATCGCGGCGGTTTCTACAGCTACCAGTGGCTCGAGAACGTGATGGGCTGCCACGTGAAGAACGCGGAGCGCGTGCACCCCGAGCTCGCGATGGGCCCGAACGACGCCCTCTCGCTCCACCCGAAGATGCCGCCGTTCCCGGTCGCGTTGTGGGAGCGCGGGAGCCACATCGTCGTTCACGCGAAGCCCGACGAAGCGGCGAAGGCCGCGGGCAAGCCGTGGGTCGAGACGAGCTGGGGCTTCTACGTCGAGCCGCTGCCGGGGAACGACGGCGGCGGGCCGCGATGCCGCTTCGTCAGTCGCTTCCGCTCCGCGTCGTCCAAGGATCTCGCGAGCCGGCTCGGCTTCGGGCCGCTCCTGATGGAGCCGATCGGCTTCGCGATGGATCGGCGCATGCTGCTCGGCGTGAAGGAGCGCGTCGACGAGGCGCGGCGGGCGCTGCATGCACTGCACCGCGCGCCGCCGCTCGTTCCGCCGCTCGCGTAGACTGGAGCGATGGCGGTCGACCGCGCGACGCGGATCCGAGCGGTCAAGCTCGCACGGCACCCGAACGTGCGCATCGCCGACGTTCGTGCTCGCTTCGGCGTGGGCGAGTCTGCGCTCCGCCGAGCGAAGAAGGAGCTCGCCGCCGAGGCGCGCTGGAGCGAGGACGATCTCGTCCTGGCGGCGTTGCACGGCACGGAGCGCGGTCTCGCTCCGAGCGCGATCGTGGAGTTCGTGGACTGGGTGGAGCACGTGCGCTGGACCGAAGCCGAGGTCACGGCTCGGCTGGAGTCGCTTCGCGCGCGCGGAGCCGTGGCGCAGGTGGATTCGCTCTGGCGCCTGGCCGCGCCGTGGCCGTGATCAGGCGGTCGCGAAGACGAGCCACTCGACGAGCGGCGCCGCGGACTTCACGTGCCCGACGAGCCAAGGGACGAGCTTCGGCGTGGCGAGGATGCCCTTGGGCATGTCGGGGAAGCCGACGGTGAGTCCCTTCCGCTTGAGGTGCTCGGCGCGGGGGTGCTCGGGATCGTACCCTTTTGGTACTTTCTTGTAGGTGTCGTGCGAGTCGACGGAGAAGCCTTTCTTCTTCAACCCGCCGAGAATCTTGTCGAGCTCGACGCCGCGCTTGTCGGCGACGGCGGCGCGGAAGCGCTCGAGCGCGGGGCCGTCCATCATGTGGTGACCGGCGGCGGCGAAGGTGTTCGGCAGACCGACGTGGAGATAGAGCGCGATCGGGACCTCGTGGCCCTGCCCGGCGCGGAGGGTCGGGACGTAGCCGCCGATGTGGGTCTTGTAGGGTGACTTGTCCTTCGAGAAACGAACGTCGCGGAAGATGCGAAAGACCTTCGGGGGCCCGAGGTCCGCGTGAGGAAACGCGGCGTCGATCTTCTCGGCGACGTCGTCGAGGAGGGACTTCATCGGGGTGTTCCACCCTTCGTCGAACTCGGACTTGTGGGATTGGAACCACTCGCGGGTCTGGTTCTTCGAGAGCTTGCGGAAGAAGGAGCCGGTTGCGTCGGCGAACCCAGTGAACGGCATGGCCCGAAGCCTACCAGACGCGACCCTCCTCCCCTTGCCCTTGTCCTTGCCCCTGCCCGCATCCGGAGCAGCTCAGTGCCCGCCCGATCTTGCGCGAAGCTCGCGGACGAGCCGATTGAAATAGCAGCACGCCTCCGCGTGGACCCGCGGCTCGAGAAAAACGCGGTTCTCTCGACTCGTCGGGTCACCACCAAGAACGATCGGGTGCTTCTCGTGGAGCTCGAGGCCCGCGGTCGCCGGGTTCGGTGTCGTGGGAAGCGTCCCAGCGAAGCCAGCAGGGACGCGCGCGAGCGCCACGAGGAACGACATGAAGTCCTCGTGCTCCGCAGCGACGTACTCGCGATCGAGCGGGATGAACGGCACTTCGACGACCCTCGGAGAGCGGTCGGTCAAGCGAAACAGAAACGCTTGGCCGATGCCGTCCGAACCGAAGAGAAGGTGCTGCGGAAGGCACGTTTGGACGTCGTACGCTCGGTTCGCTCCGAACAGCTCGTCGAGGGCGTAGAGCCGCAAGAAGCGCGTCGCGATGAACCCTTCCCCGGCGCCGAGCGTCGAAACGAGCTCTCGGTACTCGGCGGGAAGCAACGCGGCAATCTCCGGTGGCAGAGCGGAGACTTCGAACCCGGCCGACCCCGGCCGCCATCGCGACGACACGGGCCGAACGCGGTCGAGGTAGTTCCTCACGGACTCCATGAACCACGATACCGCGAGTCTTCCAGGTAGGACGCACGTTCCGGGATCGCATCACGATGCTAGGTTGTTCCCGTGACGAACCGGTTCGCCGAAGCGATGGCGACGAGAACGGACGAAGAGCTCATCGCGATCGTCACCGGTCCCGCGGATGACTGGCGGCCCGAGGCGCTCGTCGCCGCGAAGGCCGAGCTCGATCGGCGCGGCATCCCGGTCAAGCGCGCGACGGCCATCACGGAGCGGGTGAAGAAGAAGCAACGTGGCGCGCGCGCGCCCCTCGATCGGTGGGCCAAGCGGCTTGCCTTCGCCTCTGGCGCGACGTTCCTGGGCTCGGTCTGGGTGCTCGTGGCGTACACGCGATTCACCGAGCGGGGCGAGCGGCGAAAGGCGGAGGAGCTCGCGCGCTGGTTCGTGTACGGACTCGCGCTGCTCGGTGCCGTCCTCTTCGTCGTCGCGCTGATCCGCGCGCTCGCTCGGTGACCCCCGACTCGCGTCAGCGCGAGTCGGGGCAAGTCTTGGTCATCGCGCGAGCTTGTGCAGCGTCGCAGCGATGCGGTCGAGAGCATCGACGAGCGTCGAATCCGGTTTGGTGAAACCCCAGGCGACGGCGAGCTCGAGCCCCGCCCGCGTCTCGCGGGTGGACCCGAGCGCCGAGCGGAAGCGCAGCCGCGAGTTCCCATCGTGCGACGCTTGCGCCTCCGCGATATTGAGAACGATCGACGATGCCGCGCGCCGCATCTGCCGAGCGAGGTCCCCATCGTGCCGCGCCACCGCCGCGACCACCGGTCCCAACCGCCGCACCGTATCGAGAGCAAACCGTTCGATCTGAAGCATGAGTTCCTCCTACCCCCGTGCGCCAGCGCGCGAAGGCGTCCTCGTCGGGCCACCGCGCGGAGGCGGTGTCCAGGCTGGCGCGGGCTAGACGCGCTCGGAGGAACCGAGCGCTAGGCCCGCGCCACCCCGAAGGGGTTGCCTGGATACCGCCGAGCACGGTGGCACGATGAGGATGCCGAGCGAGCCCCACGTCCGCAGGTGGCTAGGCCAGAAGCCACCGCGTCTCCGCGCGTCCAGCGCCGAGCCGGAGAGCGCCGAGTCGTGAAGCGCTCGCGGTCGCTGACGCGGACAGGGATGCGGGAGCGGGAGCGGGAGCGGGAGCGGGAGCGGGAGCGGGAGCGGGAGCGGGAGCGGGAGCTGGAGCTGGAGCTGGAGCGGGAGCGGGAGCGGGAGCGGGAGCTGGAGCTGGAGCGGGAGCGGGAGCGGGAGCGGGAGCTGGAGCGGGAGCAGGAGCGGGAGCTGAAAGCTCCAGGATCAGCCGATCACATGCACCCGAATCGCATTGGTGCTTCCACTGACCCCAATGGGCGCCCCATAAACGATGACGACCCGCTCCCCGGGCGAAGCGAGCCCAGACGCCATGAGATCGGCAGTGCACCAATCGACGAGCGCATCCTGATCATGGATGGGCGGCATCTCCCTGGGAATGACGCCCCAATAGAGCGCCATCCGCCGCCGAGACTTCGCGTTCGGCGAGAACGCGACGACCGGCACGTGGGGCCGCGCGAGGCTCACGGTCATCGCGCTCTTGCCGCTCTCGGTGAACGCGACGATGTAGCGCGCGCCGATCTCGCGCGCCGTGTTGCACGCGCCGCGGGCGATGGCCTCGCCGATGCTCGTGGCCCGGCTCGCGTAGGGCGGCGCCTGGTCGAAGAAGGGGCTCTTCTCCGCCTCGACGCAGATGCGGCTCATCATGCTCGCGCTCTCGAACGGGTAGTCGCCGTTCGCGGTCTCGCCGCTGAGCATGACCGCGTCGGTGCCGGAGTAGACCGCGTTGGCGACGTCGCTCGCCTCGGCGCGGGTCGGGCGCGGGTTCTTCGTCATCGACTGGAGCATCTCCGTCGCGACGATGACCGGGCGCCGAACGCGCCGCGCCACGGACAGCATGTGGCGCTGGATGATGGGGACCCGCTCGGGCGGGAACTCGACGCCGAGGTCGCCGCGCGCGACCATCGCGCCGTCGCTCGCGGCGATGACGGCCTCGAGGTTGTCGACCGCGTCCGGTGTCTCCACCTTCGCCACGATCGGCGTGTCCGCGCCCCACGCCTGCACGATGTCGCGCACGAGGCGCAGGTCGTCCGCGCGCCGCACGAACGAGAGCGCGATGTAGTCCATGCCGAGCGAGAGACCGAAGAGCAGGTCGCTCTTGTCCTTCTCCGTCAACGCCCCGCCGCGCATCGTGCGGCTCGGCAGGTGGACGCCGATCCGGCTGCGCATGCCGCCGCCCTGCTCCATCGTGCAGCGGACCGTCTTCCCGTCGATCGCGTGCACCGCGAGGATGAGGCGGCCGTCGTCGAAGAGGATCTTGTCGTCGACGCGCACGTCCTCGGCCAAGCCGTCGTACTGGATCGCGATCGTGTGTTCGTCGGGGTTCTCTTTCCCTTCGACGAGCGTGACCTCCGTCCCGGTCGGGAGCTCGTACGGCGCCTTGACGGTGCCGGTGCGGATCTTCGGGCCGCAGAGATCCTGCAGCGCGGCGACGCTCTTCTTCTTCGCCTCGCTCGCCTTGCGGAGTCGCTGGAACCGCGCGGCGTGCTCTTCGTGCGTGCCGTGCGAGAAGTTGAAGCGCGCGACGTCCATGCCGGCGTCGATGAGCCGGGCGAGACCTTCCTCGGAGTCGCACGAGGGACCGAGGGTACAGACGAGCTTGGTGCGACGCGGCGCCACGGGGAAACGGAGAATAGCGCGCTTTTGGCGGAGTCGTGGAGTAGAGTTCGCGCCGTGGCGACGTCACGGGATGCGCGCGGGCGGTTGACCCTCGGCGGTGTGGTGCTCGATTCGCTCCTCGGACCGTACGGGACGCCCTTGTACGTCTACGACCTCGGCGCCATCGTCGCGGAGGCGCGCGCGCTCCAGAGCGCGTTCGGTAGCGCCTCGCACCTCGTCGCGTACGCCGTGAAGGCGAACAGCGCAGGGCCGATCGTGAAGGCGCTCGCGGGCGCCGCGTGCGGGGCGGACGTGGTGAGCGGGCCCGAGCTCGCGCTCGCGCGCCGGTGTGGCATTGTGCCCGCGGCCATCGTCTTCAGCGGCGTGGGCAAGCGGGACGAAGAGCTCGACCTCGCCGTGAGCGAGGGCATCGCCGCGATCCAGGTGGAGAGCGTCGAAGAGCTCGCTCGCGTGGCCGCCCGCGCGCGCGCAGCGGGGAAGCGCGCGAACGTCTCGATCCGCGTGAACCCGGAGATCGACCCGGACGAGATCGCGACCCACGCCCACATCGCGACCGGCCACGATGAAGCGAAGTTCGGCGTCGCGCGCGCGGACCTCCCCGACGCGCTCGCCGTGATCGACGGTGCGGCCGACGCACTTGCTCTGGTCGGCGTGAGCGCCCACGTGGGGTCGCAGTTCACGCGTACGGACGAGTACCTGACCTCGGCCGAGCGGCTCTTCGACGTCGCGCGCGAGTTGCGTGCAAAATACACGTTGGCTTTCGTCGATACCGGCGGGGGCTTCGGCGTGGACTACGGCGCGGGCTGCGCGGTGCGGCCGGCCGACTTCGTGACCGCGACGCTGAAGCTGATGAAGGAGCGCGGCCTCGGCGAGCTCGCGCTGCACGTCGAGCCGGGGCGCGCGCTGGTGGCGACGCACGCAGTGCTCGTCGCGCGGACCGTGCAACCCAAGCGCCCCCGCGGTGGCGCGCGCCAGTGGCTCGTGATCGACGCCGGCATGAACGACCTGATCCGCCCGGCGCTGTACCAAGCGAAGCATCGGGTCGTGCCCCTCGCGCCGCCGGTCGCCGACGAGCCCACTGCGACGTGGCGCGTCGTCGGTCCGGTCTGCGAGAGCAGCGACGACTTCGGCGATCACGTCCTGCCGGCGGAGCCTCCGGCAGCGGTCGCGCTGCTCGATGCGGGCGCCTACGGGTTCACGATGGCGAGTCGCTACAACGGGCGAGCGCTACCGGCCGAGGTCTTCGTCGAGCGCGGGAGCGTCGTCGCGGTCTTGGGGCGCGGAGCGGCGGGCGACTGGGTCGACGAGCGCCTTCGGTGACGCTCACCGCACCTTGCACGGTCCAGTGCAGGGGTGGATGACCTTCCCGTCGGCGCGCAGGAACGCGTCCATCTGCGCGAGCGCCGTCGGTTCGTCGCGGAGCCCGACGTGGACCTCGTTGTCGGGCCGTGACGTCGGCTCGCGGTAGACGTCGAGCGGGATCCCGAAGTCCCAGACCGTGATCGCCGAGTCCAACGTGCTCGCGTCGACCGCGGGCAAGCCGAAGATCGCGGCGACCGGCGGCGCCGTCTGCGAGAGCCCCAACGCGCGCGCGTGCCAGAACCCGGCGATCGCCGGCACCGACGCGTCGCCGATTCCGACCTGGAGCAGCGCCTTCCGATCCGGGTTCCCCGGGAGCTTCGATCCGAGCAGAAACGGGGCGTAGGTCGCGGGATCGATCCGATCGAGCCCGGTCGCCAGCATCGCCAGCACCGCCTGCACGGCGAGCTCGTCGCCGATCGACGACTTCAGGATGAACTGGAACGCAGCGAACGCGTTCGAGCGCGGCATCACGTGCGTGAGCGCCGCGCCGCCCACGTTCAGGACCGCGCGCTCGATGTCGGGGTTCAGCGCGCACATCGTCGCGCCCAGGATGTGCGCTTGGCTCGCGCCGAAATAGAAGACGCGGGCCGGATCGTAGAGGAGCGCGTTGGCGTTGCTCACGCCGTTCTGCTCGCTCGTCCCGGGACCCGACGCGGGGCGATGGAAGTCGGCGAGCTTCGTCATCGGTCCGCGGAGGGCTGCGGTCGTCACGAGCCAATTCGCCATCGCCTGGTGCACGCGCTCGACGAAGTCCGCCGTGTGCGCCGTGTCGCTCGTGACGTCCGCGATCACGGCGTCGAGGTCGGGCTTGCTCATGCCCCACCAGTCGATCCCGATGGCGACGGCGCCCAGCTTCCCGACGATCGCCTTCGAGGCGCTGCCGTCGACCTCGTCGCGGCCGCCGAAGAAGCCGTGCCCGAAGCCGAGGGCGCGGCCGGGCTCGTAGGCGTCGCGCAGGGACGTCGGGACGGCGGCAAGGAACTCGAACGTGGTGGTCCCGTTCTCGGCGACCTCGCCGTCGGGGCCGCGGTGCAGCGTCGCACCGGGCAGATCGCTCTCGACCCAGCGCGGCCCCTCGATCGTCCCGCGGACCTCGCGCCAGTAGGCGCCGGTCCCGGGCTCGCTGGCGGTGACGGTGACCTTCGGCTCGTGGTCCTTCAGCCAGGCGAGGGTCAGCTCTCGCACGCGGAGCAGATCGTGCGTGGAGCGCTCGCGCGTTCCGGTCGTGAAGTCCCACGCGAGCTGGAGGTCGCCGCGCGCGACGCCCTTCGCCGCGAGCGGCCCGAGCACGTCCCGCTCGAACCGCGGCGCGAGCGTCACGAGCGCCGGATCCTGGCTCGTCGTGCCGTCGCGGAGCCGCCGAAAGCCCTCGGCGGCCGGCGCGACGCCGGTCGCCGTCTTCACCCTGCGGAGCGCGACCACGTAGCGCGTCTTGGGCTCGAGCGGCAGGAACGGCCGGAGGCTGATCGCGGTCCCCGCGTCGGTCGGCTTCGGATCGACGTCGGCGTAGTGCGCGACCGGCGTCATGTCGCTGGCGCGGAACAAGAGCGTTGGGCTCGCGGCGACGTCGACGCTCTTGCTGCCGTCGTCGACGACGTTGGGGAGACCGTCGCTCACGAGCTCCGCCGGGAGAACGCCGGTGAGGGTCGGCGCGAGCGATGCGCCGTCGGGCGCGAACGGACCCGTCACGTCGGCGTCGGCGTCGTTCAGCGTCTTCGGCTTCGCCGCGCCGCGGACGACGTAGCGTGCGCCCGAGGGCATCGCGGCGTCGCTCTCGCGGTAGAAGTCCGACGGCCACGGGAGCGTGCACGACGCGGGCGCGGCGAGCGGCTGACATCCGTCGGGCACCGTCAACGGCGCGAGCGGCGCGGCGTCGCTGCCGCAGCCGAGCAGCGCGCCCGCCGGGGCGAGCGCGCAGGTGAGCGAGAGGGCGAGGAGGAGCTTCACGCGGGAGACGACAGCCTACGCCGCGCCGGCACGCGCGGGGCGTCAATCCACGCTGGAGCTCGCGTCGGCGTCGGCCGGCGACCACGAAGCGTCGAGCCCGTCCGCGTCGGTGGGGAGCGGCGATGCGTCGTCGGGTCCGCCGTCCTCCACGTCGGCCCCGCCATCGAAGCCGCTCTCCGCAAAAACGTCGGTGCCGGCGTCGAGCGCGGGCGTCGACGAGAGCACCATCCCGTGATCGCTGCACGCCGCGAGCGGGAGCGCGAGCACGAGCACGAGCCCCAGCGCGCGCTCAGTCCGTCCCGGCATCTTGCGGTTCCGGGGCGCCGTCGCTCTCGAGCCCGGCGTCGACGGGCCACGGGGAGGCATCGAGGAGCCCGGCGTCGACGGGCCACGGGGAGGCGTCGCTCTCGAGCCCGGCGTCCATCGGCCAGGGAGTCGCGTCGACGAGCCCGGCGTCCATCGGCCAGGGAGTCGCGTCGACGAGCCCTGCGTCGACGGGCACGGGCTCTCCGCACCCGGGGGCCGCGTCCTCGAGGAGGCCGGCGTCGAGCGGGCTGGGGTTCTGCGGGACGGCGTCCGGATCGTCACCCATCACCTTTCCCATGCATCCGTCGAGGAGCACGAGCGAAATGACGGCGACGACGGCGACGAGGATCGAGCGAGGTTTCGTGGTCATGTCGCGAAAGAGCGGCCGCGCTCGGAATTCGGTTCATGGCCCCCCGATTTTCGACGAAATCCGAGAAATCGCACCGCTCGGTGACCCATTTTCGACGGTGCGCTCCTCTACTCTCGGGAACCCCGTGCCGCCCGCCCGCAAGCTCCACCTCGTCCCACGCAAGGCGCCCGTCGCGGCGCTCGACGAGCGGACCGATGCGGAGCTCGTCGAGCGCATCCTGGGGGGCGAGCTCGCGCTCCGCGAGGTCCTCTACGCCCGCCACGTCGACTGGGTCGCCGGGCTCGCGACGCGCCTCCTTCGCTCCGTGGACCTGGCGGAGGACGCCGTGCAGGAGATCTTCGTCGCCGTGTTCCAGAACCTCGGGTCGCTCCGTGAACGCGCGGCGTTCCGCGGCTGGCTCGCCGCGATCAGTGTCCGAACCGTCCGTCACCGGATGCGGAAGCAGCGCTTCCTGCGCTTCCTCGGCCTCGATCACGAGTGCGACGGTGCGCTCGACGCGCTCGCCGCCCCAGGGGCGTCGCCCGAGACGCTCGCCGAGCTCGCCGCGCTCGATCTCGTTCTCCAGAAGATGGATCCCGACCTTCGCGTCGCGTGGGTTCTGCGCCACGTCGAGGGCGAGAAGATGGAGGACGTCGCGCAGGCGTGCGCCGTCTCGCTCTCGACCGCGAAGCGCTGGGTCGGCGCCGCCGAAGACGAAGTGAAGCGCGCGCTCGGGGAGGTGCACGATGCGTGACCCGATCAAAGCCGACCTGCGTCCGGCCTTCGACGACGAGCGGAAGGCGCGCATCTGGCGCAAGGTGCGCGCGCGAACCGCGCTCGCCGGAGCCAAGCCGTCGCGCCGGTGGGCGGTCGCGCTCGCCGCGGCGCTCGTGCTGCTCGCGACCGGCGTGATCGCCGCACCGTGGCGCTCGTGGCTCGCACCTCCGGCTCCGGTGGCGCCCCCGCCGGCCGCCCCGCTCGGCGCGGCGTCGAGCGTGAGCGCGCTCGCGTCCGCGGGCTTCGCTCCGGCACCGATCGCTGCGAGCGCGTCCGCTGCACCGTCCGCGAGCGCGTCCTCGCTCGGCGCCAGCGGCGCCCCTCCTGGAGCCGCGGCGAGCGCGGCCACGCCGTCGAGCGCTCCGGCGTGGCGCACGCTCGAAGCCGAGGGGGCCCACGCACGAGCCTACGACGCGCTCGGCGACGGCGGCATCGCGACCGCGACGACGAAGGCCTCGCTCGACGACCTCTTCGCGCTGGCCGACGTCGCGCGCCTCTCGGGGCACCCGACCGAGGCCGTCGCACCGCTCGAGCGGGTGGTGCGCGAGTTTCCGGACGACGCGCGGTCGTCCCTCGCCGCGTTCACGCTCGGACGGCTGTATCTTGGTCCGATGAAGGAACCGGCCAACGCCGCGTGGGCGTTCCAGCGCGCGATCGAGCGCGGCGTCCCGGGCGGGCTCGAGGAAGACGCCTGGGCCGCTCTGGTCGAAGCGCGTGCGCGCGCGGGCGATCGCGCCGGTGCACGCGACGCGTACCAAAAAGGGATGGCACGATTCCCCGCGACGACGCACGAAGCGGAGATGAAGCGTTGGCTCGAGTCGGACTGACGCTCGCCGTCCTCGCCCTCGTGGGCACCTCGTGCTCCGTCGCGCTCGCCGACGAGCGGATCGCAGTTCGGACGGCCGGGTGCAGCGCGGCTTCGTGGAGGCCGTTCTTCGACCAGCTCGCCGTCGAGCTCGCCGACGATCACGTCACGATCGTGGCAGAAGGCTCCGACGCCGCCCTCGCGCTCCAGCTCGATGCCGACGCCTGCGGTCCGAACGCGGTCCGCGCGACGTTGACGGCGACGAAGGACGGCGCCGCTCCCGTCTCGCGCACGGTGCCGCTCGACGGCGTCGCGACCGACGCGCGCGCGCGCGTGCTCGCACTGGCGGCGGCCGAGCTCCTCCGCGCCGCGCGGGCGCTGCGTCCGTCGGCGCCGGAGCCGAAGGCGATCGAGCTCCGCGTGCATTTCGATCCGCCCGCGTCGGCGCCGCCCCCTCCACCCCCACCTCCGCCGCCCGCGCGCGGCTTCGTGCTCGGAGCCACCGCGGAGGCGCGCGTCGCGCCCCTCGTCGGGAGCGGCTTCTTCGGCGCGCGCTTCGCGTTCGCGGCGCCGATCGGCCCCGTGCTCGCCTTCACCGCCGATGCGGGCTTCGGCGTCGCGCGGGCCCACGACGTGCTCGGTGACGTCACGTCGTTCTTCGCGGGCGGGGCCGTGGGCCTCGCGCTCGCCGCGGGGCCGCCCGGGTTTCGTCTCCACGTCGGCCCCAAGCTCGAGGTCGATGCGCTGGGCGCGCGGGGGACCGCGCTCGCGGGCGCGACGGGTGCCTCGCTCGTGGCGCCGGTCGTCCTCGGGCTCGCGAGCGCCACGCTCCACGCACGGGTGACGCCAGCGCTTCTCGCCCTGGTCGGGTTCGACGCGGGCGTCACGCTCCTCGGGTACCGCGTCGACGCGGACCAGCGCACGGTAGGGGGCCTCGATGGGCCGATCCTGGGACTGCGGATCGGCCTCGGCTTCGGGCCCGGCGTGCCGTGAGCGGAAGGGTTACTTCGGCGTCGGCGGGATGATGACGTTGTTGATCGGCTGAACGTTCATCCCACCCGGGTACGCGTAGGACACGTTCTGGGTGAAGGTGCTCGTCAGCGGCGTGCCCCAGCCCCAGACCCAGAGACCGAAGGGCGCCGCGCTCTTGATGTCGTGCCGGCCGTTCGAGCAGCCGTTCACGGTCTGGAAGTTGCCGGTCTGCAGGTCGCGCCGCGTCCACTCGTAGTCGCCGAGCGGCGTCCACCCCGTGAGCTTGCCCGCGCAGTCGAGCTCGACGTCCTGGAAGTTCCCCTTGCCGTCCTTCTTCCGGATGATGACGAGGTTCGTCTCCGGGAACGTCGGGTCCGTCATGAAGACGTAGCTCGTCATGTACTGCTGCGGCGGCACCATCACCGAGAAGTCGGGGTCGCCGTAGCCGCTCGTGTTCGAGAGCTTCGACCAGCTCGAGCCGCTCATGTACTCGAACATCAGGAACGGGTGCTTGTCGTCCTGGCTCTTCACGACGAAGGGTGTCGCCGTGTCGAACTCGACCATCTGACCCTGGCTCAGCGTGGTCGGCGCTCCGGCGGGTGCGCTCGGCGAGTAGGTGAGGGTGGTCCCGTCGACGGCGCCGACGAGGCGCCAGATCGCGGGCTCGTTCGCGCGCGGGCGATACATCACCGCCGCGTACTCGCTGCCGAGCGCGCGCACGGGCGGCACCATCTGCTCGCCGTGGTCGCAGAACACGACGCCGGCGGGCACGTTCATGCACGGGCTCCCCGCCATGAGACCGACCGGCGCGGACGCCTGCACGACGCTGCCGACGAGGTCGGCCTGCTGCTCGATCTGGGCCTGCTGGCCCTTGTTCAGCGAGAACTTGATCTGCGTGTTCGCGGCGCCGCCGGGGATGCCGTTGCCGCCCGTGACCGCGACCTTGGGCAGGAGCGTGATCTGCGTGTTGTCCTGCGCCGCGATGATGTTGATCGACGGCGGGCTCACGGTCTGCGGCGACGCGGTCGACGCGATGTAGTTCGTGTCCCACGCGCTCACCGGGAGCAGGAGCGAAGCGCCGGTGACGGCGACGCTGCCGCCGCCGTACGGGTTCATCTCGTACGCGACGACGGGCACGTCCGTCGTGATGTGGAACGAGTTGCCCTTGCCGGTGCCGGCGAGCATCGCGCTCGTTCCGGTCGCCGTCGCGCTGACCGCGGTGCTCGGGCATGCGGGGGCGGCGCCGACCGGCCCGCCGAGGAAGAGGATCGCCACCTGGCCGGGCGGCAGGCCCGTCTGCGCGTTGTAGGCGGAGTAAGTGATCGAGCTCCCGGTCCCGGTCGGGATGCGGGCGAAGTTCGCGACGGGCAAGGTCGCGCCGTTGAACTCGACGTTGATCTTCACCGGCGAGTTCCACGTGTTGGCGACGAACGCGGCGAAGCAGCGCGAGGCCCCGCCGTTGATGTCCATGAACGTGGAGTAGTACTCGCAGCCGACGGACTGCTTGTTGTTCACCGCCGCGGTGCAGGCGTTGACGCAGGTACCCGTCTGCGGATCGCAGCCGTCGGTCCCGCTGCAGGTCGTGACGGGGTTGTCGTTGCAGTCGAGGACCGTGTGCAGGTCGGACGAGCACTTCGCGACGCACGTCGACGTGCCGTCGGGGAAGCTCGAATCGACCGGAGGCAGGAACGGACTGTCGTCGACGCCCCCATCACCCGGGTCCGCGGCGTCCGGGCCGCCGTCGCCGAAGAAGCTCGGGCTCGTGGTCCCGCAGCCGTAGGAAAATGCCAACGCACAGGCGACCGCAGCCGCACCGAGGCCCAAGAGAGGACGACGAAGTCGAAGCAAGGGAAACCTCCGAGCGTCAGTCTACACGAGCGCCCGGGAAGAGCACGGACGACGGGCATCGGCAGCGGCCCGAACCGCATGGGTCCGGTTGCGCTTCCGCCGATGCCCGGCGCCGGTCGGTGGCGCGTCAGCCCGAGGCTTTGACGTGCGCCGTGTAGGCGGCGACGTCCATCAGGCCCGACACGGGACCGGACGCCTCGATCTGGACCATCCACGCCTTGCCGTAGCAGTCCTCGTTCACGAGCTCCGGGTTCTTGTCCAAGTCGCCGTTGATCGCGACGATCTTCCCGCTGATGGGCGCGAACAGATCGCTCAGCGTCTTCACGCTCTCGATCGTCCCGAAGCCTTTGCCCTCGGTGACCGTGTCCCCCACCTTCACGTCGAAGCTCACCAGCGTGATGTCACCCAGCTGCTCGACGGCGAAGCTGGTGATGCCCACGGTGATCTTGTTGCCTTCGACCTTCGCCCACTCGTGATCCTTCGTGTACGAGAGGCCGTCCGGAAAGCTCGCGTCGCTCATCGATCGTTGCTCCTTGTTCGGTACTACTTCGTGGGGCGCTTGTAGAACGGCGTCGGGACGACGACCGCTTCCACGTTCTTGCCGCGACAGTCGACCATGAACTTCGTGCCGACGTCCGTCATCTTCACGGGCAGATACCCGAGGCCCAGGTTCTTGCCAACGGTCGGGCAGGGGCTCCCGCTCGTGCAGATCCCGATCTCCTTGCCCTCGAGGTCGCGCAGCGGATAGCCGTGGCGCGCGATGCCCTTGCCGGTCATCTCGAAGCCGACGAGCTTGCGCTCCAGGCCCTTGGCCTTGATCGCCTCGAGCGCGGCCTTGCCGAGGAAGTCGCCCTTGCCGAGCTTCACCACCCAGCCGAGCCCCGCTTCGAGCGGGTTCGTGGTGTCGTCGATGTCGTTCCCGTAGAGGGAGAGGCGCGCCTCGAGCCGGAGCGTGTCGCGGCAGCCGAGGCCTGCCGGCTTGAGCCCGAGCGGGCGGCCGAGCTCGAGCAGCTGCTGCCAGAGCGCGGGCGCGTCGTTCCAGGCGCAGAAGATCTCCACGCCGTCCTCGCCGGTGTAGCCGGTGCGTGCGGCGGTGCAGCGCACGTTCGCGATCACCACGTCACGGAAGGTGAAGCTCTTCAGCTCCGAGAGCTTCGCCGCGTCGGCCCCCGCCTTCGCGAGGATCTCGAACGCCTTCGGGCCCTGCAGCGCGACGAGCGCGGTCTCCGCCGACTTGTCCTTGAAGTCGCAGTGGTTCTCCGCCGCCTTCGCGAAGTGCGCCGACATCTTGGCGTGGTTCGCGCCGTTGCAGACGATGAGAAAGCTCGTGTCGCCAGCGCGGTAGACGATGAGATCGTCGAGGATGGTGCCCTTCTCGTTGCAGGCGCAGGTGTAGAGCGCCTGCCCGATCGCGAGCTTCGAAGCGTCGTTCGTGATCAGGTAGTCGACGACCTGGGGCGCGTACTGGCCCGAGAGCTCGAGCTCGCCCATGTGCGAGACGTCGAACATGCCGGCGGCGGTGCGCACGGCTTGGTGCTCGTCGGTGATGCCCGTGTATTGTACAGGCATTTCCCAACCGGCGAAGGGGACGAGCCGTCCGCCGGCCTTCTTGTGCTCTTCGTAGAGGGACGTGCGCTTGAGGGTTTCGGTCATGGATCCGACGCAGGCTAGGCCAGTTTCGGGGATGGGGGAAGGCATGCCGGTCAGCGGCCCGGGAGGGAGGCACGGCGCGAGAACGTTGCCGAACGTCCATTGACGGCCCCCAAGTGCCGTGATGTAGCTCTAGTGAGGTATCTGCAGGAGGCGAAGAATGCACCAAGTCACAAATCGTGGACATCGGTCCGACTCCGCCGGGCGACGCCGATGGGGCCTGGCGTTGGTGCTGCTCTTGGGTGTTCTCGGATGTGCTGCAACCGGCGACTCGACCATGTCGTCGCAACCGAGCTCCGTCGCCGCGTCTCCCAAGGCCACTTCGATTCTTTCGGACCTGCGGGCGCGCTTTCGTCTGAAGTCGACGGAGCACACGAGCCCGACGGATGAGACACTGATCGAGCGCACGCACGATGTGCTGACGCAGGGACGAAGGGAATGAATGGGAGCTCTGGCACCAGCTTTGCCTATTCGTCGAACCCTCCGTTCCTCGTTACGACGTTCGGAGTCGACGCTGTTGGAACATCTGATGTGGTGATCACGGACGGGAATGAAGACTTCGTGAGGCGAGTCGCTTCGGTCTTGTCCCTGACGCTTTCTCAGAGCGATAGCGGTCTGGCGAACGGCGCAACGTACTCCATTCAGGCCAATGATCCCTGTGAGATTCCCGAGATTCCTGCGGGCTGCGGGGGAATCGGATGCAATTCGACAGTTCCCAACACATGTACTTCCGGATACAGCTGCGTAGGTACGGATCCAAATGTTCCGACGAGTGGACAGTGCCGCCGAGCATGTAGCGCCGGTTGCTCGCCGGGCAACGTCTGCAACGCGAGTACGGCGACTTGTTCCCAGTACCTCGGCGCGTGTGGAATAGGGAGCCCCGGCGCTTCAGGAAATCTCCAGATTGGGTACAACGTGGGTCAGATACCTGACCCGGTGCGTGGCATTACTCACAACTCGTCCTACAAGAACGTAATCGCCCACGAGCCGGGTCACGTGGCGGGTGGGGCCGCCAAGACGCTGAAGCAGGCAGCCTGCGAGTTGGCGACCGCGCAGGTAGGTCAGAGCGGCTGCAATTTTTCGATCACAAAAGCCGAGGCGGCGTCCCGAAACTTGTTGGAATTCGGGTGACGGCGAATCAACGAACTACGCGGCCTTCCTCCGTCCGTCAACGGGTGATGGGTTGACCTTCGCATCGTGAGCGCGGAGCGCGTCGACGAGCTTCGGCATCTGCTTG
>JBGAKG010000032.1:0-94511 GCA_044224495.1 Polyangiaceae bacterium | reverse complement strand
GCGCTCGCGCTCGGCGCCGGCGCGCTCGCGCTCGGCGCCGGCGCGCTCGCGGGCGCGTTGGTCCTCCGGGCGCGGTTCTATCCCGCCGTCGCGAACGCGGCCGCCCCCGGCGAGGCCTTCGCCGCGTGGCACGAACGACGGCACGCGGGACAGCCCCTCGGCGCGCTCGGGATGAGCGGGGGCACGCTCCGCTTCGCGCACGTCGGCGCGGTCGTCACCCACGCCGATGCGACGCGCGCGCACGATTGGCTCGACGAGAGCGACGAACGCAGGTTCCTCGTCGCGCCCCGCACCGAGCTCGCCACGCTCAACGCGCTCCATCGCGCGCGCCGCGGAACGAACCTCCCCGTCGTCGGCGACGCGACGCCGGCGGTGCTCCTGTTCTCGAATCGCCCCGACCCGGGCGCGGCGGCGTGGAGCCCGCTCGACGCGATCGTGCGCGACGACGTCCCGCCCTCCGCGACGCCGGCCCACGCCCGCTTCGGCGACGCGCTCGAGCTCGCCGCCTGGTCCGTCGTCGACGAGCACGAACGTCCGCGCGGGCTGTCGACGCGGAGCGAGGCCCACCTGCGGCTCTACTGGCGCGTGCTGCGCGCACCGGTCGGTCACTGCACCTTCGTCCACGTCGACCGCTCGCCGGCGCGCTTCTCCGCCGAGCATCCTTCGTTCGACGAGTACCCGGTCGCGCTCTGGCGCGCGGGGGACGTGATCGTCGACGACTGGCCGGTGCGCTTGCCGCTCGCGTTCCGCGGAGCGACGGCCCCGCTGTACGTGGGCGTCGGCGTGCTCCCCTGCAACGACGACCGGCGCATGCCGGTGACCGCCGGCGAGTCCGATGGTCACGGGCGCGTCCTCGTCGCGAAGGTCGCGGTCGAATGAAGCGCCGCCCCGCCCTCGCGCTCGTCGCGTTCCTCGCGCTCGTCGCGTTCCTCGCGCTCGCGTGCGCCGGTGCGCCGCTCCCGCTGCTCGGCCTCGGCCTCGGCGGCGCCATCCTCGCGCTGGTGGCGGCGACACCACCCGCCCCGGCGAGCGACGCTCCGCGGCTGAGGGTGACGCTCGACCCGCTCGCGGTCGCGCTGCTGCTCGCGCTCGGCGCAGCGTTCGTCGCGGTCGCGCGCGCGGGGACGCACGGAGCGCTCGGGAACCTCGCGACGAGCGCGCTCCTGATCGGCACGTTCGTCGGTGCCTCCGCGAGCGCGCACTACGTGTTCGGTGGGCGCGGCTCGGTGCTCCGGCGGACCGGCTTCTGGGTCCTCGCGGCCTGGGCGCTCCTCGGCCTGAGCTCGCTCGGCGCGTTCGGGCTCTTCGATCCGTGGGAAGCGCACTACGGCGAGGTCGCTCGCGAGATGCTCGCCCGCCACGACGCGGTCTCCACCTTTTGGGGGCACGAGGGCTGGTTCACGTCCAAACCCGTCCTGCTCTTCTGGATGCAGGCGCTCGCGCTCCGTGCGTTCGGCGTGAGCGCAGCGCCGGGGCACGTCCTCGACGCGGCTTCGCCCACGAGCGCAGCGCACCCCGAGTGGGCACTGCGGTTGCCGATCTTCTTCGTCGCGACGATCGCGGTGTACGCCCTCTTCGTCGGGGCGCGGCGCGTCCTCGGGCGCGGCCGCGCGCTCGCAGGCGTGCTCGCGCTCGCGACCACTCCGTTCTTCGTCTTCCTCTCGCGGCAATCGATCACCGACATGCCGCTCGTGGGCTTCACCGCGGCGGCGATGGCCTGTCTGCTCCTCGCGACGTCCACCGGCGACGGCATCGTCGCGACGCACGAGGTCGCGCTCGGGCGCGCTCGGCTCGGCGTCCACGCCGGACACCTCGTCGCCGCGCTCGGCGCACTCGTCGTCCTTCCGCAAGCCGCCTACCTCGTCGCGACGAACGTGGCGCTCGACGGCAGCGGTCTCCACCTCGTCCGCGACGTCGTGCGCGAAGGCTCGGCCGGAAACTGCTGGCTCCCCGGCCAGGTCCCGTGCGCGGAGCATGCCCCACGCTTCGCGTTCCCGCCGGCGCTCCAGGGCGCGCTCTGGCTCGCCGTCGCGCTCGCGCTCTTCGTCGTGGTCGCGCGCGAGCGACGCCGGCGGCGCCTCCTCGCGCTCGCAGGCTGGACGTTCGCTGCGCTCGCGGCGATGGCGAAGGGACCGCTCGGGCTCGCGCTCCCGATCGCGACGGTGGTGGTGCACGCGCTCTCGCTCCGGAGGCCGCGCCTCCTCGCGGAGCTCGCGCCGTTCGGCGGGCTCGCGATCGCGGCCGCGCTCATCCTCCCTTGGTACGTCGCGACGTGGGTCCGTCACGGCCGGCTCTTCGTGGACGAGCTCGTGCTGCGCCACATGCTGGGGCGCACGCTGGATCACCTGCACGACACGAACGAAGGCGACGACGTGAGCACGCGCTACTACTTGGTCCAGCTCGCGTTCGGGCTCGGTCCGTGGATCGGCCCGACGCTCCTGGGCGTAGCTCACGCGCTCTCGACGCGCGCGCGTGCGGGCGAGCGGTTCCTCGTGGTGTGGGCGGCGCTCGGCTTCGCGCTGGTGACCGTGATGCGGACCAAGTTCCACCACTACGTCTTCCCGATCGTCCCACCGCTCGCCATCCTCGCCGGAGCGACGCTCCTCCGCGCGCGCGCAGCCGCCGCGCGACCGCCGGCGGGGCTGGTCGTGGCGGCGATGATGCTCGCGCTCTTCGCCTTCCGTGCGCTCCTCGGGGTGGGCGACGCCGAAGGTCCAGCGCGCCTGGTCCACCTCTTCACGTACCAGTACGCGCGCCCGTGGCCGCAAACGGTGGCGCTCGCCGCACCGCTCGCGGCGCTGGGAGCGCTCGCGCTGGCCCTGCCGGTCGTCGCCTGGACGCGCCGCGGAGCAGCGCCCGCGCTCGCCCTCGCGGTCGTGGGTGGGCTCTTCCTCGGAAACGTGTACCTCGCACGCACCGCGCCCCACTGGGGCCAGCGCGCCGTCTTCGACGCGTGGGCGCCCCACCGCGCCGAGTCCTCCGCTCCCCTGATCGCCTACCGCCTCAACTGGAAGGGCGAGAACTTCTACACCGGCAACCGCCTGGCCATCTTCGGAGCGACGGGCCACGGAAGCGGAGGTTCCCTGACCGCCTTCGTGGCGACCTGGCGAGCCAAAGGAGCAACGTCCCTCTACGCCATCACGGAGCGAACCAACGTGGATTCACTCCGAGCGGAGTCAGGGGTCGCCGTGGAGACCCTGACGACGGAAACGGAGAGCCGCCAATTCTGCCTCGTGCGCCTCTCCCTCTGACACTCCCGTTCCCGTTCCCGTTCTTACGACTCCGGATTCGTCTTTTCTCCGAAGCCGATCACAACCCAACGGGATGCCAAACCGTCTTGGTCTCCAAGAACCGCTCGATCATCGAAAGCCCCGCCACGCCGCTCCAATCGACGCCCGCGGGATCGTGCGTCTTCGTCCGCTTCACGTTGTCCGCACCATCGTTCTCGAGCGCCTTCCGCAGCCCGGCGTCCGCCACCCAGGCGTCCACGCCGATCACCTCGCGGTGCTTCGCCAAGTGCGGCGCCATCTCCTTCACCTGGCCGGTGAGGATGTTGATGACGCCCCCGGGGAGATCGCTCGTGGCGAGCGCCTCCGCGAAGACCAGCGCCGTGCGCGGATCCGTCTCGCTCGCGAGGACCACGACGGTGTTGCCGCCGCAGATCACGGGAAGCGCGACCGACACCAACCCGAGCAGGGACGGCGACTCCGGCGCGACGACGCCGATCACGCCCATCGGCTCCGGCACGCTGAAGTTGAAGTGCGGCCCACCGACCGGGTTCGACGACGCCACGAGGCTGTGGAACTTGTCCGCGAAGCCCGCGTAGAACACCGCGCGATCGATGCTCGCCTCGACCTCGGCCTCGGCGGCCTTCGCGTCGAGCCCCGAGCGCTCGAGCGCCGTCACGAGCTCGTCGCGCCGGGACTCCATCATCTCCGCCAGGCGGTAGAGGATCTGCCCGCGGTTGAACGGCGTGCGCGCCGCCCACCCCTCGCCCGCGTTCTTCGCCACGAGCACGGCGTCGCGCACGTCCTTCCGGGACCCGCGCGGCACGTTGACGATCTCGGGGTCCGCGTTCTTGACGAGCGCGCTGCGCTTCACTTGGAAATACCTCCCGGACTCGGAGCGGATGAACGCCCCGCCGACGTACATCTTGTAGGCCTTGTTGACGGACACGCGAACGGGGGCGCGGAACGGCCCCGTGCTCTTCTCCAGCACCATCGCGGTGCTGGTCGTCTTCACTGCGCCGTCGTCGGCCTTCTTCTGCGTCTTGGTGCGCGCCATATCAACCCTCGAGCTCCACGTACGCCGAGAGGCCCTGGCGCCCGCCTTCGCGGCCGAAGCCGCTCTCCTTGTAGCCACCGAACGGCGACGAAGGATCGAACTTGTTGTAGGTGTTCCCCCAGATCACGCCCGCCTTCAGGCGCTGGCCCATCCAGAAGATCTTCGCGCCCTTGTCGGTCCAGACACCGGCCGAGAGCCCGTACATCGTGTTGTTCGCCTTCTCGATCGCTTCGTCCGGCGTGCGGAAGGTCAGGATCGAGAGCACCGGGCCGAAGATCTCTTCGCGCGCGATCCGGCTCGACTGCGCGACGTTCGTGAAGAACGTGGGCGCGAACCAGAAGCCCTTGTTCGGGATCGGGCACGGCGCGCTGAAGCGCTCGCCGCCCTCGTCCTCGCCGGCCTTCACCAGTTGCTTGATCTTCTCGAGCTGCATCTTCGAGTTGATCGCGCCGACGTCCGTGTTCTTGTCGAGCGGGTCCCCGAGGCGCAACGTCTGCAAGCGATCGCGGAGCTTCCGCACGATGACGTCGTGCACGCTCTCTTCGACCAGCAAGCGCGAGCCCGCGCAGCAGACGTGGCCCTGGTTGAAGTAGATGCCGCTGATGATCCCCTCGACCGCCTGATCGAGCGGCGCGTCGGCGAAGACGACGTTCGCGGCCTTGCCGCCGAGCTCCAGCGTCAGGCGCTTGTTCGTCCCGGCGACGGCGCGCTGGATGCGCTTGCCGATCTCGGTCGAGCCCGTGAACGCGACCTTGTTCACGTCGCGGTGCGCCGCGAGCGCGGCCCCCGTCGCGCCGAAGCCGGTCACGATGTTCACCACGCCCGGCGGCAGCTCGGCCTCTTCGATGATCTTCGCGAGGAGGAGCGCCGTGAGCGGCGTGGTCTCCGCCGGCTTGAGGACGACGGTGTTCCCGCACGCGAGCGCCGGCGCGAGCTTCCACGCCGCCATCAGGAACGGGAAGTTCCACGGGATGATCTGACCGGCCACGCCGAGCGGGCGCGGCTTGCGCCCGTGGAATGCGTACTCCAGCTTGTCCGCCCAGCCTGCATGGTAGAAGAAGTGCGCGGTAGCGAGCGGGATGTCGACGTCGCGCGACTCCTTGATCGGCTTTCCGCCGTCCATCGACTCGACGATGGCAATCTCGCGTGCCTTCTCCTGAATCGCACGTGCGATTCGAAAGATGTACTTTGCACGATCCGACGGGCGCATCTTCGACCAGTAGCGCTCGTAGGCGTGGCGCGCGGCGCGGACGGCGTCGTCCACGTCCTTGGCGTTCGCCTCCGCCACCTCGGCGAGCTTCTGCTCGGTGGACGGAGAGATGGTGTCGAAGTACTTCCGCGAGTTGGGCTTCACCCACTCGCCGCCGATGAACAGCTCGTAGCGGGGGTCGATCTTGACGTGATCGGGCGACTCGGGCGCCGGCGAATACTCCCACGCCTTGCCGAAGTCGAGCGCGTGATGAGCCTGCGAGATGCCGTTCTTTTCCGTCTTCGCGAGCGATTTCGATTTCTGCATGGCTCAGTCCTTCGAGAAGTCTTCGTTGGCTTGGTACACGCCCGTGCGCTCCTTCTCGAGCTGCATCAGGACGTCGTTCAAGAGCACGCTCGCGCCGAAGCGGAACAGCTCCGGAACGAGCCACGCATCGCCGAGCGTCTCCTTCACGATCACCAGGTAGTGGAGCGCCTGCTTGGCCGTCCGGATCCCGCCCGCCGGCTTCATGCCGATCTTGCGGCCGGTCGCCTGGTAGTGGTCGCGGATCGCCTCGAGCATGACGAGCGTGACCGCGGGCGTCGCGGCAGGCGTCACCTTGCCGGTCGACGTCTTGATGAAGTCGCCGCCGGCCGCGATGCCGATCTCGCTCGCCTTCCGCACCTGGTCCAGCGTTCCGAGCTCCCCGGTCTCCAAGATCACCTTGAGGTGGGCGCGCCCGCACGCTTCCTTCGTCGCCGCGATCTCGTCGAAGACCTTGCGGTAGTCGCCCGCGAGCATCGCCCCGCGATCGATCACCATGTCGATCTCGTCGGCGCCGAACTCCACCGCCCGCCGCACGTCTTCGAGCTTGATGTCGAGCGGCGACTGACCGCTGGGGAACGCCGTCGCCACGCTCGCGACCTGGACGCTCGAGCCGGCGAGCGCCTTCTTCGCGACCGGGACCAGGTTCGGGTACACGCACACCGCCGCGACCGGCCCGATCGAAGGATCGGTGTCGAGCGGGACGAGCGCCTTCTGGCACATCGCCCGCACCTTGCCGGGGGTGTCCTTCCCCTCCAGCGTGGTGAGGTCGATCATCTTCACCGCGAGCCGCAGCCCGGCGACCTTCGCCGCCTTCTTGATCGAGCGCTTGGCGAGCGCAGCGACGCGCTCGTCGATCGCGACCTTGTCGACGGCGGGCGAGCTCGGGTTGAAGTACGGTGGGACGAGCGCGCGCGGCGCCGTGCCCCTCTTGGTGCGTTCGGTGGTCAGGCTCACGCGCCGCACGTTACCACCAAAATGGCGAAGGGCGCCGCCGCTCTCGCGGGGCGCCCTCGGCGTTTCGAGCTGACGCTCGCTCAACCGCGCGTGATCGGCGCGGCGTCCATCTTGGCGCGCTTACGGCGACGGCGAGCGGCCTCGGCCTGCTTCTTCCGGCGCTTCACGCTCGGCTTCATGTAGTGGCGGCGCATCTTCAGCTCGCGCAGAACGCCCTCGGAAGCCAGCTTCCGCTTGAGCATCTTGATCGCGCGCTCGATGCCCCGGTCGCTGACGATGACTTCCAACGGCTTGCACTGAATCGCGTCACTCGGCATGTTCTTCTCCAAAGAGAGGGGGGCTCTTAGCACGGCCCCCTACCGCGCGCCAAGCCCCCCTTTCGAAGCGCGTCACTTCTTCTTGCGCGCCCGCGTCTTCCCGCCCCCGCCGCCGCCGCCTTTGCCCGTCGCGAAGTAGGTGGTCGCGCGCTTTTCGCCGGTCTTCCGGAGCCGCCCCGCGGCGACGCCGTCCGCCAGCGGGCGCGGGAGCTCCTTCGAGATGAGGCCGAGCTGATCGCGGATTTGCTCCGCGCGGAGGCCCTCCGGGTTCTTCTGGAGGAGCCCGACGATGTCGTCGAGCGCCTTCTCCAGCTCGTCCGGCGAGCGACGTGCGAGCCGGCCCTGCTTCCCCGCCTTCACCTTCGGGCCCGCCGCGCTGCCGGCGCCGCGGCCCGCCTTCAGCGCTGCACGCGCCCGCCCGGTCTGGTCGAGGATCTCCTCGAGTGGCGCCTTTCGCATCGCAGCAAGGACGCCGGCGACGAAGCTCTCGGCGAGCTGCTCGATGGTGGTGCGAAGTTGGGTGCTCATGGGGTCGGGCCTCTCTTCCTGGAATTTTTAGGGGGTACTGCGTCGTCTCTTCTCGTGCCGAAGGAGGGGGTCGAACCCTCACGACCCGGAGGTCGGCGGATTTTGAATCCGCTGCGTCTGCCGATTCCGCCACTTCGGCTGAAGATGCCCTTACGTATCATCGATTCTCAAAATGAGACAGAGATGAATCGAATCCTCCTTCCCTCTCTCCGTCGCAATATTTTCACGCCCCAGAGAGGTCACCAGCTCCGGCAACCATCGAGTTGCTCATGAAATCGACGTGCCGTCACGCAGAAAAGACCCCCTCTCCGCCGTGATCGCTCTTTTTTCCGCTCGCCTACGGACGAGGCGTGTAGGGTTTCTCGCATGTCGACTGTCTCCTTCCCGGCTCGACCGTTTGGGCTGACTGGACGTCTCGTCCCAACCGTCTTCCTAGTCGGGCTACTCGGAAGCGCCTTCCTCGGGTGCAAGGACAAGGGCCAGGAGAGCGCCAAGAAGGCCTCCAACGACGTGGATGGCCTCGCCCAGCAGGTCGACGGGGACGTCGCCGAGATCGAAACCGGCCTTCCGGACGGGGCGAAAGCGCTCGGGGCGCTCTACGCCAAGGGCGCACCCGATCCGAAGACCGACCCCGCGGGCGTGAAGACGGCCCTCACCAAGACGGTGAGAGACGTACCGAAACTGACGGTCGCGAAATCGACTTTCTTCGCCTTGGCCGACGAAAAGGGCATCGGAATCCGCAACAACCTCGACCAAGACGCGATGGCCGGACAGGACCTCATGGCCGTGTTCCCCGACCTCGCGAAGGTACCGGCGAGCCCGGCCGGTGCGCCGTGCACCTTCGCGACGGGGACGTTCCCCGGCTCGGCGACCGCGAACGGACCCGACAAGACCTGGGTCGCTGCGGTCCCGGTGCGCGGCGAAGACGGGGCGACCCGCGGCATGTTCGTGACCGGCTGGTCCTACCGGCGCTACGCGCTCCACCTCCAAGAGGTGCTGAAGCGCACTCTCCAGGACGCGCTCTCGAAGAGCGGCGACACGAGCAAGATGCCAGTCTTCTATGTCGGAGTGTTCGACAAGACAGGCGTTTACACCGAACGTACGACACCGAAGGTGAACGAAGATGCTCTCGTTGCGCTCGATCTCGTGGCCAAAACTGCGGGCGGGCCGACCCAGGGCACGATGTCGCTGACCGACCGCGACTTCGGCTGGGCGGCCAAGCGGACGCCGAAGCTCGGTGCCGACACCGGCATCGTGGTCCTCCGCAGCGAGCTCTGAGCGCGCCTCAGCCCTCGCCGAGCCGCCCGTGACGGTGGAGGGCCCACAGGAACGCGGCCCAACCGGCCAGGAGCAGGACCGCGCCGACGCCGCGCGAGACCGTGCCCGCGACGAACGCCCCCGCCGCCGAGGCAAGCGCTGCGCCCGCCATGAGCCGCCGGAGGAACCGTTCGTCGCCCATGTCGCGTCGGTATAGCGAAAGGCGGCCTGCGGGGCTACGGTGCGCCGCGAATGCCGCTCCCACTTCGTGAAGGCGCTCGCGGTCGCTTCGCTGCCATCGACGTCGGCTCGAACGGGATCCGCCTCCGGGTCATCGAGGCCGAGAAGCGCGGGAGCGGCCGTGAGCTCACCGTCCGCGAGCTCGTGAACCAGCGCGCTGCGGTGCGCCTCGGCGCCGAGGTCTATCTGACCGGGCGCTTGCCGCCGGCCTCGATCAGCCAGGCCTCCACCGTGCTGCGGGGCTTCCGGGAGGTCCTGGACGAGCAGAAGGTCGACGCCTACCGCGCGACGGCCACCAGCGCGGTCCGCGAGGCCAAGAACGGCGCCACCCTGGTCGAGCGCGTGCGGCGCGAAGCCGGGATCGAGCTCGACGTGATCGAGGGCGTCGAGGAGGCGCGGCTCATCGAGCTCGCCGTCTCGCGTCGGATCGATCTCGCGAGTCGCGTCGCGCTGCTGGTCGACATCGGCGGCGGCTCGACCGAGCTCACGGTGCTCGATGGCGGGCGCCACGCCTTCTCGGTCTCGCTGCCGCTCGGCACCGTGCGCGTGCTGGAGACCGTCCTCGCCGGCGGCGGGAAGGACGGCCATCGCATCCTCAAAGAGGCCATCGACCGCGCGCTGGTCGAAGCGCTCGCGCCGCTCGCACGGTTCAAGATCGAGATGCTCATCGGCACGGGCGGGAACGTCGACACGCTCGCGGAGCTCTGCCCGCTCGAGCACGGCGCGTTCGGCTTTCATCGCGCCGTCGACGTCGGCGCCGCGCGCGCCCTCTTCGCCAAGCTCGTCAAGCTCACGCCCGCCGAGCGGCGGGACCAGTTCGGCCTCCGCCCCGACCGCGCGGACACGATCCTCCCCGCGACCGCGATCTTCCTCCGCCTGGCCGAGCACTTCCGGATGGGTGCGATCGTCGCGCCCGGCGTGGGGCTCAAGGAGGGCATCCTCGCGGAGCTCAGCGAGCGCTTCTTCGAGGTCTGGGACGAGAAGGGCGAAGCGGAGTCGGTCCTCGCCGCGTGCGAGCGCCTCGGTCAGCGCTACCAGTTCGACGAGGCCCACGGCCAGCTCGTCGCGCGCCTCGCCGTGCAGTTGTTCGACGACCTACGCGCGGTGCACGGCTTCGACGATCGGGATCGCCTTCTCCTGCGCGCGGGGGCGCTCCTCCACGACGTCGGCGATTTCATCCGCTACGACGGGCACCACAAGCACAGCTACTACCTGATCCTCCACTCGGACATCATCGGCCTCACGCCGCTGGAGCGGGAGATCGTCGCGAACATCGCGCGGTACCACCGGAAGACGCCGCCGGACGCGTCGCACCCGAACTTCCGCGAGCTCGACAAGGACGCGCGAGGCAAGGTGCGGGGGCTCGCGGCGATCCTCCGGATCGCGGACGCGCTCGACCGCGAGCACCTCGGCAAGGTGCAGAGCGTGCGCGGCGCGGTCGACGCGAAGTCGAACCGACTCGTGCTCACGGTCGTGGGGGCCGAGGACCGCGAGCTCGAGGAGTGGACCGTCCGTGCGAAATCCGGCCTCCTCCGCGACGTGTTCGACCTCGACGTGACCTTCGGCTGAAGGGGCCTGCACCGCTGTGATAGAGTCGCCGCGCACGATGGGACGGACCGGTTCGAGCCGAGGATGGGTGCTTCTGGGGGCGGCGCTCGCGCTCGGGGCGAACGCGTGCGTGTCGCACAGCGTGCCCGACCCGCGCGATGCCGCGCGCGCCTACGCCGACGCCGCCGACAAGGGCGACGCGGATCGCATCTACGACATGATGACGACCGAGGCGCAGAAGGCCCGCCCGCGCGACGAGGTACGCCGCGTCGTCGGCGACGAGCGCAGCGAGCTCGCGGACGTGGCGAAGGCGCTTCGCGCGCCCCAGACGCGCGTGCAAGCCACCGCGCGCCTCCGCTACGACGACGGCGAAGAGTCCGCGCTCGACCTCAAGGACGGGATCTTCTGGATCACGAGCGCGGGTGCGCTGCCCGGCGGCGCGCGCACGCCCGAGGAAGCCCTCGACCAACTCCGCCGCGTCATCGCGCGCCGCAGCTACGCGGGGCTGATGCGGATCCTCTCGCCGCAGACGCGCGCGATGATCGAGCAGGACTTGCGCTCGCTCGTCGAAGGGCTCGAGAAGCCGGACACGCTCCCGGTCCAGATCGCCGGCGACACCGCGACGGTCGAGATTCCGGGCGGGCACCGCGTGCGGATGCGGCGCGACGGCGCGGTCTGGCGGATCGACGACTTCGACTGACGGCCGTCAGGGGACGGCGCCGGAGCGGCGCCGCATCAAGAACGGCGCGTGGACCTGGTCGTCCTTGTAGTTCGAGCAGAGCCCGTACATCGCCACGTTCACGGCGAGGCGGATCGCCCGCTCGCGCTGGGAGTCACCGCCCGGCGTGACCGTCTCCTCCCACGCCCCGGTGGGGCCCTTGGCGAGCGCGCCACCGAGGTCGTGCGCCGAGAAGATCACCTGCGCCGTGCCGCCGCGGACGATCGCGTCGAGCGACGCGGGCCCCGCCACGCGGCCTTCGGCCCGGTGGAGGAGATAGAACGTGCGGAAGACCACGTGCTCGGTGGGGAGCGTGACCGGCGTCGCATCCGACAGGACGCGAGCGAGCTCCCGCCGCGCGCTCGTTCCGAACGCCCCCGGACCGCTCGCCGCCGGCGCGGCATCGTCGACGAAGAGGACGCCCCCGAGCGCGAAGAAGCGGCGGAGGCCCGCGATCTCCGAGCCGGTGAGCGGGTCGACCGCGCGCGAGCCGCTCCAATAGACGAAGGGCGCGGCCGTGAGCTCCGGCGCATCCGCGCGAACGAGGGTGGGCTTCGAGCGGGCAGGCGCGCTCGTGCGCTGCACGAGCTCCCACGACCAGCGCGCCGGTGCGTTGGGGTGCGCGGCGTCGGTCTGAGAGCCCACGAGGAGCACGCGCGGGTCGAACGCCCCGACGTCCCCGAACGCACGCGCCGGCTTCGGCATCGCGCACAAGAGCGCCCCGGCGAGGGCGACCGCGAGCCACGGGAGCAGACGGGCCGGGCGCATTCCCCTCCCGTAGCACGAAATGGGCGCTCGGGCGTGCTATGGCCTCGGGTCGGATCGTGAACCCTTCCACGCACCTCGCCCCGAGCAGCGACCTCCCCTCGTGGGCAGTCGCCGTCGCGATCGCGCTCAGCGCGGCGAGCTTCGTGCTCCTGCTCGTCGAGATGCGCCGCCGCGAGCGTGGTGGGCTCGTGATCGCGGCCTCCGGGATCGGAGCGGTCCTGCTGCTCCTCGTCGCCGTGCTGCGGCCGGTGCGGATCGCGGCGACGGAGAGCGTCGTGGGCGCGCGCGTCGTCGTCCTCGCCGACCAGTCGCGCTCGATGGACTTGAAGGACGGCGCGGAGCGGCGCGCGGTCGCTCGCGATCGGGCGATCGACGAGCTGCTCGCCGGGCACAAGGACGCTCGCTTCGTCCCGCTGTCGTTCGGCGACGGAGCGCCCAAGCCGCGCGACCCGAACGTCGTGCTCCCCCGCAGCGATCTCTCGGCCGCGCTCCGCTCCATCGCGACGAGCTCCGACGAGCGACCCGACGCGATCGTCGTCGTGAGCGACGGGCGCCTCGACGATCCGAGCTCGGACGTCTCCGACGAGTCGCTCCGCGCGCTCCACGAGGAGATCGGGATCCCCGTCCACGCCATCGCGACCACGAAGACCGCCCCCGCCGACGCGAGCGTACGCAAGGTCTCGCTCGCGGGGGCCGCGGTCGCCCACGTGCCGCTCCCGCTCCGGGTCGAGGTCGGGTGCGACGGTGGAACCTCGTGCGACGAGCTCACCGTGACCGCGCGCGAGCTCCGCCACGACGGCGCTCCGGCGCTCCTCGCGACGGGCCTCGCCCACGTGAAGGACGGAACGGCGACGATCGACCTCACCATCACGCTCGAGCGCGCGGGCGCGCGCGTCGTCGAGGTCGCGATCGGCGGCGTCAGTGGGGACGTCGTCCCGGAGAACGATCGGCGCCTCGTCGCGATCGACGTCGCGCGCGAGCGCGTGCGCGTGCTCCACGTCGCGGGCCGCCCCACGAACGACGTGCGCGCGCTCCGCCAGTGGCTCAAGAGCGATGCCTCCGTCGACGTCGTCGCGTTCTTCATCCTCCGCACGCCGACCGACAACGCGAACGCGACGCAGGACGATCTCGCGCTCATCCCCTTCCCCGTCGACGAGCTCTTCAGCGAGCACCTCCCCTCGTTCGACGCCGTCGTCCTCCAGGACTTCGACGCGCAGCCCTACGGGCTCGAGCGGCACCTGCCCGCGCTCGCCGCGTACGTGCGCAACGGCGGCGGCCTCGTGATGGTCGGGGGACCGAACTCCTTCGTCGCCGGCGGCTACGCCGGGACGCCGCTCGCGGGCGTGCTCCCGGTCGGGCTCGATGGCGCCCAGGGCTCGACCGCCGCCGACACCGCCGCGTTCGTCCCCGATTGGAGCGCCGCCGGCCGCACCGCGCCGCTCCTCGGACCGCTGCGCGCCGTCGTCGACACCGAGCTCCCCGCGATGCCGGGCGCCAACGTGCTCGGCGACGTGCAGCCCGGCGGCATCACGCTGTGGTCGCACCCGCGCCTCCGCACGAAGACGGGCGCGCCGATGCCGGTGCTCGCCATCGCCGACGTCGGGAACGGGCGCTCGATCGCGCTCGGCGTCGACGGCGGGTGGCTCCTCGAGTTCTCCGAGCTCGGCGTTCGCACGGCCGGCCGCGGACACGGCGCCCTCTGGGACGGCCTCCTGGGTTGGCTCATGCGCGACCCGCGCTTCGAGCCGGCGCAGATCGACGTCCCGACCTGCTTCGCGGGCGCCCCCGCGAAGCTCTCCGTGCGCACGACGGGCCTCGGTCAGAAGACCGTCGACCTCGCGCTCGAGATCACGCGCACCGACGGCGCGATGGACCCGATCAAGCTCGAACGCAACGGCGCGACCGGGAGCGGCACGGTCGACTTCGACGTCCCCTCCCTCCCCGCGGGCGCGTTCTCGGCCCTCCTCCACGTCGGCTCGGGCCCCACGACCCGGCGCGACTTCGCCTGCGAGGCGGGCGGCGACGAGTGGGCCGACTCGCGCCCGGACGGCGCGCGCCTCCGCCGCATCGCCGACGCGAGCGGCGGCACGTTCCGCTGGGCGAGCGACGACGTGAAGGGCCTCTCGCTCCCCAAGCCCACCGTCGTCAGCGCCGAGCGGCACGTCGTCGCGCTCGCGCCGCCGTGGCTCTGGTCGCTCCTCGCGGCGGCGGTCGTCGGGCTCCACTGGTACGCGCGGCGGCGCGGGGGCCTGGTGTGATACCGTGACACCGATGCATCGCGTCCGCGCTCGCCGAGCCCTCGCCGCACTCGCGGCCTGCGCCGCCGTCCTCGGGCTCGCCCCGGGCCTCTCGCACGACGCGCACGCGCTCGTCTGGCCGGACGTCCCCGATCGCGTGGCGCGCGCCCTCGCCTCGCCCGACCCGGGTGCCCGCCGAAGCGGCGCGCTCGAGATTCGCTCGCTCAGCCTGGGCCAAGCGACGCCGCTCCTCGCCACGGCGCTCGTCGATCCCGATCCCGAGGTGCGACTGGCCGCGGCCGACGCCGCGATGGCGCTCCACTACCTGCCCGCGACCGAGGACGTCCTCCCCTGGCTCGGCGACCGCGACACGCGCCTCCGCATGAAGGCGTGCGACGTCGCCCACGCGCTCCCGAACGTGAAGGCGATCCCGCAGCTCGCGCGCGCCCTGAGCGACACGGACGCGACGGTTCGCGCGAAGGCCGCCGAAGCGCTCGGCGCCCAATCCGGCCCCGACGCCGCGCCGCCGCTCCTCGGCAAGCTCGACGACGCGAGCCCGCCCGTGCGCATCCAGGTCGTTCGCTCGCTCGGTCGCCTCGGTGATCGGCGGGCGGTCGTCCCGCTCGTCGGCAAAGTGCAGGACTCCGTCGCCGACGTCCGCAAGGAGGTCGCACGCGCGCTCGGCGATCTCGGCGATCCCCGCGCGTCGCAGGCGCTGATGCTCCAGCTCCGCGACAACCTGCAGGAGGTTCGGATCGAAGCGATCCGCTCGCTCGGTCGCTTCCGCGCCCCGGACGCGGTGGACGTGCTCACCCCGCTCGCCTCGGAGAAGATCCCGCCGCTCCGCCAAGCCGCCCTCGCCGCGCTCGGCCGGATCGGCACGACCGAGGCCGTACGCGTGCTCATGGCGAACCTCGGCACCGGGGAGGACGCCATCGCCACGCTGGACCGAACCCCCGTCCGCGATGCGCTCGTCGATGCCGGGCCCAAGGCGGTCCCCGAGCTCGAGGCCCTGCTCTCCGCGCCGCCGAGCACGGCCGCTGCCATCAGCGCGGCCTGGGTGCTCGGCCAGCTCCACGCCGCGAAGCAGGCGGCGCCGATCGTCGCGGCCATGCGCCGGGGCACGCTCCCGGTCGCGGCGGGACTCCGCGCGCTCGGCGGGACCGGCAACCCCGACATCGTGCCGGTCGTGCTGGAGTTCCTCGCCGATCCGAGCCCCGTGGTGCGCGCCGAGTCGCGCGGCGCTGCGCTGGCGCTCCTCGATCCGCTCCACCCCGACGGCCGCGCCGTCGAGCCGCTCGCGGCCGCGCTCAAGGACGCGCGCCTCGGTCCGACGGAGCTCGTGGAGGTCGTGCAGATCCTCGGTCGCACCGGCGCCCCGCGCGCGGCGGCGACGCTCGCGGGTCTCGTCACGGTGAAGGACCCCGCGCTCCGCGCCGCCGCAGTCGACGCGCTCGGCGCCCTCGGTCCGGCCTCGGCGGACGATGCCCTCGTCCCGCTCGTCGGCGATCCCGACGGCAACATCCGCCTCCGCGCGGCGGTGGCCCTCTCGCGCGCGGGCGGTGCCAAGGCGCGCGACGCGCTCGTCGCCAAGCTCGACGCCACGGACGAAACGGATCGGGCAGCGCTCCTGCTCGGGCTCGGCGGCATCCTCGGGCGCGCGCCCGACGCGAACGCGACGAACCGGCTCGCGAAGGAGCTCGACACCGCGGCGGGCACCGAACGCGACGGCGTGATCGCCGCCCTCGGTCAGGCGAAGGATCCGCACGCGACCCAGATCCTGCTCAAGCTCAAGACCAGCCCCGACATGGACGACCGGCGTGCGCTCGCCACCGCGCTCGGCGCGCAGGCGAGCCCCGAGGGGGCGGCCACCCTGATCGCCTTCCTCGACGACACGGACCCCGCCGTCCGTTCGAACGCCGCTTGGGCGCTCGGCGCGGTCGGGGACGAGGCCGCGGGCCGCGCGCTCGCCGCCGTCCTCGCGAAAGCCCCCGACGTCGACACCTCCATCGACGGGACCGCCGCGCTCGGGCGGATCGCTGCGCGCCTCAAGAACCCCACCCTCGCGACGACGTGGCTCTGCGGCCGCGTCGGCGCAGGCCATCGCTACGCGCGCGCGAACGCGCTCGTCGGCCTCGCGCTCGCCGGCGCACGCTGCCAGGACGGCGAGTCCGAGCGGCGCGCGCTCGAAGACGAGAACGACGACGTCCGCGCGGCCGCGGCGATGCTCCTCGCCCGCGCGCCCCGCGACGACGCGGACAAGCGCGCGCTCGAGGCCTGCACGGCGCACGAGCGCGTGCTCGACGTCGCGCGCCGCTGCGCCGCACCGCCCGTCGCGGCGGGCACACCCGAAGCGGGCTCGCTCCCCGTCGTCGTCTTCGTCCTCAGCGACGTCGGCGTCGACGCGGTGCCGCACGCGGCGTTCGCGCTCTCGCTCTCGAACGGGATGATCCGCGTCGGCCTCGCCGATCGGCGTGGGGCCCTCTTCGAGCCGGAAGCTCCGCGCGGGCCCCTCGCCCTGCGGCGCCCGAGCGCATCGCTCAAGTGAACGTCAGCGGAAGTACGCCGCCGCGCAGACGTCGTTCTCCCAGATCTCGATCCGCACGACCTTGACCCGTGCGTCGTCGACCTTGGCGGCCAGGTTCTCGAACACGACCCGCGCGATGTTCTCGGCGGTCGGGTTCACGTCGTCGAACGGCGGGACCTCGTTGAGGAAGACGTGCTCGTAGGGCTCCACGAGCGCGCGGAGCGTCGGCCCCAGCTCGTTGAAGTCCATCACGAACCCGCGCGCGTCGAGCTCGGTCGCCCGCACCGTCGCCTTGATCCGCCAGTTGTGGCCGTGGAGGCGCTCACCTTCTCCCGGAGCAAGCCGGAGTTGATGGGCCGCGGCGACGCAGGTCTCGGTGCTGATTTCCCACATGGCGGGCGTGCTTTACCACGCCTCGCCCCCGTGCGCACTTCCTGCACGGGCCCGGGGTGGCGCGTTCACGCGAGGGACGCCGCCGCTGGGTAGGTCGTCGCAGGTCCGGCAGGCTCGCATCAAGCGGTCCCAGTGTTAGGCTCCGCTCGTGCGGCGCTACCGGCCCAAGCTGAAAGCCCCCGAGCCCGTCGACGCGATCCTCGCGCGCGCGGGAGAGGACCGGTTCGCCCCCGACCGCCCGCCGATTGCCCTCCCGCTCTGGCGCACGATCGTCGGCGTCCGCGTGGCCGACCGCACCCGACCGGTCAAGCTGGAGGACGAGGTGCTCGTCATCCGCGTGGCCACGAGCGCGTGGGCGCAGGAGCTCTCGCTCCTCTCGGAGACCATCCTCGCTCGCCTGGCCGAGCACGGCATCACCGCGCGCCGAATCACGTTCCGCACCGGCCCCATCGAGCCTCCGGCGCGGCCGCCCGAGCGACGCGGGAGCACCAAGGTGCCACCGCCGGCGCCGATCCCGCGCACGATCCAAGGCTCGCTCGACGCCGTGGCCGACGACGAGCTCCGGGGCGCGCTCGCGGCCGCCATCGCGCAGAGCCTGGCCACGGCCGAGCACGTCTTCTTGCAGGACCGCGTCAGCGAATCCCGGCCAGCCGCTCGAGGCCCTCGATCCGCTGGACCAGAAAGCGCTCCGCCGGACCGAGGTTCGCCGACTGATCGCGGAGGTAACCGACGTACTCGCGGAGGAGCTGGAGGTCGATCGCCGTGACGCGCCGGAACGCGTTGTAGAGCTCGTCGATGACCGGCGCCGGCACGAGCTTGCGCTGCAGCCCGTACAGCTCGATGACGTAGTCGGCCCACGCACCTTTGCCGGTCGCCGTCGCGAGGCGCGCCGAGAAGCGCGCCGCCATCTCCATCAAGCCGTCGCTCACGACCTTGCCGGAGCGCGCCGATTCGATCACGTCCCCGAGCGGGCTCGCGAGGATGCGCTCGGCCTCGTGCGCCTTGCCCATCGCGAGCGCCTTCTCCGCGACCGCGCCGAGCACCTTGAACGAGTCGACGCGCCGAACCATGCTCGGATCCGTGTCGACCGTGTAGTTCGCCGCCGTCGGTCGTGCGGGGTCCGGCAACGACCCTTCGCTCCCGGGCAGGTTCGTCAGCGTGGCGCGGAGCGGGCTCCGCATCGACTGCGGGTTCGGGTTCTCCGACGCCGCGACGAGGATCATCTCCTGCGAGCCGATCTGGATCCGATCGCCGGCGCGGAGCAGCGTTCGACCGGGGATGCGCTCGCCGTTCACGACGACGCCGTTCCGGCTCCCGAGATCTTCGACCGTGACCGAGTCGGGGCCGACGAGCAGGAGCGCGTGCCGACGCGAGACCAGCGGATCGTCGAGCGAGAGTTGGCAGCTCGCGTTCCGCCCCACGGCGAACTCACCCTCGCTCAGCTCGAGGTCGTGGTTCAGGTAGCGGAGGCGGAACCGCATCGTCAGGCTTTCGAACGGGGGGACATGCGCGGGCTTCGGCTCAGGATAGCGACTTGTTCACTCCTGTGTCGTCCGATGATGAGACCGGCGCCAAGGCTTCGAGCAAACGCTCGAGTCGGCCCAGGGCCTCGTTGTTTCGCTCGGTCCGCTCCAGGCCCCGGCCCATCTGGACCAGCTCGTCCATGCTGACCCGCAGAGCGCTGCCGTCGCGCACCGCGACCAGCGCGAGCTCGTCCGTGATCTCCGCCGGCGGGAGGCGCCGCAGCACGGTGTAGAGCCCGATGCAGAAGCGTGCGTGGAGCGGATCCTTCGTGAGCTCGCTCGTGCGGACGGAGAGCCGCGCGAGCCGCGTGAGCACGTCGTCGTCCACGCCGTCGCCCTTGTCGACGATCTCCTCGAGCTGACTCGCGATCTTCTGCAGCGTGCGCGCCGCGTCCGGCGCCCGCTGGGTCGCGATCGCGCGCTCGAGCACCTCGAGCAAGAGCTCCACGCCCCACGAGCGCTTCGATTGCGGCCCGAGCTGCCCGGTCAGCGTGTCGTCTTCTTCGTCCACGCGCTCCGTCGCGCCGCAGGACGGGCACTCGCGCACCTCTTGGGGGACCGGGAGCCGACAGCGCGCGCAGTGGCGGAGGAACCCGGTCGTCTTCGAAGCCATCGTCGACGGCGCGAGGCGCGCGACCTCGGAGAGCACGAACTCCTGCGTTCCGATCCGCAGCCGATCGCCGTCCTTGATCGGGATCCGCCCGCGCGCCGGCATCGCGTTGACCCGAACGCCGTTACGGCTGCCGAGGTCTTCGACCGAAGCACCGTTGTCGTCGACGACGATGCGCGCGTGCTGGCGCGACACCAGCGGGTCCTCGAGCGTGACATGGCACTCCGGGCTCCGCCCGATCACGGTCTCGCCGCGCGGGAGGTCGATCTCTTGAAGAAGGAACCGAAGCCGAAAGCGACCCAACCGCTCACCTTTCGTGGTGGGCCCCAGACGGAGGCCCAGCGTTCTCCAGAATACCGCAAGAACGAATCATGGTAGCGTGAGAATCATGGCCACGGCATCCAAGCCGGGAGCAGGTTCCGAGAGTAGCGAGGGGCGCGAGCAGCTCCTCAAGCTTTGCCGGGACGTCCTCCACCCCCTCGTCGCTGCAGACGGGGGTGAGCTCTATCTCGTGAGCTACGACGATGGCGACGTTCACCTACACCTCGCGGGGACGTGCTCGGGCTGCCCCGGTGTCGCCATGACGCGCGACCGGGTGCTCGAGCCTGCGATTCGCTCGCTCAGCGCGGTCAGCCCCAAGCTGAAGCTGAAGCTGACCGCAGGTTGGACAATCCCGCCGAACGCCGAAAAGTTCGGCTGAACGGGACCGGCTTCCTCACTTCTTCGCGTCGGCGCCGGCGTCGCGCACGGCGTTCGGATCCTGCCGCCCGACACCGCGGGTGGCTGCCGCGATCGCCGGATCGATGGCGAACGGATCCTCGTCCTTCGCGGTGCGCAGGTTCGGCAGCGCGCTGAGCGTCGCCCGATCCTCGATCACGAGCGCCACGACGCCGTCACGCGAGCGATCGAGCGCGCGGAGGTGCGTCGTGCCGTCCTGCCAATCCGCCGTCGTGTACGCGAGCCCCTGCGCCGCGTCCGCGCCGCGAATGCGCGCGGGCGTGTTGAGCTGCACGTTGAGCTTCGTCACGGCCTCTTGGTAGGTCTTGCCGTACGGCATGCCGTCGCCGAGCTTGATCTCGTCGTAGATCTTCCAGAGCTTGTCGCCCGGGGCCGCGCCGATGAAGAAGAAGTAGCGGCGCTTGTTCGAGCGGTCGACGTACATGACCGCTTCCTTGTTGCGGTACGTGTACTCGCCCTTGATCCCGGTGTTGTCGAAGCCGGTCGGCGTGTCGCGGAACTCGACGAAGCTCGCCGTGAAGGCGGCCTTCTTCTGCTCGCGCTCCGCTTCCAGGTGCTGCATCGCCACGCCCGGCTGGAGCTTCGCGAGCTGCGGGTTGTAGTCCTGATCGAAGATGCCGCCGGTCTGGTTGTGGACGCGGCTGACCTCGACGTGGGTCATGCCCCACTTGAACTGCTCGAGCATCGGCGCGAGGTTCTGCACGGTCGGTGCGTCCGGCGGGGGCGCGGGCGGTGCGGCGGGCTTCCCGGGGGGCGCAGCCAGCACCGTGACTCCACAGAGCGACGCGGCGCCAAGGGCGACGAGGGCGACCAGAACGGCACGATGTTTCATCGGAAAATCTCCTCGGCGGAAACGAAGCCGGCGTGCAGATGAGCTCTGTGCAAGACGCGCCCGGAGGAAACCGTGCGCTTCGCGTGGGGAAAGGTAGCACCGGAATTTCCCGACCCACAAGGTGAGATGATCCGTTCCGGCGCCTCGGTATGACGTACGAGGAAGGAATTCGATGGAAGGTATGTGGTATCTCACGACCGGCATGCGCCGTCATCGCCTCGCTCTCCTCGCGGCCCTCGCGCTCGGCCTCCTCGCGGCCTGCGGGGGCCCCGACCCGCGCTCGCCCGACCGCCCGCGACCGCCGTACGAAGGGCGGGAGGTCGAGGTGTTCGACGACACGATCGAGCCCCGCGCCGTCGGGCTCAACCTCGACGACGCACGAACGCCCCGCACCGACGCGGCGCTCCGGGAGCGCACGCAGCTCGCGGAAGGCACCGCCCGCGTCGCGATCACCACCGTGACCGGGCGCGGCGACGGCGTCGAGGTCGAGTACGCCATCTCGGTCAAGGTCGTCGAGAAGCTCGGCGGCGGCGATCTGCCGGAAGAGATGGTCGTCTACGTCGGCAAGCAGTCGCCCTCGCTCGGCATCATCAAGAGCATGGACTCGCGCCTCGGCGGGAAGACCTTCGTGGCGTTCATGAAGGAGTTCAAGGGCCCCGATGGCGAGCCCCGCTGGCACTTCCACTTCTCGCCCGACACCAAGGACGTGGTCGCGGCGGTGAAGGAAGCGATCGAGCTCGAGACCTTCAGCAAGTGAAGGCCGGTTGCGACGGGCGCCGCTTCGGCGCAAAGTGTGCGCCGTGAACATCGAGCTGAAGAGCACCAAGGACATCGACGGCATCCGCGTCGCCTCCCAGATGGCTGCGGACACCCTTCTCCTCGTCGGGGAGAAGCTTCGCGCCGGCATGACCACGGACGACATCGACAAACTCGTCCACGACGACACGGTCGCCCGCGACGCCTACCCCGCCCCGCTCAACTACAAGGGCTTCCCCAAGAGCGTCTGCACGTCCGTGAACGACATCGTGTGCCACGGCATCCCCGGCAAGCAGATCCTGCGCGACGGCGACATCATCAACGTCGACGTCACGACCTTCTACAAGGGCTACTACGGGGACACGTCGGCCACGTTCTACATCGGCACCCCCAAGCCGGAGGCGCGCCACGTCGTCGAGGTGTGCCGGCGCGCGCTGGAGCTCGGCATCGCCGCGGTGAAGGACGGCGGGCGCTTCGGCGACATCGGCGCCGCGATCCAGGAGTACGTCGAGTCGAACGGCTGCAGCGTCGTGCGCGACTTCGTCGGTCACGGCATCGGGCGCCGCTTCCACGAGCCGCCCCAGGTGAAGCACTACGGCAAGCGCGGCGCGGGCGATCGCATCCGGGCCGGCATGGTCTTCACGATCGAGCCGATGGTGAACGTCGGTCGCTTCGAGGTCGAGGTCGACCCGAAGGACAAGTGGACGGTGCGGACCGCGGACGGGTCACTCTCCGCGCAGTTCGAGCACACGATCGCCGTGACCAAGAGCGGCGTCGAGATCCTCACCCAGCGGAGCCGCCCGCTTCGTCTGTCCGAGAACGTCGCCACGGTGTTGGCGGCGGTCTAGCGCGGGCACTGGGCGAGCACGCGGCGCGCGTTCTCCCCGAACACCGCCGCGACGACCCGCTCCGAGAGGACGCCGCGCGCGCGAAGCCGCGCCGCGAGCTCGGGGAAGACGGCTGCGCCGTCCGCGGACGGGCCCGTGATGCCCCCCGCGAGATCGCTCCCGAGCGCGACGTGCTCCGCCCCCGCGACCGCGACGGCATGCTCGATGTGCGCCGCCACGTCGTCGAGGGTGGGACGCTCGCCGGGTGCGCTCGCGACGTGACCCCCGTGGAGATCGATCGCCACGACGCCGCCCGAGCGCGCGACGCGCGCCATCCGCGCGTCGTCGAGGTTGCGCTCGATCGGGACCAGCGCGCGCGCGCCGGTGTGCGAGTCCACGAACGGGCGCCCGGCCGCGGCGGCGAGCGCCGCGAGATCGTCGAACGTCTCGTCCGACGCGTGGGCCACGTCGAGGAGCATCCCCGCCGCGAGCGCGGCCTCCGCCACCGCGCGACCGCGCGCCGTCAGGCCGCGCCGCCGCTCCGCCGCCGCCGGCTCCTGGCTGGAGCCACCGAGCGCGTTCGTGCGCGAGTGGACCACGCCCAACAGACAAGCGCCGCGCTTCGCGAACGCGGCGAGCGCGCTCGGATCGTCGGCAAAGCCGTCGGCGCCTTCGAACGCGTAGGTGACGTGACCGGACCAGCCGCTCGCCGCGAGCGCGCGCGCGAGCTCGCCTTGGATCGCGGCGTACTCCGCGCGAACGTCGGCCGGCGCGCGGAGCTCGGCGTCGGCCACGAAGAGCGGCGCGACGAGCGCCGTCACGTTCCCGCGCGCGAGCCGATCGGCGTTGGCGTCGAGGTCGGCCGACGCGAGGCTCGAGCCGCGCCGGTGGACCGCGTCCCCCAGATCGACGTGGAGATCGACGACGGGCGGCGCCGGATCGTAGTAGCCGGTGGCGACGAACGTGCCGTCCACGGTGGACGCGCCGGCGAGCTCCGGCGGCAGCTCGTACTCGAGCGCCACCCCCGTGCCGCGCCGCAGCTCGACGAGCGCGCCGTCGGCGGCGGCGAGCGCCGAGCGCGCGCCACCGTGGCGGGGGAACAACGCGTGCTCGCGCCCGGCCGCGTCGCGCACGACGAGGACGAGCTCGTCGAGGCGGGTGAGCTCGTCCTCGCGTTCGAGCACGCGCACGACGACGCGACCACGGACGACCGGCGCCCCGCGCAAGGGCACCCGGTCCGTACCTTTTTGGGACGACGATGAACGCCCCGCGAGGACGACGAAGCTCGTCGCCACCGCGCCGTCGGCCGCGTACGTTCGCACCCACGGACAGCTGATGCAGAGCCAGGTGTCGGTGAGGTCCGACGTACCCACCCCCGCGCTGGCGCCCTGCGCGGAGACGGTGATGCGCCGCTTCACGCCGTTCTTGTCGTACTTGCCGCGCGCGGAGAAGGTGCCCTCCTGGCCGACGAGGAGCCAGTAGTCCCCCGCCGCCGGCACCGGGATCGCGATCGGCGTGCTGCCGCAGCGCTTCGCCGCGAACGGCTTCAACGGCGCGTACTGCGGCTCGGAGCCCCAGAACTTCGGGTCCTGCGTGAAGCCGATGAGCGCCTGCATCAGGAACGAGTCGTCCTTCGGGTACTTCGCGACGGGCAGCACGCTGACCCACCCGTTGCCGAAGCCGCACGTCACGGTGACGTTCCCCGCGCGTGCAGGCGGCGCCGCGACCGTCACCGCCGCGGTCGGAGGAGGAGGCGGCGGCGCCACGGTCGCGACGGTGTCGGGCTCGTCCGGCTCGTCGGGCTGGGCGGCGATCGGGGGCGGCTTCGGGCCCGCGGGGACCGGCATCAGCTCGCGGGCCACGCACAAGCTCCGCGCGGGATCGAAGACGCTCCCCTCCGGACAGACGACGGTCCCCACGACGGGCGGGGGTGCCTCGGGCGGCGGCTTCACGCACGCGAGCGGGGCGACGGAGGCGACGAGGGCGAACGCGACGACGATCCGGAGATGGTGGGGCATGGGCTCAGCGGCGGAGCATCTCCGACGCTGCGCGGCGCGCCGCGTCGCCGATGCGGACGCCACCGATCATACGCGCGAGCTCGTCCACGCGCTCCGAATCCTTGAGCCGCCGGAGGGTCGTCGTCGTTCGACCGCGCTGCTCGGTCTTGCCGACGACGAAGTGCACGTCGGCCTGAGCCGCGATCTGCGGGAGGTGCGTGATGCAGAGCACCTGCCGGTGCCGCGCCACGTCGGCGATCGAGCGACCGATCACCTCGGCGATCGCACCGCCGACGCCCGCATCCACCTCGTCGAAGACGTAGAGACCCGCCGGCCCCTTCTCGGCGAGCACGCGCTTCAAGGCGAGCAGCGCGCGCGACAGCTCGCCGCCGCTCGCGATCTTGCGGAGCGGACGCGGGTCCTCGCCGCGGTTCGGCGCGATCAGGAACTCCACCCGATCGAGACCCGAGCGGCCGAGCCGCGCGCCGTCGACGACGAGCGCATCACCGCTGGCAGCGGCCTGACGCTCCACCTCGACGACGACCCGCGCGCGCCCCATCCCGAGCTTCTCGAGCTCGCGCCCGATCGCGTCGGCGAGCCGCTCCGCAGCCGCACGGCGCTTCTCGGACAGACGGCCGGCGGCAGCGACGAGCTTCGGGAGGAGCCCCTCGCGCTCGGCCTCGAGCGCGCTGATCCGATCGTGCGCGCCAGCGAGCGCCTCGACCTCGCCCGCGATCGCCGCGCGCTGACGCGTGATCTCGGCGACGGTGCCGCCGTGCTTGCGGAGGAGCTTCTTGAGCCGGAACGAGCGCTCCTCGACCTCGGCCAAGCGCTCGGGGTTGGACTCCACCGACTCGGCGTAGCTCCCGAGGCCGCGTGCAGCCTCGACCAGCTCCGCGCGCGCCGCATCGATCGCACGCACCCACGACTCGAGCGAGCCGTCGAGCGCGCACGCGGCGTGGAGCTCGGCCGAGATGCGCCCGATCTGATCCCCGATCGCATCTTCCCCTTCGTGGAGCCGAAACGCCGCGCGCGACGTCGCCTCGCGGAGGCGGCCGCCGTGGCGGAGGCGGTTCCGCTCGTTCTCGAGCTCGACGTCCTCACCCTCGCGCGGAGCGAGCTCGTCGATCTCCTTGAGCTGGAACGCGAGGAAGTCCTCGCGCTCGGCGCGGCCATGCTCCGCGGCCCGCGCGGCTTCGAGCGCACGCGACACCTCGAGGGCGCCCTCGACCAGCGCGGCGAGCGCATCCCGCTCGGCCCCGAGCTTCCCGAACGCATCGAGGTAGCCGAGGTGGGTCGTCGGATCCGTGAGCGAGACCGACTCGTGCTGCGAGGCGACGTCGCAGAGGTCGGGGGCGAGCTCGGCGAGCTGCGCCACCGTCCCGAGACGGCCGTTGAGGTATGCGCGACTGCGCCCCTCCGCTTGGACCACGCGCCGCACGACGAGCTCCCCCGCGCACGGCACGCCGGAGGCCTCGAGCTTCGCGGCGACCCGAGAGCCGCTCTCGATCTCGAAGAGCGCTTCGACCTCCGCTTCCCGCGCGCCGGCCCGAACGGACTCCGGGCTCGCCCGGCCGCCGAGGACGAGGGAGAGGGCGTCCACGAGCATCGACTTCCCGGCGCCCGTCTCGCCGGTGAGGACGTTGAAGCCCGGCCCGGGCTCCAGGGTGACCTTTTCGAGGAGAACGAGGTTCTCGACCGTCAGCTGAACAAGCATCCAGGTATCCTACCTGAACACTGTTCAGTGGAGCCACCTTTCTCTTTTTGCGATTCGGTTGACGATGGTGGCCCCGTTTCATTAGCGTACGCGTGCCGACCGCTGACCTCGTGGGGGTCCTCTTCCCACCAAACTGCCGTAAACATAAGTATTTTCGAGCAGATCGGGTCCATGCCCAAAGCGCCCACCAAAGCGAAACCGAAGCCTCCGGCGAAGTCCAAGCCCATTCCGAAGGCCAAGCCCAGTGCTCGTCCCGCGGCGAAACCCGTTGGGAAGGCTTCGAAGTCCGTGCCGAAGGCGGCTCCCAGCGTGGCAAAAAAGTCGGCGCCCCTCGCCTCGCGACCGCCGCCTCCGCCGCCTCCGCCGAAGCCGCTCTCGCTCGAGGAGCGCACGTCCCGACTGGAGACGCGTCTTCACGCCACGGACCAAGCGTTCCAACAGGCCTACCGCGAGAACCTCGACATGTCGTGGATCTATCACGACAGCGCGCTCGAGGGCTCCGTCTACACGGTCCAAGAGCTCCGCGCCGCGATCGATCCCGCCGGCTATCAAGGCGAGATCGACTCGAGCATGCAGCCGGTGATCGAGGAGATCCGCCGCCACCGCGAGGCGCTCGACTTCATCCGCGACCAGGCGACCAACAAGCGCAAGGTGCCGATCACGATCGACACCGTGAAGCAGATCTACCTGATCCTGCACCCCGAGGAAGGCGACGTGAAGTCCGTGCGTTACCGCAAGGACGTGCCGCAGCATCGCCTCTACTTCCACGAGTACGCCGCGCCCGACAAAATCCCGTACAAGGTGCGGGACGTCGTCGACTGGATCAACGATCCGGAGACGAAGCGCGCACGCACGCCGGTGCGGCTCGCCGCCCGTGCGCACTACGATCTGCTCCGCGCGTTCCCCTTCCCCGAGGACAGCGGCAAGGTCGCGCGCCTGCTCCTGAACCTGCTCCTCCTCCGCGGCGGCTTTCCGCCGGCGATCATCCACTCGACCGAACGCCAGCGCTACTACGAGGCGCTGAAGGGCTCGAGCGCGACGATGAACCAGATCGTGCAGGAGTCGATCGAGAACAACCTCGCGTCGATCGAGAAGCTTCTCGAGACCTACGAAGCGCGCGGCGAAGCAGCGCACTGAGCGATGCTCGCCCGCCGCATCATCCCGTGCCTCGACGTCCAAGGCGGGCGGGTCGTGAAGGGGGTCGGGTTCCAGAACCTGCGCGACGCCGGTGATCCGGTGGAGTGCGCGCGCCGCTACGACGAGGACGGGGCCGACGAGATCGCGCTCCTCGACATCACCGCCACCCACGAGGGCCGCGGCACCCTCCTCGACGTGGTCGCGCAGACGGCTGCCGTCACGCACACGCCGCTCACCGTCGGCGGCGGCGTGCGCACCGAGGCCGACGTGCAGGCACTCCTCGGCGCCGGCGCGGACAAGGTGAGCATCAACAGCGCCGCCGTGCGCGATCCGGAGCTCGTGGCGCGCGCGAGCGCGCGTTGGGGTGCGCAAGCGATCGTCGTCGCGATCGACGCGAAGCGCGTCCCCGGCCCTTCCGCTCGTTGGGAGGTCTTCGTCGCCGGCGGGCGAACGGCGACCGGCCTCGACGCGATCGCGTGGGCGGAGAGAGTAGCCAGCGCCGGCGCGGGAGAGCTATTGGTGACGAGCATGGACCGTGACGGCCGCCGCGACGGCTACGATCTCGAGCTCCTCCGCGCGATCACCGATCGCGTCGGCGTGCCGGTGATCGCGAGCGGGGGCGTCGGGGAGCTGTCGCACCTGCGCGACGGCTTCCTGCGCGCACACGTCGCCGCCGCGCTCGCCGCGTCCATCTTCCACGACGGCCAGCACACGATCGGCGAGGTGAAGGACTACCTGGCCCGCGAAGGTATCCCCGTCCGCCCGCCCGCGAGGGCCGCGTGAACGAGCCGCTCGACGCGTCGGTCACGGTCGAGGAGATCCTCGGCGTGGTGGCGGCCCGCAAGGTGCCGCTCGCGCCCGAGCTCGCCGGTTACCTCGTGCTCGAGGTCGCGGAGAACGTCGACGACGCGGTCGGCGAGATCGACCCGTCGCGCATCCACGTCGGAGACGAGGGCGCCGTCGCGATCGTGAAGCCGCGCGGTGGGAGCGGCGACACGCAGGCGCACCTGCGGCGCCTGCTCGCGAAGCTCCTCGAAGCGAGCGGGACGCAGACCGCCGCGCTCGTCGGCGTCGCGCGCAAGTCCGCGGGCGGAACCACCGTCGAGGCTCTCGTCGAGGAGCTCGAGGCCGCGCTCATCCCGGTGAATCGGAGCGCGGGGCGGCGTGCGCTCGCGCGTCTCGCGCGGGAGACGAAGCGCGTGACGCTGCGCGTGGGCCGCAACGCGGCCCCACCGTCGCGCGATCCGAGCCGCGACTCGATCCGCGATCCGTCGCCGTCGCGCGACGCGCTCCGCGACAGCGGTTCGTCGTTCGCGCGGACCGAGCCGCGCGAGCCCAAGTCGGAGCGACCGCCGCCCCCGCCCTCGACCTTCGAGAGCGAAGAGGTGCCGACGACCGCGCGGCGAGAGATCCCCGCCGAGATCCTCGACCCGCCGCCGACGCCCGTGCGCGAAGAGCCGGTGAGCCAGAGCGAGCTCCCGACCGTCGGCATCGCCCGCGAGGAGCTCGAGGCGGCGCGCGCGACCACGAAGCGGGACTCGGTCGACAGCCTGCTCGACAAGTTCGAGGTCTCCGGCCCGAAGGAAGACCGCGCCGTCCGCGGCGAGCTCAAGCAGATCGCGGGCCTCGATCCGACACCCCCGCCGCCGACCGCGGACGACATCGACGCGCTGCTCGAGGCGTCGGTCCGCCGCTCCGTCCCGGCCAAGCAGGAGGTCGCGAAGCCCGCCCCGAAGGCGCGTCCCGACACCCGCCCCGAGACGCGCCCAGCGAAGCGCCGCGACTCGCGCTCCGACGCAGAGGCCCCGCGCGAGCGCGAGCGCGATCCTGCCCGCCCCGCCACGCCGAAGATGCGCGACCGGTCTCCGTCGTTCGCGGACGATCGTCAGCTTCCGACCGCGCCGTCGCAGCTCCGCCAGCGCACCGTGTCCGTCACGACCGAGGCGGTCCGCCCGAAGTCCGCGCGCGATCGCAACCTCGTCGTCGCGCTCCTCGTGCTCCTCGTGATCCTCGCGATCGTGCTGTGGACGATGAAGCCGGGCTTCCTGACCGGCCGAACGCCGGACAAGGTCGAGGCCGAGCGCCTGGCCGCCGAGGCCGAGAGCGCCCGCATCGCCGCGCTCCCGAAGCAGGGCCAGTGCCGGACGACGCTCTTGGTGGACGGCGCCCCGAACGGCTCCGAGATCCTGCTCCGCGTCGGCGAAGGTCCGGCCGACGTCGACCACATGCCGTCCGGCGCACGGCTCGAGTTCGTCGCGCTCTCGGACGGTCACCAACCCAAGCGCGCCGTCATCCCCGCCGGCAACTGGGAGGTCTCGAACGGCCGCCCCCGCTACGAGCTCGCGATCCAGCTCGATCGCTCGAAGGCGAAGCCCGGCGCGAACGATCCGTGGCCGCCCGCCGAGCCGGGCAGCGAGATCGGCGGAAAGGGCAACTCCCCGGGCGTGGTCCACATCATCACGACGCCGAAGGGCGCCGAGCTCTGGCTCGTGACGGGGATCGGCCCCGACGCGTCGATCGACGACTTCGTCCCGTGCGATCAAGCGGCCGACGTCCTCGTCGCGATCGGCACGAAGCGCACCCGGTTCCACGTCGACGCCAAGAGCTTCGTCGCCGGAGCGGGCGACGCCGGGCCGAACGTCCGCGTGGCGCGGCTGACGGCGACCGTCACGGCGCCGAAATAGATCCCCCTTCCGCCGCTGGTTTTTTGCTAGCGTCGTATCCATGCACGAGCAGGACTACGCCATCGTTCGCGCCCTGGTTCCCGTGGCCTGGGCTGACGGAAAGTTCGCCGACCGCGAGAAGGAGACGCTGGATGCGCTCCTCGATGCGTTCGGGGCCGACGAGGTGGAGCGCGCGCAGCTCAACGCGTTCGCCGCCGAGAAGAAGTCGCTCGACGACATCAACCTCCAGGACCTGTCGGCGGACGACCGCCGCGTGCTCCTCCACCACGCCGTGCTCCTCACCTTCGCCGATGGCGATCAGGACGAGACGGAGCGCACGTTCCTCGTCGAGCTCGCGAAGCGGCTCCACATCCCCGACGAAGAAGCGAAGGCCATCCAGGACGCCTCCGCCGCGCGGGCGAAGAAGTACCTGAACCTGCTCTGAGAGCGCTCTCGCCTACTCGGCCTTGTCGGCCGAGCGGGACTTGATCGACTCGATCTCCTTGAGGAGCGCGGTCGGGCTGAACGGCTTCGTGAAGTAGGCGTTCGCCCCGCTGTCGTGCGCGCGCTCCTTCGAGGCCGCGTCGTCCATCGCGCTGATGATGACGATCGGGACCTTCTGCGTCTCGGGCTCGGCACGGAGCCTCACGCAGACGTCGAAGCCATCGAACGAACCGGGCAGGTTCAGGTCGAGGAGAATGACGTCGGGGACGCGAACCCGCGCCGACTCGATCCCCTTCGCGCCGGTGGGCACGGCCACGACTTCGTGGCCACGCGCGGTGAACAGCGCCTCGATCATTCGCCGGATCGAGTCCGAGTCTTCGACGATGAGGATCCGCATGCGCCCCGGAGTCTAGCAAAAACCTGGTGCGTCAACGTGCGAACGTGACGCTGACGCGCAACCCGCCCCGGACCCCGTCGCCGAGCTCGAAGGCAGCCCCCGCCCAGGAGGAGAGCGCCGCCGCGACGTAGAGGGGCAACGCGCTGGGCCGGCCGCAGGTCCCCGGCTCGAGCTCCAGCCCCACGAAAGCACGCCGCGAGGTCGACGGGAGCGCCGGACCGGTGTCCTCCACGTCCACCCGGACCGTGTAGTGATCCGGCTGCCGCTCGTGCGGGATCTTCTTGAGCCGCACCTCGACCGTGCCCTCGCGCGGCGAGGCCGCGATGGCGTGGCGCATGAGCTCCGACACGAGCAGCGCGAACGCGCGGGACGGCCCACGCGCGAAGAGGTCGCCCCCACCGCTCCCGTCGACGAGCTCGAGCTTCACCCCTTCCCGCTCGGCGCGGGTTCGACGCTCGCCGACCTCGGTCTTCACCACGTCCCGCACGTCGATCGGGCCTGGCATCTCCATCGGGTCGATCTCGCCGATGGCATCCAACAGCGACGCGAGCTCGCTCACGGCCTGGAGCGCGCGACGCTGCTCGGCCTCGCCCTCGCCCTTCTTCGCCGCCGTCCCGATCAAGGAGCGCAGCTCGGCCGCGACACCCGCGGAGAAGCGCGCCAGCACCGCGACGCGCTCGCTCACGTCGCTCCCGGACAGCGCCGGCGGGAACGTCGAAGGCGTCACCGCTTCTTCGGTGGAGGAAAACGCCGCTGCGAGCTCGCGCGCGTACGCTTCGCCCTGCTTGCGCGCTTCGTCGAGCTCCTTCTGGAGCGCTTCGCGATCCGCGCGCTCGGAGTCGGCCGGCAGGCTCACGAGCTCCATGCCGCCCTCGAGCTCGAACGACCCGCCGTAGCGAACGGCCATCCGCTCCAGCCACGCGCGCTCGACCGCCGCGGTCGCCGTGCTGTCGGGGCCGAGCACGACGCCGATCTTCACGAGATCGCCTTCGCGCCGCACCGTGACTTGCGACTCCACGCCGCTCCCGTGCTGCGCGAGGAGCTGCAGCATGCGCCGCAGCTCCGCTTCGTCGCCGAAGACCTCGGTCCCGCTGCCCGGCTCGATCGAGACGCGCGCACCGGGCGCGATCTCCCAGAGCAGCGCGGCCACGTCCACCCGCCCGCGCCGGCCCGTCACGCGCAACGGCTTGTGGTGGAGCGACGACAACATCTTCATCGTGTCGTCGAGAGCGTCGAGCGTCGCGTCGAGGCCGCTCCCCTCGAGGTCGACGCTCCCCTGCGGAGCCGCGGGCGGCGGGTTGCTCTTCAGCACCTGCACGCCGACGCGAAGACGCTCGGCCGCGCCTTGGGCTTCCTGGGTGAGGAGCCAACCGAGCTCTTGCCGCGTGAGGCGTCCCTTCGTCATCGGGGAGCGATGATACGCGGAGGTCGCGGCCGAGTGCTACTCTCCTCTCCGATGTTCCGCGACCACGAAGCTCATGCGACCGCGTACGACGCCGGCGCCGACACCTACGTCGTCTCCACCGAAGAGCTGCCGCGCACCGGCAGCGCGAAGGCGACCCTTCTCCTCGACGTGCGGGGGCACCTCGTCGGGATCGATCTCGGCGGCGACGGCTTCGATCGCCTCGTCGTCATGCTCGGGCCGCACGAGGCGGTCCAACGCACCGAGACCGCGCGCGTCGCGCTCGAGAAGGCGCGCGTCCGGATCGAAGGCGCCAAGAAGCTCCTCCCCGTCGGCGAGAAGAACCCTTACCGCTGAGTCAGCTCTTCAGCGACCGGCGCGACGGCGACGGCGGCTCCGTCGCGGCCGCGCGCGCGAGCGCATCGAGCGCCTTCTTGTCGCGCACGACCAACACGTCGTCGGTGGGGAGCGACAGGGGCACACTCACGCGGACCGGGCGCTTGAAGCCACGCGGATCGCCGATCTCGCCGGTCGCCGCCGCGTAGGCGAGCGTCTCCGGAGAGACGACCACCGGACGCCGCGCGACCGACGCGTCCGCGTCGAGCGCAGCCGTGCGCACGCTCTCCCCGCCCGCGAGCGGCGGGTGGACGGTACCTTCGAACAGGCGCCGGTCGGGCTCGATCAAGCGCGCGCCCGTGGCGACGAGGTCGGTGAGCGCCCCCTCGGCGGAGAGCACCTCGAGCATCTGGCGCGTGGGGATCGCCACGAGGAGATCGACCGCGGGCGGACAGCGCTTCGACTTCAGGAGCGCGGCGACCGAGAGCAAGTCGCGGAGCGTCGCGCCCGCGCCACCGAGCACGACCTGCGACGCGCGCCGGCCTTGGTACTCGCGCACGCCGCGGACCTTCCCCTTCTCGTCGAGGAGGAGCGGGTCGACCGCCGCGAGATCGATCGTGCACACCTCGTCGAACGGCGCGCCTGCGTCGGGCACGAGCGCGCGGTGCGCCTTCGACCGCCGCTGATCGCGGAGGAAGACCTCGGTCCGCTCGTCGCTCGCGAAGAGCGCGCCGGCGGCGCCGAGCGCGGGCGCCGCGTCGCAGAGGACGGCGCGATCGCCGACGGAGAGGAGCCGCGTCGCCGCGCCACCGAACTCGAGGACGACCGGTGCGCCGTGCGCGGCGGCGACCTTCTTCACGACGTCGCCGATGCCACGCCGCACGAGCTCGAGCGCCACGTCGTTCGCGCCGACGAAGGGCCGGGTCCGCCCGCTCAGGACGACGTGGACGCTGCGCGGCGTGCGGAGCGGCACGCGACCGCCCACCAGGGCCGCGGCGAGGTCCGCCGGAGGCAGGACGAGCGCGAGCGCGCCGACGCCACCGATGCAGGCGAGACGCGGATCGTCGGTGAGGACGAGCCGCGCCGGGCTCGCGAAGCGTTCGAGGTGCACGGGACCGGCGAACCCGATCCCGGGCCGCGCGAGCTGCGCGCCCAGGCCGAGCCACTCGATCGCCTCCGCGCGAGGATCCGGATCCCCGGCGAGCCCGATCGCGCGCGGCTCGTACACGACGGCCGTCTCGACCGAGAGCTTCGCCTTCGCTCCGGCGCCGCCGAGCGCCGCGAGCACGGCGCTCGGACGCGCGGAGAGCACCACCTGATCGACGGCGAGCGGAAGGGCTGCGTCGCGTCGACCGCCCCCGCTCGTCGGCGGGAGTGCTCCATCCCCGGCGCCGGCCCTCGCCAGCGCGATCTTCTGCGCCATCGTGCGGGGTGCGTCCCCGGCTTTCGCACGCATCTCGCTATCTCTCTCTCCAACGACCTGAAGTTCGGCGCCGGCCTGGCCAGCGCCGACGGTAGCGGGACGAGAGGCGAGGGGTCAAAGGGAAGTTGACCTTTGGACGTGGCCGCTCGTACGCTGGGTGCCGGCATGTTCAAGGAATCCCTGCAGGAGCTCGTCGAAAAGGTCGATGGTGGACTCGCGAGCCTTCTCATGGACTCGAGCGGCATCGCGCTCGAGAGCTATGCCAAGGAAGGCGCTCCCTTCGACATCGACACCATCGGCGTGGAGTTCAGCGTCGTCATCGGGGCGATCAAGCGCGCCTCGGAGATGCTGGAGGCGGGTGAGGCCCGCGAGATGGCCGTCGCGACAGAGAAGATGATCACCCTGATCCGGATGGTCGGGGACTCCTACTTCCTCGCGCTCACGATGAGCCCCGACGGGAACTTCGGCAAAGGGCGCTACATGATGCGCACCACCGTGCCCAAGCTCGCCGCCGAGCTGTGACCATCCAGACCCCGCCGGCTCGCTCCGCGAGCGTACGCGTCCTCTGCCTCTCGGGACCGAACCTCCAACTCCTCGGCACCCGTGAGCCGGAGATCTACGGGCGCGAGACGCTCGCCCAGATCCATCGCCGGCTCGCCGCGCTCGGCAAGGAGCTCGGCGCCAAGGTCACCGCGCGCCAGTCGAACCACGAGGGCGACCTCCTCGACTGGATCGGCGCCGCGTCCAAGTCGGCGGACGGCATCCTGATCAACGGCGGTGCCCTCACCCACACGTCGCTCGCGCTCTACGACGCGCTCCGAGCGGTCGGGCTCCCCGCGATCGAGGTGCACCTCTCGAACCCCGAGGCGCGCGAAGCGTATCGCCGCGCCTCGATGGTCGCGCCCGCGTGCGTGGGGAAGGTCGCCGGCTTCGGCGCCGAGAGCTACCTCCTCGGGCTGCGCGGCCTCGTCCGGCACCTGGAACTGGCGCGCGGCTTACGCACTGCGTAATCCGCACGCGTTCGGTTTGTGCTGAATCGCGCGCGGCGTTTGCACTAGAGTCCGCCGCCGGAGGATCCCGTTTTGAACCTGGACCAGGAAAAGCTCCGCGCATTGCTCGACATCCTCATCGAGAAGGACATCGCCGAGTTCGAGCACGAGGACGAAGCGTCGCGGATCCGCATCGTCCGCGGCGCGCGCGTCGCCATCGCCCCCGCGCCCGTCGCCGTCGCGCACGCGCCCGCCGGTGCCTCGGCTGCCGCGGCGCTCGAAGCCGCCGCGCCGAGCGACACGGTGGACATCACGAGCCCGTTCGTGGGGACGTTCTACCGCTCGCCGAGCCCCGACGCGCCGACGTTCGTCGAAGTGGGCTCGGTCGTCCGGCCCGGCCAGACGCTCTGCATCATCGAAGCGATGAAGCTCATGAACGAGATCGAGGCCGACTTCTCGGGCACGGTCGTCGAGATCTTCGTCCAGAACGGCAAGGCCGTCGAGTTCGGGCAGAAGCTGTTTCGCGTGAAGAAGGCGTGATGTTCAAGAAGATCCTGATCGCGAACCGCGGAGAGATCGCGCTTCGGATCATCCGCGCGTGCAAGGAGCTCGGGATCCGCTCGGTCGCCGTGTTCTCCGAGGCGGATGCAGGGGCGCTCCACGTGCGCTTCGCGGACGAGGCCGTCTGCATCGGCCCTGCGGTCGCGTCGCGCAGCTACCTCAACATCCCCGCCATCATCAGCGCGGCCGAGATCAGCGCGGCCGATGCGATCCACCCGGGCTACGGCTTCCTCTCGGAGAACGCCGAGTTCGCGCGCATCTGCGCCAAGTGCGGGATCACCTTCATCGGCCCCTCCCCCGAGGCGATGAACGCGTGGGGCGACAAAGTCCGCGCGCGCCAGAACGCGGAGCGCTTCGGGCTCCCGCTCAACCCGGGCAGCGCCGTCTTGCGCGACGTCGAGCACGCACTCGAAGAGGCGAAGCGGATCGGCTACCCCGTCATCCTCAAGGCCTCCGGCGGCGGCGGCGGGCGCGGCATGCGCATCGTCCGCAAGCCGGCCGAGATGGAGTCGGCGTTCCTCTCTGCTCGGCGCGAAGCCGAGACCGGCTTCAAGAACCCGGACGTCTACCTCGAGAAGTTCATCGAGAAGCCGAAGCACATCGAGTTCCAGGTCCTCGCCGACAAGCACGGCGGCGTCTGGACCCTCGGCGAGCGCGAGTGCTCGCTCCAGCGGCGGCACCAGAAGATCATCGAAGAAGCTCCGAGCCCGGTGATGAGCGCGGAGACGCGCCAGCAGCTCGGCGAGGTGATCCGCAAGGCGATCCGCGAGACGGGCTACACGTCGCTCGGCACGCTCGAGTTCATCATGGACGAGAACAAGAACCTCTCGTTCCTCGAGATGAACACGCGCGTCCAGGTCGAGCACCCGGTGACGGAGATGGTGACGGGGCTCGACCTCGTCGCGCTCCAGATCCGCGTCGCGGCGGGCGAAAAGATCGAGCTACCCGACACGCGCCCGTGGAGCTTCCGCGGCCACGCGATCGAGTGCCGCATCAACGCGGAGGATCCCAAGTCCTTCGCGCCGTGGCCGGGACTCATCAACGAGTACCACCCGGCGGGCGGCGCAGGCGTGCGCGTGGACAGCGGCGTCTTCGGCGGCTGGCGCGTGCCGGCGGACTACGACTCGCTGATCGCGAAGCTCATCGTGCACGCCCCCACCCGCGCCGAGGCGATCATCCGCATGCGCCGCGCGCTCGACGAGTTCATCGTCGGCGGCATCCGCACGAACATCTCGCTCCACAAGCTCCTGCTCCAGGACCCCGAAGTGATCGACGGTCAGATGACGACGCGAACGATCGAGCGGATCCTGGCCGAAGAGCGCGAAGCGGGACGCTAATTCCCTTCCCAGCGCAGACTCTCGCCCTGCACGGTCGAGATCCGCTGCTGGTTCAGCCCCGCCACGTTGCTGGTGTAGAGCCCACCGCGCGTGGAGAAGAACGCGACCATGCGCCCGTCCGGCGAACAGGCCGGGTACGTGTTGGAGCCCTGGTTCTGGGTCAGGCGCTTCAGGTTCGTCCCATCCGGGGACATGCTGAAGATGTCCCAGGTCGCACCGTCGCGGCCCATGTAGAGGATCTTCACGCCCTCGGGGTCGTTGCACCACACGGGCGCCATGTTGTACGCGCCGGCGGAGCTCACCTTCTTGCCGTCGACGTAGATCTGCGGGTTGCCGCCTGCGTTCGAGACGTACGCGAGCTGGCCGCCTGGCCCGAACGCCGGGTGCGTGTTGAGCCCGCCGGTCGTCGCCTTGCTGAGGTTCGAGCCGTCGGCGCCGCCGACCCAGATGTCGCTCTGCCCATTTTGGGACACGACGAGCCCCATCTTCGAGCCGTAGAACGCGACGCCGAAGATGAGCCCCGTCTGCTTGATCACGGCGCCGGGGGCGCCGATCCGGAAGAGTGCGTACGTCCCATCGGGCTGGCCGCCGGCGTAGTAGATGCTGCCACCGGGCCCGATCGCGGGCGCGAGGGCGACGTTCGAGGCGGCGTTGAGGCGCGCGAGCCCCTGCCCGTCGTTCTCGACCGCGAAGATCCCCTTCTGCCCGCGGCCCGTCGTCGCCGAGAAGACGAGGCGGCTGCCGAAGCTGCCGGCGGTCCCGGTGAACCACTTGATGACCTCGTTCACGAACTGGTGGACGGCGGTCCGGACGTTACCGGTCGGGACGTCGTACTCGCGCTTCAGCACCTCTGCCGAGCCGCGCGAGACGACGAACAGCCGAAGCTCGACGTGCGTGGTTGCGCCGCGGTTCGCGGTGAAGCCCTTGATGACGCCGTCGGCGCCGACGTTGCGCCACGACGACGGGTCGATCGTGTTGCCCTCGGCCGCGAGGTTCGCGGTGAAGCTCTTCGGATCGAGGACCTGGAACAGGCTCGAGAGCATGAAGTCGCGGCCGGCGGTCTCGACGCCGGAGCGGCTCGCGTCGGCATCGCCACCCCAATCGGGGATCGCGACCTTGAAGAGCGAGCGGGTGCCGCCCGAGACGACGATCTGCGTGACGCTGCCGGTCGGCGCGGGCGTGACGGGGGCGGCGCTGGTCCCCGGCTTCGGCGCGTCGGCATCGGCGCGGACCGTAGCGGCGAGGACGCCACACGCTCCACAGGCGAACACCATCATCGAAAGCCAAGACTTCACGCGTTTCACTGACATCGAGAAGAATCTCCGTGAAGGTCGCCCGAGAGCGCGATGTTGACCGTCCGGCCCTTGTACTGATCTGCGACTTCGGGCGGCGGTTCCGGGAGCTGGGTGCGGTCGTCCAAGAGTTTCAGCAGCATGCTCCGAGCGGAGTCGTCGAACAAGTCGTTCCCGGACTTGCGGATCGCTTCGGGGCGAACGTGCCACACCGCCATGCGGGGGCCGATGTTCATCTGGAACACCACGCACAGCCGGTTCGCCTCGCCTTGCGAGATGACCGTGGGATATTGCCACCGTTCGTGGAAGAACGCGGCGAGCTTGGCGGCATACATGTCGCCTGCGCGCACCTTCGACGGATCCGTCTCGGTACCGCTGTCGAGACCCTCCGCGCTGCCGACGGCGGGCTTGACCGCTGCATCTTCCGCGAACGGGTCGTTCTTGGTGATGTGATTGTCGGGACCGTCGGGCGTGTTCGGCGGCGGCACGCCCGCGTCGTTGAGCTTGGGCGGCGCGTCCGGCGAGACGGTGCGATCGACTTTGGGCGCGGTGCGCTGGACGGGGACGAGCCGGTCGGGGAGCTTGGTCGGATCGAGCGGCTTGCCGAGCTTCAGCACGTTCGCCGCGATCACGGGCTTCGCCACCACGGGCGAATCGTCGATGCCGGAGGACAAGGGATGGATCATCCCGATCACGATCAGCAGCGCCGGAACCGCGTGGAGCGCGAAAGCGAGCGAGACCCCGACGGCGACCTCGTCGCCGCTGTACTTGGGCCAGAGCGACTTGTGGACGCTCGCGGGCATCGCCTCACTTCACCGTCAACGGATCGGTCACCATTCCGAGCTTCTCCACGCCAGCCGAGCGCGCCGCCGCCATGACGCGGAGGACGGCGCCGTACTTCACGTTCTCGTCTGCTTGGACGTAGAGCTCCTTGTCTTCCATCAATTTTTGGTTCGCTTTGAGCTTACCCTCGACGTCGTCCGTAATCTCGTCCTTTCCGAGATAGACGTGCTCGTCGCTCGTGACGATCAAGAGGAGCTTCGAATCGTCGGCCTGCATCGGCGAGCTCTTCACCTTCGGGAGGTCGACGTGCACACCGGTGGTGAGGAGGGGTGCCGTCACCATGAAGATGACGAGGAGGACGAGCATCACGTCGATGAGCGGCGTGACGTTGATCTCGTTCATCCCGCCGAGGCGGCGCCCGCCCCGTCGTCCACCGCCGAGCGCACCGCCGGCCATGGGCTACACCCCACCCAAACGCGCGCGGGCAGCAACGTCTTCCGCGAAACCTTCCATCATGTCCGCGACGAGCTGAACGCGGCGCGCGAAGTAGTTGTAGGCCATGACCGCCGGGATCGCCGCCACGAGGCCGATCGCGGTCGCGATCAGCGCCTCCGCGATCTTCGGCGCGACGACGGGGAGGTTCGCGTTCTGCATGTTCCCGATGCTGAGGAACGCATCCATGATCCCGTACACGGTGCCGAACAGACCGATGAACGGCGCCGTCGAGCCAATCGTGCCGAGGAGGCTCATCCACGACTCGAGGTGCGCGATCTCGCGCTGTGCGGCGCGGCGCGTGGCCGCGGAGACGTGCGTGCTCTGCGCGTCGTCGAGCCGCGCCATCACGCCGCCCGTCATGCGGCGCATCTCGTCGTAGCCGATGGCGAAGATGCGCGCGAGCGGCGAGCCGCGGAACGACGCGAGGCCCTGCGCGAGGCCGTCGAAGCCGGACGCCTTGTCGAACGCATCGAGGAAGCGCTCGGACTCCTTGCGCGCGCGGCGCAGGTGGAGCGACTTCGCGCCGATCACGAGCCAGCAGAGGAGCGAGAAGACGACGAGCACGACGAGCACGACCTTGACCGGGTGGGACGCGTTCAGGACGAGCGCCACGGGATCGAGCTTGGGTGCGTCGGCGGGCGGAGCGCCCGAGCCCTCGAGGGAGACCATGACCGGCTGCATGGGTGCGGGTCTAGCACGGGTGGGCGCCGAGACTCCAATGGTCCCGGGCCCACAAAACTGCTACACGGCTCACCATGGCTTCGCCGAGGATCCTCGCGCCGATGACGTTCGCAGCGTTCGCGCTGGTGGCGACCACCATCGCCTGCAGCGGAGACTCGACGACGGTGTCGAGCGCGAACCCGACGTCCTTCGTGGTGCGCGCGGACACGTTGGTCGCCCAGCGAGGGTGTGGGACCGGCGCCGGGCAGGTCTACAAGTACGAAGCCATCGTGTCGCAGAACACGACTCCAATCCTGTGGGGCCTCTACGACTGCTTCGCCGACGCGAGCTTCGCCGGGCTCAACGGAACGAACTTCGACATCGTGATCTACGCGTTCGACGTGCCGTCGATCGCCGCGATGGACAAGGCCGCGAAGGACACCGCGGGGAGCCAGAACGCCATCCCGACGTTCGCCGCAGGCACGGCGGGCGGCGATGCCACCAACCTCGCCAAGTTCGCGACGTACTCGACGAAGTGCACGGCCACGCAACAAGCGAACGTCACCGTCCTCGCGATTTGCCCCGATCCCCTGCGTTGACCTTGCGCGGGCGATCTCCGGCCCGTACGTTCTCCTGAGATGGACGGCATCCAGTTCGCGCTCCCCCGCCCCGGTCCGGCGGTCAAGGCGCTCCTCATCGCGATCGGCGTCTGCGCCTTGATCGAGGGGTTCGTCGCACACTGGGTCCCCGACGGTGCCACCTACATCCGCGCGCTGGTGCTCGCCCCGGCCGAGGTGCTTCACCGCCCGTGGACGCTGGTCACCACGTTCTTCGTGACGGACAGCGGGAGCTACAGCCACGCGCTCTTCAGCCTGCTCGGCCTGTACTTCCTCGGCACCGCGCTGGAGCCGCACTGGGGTGCTCCGCGCTTCCTCCGCTTCGTCGCGATCGTCGGCACGCTCAGCTACGCCGTCGGGGCCGCGATCGCGCTCGTGTCGCCCAAGGGGAATGCCCTCTTGAACCCCGGCATCATGATCGGGCCCGACGGCGTGCTCACCGCACTCGCGCTCGCGTTCGGGCGCGAGTTCCCGACGCGCGTGATCCGGCTCTTCTTCGTCATCCCCGTGAGCGGCAAGGTCATCGTGTGGATCACGGTGGGGTTCGCGTTGCTCGGGCTCGTGCTCTCCGGCTCCACCTTCGAAGGAACGACGACGCGCATCGCCGCGGTCGGCTTCGCGTTCCTCCTCGCGGGCACGCCTTCGCCTGCGCGCGCCATCTATCTTCGCGCGAAGCTCTTCTTCCTGCGCCGTCAGAGCGGAGGAGCGGCGAAGGGCGTCACGCCCATCACGCGCAAGCGCGGGACGGCTTCGCTCCGCGTGGTGCGGGGCGGGCTCGACGACGAGGATCGTCCGCCCAAGGACCAGCTCAACTGATGGTCACGCCGAAGCCCCACTTCCGTGTGCTGGGCTTCCCCGTCCGCGTCAGCCCCTCGTTTCTCATCCTCATCGCGATCCTCGGGATCGGTGGCGGCACGGATCCGGTCGCCCTGGCGATGTGGATCGCGATCGCCTTCCTCTCGATCCTGCTCCACGAGCTCGGGCACGCCATCGCGGCCCGCGCGTTCGGCCGCGCGCCATCGATCGAGTTCCATGCGCTGGGCGGGCTCACGCACTTGGGCAGCGGGCCTCCGATCACGCCCGCGCGCGACCTGGTGATCAGCCTCGCCGGCCCGGCCGTCAGCCTCGCGATCGGGGGTGCCGCCTTCGCGTACGCGGCGTCGTCGCACGCCCCGGCCGAAGGCTCGTTCCTCGAGCTCGCGCTCGACGACGTCCTGTACGCGAACCTCGGCTGGGGGCTCTTCAACCTCTGCCCGATCCTACCGCTCGACGGCGGGCATGCGTTCCGCGCCGTCCTGACGCTCCTCCGGCGCCGTGATCCCGAGCTCATCGCGCGGATCGTCTCGCTCGTCGCCCTCACCGCGCTCGCCGTGCTCGTCATCCACAACGGCGGTGGGATCTGGTCGCTCCTCTTCCTCGCGAACTTCGCGTTCGCCAACGGGCGCGCGCTCCGCGATCACCTCCAGCGGCCGGCCCCTGCGCGCGCGCGTGGGATCGAGCTGCCGCGGGACGCATCGCGCGCGAGCACGCGCGGGCTTCTCCTGCGGATGAAGCTCTGGCTCCTCCGGCGGCAGAACGGCGAGGGTGCGCCGCGCGTCGAGGTCGACCCGCCGCCGCGCTCGAAGCCGGCGTCCCGCGTGGTGGTCTCGCTCGAGGAAGAGCTCCTCAAGCGGCGGCCGCCGAAGGACAAGCGCTTCCTGAATTGACTCAGGCGGGCGCGGCGAGCTTCGCCGCGAGCCGCAGCGCAGCCGCCATCCCACTCGCATCCGCTTGGAAGCGCGCGGCGCGGTCGTAGCCCGTCCCGTGATCGACGCTCGTGCGCACGATCGGCAAGCCGAGCGACACGTTCACCGCCTCGCCGAACGAGAGCAGCTTCATCGGGATCGTCGCTTGGTCGTGGTACATCGCGACGACGCCGTCGTAGCCGCCCGCCGCCGCGATCCGGTACGCGCTCTCTGCCGGCACCGGGCCCGACAGCACCGCGCCGAGCCGCGCTCGCGCCGCGCGCGCCGCCGCCACGCGGATCGCCGGCGCAATCACGCGCGTCTCCTCGTCGCCGAGCAGACCGCCCTCCCCTGCGTGCGGGTTCAACGCCGCGACGGCGATCCGCGGGCGCGCGACACCGAGCCTCCGCACGAGCCACGCGAGCCAGTACGTCGCGCGCGCGACCGACGCGCGATCGAGGCGCCGCGGCACGTCGTGGAGCGCGAGGTGCGTCGTCGCCAGCGCGGTGACGAGCTCGTCGGCCGCGAACGCCATGACCACCTCGCGCGCGCGGAGCCGCGCTTGCAGGTGCTCCGTGTGCCCGCGAAACCCGCGCGCGCCGGGAGCGCCCGAACGCGCGATGATCTCCTTGCTGACCGGACCCGTGACCAGCGCGTCGGCCTGCCCGCTCCGCACGAGATCGGTCGCGAGATCGATCCACGCGAGCTGCGCCGCACCGCCGCGCGGGGTCGGTGCGCCGAGCGTGCGATCGCGCGCTGCGAGCGGCTCCCCCGGCTGGAAGAGCGCGACCCGACCGCGCACGAACGTCGGCGTCGCGACGCGAACGAGCTTCCCGTCGGCCACGCCGCGCGCGCGCGCCGCGCGCCGGAGACCCGCTTCGTCGCCGACGAGGAGAACCCTCGCGCCGCGCGCCGCCGCACCGGCGACGACCGACACCTCGGGTCCGATCCCGGACGGGCACCCGACGCTCACGACGAGCCGCGCGCTCACGCTCGCCTCACCGGCGCACGCAGGACGTAGCCTTCGCCGCGCAACGTCTCGAGAGGGAGCTCTTCGCCGATCTTCATCCGGAGCCGCCGCACGTGGATGTCGACCGTGCGGGCTCCGCCGTCATACCGCGTCCCCCACACCCGCGCGAGGAGCGCCTCGCGCCGGAACACCTTCCCGCGGTTCTGGGCGAAGAACGCGAGGAGCGCATACTCGCGCGCCGTGAGCGGGATCTTGCGCCCGCCCACCGTGACCTCGTGCCCGACGCGATCGATGACGACGGCGCCGATCTTGATCCGCTCTTCCGTCGCGAACTCGCTCCTCCGCCACTCGAGCTGACGAACGCGCGCGTAGAGCTCGACCGGCGTGCACGGGGCCACGAGGAAGTCGTCGAACCCACTCGACGGCTCGAGCCGCGCAATCTGTGCGGGCGCGAGCACCACCAGCGCGGGCACGTCCGCCAGGCGCGCCGAGCGCCGGAGCTCCCGCAACGCCAGCACGGCGAGATCGGGTCGCTCGTCCGCCTCGATCACCAGCACGCGCGGCACCTCGTCGTCGCCGAGCACCGCATCGACGTCCCCGAACAGCGGTGCCGTCCGAACGTCGGCCCCGAGGCGCGCGAGCGCGCTCGCCGGACCTTCGTCGTTCGACGGCTGCTCGGTGAGGACGAGGAGCGGCGCCTGGGCCATGGGGGCGTTGTACGCGAGCTCCCTCGTCTTGGCGCGCACTTTGCTATGACGGGGCCCACGATGAACGTCACCCTCCGCAGCGCCCTCCTCGCTGGCTTCGCCGCCCTGACCCTCGCCTCGGCATCGGGCTGTCACCGCTACTACGGTCGCCCCGGCTATTTCGGCCGCGGGTACGTCGCGCCGCGCCCGGTCTACGTGCAGTCGGGCTACTACCAGCAGCCGGTCTACCAGCAGCCGGTCTACCAGCAGCCGCAGCCGGTGCAGGCGCCACCTCCCGTGGCGACCGCCAATACGACCGGCACCACCATCACCGTGCAGGCGAACGTGCAGGGCCAGGTCGCGCTCCCGAGCCCGTACATCGCGCCGCCCGTGCAGCCCGCGTACGTCGCTCCCGCAGCGCCGCCGCCGGCCGAGATCATCGTGGCCGCGCCGCCGCCGCCGCCGGCGGTCGCGCCGATGGAGCCGCAGGGCCTGGCGCCTTCCACCCAGCACGTCTGGGTGCCGGGCCAGTGGCAGTACGACGGGAACACGTACGTGTGGGTGCCGGGGACGTGGGTCGTCCGTCCGTCGCCGCAAGCGGTGTGGGTGCCGGGGGGATGGCGACCGCACGCGCGTGGTCACGTGTGGGTTCGCGGCGGCTGGCACTGACCTCGAGCGGGTCGCGTCGTGAACGGATTCGCGGAGGTGTGAGCGAACGCTCGTTCACACCTCACTTCACGGCGAGGAACCCCGCCTGTCCGTAGGCTCGCCAGATCAGCTCGACCGTCGTGAAGCCGACGTGCGCGAACACGGCGAGGTGCTGGCTCACCCGAATCGGGAAGAACTGCGTCCCTTCCCGCGCCAGGTGCTTCGCCACCGTCGCCTCGTCGCGGCCTTGGTCGCGCTGCCACTTCGCCCAGCGCGCGCGCTGGAGCTTCTGCCCCGCCTCCGACTCGCTCCGCACGTTCTCGAACACCACGAGCGCGCCGCCCGGCGCGAGCAGCTCGTGGCAGCGGGTCACCGCCTGCACGCGCGCGTCCATGTCGCCGTAGTGGTGGCACTGAATGGCAGTCACCACGTCGAACGGGCCGAGCTCCAGCGGAAGCTCCTGCGACGGAACGCCGAGGAAGCGCTCGCCGGAGAGGCTCGGGAGGCGCGCCCGCGCGAGCTCGAGCATCGCCTTCGACGGATCGGCGAGAACGAGCTCCACGCTCGGGACGAGCTCGAGGACGCGCGCGCCGAGCACGCCCGGTCCGGCGCCCGTGTCGAGCCAACGCGCCGGCGTCGGTCGCACCGCGAGCGCCGCTTCGATCGCGAGCTCGATGAACGCCGCGTGGAACGGGATCGTCTTTCGGACCTCGACCTCGTACTCGGCGGCCTTGTGGGCCGACGCGTTGTCGTGCCCGTTGCTCCCGCTCATCCGATCCGCGTTCCGCCGACGGTGATGCTCGCGATCTTGATCGTCGGGCAGCCGACGCCGACCGGCACGCTCTGTCCGTCCTTGCCGCACGTCCAGATGCCGTCCGACACCTCGACGTCGTTGCCGAGCATCGAGACCTTCCGCAGCACGTCGGGCCCATTGCCGATCAGGTTCACGCCCTTCAGCGGCGCCGTGATCTTCCCGTCCTCGACGAGGTAGCTCTCGGTCAGCGAGAAGACGAAGTCGCCGTTCGAGATGTCGACCTGACCGCCGCCGAAGCGCTTCGCGAAGACGCCACGCTTCACGCTCTTGAGGATCTCCTCCGGATCGTGCGGACCCGCGGTGAGGATGGTGTTGGTCATGCGCGGCATCGGCGGGCACGCGAACGACTCGCGCCGCCCGTTGCCGCTCGGGTCGAGCTTGAAGTGCTTCGCGCTCAGGCGATCGTGCATGTAGCCGCGGAGCTTGCCCTTCTCGATGAGCACGCTGGAGCGGGGCTCGTTGCCCTCGTCGTCGACGTTGATCGAGCCACGCGACTGGAGCAGCGTCGCGTCGTCGATCACGGTGCAGAGCTCGCTCGCGACGACGTTGCCGACTTGGCCGGAGTAGTTGCTCGTGCCCTTGCGGTTGAAGTCCGCCTCGAGCCCGTGGCCGACCGCTTCGTGCAGGAGAATCCCGCTGTCGCCGGGGGCGAGCACGACCTCCATCTGGCCCGCCGGCGCTTCCTCGGCGCTCAGCATGCGGATCGCCTGCTCGGCGGCGTGCTTCGCGTGCTCCTCGGGCGTCTTGCCCGCGAAATATCCCAAAGTGGTACGACCGCCGCCGCCGGAGCTGCCCTCTTGGCGCTTGCCCTTCTCCTCGGCGATGGCGCGGATCCCGAAGCGCATGAGCGGCTGCGCGTCGCGCGCCATCTTGCCATCGGAGGTCATGACGAGGATCTCGCGGATCTCTTCGGCGAAGCTCGCTTCGACCTTGAGGATGCGCGCGTCGAACGCGTGCGCCGCGGCCGCCGCGCGCTCGAGGAGCTTGCGCTTCTCCATGCCGGGCTCGTCGAGCGTGACCTTCGCGAGATCGTAGCGGGCCGGGAGCGAACGCCATGCCAGCGCCTTGGGGGCCACGCCCCCGCCACCGCGCGCGATCTGGCCGGCGGTCTCGGCGGCGTGCTTCATCGCCTCCCACTCGAACTGCTCGACGTAGGCGTAGCCGGTCGCGTCGCCGACTTGGACGCGCACGCCGAGGCCCATCGACACGCCGCGCGAGGCGCTCTTGAGGATCCCGTCGTCGAACACGAAGCCGCCCGCGGCGCGGTACTCGAAGAAGAGGTCCGCGTAGTCCCCGCCCTTGGCGAGCGCGATGCCGAGGAGCTTCTCACCGAGCTTCTCGTCGATGGCGTGCGAGCCGCCGAGGGCGAAAGGGGCTTGGTACAGCGTGGAGTGGGTGAAGGGGACCTTCGAGTCCCGGGGGGCAGTCGTCGTCATCGGACCGGAACGCTAGCGCGTGTCGCCCGATCCGTACACGTCCCGCCCGAAACCGGCCGAGAACCGGACAAGCCGGACCGGTGGTGGTAGCGTGGCCGACATGGGCACCGGCACGCTCCTCCTCGCGCTGCACGTCATGGCGAACTGCGTTTGGATCGGCTCGATTGCGTCGGTCGGCTGGCTCATCGCCGCCGCCGCCAAAGCCGGGGACGCGAGCTCAGCCGTGCTGGCCCGCGGTCTCTACCGCACGGTGGCGACGCCGGCGTTCCTGGCCTCGTTCCTGGCCGGGCTCCTGCGGTTGCTCCTCGACCCGAAGTACTACATGACCCTCCATTGGTTCCACGGGAAGCTGACGTTCGCGCTGATCGTGATTGCCCTGCATCACGTCATCGGAGCGCGCGCGAAGAAGGCAGCGGCAGGAGCGCGAGGAGCAGGATCGGGTGAGGCACAAAAGCCAAGTGGAAGTATGCAAGCCGGGAAATCTGGAGGTATTCTAGCGGGGGCGCTCCTTGCGTTCGCTTTCCTCACCGTCGTCTTCGTGATCTTCAAACAAGCGCTCGTCCCGTGACGTGAACCACGTCGCGGCGGTGCGCGACGTCAACTCCACCCCGTCAACCCCTCCCACGTTTCCGCGGAGTACCCTCGCTCGTGTCGATCGATCGCGAAAAGGTGCTCGTCGCCGCCCAGAAATTCGTCGAGAAGAAGCGGTATCCGCAGGCGGTCGCCGAGTACCAAAAGATCATCGAGCAGGATCCGAACGACGCTCGGACCCTGCTCAAGATCGGAGACCTCCAACTCAAGATGGAGGCTTTCCCCGAGGCGATCGCGACTTACGAGCGGGTCGGGCGTCACTACGCGGCGCAGGGGTTCGCCCTCAAGGCGATTGCGGTCTACAAGCAAATCCGCGAGATCGTCGGCAAGAACGTCCCTCACCTCGAGGAGCGCTACGCGCACATCCCGCCGAAGCTCGCCGAGCTCTACCAGCAGCTCGGGCTCGTGTCGGACGCGCTGTCCGCGCTCGACGAGGTCGCGACGCGCCTCCAGCGCCAGCAGCGCGACACCGAGGCGATCGAGATCTTCCGCAAGATCGTCGGCCTCGATCCGACGAACCCGCTCCCCCACCTTCGCCTGGCCGAAGCGCTCTCGCGCACGCGCGACGCCGATGGCGCGGTGAGCGAGTTCTCCGTCGCCGCGGCCCTGCTCGTGAAGCTGGGCCGTCGTGACGACGCGCTCAAGGTCCTCGAGCGGCTGCTCCATCACCGGCCCGAGCCCGCGCAGGCGCGCCTCGCCGCGGAGCTCTACATCGCGCGCGGCACTCAGCCCGACGCGATGCAGGCCCTCGCGAAGCTCCAGATCTGCTTCCAGGCGAACCCGAAGGATCTGACGACGCTCGATCTGCTCGCCAAGGCGTTCGTCGTCCTCGGGCAAGCGAAGAAGGGCATCGAGGTCCAGAAGGAGATGGCGCGCATCGCGCGCGATCAGCAGCGCCTCGACGTCCTCAACGACGTCGTCGAACGACTCCTCGTCGTCGCACCGGACGACGAAGCGGTGCACCAGCTCGCGGCATCGCGCGACGAGCTGCTCGCGGCGCAACGGGCGGCCGAGGCCGACGAAGAGCCCGCGATCCCGACGCCGGAGGGCACGGAGGAGATCGCCGACGCGGAGATCCTCGAGGACGCCGTCGTCGAGGTCGACGACGAGCCCGCCATGATCCCGGAGCCGGCGATGTCGGAGGCCGAGCCGATCCTGCTCCGCGCGTCGGAGGCACCGGGCGAGGCGCCCGAGATCGTCGCGGGCGGCGAGCTCGAGGCGGTCGATCTCTCGAACGACGCGCGCCTGCCGCAGCTGCTCGAAGAGGCGCGCTCGTACCGGCGCGTGCGCCTCTACGCGCGCGCGATCAAGGCGCTGGCGGACGCGCTCGAGATCGACGGGCGGTCGATCCCCGTGCGCGTCGAGCTGCGCGACGTCTACCTCGAGTCGGGCGAGACGGGCGAAGCGGTGATGGAGATGATCCACATCGCCTCGCTCCAGCTCGACGGGTTGGACGGCGATGGCGCCGCGGCCACGCTCCAGGACGTGCTCGCGCTCGATCCCGAGAACGAGCGCGCGATGCAGATGCTCCGCGAGCTGGGCTACGCCCCGGTCGAAGAGCAGGCGCCCGCGCCGTACGTGCCCCCGGCACAAGGCCGCGCGCGGCTCGACAGCTACGATCCGGAGGCCCCCCTCCCCTCGTACGATCTCGAGGAGGTCTCCACCTCGCAGGCGTTCGCGGAGTCGAAGGTCGCCGCGGCCGGCACCGCCGCCGCTGCCGAGGAAGAAGACGCGCCGCTCCCGAGCTTCCCGCTCGATGCGCCCGAGTCCGAGGCGCAGTTCGAGCTCGTCCCCCCCTCGCGCACGATGGAGGACGGCGTCCCCGCGCTGGCCGAAGGGCCGACGTCTTCCTACGCGAAGCCGACGAACGAAGAGATCGAAGAGGCGCTCGAGGAAGCGGATTTCTTCGCCTCGCGCGGCCTGTTCGACGACGCGCGCGCCGTCCTCAACGACGCGCTCGCGCGCGCGCCGCAGCACCGGCTGCTCCTCGAGCGTCGCAGCGAGATCGACGCGCAGGCGACCGCGAGCGGCGGGTCCGGCACGCGCGCGAAGCCGCAGTCGTCGATCCCCGCCCAGGGCGCGGTCGCAGCCGCACCGGCCCCCGTGCTCGCCGCGGACGAGGACTTCGACATCGCCGCCAGCCTCGACGCGCTCGAAGCGCTCGACGTCGCGCCCGAGGCGAGCCAGCTCGTCAACGACACGGGCCAGGTCGACGTCGAAGAGGTGTTCGCCGCGTTCAAGGAAGGCGTCGCGAAGACCCTCTCCGTGGACGATGGTCAGGCGCACTACGACCTCGGCCTCGCGTACAAGGAGATGGGCCTCGCGGACGACGCGATCGGCGAGTTCGAGACCGCCGCGCGCGATGCGAAGCTCGAGTGCGTCGCCCGCTCGATGGTCGGCATGATCCAAGTCGAGCGCGGCAACCTCAAGGAGGCGATCGCAGCCTTCCAGAAGGGACTCGCCGCGCGCGTGCGCACGCCCGAGCAGGAGACCGTGCTGTGCTTCGAGATCGGCGCCGCGTACGAGGGGCTGCGCTTGACCAAGGAAGCCGTCTCGTTCTTCCAGCGCGTCGTCCGCCGCGATCCCACCTACCGGGACGTGCAGGAGCGCCTGCGCCGGCTCACGAAGCCCGAGATGAAGCCGCAGGTCCAGAAGCTCGCCGTCGGCGCCGACGACGAGTTCGATCGCGCGTTCGACGAGCTCCTGGGAAGCGGCGGCAAGCTCCCCTGAGTCACGCGCTCGCGCGCAAGAACGCGAGCAACGCACGCCCGCGCGGGTCGGTGCTGTCGAGCGCCGCGAGCGCCTCCGCGAACGTCGCCTTTCCCTTGTAGAGTGCACGGAAAAGGCGCTCGAGCTCCGCGATCGTCTCGCGCGACTCCCCGCGCCGCTCGAGCCCGACCCGGTTCACCGCGCGCGGGCGCGCGCGATCACCGGCGACGATGAGGTACGGCGGGACGTCGCGCTCGCACATCGCGCCCGCCGCGACGAACGCGCCGTCGCCGACGCGAACGCGCTGAGCGAGCCCGGCGAGCCCCCCGAACGTGACGTCGTCACCGACGACGACGTGCCCCGCGAGCTGGGTCGCGTTCGCGACGACGCAGCGACTCCCGACGATCGCGTCGTGCGCGACGTGCACGCCCGCCATGAAGAGGTTGCCGTCGCCGATCCGCGTCGCCTCGGTTCCGGTGCCGCGGTGGACGGTGACGTGCTCGCGAAACTCGTTGTCGTCGCCCACCGCGAGCGACGTCGCGCGATCGGCGAGCGCGCGGTGCTGCGGAGCGCCTCCGACGACGGCAAACGGGTGAATCACGTTCCGGGCACCGAACGTGGCCGGCCCGGAGACCACGGCGTGCGCGTGGATGCGCGTGCCCGGCCCGAGGCGCACGCCGGCGCCGACGACGGCGAAGGGCCCGATCTCGACGTCGGCCGCGACCTCGACCGAGGGATCGACGACGGCGCGCTGGTCGATCGTCATCCGTTCTTGTCGACGACGCTGGCGAGGAGCTCGGCCTCGGCGCAGAGGGTGCCGTCCACGGTGGCCTCGCCGCGGAACTTCCAGACGTTGGTGCGGTGATGCACGGCGGCGACCTCGAGATCGAGCCGATCCCCCGGAATGACCGGGCGGCGGAACTTCGCCTTGTCGATGCCGAGGAAGTACATCAGCGAGCTCGAGGCGTCGAAGGGCTCGCTCGCGTACGCGAGCAGGCCGCCGATCTGGGCCATCGCTTCGAGGATGAGCACCCCCGGCATGATCGGGCGCTGGGGAAAGTGGCCCTGGAACCAAGGCTCGTTGATGCTCACGCACTTGTGGCCGCGGATGCGCTCGTTCGGGATCACGTCGGTCACGCGATCCACGAGCACGAACGGGTAGCGGTGCGGGAGCACCTGCAGGATGCGATCGATGTCGAGGCGGATGGGGGACGTCACGAACGGCTCCTCGGCGAGCGCTTGCGGAAGACCTCGGCCAGCCCGCGCAGCCAGCGCGCGCGCGCGATGGCTGGATATCCTGCCACGACCGCCCCGGCCGGTACATCGCCGATGACGCCCGCCTTGGCGGCGATGCGGGCGCCCGCGCCGACGACCACGTGGTCGGCGATCCCCGCTTGCCCGCCGACCAGCACCCCGTCACCGAGCGTGACCGAGCCAGCGAATCCCGCCTGGGCCGCGACGATGCAGCCCGCCCCGATCGCGACGTTGTGACCGACGTGGACGTGCGCGTCGAGCTTGGTGCCGCGGCCCACGCGCGTCGGCGCGAGCGTGCCCGCGTCGATCGTGACGTGGGGCCCCACCCAGACGTCCGCTTCGAGGACGACCCCGCCGAGCTGCGGGACCTCGCGCTCGGCGCCGCGCTCTCCGACGACCCAGCCGAAGCCGCGTGCGCCGACGACGGCGTAGGGACCGATCGTCACGCGCTCCCCGACGACGACGCGCGGGCCGAGGATGGCGGTGGGATGGACCACGCTCCCCTCTCCGAGGACGGGTGCGCTGTCGGGGATGCGCGCGGCATCCAGAAGCGCTGCGAGGGCGCGGGGGCCATGCGGCACGACCCAGCGCGGCGCGGACCCGAGGGCGCTGGCTCGCGCGGCGAGCGCGCGGTCGACGAGGAGCGCGGCGCCTCGCTCCGCGGCCGCGTGAGCTTCGGTCAGGTAGCGCCCGTGGAACAGCGGCGCGAGATCGCCGGCGCCCGCGTCCTGCACGCGCGCGAGCCGGCGGACGACGAACGAGGCGTCACCCGTGAGCGCGCCGCCGTGAGCCTCTGCGAGCGCGCCGAGTGCGACCGGCGCGATCGAGATCACTTCGGAGCAGCCGAGCCGCTCGCGGCGGGGGGAGGTGCGCCACCGGCCGCGGGAGCGCCGCCGCTGTTGTACATCTGGATCACCTTGTCGGTGAGATCGAGATCGGTGCGCACGTACGCGACCGTGGTGCGGTCGACGATGAGGTCGTAGCCCTCGGTCGTGGCGATGCGCTTCACGATGCCCATGATCTTCTCGAAGATCGGCTCCGTGAGCTCCTTCTGCTTCTTCTCGAGCTCTTTGTTGTAGTCGACGAAGACGCTCTGGAGCTCCATGAGCTGCTTGTTCAGATCCTCGACGCGCTTCGAGTAGGCCTCCTTCGAGAGGACCTTCGCCTGCTTGTCGATGTCTTCCTTCTGCTTCTGGAGCTCGGCCTGGCGGCGGTTCAGCTCCTGCTGCTTGTTGTCGAAGAGCTTCTTCAGCGTGGCCTGGGCGCGGAGACCGTCTTCGGTCTGCATGACGGCGCGCTGGGTGTCGACGACGCCGACCTTCTGACCCGCCTGCTGGGCGGCGGCGGGGCGCTCGCCGAGGCCGGGCACGAGCACGGTCGTGGCCGCGAGGGCGAACGCGAGAACGGTACGGCGGACGAGCGGACGAAGCGTCATGGGGAGCGAAGTAGCATGCCGCCTGCGGAACGGAGAAAACTTTCTCCCGGCCGAAGACGTGTACGGCTGCTAGGGTGATGGGTGTGGACGGACGGTTACACCCCCCCGCCAAACCCCTGGTTTCTTCGGATTCGCCCTTGGCACGTCCTGTGGATACGATGAACGTGACCCGGCGCCCCTTTCCCCTCCCTGGGCGCCCCGTGGAGGAACTCCCATGAGCTTGCAGGCCGCGCGCACCATCTCCCAAGTGACCTTCGGGCTCTTCGCCCTGCTCGGCATTGGCGTGGTCGCCGCGCAAGAAGGCTGCGGCCCGGGCGACACGCGGTACTACTGCGACAGCACGGGCTGCTTCAACTGCGACGGCTACGGCTGTAGCCCCGTCACGCCGCCCCCGAACGCGACGTGTACGGGCAACAAGAGCTGCGGTACGGGCGAGGTCTGCACGACCGCGGGCTGCGTGAAGCAGTGCCCGTCGGGCCAGGACAGCGAGTGTCCGCAGGGCACCGTCTGCAAGTCGAACCTCTGCGTCGCGCCGACGGACACTCCGCCCAACACCAAGGAGTGCACGACCAAGGCCGACTGCGGCGCCGGCTCGCAATGTCAGGCGGGCAAGTGCGTCGCTTGCGGCGGCTCGAACGGCCCCTGCTCCTGCACGGTCAACACGGATTGCTCGTCTGGTCAGGTCTGCTCGGGTGGCATCTGCAAGGATCCGAGCACCGTCTGCAAGTACTCGAGCGAGTGCGGTTCGGGGAAGGTCTGCGCCGACGGCCAGTGCCTCACCGACTGCTCCAAGGATCCGAAGGTCTGCACCAACGGCTACGTCTGCTCGCCCAAGGGCGTCTGCGTCCTCGGCACGCCGGAGTGCACGGTCAACTCGGACTGCAAGGCCCCGGGTCTTCCCATCTGCGTCGAAGGCAAGTGCAGCGCGCAGTGCGGCACGAACCTGCCGGACTGCGGCGCGGGCCTCTACTGCGAGCAGGGCGCGTGCGTCATCGACAACCGCCCCAAGCCGAACTGCACCGTGAACGGCGGCGAGTGCGGCCCGAACCAGCAGTGCGTCGGCGGGTTCTGCAAGTACACCTGCACCGACGACAACCAGTGCAAGCTCATCGACGCGCGCATCGGCTTCTGCGGCAAGGACAAGGTCTGCCGCAGCTTCGACGAGGCGAACGCCGAGTGCTTCGCGAACAGCGACTGCACGGGCGCCAACGCGGGCAAGACCTGCGTCGCCAACAAGTGCCAGTAAGCGAAGGCGCTTCGGACTGAAGCCAGAGAGAGCGTGCACGTCGGTCGACGTGCACGCTCTTTGCGTTTGGGGGCTTCGGGTGCCGGCTTTCGTCGGCGACGAACGCCGGCCGCCGCTCTCTCTTCTCACCCTTCGTCTTTGAACAGCGACCGCGGGGCTTCGCACGCCTCCCCGGCGCGTTCGGTCTGAACGGTCACGTACTCGGCCTTCGTGAGCTCGCGCAGCTTGCGCACGAGCTTCGAGGTCAGCTCCTTCTCGGAGCCGTCCTCGTGGACGTGAACGATGATCGCGTCGTGCCCGGCGCCGAGCGACCAGACGTGCATGTCGTGGACCTCGGCGACGCCGGGGTGCGCCTCGATCACGCGCCGGATCGCGTTCACGTCGAGGTGCTTCGGCGCGGCCTCGAGCAGAACGAGCAGCGCATCGCGCAGCAGCCGAATCGCCCCGAACACGAGGATGCCGGCGACGACGAGGCTCGCGATCGGATCCGCCGCGACCGGACCCCCGACGCGGATGATGATCGCGGCGATCAGCGCGGCGATGGAGCCGAGAACGTCCCCGAGGAGGTGCAGGCGCGCGCCACGCAAGTTCAGCTCGTGGCCATGGCCGTGCCCGTGCTCATGATCGTGGTCGTGATCATGGTCGTGCGAATGACCGTGGTGCCCGATCACGCCGTGGAGCAGGTAGGCGCTGATGCCGTTGACGACGAGCGCGCCGATAGCGACGTACAGCATGAGCGTCGACTCGGGCTCGTCGTGGCCGCGGAGCGAATCGATGGCGTGGATCACGATCCCGACCGTCGCGAAGAGCACCAAGAAGGCGTTGAACATCGCGGCGACGGGCTCGGCGCGCCGTAGGCCGAACGTGAACCGCGCGGTGGGCCGCCGAACCGCGATCCGCATGGCGACCAGGCTCATGCCGAGCGCGAACACATCCATCAGGATGTGCAGCGCGTCGGCCTGGAGGACGTTGCTGCGAGCAAAGTAGGCGCCGCCGAACTCGACGAAAAAAAAGACGCTGACGAGCGTCAGCACCCACGTGAGCCGCTTGGCCTGCTTCCCCTCGGTAGCGGTGAACGTCCCGTCGGGCCCGGGCTTGCGCCGAGAGCTGGGTGAGCCCTTCTCGTGCTCGTGCCCGTGCTCGTGCTCGTGCTCGTGCTCGTGCTCGTGCTCGTGCTCGTGCTCGTGCTCGTGCTCGTGCTCGTGCTCGTGCTCGTGCGCGCGCTTCGCCACGGCCGCCTTCGTCTTCACCGCCTTCGCCATCAGACGATCACGTAGTCTTCCGACACGCTCACCGTCGACGTATTGAGCACCAGCGACGTCTCCTCATCCCGCTGGACCGCGAGCAAGTACAGCGTCTGCAAGATCGCCGGGTGCTCCCGCACGAGCGCCAAGAAGTCGTCCTTCGGCAAATGCAGCGTGACCGTCGGGTGCACCGCCACGACGTCCGCGTTCGCCTTCCGCCGCAAGACGAGCGCGACCTCGCCGACGACGTCCCCCGTCGCGAGCGTCGAGAGCACGAACGGTTCCCCACCTTCGTGGCCGATGATCGCGACCTCGCCCGAGGCGATCAGATGAAGCCCCGAGGCATCCTGGCCGTCCTCGATCAGCTTGTCGCCCTTCTCGAAGACCTTCGTCTCGAAGCGCTCCACGAGCGCGGGCCGCTCGGCCGGGTTGACGGCGACGAGGATCGGCGACGTCCGCACGAGGTTCGCGACCATGCGCCGCCGGCAGTGCGCCGCGAGCTCGATCCCGACCTCGGGCCGCTTCTCGGCGACGACCTCGAGCGCGTCGCGCCGCGCGACGAGCAGGATGGAAGGACGGCACGCGACCACGCTGGCGGCGCGCGGCGCACGCGAGAGAAGCGCCATCTCGCCGAAGAGCGCGCCGTTGGTCAGGCGCGCGAGCGTGACGACGGAGACGGGCTCGTCGTCCTGGGCCTCCGAGCGGCGGCGAACCTCGAGCTCGCCGCGCGCGACGATGTACGCTTCGGCGCCTTCTTCGCCTTGGACGATCACTTCCTTGTTGGCGGGGACGGTGATCATCTCGAACGCGGCGATGAGCGCGCGCAGCCCCTCCTTGTTGAGGGCGGAGAAGAGCGGCAGCGGGGCGAACTGGGTCTCGTGCCCGTTCGACTCCTGCTTCGACCGCGCCTCGTGGATGATCTGGGTCGCCTTCGACAGCAGCGCCGGCCCGGTGAGGAAGCTCGAGAGGGGCTGGAACTTCTGGAACGTCGGCAAGGGCGGCGGCGGCGGAGCGGCGTCGGTCAACCGCTTCGACGAGGCGCAGAACGCCGCCGCGATGTCGTCCAGGTGGCGGTCGATGTTGACGCCCAGCTTGAACAAGTCGGCGGCCGCGGCCACCGCGAGCGGCAGGTTGCCCGAGTCGATGGAGCGCTTGAGCCCGAGCTCGAAACCTTCGATCGCCGCTTCGGTCCGGCCGAAGTCCGCCAGGAGGCGGCAGGTGAGGATGAGGGAGCTCGGCGCGTCCTCGAACTCCACGACGGCCGCGCTCCAACGCAGGGCGGCCTCGCGCTCGTTGGTGAGCATGAGCGACAGCGCGCGATCGAGCGGCGAGTCGGTGGCCTTGCTGCCAGGCAGATCGGGCGGCGAGGTAGGCATCTTCTCCGGGGCAGCATACATCAGCCCCGAAAAAAAGACGGACTACTCGCCCTTTCCGCCACGCGTGCTCATGGCGTTGGCGGTCGCGGCGACGATGGGGACGACCTTCGGATAGTCCATCCGCGTGGGCCCGATCACGCCGACCGCACCCGCGCGCTGCCCGTCCTCGGTAAAGGCCGCGCCGACGATGGCGAGCTGACCGCCGGCAAGACCGCCGGCCTCGCTCCCGACCACCACGCGGGCGCCCTCGGCCGCCAACGTCGCGTCGAGCAGCTCGACCAAGCGCTCCCGCTCGTCGAGCGCGCTCACCACCGACTTGAGGTTCTGAGCGTCCGCGAACTCCGGCTGCTCGAAGAGCTTCGCCTGACCTTCGATCACGATCTGGCTCTCGGGCGCGTCCGGAACGTCGGCGACGGCCGCCGTACCGAGCTCGAACGCGCGCCGGCGCAGCTCGTCGTGTTGGACGCGCTCGCTGGTGAGGCGCCGCGCGAAGAGCTCGCGCACGTCGCGCAGCGAGCGCCCCTCGATCACGTCGTCGAGGAGGTTGTGGATCCGGATGGCCTCGCCATCGGTGATGCTCGTGCGGAGGAAGCGGTTGATCACGTTCCCGCTCTTCAAGACGAGGACCGCCAGCGTCTCCTCCGGCCCGAGCGACACGAAGCGCAGGCTGCGGAGCGTGAGGACCTCGCCCTTCGGCGCGACGATGACGGCCGCGGTTCCGGTGAGCTCGGAGAGCAGCTTGCCCGTCTCGCGGAGGACGTTGCCGGGCTCCACGCCGTCGATGTAGGCGCGGATCCGCGCGTGCTCCTCGGTGGAGAGCTGACGAACTTCCATCAGCGCATCGACGAAGAGCCGGAACGCACGTTCCGTGGGGATCCGACCCGCGCTCGTGTGGGGCTGGGCGAGGTAGCCGAGCTCTTCCAGGTCCGCGAGAACGTTGCGGATACTCGCGGGCGATAGGTCGATCCCGGCCTTCTTGGAGATGGTCCGCGACCCGACGGGCTCGCCCGTCGCGACGAACTCGGAGATGACGGCGTAGAGGATTTGCCGTGCGCGTAGGTTCAGCTCGGCCATGGCCAGTGGGTAAATTGTAGCCATTTTTCGTCCTCACGTTAGAGTTCTCGCCGATGTCGTCTCGGCGCGCGGCCCTCGCCTGCTTCACCCTCGGCCTGTGCCTCGTCGCGGCACCCGCCCTTGGCGACGATCCGGCGAAGGACGCCCCCCTCCCCGACCCCACCGCGACCGGCGGGCTGGACGTGCTCCCCGCGAGCCCGCCCGTGACGAACGCGGTCGCTGGGGACGACGGCACGCTCGCCGGCGCGACCACGGCCGTGGTGCAGACCCCGACGAACCCCAACGCCACGCCGGCGAAGCGCTACGGCTCGATGGACCGGGGGACCTGCCAGGCCGAGCTGACCCGGCGCAAGATCCCCTACACCGCGGTCGGGACCGCGCGCGGCGTGCTCGCGCCGGTCCGTCTCGGCGGCGCGCTGCATGGCGTGACGTTCCACACGAGCCTCCCCGTGAGCCAGCGCGCGAGCTCCCCCTACGAGATCCTCGACTGCCGGCTCGTCCTCGCGCTGGACGACTTCGCCGCCATCCTCGCCAAGTACGACGTGGTGGACGTCGTGCACTTCTCCGTCTACCGGCCACCGAGCGCGCGCTACTGGACCGAGGGCCGAATCGGCCGCCAGCACGACGGTGCGCTCGCGATCGATGCCGGCGTCTTCGTGAAGAAGGACGGCACGCAGCTCGTCGTCGAGAAGGACTACCACGGCCGGATCGGCACCGGCACCTGCGTGGCGGGCTCGGGTCCGAGCCCGGTGACGCCCGCCGCGATCACGCTTCGCTCGATCGTCTGCGACGCGGCCGCGGCGCACCTCTTCAACGTCGAGCTCACGCCCAACTACAACTGGGCGCACCGGAACCACTTCCACCTCGAGGTCACCCCGAGCGTGACGTGGTTCATGGTGCACTGACGCCGCCGTCCACGCGCACGCTCACGTCTCGAGCACCACCACCCTGAGCGCGGGGTCGATCGCGTACCCACCGTCGCGCGACTGAATCACGTCGCGCAGCCCCAGCTTCCGCAGCGTGCCCAGCGCGACGTAGACCCGACTCGCACCCGCGTCGCGCAGCACGCGCTCGCCCGGCCACCCCGCGGCGAGGAGCTCGTCCACCCCGAGCGCCTTCCCGCCGCGACGGTGCTCCTCGATCAAGCGGAGGAGCACGAGCCGCACCGGGCCGCGCTTCTCGAGCGACACCTTCTCGGTCGTCGGGAGCCACACCGTCGCGGCGTCGGCCGTGGCCGTCAGCGCCCCGAGCTCGGGCGCCGCGAGCTTCGCGCGCGAGGGCCGATCGAGCGCCCGCACGAGCATTCGGACCGCGACCTTCACGTCGTCGACGGCGTCGGCCGGCGCCGACGCGATCCGCGCGCGGACCGAAGCGCGGAGCTCCGCCGCTCGCGTGCCGTCGCCGGCCGCTTCGCTGGCGCTCGCGCGGGCGAGCTCGACGAACCCACGCTGGAGCGCGAGCGCATCGGCCCAGCGCGTGCGCTCGGGGGCGGCGTCCGCCCGCCGCAAGAGCGCCTCCGCGTCCTCGCGCGCGCCCATCGTCGCGAGGACGGCGGCGAGCTGGCCGTTGAAGAACACCTCGTGCGTCGCGTCCCCGACCTGGTGGAGGACGCGCACGCAGCGCTCGAGCTTCTGGCGCGCTTCGTCGAGCCGACCCGTCTCGAAGTCGACGCTCGCGAGGTTGCCGAGCGACACGGCCTCCAAGCGCCGGATCCCCGCGCGCGCGAAGATCCCGAGCGACCGCTCGAAGCTCTTCCGCGCTTCGTCCAGCTCCCCGAGCTGGTTGTAGAAGGTGCCGAGGTTGCCGTGGAACGGCCCCGCGACGTTCGGATCCGCGTCGTCCACGAGCGCGAGCGCCGCCTCGTAGCGCGCGCGCGCCCGGCCCAGCTCGCCCGTGCGTTGGTGGAGCGTCGCCAGCGTGCCCAGCACGTCGGCGAGCTCGTGCTTCGAGCCCGCGCGCTCGAAGATCGCGAGCGCCTCCTCGGCCGCAGCGAGCGCGGCGCTCGTGTCCTGCCGCAGGCGGAGCGCCATCGCCTTGCGCGCGAGCACGCGCCCCTCGAGTCGCCGGTCGCCGAGCTCCCGCGCGAGCGCCAGCGCGCGGTCGAGGTGCGCGACGGCGTCGTCGCTCCGCCCGCCGGCGTGGCGAGCGTTACCGAGCCCCAGCTCCGCGAGCGCCTCGATCCGATGCGCGCCGCACGCGCGCGCCGCTCTCCCGACCGCATCCAGCTCGCGCGCGCTCGCCTCGGGATCCCCCGCGCGCCGGGACGCGTCGGCGCGGAGGCACTGCACCGCGAGCTGGGCCTCGTCGGCGACGTCGCGGCCGAACGCGACGAGGACCTCGTCGAAGAGCTCGACCTCGCGCCGGGCTCGCCCGCCGAAGAGCGCCGGCGCGCAGCTCGCGATCGCGAACGCGTCGCGCCGCGCGCGCTCGCCGTCCCCGGAGGCCTCGGCGAGCGCTTGGCGGAGGGCGGCGAGCAGGTCGTCGTGGTCGAGCAGGATCTCCGCGCGCGCACGCGCCGCGTCGGCGCCCTCGAGCTCCGCCATCCGGGCGCGTGCGACCTCCGCGAAGTACGCCCGATGCCGCGCGCGCGCGGGCGCGGCGCGACCGAGCGCCTCCGCCTTCTCGCGCGCGTAGTCCCGGATCGTCTCGTAGAGCCCGAACCGCACGTCGCCCAGCGCCATCTTGCGCGTGTGCACGAGCGACGCCTGACGAAGGCGCTCGAGCACGGTGAGCACCTCGCCCTCGGCGACCGCCTCGGCAGCCTCGAGCGTGAAGGCCCCCGCAAAGACCCCGATGTCCGCGAGGAGCGCGCGCTCGTCGTCCGCGAGGAGCTCCCACGAGCCGTCGAGCGCGACCCGCATCGACGCCTGCCGGTGCGGCGCATCGCGCGCGCCCCCCACCAGCACGTCGAAGCGCTTCGCGAGGCGCGCGAGGAGCTTCTCCGGCGAGAGGAGCGCGAGCCGCGCCGCCGCGAGCTCGATCGCGAGCGCGTTCCCATCCAGCTTTCGGACGATCTCGGCGGCAGCGCTCACGTCGGCCGCGCTCCACGCCACGTCGCTCCCCGCGAGCCGAGCGCGATCCGCGAGGAGCTGCAGCGCGTCCGCCGCCATCGGATCCGGCGCGTCGCGCTCGGGCAATGCGAGCGGCTCGAGGACGATGCACGCCTCGCCGACGACACGGAGCTGCACGCGCGACGTCGCGATCACGTGCGCGCGCCGAGCCGTGGCGCTCCACGCCCCCACCGTCTCCGGAGCGGCCGCCGCAGCGCCCTCGAAATTGTCGAGGATGACGAGCACGCGCCCCCGCGCGTCGAGCGCCCACCCGATCGCGGTCGCGTCGCTGCGCCCGTCGATCCCGAGCACGCGCGCGACGACGGCGCACGTCTCGAGCGCCGTCGTCGCCTCGGAGAGATCGCAGAAGAAGACCGCGTCGTACGCGCCCTCGGCGAGCTCGGCGTAGCGAAGCGCGAGCCGCGTCTTGCCGATGCCCGCCGGACCGAGCAGCGTCACGAGGCGCGCACCGTCGGCGAACGCCTTGCGGAGCGCGCCGTCGCGCCGCCCGAAGAAGCGCGTGGGTTGGCCCACGAGCGAGCGCGGCGCCCCCAGGATCGCGGGCGCGCTCCGGGCGCTGGGCGGCGGCTCCGTCGGGCTGCCCACGCGCGCGGCGTCGCCGAGAGTGCCCCGCCACCTCCGCGCCGTGCGCTCCGAGACGCCGGCGCGCTCCGCCGCGACGCGCACGTCCCCCGTGCGCGCGAGCCACTCGCGGAAGACCGCCTCCCTCGTCGACCGCCCGCGGCTCACGGTCCCGATCCTATCGCGACGCGACCGGGATCAGTGGAGGACGTTGCAGGCGTGCGCGTCGTACGTGACGTCGTCGCCCGTCTTGTCCTTCCCGTCGGGACCGAGCGAGCGGACGCTCACCTCACCGCCTGCGCAGCTGATGGAGAAGTCGTGGCCCCACGGATCCGCGACGGCTCCGCTCAGGCGCTTCTTCGCGACGAGCTCGGCCGGGGTCGGACAGGTCCCGTCCGCGATGAACGCCACGTCGGCCGCGCTCCGGACGGTGCACCCGATCCCGGGCGGCTGACCGGACGACGACGACGCACTCTCGCGCTTCGCGCACGCCGCCACGAGCGCGACCAACGCGACCAGCGCGACCAGCGCGCTGAGACGGAGCACAGCCGCGCGCCCCATCACCCGGGCTCGAAGAGCAGCGGGTAGACCACCGTGACGGTGCCGCCCTCGGGTTGCGGGAACGTGAGCTTCCGAAACGCGCCGCGCACGCAGTCCACGACGTCGGGGCTCGCGATCTGCGAGCCCGCGTCGTCCGCCGTGCGAACGCCGCCGTCCGGACCGATCGTGAACTTCACCTTCACCGTGCCGCGGAGGTTCGGCGAGCGCTTCAGCGCGTCCGCGTAGCACGCCCGGAACGTGCTCATGCGAGCGCGGACCACGCGCGCGATCACCTCGGGCGGGAGCTTGCCCTGGATGCTCATCCCCCCGGCGACCGTGCCGCCAGGCCCCGCGAGGGGATCGGCGCACGGAGCGCTCGCGCTCGGCGAGGGCGCCGCGGTGCACATCCCGTCCCCGGGCGCGTCGCTGGGGTGCTCGGGCGCGGCTGCGGTCGTCGCCGCCGCGCTCGCTGCCTCCGTCGGCGAGCGCGGCGACGCGACCGACTCCCCGTTCTTCGAACCGCCACCCTCCGCCGCTCCCCCGCCGCAGGCGCTGCACGTGGCGAGGAAGAGCGCGACACCGAGCTTCCGCATCGACCGCCAACGTACCACCATCACGGTGCCTTCACGGTCTCGAAGCGGTACGGCAGGTCGACGATGACGTCGCCGCCGACGGGCTTCGGAAACCGCCAAGTGCGGATCTCGTCCCAGACGCAGCTCCGGAACACCGGATCGTGGATCGTCGAGCCGCCGTCGGAGACGGACTTCACCGCTCCGTCGAGGCCGATGACGAAGCGGACCACCAGCGTGCCCTCGAGGGCCGGGTTCCGGCGGACCGCTTCGTTGTAACATGCACGCACCTGGGCGTTGTGGTCGCCGATGACCTTCTGCGCGGCACCATCCGGCAGCTTCCCCTCGACCGGGAGCGCGGGGTGGGCGACCGTCGGCGGAGGCGCTGCGTCGGCGACCGCGGACACCGACGGTGGCGGCGCCACGCTCGCGAGCGCGGACGCGCTGGCCGAAGCGTGCAGGGAAGGCTCGGCCGAAGCCGACGCCACCACCGACGCGGACGTGGTGGTGGGCGTCACGTCGGGCAGTGGCTTCTTCCGCAGGACCCACCACGCCGCGACGCCCGACGCAGCGAGCACCATGAACCCGAGCGTCGCCGCGACGTAGGTGAACGTCGCCGACGGATCCGTCGCGCCGCTCTGGCTCGCGGGCGGTCGCATGCTCGCGCCGTCGCGGTTGCTGGTCGGGCCCTGCCCCGCGAGCACCGGGAGCAGCCGCGCGAGCGCCTCGTCGACCGAGTGGAACCGCCCCCTCGGATCGCGCACGACCGCGCGCCCGAACCACGCGTCGAAGCCCGGCGGCAGGCTGCGCCCGACCGAGGCCGCGCGCTCGGACGGCGCGACGATCGGATCGAACAGCACCTCCTTCAGGATCGCCGGCACCGACGGCGACCCCGCTTGCACGCACCGCCAGTACGAGGAGCCGACGAGGAGGAAGTACACCACCAGGCCGAAGGACCAGATGTCCGCGGCCTGCCCGACCGGGCCCGGCTCCGTCTGCTCGGGCGCGAGCCAGAGCGGCGAGCCCATCGCGACCGTGTTCGTCGTGCCGCCCTCGAGGAGCTTGGCGATCCCGAAGTCCAGGATCTTCACCGACAGCGCGGAGTCCGCGCGCCGCTCGCGGGCGAGGAACACGTTCTCCGGCTTGAGATCGCGATGGACGATCCCGGCCGCATGCGCCGCCGCGAGCGCGTGCCCGAGCTGGGTGACGATCGTGGCGACCTCCGCCGGCGAAAAAGGACCGTTCTCTCGGACGGCGCGCGCGAGATCCTGCCCTTCGAGGTGCTCCATCACCAGGTACGGGAGCCCGCTCGCGTCGTCGATCCCGGCGGCCGTGACGTCGACGACGTGCGAGCTCCCGATCTTGGCACCGATCCGCGCCTCCTGCGCGAAGCGCCCGCGCAGCTCTGCGTTCTCGACGAGCTGCGGGTGCATCACCTTGAGCGCCCGCTCGCGCCCGGTGGACAGCTGCTGCACCGAGTACACGGCGCCCATGCCGCCGTGTGCGATGAGCGGCCCGATCCGGTAGTCGCCCGCGAAGATCGTCCCCTCGGGGAGCACCGGACGGCTCATTCGCGTTCGCGCACCGTGTAGTTGATCGTGTAGGCGAACCCCCGCGCGTCGCGCGCGCGGAGCACACCTGGGCGCGCGGCGAAGCGGCCGTCCTCCGCACGCGGCAGGAAGTCGACCGCCCACGGGATCGGGTCGTCGCGGTCGACGAAGATGCCCACGTCCTTCTCGACGCCGAAGCACCACAGCTCGCCGTCCAGGTGGGGATCGATCTCGAGCCGCGCACCGTCGAGCGCGAGCACGTCGCCGTCGTGCACGCGCGGAAACGTGCGCGAGACTCCGACGCCGTCGACGCCGAACGTCAGCTCGAGCTCCGCACCGTCGCGCGTGTCGCCTTCGTCGATGCGCTCGACCGTACACGACTGGAAGTCGACCCACTGGAGAGGGTGCTGGACCGCGATCTCCTCCGGCACGTCGACCCGCGGTCCGAACTCGCTCGAGCGAAGGTGCCCGGTCCACGTCTCGAAGCGCCGGCGCTCGCCGCGCTGCGTCTCCTCGTCGTGGTAGCAGAACACCGTGGTGTAGCTGCGGAGGCGGCCGAACGTCCGCCGGCTGCCGGAGTCGACGCGCGTGCGCCACGTCCCCGAATCGACGAAGTACGCGGCGTCCACGACCGCACCCGCGCTGCCCGGGATCGCGACCTGATCGGGCTGGTGCGTGTGACCCGCCACGACCAGCTCGATCGCTCCGTCGGTCAGGCCACGCTCCTTCGCCGCGAAGTCGGCCGGCGCCTCGCCCTGCCCTTCGAGCCCGTCGAAGGCCTCCATGATCTTCGCCACGAGCGAGGCCGGGAACTCCGCGAGCGCTTCCTCGACGAGCGGCCCTACGACGGAGCTGAAGAGCTCGCCGTGCCCGAGCCGCTTCATCTCGCCGACGAGGAACGCATCGGCCCGCGCGGTCTCGTAGATGTCGCGCAGCATCGGCCGCAGGAGCTCGAACGCGCGCTCCTCGGTCCCGCGCACCGCGTCGGCGAGGTAACGGACGAGCGCCGACTGCGGGCGCACGTCGTCGAACTCGGCGAGCGCCGCGTAGATCCGGCGGAACGAATCGCCCTCGGGTCCCTCGAGGCGGAGCTCGCGCGCGTAGTGCGCGCGGAAGGACACCGCGAGCCGCGTGCAGATGTCCACGCTGGCCCAATCGCCGAGGACGGGCGTCCGATACACGGCCTCGAGCGCCTCGCCCTTGGCCGGATCGAACGGGAGCGCGAAGTTCTGCACGTCGTACTCGTGACCGTGGCGCACGCGGACGCCGTAGCCGCTCGCGCGCGGCCAATCGAGCACGCGCGGGAACGGCGCCTGCGGGTCCCGCGCTCGAACGTGGAGCAGCTCGCGGACGCGGACGCGCGCCTCCGGGTACAGATCGACGAGCCGGTCGTGATTCCCGGGGAGGAAGTGGGTGGTGACGGGCACGCCCGCGATGCCCTCGGCGACGAGCGCCGCGACCGACTCGAAGAACCCCGCGCACTCGGAAGCGACGAGCTCGAGGATCTCGAGCGTGGCCGCGCGAAGCTCGACCGTCGCGTTCGCGTGCGTGGGGCGAAGCGTTCGCCCGCCGAGGAACCACCACGGCGTCCGGTGGATCTCGAAGACGTCGCCCGCGAAGACGAGGTGAATCTCGCGCGCGCCGGTCGCCTCGACCGACGACTCGATCTCGCCCGCGAGGGTCTGCATCGCCGACGCCCCCACGTTGCGCAGGATGTCGGTGGAACGCACCCTCCCATCCGCACCCCGACGCCGAATTCCGTCGCGCTTGGTGTGTTGGAGGTGGAGATCGCTCAGGACGACGATCATTTCTCCCGCGTCAGCGTATCACTGGTTCGCTATCCTCGGCGCCATGCCGACGACCCTCCAGTTCCACGAGCGCATGGAAGGCTTCTTCGCTGCGGGCGTGAAGGACCCCGTCGCCGCCGCTGCGGCCGGGCAGGCTCAGGGAACCAACTTCGCATTCGAGGTCACCATCCAGACGGACGACCTCGACAAATTCGTGGCCGATCCGAGGCACACCGCGCGGGTCACCGGCTTCTATCAAGGCAACTTCGGTCCCCTGACCGGGAAGCCCTACGTCACGGTCAAAGAGGGGATCTTCAACTTCATGAGCCCGGGGCCCGGTCAGCAGAAGCTGATGGAGCACCATCACCTCTTCGAGATCGACGGGAAGAGATACCGCCTCGACGGCGCGAAGCACCTCGAGAACGAAGCCGCCTCGTGGGACGAGTGGTACGACCTCACCACCCTCTTCACGACGATCTCGGAGATGGGGAACGAGCCGTTCGATCCCTACGCGAACGTCGATCCGGCGAAGATCATCGCCGCGGGCATCACGCGCTTCCCGGCGAAGGACACGTTCAAGCTCCTCAAGAGCTTCGAGGTGCACGGCACGCCGGACCCGTGGATCGCGAAGCTCAAGTTCCTCCGCCTCTTCCTCGGGAGCGAAGCGAAGGTCCTGCTCTCGGCGTTCCAGCCGTACAACGAGACCGAGCTCCGGCGCCGCCTGTCGACGCCGAAGTCCAAGCTCGGCCCGGCGTACGACGTCGTCGTCATCGGCTCCGGCTACGGGGGCGGCGTCGCCGCGGCCCGGCTCTCGGGCAAGAACAAGTCGGTCGCGCTCCTCGAGCGCGGGCGCGAGTACCGCGCAGGCTCCTTCCCGGACGAGTGGTGGGAGATGCCGGACGCGCTCCGCGACGCGGCGGCTCCGGGCGTCAACCCGCTCGGGCTCTACGAGTTCCACACCGACGATCACATCAAGTCGCTCGTGGGCAACGGTCTCGGCGGCACGTCGCTCATCAACGCGAGCGTGATGCTCCGCGCGGAGGCGGGCGTGATGGGGACGGCGCCGTGGCCGAAGGCGCTGCCCGATCTCGGTCCCTACTACACCCGCGCCGAAGCCGTTCTCGCGCCGCAGAAGCACCCGGCCCCGCCGCTCAAGTCGTTCGCGTTCCGGCGCGCGGCGGAGGCCGCGGGCGGTGGCGTGTACGAGACCGGCCTCGTGCCGATCGCGGTCACGTTCGAGGAGACGAAGCGCGCCGAGCCCGACGTCACCCAGTCCGCCTGCATCGGGTGCGGCTGCTGCGTCACCGGCTGCAACTACCAGGCGAAGAACTCGACCGACATGAACTACGTCGCCATCGCCGAGAAACAGGGCGCGCAGGTCTTCACGTGCGTCGAGGTGAAGACGATCGAGCCGCTCGCGGGTGGCGGGTACATCGTCCACGCCTGGGATCACGAGCGGAAGCAGGCCGTCGACGTGCGCGCGACCGAGGTGATCGTCGCCGCGGGTACCTACGGCTCTTTCGGCATCCTCGCCCGCAGCGCCGCCGCGCACGGCATGAAGCTGTCGCCGAAGCTCGGGACGGGCTTCAGCGGCAACGGCGACGTGCTCGGCTTCGGCTACAACACCGCGCTCTCGACCCAGATCACCGAGGGCCCGACGATCACGAGCGTCGCTCGCTACGCGAAGAACGAAGAGCCGCGGAAGCGCTTCATCATCGAGGAAGGCGGCGTGCCCCGCCCGCTCGTCCCACTCTTCCGCACCGCGCTCCCCGCCACCCGCATCTTCACCGGGATCGACACGGCCCACGGCATCGCGAACGCGATCACGAGCTTCTTCCGCGCGGCCGGCGATCTCGTCGGCATCGAGCAGAACGGCGCGATGAACCACACGTTCATGTTCTTCGCGATGGGCTTCGAGGAAGACTCGGGCACCCTCTCGCTCGACGGCGAGCGCGTGCGCGTGACGTGGCCCAACGTCGCGAACGAGGGCTTCGCCAAGCGCGCGGACGAGCGGATGCTCGCGATCACCGCCGCGGCGAAGGGCGTCTACGTCGACAACCCGCTCTCGCGCCAGTTCCTCGGGGACAGCCTCATCACCGCGCACCCGATCGGCGGGTGCCCGATGGGCGACGACGACAAGAGCGGCGTCGTCGATGCGAAGGGCCAGGTCTTCGGGCAGAAGGGCCTCTACGTGGCCGATGGTTCGATCCTGGCGACGCCGCTGGGGACGAACCCTGCGTTGACGATCGCGGCGCTCGCGGAGTGGATCAGCGAGCAGATCGTCGCTAGTTGGTGAACGCGTGGCGGAATCTCAAGACGAAGAATCCATAGCGTCTCGACGCGTCGGGCAGACGCTCAACGACAAGTGGACCCTGGAGAAGCTCCTCGGCGTCGGCGGAATGGCCGCCGTCTACGAGGCGCGTCACCGCAACGGCGCGCGCGCGGCGCTCAAGATCCTCCACCGCGCCTACGCGCTCCAACCGACGTTCCGCGAGCGCTTCGTCCACGAGGGCTACGCGGCGAACCGCGTCGAGCACCCCGACGTGGTGAAGATCCAGGACGACGACACGATCGTCGGCGGCGAAGACGACGGGGTGCCGTTCCTCGTCCTCGAGCTGCTCGAGGGGCAGACGCTCGAGGATCGCCTCAAGGTGCCTCCGCCGGTCACGGAGCACGAGGTCCTCGAGATCGCCGACACGGTCCTCGGCGTCCTCGAGTCCGCGCACGCGAAGGGGATCGTCCACCGCGATCTCAAGCCCGAGAACCTCTTCCTCACCGTCGATCCCGACACCGGCAAGCCGCGCGTCAAGGTCGTGGACTTCGGCATCGCCCGGAGCATGGAGAACCGCGGCGCCACCGTCCACGGCGTGCCGATGGGCACGCCCGCGTTCATGGCGCCCGAGCAAGCGGCGGGGCGCGTGGACGACATCGACGGGAAGACCGATCTCTTCTCGCTCGGCGCGACCATGTTCGCGGTGCTCGCCGGGCGGTCCGTGCACGAAGGCGAAGACCCGCTGGACGTCATGTACCGCGTCGCGAAGGAGCAGGCAGTCCCGCTCTGCAGCGTCGCCCCGCAGGTCTCGCCCGCGTGCGGCGCGATCGTCGATCGTGCGCTTCGCCTCGATCGCGCGGAGCGGTGGGCGAACGCGACCGAGATGCGCGAGGCCGTCCGCGCGATCCTCCTCGACCCTGCCGCGCAGACGGCGCAGCCGCCGCCGTCGCGCGCGCGCACGCCGACGCCCCCCGAGCCCGAGCTGGCGGCTATGCAGGAGCCCTCCACGATCCAGACGATCGAGGTCTCCGAGCCCGGCGGTCCGGCGAGCCCGCCGCTCCCACCACCGCCCGCTCCCGCGGCCGAGCCTGCCCCCGACCTCCCCATCATCGACAACCGTGCGTCGATCCCTCCGCCCCCCAAGTCGGGGTGCGGGTTCGGGATCGTCTTTCTCCTTCTCCTCGTCGGCGGCGGCGCCGGTGCGCTCTGGTTCCTCGGTGGACAGCGCTGGCCCTGGCAGGCCCCGGACGACGCCGGGGTCGACGCCGCCCTCGCCGACGCCGCGGCCGCCGCGGCGGCCGACGCTCCCGCCGACGCGGCGCCCGACGTACACGACGGCGGCGGCGACGCCGACGCAGCCCCCGACGCCGCGCCCGACGCTGCGAGCGACGCCGAGGCCGACGCCGCGGGCGATGCGCAAGGGAGCGACGCCGCCTCCGACGCCGCGCTCGAGGCGGGGCCCGACGCGAGCGCCAGCCCCCACGACGGCGGCGCCGAGGCGGGCGCGCCGAAGCCGAACCCGACGGCCACCACGAAGCCGACCGTCACCACGAAGCCGACCGTCACCACGAAGCCGACCGTCACCACGAAGCCGACGGGGACCGGCAAGCCGAAGCACTGATCGAGGCGCGCCTCCGCCCGACTGTCTCCTCAGCCGGGCGCGAGCATCGCGCGCACGCGCTCCATGTCCGCCGGCATCGGCTCGTCGAAGCGCACCTCTTGTCCCGTTTTGGGATGAACGAAGCCGAGCTCGGCGGCGTGGAGCATGAGTCGCGGTGCCGGCAGCTCGATCAGCCCCGCCCGCCGCGCGTCCCGCACGTAGACCTGCTCGCCGACGATCGGGTGCCCGCGCTCGCTGAGGTGGATTCGGATCTGGTGCGTGCGCCCCGTCTCGAGTCGGCAGCGCACGAGCGTCGCGCCCTCGAGCGCCTCGAGCGGCTCCACGTGCGTGATCGCACGCCGCGCCGCCGGCGGAGGGTTCCTCCCCTTGAACGAGCCGCGCAGCCCGTCCCCGCGGTTCTCGATCAACCACGTGTCGCAGGTCGCTGCCCGGACCACGCCGTGCGCGATCGCGAGGTACCTCCGATGGACGGTGTGGGCGCGAAATTGGGCGGCCAGGCTCTGCTTCGCGAGCCAGGTGCGCGTGAACATCACCAGCCCGCTCGTCTCCTTGTCGAGCCGGTGGACGATGCCGAGCGGCGCCACGCCCCCCGTCCGGCGCCGATCCGCGCGGTCCCCCCGCGACTGCCGGCCGAGCCAGGTGCGGACGAGCTCGTCGAGGGTGCCCGTGTCGTCGTCCCCATAAGGGACGGTGCTGATGCCGGGCGGCTTGCGGACGACGACCACGTGCGCGTCCACGAAGGCAATCGCGTCGTCCGGGAGCCCGACGAGTCCCGCTCCACCGCCGCGACCGCCTGAAGCGACCGCTCCGGAGCCGGGTCCGGCCCGGACGGGGCGGCGCGCGGCCGGATCGAAGGAGAGCTCGTCGCCCTCGGCGATCCGGTGCAGCGGATCGGTGACGACGACCCCCGCGACCGCGATTTTCCCGCGCCGGACGAGATCCCGGGCCTTGCCCCAGCTCAGTCCGAAGGCCTCGCGAACCGCCCCGTCGAGCGCACCCGCCCGGGTGGCTCCGACCTGTGCGGCGCGATTTTCCTTCGATCTCTTCACCATTCTTTCCTTCTTGGGTACCCTGGGAGCCGTTTCGTAGCGCCTACCCCCGAGGAGACGAGGCCCGTGCCGAAGAACCTACTCGCCGTCGACGACAGCACCACGATGCGCAAGGTACTGGAGATCACCTTCAGCGGTGAGGACTTCCAGGTCTCCAGCGCTCCGGACCGCAGCGGCTGCATGGCGAAGCTCGGGGAGAACCCGAACGTGGTCGTGATCGATACGTCGCTCGAAGGCGACGACGGTTACGCGATCTGCCGCGAGGTCCGCGGCAGGCTCCCCCGCGCCGTCATCGTGATGATGGCGAGCCGCTACAACCCGTACGACGCCGCCAAGGGCAAGGACTCCGGCGCCGACGACTTCGTCGACAAGCCGTTCGACACGCAGCAGATGATCGACAAGATCAAGAAGCTGCTCGCCGCGAAGGAGTCCGCGCCCGAGGCCGCCGCGCCGCCGCCGGTCGCCGCTGCCCCGCCCGCGCCGCCTGCCCCGATGGCACCGCGTGCGCCCGCGCCCGTGGCGCCGCCCATCGCCGCGCGACCGGTCGCTTCGCCGCCCGCGCCGCCGGTCGCTCCGGCTGCGCCGCCCAAGCCGTTCGCGCCGGGGCCCGCGCCTGCGCGCTCGGGCACGCTGATGTTCTCCGTGGACGGTCCGCCGATGCCGGCGCCGCCCGCGACGTCGTCCACCGCGCAGACCGCAGCGCCCCCCGCGGCGCCGATCATCGCGCCGCGTCCGGTCGATCGCGAAGCGCCGACCGCCGCGCCCGCGCCGCCTGCCCCGCCGCCGACGGCCGCACCGGCTGCCCCGGCACCCGCCGCCGCCGCCGCCGTCAACGGTCACATGGCGCCGAAGCTCGCCGCGATGGGTCTCTCCCCCGCGCAGGCGGAAGCCGTCATGGCGCTCTCGCGCGAGGTCGTGGAGCGCGTGGTCTGGGAGGTCGTCCCCCAGCTCGCGGAAGCGATCATCAAAGAAGAGATCCAGCGCCTCACCAAAGAGGGCTGAGCTTCCGACAGGGGGCGCATCCCCAACCTGCGCATGCCCATGCGCATGCCCATGCCCGCCGTGCAGGCCGGAAGGATTCGGCACGTCGGTCGACGTCGCGACTTGCGCGACCTGCCTCGGGCAGGGGCATGCGCACGCGCATGGGCACGTTGGGCCGGATACGAGAGGATGGCCCGTCTGTGGTACTGAAACCCCATGGAAGGCTCCCCGCCCGATCTCACCAAGCCCTACGATCCGACCGCCGTCGAAGGTCGCTGGTACGCGCACTGGGAGAAGAACGGCGTCTTCGAGGCCTCCGACGACGCCGCGGATCCCCGCCCCTCCTACGTGATTCCCATGCCGCCGCCGAACGTCACCGGCAGCCTCCACATGGGTCACGCGCAGCGCTGCACGCTGGAAGACGCCCTCACCCGCTGGCACCGCATGCGCGGCCACAACGTGCTCTGGCAGCCCGGCATCGATCACGCCGGCATCGCCACCCAGACCGTCGTCGAGCGCCTTCTCCTCCGCGAGGGCAAGACCCGCCACGACCTCGGCCGCGAGAAGTTCCTCGAGCGCGTGTGGGCCTGGAAGAACGAGAGCGGCGGCCGCATCGCGCTCCAACAGCGCGTGCTCGGCGCCTCGCCCGACTGGCGCCGCTCGAAGTTCACGATGGACGAGAGCATGAGCGTCGCCGTGACCGAGGCGTTCGTGAAGCTCTACGAGCAGGGCCTCATGTACCGCGCCACGCGGCTCATCAACTGGTGCCCCGAGTGCCAGACCGCGCTCTCCGATCTCGAGGTCGAGAGCGAAGAGGGCGCGAACGGCGAGCTCTTCGAGTTCGCCTACAAGGTGCAGGGCTCGGACGAAGAGCTCGTCGTGGCCACCACCCGCCCCGAGACGATGCTGGGCGACACGGCGGTGGCCGTGCATCCGGATGATGCAAGATACAAGCATCTCCACGGCAAGAAGCTCGTCCACCCGTTCGTGGACCGCCTGGTGCCGGTCATCACCGATGCCATCCTCGTCGACCCCAAGTTCGGCACCGGCGCGGTGAAGGTGACCCCCGCGCACGACTTCAACGACTTCGCCACCGGCAAGCGGCACGGGCTCGAGGAGATCAACATCTTCAACCTCGACGGCACCGTGAACGCGAACGGCGGCTCGTTCGCCGGCCTCGATCGGAAGCGCGCCCGCACCGCGGTGAAGAAGGCCCTCGACGAGAAGGGCCTCGCCCGCGGCGCGAAGCCGCACCAGCTCACCCTTCCCCGCTGCCAGCGCAGCGGCGGCGTGGTGGAGCCGATGATCTCCACCCAGTGGTTCCTCAAGATGAAGGGCATGGCCGACCGCGCGCTCGAGGCCGTGCACTCGGGCCGGATCGAGGTCATCCCCGCGTCGTGGGTGAAGACGTACGACCACTTCCTCGAGAACATCCAGGACTGGTGCGTGTCGCGCCAGCTGTGGTGGGGCCACCAGATCCCCGCGTGGCACGGGCCGAACGGCGAGATCCGTGTAGCCCGCACGCGCCCGCCCGAGTGCGGCCCGGACTGGAAGCAAGACCCCGACGTGCTCGACACGTGGTTCTCGAGCGCGCTCTGGCCGTTCGCGACGTTGGGCTGGCCCGAGAAGACGCCCGCGCTCGCGAAGTTCTACCCGACCAACCCGAAGCAGACGAGCGACCTCGAGACCGGGTACGACATCCTCTTCTTCTGGGTCGCCCGCATGATCATGTTCGGGCTCCACTTCATGGACGAAGTGCCCTTCCGCCGCGTGCTGCTCAGCGGCCTCATCGTCGACGAGACCGGCGACAAGATGAGCAAGGTGAAGGGCAACGTGATCGACCCGCTCGATCTGATCCACGGCACCACCTTCAAGGAGATGGTGCAGAAGACCGCCGCCGGCGCGCCGGAAGAAGAGGCGCTCGCCAAGTTCAAGAAGGCCTACCCCTCCGCTGCCACGATGGGCACGGGCTTCCCCGCCTTCGGCACCGACGCCGTGCGCCTCACGCTCGCGTCCTACCCGCCGAGCAACATGCGAATCGCGCTCGCTCCAAAGCGGATCGAGGGCAACCGCCACTTCATCAACAAAATCTGGAACGCGTCCCGCCTCGTGCTGGAGCTCGTGGGGGACTGGAAGCGCCCGTCGCCCGCGACTCCCGAGCCGACCGAGCACGCGAGCCGGTGGCTCCTCTCGAAGCTCGCGCGCGCGACCACGATCGCGTCGAACGGGATCGAGGGCTTTCGCGTCGACGAAGCCACCGCCGAGCTCTACCGCTTCTTCTGGTACGACTTCTGCGACTGGTACCTCGAGATCGCGAAGACGATCCTGAAGAAGGACGACTCCGGGAACGTGCGCCGGCCCGAGGTCGCCGACGAGACGCGCGCCGTGCTCCTCCACGTGCTCGACGCGTGCCTGCGCCTCCTCCACCCGCTCATCCCGTTCGTGACCGAGGAGCTGTGGCAGCGCCTTCCGCGCGCGTGGGACCCGGGCAAGTCGATCGCGCTCGCCGCCTACCCCACCGAGGCCGACGGCAAGATCGACGAAGGCATCGAGAAGGACTTCGCGCTGCTCCAGGCCGTCATCTCCGCGATCCGCACGATCCGGAGCGAGCACGGTGTGGAGTGGAAGAAGCAGATCGCGGTGCGGCTCCAAGCGGGCGACGCGAAGACGCGCGCGCTGCTCGAGGGCAAGCTCGGCATCGTCCAGCACCTCGTGAACTCGGCGGGCACGCCCGTGGTCGAGGCCAGCGGCAAGAAGCGCGAGCCGGGTGAGACCGAGAGCGTGGTCCCGAGCGACACGGGGCCGATCGGGGTGCTCGTGGCGCTGAAGGGCCTCGTGACCAAGGACGAGGAGCTCGCCCGCATCGACCGCGAGCTCAAGCGGATCGACAAGGACCTCGGCGCGATCGAGAAGAAGCTCTCGTCGAAGGGCTTCACCGATCGCGCGCCGAAGGAAGTGGTGGACGAGGCGCTCGCGCAGAAGAAGAGCTTCGAGGACGCGAAGGCGCGCCTCGCGGCTTCGCGCACCCTCGCCGAGGAGCTCTGAGCGTGAGCGCGCTCGGCCCGACCGCCGCCGAGCGCGCCGCGCTCGCGGCAACGCTCGGCGCGCTCGGGCGCGATCCGCGCGTTCGCTACGCCGAGGTGCGGTTCGTCGCCGAGCGGGGCGAGAAGCTCCGCGTGCGTGACGGGCGCCCCGAGCAGGTGACGAGTTCGCGCACGCGCGGCGTCGGCATCCGCGTCCTCGGCGCGAGGACGTGGGGCTTCGCCTGCACGGCGTCGCTCGACGAGGGCGCGCTCCGTGCCGCCGCGGAGCGCGCGACCGCGATCGCGGAGGCCGCGAGCAAGACCGCGAAGGTCGCCACGCCCTTCCCCGAGCGCGGCGCGGAGCGCGGGAGCTACGAGACGCCGCTCGCGATCGATCCCTTCGCCGTCTCGCTCGAGGAGAAGCTGGCTGCGCTCGAAGCGCCGGTGCGGATCCTCCTGTCCGGCGGCGATCCCGTCACGTCGGCCGAGGCGTGGATGGACTGGAGCCGGATCGAGAAGCTGCTCCTCACGACGGAGGGGACCGAGGTCGAGCAACGGTTCACCTACGGCGCCGTCGGCTTCCAGGCCTTCGCGCGCTCCGGGGACGTCGCGCAGAAGCGCAGCTACCCGACGTGGCAAGGCAGCGAAGGGTTCCAGGGCGGCTTCGAGCGCGTGGCCGAGCTCGACCTCGCCGGCGCGGCGCCGCGGCTCCGCGAAGAGCTCGTCGAGCTCCTGAAGGCGCCCCCCTGCCCCTCCGGCGAGAAGGACCTCATCCTCGACGCGGGTCAGATGGCGCTCCAGATCCACGAGTCGTGCGGTCACCCGACCGAGCTCGATCGGGCGCTCGGGAGTGAGATCTCGCTCGCCGGGGGCTCGTTCCTCCAACCGCCGATGTTGGGCGGCTTCCGCTACGGCTCGGACCTCGTGAACCTCGTCGCCGACTCGACCGCCCCGGGCGCGCTCGGCACGTTCGGGTGGGACGACGAAGGCACCCGCGGCGGGAAGCGCCCGCTCGTCGAGCGCGGCGTCTTCGTCGACTACCTCTCGAGCCGCTCGACCGCCGCCGCGCTCGGGCGCACGTCGACCGGGACGATGCGCGCCGAGAGCTGGAACCGCACGCCGCTCATCCGGATGGTGAACGTGTCGCTCGAGCCCGGCCCGAGCGGCACGCTCGAAGACCTCGTCGCCGACACGAAGGACGGCATCCTCGTCACGACCGACCGCAGCTGGTCGATCGACGACCAGCGGCTCGACTTCCAGTTCGCGCTCGAGCTCGCGTGGGAGATCAAGAACGGAAAGCGCACGCGCCTGCTCCGCGATCCGTTCTACAGCGGCAGCACCCCGACGTTCTGGGGCAGCTGCGACGCCATCTGCGACGCGAGCGAGCTCCGCATGTTCGGAGTGAACTCCTGCGGCAAGGGCGACCCGATCCAGCTCATGCACGTCGGGCACGGCTCGGCGCCGGCGCGCTTCCGCAAGGTGCGCGTCGGCAGCACGGCGCGCGGGAGCGGAGCATGAGCGAGCTCCTCGATCTCGCTGCGGACGCTCTGGCGCGGGCCGGTCAGCCCGCCGTCGAGCTCGTGCTCCGCCACAAGCGGCGCGGCGCGGCCCGCTTCTCGGGCGGTGCGCTCGATCAGCACATGGCGCTCGAAGAACCGCTCGTCGTCGCCCGCGTCGCCGTCGGGAAGCGCGTCGCGGAAGCGCAAGGCTCGATCCTCGACGCGGCCGCCATCGCCGAGGTCGTCGCGGACGCCGCGCGCGCCGCCGCGTTCGTCCCCGAGGTCGCGGAGTTCCCCGGCTTCGCGGGCGCCGGAACGGCGCACGCGACGGCAGCGCGCGTCTCCGCCGCGACCGCATCGCTCGACGACGCCGCGCGGACGGAGCTCCTCCGCCCGGTGCTCGAGCGGATCGCAAGCGTGGGGCTGGTCGCGGCGGGGCTGCTCGAGACCATCGTCGACGACGTCGCGGTCGTCACGACCGCGGGCTGCCGGCGCGCCCACCGCGGTACGTCCGCGAACTTCAAGGTGTGGGCGACCGAGACCGCGGGCGCCACTGGCGCGTCCGGCGTCGGGGGCCAGCTCGCGCGCGACGTCAGCGAGCTCGCGATCGGCCGAGAGACCGAGCGCGCGATCGAGCGCTGCCTCCGCGGTAAGGACCCGATCGCGCTCGAGCAAGGCGACTACGACGTCGTCTTCGAGCCCGGCGCGGTCGCCGAGCTGCTCGAGTGGCTCAGCGCGATTGGCTTCGGGGCGCCCGAGCTCGAGCAGGGAACCGGCCCGATGCGGCTCGGCGAGCGCGTGACGGGCGAAGGCATCTCCATCACCGAGGACCCGACGGCGGACGACGCCACCGGGTTCGCGGTCCCCTTCGACCGCGAGGGGACGCCGCGGCGCCGCGTCGCGCTCGTCGAGGGCGGCATCGCGAAGGAGGTGCTCCACGATCGGACGACCGCAGCGCGCCTCGGCGCGACGAGCACCGGCAGCGCGCTCTTCCCCGACGCCGGGACCGCGGGGATCGGCGCCTCGGGCCTCCGGCTCGAGGGCGGCGACGCCGCCAGCGTCGACGAGCTCCTCGCCGGGATCGACCGCGGTGTGTACGTGTGCAAGCTCCACTACGTGAACGGGTTCGTCGCGACCCCGCGCGCCGTCATGACCGGCATGACGCGCGACGGCTTCTTCCTCGTCGAGAAGGGCAAGATCACGCGCGCGGTGAAGAACCTGCGCTTCACCGAGTCCTTCACCGAGGCGCTCGCCCGCTGCGACGGCCGCACGCGCGCGGTCACCGCCGTCCCGACGTGGTGGTCCGACGGGGGCGCGGTGGTCGCACCCGCGCTCCGCGTGCGCCGCTTCGCCTTCCGCGGCGGCGCCTGAGTCAGCCGTCGAGCCCGAGCGGCCACATCGGCACGCGCGTGGCGAGCGCAGCGAGCGTCACGGGGAGCGGCGCCGTGCCGTCGACCCGCACGTGCTGGTTGGGCGAGAGCTCGGTGATGGGCTCCCACTTCTTCACGAAGTCGTCGAAGATCGCAGCGCGCCCGTCGGACACGCTCGCCGAACGCGCGCGCTCGTCGAGCCGAGCGCGGCACACGTCGGGCGGCGTATCGCACTCGACGAAGTGGAACGGGACGCCGTGGCTCCGCGCGAGCGCGCGGACGCGCTCCCGCATCTCGCGCGAACGAAACGAGGCCTCGACGACGACCGGACGGCCGCTCGCGAGCACGACGCCGGCGCGGCGGAGCATCTCGGCGTAGACGTGCTCCGTGAACTCGAGCGCGTAGGCCCCACCCCACGCGGCGTGGTGGACCGGCGTGGTGGCCTCGACCGCGAGCATGCTCTTCCGCGTTCGGTCCGCGTCGACCACGGGGGCGCTCATCGCGCTCCCCAGCGCATCGGCCAGCGTGCTCTTCCCGGACGCGATGAGCCCACCGACGGCGACGACGGTGGGCCGCAGGAGCGACCTCCGCCCGCACGCGAGAGCGAGCAAGAGCATGCGGCGAGCGCTCGCCCCATCACCGCCGAGCAGGGAGATCTTCGCGCGCACGCACGCGCGGTAGGCCTCGTAGAAATCGACGACGCCGAACAGATCGAAGTCGTTGGTCTCCCGCGCGTACCGCGCGAGGAAGCGCTCCGCGAGCTCGACGTGCCCCATGCTGGCGAGGTCCATCGAGAGGAACGCGACGTCCGAAGCGACGTCGCCGCCGCGAAAGAGCGGGTCGAACTCGATCGCATCGAGGATGCGGATGCCGTCGGGCCGCACGTAGACGTGCTCGAGGCGCAGATCGCCGTGCCCGTCGCGGAGCGCGCCGGCGCGCATGCGCTCGACGAACCGCGTGCGCGCGTCGGACAGGAACCCGAGCTGCCACGCTTCAATCTCGCGCGCCTCGTTCGCGGAGAGCACGGCCCTCGTCGACTCGGTCTCGAGCGTCCGCAAGCTCGCGCGGATCGACGCGAAGTTCTCTCGCACGTGATCGGCGACGAGCTCCGGCGTGCCCGTCTCGCTCGGCGCCTGCGCGGACGCCGCGTGGTGGCGCGCGAGGGTCTCGGCCACGCGCTCCACGTCCGTGCGCCGGAGCTTCCCCGCCGCGACGAGGACGTCCGCGCGCTCGGCGTCGGGGAGCCGCTCCATCCACACGCCGTACTCCACGAGCGCGCCGTCGCTCTCCGCCGGCGGGTCGATCGCCACGCCCCCGTCCGGGAGTCGCACGATCCGCGCGAGCGAGCGGTACACGCCGGGTGCGAAGCGGTCGTTGACGCGGAGCTCCTCGACGCAGGCCGCGCGTCGGGCCTCGAGTGAGGCGAAGTCGAGGAACGGGAGCGTGACGGGCTTCTTGACCTTCAGGACGCGCGTCGGGCCGAGGAACACCCACGAAACGTGGGTCTGGACGAGCTCCCACGGCTCGCCGCTCTCGCCGAGCGCGGCGGCAATCGCATCCGGGAATGGGGGAACCGACACGGGCGGGGACACGCGCACGATGCTAGCGAGCCCCGTGCCGCGCGGGAATTACCGTGATTCTCGGCCGTGCGAATGCAGCGTGTGCGCTCCCGCCGCGCCGATTGCGCGCCCACCGTGGCGGATTTCGTCTATCCACGAAGAGCATGCCCCGACTCGCGCGTCGAAAGCACATCGCCGTCGCGGGGACGATCGGCGCCGGGAAGACGTCGCTCGTGAAGTGGCTCGTGAAGCGCTACGAGCTCGTGCCCTTCTTCGAGCCGAACGAAGAGAACCCCTACCTCGCCGACTTCTACGGCGACATGAAGCGGTGGGCGTTCCACTCGCAGGCGTTCTTTCTCGCGCACAAGCTCGAGCTGCACCAGAAGCTCGCCGCGTGCGAGGGCAGCGCCGTGATCGACCGCACGATCTACGAGGACGCGGAGATCTTCGCGAAGAACCTCCGCGCGCAAGGCAACATCAGCGCGCGGGACTGGGCGGTCTACCTGCGCCTCTACGAGGGCATCAAGCGCGCGCTCCGACCGCCGGACGTGCTGATCGCCCTCTCCTGTTCGCTCGGCACGTCGAAGAAGCGCATCCAGAAGCGCGGGCGCGAGATGGAGCAGGCCATCCCCGACGCCTACCTGCGCCGGCTCCACCGCCTCTACGAGTCGTGGTTCGGCCGGTACGACTTGTCCCCGATCGTTCGCATCCGAACGGACGAGATGGACTACGTCGAAAACCTCCTCGATCTCATCGACCTGACGGCCACGCTCGACCGCGTCCTCCGCTGATGGGGCACCCCGGGCGGGGCGGAACGACGCCCGGCACGAACCTCGCAGAGACATCTGCGCGTCCCCGCGCAACCCATCGAAATCTCGTCGAATCTGGGTGGCTCGGGGCCGGAAAACGCGACAAAGTGTCCCATCTGCCGAGGTATCATGTCCCAGTCAGCTCGCATCCTGCTCCTCGAAGACGACCACACCCTGGCCGAGCTCCTCGCCTCGATGCTCCGTAACGAGGGGCACACGGTCGAGGTCTTTGCCGAGGCCGAGGCCGTCCCGACCCCCGCCAAGACGAGCCGCTACGATCTCGTCGTGACCGACGTGCATCTCGCCGGCGACGAGGACGGCCACGCGGTCGTGAAGCGCGTCCACGCCGCCCATCCCCTCACCCCGGTCATCGTGATGACGGCCTGGGCCGACGTCGACGGTGCGATGAACGCGATGGAGAAGGGCGCCTACGACTACATCCCGAAGCCCGTCGATCCCGCCGCGCTTCGGAAGATGATCGCGAGCGCGCTCGCGCGGCGCCGTGTGGCCGAGGGTCCGGCGGCCGCACCCACCAAGAAGGTCGCCCGCGGCTCGATCGTGGGGTCTTCGCCCGCGATGATCGAGCTGTTCAAGACGGTGGCGCAGGTCGCCCCGACGACCGCGAGCGTGCTGGTCGTCGGCGAGAGCGGCAGCGGCAAGGAGCTCGTCGCCCGCGCCATCCACGAGAAGTCGCCGCGCGCGACGAAGGGGTTCGTCGCCGTGAACTGCGGCGCGCTCACCGAGTCCGTCCTCGAGACCGAGCTCTTCGGCCACGAGAAGGGCTCGTTCACCGGCGCCACGGCGGCGCGGCGCGGTCTCTTCGAAGAGGCGGACGGCGGCACGCTCTTCCTCGACGAGATCGGCGAGATCAGCGCCAAGATGCAGGTCCAGCTCCTGCGCGTGCTCGAGACCGGCGAGATCCGCCGCGTCGGGAGCGAGAGCGCGATCAAGGTCGACGTTCGCATCGTCGCGGCGACGCACCGCGATCTCCGCGCCGAGGTCGCCGCGGGCCGCTTCCGCGAAGATCTCTTCTTCCGCCTCGACGTCGTCGTGCTCACGGTGCCGCCGCTCCGCGATCGCAAGACGGACGTCCCCGCGCTCGTCGAGCACTTCACGAGCGAGCTCTCGGAGCGTACCGGCAAGCCGCTCCGCGTGGCGGACGACGCGATGGCCACGCTCAAGGCGTACGACTACCCGGGCAACGTGCGCGAGCTGCGCCACCTGCTCGAGCGCGCGGCGCTGCTCTCGCAGGGCGGCGTGATCACCGGCGAGGATCTTCCGCCCGAGGCGCACGCGACGCCTCAGCAGCGCGCGGCGGCGAGCCTCGACACGGATTGGCCGACGCTCGCGATCCTCGATCGCCGCTACATCGACCGTGTGCTCTCGCGCACGTCGGGCAACAAGACGCGCGCGGCGGAGATCCTCGGGATCGACCGGCGCACGCTGAACCGCATCTTCGCCCGCGAGCGCCTCGCCGCGCGCGACCACGGGACCGCCCAACGCAGCGGGTGAGGTGCTAACCTCGCGCGCATGACGAAGCCCCTCCTCGAGCACGTCGCGGGTCAGCCGACCGCGCTCGAGATCCTGCGCCGTGCCCTTCGGACGGGACGCGTTCACCACGCGTACCTGTTCGATGGGCCGCCGGGCGTCGGGAAGGAGCTCACGGCGTGGGCGCTCGCGCAGGCGCTCGTCTGCGAGCAGCCCACCGCCACGGGGGAGGCCTGCGGCGCGTGCTCGGCGTGCGTGCGCTCCGTCCCCGGCGAGGCCGGTCGCCCGAAGCACCCCGATCTCCACCTGCTGGGCCGCGGCGTGTACGAGCCGGCGCAGATCGGGCGCCGAACGCCCGAGACGCAGGAGCTCTCGATCGACCAGATCCGCACCGTCGTGCTCGCGCGCGCGGCGTTTCCTCCGCACGAGGGGCGCGCGCGCGTCTACGTCGTGCGGGACGCCGACGAGCTCAGCACGTCCGCGGCGAACTCGTTCCTCAAGGTGCTCGAGGAGCCGACGCCGCGCACCCACTTCGTCCTGATCACGACCCGCCCCGACGCGCTCCTCTCGACGATCCGCTCGCGCACGCAGCGCGTCCGGTTCGGGGGCCTCCCTGCCGCCGTCGTCGAGGACATCCTTCGCCGGCGCGAGGTGGCCGAGGGCGCCGCCCACGCTGCGGCGGCGCTGGCCGAGGGCAGCGCGCACCAGGCGCTCGCGCTTGCCGACCCCGAGGCGACGGCGATGCGCGAGGACTTCGTCACGCGCGCGCTCGCCGCGCTCGAGGCACCCACGCTGTCCGAAGCGCTCGCGCTCGCCGACGATGCGAAGAAGGCGAAGGACGACCTTCCGGTCGCGCTCGAAGCCCTCGGGGCGCGCTTCGCGCACGACGCGCGTCGCGATCCCGCGAGCCGCGCCGCGCTCCGCAGCGCCGCGCTGTTCGAGGAGGTCCAACGCGCGCTCCGCGAGCTCGATCGCAACGCGTCGACGCAGCTGGCGATGGAGTCGTTCTTCGTCCGCGCGCGCGCGCTGGCCTGATCAGCCGTCGAGCGTGCTCGCGCCCGACGGGAGCACGTCGAAGCTGCCGGCGAGGAGCGCTTGTCCGAGGTAGCCGTGGCACGCGCCGTCGCCCGAGAGCACGACCAGGCGGGCGTCGCCCGCGCCTGTGTACTCTGCAAATATCACCGACTTGGCGACGTCGGGGGTGCCGGTCCCCACCCGCGCCGCATGGAGCGGGAGGCGCCGCGTTCGCTCGAAATGCGCTCCGTCGTGCTCGATCGCGCTCGGCGGCTCGCCGCGCACGCCGAGCCCCGTGACGGGCCGCAGCCACACCACCGTGCCGCTCTCGCCCGGCTCGACGAGGAGCGCGCGATCGCCGCCCGCGTCGGGCGAGTGAAAGAGCGCCAGCATCGGCGGCGCATCGCTCTCGGAGAGGACGATCGCGCCCGCGAGCCATGCCTCTTCGCCGGTCGAGCGGAGCACGACGTCCCCGAGCCGGCAGGAGAACCCCTCGAGCTCGGGCGCGGGCTTCGCCGGGCGCTTCTTGGTCTTCGCGCTCCCGTCCACGTCGCCCTCCGCGCCGGCAGGTTCGTCGCCGGCCTTCTTCTCGTCGCCCTTTCGCGCGTCCTTCTCCGCGTCCGCGCTCTTCTTCTTCTCGAAGAGCGAAGACCCGACGAGCCGCCCGAGCAGGATGCCCCCCGCGACCGCGAGCCCCGTCGCGATCAGGCTCACGAAGCCCTCCGCAGGGTCGCCCGCTCGATCGCGGCGACGTAGGCGCCGGCTGCGTCCTCGATCTCCGCCCACGGCGAGGCGCTCGGACGCGCGGGCAGGAGCCCCGCGATCACGGCCACGACCGGCGCGTGCGCGGCGACGGCCTCTGCCCGCGACGGGTCGATCCCCCCGATCGCGACGAGCGGGATCTCGGCGCCGTGCTCGCGCGCGAACTGCGCGACGAGCTCGGCGGCTTGGGCGACGCCCTCGAGCCCCACGACCGGATCCGGTCGCTCCTTCGAGGACGTCGAGAACACCGGCCCGTACGCGACGTACCAGGGGAAGCGCCCGAGCGCCGCCGACAGCTGCTCCGGTGAGTGCGTCGAGAGGCCGAGCGGGAGCGTCGGCGCGATCGCACGTGCGAGCTTCGGCGAGACGTCTTCCTGCCCGAGGTGAAGCGCATCGCAGCGCGACTGCACCGCGAGCTCGACGTGGTCGTTCGCGACGAGGGGCACGGCGTGCTCGCGGCAGAGCGGTCCGAGCGCCCGGAGCAGCGGCAGCACCCGCTCGGACGCGGCGTGCTTCGCACGGAGCTGGAGCGCCACCGGGCGCGCGCGGAGGACCGCCTCGGCGAAGCGCAGCGGATCGAGATCGCGCGCGTCGAGCGCGTCGAGGTCGGCGATCGCGTAGAGGCCGCGCCGGAGCGGGAGCATCAAGACGGTCTATGGCCAGGGAGCGAGCGCGTCAACCGGCAAGCCTGCGGCCGCGGCCGCGCTGGCGTCGACGCGCACCGGCTTGTCCCCGGAAGCGCGCGCACACGCCAGCGCGAGGACGTCGCCGCGTGCCGCCTGCTCGACCGGGTCGCCCTCCCGGTGGGACTTGGGTCGATCGCGGTCGAGCCGCGCCACGCGCGTGAGCGTCGGTCCGTCGCAGAGCACGAGCTCGCGCTTCCCTTTCGTCACGCGCGGGTTCTCGACCACCCGGTGGAGGTCGGCACCGCCGAGCGCGTCGGCCAACGTCGCGCCGTCGCGGCGCAGGACGAGGTAGCTGAACGTGAGCCCCTGCCAGCGCAAGCCCGCCGCGCGGGCGAGAGGTTCGACGAACGCGGGGAGATCGATCGGGCGATCCTCGTGGCACCAGTCCGTCTCGCGCGCGAGCATCGGACATGCCTCGCGGTGCAGGCACGGCGCGAACACGTGGGGGCGCACGTGCTCGCGAACGCGGTGGAGGTGGCGCGTGCGCTCCCGCAGCGCCGGCTCGACGACGACCAGCGAGCCGGCCGGCTCGAGGGCGCCGAGGAGCTCGTTCAACCACGCGCCGTGGCGCGCCGCGCGGAGGTCCTGAGAGAGCTCGCGGTCGAGCTCGCTGAGCACCTGCCCGAGGACGATGACGTCCCACGGCGCCTCGCTCGGCACGAGCGGGACGCGCGCGGTGAGCGTGCGCGCGCGGAGCGTCACGCCCGGGACGGGCCACGCCTCGACCACGTCGCGCGCGACCGAGAGCGCAGCGCCATCTGTGTCGACGAGCAACGCGTCGATCGCCGCCGGCGCCTTGCGCGCGACGCCGTGCGCGATCCCGAGCGTGCTCGCGCCGAGACCCGCCCCGAGATCGAGCAGGCGGAGCGGTCGCTCGAGCGGGCGCAAGTGCCCGGTGGCGACGAGCTCGCGGACGGCGACGGCCGCCTTCGGCACGTCGCGCACGAGCGAGAACGCGAGCCGCGCCGCCAGTGTCTCGGGACGCGTCCCCGTCTTGCCCTCCGCGTTGTAGTCGCGCGAGAGCTCCTCGAGCGCGCGCGCGAGCACGCGCCGCTCCGTCGGCAATCCCCGCCGGCGCGCGACGGCGGCGAGGACGGGCTCGAGGCTCTCGGGGACGAATCGCACCGTCCCCTCTTCTAGCTCAGTTACGCTGTCGGCCGTGAGCACGCGCGACGAGGCCAGGGCAACGCTCGACGTCGCCGGCGCCGTGGTGCTCCGCACCGACGGCGCAGTGCTGCTCGTGCGGCGCGGCCGCCCGCCGGCCGCCGGCACCTGGTCCCTCCCGGGCGGGCGGATCGAAACGGGAGAGAGCGCACTCGAAGCTGCCGTGCGCGAGGTCCGCGAGGAGACGGGGCTCGCCGTCCGGCCTCTCGGGCTGCTCGAGATCGTCGACGTGCCGGGCGATGGCATCGTCTACCGCATCCACGAGATCGCGTGCGCGATGGTGGACCCGACCGCGCTCCCCGTCGCGGGGGACGATGCGGCCGACGCCGTGTTCACGAGCGACGAGACCGCGGACGCCGTGACGGATGCGGTCCGTGGCGTCGTCTCCCGCGCTCGGGCCCGACGTGCTACGACCTCGACCGATGAGTGATCGCCTCCCGCACCTGCTCCTCGCCGTGGCCGCGCTCGCTGCGGTGGCTGGGTGCAGCAAGTCGCCGCCGCCCTCGCAGCTCCCCAACGCGCAGGCCGCGATCGATCGGATGCGTGCCACGACCGCGTGCGGGAACGCCGTCCAAGCGAACGACGTGAAGATCGATCAGTTCTCGAAGCAGGGCCGCATCCGCGGCACGGTCTCGCTCTTCGCGGCGCGGCCCGCGAGCCTGCGGATCGGCGTGTTCGCGCCGGTGGTGAACACGCTCATCGCCGAGCTCGCGACCGACGGCGCGCGCTTCGAGCTCAAGGACGACCGCGAGGGCCGCTACTACACGGGACCCGCGAGCGCGTGCAACATCGCGCGCCTGACCGGCGTGCCGATCCCGGGCCGCGTGCTCGTCGATCTGCTGCGCGGCCAAGCCCCGGTCGTGCGCCACGATGCAGCGGGGTTGCCCGCGCCGACGATCTCGTGGAGCGGGAGCGGCTACTACGTGGTCAAGCTCGCGGGCACGCAGGAGACGACCCAGGAGCTGCACCTCGAGCCCCGCCCCGACGACTGGGCGAAGCCGTGGGCCGAGCAACGCATGCGCGTGCTCGACGTGTCGGTCACGCAGAAGGGCGTCCTCCTCTACCACGCGGAGCTCGAAGGCCACGCCGTCGCGCCGATGGCGAAGGAAGAGCCGGCCTCGCCAGAGGACATCGCGCTCGGCCAGAGCGCGACGCCGCTGAGCGGTCCGCAGTGCGACGCCGAGATCCCGATGCGCATCCACGTCGAGGTCCCCTCGCTCGAGGAGGACGTTCTGTTCCGCTACGACAAGGTGCTCTGGAATCCGCCGCTGCCGGAGGGCAAGTTCGTGCTCCCGCCGCCGCAGGGCGTGCCCGCGCAAGAGGTCAGCTGCGAGGAGTGAGGCGCGCGGGCGCGTCGCTGATGCACCAGTCGACGCCCCAGCCGAACAGCTTCTCGGCTTCCTCTGCGGAGTTCACCGTCCATACGCCGACCGCGAGCCCGCGCCGCTTCATCGCGCGCACGAGCCGCTCGTCCACCTGCGTGCGCTCGGGATGCAACGCTTGGAGCAGGCCGCGCCGCGCGAAGACCCACGCTGCGGGCAAGCTCCAGCGCCGCGACGGGTGAAGCAGCCACGCGCGCGGAACGCGCGGCGCGGCGACCGCGACGCCGACGAGCAAGCGCGGGTGGAACGACGAGAACAAGACCTCCGCCCCGCTCGCGCGGACCACGGCCGCGGTGCGCCGCGCGAGGAGCTCGAGCTCGCCGCCGTCGTGCTTGAGCTCCACGTTGACCGCGAGCGCGCGCTCCTTCGCCCATGCGAGCACTTCCGCGAGCGTCGGGATCGCTCCGCCGCCGACGAGCTCCACCGCGGCGAGCTCCGCGGCGGTGAGCCCCGCGACCGCACGCGTGTCGCGCCCGCCGGTCAATCGCTCGAGCCCGACGTCGTGGAAGACGACCACCTCGCCGCCCTTGGCGAGGCGCACGTCGAGCTCGATCCCGTCGGCCCCGGCGTCCGCCGCGAGCGCGAATGCCGCGAGCGTGTTCTCGGCCGGCAGCGTCTCGCCGGACACGGGTCGCACCCCGCGATGCCCGAGCAGCACCCGCGAGCGCGCGAACGTGCCCTTCACCGCGAGAGCTCGGCGGCAATCTCCGAAGCGAGCGCTTGCGCGCGCGCGACGTCGCCCTCGGGCAAGCTGATCGCTCCGACGACCGGGTGCCCGCCGCCGCCGTGCCGCTCGCAGATCTTCGCGATGTCGTGCGTGCGCGGGACCTTGCACCAGGGGTTGTAGCCGATGCTGAGCTTGCACTTCGTCTTCGAGCGCGTGAGGAGGACCGAGTACGGGACGTCGGGGAAGAGCGCGTAGGTGACGAACTTCGCGGCGGTCTCGATCACGACGCCGCTGAGATCGACGAGGACGGCTCCGCCCGCGTTCACGGCGTGCTTCTTCACGAGCTCGACGAACGCCTGCTGCGCCACGCGGAGCGGCTCGTACGCGCTCGCGATCTCGGGTGCCCGTGCGACCTCGTCGAGGGGGCGCCGCAAGAGCTCCGGCACCATCTTCCCGAGGAAGGCGGCGTCGCCGAAGTTCTCGACCACGGTCATGAGCTGGAGCGCAGGCTCCTTGCGATCGACCGCCATCTCCGCGGACGGGAAGCGCGCGGCGTCGATGATGTCCGCCCAGCGGACGAGCTCGGCGAGGCCGGCGGCTTCGGCGTCGAAGCCGAAGCGCGCCTTGCCGATGTCGGCGATGAGCTTCGTGCACGACGAGTACGAGCCGTCGTGGAACATGCGCCGCTCGGCGGCACCGCTCGCCGTGTCGTAGACGCTCCGGTCCTCGGGCGTCGGGAACGCGGACACGTGGTGATCGAAGTACCACGTGAGCTTCGACGAACGGCTGAAGCGGAAGTCGAGGATCGCGTTCACGTCGCCGTCGAGCAGCGCCGGGTCCACGCCGTTCGTGCCCGGCCCGTAGCCCGCGCCGAAGTAGCGGTAGGTCGCCTCGCCCGCCAGCCCGAGGTGCTGATGGAGCTTGGTGAAGAGCACCGCCGACGCGAGCCCGTCGAAGCAGTGACCATGCGTCGCGACGACGACGTTCTGCATCGTTCGGCTGGTAACACAAAACGACGGCGCCGACGAACGCGGCTATCGTCGCCGCATGCGGCTCCACCACCTCGCGCTCCGCACGGCCGACGTCGCCGCGCTCGAGCGCTTCTACGTCGACGTCCTCGGCCTCCAAGTGACGTCGCGGACCGAGCGCTCGATCTGGCTCGACGCCAGCGGCACGATCCTCATGCTGGAGCGCGCCGAGCCGGGGGAGAGCTCGCCTCCCCCCGCGAGCCTCGAGCTCACCTGCTTCGAGATCACGGCGTCCGAGCGCGACGCAGCGCGGCGCCGGCTGGGGGCCGCCGGGGTCCCGATCGAAGCCGAGACGGAATTTACGATGTACTTCCGCGACCCTGATGGGCGCCGCGTCGGCCTCAGTCACTTCGAATTCACAGGCGCGAGGTAGGACGATGTGATACCTTACGTCCGTGCAGCCAGCGGTGCCCAACGCACCCCCTACCTCCCTCATCGGGCCGGGGACCCGTCTCGGCCGGTATGAAGTGATGGCCCACCTCGCGTCGGGTGGGATGGCGAACGTCTACCTCGGGCGGGCCATCGGGGCGGCGGGGTTCTCGCGGCTCGTGGCGATCAAGTGCCTGCACCCGCACATCGCGGCGGACCAGCAGTTCGTCACGATGTTCCTGGACGAGGCGCGCTTGGCCGCCCGGATCCGGCACCCCAACGTCGTGGCCACGCTCGATCTCGAGCGCAGCGCCGAGGGGCTCTACCTCGTGATGGAGTACGTCGAGGGCGACTCGCTCCTCGGCATCCTGCGCAACACGGTCAAGGCGAACCGGCCGATCCCGGCCGGCGTCGCGATCCGCATCATCCTCGACGCGCTCGCCGGCCTGCACGCCGCGCACGAGCTCGCCGACGATCATGGCGTGCCGCTCCAGCTCGTCCACCGCGACGTGTCGCCGCACAACATCATGGTCGGGGCGGATGGCGTGACGCGCCTCACCGACTTCGGCATCGCGCGCGCCGAGGAGCGGGTCAGCCACACGCGCGACGGTCAGCTCAAGGGCAAGCTCAGCTACATGGCGCCCGAGCAGACCACCAGCGATCCGGTGGACCGGCGGGTCGACATCTTCACCGCGGGCATCGTGCTGTGGGAGTGCCTCGCGTCGAAGCGGCTCTTCCGCGGCAACACCGACGCCGAGGTCCTTCGCAGTCTGGTCGAGCACCCGATTCCGCGCCTGCGGGAGGTCGCTCCCGGCTACCCGCAAGCGCTGGACGACGTCGTCGCCCGCGCGCTGCGCCGCCCCGTCGACGAGCGCTTCGACACCGCCGCGGAGTTCGCCGAGGCGCTCGAGGAGGCCGCGGAGCCCCTCGGCATCGCCACGCCGAAGGCCGTCGGTGCGTACGTGCGCGAGCTCGTCGCGCCCCAGCTCGAGGACATCCAGCGCCGCGTGCGCGCGTTCGCCGAGTCGCGGCCCGTGTCCGCGCCGCCGCCCGCGCCGCTCGGCGCCGCGGACGACTCGTCGGTCCGCGCGCGAGATGCGTTCGGCGGAACGGGGCGCTCGGGCACGCCGGTCGGGGTCGCGGGCACGTTCCCCACGTCGCCGGACACGGGGACGACGACCACGCGGCGTCCGCTCCTCATCGCGGTCGCGGCGGCAGCGCTCGTGCTCATCGGTGCGTCGGTCGCGACGGGTACGCTCCTGTTCGCAGCGTCGCGCGCGACCCCCGCAGCGACCGGCACGCAGGCTGCCCCCCCGCCGCGCGCGACCGAAGCGCCGACGGCAACGGAGAGCGCGACCGCACCGCTCGCGACCGCGAGCGGCTCGGCCGCCCCCACGGTCACGCCGACCGCGAAGCCCACCGTGCGCTGGACGGGCCCCGCCGTGACCGCGCGCCCGACCGCAACCGGCAAGTCGTCGGCGACGCCGACGGGCTCGGCGTTCAATCCCGAATCGATGTGACGATGCGTACGACACGAATCCTCGCCGCGCTCGCCGCGCTCATGCTCGCGTCGTCCGTCGCCGTCGGGCAGACGAACGAAGCGATCGCGCAAGCGCGCTTCGCCAAAGGCCGCGACCTCTTCCTCGCGAAGAGCTACGACGCCGCGCTCGTCGAGTTCCGGGCCGCCGCAGAGCTCCTCGAGAGCCCGAACGCGCGCCTCTACATCGCGCGCTGCGAACGAGAGCTCGGGCGCTTCGCCGCCGCCTACGTCGACTTCCAGCGCGCCGGCAGCGAAGCCGCCGACCGCGCCCAGACCGATCCGCGCTACGCCGTCACGCGCGACAGCGCGAAACAGGAAGGGAGCGCGATCGAGGGCAGGCTCGGGCGCGTGACCGTGATCTCGGCGAACGCACCGAGCGGCGCCACGATCACCGTGAACGGCACCCCCCTCGTCACCGCCGCGCTCGGCGTCGCGGGCCCCATCGATCCGGGGAAGGTCGAGGTCGTCGCGCAAGCTCCGGGCTACCTCACCTTCAAGCGCACGGTGGAGGTCGGTGCCGGTGAAGGCGTCGAGGTCACGGTGAAGTGGGAGGTCGATCCCAACGCGAAGAAGCCGGATGTCACGCCGCCGCCTCCGCCGAACCCGGATCCGAATGGGAGTGGGAACGGGAGCGGGAGTGGGAACGGGAGTGGGAGTGGGAACGGGAGTGGGAGCGAGCCCGAGGAGCCGAAGCAGATCAAGGTCGGCGGCGGCGCTCGCGTCGCGGGGTTCGTGCTCGGCGGCGTCGGGCTCGCGGGCATCGCGACGTTCGGCGTCTTCGCGGGGCTCGCGCAGTCGCGCTTCGACTCGCTGAAGAGCACGTGCGTCGGCCGTTGCGATCCCTCGTACGAAGAGAAGATCCGCGGCGGCGAGACGCTCCAGACCGTTGCCAACGTGGCGCTCGGCGTCGGCGGAACGTTCCTGCTCGTCGGCGCGATCCTGATCGCCGTCGGCGGTCCCAAATGGGTAACGGCGCCGGCCCAGACGACGTTCGTGCCCTGGTTCTCCGTCGAGAGCGGCGGCGGGAGCGTGGGAGTGTCGCGTGCGTTCTGAGACCGCAGCGCTTGCGGCAGTGATCACCCTCGCGCTCCTCGCGCCCGGGTGCATCCTCGATTGGGATTCGCTCCGCGGTGGCGTGGCCGACTCCGGGCCCGACGTGACGGGGAACGAAGCCGGCACCGACGGGGGCGCCGATGGCGACGGCTCGACCTGCAAGCTCCAGCTCTTCATCAACGAGGTGCAGCTCTCCGGCGCGCTCGGTCCGTCCGACGAGTACGTCGAGCTCTACAACGCCGCGGACTGCGGCGGTCCGCTCACGGGCTACGAGCTCCGCTACTCGTCGGCCGGTGGCTCCAGCCCGAACGCGGTGTGGACCGGTGCGACCGAGACGATCGGCGCGAAGGGCTACGCCGTGATCGGCGGCAAGGCCTTCCAGAACACGACGAACCTCGTCGGGCGCTGGATCGGCGACACCGGCAACGGCGTGCTCGGCTCCACGGGTGGGGGCGTCGGCCTCTTCGGTCCCGACCTCTTGCTCGTCGACAGCGTCGCGTACGAGACCCTCACGAACAAGAACCATCCGTTCTTGAAGCCGCAAGGCGGCGCCGGTGCGACGAACCCCGGCACCAGCAAGTCGATCGCGCGCAGCCCCGACGGCGCGAACACGAACGTGAACGCGACGGACTTCAAAGTCGCCACACCGACGCCGGGCGCCGCCAACTGAGCGGGGCGCAGTGCGTTTTCGGCTTGCGCCTCCGCGCGAGTCGCACCACTCTCGCCGCCCATGAAGAACCGCGTCCTCGCAATGCTCGGCTGCGCCGTGTTCGTCGCTCCCTTCGTCGTCGTCGCGTGCGGCGGCGGCAACGACAACCTGCCCCCGCCGCCGCCGCCGCCCCCGCCGCCTCCCACGGCGTCGGTGAGCGCGTCCGCGAGCTCGACGGCCGCCGTCGTCGACGCCGGTCCCGCCACCCCGCCCGCTCCGCCGGTCGCGCTGGTGCTCGGCGCCGCGAGCCCCGATCCGACGGGCCCCGCGCCGACGACCAAGTTCGTCGCCCCGACGGCCGGCCAAGTCCTCGCCGCCGACAAGGCGGGCAGCTTCGAGATCAAGCTCGACGTGAAGAACTGGCCCACCGCGGCCGGCAGCTCGCACGTGCACCTGATCCTCGACAACAAGCCGTACAAGCGGATCGACGATCCGAAGGCGCCGGTGAAGCTCTCCGAGCTCGTCGGCAGCGAGCCGCTCGCCGAGGGCGAGCACACCCTCGTCGCGTTCCCGAGCCGCGCCAACCACGAGAGCGTGAAGAACAAGGACGCGCTCGCGATCGTCCAGTTCTACGTCGGCAAGAAGGGCGAGGCGAAGGTCGACGCGAAGAAGCCGCTCCTGATCTTCAGCCGCCCCAAGGGCGACTACAACGGCGCCGCGGCGAACCACGTTCTGGTGGACTTCCAGCTCGCGAACGTGACGCTCGCCGAGGGCAAGGAGCACGTCCACATCTTCGTGTCGGGCCCCGGCATCGAGAAGACGGTCGAGGCGAAGGCGGAGAAGTTCGGCCCGCCCTTCTACCTCGACAACCTCCAGAACGGCACCTACACGGTGAAGCTCGAGCTCATGGACAAGGACATGAAGACCTTGCCGGGGCCGTGGAACTCGACGACGCGCACGATCAAGATCGATCACGACGCGCCGTCGGATCCGGCGATGGATCACGGCGCGCACGCGCCGGCGGGCTCCGCGTCCGCGGCGCCGATCGCCGCGCCCAGCGCGAAGCCGAGCGCTGCCCCGTCCGCCACTCCAGGCGCGAGCGCAGCACCCAAGAAGTGACCTGATGGACCGGCGCACGATCGTCGAGCTCGATCGGCGCCACGTCTGGCACCCCTACACCGACATCGACGAATGGGAGACGCGGGTCGAGCCGCTCGTGATCGCACGAGCGGCGGGCTCGCGTCTCTTCGACGTCGACGGCCGCTCGTACCTCGACGGCAACTCGTCGTGGTGGACGGCCGGCCTCGGTCACGCCCACCCGCGTCTGCTCGCGGTGATGGAGCGGCAGTCCAAGGAGCTCGCGCACGTCGCGCTCGGGGGGATCACGCACGAGCCCGCGGCCGCGCTCGCGGCCGAGCTCGTGGCCGTGGCGCCCCCGGGCCTGGCCCGTGTATTCTACACGGACAACGGGTCCACCGCGATCGAGGCCGCGGTCAAGGTCGCGATCCAATCCTTCCGCCAGCGCGGGCAGGAGAAGAAGACGCGCTTCGCCGCGCTCGACGGCGCGTTCCACGGCGACTCGATCGGCGCCGCGAGCCTGGGCGGCGTGGAGGTCTTCCGGCGCCCCTTCGCCGGCGTGCTCTTCGACTGTGTCCACGCGCCGGTCGGTGACGGCGGCTTCGAGCGCGCCTTCGCCGTCCTGTGCGAGCTCGTCGAGCGCGAGCGCGACACGCTCGCGGCGGTCGTCGTCGAGCCGCTGGTCCAAGGCGCGGCCGGGATGAGGACCTACGCGCCCGGGCTCCTGCGCGAGCTGCGCGCGGCGTGCACCGCGAACGACGTCCTCCTCGTCTGCGACGAGGTCTTCACCGGCTACGGCCGCACCGGGAAGATGTGGGCGTGCGATCACGCCGGCATCACGCCCGACGTGATGTGCATCGGAAAGACGTTCGCGGGAGGCATGCTGCCGATGGCCGCGATGCTGGTCGGCGAGTCACTCTACGACGCGTTCCGCGGCGGCAAGGAGCGAGCGTTCCAGTACGGTCACACCTTCTGCGGGCACCCGCTCGGAGCGGCGCTCGCGCGCGAAGTGCTGCGCATCTTCCGCGACGAAGACGTGCTCGGCCAAGTCGAGCGCAGTGCATCGCTCATCGAGCAAGCGTTCGCCGAGCTCGCAAAGCTCCCCGCGGTCTCGTCGGTCCGCACCCGGGGCATGGTGGGAGCCGCCGACCTGGGAGGCACGAGCTACCTCGGAGGCCGCGGCTGGAAGGTCTACGAAGAAGCGCGCCGCCGAGGAGCCTACCTCCGGCCCCTCGGAGACACCGTCTACGTCGCGCCGCCCCTGAACATCGCCCCCGCCGATCTCACCGAGCTCCTGAGCATCCTGACGAAGAGCCTCGCGACCCTCTAACCCCCCCTCCC
>JBGAKG010000005.1:0-432457 GCA_044224495.1 Polyangiaceae bacterium | reverse complement strand
CGACCCCGACCCCCTCGAATGGGGCGCGTCGTCTCGGTACTCATTGGAGGATCCGCGCAAGGAAGGTAATGTGTCGCGCTCACGTAAAGGAGTCCCGATGCAGCCCTACGGTCAGCCGCCCCCCGGATACGCCCCCCCGCCCCAAGGTTACGGTCAGCCTGGTTACGGCCAGCCCGCGGCGTATGCGCAACAGCAGATGCCGGGGACTCCCAACGCTTGGCGCGAAGGGCTCCTCGTCGTCACGAACGCCGGCTCGATCATGGTCCCGCACTGCCTCAAGTGCGGTCAGGCCAAGCCCGACGTGACCCCCCGCATGAAGAACTTCGAGTGGGTCCCGGCGTGGGCCAAGATGTTCTACGCCCTCGGGCGCCTCGGCAATTTCATCGTCCGCATGCTCTCGAAGCAGGCGACGCTCGCGGTCTCGCTCTGCAACGAGTGCGACTCGCGCTGGAACGCCGCGAAGTGGATCACGATCGGCGTGGCCGTCGGCGGCATCGTCGGCCTCTTCGTCCTCTCGATGGCGGTCGGCGCGGTCCTCCCGGACTTCGCGGGCATCTTCATCCTGCTCTTCTTCCTCGCCTGGATCGCCTCGCTGATCGCGCTCCCGTTCATGGTGACACGTCCGCGCACGCTCACCCCCGAGCTGATCGACGGCCCGCTCGTGAAGCTCGCCGGCGCCCACAGCGCGGCGATCGCGAACCTGCCCGGCCAGTGAGGGCTGCCGAGCGATGCGAGTGAGGCAACGCCCCGAAAAGGCGTTGCCCCTTCGCATCGAAGGTGGTACGAGGTGTGCAAGGTAGTTCCACGCGCGGCGCAGGCCGCGCGGTGAGAGCGCCGTCGCGGGCGATCCGCCCGCCTCGCCCTCCTCCTCGTGGAGGGCTTCGCACGCGCGAGCACCTTGGCCACTCCCTTCACGGAAGCAGTCTCCACCCTCAACGACCGAGCCCTCCGGCGGCTTCTCGGCGCGCGTGCGTTCCTTCGCGGGTACGACTACGTCCGTCGCCACGCCGTGGACGGGATCGACATCGGCGAAGGCTCGGCGCGCGGCAACGTCCGCGGCACGGAGCCGGAGCCGTATCATGTAGAGATCTCGCTCGCCCCGAACGGCATCTCGTCGACCTGCACCTGCCCGGCGTTCTCCAAGATCAACGGGCACTGCAAGCACGTCGCCGCGCTCCTCATCGCCGTGCGCGACAAGGAACGTCCGCCGCGTCCGCAGCAGCCGCAGATGGGCGCCTCTTCACCGCAGGCGCCGGGCGTCTCGGTCGGCGGCGCCGCTTACGCCGCGCCGGAGGGTGGTGGCGGCGGCGGTGGCGGTGGTCGCCGAAGTCGGCGCGCGCGCGCCCGCGCGTTGAAGCAGGCCCAGCTCGCCGCGGGGCTCACGCCGGGTCGCCCGATCGAGGGCGGCGGGAGGTCGGGCGTCGAGGCATGGCTCAACGAGCCCATGCCGCCGCTGCCGAAGCAGCTCGAGTACCGCGTCCGCATCACCAATACCGGCGCGCTCTCGGTCGCCGTGTTCAACGCGCAAGAGCGCGCTCAGCTCTCACCGGCCGCCCTCTTGGCGCCGCTCTCGCAGGCGCCGACGGCCGATCGCGATGCCCTCCGCCTGCTCGCGCGCCACGAGATCGAGCAAGGCCGTCGCCCCTGGGTCGACGTCCGCGGCGAAGACGCGTGCGATCTCCTCGCCCTGCTGAAGGGGCGGCGCGTGATCATCGAGCCGCAGATGATGGAGCTCCGCTTCGGTGACGATGCGTTGAAGCCTCGCTTCGATCTCGATTTGTCCCAAGATGGTACGCAGGTCGTGGTCAAGGCAAGCTTCCAGCGCGCCGGCGACCCGCGCAAGTTCACGACCGCTCAGGGCGCCTGGTTCGAGGGCAGCCCGGGTTGGTACGTCGACGCGCAAGAGGGCTTCGCGCGCGCCCTCGACCGGCGCGTGTCGCCCGCCAGCCTTCGTCGCCTCGTGCGGCAGCCCGTGATCACCGAGCCGATCGACTCGCTCCCCGCGCTCATCGCGCAGGGGCTCCCCAAGGTCGCGCTCGAGGTCGGCGCAGAGCTCCCCGAGCTCTCGCAGGTGGCCGACGTCGTCGATCTCGTCCCGACGTTCCGCCTGCGCGCCGGAGGCTCGCTGACCGAGGCTCACGTCGCGCTCCGCGCGGCGTACGAAGACGTCGAGATCGAGGTCCGCGCCGACGGCATGACGCCGCCCGTGATCGTGAAGCCGCCCGTGACGAACGACGGCGCACCGACCAAGGCACCGAAGCGCGCGCGCTGCATCCGCTGCGACATCGCGGCGCAGCAGGAAGCGGCCGGCAAGCTGCGCGCGCTCGGGCTCGTCCCGGACGAGGACGGGCAGGGGTTCATCGCCCGCGGCGACGAAGCCATCGCGTTCTGGACCGACGGCATCACCACGCTCCCCGAGGACTGGGACCTCTTCGTCCCGGACGACCTCGTCGACGTGCAGGTGCGGAACGAGCGCCTCGGGGCGAACGTCCGCGTCGGCAGCGGCGTGGACTGGCTCAGTCTGCGCATGAGCTTCGAGAGCGAGGGCGTCGCCGTCAGCCAAGAAGAGCTCGCGCGCTGCCTCGCCGAGGGCCGGCGCTACGTCCGCCTCGCCGACGGCTCCTACGCGCGCCTCGATCCCGATCGCGTGCGCGAGGTGCTCGCGCGCCAGGCGGAGATCCTCGCGACCGCCGGCGGCAACGGCGCGAAGCTGCCGCTCTCGCAGGCGGGCCGGATCGAGGAGCTGCTGGCCCAGGTCAACCGCTCCACCGTCGCCGAGGGCGCGCGCGATCTGTTCAAGCGCCTCAAGGACATCGACGAGATCAAGGGCGTCAAGAAGCCGCGCAACCTCAAAGCGCAGCTCCGCCCGTACCAGGAGCAGGGCTTCCAGTGGCTCTCGTTCCTCCACGAGATCGGCTCCGGCGGCGTCCTCGCCGACGACATGGGTCTCGGCAAGACGGTCCAGACGCTTGCGCTCCTCCTCTCGGTGAAGTCGCAGGACGAAAAGTCCGACGACAAGAAGAAGAAGAAGTTCAAGGCGCTCATCGTCGCGCCGACCAGCGTCGTCACCAACTGGCTTCGCGAGATGGACAAGTTCGCGCCGAGCCTCTCGCACGCGCTCTGGCACGGCGGCGATCGCAAGGAGCGGCAGGACGAGCTGGACGACGCCGACGTCGTCATCACGAGCTACGCGCTGCTCCGGCGCGACGAGGAGCTGCTCGCCAAGCTCGACCTCCGCTACGCGATCCTCGACGAAGCGCAGAACATCAAGAACCCGCTCTCGGCGACCGCGCGCGCGGCGAAGCGGCTCCGCGCCGATCGTCGCCTCGCGCTCTCCGGTACGCCGATCGAGAACCGTCTCTCCGAGATCTGGAGCATCTTCGACTTCGTCAGCCCCGGGCTCCTCGGCCCGCTCGACAAGTTCGAGGAGCGCTACTCGCGCCCGATCGACGCGGGCGATCAGAAGGCGGCGACGCGCCTGCGCGCCACGATCCACCCGTTCATCCTCCGCCGCACCAAGGCCGAGGTCGCGAAGGACCTCCCCGAGAAGATCGAGAGCGACCAGGTGTGCGAGCTCACCGGCGAGCAGGGCGGGCTGTACCAAGCCGTCCTCAACGAGGTGCGCTCGCAGGTCATGGGCGCGGTCGAGAAGCAGGGCATGTCGCGCGCCCACATCCAGATCCTCGCAGGCCTCACGCGGCTCCGTCAGGCGGCGTGCGATCCGCGCTTGCTCGGGCTCCCGCGCGAGTTCAAGGACGAGGACTCCGGCAAGCTCGGCGCCCTCCGCGAGCTCGTCCAGACCTCGATCGCCGGCGGCCACCGCGTCCTCGTGTTCAGCCAGTTCGTGAGCATGCTCACGATCATCCGGCGCGCGATGGAAGAAGACGGCGTCCGCTACGAATACCTCGACGGCTCGACGAAGGATCGTCAGGCCGCGGTCGAGAACTTCCAGTCCGAGGACGGACCGCCCGTGTTCCTCATCTCGCTCAAGGCGGGCGGCAGCGGGCTCAACCTCACCGCCGCGGACACCGTCATCCACTTCGACCCGTGGTGGAACCCGGCCGTCGAGGACCAGGCGACCGACCGCGCGCACCGGATCGGGCAGACCAAGGTCGTCACGATGTACCGCCTGATCGCGAAGGGCACGATCGAGGAGAAGATCCTCGAGCTCGGTGGCAAGAAGCGCGAGCTCGTCGGTGCGGTGCTCAGCGAAGACGCCGGCGGAGCGAAGAAGCTCACGAAGGCCGATCTCGAGGACCTCTTCCGCGACTGAGCGCTCAGTTCATCGAGTGCATCACGTACCAGACGGTGCCACTCGCCACGACGAGGAACACGAGCGCCCAGAGCCACGTCCGGCGCGACTCCTTCACCTCGCGTTCGGCGGCGGCCTTGCCTTCTTCCTTCGCGACCTCGTCCTTCGAGGGGGGCGCGTAGGGATCCGGGCGCGGGTTCGTGAGCGGCTCCGTCGCCGTCGTCGCATCGGGCTTCTTGCGGTCTTCGTCCGAGGCCGGCACGCCCACGATCTCGGCGTGCTCGTCGGCGCCCACCGGCGGCGGCGGGCGGAAGGTCTCTCCCACGATCGGCTTCTCGGACGAGCGCACGTCCTCGAGGAACGTGGAGTACCGCTCGCGCTGATCGCCGAACAAATCCTCCATGAACTTGGAGACGGTGGAGGAGCTCACGACCCGGCCCTGGGACTGCGCGAACTCGTCGAGCGCCTTCGCCATGTCCTGCGCCGTCGCCCAACGCTCGTCGCGCGACTTTGCGAGCGCCTTCTTCAGCACCGCCCAGAGCCCCGGCGGGTAGTCCGGCACGATCTGGGCGGGATCCGGGACCCGCGCCTCCGACACGGCGGTCAACGTGGTGACGTTGTCCTTCCGCTTGAAGAGGCGCCGGTTGGTCGTGAGCTCGTAGAGGGTCGTGCCCAACGCGAAGATGTCCGCGCGGTGGTCGATGTCCTTGGCCGCGCGCGTCTGCTCGGGCGCCATGTAGGCGACCTTGCCCTTCAGCACGCCGAGGCCCGTGTCCGTGATTCGGTTCTTCGCCTTGGCGAGCCCGAAGTCGATGATCTTCACCTGCCCGTCGTAGGTGACGAAGATGTTCGACGGGTTGATGTCCCGGTGGATGACGTTCTGGCGCGTGCCCGAGGCGTCCTTCAACTCGTGCGCGTGGTAGAGGCCCTCGGCCACGCGCGCCCCGATCCAGGCCGCGATGTCGAACGGGATGGCCCCGGCGCGCTGGGCGACGTACCACACGTCCCACAGCGACTCGCCGAACAGGAGCTCCATCGCGATGAAGAGGCGCTTGTTCGCGCCGCCCTCGTCCTCGCCGAGCTCGTGGACCTGGACGATGCTCGGGTGCGACAGCTTCGCCGCGATCCGCGCCTCGTCCAGAAACATGTTGGTGAAGCTCTTCTCGGCCGAAAACTCCGGCTTGATGACCTTGATCGCCACGAGCCGCTCGAAGCCGGCCGGTCCCGCGAGGCGCCCGACGTAGATCGTCGCCATACCGCCGTCCGCCAGCTTGGCGCGAATGTCGTACCGCCCGATCTTGGTGGGGAGCTCGGTGTCGTCTTTGGTCACGAAGTTCTCGTCCAACTTGCCACAACTCGCTCCCCAGCGGCGCACTTTTGCGGCGGCGCATCCTCGGTCCGGGTCGTTCGCGCGCGCGCTCACGCGGTCTCGCGCGCTCTCGCTCGTGAGTGGTGTGGTGACTTGGCAGATTTTCCGTTAGCCTTTTCGGCCATGCTCTGGCTCTCCACCTCCACCATCGTCCGCCTCCGTGATCAACTCCAAGCCCGCGGGCAGCGCCCCAGTGTGGCGCTTCCGCCCGGGGTCTCCCCGGACGCGGCCGAGTCGCTCATGGTCGTGGCCGAATACGGCCCCCTGGCCGAGGCCATGTACTTGATGATGTCGGCCGACGGCGAGGTCGGGGGCGAGGAGCGCGAGGTTCTCAAGGGCGCGCTCCGCAACCTCTCCGGGGACACGGTCCGCGGCACCCACATCGAGTCGATGCTCGACGCCGCCGCCAAGGCCATCGCCAAGGACGGCCGCGACACCCGCTTCAAGGAGGTCGTGAAGTCGCTGTCCGAGGATCCGGCCCGCGCCGAGGTCGCCTTCGTGCTCGCGGCCGCCGTTGCGTTCGCCGACGACGCGATCGCCGACGAGGAGAACGAGCTCCTGAACGACTTCGCCGAGGCACTCGGGATCGACGAAGAGCGCGCCAACGCGCTCCTCGACGCCGTCGACAAGGATCTCGCCGAGAACACCAAGGGCTAGTCCCATGGCGCGGGACGAGGACCCGACGCTCGGTCGGATCGGCGGCTACCGCCTGATCCGCCGGCTCGCGACCGGGGGGACGAGCGACGTCCTCCTGGCGCGTGCCGAGGGCCCGCACGGGTTCGAGCGGACCGTCGTCATCAAGCGCCTTCTCTCCGAGCACCGCGAGGACCCCGATTTCGCGCGGATGTTCACGCAGGAGGCGAGCGCCTACGCGCGCCTCTCGCACCCGGCCATCGTGCGGCTGTTCGACTTCTTCACGAAGGACAGCCAGCTCATCATGGTCATCGAGTACGTCGATGGCGTCGCGCTCTCGCGCTTGATGACCACGCTTCATCAGCGGGGGCAGCGGCTCGACTCCGGCTCGTGCCTCTTCATCGCGTCGCGGCTGTTCGACGCGCTCGCGGCGGCGCACGACGCGAAGCACCCGGAGACCGGCGATCCCACGCCCGTCATCCACCGCGACGTGAACCCGTCGAACGTGCTCCTGCCGTGGGACGGTCACGCGAAGCTGACCGACTTCGGGATCGCCAAGATCACGGGGAACACGGACGGGACCGACATCGAGACCGTCACGGGGTTCATCAAGGGCACGTTCGGGTACATGGCGCCCGAGCAGGTGACCGGCGAGCGCGTCACGATCCGGACCGACGTGTACGCGGCGACGCTCGTGCTCTGGGAGCTCCTCGCGCACCGCAAGGCGATCCAGACCGACAAGCTCCCCGAGATGGAGGTGCTCCGCGCGATGGCGGAGCCCAAGCTGCCGTCGCTCGACGTGCTCAGGCCCGATCTGCCCGACCCGCTGCGGGACGGCATCCGGCGCGGTCTCGAGCCGAACCCGGCGAAGCGCTCGATCACGGCCGAGGAGATGGTCTCGATCCTGCGCGACCACATGAACGCCGAGGACGCGCGGCAGAAGCTCGTCAACGCGCTCGAGACGCTCCGCCCGAGCGGGCCGCGCGACGAGCTCGCGACGACGGTCATCGACTCGTCCGCGGCGTCGCGCGATCTCGCTCCGTCGACGGAGTCCACCAACCAGCTCCCGGCCTCCGAGGGGCAGGCCACCGAGCGCGAGCCCGAGGTTCCGGCGTCACGGCCGAAGCCGCCGCCCGTCTTGGCCCAAACTGGGACAGGCCCGACGGTGGTCGCGAGCCCGCGCGTGCAGACCCCGAGTGGCTTCCGCCCGGTCATGCCGTCGCCGCCGCCGACCGTGCCGCGGTCGATCGATCCGCTCTTCCAACGCGAGATGATGCCGTCGGCTTCGACCGAGGTGCAGCCCTCGCCGGCGGGCGCACCGCGGCCCCCCGCGACGGCGCCGTTGCCGCCGCGCCCGGCGGCGTTTCAGAAGACACTCGCGGTGCCCGAGCGTCCCGGCGCGCCGCGCCCGCTCGCTCCGCAGGTGGCGCCGCCCCCGCCGCCGGATCCGGTGGTGTCGGCGCCGCCGCCCCCGCCGCCCGCTCCGCCCCCGCCGCTCGCGTCTGCACCGCCGCCGGGCGCTGGCTTCGGGGGGACGCTCGTCATGGACCCGCCCGCGACGCCGCTCGGGCCGCCGCCGCGTCCGGCCACGCCGTCGACCGCGCCGTACCCGTTCTCTCCGAACGCCGAGCTACCGCGGAGCCAGATCCCGACGGGGCCGTCGTTCCATCCGCCGCCGCCGATGCAGCAGCCGATGCAGCCGCTCCAGCCGCTCCAGCCGATCGCGCAGGTGCCCTCGCAGCAGAAGTCGAACCTGGGGTGGATCTTGGGGGCGCTGTTCGGCGTGTTCGTCGTGGGCGGGATCGCGGTCGGCGTCGGCTGGTACGTGCTGCGCTCCGGCGCCGCTGGTCCGGCGGCGTCCGTGACGGCGCGATCGACGGCGACGGCAACGTCGACCGCGACCACGCGCGCGACGGCGACGACCCCGACGACGGGAACGACCGCGGCGACGACGGCGACCGCGCGTGCGAGCGCGACGGGCTCGGCGAGCGCGGCTGCCAGCGCGACCACGGGTTCGAGCGTGACCGCGACGGCACCGACCGCGAGCGCGAGCGCGACGGCGAAAGCGACGGCGACCGTGGCACCGACGGCGACCGGCTCTCCGAACCCGAGCGTCGGCGCCAACGAAGGCGCGATCGTGCTCCCGGCCTCGGCCGACGGGCACCGCGTCTGGGTCGACGGGAAGCTCAAGAACAACGGGCAGAGCCCGATCATCGTGGACTGCGGCAAGCACAACGTGCAGATCGGCAGCGCCGGCGCCGTTCAGGACCTCGACGTTCCGTGTGGTGGCAAGGTCGAGGTGAAGTGACAGACTGAGGGGAGATGAAGCGCCCGGCGATCCATCGGTGCATCGGGCTCGGCGCCCGGGAGGTCGTCGCGCTGGGCGTCGGCGGTCCCCTCGCGCTCGCGGCCGCGGATCTCGTCGGGCGCACTGGCCCCCGCGGTGCAGTCGCGGCGTTCGTTCTCGCCGCGCTCCCGCTCGCGTTCCTCGCGGCGGCGCTCACCTGCGGCCGGGTGGTCGTGGGCTTGGACGGCGTCGCGCTCCGCACGCTCTTCGGTACGCGATTTCTCTCCTACGACGAGGTCGCGTCGTTCCACCTCGATCCCAGCGGGAGCGCGGTCGAAGCGTTGCTCGTCGACGGCACCCGCATTCGCTTTGCGTGGCACGCCCAAGCCGCCGTGCGTCCGCGCGCCGCTGCAGCGGTGCGGCGTCCGGCGCGGGATGGGGTCGCGCGGGCGCTCCGTTCGATCGAGCGGAGCCTGCGCTTGCGGACCTCTCCCGCCTCCGTCCCCGCGACGCCGTTCCGCGACGCGTCGCCCGAGTCGCTCCTCGTTCAGACGGCGCTCGACCCGCGCGCACCGATCCAGCTGCGGCGCGACGCCGCGCGGCGGCTCGCCGACGCCCGCGCGCTGGCACCCGTCGCACCGGCGCTCGCGCGGTCGACGGCGGATCCGGAGCTCGCGCGGCTCGCTCAGCGCGCCGCTTGAGCGCGCGTCAGGGTGCGCTGGCGTCGAGGAGGGAAGGCGTGGCCGCGGCGGTGCCGCCGCTCTGGTAGAACGCCCAGAAGCCGTCGGCCCAGACCAGACCACCGCCGTCGGTCGGGTGGATCCCGTCGCCCCCGCGCGAGATGCGCAGCGAGCCGGAGTCGTAGACCTTGCACGGCGCCGCGTTCTTCTTCACGACGTCGATGATGCCGGTGTCCTTCCGCCACGGCGCCGGAGTGATCCAGTAGCACTCGCGTCCGGCCGAAGCCTTCCGCGCGATCGACTGGACCGAGCTCGCGAGCGAAGCCGGGAAGGGGACCAACACGTCGTTCGCGCCGAGCGTGAGGATCAAGAGGTCGGGGTGCCAGCGCGCGACGAGATCCTGGAGCTTGTGCTCGTGATCGAACGTCTGGATGCTCAGCGAGACCTGCGTGTCCGAGTGGAACTGCGCGCCGAGCGCCTTGAACTTTCCTTCGAGCGCCTTGGTCAGCCCGCCGAAGCCGCCCACCATCGAGTCGCCCATGTGGAGGACGACCTTCGGCGTCGGCGGACCGGCCGGGGCGGGCGCGCCTGCGTCGGCGACGTCGGTCGCGATCGGCGTCGCGACGACGGTCGCGCTGGGCGAGGCGACGGAGCTCGCGACGGTGACGCTCGGGCTCGGCGGCGGCGCGTCGCCGGTCCCGCCGCTCGCCGGTCGCGTTCCTGCACCCGAGTGGTTCGAGCATGCGAGGGAGACGAGGAACGCGGCAGCAGGGACGGTGAAGCGGAGCGGGTGCATCGGGCCTCTCTTATCGCGCCGAAGGGGGGCCGCGGTCGAGAAAACGGAGGTGCGGCTCGGCGCGGCGCCGCCGGTTCATGAATGATCTCCGCGAATTGGGGCCTAATTCTTGAAGCGTTGCGACGCTGCGTCGAAGTGCTGCACGACCGCGTCCACCATGCGATCGAACTTGGGGCGCGTGAAGTTGGACCCGCTCCGCAGCCAGTCGGCGCGATCGCTCGCGGACGAGCGCTCCGCCTCGAAGTGACCGAGCACGTCGAGGTGATCCGCGTGATCGACCCAGAGGAGCTCGCCATGGAGCTGGGACCGGACCGGGACGACGCCGTCGTTCGCGCGCACGCCGGGCAAGCGCCCGAACGCATCCACCAAGCGCTCCTCGGTCTTGCGATCGAGGCGTGGCGCCGCGCACGGGTAGCGCTCGTCGTTCCGCGCCGTGATGCCGTAGAGGGTGGTGAAGAGGGACGCGGAGAGCGCCCGCCACGGCGCCTGGGGCGACAACAGGTTCCGCGCGAGGTGGCCGGCGCTCGGCGGGGGCGCCATCGAGGCGATGCACCCGTAGCGCACGCCCGGTCGGTCCTGGACCGCGGCGCGGAAGAGGTCCATCGCCTCGGGCGCGAGCTGGAGGATCGCGCCTTGGTCGTGGCGGAGCGCGTCCAGGTAGCTCCGGACCTCGCGGCTCCGCGCGTCGTCCAGCACCCGGAGGAGCGACTCGGTGCTCCGATCCACGATCCGATCCGAGATGCCCACCGCCCGATCGAGGCGGCCCAGCGCGACGACGAGCGCGCTCGCGGCCGCGAGCGGCGGCGCACCGACCGTGAGCCCCACGATCGTGAGCGCGCTCACCGCGTAGAGCATGCGTTGGCCGCTCACCGTCGCGAAGAAGCTCGCGAGCGGCGTCCCGAAGTGCGGCGTGTTCATCGTGGTGACCGATGCGAGGCGCGGGAGCCAGGCGAGGTCGTCCGCGGGCAAATCCAAGTCCGCCCCGGTCGCGGCGAGGAGCCGTGCGTCGAGCCCACCGGTCGAGTGGCCGAGCAGGTGAATCGGGCCGTGGGCGTCGATGTCGCTCGTCGCGGAGCGCGCGACGAGCGTGGCGAGGCGAGCCGCGCGGCGTCGGATCGACGCGGTGGGAGGGACCTCGGCGACCCAGATCTCGAGCGTGTCACCCCGGCGGGCCAGGCGCTCGCGGAGCGCGTCCTCGAGGTGCTCGAAATAGTCGTACGACGTGAGGCGACCGAAGCCGAACATCCCGGGCGCGCAATAGACGCGGTGGAGCACGGCCTCGTGTCTAGCAAATCGGCGTGCTATCTGCCGAGGCGATGGATGGAGAGTTGGAGCGCGCGATCGTCCTCGCCGCCGGCCTCGGGTCGCGGTTGGTGGAGGGCCGCCCGTACCCGAAGCCGCTCCAACCCGTCCTCGGCGTGCCTCTCCTGGTCCGAATCCTCCGCCTCCTGGCGGGGGCGGGCATCCGCGAGGCGGTCGTCGTCACCGGGCACCTCGCCGCCGAGCTCCGGGCCGGCTTGGAGGGGGCAGGGGACCTCGGGCTCGCGCTGCGCTTCGTCCACAACGACGCCTATGCGACGACGAAGAACGGGGTCTCCCTCCTCGCCGCGCGCGCTCACGTCGGCGACGGCGCGCTCATGACGATGGCGGACCACCTCTTCGCCCCGGCGATGGTCCACGCGCTCCGCGCGGTGGCCCTGGGGCGCGGCCAGAGCGCGCTCGCCGTCGACTACGACGTGCCGCGCTGCTTCGATCTCGACGACGCGACGAAGGTCCGCGTCGCCGGGGGACGGATCGTGGCGATCGGGAAGGAGCTCGCCGACTACGGCGCGCTCGACTGCGGGCTCTTTCGGGTCGACGACGGCTTCGCAGAGGCGCTCGCGAGCGTGCGCGCGGAGCGCGGTGATTGCTCGCTCTCCGAGGGCGCGTGGCGGCTCGCGGAGCGCGGTGACTTCCTGCCCTGCGACGTCGGTCCGGCGCGTTGGATCGACGTCGACACGCCGGAGGCGCTCGCCGAGGCCGAGCGCATGCTCCAGCGATGGGGCGACGATCTCTCGGGGGAGAGCTGACCTTGCTCGAGCGCTTCGTCGACTGGCAGACGCGGCGGCCCCTCTGGGTGCTGGCGCTCGTGGTCCTGATCACCGCGCCCGCGATCTGGGCCGCCACGCGGCTCGACCTGTGGACCGGGTTCGACGCGCTCCTGCCCGAGAACAAGCCGAGCGTCATCGAGAGCCGGCGCGTGGGCGAGAAGACCGCCGGCGTCGCGTCGCTCATCCTCGTGATCGACGGGAAGGACCCGGACAAACTCGTGCGCTTCGGCGATGCGCTCCTCCCGGACCTTCGCGCGCTCGGCCCGGACTGGGTCGGCACGGCGGAGAACGGCATCCAGGCGCAGCGCAACTTCTTCGAACAGCACCGGGCGCTGTACCTCCCGTACGACCGGCTCGAGAAGGTCTACGCCCTCATCGACGCTCGGCTCTCCTACGAGATCTACGGCTCGTTCACGGACGAAGCGCCCGAGCCCGTCACGCGCGCCGCAATCGAGCGCATCCTGAACCCCGAGGGCAAGTCCGTCGCCGCCGCGGCCACCGGGGGCGGCGGCCCGCCGTACCCGAACGGCTACTACATGAACGCCGAGCGGACGCGGCTCATCACGATCCTCCGCACCCCGATCGCCGCCGGCGATCTCGTCGGGAGCACGGCGCTCCGCAAGAAGGTCGAGGACGTCGTCGCGGCGAAGAACCCGGCGTCGTTCGATCCCTCGATCACCGTCGGCTACACCGGCGACATCGTCACCGCGTCGGAGCAGTACGGCACGGTCAAGAACGACATGGCGTCGGTCGGGATCCTCGGGATCCTGCTCATCCTCTTCGTGGACTGGCTCTTCTTCCTCCGCCTGCGGGCGGTGCTGGCGATGGCCATCGCGATCGGCGTCGGCATGGCGTGGTGCTTCGCGCTCACGTTCGTGTTCATCGGGCACCTCAACACCGCGAGCGGCTTCCTCGTCTCGATCGTGTTCGGCAACGGCATCAACGTCGGAATCCTGCTCCGCGCTCGCTTCAACGAGGCTCGGCGCGAGGGGTTGTCGCTGCGCGACGCGGCGCTCACCTCCTACCGGGGGACCTGGCGCGCGACGCTCACGGTCGCGGTCGCCGCAGCGGTGGGCTACGGCTCGCTCGCCTCGACGAGCTTCCGCGGCTTCCGCGACTTCGGGCTCATCGGTGGCTACGGCATGCTCCTCTGCTGGGTCGCCACGTACGTGGTGATGATCCCGCTCCTGGCGCTGTTCGAGCCCTGGGGCCACACCGAGGGCGGGCCGCCGAAGAAGGGGCTCTGGCACCGCGGCATCCCGTTCGGTGCGCCGTTCGCGCGGCTCCTCCCCGTCGCGCCGCGCTTCGTCGCCGCGCTCGCCGTCGCGTTCGCGGTGTTCGCGGGGTGGCACACCTGGCGGTACCTGAAGAGCGATCCGATCGAGTACGAGCTCTGGCGGCTCGAGAACGACCCGGGACCGCCCGTCGCGCGCTCGAGCGCCTCCGTCCTCGGCGACAGCGTCGGCCCGATCTGCGGGCGCACCGGCCCCGACGGCATGGCGATCCTCGTCGACCGCGTCGATCAGGTGCAGCCCCTCACGCAGGCGCTCCAAACGCGCTGGGACGCGGCGCCGGCCGACAAGAAGCCGTTCGCGCGCGTCTACACGATCCTCGATCTGATCCCGGACCGGCAGCCCGAGAAGCTGAAGCTCCTGAAGGACGCCCGCGCGCGGCTCGAGCGCCTGCGCGAGCTCGGCAAGATCTCCGACGCCGACTGGGCGAGCGCGAACGAATGGGTCCCGGCCGATCTGGCGCAGTTCGGGATCGCCGAGCTCCCGGAGCAGGTCGCGCGCCCGTTCACCGAGCGCGACGGCACGCGCGGGCGCATCGTCTACATCGCTCCGACCGAGAACGAGAGCGTGCGCGACGTGCGCTACCTGCGCCGGTGGGCCGACTCGTTCCGCTTCGTCCAGCTCCCCAACGGCGAGACGATCGTCGGCGGCGGTCGCGCCGTCGTCGTCGCCGACATGCTGGAGGCCGTGATCGGCGAAGGACCGAAGGCGACGCTGGTGTCGATGCTCGGGACCGCGTTGGTCGTCTTCTTCGCGGGGCTCGTGGCGCGGGCGCCGCCCGGCTCCCCCGGCGGCGTCCGTCGCCTGCGGCGCGGTCTGGTCACGGGGCTCCTCGTGCTCGTTGCGCTCGCGATGGGCATGAGCTTCATGGGCGCGGCCTTCGAGTGGGTCGGGCTCAAGATCAACTTCCTGAACTTCATCGCGATCCCGATCACGTGCGGTATCGGCGCCGACTACGCGATCAACGTCGTCCATCGCTGGCGCGCGGAGGGGCCGGGCAAACTCGCGCTCGCGGTGCGGGAGACCGGCGGGGCCGTGGTGCTGTGCAGCCTCACGACGACGCTCGGCTACCTCGCGCTGCTCCGATCGATCAACGCCGCCGTTCGGACGTTCGGCACCGCCGCCGTCCTCGGCGAGGTGTCGTGCCTGCTGGCGGCGCTCGTGGCGCTACCCGCGCTCCTCTGGATCCTCGACCGGCGCGCCTCCGCCGGCGCTCCCGCCGAGAAGCCCGGCGGCGGCGAGGTCGCGTAGCGTCCGCGCGGTCGCGATCCGTTGCCAGACGATGGCGACGAGGAAGAGCGCGTTCATCACGACGAGGCGGAGCCACAGGTAGAGGTGGATCTGGTCGGCGATCGCCAGGCTGGCCATCAGGTAGCAGTGCGGCGTGAGCGAGACCCACGCCCACACCGACATCGGGCCCTTGTTGTGACGGCGGTAGATCGCGGCGACCTCGGGCGAGGAGCCGAGTGCCTCGAGCTGCCGAACGCGCGGGTTCGTGAGCCCCGTCTCGAAGTTCTGGAAGCGCACGACGGTCGCGTAGTTGTTCATCACGAAGCGCGCGAACCAGCCGGCGCCCTTCTCGGCGAGCTCGGCCTTCTCCTGAGCGATCGCCTCGAGCGTCTTGCCCTCGGCCTTGCGCGGCGTCGCGAGGCGGAGGAACTGCTCCTTGTAGTAGTCGTAGAGGTAGATGCTGCCCGCGGTCAGTAGCGCGACCGGCGGCACGATCGCGAGGTAGGTCCAGCTCCCGGTCGACTGCCACGCGTGGTACGTCGCCGCCGGAACGGTGGTCAGCGCGACGAGCATGTCCGCCGAGCCGTCGACGGCGCGGCCGATCTGCGACTGGATCTTCTTCACGCGCGCCAGCATCCCATCCGCGCCGTCGAGGATCGACGAGACCAGGACGAGCACCCCGCCCGTCACCATCGCGACGTGCGAGCCGAACAGCCAGAAGACGCCGCCGATCATCCCGAGCACGGTCGAGAACGCCGTGATCTGATTGGGCGTGACCGACGTGCTGCGGAGGAGCCCGACGACCACGTACGCGATCGGGCGGTACACGTTGCGATCGATCGGGTCCTCGACCTCGCGCGCCTTGGCGAGCTCGCCGAGCGGAGGCATACCGAAGAGGCGAAGGTCGGAGAGCGCCATGTCAGGTGTCGGCCGACTCCGGCCCGCCGTAGAAGAGCCACTGCGACGTGGTGAGCAGGCCGCTCAGCGTGGCGATCAACGCATGCCACGAGAACGCGACCCACGTGAAGCCCAGGAGCGCGCAGGGGACGTAGAAGAAGGTGAAGAAGTCCCGCCGCCCGGCGTCCTCGAAGAGCTTCTTCACCGCGAACCACCGCTTGCCGCCCGGGGTCGTCGGCGGCGCCTTCGGCGGGCCCTGGCCCCGCCAGCGGATCGCAGTGACGCTGCCGCGGCCGCGCCCCTTCGTCACGAGCGCCACGTAGAGCCCGAGTTGGTACGCGGAGTGGGACACGAGGGTGACGAGCGCGATCGGCCACGCGAACGGCGCGAACCACGAGCTCTCCTGCGCGAGCGTGTGCCCGATCCCGACGAGGTAGGCGATGTTGACGAAGTCGTCGAGCACCTGATCGAGCCACTCCCCGGAGGCGGAGCGCAGGTACTTGAGCCGAGCGATCTCGCCGTCGCACCCGTCCAACACGGATTGGGTCTGGACCAGGAGCGTCGCGAGCACGAGCACCCACCACGCCGTCGCGCCGCGCCAAGCGAGAGCGGCGCCGGCGAAGCCGAAGATCGCCGCGAACACGGTCATCTGGTTGGGGGTCACCGGCGTGTCGAGGAGGAGCCGCGTGACGGTCATGCTGAGCGCGCGGTTCAGGTGGCGGGACACGAAGCCGTCGGTCGGCTTGATCAGCGCGCGGAACAGGAGCCGCTGGGCCTCGCGGCGCGACGCGTCGCCTTCGACGCGCACGACGAACTCGGGCGCGACGGGGGCGGCGAGCTCCGCGCCGCTCGGTTGCTCCCCGCGCTCGAGCGCGGCGACGGTGGCGGCGACGGCGTCCTCGCCGGCCGTCCAGAGCGCAGCGCTCGCGGCGCCCTCGCCGACGACCGACCCGCGCGCGACGTCCGTGCGAGCGAGCCGCTTCGCGACGCCGACGTGCCAGACCGCGCCGAGTGGGACGACGAGCGCGGCTTCGCCCGCGGCGGGCTCCGTCGACACGCGCACGGTGACGCGCGGATCGCCCGCCACGTCGGGCAGCTCGGCGGGCTCGATCCCTGCGAGCACGAGCTCGCGCACGCCCGCGTCCTGGAGCGCGAGCACCGTCCGCAGCCAGAGCGAGAGCCCGGCGATTCGCTCGCTCGGCGGCGACGATGGTGGTCCGACGACCACGGCGCGCGTGATCACCGGTCCCACTCGCCGCTCCGCGCCCGCAGCTCGGCGCGTTCGAGATCGGCGAGGTCGTCGATCTCCGTCCACTCCTCGCCGGACACCGCCACCGCGCCGAACGGCGTCCCGCCGTCGATCAGGCGCTGGAACGCGGCCTCGTAGTACTCGCCCTCGCCGCCGCTCGCCATCATCGTGGCCAGCGTTGCCCAGAGCTTCGGCGCGGTGGCCGGTCCGAGCTTCTGCACGCCGATCGACTCGCCGAAGCAGGTCGCGGGGTCGAACGTCTTCGCGAGCCCCGTCACGCGCCCGTCGCTCGCGACGCGCGCCTTCATCTCTTCGGCGCCCATGTCCTCCCGGCGCTCGACGAGGAGTGCGGCGTCGAACGGGCTCGCGACGAGCCGCTCGAGGACACCGCGGCGGAGGAGCACGTCGCCATCGCACAGGACGAAGCCGGCGTCGCCGACGGCTTGCTGGACGGAGAACAGGCTGAAGGCGTTCTGCGTCGTCGCGAAGCGCGGGTTCGGTGTGAACGAGAGCTCGAGCGGGGCAGGGGAGCGGGTGAAGTGAGCGTGGAGCGCCTCCGCGCGGTACCCCGTCGCGAGGCACGCGCGCCGCAGTCCTGCCTGCGCGAGCCGGTCGAGGAGGCGATCGAGGAGCGGACGCCCGCCGACCTCGACGAGGCACTTCGGGCGATCGTCCGTGAGCGGGCGAAGCCGGGTCCCGGTGCCCGCCACGAGGACCACCGCGACGAGGTCGGTTTGAGGGGCCGCCGCAGCCATCGCCCAGCTCCATAACACGGCGCCCCGCTGGCGGGAGCGACAGCGGCCGCACCGGCGACGACTTGCCGCCCCGCAGACCACGGACCGCTGTGTTAGGCTCCGCGCGCGAGGAACTCGAAACGTATGTTCGGTGCGTGCCCGCTCTGCGGCTTCGATCGGTTGCTCCCTCTCTTCTCCACGGCGGACAACGCCAAAGAACCCGTCGAGATCCGGCTCTGCCTCCGCTGTCACGTCCTGGTGCCCTCGTACCGGCGTGCGCTCGCCGTCGACTCGGCCGCGATGACCGCGTACCAGGCGGAGTTCCACGACGCGCAGTGGGCCGCGATCGACTCGGCCGAGGCGACCAAGCTCCGCGCCGAGCTCGGCGTGATGGTGAACGCGTTTCGGCCGCAGCTCGGTGAGCCGGGCTCCGCCGGGGCCGTGCTCGATCTCGGCGCCGGGCGCGGCGGGCTCGTCGCCGCGCTGCGCGACGCGGGCTACGACGGGCGCGGCTGCGAGCCGTCGGGGGCGCTCGCCGAGCGCGGCCGGCTCGCGTTCGGTCTCACCGCGGAGCAGCTCGTCGCCGCTCCGGCGGAGGCGTACCTCGAGGAGCTCCTCCGGACGCGCACGCCGATCGGCGGCGTGTTCCTCTGGCACGTGATCGAGCACGTTGCCGCCCCGCTCGCGTTGGTCCGGGCGATCGCGCGGGCGCTCGAGCCGCGGCGCCACCTCTTCGTCCAGGCGCCGTGCCTGATGGTGGAGTGGCTGTACCCGGAGCACCTCGTGCTCTTCACGGAGCCGGCGGTCCACGCGCTCGCGCGGAACGCCGGCTTCGAGGTCGTGCGCCTCGACTACGACCCGGCCCTGACCTTCATCACCTTCGCCCTCCGTCGGACCAGCGCGCCGGTGGAGGAGCAGTGGCAGGACGCACCGCTCTTCGCGCCGGGCACCCGCACGACGCTCGAGGTCGAGTTGCTTCGCCTGCGCGAGGCGCTCCGCGAGGCGCGCGCGCACGGCGAGGTCATGGTCGCGATGGCCGACGAGCGCGCGCGCGGGATCGAAGCGCAGACCAAGATGATCGACGACCGCATGAAGTGGATCGCGGCGCTCCAGGAGGACCTGGGGCGGAAGTCGGTCGCGCTCGACAACGCGAACCTCGAGGCGCACGCCGCGCGCGAGCGCGCCGGTGCCGCGGAGCACCGGGCGGCGCAGCTCGAGCATCGCGTCGCGGAGCTCGAAGCGCTCGTGCGTTCGCACGAGGAGCGGCTCGTCTCCGAGCGCGTCGAGAAGGCGATCTCGCGCGTCCTCTCGCGGGGGCGTCGATGAAGGGTCGCGTCGCGTGGCTCGTCCCTGCGCCGTTGCGAGGGTCGGGCGGGCACCGGACCATCTTCCAGAACGTCAACGCGCTCGCCGCCGCGGGGTGCGAGTGCCACGTGTTCGTCGAGGCGCCGCCGCCCGACGCCGAGTACCACTCGGCCGATTCGGCGCGCGCGCTCGTCGAGCGCTACTTCGGTCGCGTCGACGCGAAGTTCCACGTCGGCTTCGCGCTCGACCGCGACTACGACGTCGCGTTCGCCACGGCGTGGTTCACGGCCGAGCCGCTCAAGGCGTCCCGGCGCGCGCGCCGCAAGGCGTACTTCGTGCAGGACTACGAGGCGTACTTCATGCCGATGAGCGACGGGTTCCTGATGGCGGAGAACTCCTTCCGCTACGGGTTCCACGGCGCGACGATCGGGCGCTGGCTCACGCACCGGCTCGGCGCCGACTTCGGCATGCCGTGCTCGCCGTTCGACTTCTGCGCCGACCGCAGCGTCTATCGCCCGCTCCCCGGCGTCGAGCGCGAGAAGGCGATCTGCTTCGTCTATCAGCCCGAGAAGCCGCGCCGCTGCAGCCTGATCGGCGGTCAGGCGCTCGCGATCGTGAAGCACGAGATGCCCGACGTGAAGATCTACTTCTACGGGAACGATGCGCGCGCGCCGGTGAGCTTCCCGTTCGAGCACTGCGGGCTCGTCTCGATCGACGAGTGCAACGCGCTCTACAACCGGACGGCGGTCGGGCTCTGCATCAGCGCGACCAACCCGTCGCGCATCCCGTTCGAGATGATGGCGGCGGGGCTCCCCGTCGTCGACGTGTACCGCGAGAACACGCTCTACGACATGCCCGAGGAAGCCGTGCTCCTCGCCGAGCCCACGCCCGAATCGATCGCGCACGCGTTGCTCGGGCTCCTGCGCAGCCCGGACGATCGAGCCGCGCGCTCGGCGGCCGGTCTCGAGTTCATGCGCGAGCGCGATCTCGGGCGCGGCTACGGCCAGTTCACGGCGTTCGTGCAGCAGCTCCTCGAGGGCCCGATCCCGAAGCTGGGCGAGCTCCCCGAGCGGCTCTATCGCCGTGAAGCGACGACCGCTCCGCCCGATCTCGCGCGGAGGTACCACGAGGTGCTCCGCGGCGCGGCGCCGGACGAGGCACGCCCGAAGGACCCGGTGGCGCGCGCGGCTCGGTTCGTCTCGCGCGGTCTCGATCGGCTCCGTCGGCTCCGGGAGCGCTGAGTGAATCGCTTCGACCTCGTGAGCGTCGACGTCTGGGACACGATCCTCCGGCGCTCGGTTCACCCGGACGAGGTGAAGCTCCACGTCGCGCGGTGGCTCCAGCTGCATCACGCCGCCGAGCTGCGCGAAGAGCTCGCGCACGATCTCCGCGCGCTCTTCGCCGCGCGCTGCACGGCCGAGGGCGAGCTCGCGCGCGCCGCGAAGGAGCGCGGCGACGACGACGAGTACACGCTCGACGAGGTCCAAGAGCGGTGGCTCGCCGCGGTTCTGCGCACGCCCGCCCCGGGCGGCGGCGTGTCCCTGCGCGCCGAGCTCACCGCGCGGGAGATTGCCTTCGAGCGCCGGACGACCTCGCTCGATCCGGGCATCCTCGCGGCGCTCCGGCCCTACGCGGGGATCCCGCTCGTCCTCGCGTCCGACTTCTACCTCGGTGCAGCGCCGCTCGAAGAGCTGGTGCGCCGCGCGGGGTTCGATCTCCCGCTCCGCGCGGTCTACGTCTCGTGCGATCACCGGCGGAGCAAGCGGAGCGGCAGGCTCTTCGACAAGATCCAGGCGGACCTCGGCGTCGCGCCGGCGCGCCACCTGCACGTGGGCGACAACGCGACGAGCGACGTCGCCGTGCCGCGCGCGCGCGGCATGAGCGCCATCTACTACCGCCACCCCGTGGCCGACGTCGCGCGGAGCCGGAACGAAGCGCGCTTCGCGTGGCGCGAGAAGCGGGTCTCGGCGGCCCAGCTCTCGCGCGAAGCGCAGGCGCGCGTGCGGGTGCCGCGCGAGCTCCACGGGCACGAGCGCGAGTGCTTCGTGCTCGGCGTTCGGCACGGGTTCCCGTTCGTCGCGTTCGTCTACGCGGTGATCGAGGACGCGCTCCGCAAGAAGCACGACCGCGTTCACTACTTCACGCGCGAGGGCGTCTTCTTTCAGCGTCTCCACGACGCGCTCGCTCGGAGCGCGCCATTCCCGGCGCCGGCGCCGGCATCCTCGCTCCTCACCGTGAGCCGGGTCTCGACGTTCGCCGCGTCGCTCGGTGCGATCGCCGCGCGCCGGAGCACGCCGGTCGTGACCACGGAAGACCTGATGGGCGTCTGGCGCCTCTACTCGACCCAATCGATGGCCGCGATGGCGTCGACGCTCGGGGAGCGGCCCAAGGATTGGTTCGACCTCTTCGCGCGCCACGGCATCGAGCCCGAGCGCCCGATCCAGTACCCGTGGCAGGACCCGTCCGTCGTCGCGCTCTTCGCCGACCCCGAGTTCCAGGCGCGCCTCCGCGGCGTCGTCGCCGGGCGTCGCGAGCGGATCCTCCGCTACCTCGTTGCGAACGGCCTCGGCCCCGAGGTGAAGCGCGCTGCGATCGTCGACATCGGCTGGCGGGGCACGATCCAGGACAACCTCGCGGAGCTGCTCCCCGGCACCGCGCTCGAGGGCTACTACGTCGGCCTCAACGTCCTCCTCAACCCGCAGCCGGCGAACGTGACGAAGCGGGGGCTGTTCTGTGACCGCAACGTGCGCGGCGCCGAGGGCGCGCCGCCGCCTCCCTCGCACCTCGCGATGGAGCTGCCGTCGGTGGTGGAGATGCTCTGCAACTCGGCGACCGGGAGCGCGCTCGACTACGACGCGAGCGCCGAGCCCATCACGGAGCGCCACCCCGCGGAGGACCGCGTGTGGTTCCACCACGTCCAGTGGTTCCAGGCGGGTGTGCTCGCGCTGGTCCCCCACCTCGCCGACGGCATCCGGTCCCACCACGTCGAGGCGAGCGAGCTGTTGGTCGAGGCGCGTCGCGAGCTCGGTCACCTGATCGCCCAGCCGCCGTCAGCGCTCGCGCGCGCGTACTTCGAGTTGTCGCACAATGAAGGTTTCGGCCTCGGCAAGCTCGTGGAGAAGCGGGCGCCGTTTCCGCGGTCGGTCGCCGATCTCGACCGGTCGGGGTGGCCGCAGGGTCTCCTTCGGGAGCGGGGGCTTCCGTTCCTGCTCGGTTGGTTCAACCAGCGGGTCCTCAAGCTGGATGCCGAAGGGTTCGTCCATCGCTGACTCTTGGCGCGGTGTGTCGTCCCCTACGCCCACCTGTGACTCGCGCGTCATGGAGCGGAGGGGGTCGGCGGGGCTGCCGGGGCGCACGAAACGGCTGTTCAGGCCGTTCGCTCGGTCAAATACCCCGGAAAGTCTGGGGTTTCGGGGCATCCTGCTACGGTGCCCGAGCCGTTTGGCCCGGTGTTTGCTCTTGTGATCGCGGCTGGACTACATTAGGAAGCGAGGCCAGGGTGAATGACTTCCGTGGTGCCTGAACATATTTACAAGCTTCAGCCTTACTTGCCTGGGAAGCCCGCCGAACAAGTGGAGCGCGAAACGGGCGTAGCCCGCGCGATCAAGCTCGCTTCCAACGAGAATCCGTTCGGCCCGTCGCCGCGCGTTCAGGATGCCATCGCACGCTCCATCGGTCAGCTCCACCGCTACCCCGACGTGCATGTTCAGGCCCTGCGTGAGCGACTCGCGACCAAGTGGGGGGTAAAACCCTCCATGTTCGTGTTCGGCAACGGATCGAACGAGCTGATCGACGTCGTTCTCCACACGTTCGCCACACCTGGGTCGACGGACGAGGTCATCATCGGTGACCCCTCGTACGCGTACTACCAGCTGCGCTTCACGGTCGCGAACGTTCGCAGCGTATTGGTACCGCTCCGGCAGAACCTCTACTGGAACGTCGACGACCTGCTTGCCGCGGTCACGCCGCGCACGCGGCTGATGATGCTCTCGAACCCGAACAATCCCACCGGCGCCCACCTCTCGCGTGCCGATGTGGAGCGTCTCATCCGCAGCCTGCCCGAATCCGTCACCCTCGTGATGGACGAAGCATACATCGAGTACTGCGACTCTCACTGCCCGACCTCCATCCCGCTCCTCGCTCAGCGAGAGAACATGCTGGTGCTCCGGACCTTCTCGAAGGCCTACGGCCTCGCGGGGCTCGGCGTGGGCTACGCGGTCACGTCACCGCGCCTCGCCCAGTACCTCGAGCGCGTTCGCCGCGCCTTCAGCGTGAGCACGGTCGCTCAGGCCGCCGCCATCGCCGCCCTGGATGACGAGGCGCACCTCGCCGAGATCGTCCAAGTGAACCGGCTGGAGCGCGCCCGCGTGGCCGAGAGCCTCATGAACCTGGGCTACGGGGTCGTGCCGAGCCAGGCGAACTTCCTCCTGTTCGGCCCGATCGCCGACGTGAAGCTCGGTGGCCGCAAGCCCGCGCAGACGGCGCAGCAGCTCTCCGCCGCGCTCCTGGCGCGCGGGATCATCGTGCGCGAGATGCGCGCTCCGATCGACGGTTACCTCCGCGTCTCCATCGGCACGCCCGAGGAGAACACCGCCTTCATCGCCGCGCTCGAAGCGCAGCGCCAAGAGGGCACGAGCACTCGCACCGTCGGTGGCGCCGCCCCCGCGGAGCCCATCGCCGAAGCGGGCTGACCGGCCCGAGCCTCAGGCGCTCAGGCGCGGGCGCGTTCCTCGAGGAACACGTCCGCGCAGCGATCCACCTCGGCGTCCGTGAGCCCTGCGCCCGACGGGAGCGCGAGCGCGCACGTCGCGAGCTCGTCCGTGATGGGGAGCGGTCCGCCGGGGCAGCTCACGAACGGCGGCATCGCGTGGATGGGGTGGAACATCGGGCGCGTCTCGATGCCGCGCGTGCGCATCCGGGCGATGAGCGCGTCGCGGCGTGCCTCGTCGAGCGACGCATCGGCGACCGCGACCATCCACGGAGCGACACTCTGGTTCGGTGGCACGACCTGGAACGCGACCCCGGCGGCTCCGGCCAGGCGCGCGCGGTAGCGCGCGTCGATGCGCCGCTTCTGACCCACGAGGTGCTCGGCGTTCTCGAGCTGCGCGAGCCCCACCGCCGCCTGGAGGTTCGTCATGCGGTAGTTGAAGCCGAGCTCTGGGTGCCAGTAGCGCCGCTCGGGACGCATCCCGTGGTTCTTCAGGAACCGCACCTTGTCCGCGAGCTCCGCGCTCCCGGTGGTGACCATCCCGCCCTCGCCGGTGGTGATGGTCTTGTTGCCGTAGAAGCTGAAGACGGCGGCATCGGCGAGCGCCCCGGTCCGCACGCCGTCGACGGCGGAGCCGAACGCCTCGGCCGCGTCCTCGACGATCGCGACGTCGGTGCGGCCGCCGAGCGCGGCCCGAATCGCCGCGATGTCGGCGCAGACGCCGAACAAGTGGACCGGCACGACCGCGCGCGTCCGCGGGCCGAGCTTGCGGGCGACGTCGGTCGGATCGATCGCCCACGTCGAGCGGAGGACCTCCGCGAAGACGGGGGTCGCTCCGCAGTACTTCACCGCGGCGGCCGTCGCGACGAAAGAGAGCGAGGGGACGATGACCTCGTCGCCGGGGCCGATGCCGAGCGCGTGGAGAACGACGTGCAGGCCGACCGTGCCGTTGGCGACGGGCTCGGCGTGGGCGGCGCCGACGTAAGCGGCGAAGCGCTCGGCGAACTCCTGGACGAAGGGACCGGCGCTGGAGATCCAGCCGTCGGTGACGGCGCGGGTGACGAGCTCGACCTCGCGGGGGCCGAGGAGGGGAGCGCAGACGGGGATGACAGGTTCGGTCACGAAAGTACCTCGCGATAGACGGCGAGCGTCTTCTCCACGGTCGCACGCCAGCGGAAGCGTTTCACCTTCTCGAAGCCGTCCCGCCGCATTTTGTCGGCGAGCCCGGGCTCGTCGGCGACGCGGCGGAGGGCGCCCGCGATCGCGGCGTCGTCCTCGGGATCGACGAGGATGCCGGCGCCGCCCGAGACCTCCGGCATCGCGGAGCGGTTGGACGTCACGACGGGGCACCCGGCGCCGAGCGCCTCGCTCGGTGGGTTGCCGAAGCCTTCTTCGAGCGACGGGTGGCAGAGGCAGAGCGCGCCCCAGAAGAGCGCGCGCAGCTCGGTGAACGGGACGTTCTGCAGGAAGTGCACGCGCCCGCCGACCCCGTGCTCCTCGGCGAGGGCGCGGAGGACGGACCCTTTGCCGAGCCGCTGGACGAGCGCGAGGTGCGTGCCGGGATCGTCGCGGAAGGCGCGCGCGAACGCGCGCACGACGGCGGTGTGGTTCTTGTAGCCCGCGAACTGACCGACGGTGAGGACCCAGCGGCGCGCGCGGGGGAGGTGCTTCGCGCGGACCGCGTCGACGAGCGCGTGCTCGGCGTCGGTCTCGGGCGGGCGCCACTCGTCCCCGACGCCGAAGCTCGTGTTGCGCGTGCGCTCGCCGGCTGCGGGATCGAGGCGGGCGATCTCGCGCTTCGAGGCCTCGCTGATCGTGGTGATGAGGCGCGACTCGCGGAGCGCGCGCCGGATGCCGTGTTGGATGAAGCGCTGCTCGACGTGCCCCCACGCGCCCGGCATGCGGCACCACTCGGGGTGCGTCATCCACATCACGTCGTAGATCGAGGTGACGGCGGGCATCGGGAGGCCGGCGGGCAGAATGTTGAACGTCGCGTGGAAGAGCTTCACGCCGCGGAGATCGCAGAGGCGAGGGAGCGCCCACATCGTGACCGGGCCGTTCGGCTCGTAGGGGAACACGAGCTCGCGGACGTTCGGCGCCGTCGAGAGGCGGGGTGCCTTCGGATGGCGGAGGAGCAGAAATTCGAGATCGGGCGCGAGGCTCGGGAGGTGATCGACGAGGGCGCGGACGTACGGCCCGATGCCGCTCGGGCGCTCGCGGATGTACCGGCAGTCGATCGCGATCAAGTCAGGGCGAAGTAGCACACCTCACCGACCAAGCGTAGGGTGTGCGCGCGATGCGCTTGGCGATGCTCACCACGTTCCACGAGCGGTGCGGCATCGCGACCTACGCCGAGGCGCTGATCGGAGCGCTCGAACGCAACCTGGACGTGACGGTGCTCTCGCCGCGCCGCCTCGCGGGCGACGACGGGATCGGCGAACAGCCGCCGCGCCTCTGGAACCGGAACCGCGCCTTCGCGTTCGAGGCGCTGCGGGTCCGCCGCGCCGTGCTGGCCGCGCGCCCGGACGTCGTCCACCTGCAGGTGAACCTCTCGCTCTACTCGTCGCGGTTTCTGTTCGCCCTCGTGCGGCTTCTCCGGCGCGACGTCCCCGTCGTGGCGACGCTGCACGGTCGCGGCGGTGGGTCGCTCGGGCGCCGCTTCAAGATCGCGCGGCTGGCGCTCGGGCTCGCGCCGGCGGAGCTGGTCGTGCACACGACCGCGCATCGCGACGAGCTCGGGCGTGATCGGGTCACGGTGATCCCGCACGGGATCGACCCCGTGACGCCACGCACCCGCGCCGAGGCTCGGGCGGAGCTCGGGATCGATCCCGAGCGACCGGTGCTCGCTCACTTCGGGTTCCTCGTCCCCGACAAGGGCGTCCAGGAGGTGCTCCGCGCGGTCGCCGAGCTCCGCGCGCGCCACCCACGGCTCCTCTACTGGGTGGCGGGTGCGGTCTATGGGAGCGAGGAGTCGCGCGCCTACGCGGCGGCGCTCCGGCGCGAGGCCGCGGCGCTCGGGATCGAGGATGCGGTGCACTTCGCGGGCGAGTTCCTGCCGAAGGAGCGCGCGATCCTCGAGCTGACGGCGGCGGATTGGGTCGTCTTGAACTACGCGAGCGGCGGGAATCAGGGCGCGAGCGGCGCGGTGAGGTTCGCGCTCACGAGCGGTCGCCCGGTGGCCGTCTCGCGCGCGCCGATCTTCGACGACGTCGCGCCGGGCGTGCATCGCATGGAGGGGCCGCTCGCTCCGGCGCTCGAGCGCCTGCTCGGCGACGCCGCGCTCGCGGACGCGACCCTCGAGCGCGGGCGCGCGTTCGCGGCGGCGCAGAGCTGGGCGCGTGTCGCCGAGGCGCACGCCGTGCTCTATGCGCGCCTCGCGAGCGAGCACCGCGTCACGCGTCGCGGAGGCGCTCCCTGAGCCGCCGCAGGAGCGGCGCTTCGAGCGCGCGCGCCGGCCGGTCGAACTCGACGAGCGTAGGATCGTAGCCGGCGGCCGCCATCCGGCGCCGGATCGGGCCGAGCGGGATCCGCCCGGGGTTGTCGCGGAGGACCTCGACCTTCACGTACGGCATGCCGCGCTCGAGCACCTCGAGCGCGTGGATCACCGACGGGTTCGCCTGGTTCCCGCGCCGGAGCGTCTTGAAGGGGACGAGCGCGCTGCCCCGATGTCCGTTCTCGACGAGCCAGGTCGAGAGCCCGAGCTCGCAGCTGCGGATCACTTGGTCCTTCGAGCGATAGGGGAGCACGGCGTCGAAGAAGCGGGTGAACGCTCCGCCCGAGAGCACGCTCCGCCGGAAGACCAAGAAATAGCTCTGGAGGTGCCACGCATGCTCCGGGCTGTCCGTCATCCCCCAGAAGTCGCTCGCGGACCGATCCATCTCGCGGAACGCCTCGCCGAGGCCACCGAGCGGCCCGAAGACGCTGGAGTTCGCCAGCACCAGCTCGTCGATCTCGCCCAGCGCGACCTGCCCGAGGCCCGTCTTCCACATCCCGAAGTCGAACCCGCGGTTTTCGCAGAGCACGACATCCGAAGCCACCGCGCGAACGCGCGCCACCTCCGCCGGGGCGAGCTTCGCCGTCGAGAGAAAGACGACGCGGTCGCAGACGCGGCCGAGCTCCGCCAGGTGGTGGAGGATGTACCGCTTCACCTCGTCTTCGGCGTCGTAGTGAGCGAAGAGGGCGATCCGGCGCATGGGAAGGGGAGGGAGCCTAGCAGCTGGCGGAGAAGGCGTCGTGCGGGGGCTCGGATTTGGTGTAGATCCCCTTCGTCGTGCAACACCTCGTCGCCACCGTCCGGAAGCGCCGCCTCGTCTTCGAGCTGGCGCGGAACGACTTTCGTGCGCGCTACACGGGGTCGCTCGTCGGGACGGGGTGGGCCTTCGCGCAGCCCATCCTCACGATCCTGATGTACCTGTTCGTCTACCGCGTCGCCTTTCGCGGGAGCCCCCAGCTCGACGGGATCCCGTTCGTCGTCTGGATGATCGTCGGGATCACGCCGTGGTTCTTCTTCGCCGAGGGCGTCGCCACGACCACCACCGCCTTCACCGAGTACAGCTACCTCGTGAAGAAGATCCCGTTCGATCTCGCGATCGTTCCGTCGATCAAGGTGGTGTCGTCCGCGCTGATCCACGCGCTCGTCTGGTGCATCGTCGTCGCGATCGTGGCCATCAGCGGGATCACCCCGCACCTCGCGTGGCTCCAGGTCCCGTACTACTTCTTCGCGCTGTTCGCGCTCGTCTCGGGCCTCGGCCTGCTCAGCGCCTCGATCACGCCCTTCTTCCGCGACACGAGCCACATCGTGGCCGTGGTCCTCCAGTTCCTCTTCTGGCTCACGCCGATCGGCTGGTCGATCCAGACGGCGCCCGAGGGCTTCGCGAGCGTCCTCCAGTACAACCCGGTGTTCTACATCGTGGAGGGCATGCGCGATGCGCTCCTCCGCAACGAGCCCTTCTGGCATCGCCCGGTGCTCCTGGCGACGTTCTGGGGCTTCGTCGTTCTCCTCCACCTCGTGAGCTATGGGCTCTTCCGCCGGCTCCGACCCCACATCGCGGACGTGCTGTGAGCGACGGAAGCGCAGCAGGAGCCAAGGTGGACGTCGTCGTCGAGGCCAAGGGTCTCGCGAAGCAGTACCGCCTGTTCGCCAAGCCGATCGATCGGCTCAAGGAAGCCCTCCACCCGTTCGGGCGCTCGTACCACACCGACTTCTTCGCGCTCCACGGCGTCGACCTCCACATCGAGCGCGGCGAGTCGCTCGCGATCATCGGGCGGAACGGCTCGGGCAAGTCGACGCTCCTCAAGCTCGTCACCGGGGTCGTCGCGCCGACGGCCGGCACGCTCGAGGTAAAGGGCCGCGTCGCGGCGCTGCTCGAGCTCGGGGCGGGGTTCAACCCCGAGTACACTGGCGTCGAGAACGTGTACCTGAATGGTACGATCCACGGCTACACGCGGGCTCAGCTCGACGTGAAGATGCCGGAGATCCTCGCCTTCGCCGACATCGGCGACTTCGCGCATCGGCCGTGCAAGAGCTACTCGAGCGGCATGTTCGCGCGGCTCGCGTTCGCGGCGATGATCCACTTCGAGCCGGACATCCTCATCGTCGACGAGGCGCTCGCCGTCGGTGACGTCTTCTTCCAGCAGAAGTGCTTCCGCTGGATGAAGGAGAAGATGGCGAACGTCACGAAGATCCTCGTGAGCCACGACATGGGCTCGGTCGCCCAGCTCGCGACCCGCGCGATCGTCCTCGAGAAGGGCAAGGTCGCCTTCGAGGGCGAGCCGCTGAAGGCGATCGAGCACTACACGAAGGCGCTCCACACGGAGGTGTTCGCTCCGTCGGCGAGCGGAGCGGAGCCCGCTTCGGCGGAGGTCCCGCCCGGCGCGGGCTCCGCGCCGGTGGCGCTCGATGGGTCGTTCACGCCGATCGATCCCGACGCGCTCGGCGGCGCGAAGGAGGTCGAGATCCGCGGGTGGAACGTGAGCGTCGGCGCGCCCGAGGCGGAGCAACCGCAGGCGGCACGCGCGAGCGCCAAGGGGGCCGAGCAGGCGGTCGAGGTGGTGCGCGCCGGCGACGAGGTCCACGTCTCGTTCCAGTTCGAGGCGAAGCGCGCGATCGAGCACCTGATCGTCGGGGTGACCATCTCCGATCGGTTCGGGCAGGCCGTCTTCGGGGTGAACTCGCTCGGCTCGGGCCATCGGACGCTCGGCTTCTCGTCGGCGGGCGCCAAGGTCGCCGCGCTGCGCTTCGTGTGGCCGGAGATCAAGCAGGGCCGCTACTTCCTGACGTTCGGGGTCGGCGAAGGCGAGGACGAGCTCGATCACGTGATCCAGTGCTGGGCCCACAACGTGGCCAGCGTCGAGGTGCTGCCGGTGCGGCCGGTGCACGGGATCTTCAACGTGAAGATGGACGAGATCGGGATCCGTGACGCCTGATCGCCGGCTGCGCCTGACCGCGGTCTCGCACAACCTCTTCCGCGAGGGCGCACCGCGGGTGTTGTTCGAGCTCGTCGGGGGGCTGGCGCGGGGAGGGAGCGTCGCCGCGCGCGTGCTCGCGTTCGAGGACGGGCCGATGCGCGCCGACCTCGTCGCCGCGGGCTGCTCCGTCGCGGTGCTCCCGCCGAAACGGCGGGATGCGCGGATGGTGCTCGACTTCGTCCGCTATCGAACCGACGTGGTCCTCGCCAACACCGTGCTCGCGCACCGGGCCGTGACCCTGGCGTCCCGCGTCGGCCTCCCGAGCCTGTGGCTCATCCACGAGAGTCAGCCGCCGTGGTCGCTCCTCCCGGACGGAGAGCGCGCGGCGGCGAGCCGGGCGCTCGCGCGCGCCGATCGGGTCGTGTTCCCAGCGGCGGCGACGCGTGAGCTCTACCTCCCGCTCGCGCCGGGTGGCCGGCTGGAGGTCGCGCACAACGGCTTCGACCACGCGACGTTCGCCGCCGCGAGCCGCGGGCGGGACCGCGCGGCGATCCGCGCGCGCTGGGGCGTCGGCCCGGACGAGGTCGTCGGGGTCATCGTCGGGACGGTCAACGAGCGGAAGGCTCAGCTCGATGCGGTGCAGGCGTTCGCGCGGCTCGAGCCGTCGGTCGCGGCGCCGCTCGTGCTCTTCGTCGTCGGGGACGTACCGAACAGCTATGGCGCTTCCGTCCACGCCGCGGTGAGCGCGCTCGGGCCCCGCGCCGGGCGCGTGCGGGTCGTCCCGTTCGCGGACGATGTCGTCGACTGGTACGTCGGGGCGGACTTCCTCCTCTCCACCTCGCACGTCGAGTCGTTCCCGCGGGTCGTCTGCGAGGCGATGTGGTTCGGGCTGCCCGTCGTCGCGGCCCCCGTGTTCGGGATCCGCGAGCAGGTCGAGGACGGGGTCTCGGCGCTCTTCTTCCCGCCCGGGGACGTCGCCGCGCTCGCGGAGCGGTTGACCCGGATCGTCCACGACGCGCCCCTCCGGGCGCGGCTCGGCGCCGGCGCGAAGGCGGCGCTCGGGCGGCTCCCGACCTTGCCGGACGCGGTCGCGCGGTGGCAGGCCTGGCTGGAGGACGCGGCGCGGAGGCGGCCGGCCCCCTGGCGGTGGCTCCGTGGGCTTCGTGGACGTTGAGAAATTGCCTTAGGCGTCGTATCTCACAGCCGCGTGAGTCTCCTCGTCACCGGCGGCGCCGGCTTCATCGGCTCGAACTTCGTCCGCCGGTGGCGGGCCCAGCACCCGTCCGTGAAGGTCGTCGTGCTCGACGCTCTGACCTACGCCGGGAACCTCGAGTCCCTGGCCGACGTGAGCGGCTTCACCTTCGTGAAGGGTGACATCTGCGACCGCGAGCTCGTCCAGCGCACGCTCGCCGACCACGGCGTGGAGCGCATCATCCACTTCGCGGCCGAGAGCCACGTCGACCGGTCGATCCTGGCGCCGGGGGCCTTCGTGCAGACGAACGTCGTCGGTACGGCGACGCTCCTCGACGTCGCTCGGGCGGCGAAGATCAAGCGGTTCGTGTTCGTCTCGACCGACGAGGTCTACGGCGATCTGGGCGACGACCCGCCCGCGACCGAGAGCTCGCCGATCAAGCCGCGCTCGCCGTACTCCGCCTCGAAGGCGGGAGCGGAGCACCTCGTCCAGGCGTACTTCGAGACCTACCGCTTCCCGACGATCATCACGCGCTGCTCGAACAACTACGGGCCCTACCAGTTCCCGGAGAAGCTCATCCCGCTGATGATCCTCAACGCGCTCGAGGACAAGCCGCTCCCGGTCTACGGGGACGGCGGGAACGTGCGGGACTGGATCCACGTCGACGATCACTGCGCCGCGCTCGAGCGCGTGCTCGAGGCGGGGGCCGACGGCGCGGTCTACAACGTCGGTGGGCGCGCGGAGCGGAAGAACCTCGACGTGGTGCGGGGCATCCTCCGCGCCACCGGCAAGCCGGAGTCGCTCATCAAGTTCGTCGCGGACCGGCCGGGCCACGACCGCCGCTACGCGATCGACGATCGGAAGATCGAGACGGAGCTCGGCGTGCGCTTCGGCCGCAGCTTCGAAGCGGGGCTCGAGGAGACCGTGGCTTGGTACGTCGCGAACCGCAAGTGGGCGGACCACGTCCGGAGCGGCGAGTACATGCGCTACTACGCGGAGAACTACGCGCAGCGCGAGGGCGGCGCGTGAAGGTCGTCGTCCTCGGGGGCGGCGGGCTGCTCGCGCGCCACGTCGCCGCCGAGCTCGGCATCCGCGCGATGCCGGTGCCGCACGCCGATTGCGATCTCGCGGACGAGAAGGCCGTGAAGTCCGCCGTCACCGGCGCGAGCGCGGTGATCAACTGCGCCGCCTGGACGGACGTGGACGGGGCGGAGCGCAACGAGAGCGCGGCCTATCGCGCGAACGCGCTCGGCGCGGAGAACGCGGCGCGAGCGGCGGCCGAGCTCGGGGTGCCCTTCGTCCACGTCTCCACCGGCTTCGTCTTCGACGGGACCGCGGAGCGCCCGTACGACGAGTTCGACGCGGTTCGTCCGCTCTCCGTCTACGCGCGGAGCAAGTGGGCGGGCGAGGAGCTCGTGCGCGCCGCGCACCCGCGTCCCTTCGTCGTTCGGCTGCAATCCATCTACGGGGGGGGCGGGCGGAACTTCGCGTCGACGCTCCGGCGGCGCATCCTCGACCGCTCTCCGCTCAAGCTCGACGCCGTGCGCCCGGCGCAGCCGACGTGGGCCGGTGCCGCGGCGCGCCAGATCGTCGCCTTGCTCGAGAGCGACCGCCCCGGCACGTACCACGCTACCTGCTCGGGCTCGACGACCTGGTCGGCGTTCGCGGGCGTGATCGCCGCACGGGTCGGCGTTGTCCCATATTGGGACGAGGTCGACCCCGCCGCGATCACGGGTCCGGCGGCGCGCCCCAACAACTTCCTCCTCGCGCGGCGCATGCTCGAGCTCCGCGGCCTGGATCGCATGCCGGACTGGCGCAGCGCGCTCGAGGAGTATTTGGAGCGGGAGGAATCGGCGAAATGAAAGGCATCGTCCTCGCGGGGGGCTCGGGTTCGCGGCTCTACCCGCTCACGCGCGCGGTCAGCAAGCAGCTCCTGCCCGTCTTCGACAAGCCGATGATCTACTACCCGGTCTCGACCCTGATGCTCGCGGGCATCCGCGAGATCCTGGTGATCTCGACTCCGGTCGACACGCCGCGCTACCGCGAGCTCCTCGGGGACGGCTCCGAGTGGGGCGTCCGCTTCGAGTACGCCGTTCAGCCGAGCCCGGACGGGCTCGCGCAGGCGTTCCTCATCGGCGAGCCGTTCATCCGCTCGAGCCCCACCAACGGCTGCGCGCTCGTGCTCGGGGACAACATCTTCTACGGCCACCACCTGAGCGCGCTCGTGCAGCGCGCGGCGGCGCAGCCGTCGGGCGCGACGGTGTTCGGCTATCGCGTGAAGGACCCGAAGCGCTACGGCGTCGTCGAGCTCGGGCCCGACGGGAAGGCCATCTCGATCGAAGAGAAGCCGCAGGCGCCCCGCTCCAACCTCGCCGTGACGGGGCTCTATTTCTACGACGGCGACGTCGTCGACATCGCGCGCGGGCTCAAGCCGAGCAAGCGCGGCGAGCTGGAGATCACGGACGTCAACGCGGAGTACATGCGCCGGAACGCGCTCCGCGTGGAGGTCATGGGCCGCGGCTTCGCCTGGCTCGATGCCGGGACCCCGGAGTCGCTCCGCGAGGCGTCGTCCTACGTCCAGATCATCGAAGACCGGCAGGGTCTGAAGATCGCGTGCCCCGAGGAGATCGCGTACCGCATGAAGTACATCGACCGCGACGGGTTGCTCCGCCTCACGAAGGGCCTCGAGCACACCGACTACGGCCGCTACCTGCTGGCGCTGGCGGACGAAGCGCGCGCGGAGTCGCCGTGACACTCGAGGTCGTCCCGACGGATCTGCCCGGGGTGCTCGTGCTCCAGCCGCGCGTCTTTCGGGACGCACGAGGCTTCTTCCTGGAGACGTACTCGGCGCGGGCCTACCGCGAGGCGGGGATCCCCGCCGAGTTCGTGCAGGACAACTTCTCGCGTTCCGCCCGCGGCACGCTGCGCGGGCTGCACTTCCAGGAGCCGGACGCGCAGGGCAAGCTCTGCAGCGTGAGCCGCGGCAAGGTCTGGGACGTCGCGGTCGACGTTCGGCGAGGGTCACCGACGTTCGGCAAGTGGACCGCGGTGGAGCTCGACGACGTGAGCCTGCGTCGGATCTGGATCCCGCCGGGGTTCGCGCACGGGTTCTGCGTCGTCTCCGACGTGGCCGACTTCCACTACAAGTGCACCGCGCCCTACGCGCCGGCTTCGGAGCGCGCGGTCCGGTGGGACGATCCGGCGCTCGCGATCCCGTGGCCGCTGGCGGAGGCGCCCGTGCTCTCGGCGCGGGATGCGGCAGCGCCGCTCCTCGCCGACGCCCCGGTCCTGCCCGCGTATCAGTCGTAGTACTCGTTGCCGAGGTGGGTGATCACGTTCTCACCCATCATCCAGCGCAGCGTGTTCTTCAGCTTCATCGATTGGATGAAGAGGTCGTGCTCGGGGTAGAGGCCCGGCGCCGTCATCGGGCTCTTGAAGTAGAAGCTCAGCCACTCCTGCGTGCCGCGAAGGCCAGCGCGCGCGGCGAGGTCCAGAAAGAGCGCTAGGTCGAGGACGAGCGGCGCCGCGAGGATCGAGTCTCGGCAGAGGAAGTCGATCTTCAGCTGCATCGGGTACCCGAGCCAGCCGACGAGGTCGATGTTGTCCCAGCCCTCCTTCGCGTCGCCGCGGGGCGGGTAGTACTCGATCCGGACCTTGTGGAAGATGTTGCCGTAGAGGGTCTCGTAGACCTTCGGCTGGAGGATGTACTCGAGCACGCCGAGCTTCGAGACCTCCTTGGTCTTGAAGCTGTCGGGGTCGTCGAGGACCTCGCCGTCGCGGTTGCCGAGGATGTTGGTCGAGAACCAGCCCGCGATGCCGAGCATGCGCGCCTTGAGGCCCGGCGCGATCACAGTCTTGATCAGCGTCTGGCCCGTCTTGAAGTCCTTGCCGGCGAGGGGAACGCCGTTCGCCTTCGCGAGGTCCCACGCCGCGGGGAAGTCGACGCACAGGTTGGGGGCGCCGTTCGCGAACGGGACCCGCTCCTTCATGCAGGCCCAGGCGTAGATCTGCGCGTTGGAGATCGTGGGGTCGTTCGCGAGGAGGCCCTTCTCGAACGCGTCGATCGACGCGTGGGCGGGCCCCGGCTCGAGGTAGACCTCGGTCGAGCCACACCAGATCGCGACCGCGCGCGAGCAGCCGTTGTTCGCGATGAACGCGCGGATGTCCGCGCGGACCTGCTCGACCATGTCCGCCTTCGACGACCCCTGCTTCACGTGGGGGCCCGAGAGGCGCTTCACGTACTCCGGGTAGAACACCGCCGGCATCGGCTTCACCGAAGCGAGCTCGTCCTTCACGAGCGCGAGGTGGTCCTTGCTCAGGACGGCGGCGTGCGTGGCGGCCTCGAACGCGTCGTCCGGGAAGAGGTCCCAGCCGCCGAAGACGAGGTCGTCCAGGCCGGCGAGGGGGACGAAGTCCTTGATCTTGGGCGAGCGGTCGTCGGTCCGCTTGCCGAGCCGGATCGCGGCGAGCTGCGTCATCGAGCCGATCGGATGGGCGAGGCCGCGCCGGGCCAGCATCACGCCCGCGACGGCGGTGGTCGCAACGGAGCCGAGGCCGGGGAGGAGCACCCCGAGCTTTCCCTCGGGTTTCGCGATCGAGGTGGGCTGCTTCAAGGTCCCGCCCGAGTACCACCATCCGTCATCCCCGTCACCACCCTTAGAGGCTTGCCTTCGCCGCTTCCATGTGCTGATGACTCGCTGCCTTGGGTCATCGTCTTCGTGTTCTTTTCCTGAACGATACGGCGCGGAATGGCGGTCCGGGGCGAAGCCTCTTCACCATCCTCCGCTACCTCGATCCCGCTGCCGTCCACCGTACGGTCGTCCTGCCGCGGCCGGGCGTCATCGCGGAGTTGCTCCAGCCCGTCGCGGACGAGCTGCGCTTCGAGCCCGGGCTCGTGGAGAACCCGGTCGAGCCGTGGACCCGCGCGATCGAGCGGACGGACTTCGATGCCCCGGCGCCCGTTCGGGCGGCGCGCCTGTTCGGGAACGTCGCCCGCGTCGGGCTCGGGATCCGCCGGCTGGCGCGCGTGCTCCGCGAGGGTCACTACGATCTCGTGTACTGCAACGGCACCAACGCCGACTTCGCCGGCGGCGCGCTGTCCTGGCTGACGGGCATCCCGTCGCTCTGGCACGTGCGCTACACGTCGCTCCCGCCCGCCGTTCGGCCCGTCCACGATCGGCTCGCCGCGGGCGTCGGCGTCCAGCGGATCGTGTGCGTGTCGCACGCGGCGGCGGCGCTCTTCCCCCACGTGCCGAACAAGGTGTCCGTGATCCACAACGCGCTCGATCTCGGCGCATTCGATCCGGCAGAGGTCACGGGCACGCTCCGGAGCGAGCTCGGGCTCGGCCCCGAGGTGGTGGTCTTCGGGAGCCAGGGCCGCATCCTCCCGCGCAAGGGCTACGTGGAGATGGTCCGCGCCGCACACCGCGCCCGCGCGCTCCTCGAGCCGTCGGAGTGGGCGCGGGTGCGCTTCGTCGTCTTGGGCGACACGCCCGAGGACATCGGGCCCGACCACCTCGCGGAGTGTCGCGCGCTCGTCGTCGAGCTCGGGCTCGAAGGCACCTTCCAGTTCCTCGGTTTCCGCGCCGACGTGCGGCCCTACGTGCGCGACTTCGACGTCGCGGTGGTCCCGTCGGTCTACCCGGACCCGCTGCCGCGCGCGGTCATCGAGTCGATGGCGTTCGCGATGCCGGTCATCGCGTTCGACGTCGGCGGCGTGGCCGAGATGCTGAAGAACGGCGAGACGGGCGCGCTCGTGTCCGCGAGCCCGCCCGACGTCGAAGGCCTCGCGCGCGAGATGGTCCGCTACTTCCGTGATCCGGCGCTCCGGGCCCGGCAGGGCGCCGCCGCACGAGCTCGCATCCTCGCCGAGTACGACGCGGCCGCGCACGCGCGCAAGATCGAGGCGGAGATCCGGCGCGCCTGCGGGCGCGCCGCGGGCGAGCGAATCCCACGCAAGGTCGCCCCATGATCGCGCTGCTCGGCCGCTTCCGCGACCGCTTCCTCGACCTCATCGGTCGGGTCGTGGACGCGAGCGGCCGGCACCCGTTCTTCGTGCTGCTCGCCGCCACGCTCGTCGTCGCGGGCTCGTGGAGCTACGCGTACACGCATTTCGCGCTGAACTCGGATCTCCTCGAGCTCCTTCCGCGCGACAGCCCCGGCTTCCGCGCGTTCGAGCACCAGCTCGGGCGCGTCGGGGGAGGGGCCTCGCTCATCGTCGTCGTGGAGTCGCCGGACCGGAAGGCGAACGAGAAGTTCATCGACACGCTGGCCGAGCGCCTCGACGCGACCCAGAAGAAGCACGCCGCGTGCGTCGCGAAGTGCGCGCCGAACGATCGCGCCTGCAGCACCGCGTGCGGCCCGGACTACATCGCCTACTTCGAGTCGGGGACGAAGGAGGTGCGCCGCTTCTACGAGGAGCACAAGTGGCTCTACGCGGACCTGAACGATCTCGAGGAAGCCGACCGCAAGCTCGAGACCCAGATCGGGATCCGGAGCGGCATGGTCGACGACTTCTCCGACGACGCGCCGGCGGCGGGAGACGGGGGAGCTCCTGCGCCCGGCGGCGCGGCGAAGGAGAAGGACCTCGGGCTCGACGAGTACGAGTCGCGCTGGGAGGCGAAGAGCAAGGCGCACGACGACTTCCCGACGGGCTACTTCGCGACGCCGGACGGGACGCAGATGGGGCTCCGGATCGTCTCGTCGTCGCGCGGGCTCGGCGACGAAGGCGGCGATGCGCTGATGGCGCAGGTGCGCGGGCTCGTCGACGGGATGGACGCGAAGCACACGATCTCGCCCGCGCTCGAGGTCGGGTACGCCGGCGACATCCCGAACGCGATCGAGGAGAAGGACTCCCTCGTCAGCGATGCGGCCTGGGCGACCGGCGGGGCGTTCGTCCTCATCTTCCTCGGGGTCGTCTTCTTCTTTCGCTCCGTCTTCGCGCCGCTCGTCATCGCGCTGCCGGCCGTCATCGGCGTCGGCGTCGCCTACAGCTTCGCGATGTGGCGCTACGGCTTCGTGAACACGAGCGGTGCGTTCCTCGGAGCGATCATCCTCGGCAACGGGATCAACTACCCGATCGTCCTCTTGCATCGGTACCGCGAGTTCCGCGCGCGCGGGATGGAGCCGGCGAAGGCGCGCCGCGAGGCCGTCCTCAACGCGTTCCGGGCCGAGCTCGTCGGCTCGCTCGTCGCGAGCATCGCGTACGGGTCGCTCGTGGTGACGCAGTTCCGCGGGTTCAACCAGTTCGGCGTCATCGGGTTCGTCGGCATGCTGCTCGTCTGGGCGTCGATGATCCCGTGCGTCCCGGCGCTCCTCGTCATCGACGAGTGGATCCAGGGTCACGTCCCGGCGTGGATGCGCGAGCGCCGCATCTCGGACCCGGCTCACCAGGCGCGCGGCCCGGTGATGGGCGCCCTCGCGAAGCTCACCGAGCGGTTTCCGCGCGCGATCGTGCTCGTCGCGATCACGGTCACGGTCCTGGTGGCGCACAAGCTCCCGAGCTACCTCCGGGATCCCTGGGAGTACGACTGGAGCAAGCTCGGCTCGCGCTCGACGACGCAGACGGGCGCCGGCGCGTGGTCCAACAAGGCCGACAAGGTCTTCGGCGGCAAGATGAACATCGCGGGCGCGCTGATGCTCGCCGATACGCCGGAGCAGGTCCCCCAGATCAAGGACGCCATCTTCCGGAACGACGCGGCCGACCCCGAGGGAAAGCTCGTCGCCGACATCGCGACGATCGCGGACCTGATGCCCGGCACGAAGAAGGAGCAGGACGACAAGCTCGCCGTGCTCGCGCGGATCCGGGAGAAGCTCTCGCCGCGGCTCGTGGATTCGCTGAGCACCGACGAGCAGGAGAAGGTGCGGCGCCTCCGCCCACCCGAGTCGCTCGTGCCGGTCGCGCCCGAGGATCTCCCGCCGCTCATCCGCCGGCGCTTCCAGGAGAACGATGGGCGGCTCGGCACCGTCTTCTACGTGAAGTTCCGGAACGACATCTCGTTCTCGGACGGCCACATCCTGCTCCGGATCGCGAAGACGACCGACAACGTCCACATCGAGGGCGACAAGGTCGTCCAGACGGCGAGCCGCTCGACGGTCTTCGCCGAGATCATCCGCTCGATGGAGCGCGATGGCCCGCTCGCGACGCTGGTCTCCTTCGCGTGCGTGTTGGCGGTCATCGTCGTCGCGACCGCGAGCCTGCGGGGGTCGGTCGCGGTCATCACGGCGCTCCTCCTCGGCGTGATCGCCACGTTGGGGTTCGCGTCGCTCGGCGATCACCGGCTCAACTTCTTCAACTTCATCGCACTCCCGATCACGTTCGGGATCGGCAGCGAGTACCCGTTCAACATCTTCGACCGCTCGCGGTTGCTCGCCGGCGACACGCCGAGCGCGGTCCGCTTGTCGGGCGGGGCGGTGGCACTCTGCTCCTACACCACCACCGTCGGGTACAGCTCGATGCTCGTCTCGGACCAGCAGGCGCTCCAATCGTTCGGTCAGCTCGCGATGGTGGGCGAGATCGCGTGCCTCGCCGCGGCGCTCCTGTACTTGCCGGCGCTCCTGAACTGGTGGCGGCCCCGGTCGCGGACGAACTGAGCGAAATCCGAACTTCGGCGTGATCCGAATTCGCCGGATCGGGATACAGTCCAGGCGAGGTGGCGATGCGCGGCGCATTCTTGCCTGCCCTTGCGGCGGCGATCTTCTTGGCGGCGGGTTCGGCGGGGTGCAGCGTCGTGGTCGACGTGCCGGGGGCGTCCACGAACGACGCCGGCGATGGCGGGGACGGCGGAACGGGCACCGACGCGGCGACGGCCGAGGGCGGGGCGCCCGCGCCGATCGTGACCGACCTGGTCGTCCTACCCGGCATCCTCCAGCCGGCGTTTTCGCCTCTGATTCACGACTACACGGTCGCCTGCGACGCCGGCGCGAACGCGTGGAGCATCGCGGCGACCGTCCCGCAGGGGGCGCGCCTCTCCGTCCAAGGCGCGGAGACCAAGGCGCTCGGAGTCGACCTCGTCGTGAACGAGAACGAAGCGGTGGTCGTCCGGGTCGACACCGCGAGCGCTTCGTCGGAGTACTGGATCCGCTGCTTGCCGCACGACTTCCCCGACGTGTTCGTGGAGAAGCCCGGCGCACCCTCGGCGGGCTACTACCTCGTCGGGTCGGCGGTGGCGACGGTGGGCTATGCGCCCTACGCGATGGTGCTCGACGCGAACGGCACCCCCGTCTGGTACCACCATGGGACGCAGGGCCTCGGGGCCTTGAACGTCGACTCGCCGGCGCCCAACGTCATCTCGTGGATGAACGGCCAAGGTCCGTTCGGTCACGATCCGACGGCGGCGCACGACGTGTACGGGCTCGACCCCTGGATGCTCACTCAGGTGAAGGCATCCGGCACCGCGACCGACGGGCACGAGCTCGTCGCGCTCCCGAACGGGCACCACTACGTGCTCTCGTACCCGCCGCGACCGGGGTTCGACCTCACCGGCCTCGGCACGCTGGGCGCGAACGAGACCATCGCCGATTGCGAGATCCAGGAGCTCGACGAGACCGGGGCGCTCGTCTGGAATTGGTCCGCGAGCGATCACATCGATCCGGTGAAGGAGCCGACCGACTACTACACGGCGAACGTGAACGGCGTGCTCTGGCGCGACGTGTACCACTGCAACTCGATCGAGGTGGATCCCAGCGGCGACCTCTTGGTCTCCGCGCGCCACCTCGACGCGGTCTTCTTGATCGATCGGGTGACGGGGAAGCTCCGCTGGAAGCTCGGTGGCATCCCGTGGAACAAGGAGGGCGCGGAGATCCTCTCGTACGTCAACGAGACGGAGACCGGCTTCTTCCACCAGCACGATGCCCGCTTCCTCCCCGACGGGCACCTCACCGTGTTCGACGACCACAGCTCGCAGTTCGGCGTCGCGCGGTGCGTGGAGTACGCGCTCGACGCCGACTCCGCGACGGCGACGCTCGTCTGGGAGGTCCGCGACACGCAGGTGAGCTCCGCGATGGGCGGCTGCCGCCGCCAGCCGGACGGGAACACCGTCGTCGCGTGGGGCTGGCCCGCGAACAACTACGGGCACGTGCTGACCGAGTTCGATCACGAGGGAAACGCGTTGTTCGACGTCGCGTTCGGGAAGGGGAACCTCTCCTACCGCGCGATCAAGGTCCCGCTCTCCCAGTTCACGATCGGGACGCTGCGCACCACGGCCGGGCTGCCCTGAGGGCGAGCTCAGCTCGCGAAGAGGTCCGCCCCGCGCGCGACGAAGTCGCCGCGACCCCACGCCAAGAGCGCCTCCGCCTCGCGGCGGAGCACGTCCTTGCGCATGTCGCCCGGGTGGAGCGCGATCCGCGCGGGGAGCACGCGCCGAGCAGGCCGGGCGACCCGGCAGAACGCGACGCTCGACCAGAGCCGCGCCGGCGTCCGGCTCGCGAAGTTGAGGACGAGGCTGCGGCGCGTGGTCCCGCCTTTGGGATCGTAGATGTGGAAGTGATCCTCGGTGTAGCGGTAGCCGCGCTCGCGCAGCATCGTCAGCACCCACGACGCCATCGACCACGCCGGCGCGACGAACCCGTCGATCCGGAGCCCGGCCGCCGCGAGGATCGACTCGCCTTCGTCCATCCGGGCGTCGCCCTCTTTCCAACCGATGTCGGCGAACTCCGCCTCGCCCGCGCTCACGACGCGCTGGGCGAAGAGCCTCCGCACGCGGCTGGGGCGGCCGGCTTCTTCCGCGCCGTGGGAGCCCATCCCCGCCTTGTGGAAGAAGCCGTGGAGGTAGATCTCGTGCCCTTCGGCCTGGAGCGCGCGGAGCCGCTCGCAGAACTTGGGGTAGCGGGCGAGGGGCCACGTGCCGTGGAAGTTGGGGACGACGAGCAGCGCCGGTTTCGTACCGACTGCGTGGCACATCGCGAGGGCGTCTTCGATCTCCTGCGTGAACGCGGGAGAGACGTCGTGGATCGAGACGTGCGTCGCCATCGCCTAGTTCCTTTAGCAGACGACGAGCGACGCGTAGAGCGCGTAGAGCGCGCGGAAGTGGTCCTCGATCGCCGGCACGCCCGCGGCGGCGGCGAGGGCGGCGGCGCGCGTGGTGGCGGCGTCCGCGCGGACGAGCTCGCGCGCGGCCGCGGCGCAGCGCTCGGCGTCGCCGCTCGGGTACGTTCGCGCGGCGGCACCGTTCGCCTGCTCGGCGGCGCCGCCCCGATCGGGGACGACGATCGGGAGACCACAGGCGACCGCCTCGGCGATGCCGATCCCGAACGTCTCGAACGGGCAGGCGTGGAGCAACACGTCCGCGCTCGCGAGGGTCCCCGCGAGCTCGGCGCGGTCGCGGACGAAGCCGGCGAACGCGACGCCATCGCCGGCCGCCCGCTCGAGCGCCGCGCGCTCGGGGCCATCGCCGAAGAGCCACAGCCGTGCGCCCGGCAGCTCCGCGCGCAGCCGCGCGAACGCGTCGAGGACCACGCCCCACTGCTTCTCGATCGCGAACCGACCGACCCCGACGAAGAGGGGACCTTCGCTCCCGCCGAGGAGCCGCTCGCGGACGATGGCCGAGCGGGCTTCGGGTCGGAACACCGCCTTGTCGACGCCGAACGGGATCCGCTCGACGCGCGGGACGCCATGCGCGCGGAGCTTGTCGGCCATGACCTTGCTCGCGGCGATCGTCGCCCCGCAGGCGCGGCCGATCGTGCGGACCCACGCCCACAGCGGATCGACGACGTGGCCGAGCGGTGCGCGGAGCGGCGTGCCGGCGACGCGCTGCTCGAGCACCTCGCGGTAGGTGTCGATGAAGTCGGAGTGCCAGAAGAACGTCCGCGCGCGGAAGCTGTCGCGCGGCGCGGCGAGGCACGCGGCGGCGGCGACGTAGGGGGAGTGAATCTCGAGGACGTCGGGGTGGATGCGCCGGATCGCGGAGCGAACCGCGCCGACCCGCCAGAGCAGGTGGTAGCTCGGGTCGTAGGGCATGGCCGGGCCCGGGACGATGACGCGCTCGTCCCCGGCGGCCCCGCCGCTCGGGCTCCGGCTCATGCTGCGCGGGCCGGGGGCGAGGACGATGGCCTCGTGCCCGAGTTGGCGCGAAATGTGCCCTTTGAGCTCCAGGTGGCTTCGCACACCCCCTCCACGGAGGGAGTAGAACTCGGTCACATCCAGCACCTTCATCGACCGAACCTACAGTATACTACCCGCCCCAAATTCCCCAGCGTTCGCACCTCGCAATGACCACGCAAACCTCCTCGGTGCTTCGTTTTCCGGCCCGCGCCGGCGTCCACAAGGCCCAATCCAGCGCTCCGGCGGTCGAGCCGGCGCCCGAAGGGCCCCACCCGTTCGAGGCCCTCAGCGCCCGTCTGGGGCGCCCGCTCCGGATCGCGTTCCTCAGCGATTTCGTTCGGGTTCCCTACGCGAACGGCGCCGTGTTCCAGACACGCTTCCTGTATCAAGAACTCCGCAGGTGTGGTCACCAAGTCACAGTGATCGGCGCCCACGATCCGGACGCGATCCCGGAGGACCTGGCCCCCGGCACGGTCCAGCTCCCGAGCCTGCCCCTCAAGACCTACCCCGGGCTCCACCTCCCGATGCCCCTCGCGCCGTGGGTGTTCGAGCCCGAGCGCTGGGACTTCGACATCATCTTCGCCCAGGTGACCTCGATGGTTCACCACTTCGGCATCTGGCTGCGGAAGATGAAGGGCATCCCGCTCCTGATGGTGAACACGACCCACCTCGCGGCGGCGTACGACGTTCTGCTCCCAGAGAAGGTGTCGAAGATCGAGGCCGTGCACGCCGGGCTCGAGGTGATCCTCAAGCGACCGTACGAGCGCACGTTCGCCGAGCTCTACAACCAGAGCGACGGACTCGTGGTGCTGTGCGAGGGGCTCCGCACCTACTGGCGCGAGCGCGGCGTCACCGTGCCGATCCACGTGATCCCGCGCACGGTCCAACCCGAGGTGTTCGATCGGCCGCTCGGCGAGGACCCGTACACGTTCCTCGGCGCCGAGCGCGGACCGCGCCTCTTGTGCGCTGGTCGTCACACGCGCGAGAAATCGCAGGACCGCGTGATCCGCATCTTCGCGGAGCACGTGCTCCCGAAGGTCCCGGGGGCGACGCTGACGATGCTCGGCGTCGGGCCCGACACGGATCTCTACAAGCGCGTGGCACGGGATTGCGGCGTGAGCGATCGCGTCTTCTTCCCGGGCGAGGTGCCGTTCTTCTCGATGACGGACTACTACGCGTACACGGACGTCTTCGTGCACGCGTCGCTCAGCGAGACCTACGGCAACGTCATGGGCGAGGCGCTCTGGTGCGGCACGCCGACGGTCGCGTTCGCCGACGGGATGGGCGTCTCGTCGCAGCTGACGGACGGCGTGAACGGCGTGCTCCTTTCGCCGGGGAAGGGGAGCGCGGCCGAGGCGGAGGCCAACGCGAGCTTCGGGCGCGCGGTCGCGCAGCTGCTCGGTGATCCGACCCTGCGGGCACGGCTGGGCACGACGGCGAGCCGCATGGCGCGCGAGCGCGTCCACCCGCGCAGCGTTCAGCAGCGCGTCGCGCAAGCGTTCCAGCACGCGCAGGAGCACGCGGCGACGAGCGGGCTCCGGCCGGCGGTGAATGGGCCCAAAGTGCTGCAGTGGATGACCACGCTGGCGCACGTGAGGCCGTGGATGGTGATGAACGGCGGGCTCTATCTCATTGGCCATGTACGGCCGGGGAAAGAGATGAAGACCGACGTCGGCCATCCGAGCTTTGCCAAGTAGCGGGCGTCGTTTCCGGCGCGATCACGATCACGCCCACGATCACGACTACGCTCGACGACCACGCTCACGACCAGGTCCACGATCACGAAGATCGACCACGCTCACGAGCGTGATCGTTGGCGTGAGCGTGATCGTGGGCGTCTGCGTGAGCGTGATCGTGAGCGCGGTCGTGGTCGTCGAGCGTGGACGTGATCGTGGACGTGGACGTGGTCGCCGCAGCGAGCGTCACCTCACAAGCACCGCCCGGTCTTCCCGTCACACTTCCCGGACGGCTGCCCCGGACACGGAATCGCCGGACACGGAATCGAGCACCCCGCCTTCTTCACCGCCTCCACCGCCGCCGCGAACTCCTGCACGTCCTTGCGCGTCGGATCCGTCACCGAGATGGGACAACACAGATCCGGCACCAGCGCATTGCACTGCGCGTCGCTCGAGCCGGGATTGCACTCCAGCGCCTTGTCGCGCTTGTTCGCCACGTCGTTGATGAGCGCGTTGCAGTTCGGTCCGGGCGCATCGGGGCGCGCGTCCGGCCCTCCGCCGTCCTTGGTGCCGCCGCCATCGCTCTGACCGCCGCTGTCGGTCGCAGACGCGTCTTGGAACAGGTCGGTGCTGGTGGCGCCGCCGCAGGCGGCCACGACGCAGGCAACGAGCGGGAGGGGGAGGAAGGTACGAGCGAGCAAGCCAGGCGAAGAGCGCATGGCTCGATTATGCCAAGCTCAGGGGTTCGCTGCCACCCAAGCGCGGACCGTGGCGAGCCCGTCCCCGAGTGGGATCTCCGGCTTCCACCCGAGCTCGGTCCCCGCGCGCGCGATGTCGGCGAACGTCGCATCCACGTCGCCCGGCGGCACGTCCGCCCGCTCGATCCGAGGCGCTTTGCCGCAGGTCGTACCGATGCGCTCGACGAGGTCCTGGAGCCCGATCGGCGCCCCCGAGCCGAGGTTGTAGGCGCGGAAGCCCGCGGGCGCGCGCGCCTTGGCGGCGAGGATGCCGCGGACGATGTCGTCGACGTGGGTGAAGTCGCGGCGCATCGACCCATCGCCGAAGACGGTGATGGGCTCCTCGGCGAGGATGGCGCGCGTGAACAGCGTGATCGCCATCTCCGGCCGCTGGCGCGGACCGTACACCGTGAAGAAGCGCAGCGCCGTGACGGGCAGCCCGGGGGCAATCCGGGCCACCGCGCCCGCCACGAGCTCGGCCCCGCGCTTGGACGCCGCGTAGGGCGACTCGGGGGCGATCGCGGGTGCGTCCTCGGCCGCGGGCAGCGGCGTCGAGTTCCCGTAGACCGACGAGCTGGACGCGAAGAGGTACCGCTCCGCTCCGACCTCGCGCGCGAGCTCGAGGGTGACCGCGGTGCCCTCGACGTTGACCTTCGCGTAGCGCGCCGGATCGCGGAACGACGGCCGCACGCCGGCGAGCCCGGCGAGGTGAATGACCGCGCGCGCGCCCGCGAAGACCGGGCGCTGCGCCTCCCGATCGGTGACGCAGGCGACGGTGAGCCGGAAGCGCGCGCCGAACTCCGCCTCGAGGTCGCGCGCGTTGCGCTCCTTCCAGCCGCGCGGGTAGGGCGCGTCGCTGAGGTCGTCGATCACGCGCACGTCGTCCCCGGCGGCGAGGAGCGCCCGCGTGAGGTGGTAGCCGATGAACCCGACCCCCCCGGTGACGACCACGGTCGCCATGCGGATCAGCCGGGCAAGCGCGGAGACGAAGCCGCCGGGAGGTTCGCCGGGTCCGGTGTGGGGACACCCACGCCCACGTAGCGGAGGCCCGCGCGAAGCACCTCGGCGGGGCGCCACACGTTGCGCGCGTCGACCACGACGGCGTTGGGCTTCATGCGCTTCTTGATCTCGCGGAAGCTCGGCGCACGATACGAGCGCCACTCGGTGAGGAGCACGAGCGCGTCCGCCCCGTCGACCGCGTCGTACTCGCGCTCGACCGTCTTCACCTTGCCGCCCACGGCGGCGGCGAAGCCCACGGCGGCCTCGGGGTCGTGCCCGACCACCTTCGCGCCCCCCGCGACGAGGTGCTCGGCCAGGCGAATCGCGGGTGCCTCGCGGACGTCGTCCGTCTCGGGCTTGAACGCGAGACCCCAGAACGCGATCGTCTTCCCGCGCACGTCGCCGATGGCCTCGCCGACGAGCTTCGCGATGAACGCGCCCTGCTCCTGGTTCGCCTGGTGCGTCGCCTCGGCGATCCGCATCGGGACGCCGTGCTTCTTGCCGAGGTGCATCAGCGCCTGGACGTCCTTGGGGAAGCACGAGCCCCCGTAGCCCGGGCCGGCGTAGAGGAAGCGCTTGCCGATCCGTGCGTCGGACCCGACGCCGAGGCGCACCGAGTGCACGTTCGCGCCCGTCGCGTGACAGAGGCGCGAGAGCTCGTTCATGAACGACACGCGCATCGCGAGCATCGCGTTCGACGCGTATTTGATGAGCTCGCTCGAGCGGCGGTCCGTGACGACGACCCGCTCGCCCGAGAGCTGGAGTGGCGCGTAGAGCTCGCGCATCAGGCGCTGCGCCCACTCGCTGTTCGCGCCGAGGACGACGCGATCGGGGCGGAAGAAGTCGTTGATGGCGTCGCCTTCCTTCAGGAACTCCGGGTTCGACACCACCTCGAGCTGGATGTTGCGCGCGCGGGCGACGTCGAGCCGTTCCTGTACCGCGTCGCAGGTGCCGACGGGGACGGTGCTCTTCACCGCGACGAGCGCGGGCGCCTTGGCGACCTTGGCGATCGCGTCGGCCACCGTCATCACGGCGCTCACGTCGGCAGCGCCCGCCGCGTCGGGCGGGGTGCCGACGCAGATGAAGTACACGTCCGCCTCGTCGTAGCCGGGCAGGAGCTCGGTCGCGAAGCGCAGGCGCCCCGAGCGCTCGTTGCGCCGGATCAGGTCGGCGAGGCCCGGCTCGTAGATGGGGACGATGCCGTCGTTGAGGCGCTGGATCTTCGCCGGATCGATGTCGACGATGAGGACGTCGTGACCGAGCTCGGCGAGGCCCGTGCCGGTGACGAGACCGACGTATCCACCGCCGAATGCGACCAGCTTCATGACCCGGCCGGTGTAGCAGCAACGCTGTCGAGGTACCAGCGCACGGTGCGCTCGATCCCGTCGCGGAGGGGGGTCGGAGCGCGCCAACCCAGCGCCTGCAGGCGCGAGACGTCGAGGAGCTTGCGGGGAGTACCGTCCGGCTTGCTCCGGTCGAAGCGCAGCTCGCCGGGGAACCCGACGATCTCGCGGATGAGCTGCGCCAGCTCGGAGATGGAGACGTCGTCGCCGACGCCGACGTTGATCGGCGCCGGGTCGTCGTACTTCTCCATGAGGAACACGGCCGCGTCGGCGAGGTCGTCCGCGTAGAGGAACTCGCGCCGCGGCGTGCCGCTGCCCCAGACGACGACCTCGCCGTGTCCGCGCGCCTTCGCCTCGACCATCTTGCGGATGAGCGCGGGGAGCACGTGCGAGCCCTGCAGGTCGAAGTTGTCGCCCGGGCCGTAGAGGTTCGTCGGCATGAGCGAGATCGCGGACATGCCGTGCTGCTTGCGGTAGGCGCGCGCGAGCTCGATCCCGGCGATCTTCGCGATCGCGTAGGCGGAGTTGGTCGGCTCGAGCGCGCCGGTCAGGAGGTACTCCTCCTTGATCGGCTGCGGAGCCAACCGCGGGTAGATGCACGACGAGCCGAGGAACAGGAGCTTCTTGGTCCCCGCGCGGTGGGCGGCGTCGAAGACGTTCGCCTCGATGAGGAGGTTCTCGCGCAAGAAGTCGACCGGGTACGTGTCGTTCGCGAGGATGCCGCCCACCTTCGCCGCGGCGAGGTAGACCTGCTCCGGCTTCGCGTCGGTGAAGAACGAGCGCACGGCCGCGGCGTCGGTCAGGTCGACCTCGGCTCGCGTCCGGAGGAGGAGCTTGCCGCTCGCGCCGCCGCGCTCGAGCCGGCGCACGATCGCGCTGCCGACGAGGCCGCGGTGCCCCGCGACGAAGATCTCACCACTCATCGCGCTCCTTGCCGGTGCGCCCGGGGAGGTTGGAGTCGCGGAGCGTGCGATCGCGCTCGGCGCGCGCGAGATCGTGATCGACCATGATCTTCACGAGCTCGGCGAAGCCCACGCGCGGCGACCACCCGAGCTTCTGCTTGGCCTTGCTCGCGTCGCCGAGCAGGTGATCCACCTCGGCGGGGCGGAAGTACCGCTTGTCGATCTCGACGTGCTTCTTCCAGTCGAGCGCGAGGTGCTCGAACACGAGATCCAGGAACTCGCGCACGCTGTGCGACTCGCCGGTCGCGACCACGAAGTCGTCGGGCTGGTCGTGCTGGAGCATGAGCCACATCGCCTCGACGTAGTCCTTCGCGTAGCCCCAGTCGCGCTTCGCGTCGAGGTTGCCCAGGTAGAGCTTGTTCTCGAGCCCCAGCTTGATGCGGGCGGCCGCGCGCGTGATCTTGCGCGTGACGAACGTCTCGCCGCGGCGCGGCGACTCGTGGTTGAAGAGGATCCCGTTCGCCACGAACATCCCGTAGCTCTCGCGGTAGTTCACCGCGTACCAGTGCGCGGCGACCTTGCTCGCGGCGTACGGGCTGCGCGGGTGGAACGGGGTCGCTTCGCTCTGCGGGGGAGCGGCGCTGCCGAACATCTCGCTCGACCCGGCTTGGTAGAAGCGCACCGCGTCGCCGGTGGTCTGCATGTGATCGCGCAGTGCCTCGAGCAGGCGGAGCGTACCGGTCGCGACGACGTCGGCCGTGTACTCCGGCTCGTCGAACGAGACGCGGACGTGGCTCTGCGCGCCCAGGTTGTAGACCTCGGTCGGGCGGACGCGCGCCAGGATGCGGCGCAGGCTCGTCCCGTCCGCGAGATCGCCGTAGTGCAGGCGGAGCTGCGCCGCGGGGTCGTGCGGGTCGCGGTAGAGGTGATCGATGCGCCCGGTGTTGAACGTGCTCGCACGGCGGACGATGCCGTGGACGTCGTAGCCCTTCTCGAGGAGGAGCTCGGCCAAGTACGACCCGTCTTGGCCGGTGATGCCGACGACGAGCGCGCGTTTCGTGCTAGGGGAAGTCGGGGAAACCATGCCGAAGCTGTCTCGTTCGGAGCTCGAGGGACTGCCCCAGAGCGGTCGAACCGACCCGATCCAATACTACAGGCGCCCCCTCGTCGGAATTCTCTTCCGCGAGCGGATCAACATGGGGTTGCGCCTCCTCAAGACTCGGCGGTGGGAGCGGGCGCTGGAGGTGGGGTACGGAGCGGGGGCGGTGCTCCTCGCGCTCGCGCCGGTGGTCAGGGAGCTCCACGGGATCGACCTCGAGGCCGATCCCGCCCCGGTCGGCGAGATGCTCCGCACGCGCGGGATCGCCTCGGAGCTCCGGAAGGGCAGCGTGTACGAGCTGCCCTACGCGGATGCCTCGTTCGACCTCGTGGTGTGCTTCTCCGTGTTCGAGCACCTGCACGAGTTCGATCGCGGCCTGGCCGAGGTGCGGCGCGTGCTCCGTCCGGGCGGCCGCTTCCTGCTCGGCATGCCGGCGGTGAACGGGGCGATGAACCGGCTCTTCGGCGCGATCGGCTACGACCAGATCGACGACCATCACGTGACGACGCCGGAGCAGGTGGCTGCGCGTTTTGCCGCGCACGGGCTGAAGCCGGTCACGGAGCGGCGAATGGGTGGCGGTGTGGCATATCTGTATCGCGTCTGGTTGATCGAGAGAACCTGACTTCGTTGCGAGCGAAGGTAGGAGCCGATACGCTCGAAACGATGATTCGCTCCATGGCAATCGGGCTTGCAAGTGCCGTGGTGTTCGCGCTGGTGGCGTGTTCCTCCAATCCGGATTCGAGCGCGAACGCGTGCACGAACGGCGATACCCGACAGTGCGTCGGCGCTGGCGCATGTGCTGGCGGTCAGATCTGCGCAAGTGGTGCGTGGTCGGCGTGCGATTGCGGTGGAGACGGGGGCGCCGATGCGGGCTCGGGCGACGACGCGGCGACGGAGGGTGGCGACGCGAGTCTTCCCCCCGCCACCAAGGGCGGTTCGATCTCGATCACGACGTACGCCGAGTACGGATGGGGAAACAACCTGAGCTTCTTCCACGGCTACGACGTCGGTGCGCGTTTCTCGACGCCATATCCGCTGGATCAGAACGGCTACCCCGCTGGCTCGTGCACCCGCAACACGATTGGCCCGTGCGTCGTGACCGATTGCCCGCCGGGTCTGACCCAGGTCCCGATGACGACTTACGGCGCCGGGGTCCTCTCCATCACCGGAGCCAACGCTCCCATTCAGCTCACCACGCCGTATACGGCCTCCGACACGAAGGCCCAGCTCTGGAAAGGCGGAGAGGTCGTTCACGCGACGGCGACCGGGAGCGACGTGCCCGCATTCGACCTTCAGCTCACGGCCGGAGAGCAAGCGGTCATCCAGAATCCGCCTCCGCCGTCGACGGTGGACACGACCGCCTACCTGAGCGCGGCAAACGATTACGTAGCCACGTGGACGGGCGTGGTTCACGCGGACGTCGTCGTCATCATGTCGGGGACGAGTCCGAACAACCACTCCGTCGTGGCCTCGTGCACGTTTCCTGGCGCCCCCGGGTCAGGGACCATCCCCAAAGCGGTGCTCCAGACCGTTCCTGGCCCCGACAAGGGACTCTCCCACTACAGCTTCATCCGGTTCCAGACCGACGCCGTGTCGATCAAGCGTCAAGGGGACTGGGAGATCACGTTCCGGGCGAGCTTCGGCGGCGTCTACAGCAACGGGAAGAGAGCTTCGACGTTCCTCGCGTTCCAGTGAGCCTCAAGCCACGGTGGCGCGAACCCTGACGTAGAACCACGCGCCGCGCGGGAGCACCCGCGCCGCCGCCTCGAAGCGATCGAGCGCCCGCCGCACGAACGTGCGCGCGCCGAGCGCCGGCCGCCCGAAGCTCGGGTGGAGCACGAGCCGGTGGAGCGGCAGCGGCTGGTAGCGATCCGTGCGCTCTACACGGAATCCGGCGCCGCGGAGCAGACCCTCGAGGTAGCGCGGGGTCGAGCGCAGCTCGCCGCGCTCCGTCGGCGTGGAGAGCGCGTGCAGGACCACGAGCGGGTTGTAGCGGCAGGGCTCGAGGACGTCGAAGCGGCCGCCGGGCGCGAGGACGCGCCGGACCTCGCGGAGCGCGCGCTCCGGCTCGGGCAGGTGATGGATGACGTCCCGCAGGATGACGTGCCGGAACGCGCCGTCCTCGACCGGGAGCTCGTAGGCGGAGCCCTGGACGAAGCGCACGCCGTCGCCGGCCGCGTTCGCGTTCGCGAACGCGATCTTCTCCTCGAAGAGATCGATGCCGAGCGAGCCGGCGGGTACGCCGAGGTGGCGGAAGGTCGCGCCCTCGCCGCAGCCCACGTCGAGCACCGGTCCGTCGAGCGGACCGAACGCCGCGCGAACGAGCTCGGCCTCGCGCTCCGCGATGTAGGGGGAGCGGGTGGCCCACGCGAAGTGACCCGAATCCGCGTCGGCGTAGCCCGACGGTGCGTCGCGCTCGAGATCGATCACGCGGGCCATGGGCTTGCGACCTTTCTCTGGGCACCCCGGACTGAAGTCCGGGGCAGCAAAAGTCGATGCTCGACCCCTTCGAAGCCCGCCCACGGGGCGGGCTCTCGTTCGTGAGCGAAGTCGACGAAGGGGGAGTCCGCCGAAGGCGGACTTCGAGGGCGTTCGCAACGGCTTCTGCTGCCCCGGGCTTCAGCCCGGGGTGCCATGTTGCGCCGCGAATGCATCACTCCCCCGCGAACTTCAGCTTCTTCGCCGCGAACGCGCTCATCCGGAGGAGGAGCAGACCGTGGCGGAACCGCGAGATGTTCGTCTCGCCGTAGGTCCGCGCCTTGTACCGAATTGGGATCTCCTGGATCCGCAAGTTGAGCTTCGCGGCGCCGAAGATCAGATCGAAGTCGCCGAACGGATCGAAGTCGCCGAAGTAGGTGCGGTTCTCGGCGATGCGCTCGTAGTCCCGCTTCCAGAGGACCTTCGTGCCGCACAGCGTGTCCTTGATCGGCTGATCGAGGAGGAAGCTGAAGGTCTCGGCGAAGAACGTGTTGCCGATCCGGTTCAAGAACCGCATCGCCTCGTCCTCCATCGGGTAGACGAGGCGCGTGCCGTGCACGTAGTCGGCCTTGCCGCTGAGCAGCGCGTCGTAGAACTTCGGCAGATCCTCGGGCGGGACGGTGAGGTCCGCGTCGAGGATCATCAGGATGTCGCCGGTGGCGGCGGCGAAGCCGGTCCGAACCGCGTCGCCCTTGCCCTTGCCGGGCTGCTGCATGCACGAGACCTGGAGCGGGCCGCGGTACTCCTTCACGGCCTTCTGGATCGTGGCCCAGGTGTCGTCGGTCGAGTTGCCCTCGACGAAGATGAGCTCGGTGCCGCCGCCCATGACGGGGGTGCGCTTCAGCGCCGCGTCGATGTTGCCGGACTCGTTGCGCGCCGGGACGACGACGGTGACCTTCGGCTTCGCGGGGCGCTTCGCGCGCGCCTTCGCCAGCGTGTACAGGCGGTAGAGCGCGAACGTCCGCGTGGGCTGGAGCTTCGGCGCGACCCGGTTGACCAGGCGCGAGACGAGCGGGACGGGCAACGGGAGGCTCACGCGATCCTCGGCCTTCACGACCTCGAGATCGGTCAGGCGGAAGAGATCGTCGAGCGCGGTCTCGCTGAACCAGTTCTCCTGCGGCGCGGGCTCCTTGAACCCGAACCGTTCGCCTGCCGCGAGCGGGAGCGACCAGAGGAAGTTGAAGCACGTGAGGAAGATGCGCCCGTCCTCGGTGAGGTGCGCGGCGAGCCGCTCGAGGAGCCGCTGCACGTCGACGACGGTGTGGCAGAGCCGGTCACAGACGATCGCGTCGAAGCGCTCGTTCAGATCGAGCGTGAGGGCATCGGCGAGCTCGACCCGCATCCGGCCGTCGGTCTGGCGCGCGCGCTCGACCGCCGCGGGGAGGATGTCGATCCCGGTGCGCCGCTCGTTCGGCAGCCGGGCGAGGAGGTCCCCGGCGCCCACGCCGACCTCGAGCACCCGTGCGTCGTGCGGGATGGCGAGCCTCAGCGCCGTGACCATGTCCTCGTGGAGCAGCCGGCGCGGGCCCGAGAACGGGAGCGGGTGCTCGAGGACGCGGGTGAAGTAGTCCTCCCAGACCGGCTCGAGGTGGGGGACGGCCGTGGTGCGGGCGGAAGGCGAAGGGAAGGGGTGCAACACGGGGCGGAAGATAGCAGGGAGGACGGGTGCGGTCAGCGATCGATGAACTCGCGGAACCAAAGCTCGAGGATCAGCAGGGTCCAGATGCGGTCGGTCGGCGGCGCGATCGAGTCGAGGCGCTTCACGAGCTTCTCGACGTAGGTGGGCTCGAAGAGCCCGCGCTCGCGGGTCCGCTTGCCGAGCAGCACGTCGTGGATCATCTCCCGGAGGTCGCGCTTCATCCAGCGCTCGAGCGGGAGCGCGAACCCGCGCTTCTGGCGGTGCAGGATCCGGGTCGGGACGATGTCCTTCACCGCCCGGCGGAGCAGGTACTTGCCGCGCAGGCGCATCAGCATGTTCGAGGGCAGGCGCGACGCGAACTCGACGACCTCGGTGTCGAGGAAGGGGCAGCGCACCTCGAGCGAGTGGCTCATCGAGGCGATGTCGACCTTCACCAGGATGTCGTCGATCAGGTACGTGTGCCAGTCGAGGTCGGCGACGCGCGCCATCGGCGACGAGGCCGCGCTCGCGGCGAGGACGGCGCGGAAGCGCTCGACGGTGTCGTTCGAGCGGGCGGCGCCGAGCGGCCCGCGGAGGAGGTCCGCTTTGTCCTTCTCCGAGAACTGACCGACGAGGTGCACGTAGCGGGCGGCCTCTCCGGCGTCGAAGCGCTCGGCGTAGCGCCCGACCCAGGGGACGAACACGTTGGCGACGGCGGCGAAGGTGCGCTGGTACGCGGGCTGGAGCGGGCGGGGGAGCGCATCGTAGAGGTGCCCGAGCCGCGCGGTCCCGTAGCGGCGATAGCCGGCGAAGTTCTCGTCGCCCGCGTCGCCGGAGAGCGCGACGGTGACCCCGCCCCGCGTCATCTTCGAGAGGTAGTACGTCGCGATCGACGAGCTGTCGGCGAACGGCTCGCCGTGGTGACGCACCGTCTCGCCGACGACGTCGATCATCTTCGGCTCCACGATCATCTCGTGGTGGTCGGTGCGGTAACGCTCGGCGACGAGGCGCGCGAACTTCAGCTCGCTGAAGTCGGCTTCGGGGAAGCCGATCGAAAACGTCTTCACCGGGCGCGTCGACTGCATCGCCATCAACGCGACGACGGTGGAGCTGTCGATGCCGCCGGAGAGGAACGCGCCGAGCGGCACGTCGGAGACGAGGCGCCGCTTCACGGCGACGGTGAGCAGGCGGAGGAGCTCGCGCGAGAGCTCTTCGGTCGAGCCCGTGAGCTCGCCCGCCTGCGGCTTGCGCCAGTAGGGGCGCGGCTCGGGCGTCTCGCCCGGGCCGAAGAGCGCGTAGTGCGCGGCGGGGAGCTTGAACGCGCCGCGGTACGCCGTCTTCGGCGCCGGCACGTACTGGAGCGTCATGTACTCGTCGAGCGCGCCGTAGTCGACGTCGGGCCGCTCGTCGGGGAACGCCGAGACGAGCGCGTGGACCTCGGACGCGAACGCGATCCCGTCCTTCAGCCGGCGGTAGAAGAGCGGCTTCTTCCCGGCGCGGTCGCGCGCGAGGAGCAGCGTCTGCTTCGTGGAGTCCCAGAGCGCGAGCGCGAACATCCCGTCGAGGCGGGCGATCGCGTCGGCCCCGTGCTCTTCGTACAGGTGAAGAACGACCTCGCTGTCGCTGCGCGAGCGGAACGTGTGGCCCTTCGCGACGAGCTCCTCGCGAAGCTCGGCGAAGTTGTAGATCTCGCCGTTGACGACGACGGAGATGCGGCCGTCCTCGTTCAGCATCGGCTGGCGCGCGTCTTCGCTCAGGTCGATGATCGAGAGGCGACGGTGGCCGAGGACCGCCGGCCCGCTCTGGTGCACGCCGTCGGCGTCGGGGCCGCGGTGGCGCAGCCGGTCGTCCATGCGCTTCACGGCCTGGACGTCGCCGGGGGCGGCGCGATCGTGAGCGAGCCATCCGCTGATCCCGCACATGGCTCAGGCCCTCTCCCGGGCGGGCAGCGCGCGGTCGTAGACCGCGACGGTGCCGGCGACCATGCGTGCGATCGTGAAGCGGCGGGTGGCGTGCTCCGCTCCCACGTGGCCCATCGCTCGGCGCGTGCCCGCGTCGAGCGCGACGAGCCGAGCGATCCCGTCCGCGATGGCCCCCCGCGTGGTCCCCCGAGTGACGATGCCTTCGACCCCGTCCGTGACGAGCGCGTCCATGTTGGCTGCCGGCGATATCACGACCGGCACGGCGCAGGCCATCGCCTCGATCACCGCGTTCGAGAGGCCCTCGTACGAGGACGGGAGAAGGACGCCGTCCGCGGCCCCGATCAAGCGGTCGATCCGGTCGACGATGCCGAGGAGCCGAACGTGGGCCTGGAGCCCGTGGCGAACGATGGTCGCCCGAACCAGTGGGCCGTAGGTGAGCAGGCTGTCGCGCCCCGCGAACAGGACGCGGAGCCGGCCGCCGCCCGGCGCGGTGAGGGTGCCGCGGCGGCGCATCTCGGCGAGCGCCCCCACGATCGCGAGCTGGTTCTTCTCGGGCGAGATGCGACCCGGCACGACGAGGACGAAGTCGTCCCCGAAGCCGCGCTCCGTGCGCTCGCGCGCGCGTTCGTCGGCGGAGAGCGGGATGAACCGGGCGAGGTCGATCCCGTTCTCCACGACGTGGATCTTCGCCGCGGGGACGCCGATGTCCGTCACGAGCACGTCGCGGATGCCGACCGAGTTCACGACGATGGCATCCGCCATCCGGTGCGTGAGGCGCTCGCCGAGCCGCTCGCTCGGCGGGAGCTTGGGGCAGCGGACGGCCCCGATCACGGCGCGCACGCCGGCGGCGCGCGCGGCGAGGCGCCCCGCGACGTTCTCGAGCCCCTTGAACGTGTGCACCACGTCGGGCTGGAGCTCGCGGAGCGCGGCGACGAGGCGCCGCATCGAGCCCGGCGTCGGGAACACGCGCGCGTGGAGGCTGCGCCGCGGGACCCCGAGGTCGTAGCCGAGGTCGTCCTTGTCGCTGCACACCACGAGCGACGGCTCGAAGCGCTCGCGATCCAGACCGCCGATCAGCTCGGCGAGCTGGCGCTCCGCGCCGCCCTGCTCGAGCGAGTTGATGACATAGGTGACGCGAAGCGGGCGCGACACGATGGCGGGTGGATAACACCCGGGCTTCCCCTCGGCAAATGCGGGCGCCGGTCACCCCCGCGCGAGGACGCGGTCGTACACGGCCGAGGTGCGCTCGACCATCTTCGGGATCGAGAAACGGGCCTCGGCCGTCGCGCGGGCGCGGGCGCCCATGGCGGTGAGCTCTTCGGCCGACAGCGCGAAGAATCGCCGGAGCGCGCGCGCCAGGTCCCCCGGCTCCGTGCTCTCGGCAGCGAAGCCCTCCCGCCCGTCGGTCACGATCGAATCGAGGTTGGCGGGGGGCGACACGATCGCGGGGACGCCGCTCGCGAACGCCTCGAGGACCGCGTTCGGGATGCCCTCGTAGTGCGACGGGAGGACGAGGCCATCGGCGGCGGCGACGAGATCTTCGACCTCGAGCACGGACCCCAGAAAACGAACGCGGCGGTCGAGACCGAGCTCGCGCACGAGCGCTCGGAGCGCATCCCCGTGGCTAGGGGGCGTCGCCTTGCCGGCGAAGAGCACGGTCGCGTCGGGAGGCAGCGCTCCGTCGCGCTCGAGCCGCGCCAGCGCGCGGAGCAGCCCCTCGTGGTTCTTCTCGGGCCCGACGCGCCCGACGAGGACGAGCGTGGGGCCGCGGAGCTCCCAGCGCTCGCGGAGCGCGGCGCGGGTCGCCGGAGCGCGCGGGCGAAAACGCGCGAGGTCGACGCCGTTCTCGATCACGTCGATCCGCCGCGCCGGGATCCGCGAGACGCGCACGAGCTGCTCGCGGATGCCGACCGAGTTCACGATGAACGCCGACGCGAGCGGCGCGGTGAGGCCCTCGTAGACCAGGTCTCTCAGGGGAGGGCGCCCGTTCCGGACGGCGCCGATCGCGCGCCCGATCCCCGTCATGCGGACGGCGAGGCGGCTGTAGATGCTCACGAGTCCGCCGAAGCCGTGGACCAGCTCCGGGCGTGCGTCGCGCAGCACGCGCACGAGCTTCACCAGCGTGCGCGGCGTCGAGCCGTTCGCGGAGTCGAGATCGTAGTAGCGCCCTGCGTCGAGCTCGTAGCCGAGGCGGTCGGTCGCGTCGCACAGCGCGATCCGCGGCTCGAAGCGGGACCGATCGAGGCCCCGCACGAGCTCGGCGAGCTGCCGCTCCGCGCCGCCCTGCTCGAGCGAGGAGATGACGTAGAGCACGCGCGCCGGCACGCCCGCTGTTTAGCACTTGCGAGCGTGCTCGGATCCACTAGATCCGAGGCGTGCTTTCGCTCGCGCACCGGCGTGGTGGCGCGGTCTTCGCCGTCGGGGCCGGCGTCGCGGCCGGGTTCTTCTTCCTCGCCCTCCGCTCGGCCATCGTCCGCACGCTCGCCATGGGCGTCGCGCCCGCGCTCCCGATCGTGCTCGTCGTCGCGGCGATCGGTGTGCTGGTGCATGACCGCGCGCGGCCGGGGCAGGGGCCCGTCGTCCCGCCGCTCGCTTCTGCGCTCGCCATCCCGGCGGCGACGCTGGGGCTGCTGGTCGTGGTGGTGGCGGCGTGGGCGAGCGGTCGTTCGCACGGTGCCGCGACCGGCGGTCTCTTGCCCGTATCGGACGCGGGCGCGTACTTCGCCGGCGCCGAGCGGCTCCTCCAAGAGGGCGTCCTCGACGAGTGGAACAGCCGCCGGCCGCTGAACGCGGCGCTCTTCGCCACCCGCCTGGTGCTCGCCGGCGGTGACTTCCGCGGGGCGATGGCGCTCCAAGCGGTGCTCATGGCGTCCGCCATCACGGCGGCGGCGCGGGCGGTCGCGCGCGACTTCGGGCGCGGCCCGGGGCTGCTCGTGTTCGCGGCGCTGTTCGCGATCGGGACCGTGTTCGTGGGGACGACCCTGAGCGAGAGCTTGGGCCTCTCGCTCGGGTCGTTCTCGTTCGCGTTGCTCTGGCATGCGCGCCGGGCGCCGGTGCCGCGCGAGCGTGCCCTGCAGCTCGCGGCGGGTTTCGCCGTGTGCTCGATGGCGCTCAACGCGCGCTCGGGGCCGTTCTTCGTGCTCCCCGCGTTCCTCTGGGTGGTGGTCGTGGAGCGCGACGGGAAGTGGCGCCTCGATCGGTGGAGTGGCGCCGGCGCGCTGGCGGGGATCGCGGCGGGCTTCGTCGTGAACGCGATGATCCTCCGTTGGCTCGGCGGTGCGAGCCATGGCGCGCACTCGAACTTCTCGTACACGCTCTACGGGCTCGCGCTCGGGGGCGTCGGGTGGGAGCGCGCCTTCAGCGACTACCCCGAGCTCAAGGCGATGGGCGACGCGAACGCCGGCGCGTTCATCTACGCGCGGGCGATGGAGCAGATCCGGGCCCACCCCGGCATGCTCGTCGTGGGGCTCCTGCGGAACCTCGAGTGCTTCGTGCTCGCGACGAGCGAGAAGCTGTCGGCCGGGCTCGTGCCGGAGTCGGCGCGGCTCGGTGGCTGGCTCGTCGCGGTGCCCTGGATCGCGGGCGTGGTCGCGCTGGCGCGGCGCGCGGCACGGTTCCACGGGCGCGATCCGGCGTTCCGGCTCGCGGCGGCGGGGGCGCTCGGGGCGCTCGCCTCGGTACCGATCGTCTACATGGACGGGCGCGAGCGCGTGTTCGTCGCCGCTCTCCCGTTCGTCGTGGCGTATTTCGCGGTCGCGCTCTCGACGCTGGGGTCGGCCCCGGTCGGCGCCGCGGCGGGGGCGGCGGAAGAGCATCGCGCCGCGTGGCGGCGCGCGGCGGTGGCGGCGGCGCTGGTGACTCTGGCGGCGTTCGTTTGTCCCAAACTGGGACAGCATCCGTATCCCCAGCCCGATGCGGTCGCGTTCGTCCCGTGTGGGGAGGGGTCGGTGGCGCGCTACGTGATCGGGCGGCCCGGCCTGCCGCGGATTCGGCTGGTGGACGACCCGAGCGTGGTCCCGGGCGGGTCGGACGGCGCGCTCGACGTCACGGCGTTCCGCGCGGCGATCGGCCGGGATCCGAACCTCGGATCGCCGCCGTACCCGAAGGACGACGCGGCGCTGCACGAAGGCGACGTCATGATCCTCGCGTTCGACGCGGACGCGCGGCGCGTGCGTCCGTTCGTCGTCGCCGATCCGGCACGGCTCGGAGAGCCGACGCACCTGTGCGTCGCGGCGGCGGTCGCAGCGGACGACGGGGCGCCCATCGTTCGCGGCGCGCAGCCGTAAACGGCGCACCGCTCAGAACGCCGCGAGCTTCTCCATCGGTGCGCGGGGGAGCGCCTCGGGGTCGAACGCCGCCGCGCGCTCCGCGAGCGGGTGCTTCGGCCCGACCTGCACCATCCAGACGCCCAGCACCGACAGCACGCTGTCGGACATGCCCCGGAACGGCGGCGCGAGGCGGTCGCGGATCGCGCGCACGTCTTCCGTCGGGACGACGTGGGTAGCGCCCGCGTACGAGAGCCGGAAACCGTGCCGCGCGCCGAGCTCCACGTAGCCAGGGACGCGCACGCGGTTCGGCATGTCGCCCGAGTGCGAGCTCATGCGCCGGAAGAGGCGCTCGGGGAAGCGCAAGAAGTCCAACTCGCTGGCGAAGCGCACGCCGTGGCAGCGGAGATCGATTTTGTGGATCAGGAGCGCGTCGTCGGTGGTGACGGCGCGGAGCGTCGCGTAGAGCGCGTCGAGGTCCATGACGTGCTCGAGCACCGCGCGCGACACGACGAGATCGAAGCGGCGCTCGGTCGTGCGGAGCGCGTCGTTTCCCGTGTGGACGCGGGTCCCACGGAGGAGCTCGTTCGCCCGCTCCATCCCGCCGCGCTCGCCCTCGAGCTCGAGGATCGGCTCGTAGATCGAACGGAGGTAGCCCTCGCGCCGCGCCTGCACGTCGTAGCCGTCCACGCCCTCCCACGCGGTGGCGCCGCGCGCCTTGGCGATGAGGCCGATGCTCCGGGTGTCGCCCGGGCCGACCTCGAGCACGGTGCGACCGCGGAAGAGCTCCCTTCGCTCCTTCGTGAGGCCGAGCTCGTGGGCGAGGATCTCGTAGTCGTCGGCCACCGCGCGGAAGTAACGGGCCGCCCCCGCGCCTTCGAGCCCTCGTCCGCGCCCGGACACCGTCGCGAGGCGTGCCACGGCCGCCATCGCCCGCGGCGCGAAGCGCGAGAGCGTGTTCTTGGTGAGCTTGGCGAGCGCGGTGCCGCCGTACCACGCACCGTCGAGCGGACGATTCAGGGCGTTCAAGCTCGGCGAAGCTACTCAGCGGCGCCCGCCGGGGCAAGCGGCGCCGTCGGGGGCGGGATGTGCTAACGCTCTCCGGCGATGGCCGAAGGCACGACCGCCGCCCGCGAGGCGCGAGGGGTCGGCGTGAATCTCCTCACGCTGCTCGCTCAGGCTGCGTTGCCGGCGTTCCACGTCCAGCTCGCGCGCCTGCTCGGGGCGAGCGAGTACGGCCTCTACACGTCGGCGAACGCGCTCGTGGACATGTCCTCGGTCATCACGCTCTGCGGGATGGATCTCGCCGTGGCACGCCAAGTCAGCGTCGCTCACGCCGACGGCGACGCACCGCGCGCGGTGGCGGCGACCGGGACCGCGCTCCGCGTGGTCCTCGCGTCGGGCTTCTTGGTCGCGCTCGTCATCGGCCTCGCGGCCCCTTCGTTCGCGCGCTACCAGGATCAGCCCGGTCTCGTGCTCCCGCTGCGCGTGCTCGCGATGGTGCCGATCGCCTACCACGCGGCGAGCATGTTCATCGTCGCGACGCAGTCGAAGCACGTGATGAAGTACGAGTTCTACGCGCGCGGCCTCTTTCAGCCGCTGTCGCTGCTCGTACTGACGACGGTCTTCCTCCGCCTCGGCGGCGGCCTGGGGTGGGCGTGCGCGGCGGTCGTGATCGGGATGATCTCTACCGCGATCCTCTCGGCGCGGTTCTACGGGCGCGAGTTCTCGCTCGGGGCGACGCTGCGCGCGGCGTGGCGCGGCCCGGTGGATTGGGGGCTCGTGAAGATGGGGCTCCCGCTCGTGCTCACGAACCTCGTGTGGGCGCTCCAAGGTCGCATGGATCTCCTGACGCTCGGTCACTACCGGCCGAGCGCGGACGCCGCGGCGTACTCGGCGTGCCTGCTCTACGTCATCAGCCTGAACCAGGTCCGGAGCGCGTTCTACCCGGTCGTGGCGGCGACGATCCCGCCCGCGCTCGCGCGCGGCGACATCACGTTCCTGAACCAGTTCGTACGGCGCCAGACGCGCTGGGTCGCGATCCTCGCGTTCCCGCTCTTCGTGCTCTTCGCGGGGTTCTCGGACGGCCTGCTCGCGATCTTCGGCCCGGAGTTCACGCGGGGAGCTCCCGCGATGGCGATCCTCGCGGTGGGCCAGCTCTCGAGCGCGATGGCGCTGGCGGCCTACACGCTCACGCTGAGCGGGCGTGCGCGCTGGAGCGCGCTGGCGGGCGGCGTCTGCGTCGTGCTGCAGGTGGTGCTCCTCCCGATCTTGGTGCCCCGCTACGGGATGATCGGCGCGGCGATGTCGTCGGCGACGGGCCTCGTCGTGTCGCAGATCCTCCAGCTCGCGTTCACGTGGTGGCTGACGAAGATCCATCCGCTCTCGCTCGGCCTCGGCAAGGTCGCGGTGGCGGCCGGCGTCGCGTTCGCGGTCGGGCGCAGCCTCTACACGTTCCTGCCGTGGAGCCTCGCCGTGCGGTTCTTCTCGTGCGTCGGGCTCGCGGCGGTCATCTACGCGATCGTGCTGTTCCTCCTCCGCCTCGAGGCCGACGAGAAGGTCATGGTCGAAGAGGCGTGGGCGAAGGTGAAGAAGCGCTTCGCGCGCGCCTGAGAAGGCGCGGCGTCAGCGGAACGTCGCGCTGCGGTACTCGACGCCACCGGGGGCCGTGACGAACGCGGTCCACCCGTCGGGCGACGAATAGAGCCCGCACGGGCCCTTCGGCGCGATCACGACGCGGAACGCGCCCTTCGCATCGGTCGTGACCATCGCGCGGCGTTCGAGCGCACAGGCCACCGAAGCGTGTGGCGTCGCGCTGTCGACCTCGACCTCCACCGCGGTGTGCGGCGCGAGCCCGCGCCCGGTCACGATCGCACGGCTGTCGGCACGGTGTCCTGCGATGAGGGTGGTGACGAGCGCGAGGACGAACGCGAGCATCTCCAACGAGCTTAGCGCAACCCGGCGACCTCGGCGAAGATCGCAGCGAGCTTCTCCGTGCTCGCGTGGACGGAGTAGGCCCGCTCGACCAACGCTTGAGCCCGCTCGCCTCTGGCGTGCGCCGCAGCGCGGTCGGCGTAGAGGCGCTCCAATGCGTCCAGCCATTGCTCAGTCGAGGTCGCACCGAAACCCACATCGTCCTCGGCCAGGACCTCCGCGTTCACGCCGACGGGAGAGACGACGACCGGCAGCGACGCCGCCATGTAGACGAGCATCTTCGCCGCGCACTTTCCCTTCGCCCATTCTTCGTCGGCGAGCGGCATGACGCCGACGTCCATCCCGAACACGGCCTCCGGCTCGCCCGCGTCGGTCCAGCGCACGAAGCGCGTGCGCGACGCTTCGAGCTTCTTCCACGCGGGCGCTCGATCGGCGACGATGAGCACCTCGACGTCGGCGTGGCGGCTCATCAGCGCCGCCAGCGCGTCCTCGATCCCATACAGGTACGGGAAGTTGCTCGCCGTCCCGGTCCAGCCGATGACCCACGTCCGCGCATCCGTGCGCGCGCGCGCGCCTCCGGGCCGGCGCCAGCGCTCGGTGTCGACGGACGTCGGGACGAGCCACGTCTTCTTCGCGACCGGCGCGTAGTGGGCCTGGAGGTACCGGTTCCCGCAGATGACGCCCGCGCAGCCCTCGGCGATCGCCTCGGAGTAGCGGGGCGATCCGTACATCCAGATCGCGTCGTCGACGTCGAGCACGCGTTGCTCGGGGCGGCCGAGCCAGGGCTCGAGGGTTCGCTTGCCGAAGACGAGCTCGCGTTCGAGCCAGACGACGTCGGCGCGGCGCGCGCGGGGGATGTCGCGCGCGCGGCCCGCGAGCATGCGGCCGGTCCAGAGCGTCTTCGGGATCCCGAACGGGACGGGCGCGTACTTCTCGGGCCGCGATGCGCGCTCGTCGACGACGATGCCCTTCGCCGCGAGGCTCGGCACGTACTGCCGCACGCGCATGCGGCTCGATGGGACCGAGACCCCGGACGTGAACGCGACGACGTCCACGCGCGCCCTCACCCGGTGCCGTTCCGTTGGCGCGGCTTGCGCCGGAGGCGATAGCTCACCTCGTAGCAGGGCACCATGAACGCAAAGTTTTCTTCGTAGAGCTCGCGCGTGGCGCGGGAGAGGTTCACGAGCCGCCCGACGTTGCGCTTGAAGAAGCCGGTGAGGCGGAACGGGGACTGGAACCCGAGCCGCGCCTCGACGAGCTCGAACTGGAGGTCGCGCCCGTACTTCGGGACCTGCCGCGCGAAGACCGTGTCCTCGCTCAAGTACGAGAAGGTGTAGAGCCCGAAGAACCGGCGGTGGGTCGGGTCGGAGTAGAAGTAGGGGTTCGAGAAGTGGGGGACGGTGGCCTCGAGCATGCCGCCGTCGTCGAGGACGCGCGCGATCTCGTCCACCAGCCCTTCGAGATCGTCCACGTGCTCGAGAAAATGGAAGGAGCACACGCGTGCGACCGAGCGCTCCGGGAGGCTGCGGAGGATCCCGAGGACGTCGCCGACGACGTCGACGGCATCGGTGTCGAGGCGGTCGATCCCGATCGCCTCGGGCACCTGCTTCCGCGGACCGCACCCGAGCTCGACGACGGCGCCGCTCCCCGCGCGGAGGCCGCCGAGCACCCCGCGCTTGTCGTGGACGAGCGCCCCGGTCACGACTTTTCCATGAGCTTCTTGTTCTTGGCTTCGACGGCTTCGGCGAAGAGCCGCACGTACTGCGCTGCGCTCGCGAGCGAGAAGAAGAGCGACAAGTAGATGAACACCTGCCCGACGCGCACCATGTCGATGACCCCGAGATCGATGAGCGGGTACGACAGGTGGTACGGGTAGCCGAGCAGGAGCGCGATGATCCCGATCATCTGGAGCGCAGTCTTGGTCTTGCCCTCTTCGCCGGCGGCGATGACGACGCCCTCGCTCGCGGCCACGCTGCGGAGGCCGGTGATGCTGATGTCGCGGCCGAGGAGCACGATGACGACCCACGCGGAGATGCGCCCCATCGGGACCATCCACACGAGGCTGGCCATGACGATGAGCTTGTCGGCGAGCGGGTCGAGGAGCTTGCCGAGCACGCTGACGACGTTGAGCTTGCGCGCGAGGTAGCCGTCGAGCAGGTCGGTGATGGCGGCGGCGGTGAAGACGATCGCGGCCCAGAAGTTGTCGCGCGGCGTGTCGCGGTCGAGGAACCAGAGGCACAGCGGGATCATCACGATCCGCGCCATCGTGAGGAGGTTGGGGAGGTTGACGGCGTCCTCGGCGAGCGACCGCCGCACGCGCCGCCGGGCGTCCTTGCTGTCGGGCGACGCCTTGCTCGCCTTCGTCTTGCCTTCCGCCGCCATGGTTCGTCTCAACGACCGGTCAACAGAAGTGCGCCCTCGCCGGCGAACGTGACGAGCCCGCGCTGGCCGAGCGGCGCCTCGCTCATGGGGACCGAGCGCGGCAGGATGCGGCCGTGCCAGCCGACGATGCTCTCGCGGCGGGCCGTCACCGACTTCGCCGGCGTGACGGCGATGGCGACGATCGGGTCGAGGAGCTCGAGCACGATCGTGCCGGTGCCGCGGAACTGCACGACGTGGAGCGCGTCGCTCTCGGCGAAGGTGAGGCGCCCGTTCTCGAAGCCGATCTTCAGGTCGAAGCCGAGGACGGCTTCCTCGCGGAGGAACACCACTTCGCCGTCGATCTGGACGGGCACGAGCCGATGCGATGCGCGCGGGCCGAGCACGATCGGGCCGCTCGCGCGGAGGCGCTGGATCGGCGCGCCGAGCCCACCGAACGGCTCGCTCGCCTGGGTGCGGGTCTGGCGGAGGAGCACCTCGGCCGTGAGGTCGCCGGTGTAGCTCCGCACCGCGTCGAGGCGGGCGGCGAGGTCGAGCTCCGCGCGGACCACGACGAGGCCGGTCGGGTGCATGCCGATCGGCTCGTCGTCGGGGAGCGAGAGCGCGGCGGTCTTCATCGTGGCCGCGAACGAGCGCGGGGCGCGGACCTCGGCGGGGCCGGTGGGGGCGGGGGCGATCGGCGGCGGCGGAACGGAGGCCGACGTCGTCTTCACCGCGGCGCCGATCTCGACGGCGCGCCACGTCCCGGACTCGCTCCGGCGCGCGGCGGGCTCGGCCAGCGCGAACGAGAGCTCGCCCGCGTCGAGCTCTTGGAACGCGACGGCGGCGGTGGCGCGGAGCTCGGCGGCGTCGCGGACCTCGCTCGGGTCGGCGATCGGTGCGTCCGGGAGGCGCCGCGCGATCTCGTCGTGCTCGGCGCGCTTCTGCGCGACGCGCTTGGCCATCGCGGTGTGGCCGGCGCGCTCGAACGCGAGCTCGGCTTTCTCGAGGTCCCCGAGGCGCTCGTACGAGAGGCCGAGGTACCCCCACGCGCGCTTGTGGTCGGGGGTGCCGCGGACGACCTCCTCGAGGGCTTCGCGCGAGGCCTGCGCCTGACCGGTCTTGAGGTAGCAGAGCGCGAGGTTCACGAGGAGCGTGGGCTCCTTCGGCGCTTCGCGGCGCAGCTCCTCGTAGATCTGGATCGCGCGCGGGTACATGCCGAGGCGGAAGTAGACGACGGCGAGGAGGTCCTGGCCCTTCGCGTCGCGCGGCTGGAGGGAGAGGGCGGCCTCGAGCTCCTCCTTGGCCTCGTGGTTGCGTGCATCCTGCAACAACTCGGCGCCGCGGTAGAGATGGAAGAGGAACTCTTCGCTGGCGACGCCGCGCACCGAGTCGACGCCGGTGGCGGCGGAGCGGGGCTGCATCGAAAGGGGCGAGGGGTCGTTCTCCATCGGGCCGACCATCGTAGCAGCCACGGCCGCCCGCGGATCAACCAGCTGAGGAAGTCAGAGACAGGACCCCCCCGCCGCCTTGGCGGCGGCTTCGCTCGCACACATGACGAGCGTATTGGCCGTGCACCGGATGGGGAAGGTGCAGCAGCGGTCGAAACCCGGCTCCGTGCAGTCCGAAGGCGAGTCGCAGAGCCGAGCCGTCTCGTTTCCGCCGCAGAAGGGTTGAAACGCACTGCGGCAGCTGGCAGGCGCGGCGCAGGCGGCCGAGAACTTGGTCAGGAAGCAGCTCTCGTCGAACTCCAGCGTCGAGCAGCAGACGCCGCCGTCGCAATCGCTCCCGGCGGCGCACTTGCCCGCGATGGCGAACGTTTTCGAGCCGCAAGCGTCGGCGAGGGCATCGTGAGGGGAGTCCGTCGGCGCGTCGCTGGCGTCCGGAGACGCGACATCGCCCCCACCCTCCATCGGCGCGCTGCCGTCACAGGCGATGACGTAGGTTGCCTCGCCGCCGCACGCCGTCGTCACCAGAGCGAGGAACAATCCAATCGAGCGCATTCAGGACCGCCTTTCGCAACTCCTGATGGCACATCCGAATCGTCTCCGTCGCAGAAAGTGCGTATTCGGTCTCTGAACGAACTAGGTTTTGCAGCCGGCCCCGACTCAACGAAGCTCGAAGACCCGCCGGGCGTTCCCCTCGAGGAACAGGCCGAGCGCGTCGGCATCGAGCTCGAGCTGATCGATGTGCTCGAGCGCCTTTTGCGGGAGGATCATCGGGTAGTTCGACCCGAACATCACCTTCTGTCGGCCGTCCTTCTGCAGGTAGCGCACGAGCTCGGGCGGGTAGCGGCGCACGGTGTACGCGGACGTGTCGATGTAGACGTTCGGGTACTTCCGCGCGAGCGCCACCATCTCCTCGGTCCATGGGTACCCGATGTGACCGGCGACGATGACGAGCTCGGGGAAATCGAGGGCGACGTCGTCCAGGTAGGGGATCGGGCGCCCCGTCTCGGAGGTGCGGAGCGGCCCCGTGTGTCCCACTTGGGTACAAAACGGAATCCCGAGCTCCACGCACTCGGCATAGAGCGGGTAGTAGCGCCGGTCGTTCGGCGGGAGCCCCCACAGCCACGGGAGCATGCGGAGCCCCACCAGCCCGAGCTCGTTGACGGCGCGCCGCAGCTCGCGCACGGCCTCCATCGGGCGGAGGAGGTCGACGGAGGCCAGACCCGCGAGGCGCAGCGGGTGAGACCTCACTGCGGCGGCGACGTCGTCGTTCGAGAGCAGGACGCCTTGCGGACCGTGCCAGGCGGAGAGGATGCCGAGCTCGACGCCGCCCGCATCCATCGCGGCGAGCGTGAACTCGAGCGGGATCTCCGTCGTCGGAACGGCTTGCCCGGTCCACCGCATCAGGGACGCGAGGAAGTCCTGGCGAAGGAAATGGAGCGTCGGGTGCTGCATCCAGACGTCGATGGCCATGCGTTCCTCCGCGGGGAGACGGTCAGCGTGTCGTCGTCGCTTTGGGAGGCGGCGACAGCACCCAGCGTACCGCGAACGCCGCGAACAGCGCGAACGCCACCAGCGCGAGCGGCGTCTCGTCGAACCCGGCGCCGCCCTTCATCCGAACGTCCGCGAGCCCGCCCGTCGCGAGGGGTCCCAGCACGATCGCCAGCGCGCCGTGCGCGCCGACCGCGAGCCACGCACCGCGGTCGCGCAGCCACAGCGCCATGAGACCGACCGACAGAATGGCTGCCGCGCCGATCGCGAGCGGCGCCGCGCCAGCTCCCCAAGCGCCGGCCGCGCCCGCGAGCGCCGCCGCTCCGACCTTCTGCGGGAGCGTCGCCCGCGGGCCCAGCACGCGGAGGAGGAGCCCGCGGAAGACGAGCTCGTCACGCGCCGCGCCGAAGACCGCGACCAGCGCACCGACGAAGAGCGTGGACACGGACGGTGCGTCCACCGTGAGCGTCGCCTGGTGGAGCGCCAAGAGCCCACTCAAGAGCGCGAGCCCCGCCGTCGCACCGACCGCTGCGCCGCGCCCCGCGCGCCGCGCCAGCGCGGACGCGGCGGGCTCGGGCTCCTTCGGGTCCGACCACGCGACGCCGAGGCGCCCGCAGCCGAACTCCGCGATGACCAGCGAGAGGACGACCGCCCCGACGTGGTTCCGCGCGAGCAACACGCCGACGCCCTGGATCGCAGCGACGACGAGCGCGCCCCAGAAGACGAGGCGCGCGCGCTCGCGGAGGATCGCGCCGGCGTCGACGCGCGCCTTGGCGTTCATGCGCGGGCGTCCTCGAGGAGCGCGGCGCCATCGGCGAGGAGCCCGGGCAAGCCGCCGGTGTGCACGAAGAGAACGCGTGCACCGCGCGCGACGTCGCCGCGCTGCACGGCCGCGCGCAGGCCGAAGAGCGCCTTGCCGGTGTAGACGGGATCGAGGACCAAGCCGCTCGCGCGGGCGACGTCGGCGAGGAACTTCTTCTGCGCCGGCTCCATCTCGCCGTAGCGCGGCCCCTTCGCCCGATCGTCGACGGTGAAGCGCGCGGGCGCGGGGAGGGCGGGGTCCCACGCGCGGGCTTCGTCGGCGATGGCACGGATGCGCTTCTCGAAGTACGCCGCGTCGTCGCAGACGGCGAACGCGCGCACGGCTTCGGCGGTGGACGCGGCGGCGCAACCGAGCGCGATCCCGGCGGCGGTACCGCCCGAGCCGCACGCGTGCACGACGAGATCGTAGGGGCGCCCGCCGCCGAGGCCGGCGTCGAGCTGCTCCCGAACTTCTCGCATGCACTCGACGTAGCCGAGCGAGCCGAGGCCGTTCGAGCCGCCCTCGGGGATGACGTAGGGCTTCGCGCCGTTCGAGGCGAGATCGGCGGCGACCTTGGCCATGCACGCCTGGCGCGCGGCGTAGTCGCTCGGCGAGATGAGGCGGATCTGCGCCCCCGCCAGACGGTCGAGGAGAACGTTGCCGGTGTTCGGGAGGCGCTCGAGCGGGGCGTCGACGTCGGGCCCGGTCTCGCTCCCGTCAGTCACGCGGAGCAGCAGCGTGCACGCGAGCCCGAAGCGCGCGGCGACGAGCGCGGTCGCGCGCGCGTGGTTGGATTGGATGCCGCCGCACGTGACGACGTGGGTCGCGCCCTCGGCCAGCGCCGCTGCGAAGAGCCACTCGAGCTTGCGGACCTTGTTGCCGCTCTCGGCGCCGCCGGTCACGTCGTCGCGCTTGATCCAGAGATCGACGCCGACGAGCGCCGACAGCGCAGCGCGCTGCTCGATCGGCGTCGGGCCGTGGACGAGCCGGAGGCGAGACGGGAGCTGCATCGCGCCCTCAGCTCAGGGTGACGAGCTTGGCGCCGCTCTCGACGGTGGCGCCGACGGCGACGTGGACCTCGCCGACCTTGCCGCCGGTCTTGGCCTTGAGCTCGTTTTCCATCTTCATCGCCTCGACGACGACGACGGCTTGGCCGGGCACCACCTCGTCGCCGGGGGCGACCAGGATCTTCACGACGCGGCCGGGCATCGGGCTCTTGATGAGGCGATCGCTCGCGCCGCCGCCGCCCTTCTGCGCAGCGTTGGCGGAGCGCATGCGCTCGCTCTCGACGCGGACGTAGGAGCGGTGGCCGCTGGCGATGGCGCCGAGCTCGGGCGGGCTGCCCTCGGTCGTGAGGTCGACCATGGCGCCGCCGACGCGGATGCTCAGGGCGGAGCGGAGCGTCGCGACGTCGACGTCGATCGGTTTGCCCCCCGCGCGGACGGAGAGCGCGCCGGACGGGAGCTCCTCGACGTCGACCTCCAGGGGAGGAGATGCGGGGTCGAGGGAGACGAAGTAGCGCATGGCGGAACCCTAGAAGAAAAGGAGGGAATACGGAACACGGAAGGGGAACGGGGTCGCGGAATAGAGAACGGGAGCGCGGACGAGCACGAGCACGAGCACGCGCACGAGGACGGGCATGAGGACGAGCACGGGCACGAGGACGGGCACGAGGACGAGCACGGGCACGAGGACGGGGGGCGGCGGCGTGGCGGATCGGTGGTGGCACGTAGTGGCGCATCGCCCAGATCGTTTCTTTGGGAATCTTGGGTCGACGCGGCGGTATGGGCATTGCAGACTTGGAGGGAATGAAGGTTCGCGTTGGCGCGCTCTTGGTCTTCGTTGCGGCTTGCTCTTCTTCGGGCGGGTCGATGTGGTCGGAGCAGGTCACGAAGGTGGAGCTCTCGCTTCGGTTGGTGGGGCCTGGGCCTGCGTTGCGGCTCTCGGACGGCGGTTCGGCGGGCTCCCAGGCTTGTGGGTCGAAGGCCATGTCCGAGGCCAGCATCACCTACGTCGCTGCGAGCCGTGAGCTTGCGTGGCATTGGACGTGCTCGCCTGCGATCGATGCGGGCGCCGGCGCAGCCACCAGCGCCGATGGCAAGCGCACGCTCTCCACGTCCGAAGGCGCTTCGCTCGTCGATGCGCTGCGTGCGGTGGAGCTCCACGATGGAAGCGTTGGTTGCGACGGCGCGTCGGTGTGGGCGACCACGTGGGTCGGCTCCAGCGCGGCGTCGTATTACGATCTGCGCGATGGGACGTGCGGGCTCCCCGCCAGCGCGCGTACCGTGACGAACCTCGCCGAGGCGTTCGACCGGGCCGTCGCGCTCGCCCTCGTGCCCTGAGCGTGCTCGCGGTACGCTGAGGCGTGCTGCGCCGCTTCTTCGTACCCGTCGTCATCCTCTGCGTGGGTTGCGGTGACGACGTCGCGGCTCCCTCCGACTCGGGGGCCGTCGGCGATGGCGCCGGCGTGTCGGATGGGACCGGCGCGGACGCTCGCGTCGATGCTCCGACCGGGCTCGGCGACGCTTCGACCGGCCTGTGCCCTCGGCCCGACGCGGGCAACGTCTACGCGCTCGACTTCGCGACGGCGGCGATCGAGAACCCGCTCTCTGCGGGCGGCGTGTGGACCAACAACACGCAGGGCACGGGCGGCAACGGCGCGCCCGGCATCCTCACGAGCATGCGCGTGGGCCTCGCGTCGGACGGGAAGACGCGCATCGCCCTCGATACCCACGGGGGCGTCGAGTACGACGACAGCTTCGCGTTCGTGCCCGGCTTCGCCGGTGACCAGTTCGTCGAGGCCGTCATCTACAAGGAGCCGGGCTACAACCCGAACGCCAACGGGTCGAACCACGAGCTCGAGCTGATCCTCGGCTGCTCGAGCAAGGCGGGCTCGCGGATCTGGAACGAGGTCCTGTTCAACGCGGGGGGCGGCGTGGACGTCGTCTACCTCGACGGCGCGGCGAGCGACTTCACCGTCATCGGGAACGTGGGGGGCATCTCGGCGATCCCGAAGGACGGCGACGTCGTGCGCGCGACCAAGATCGGGAACCAGATTCGGCTCTACCTGAACGGCCAGCTCTGGGGCGGCTACGATGGCAAGGACCCCGGCAAGGTGGCGAAGGGGAGCGGCATTGGGATCGCTGGGTTCGTTCGGCCCGGCGCGGTTCACGAGAAGTATGGCTTCCGGTGCGTGACGATGGGATCTCTCTAGAAGAAAAAAGACGAATCCGGAGTAGAGAACGCCGCGCTTCGTGGCACCCGGAGGGGTGGGAACGGGAACGGGAATTCGAGAGGGTCAGCTCGACACACGCGCTCAGGCGCGGCGACGCATGCGCAGCGCGAGCAGAAGGGTGAGCGCTAGGCCCGACCCCAGGAGGTTGGAGGGTTCGGTCGCCGTGACGGCGCAGCCTCCACACGAGCGTTGCACCGAGCCCGATCGCGAGCGCGAAGTACCTCACGGTCAGCTCGGCTCGTCGTCCGAGTCGTCGCGTTCTTCTTCGTTGCGGTTCCAATCGATGCCGCGCCACCGGATGCCCTCATGCCGGTCGCGCCGCGACATGCGGTACGTCATGCGCATGAGCCCCATGGCGACGAAGATTCCGAGCGCGGCGAGGATGTAGAGCGTCACGAGCTTGGTCTAGCACGGGAGCCCCGGCATTCCCGTTCCCATTCCCGTTCTCTACTCCGGATTCGTCTTTTTCTTCTGTCCCGCGGGCCGCGACTACTTCAAGAAGTCACAGCTCTGATCCTCCAAGCACTGATGCGTCTGGGGATGTGACAAGAAGTAAAGGTCCGTTCCCCCCGTCGCGAAGAACCGGCCGGTCACGTGGTCGTAGTAAACGGCCTCGTCCCAGTTCTTGCACGGGTTCTCGTTGATCCACACGTGCTCGCCGAGCGGCGCCACGTACGCATCCATCAGCCCGACGAGCGGGTCCTTCGGCGCATACGCGAGGTCCGTCCCGAACGGCGCTCCCAGGATCCGCGGCGCCCACGTCGCCTCGAGATCCTCGAGCGACTTCACGTGCACGTTCGCGCGCCGCGCGAGCCGCAGCGGCGCGACGGGGTGCTGCGCCCCGAACAGGTTCTTGCCCTCCGAGTGCCAATCGGGATCGTAGACGGTCTGCGCGCACACGTCGGGGTTCGTCGCCGGCTTCGAGGTGCACTCCGTCGTGACCTTGTAGTTCGGTCCGCACGTCGCATCGGCCGGGCGCCGCCGGAAGCGCGCCACGGCCTCGATCGCGTAGTTCTCGATCAGGAGCTGATTCGGCGTCTTGCCCCCGAACGCCGCGAACAAGCTCGGCGGCGTCGCGTAGTCGGCGTAGTCGGGCAGCGTCGAGAGGCGCGCCGGCGGCAGGAAGGGGAGCGCCCCCATCGCGCGCGTGAACGCGTGCCCCGTCGCGACGACGACGAACCCGTCCGCGACGGTGTTCGCGCCGATGAAGCCCTTCGGCGACGCCGCTTTGCCGTCCGGCATACGATTCGGCTTCATCATGTAGAGCGGCGCGAAGTTGATCGGATCGCCGGTCTCCAGCGCCGCCTGCGAGAGCTGGAGCAGCCGCCGCAGCTCCGGCGACTGACGCCGCAAGCCGAGCCCACCCTGCGGCGCCACGAGCACCGAACCGACCGGGAAGAACGTGTTCCGGTACTGCTGGCACCCCGCCGCAGCGTCGCACTGGGCGTCCGGGTTTCCGACCTTGCGGTACGCCGCGGCCGGCTGCTCGAAGGTCGCGATCATGCGCTGCGGGGTCACCCCGTCGCGCCAGACGCACGTGCCGTACGACTCCACCGCGTTGGCGGAGCGCGCGACCTCGACCCGGAGCCGATCGCCGGCCGTCGCGGGGACGGGCACGCGGAACCGGCCGTCGGTGGTGGTTCCGCCGCAGCGCACTTCGCCGCTGTCGAGGTTGCGGACGACGACCGTGCTGCTCGCATCGAGCTCGGTGGAGCCCAGGCAGGCGATCTCGATCTCGCGCGAGCTCGTGAGGTCGTTCACGACGAGCCGAATCGAGCGCTGGTCCGCCGTGCAGAGCGTGCCTTCGGGCTTCTTGTCGGTCGAGCGCGTGTTCGCCGGCACGCCGACGACGAGCGGCGTGATCGTCTGCTCGACGACCGAGTCGACGACGCCGTACGAGCGCGCGGCGATGTCGGTGAGACCGCCGCCGCCCGAGATCGCGACGCCTGCCGTGACGTTCGGATCGATGGCGGCGTGGATCTGCGCGAAGATCCCACCGTACGAGTCGCCGGAGCTGAAGATGCGCGCGTCCTTGCCGCCGACGTCGGGGATCCCGTCGGCGTCGAAGTCGCCCGCCAGATCCGGCTTGCCGTCGTCGTCGAAGTCCTGCGGGCCCGAGCGCCCGTCGAACGACCGCAGCACGCGCGACGCTTGGAGGCCGTCGAGCACCGTCTGCCGGATGTTGTCGCGCGAGTGGAAGATGTGCGCGGTCCACAGGAGGCCGCCCGAGTCGGGCTCGCCGTCACCGTCGATGTCGTGCGCGCGCCCCGCCGTCAGCCCTTCGACCCAAGGGACCAGGCACGCGTTGTAGAGGAGCCCTTCGGCCAGGACCTTGAGGCCCTGGTCGAGCACGAGCCCGTGCCCGGGGCCGTCGAAGCCGAACGTCGCGATGCCTTGCTTGGCGAAGTAGCCGGCGCGGATGATCGTCTCCGCCGCGTTGAGCGTGGTGCCGTGGCCCCACACCACCGTGTCGAACGGCTGCTTGAACGTGCCCTTCGCCTTCGGCACCGACAGCCAGAAGTGCCCGACGTCGGTGACGACGCGGCCTTCGCCGGTCTGGTAGTTGAGGTGGAAGTGCTCGAACGGGTTCTCGTGCGTCGGATCGGCGCCGACGAAGTACGCGACCGGGTAGCTGCCGAGCACGAAGTGATCGACGCTGTCGAGCGACTCGAGCAAGGCACGCCCTTCGGGCGCGCTCAGCGGGAACACGCGCGTGATGAGGTCCGAGAGCGTCGCCTTGACCTGATCCACCTTCACGATGAAGGGCTTCTGCGACACCGCCGCGCACTTCGGGTCCTGCTTCCACGCCGGCGAGTCCTGCGACGGATCGTGGAGCAGCCCGGCGGAGCGGAACGCGGTGGCGGTCGGCGGGTAGTCGGTCGCGAGGCGCGCGAAGGGGCCGGTGCCGTGCAGACCGTCGCGCAGGAGCTGCAGATCCTCCGTCGACGGACCCGTGGTGAACGACCACGCGAACGCGACGTGCGAGAGCCCCGTGCCGCCGATGTCCCCGTAGTAGTTGCGCCGCGCACCGTCGCCGAGGATCTGCTGGACGCGCAGGACCGCGGCGCGCTGCTGCGGGTGGTGCACGAAGGGGAAGGGCGAACGCACCGGCCGCCCGCGCGTGTCGGTCAGGCGATCGGTGAGGACGACCGCGTACTCCGTCTTCTCGTCCATCGGCAGGACGGGACGCAGGAGGAGCGTGTTGGTCTGGCGCTCGAACCAGTTCATCACGTCGTCCACGCCGGGGATGCCGCCGGGCTTCGGGAGCGTGTTCGGGTGATCGAGGACGCCGTCGAAGTCGGTGTCCAGGTCGGGGCGATAGTCCGTCTGCGAGAGGCCGGCGCCTTCCTCCACCGTCTCGAACAGCGTGGTGTTCTCGGCGGCGCGCGGATCGTTCGCGTAGTAGCGATCACGATCACGGATCGACGTGGGGAAGTTCCCCGCGCCCATGTCGAGCAGGACGGGGACGCCGGTCGTCAGGTTGATGAGGTAGACGGGGTCGTCGCTCGTGTCCCACTGGTCCGTCTGCATCGTCCGGCGGACCTTGTCGAGGTCGATCGCGGCGTCGCGCGGGTCGGCGCCGGCGCCCGGCGCGAAGGCGACGCTGATCGGCGCGAACGTGCCCCAGCCCTCCATCTCGGCAAAGCCTTCGCGCGCGGAGCGCTCGAGCTCGCTCGGCGCGACCAGGCTCACGTTGATGCGGCGGCCGGTGCGGCTCGTGGGATCGGGGAAGGTGGCGACGTCGTTCGGCGCCGGGATCTCGGGGAGCGGCCGGCGCGCGACGTCGAAGACGACGGTGGGACCGTCGCCGGGTGGCGTGGCGTAGAGCCCGTCGGGAGCCACGTCGGTGCACGACGCCGCGAGGCTGACCCCTGCGATCGTCGCGGCGAGCGCCAGTCGATTCCGTGCAGAATGCATGGGATTTCTCACTTCCACATCGGGCAGTCGAGGGACTCGAGGCACTCGTGCGTCTGCGGGTGCGACAGGTAGTAGGCGTCCCTGCCGCCGGTCACGAGGAAGTGCCCGGCCATGTTCCCGCCGTAGGTCGCGTGGTCCCACGCGCGGCATGCGTCACCCGTCTCCCAGGTGTGAGCGCCGCCGGGGCGAAGGTAGACGTTGACGAGCGCGACGATCGGGTCGGTGCCGGCCCAAGCGCCGTCGGTCCCGAACGGCGCGCCGAGGAGGCGCGGCGCCCATGCCTGCGCGAGCGTCGTCGCGTTGTCGCTGTGGAGGCCCGCGACGCGCGCGAGCCGGAGCGGCACCCCCGGGTGCTGTTGGTCGTAGCGCTGCCGACCCTCGGCGAGCCAGTCCACGTCCGCCAGGGCAGCCTTGCACACCGACGGATCGAGCGTGCCGGTGCCGGGGCACAGCACCGGATCCGTCTTGTCGTAGTTGTCGGCGCACGTCGGACCGGCGGGGTGCCTTTCCATGCGCGCGATGCCCTCGATCAGGTGGTACTCGAGCAGCACCTGGTTCGGCGTCTTGTTCCCGAGCTGCGCGTAGAGCGCCGGCGGCGTGACGTAGTCCGCGTACTCGGGGTACTTCGTCAGCGCGCTCGGCGGAAGGAAGGGAACGGCGCCGGCCGCGCGCGCGAAGGCGACACCGGTCGCGATGTTCACGAACCCGTCGCCGACGGTGTTCATGTTGAGCAACCCGTGCGGCGGCGAAGGCGTTCCGTCCGGCTTCGGGAGCGTCTTCAGCATGTAGTAGGGCGCGTAGTCGACCGGGTCGGCCCCTTCGACGCCCATCTGCCCGAGCTGGTAGAAGCGGCGGAACCGCGGCGTGTTGCGCCCGTAGCCGAGCCCCTCCTGCGGCGCCACGAGCGGCGACCCGACCGGGTACAAGCGGTACATGAACTGAGCGCAGCCGGAGACGGCGTCGTCCGGGCACGGCTTGTAGGGCTCCGCGACCGCCGTGTACGTCGGTGCCTTCTGCTCGAAGGTCCGGATCGCGCGCCCCGCCACCGCGTCGTCCTTGATGTGGCAGGTGCCGTACGAGTCGACCGCGTTCGGCGTCCGGAAGATCTGGATGTCCAGCCGATCGCCGATGCTCGCGCCGACCGGCACGCGAAAGCGCCCGCCGTCGAGCGTGCCGGCGCATTTGGCTTCACCGCTCGTGAGGTTCGTGACCACGACGGTCATGCCCACGTCGACCTCGGCGGCGCTCAGGCACGCGAGCTCGACCTCGACCATGTCGTCGCCGTCCCAGCCGAAGAAGCGGACGCTGCGCTGGTCGTTGCTGCAGTTGGTGCGCTTGTCGCCGTTGCTGCGCGCGGGGCGATCGGTCGCCGGGATCGAGATGACGAGCGGCCCGGGGACCTGGCTCAGCGCATCGGTCACGCCGTACGAACGAAGTCCGATGTCCGTCAGCCCACCGCCACCCGACATCGGCGCGGTCGCCGTCACCTGGTGGTCGATCCCGCCGTGGACCTCGCTCATGATGCCGCCGAGCGACTCGCCCGCCGAGTAGATGCCCACGTCGGGCCCGCCGATGTCGGGCGTGCCGTCGCCGTCGAAGTCGCCGGCGAGGTCTTCCTTGCCGTCGCCGTTGTAGTCCTGGCCGCTCATCGTCTTGCCGTCGAACGTGCGCAAGATGCGTGTAAACTGCATCTCGTCGAGCGTGCCCTGGCGGACGTTGTCGCGGACGTTGATGATGTGGCTCGACCACCACCACCAGCCCGGCTCCTGCTGACCGTCGCCGTTGCGGTCGAGCGCACGGGTCGTGAGGATCGCGTCGACCCACGGAACGAGGCACCGCGCCGAGAGCTCGGCGGTGGCCGGCACGCGGACGTCCGGGATGTCGGGCAAGCCGTGCTGCGGCATGTTGATCGTGACCGTCGCGAGCCCGTTGCGCGCGTAGTTGCCGCCGTGCGCGAGCGACTCGGAGGCGTTGCCGCCCACGCCGTGCCCGAAGAGCGAGACGGGGAACGGCTGGTGGAACTTGGCCGTCGTCTTCGGGACGGTGACCCAGAAGCTGACCGTGTCGGAGCGGACGTCGCCCTCGCCGGTCTTGAAGTTCACGTGGAACCGCGCGTCGGGATCCTGGCCCTTCGGATCGCCCTGGAGGTAGGGCGACTTGTAGGTGCCGACGATGACGTGGTCGATGTTGGAGTTCGCCTCGTCGAGCGCGAGCCGCTCGCCTTTGCTGTAGCCGAACACCTCGTCGTAGAGCTTGTTGAAGCTCTCGCGCACGTCGGGATCGTTCAGGTAGACGGAGTAGGGGTGCGCCGCGCGCTGCTTGCAGACCGGATCGTTGTCCCACCCCGGTGACTGGTCGTTGCCGGGGACCTTGCCCGCGGCGCGGAGCATCGTGACCTTCGGCGGGAAGTCCGTCGCGAAGCGCGCGAACGGTCCGCGGCCGTAGAGGCCGTCGCGGAGGAGGAGCATGTCCTCGATCACGGGCTGGGTCGTGAACGTCCACATGAACGCGACGTGATCGAGGCCCGTGCCGGCGAGGTCGCCGAAGTAGTTCGTGCGCGACGCGTCGCGCAGGAGCGCACCGACGCGCTCGGCGCCCGCGCGCTGCTGCGGGTGATAGATGGTGGCGAACGGGCTCTTCACCGGGTTGCCGTCGCTGCCGCGGAGGCGGTCGGTCAGGATGACCGCGTACTCGGTCTTCTCCTTGAGCGGCAGGAGCGGACGGAAGATGAGCGTGTCGGTCTCGCGCTCGTACCAGGTGAGGAGGTTGTCGACGCCCGGGACGCCGTTCGCGGGGAGCGCGCCGAACGTGTTCGGGTGATCGAGCACCCCGTCGTAGTCGGTGTCGAGCTCGGGTCGATAGTCGCCGGGGAGGAGCCCGGCGCCTTCCTCGTGATCCTCGAAGACCTGGCTCTGCGACGCGACGTGCGGATCGTTGGGCCAGTACTTGTTCTGATCGCGCAGGATGACGGGGAAGTTCCCCGCGCCGACGTCGAGGACGGCCGGGATCCCGGTGTTGAGATCGATGACGTAGATGGGATCGTCGTCGAACGCGTAGTCGTCGCCCTGCATGCGCGCCTTCACGTTCGCGAGGTCGACCGCGGGCTCGTGCGGGTCGGCGCCCTCAGCGCGCGAGAACTGGACCGACATCGGCATGAACGTGCCCCAGCCTTCGAGGTCGTCGAAGCCGGTGCGCGCGACGCGCTCGAAGTTGGTGCTCGCGACGAGCGACGCATTGACGCGGCGCCCGGTGCGGCTCGTCGGATCGGAGAAGGTGGCGACGTCGTTCGGGATCGGGATCTCGGGCAAGGGCCGCGCGGTCGCGTTCCAGACGACCTTCGCGCCGGGCCCGCTCGGCGTGCTGCGCAGGTCGTTCGGGATCGTGTCCATGCCGCACGCCGCGAGGCCGAGCACGACGATCGGGGCGCTGGCAAACAGGAAGGGGACGAAGCGGTTCATCGCGGCACCTCAGAACTGCAGGCCGACGCGGGCGACCGCGAGCCACGGGGTCTTCATGGTCTCGCCGGCGGCGTTGGCGAGGGCGCCGCCCGGGAAAAGGATGGCGCCCTGGGCGCCCAGCTGCAACCGGAGGGACGGGTCGAGCTTGATGCGCCCTTCGACGCCGAGGTCGAGCTCGAGGCCCAGGTCGTGCCGGCGCGGGTCGCCACCGCGGTAGTTCACGTACGAGCCCTGTGTACCAAGTCGGTACGGGTCGACGAAGTCGGCGGTCGTGGTGGCCATGACCGCGCCGGCCTTCACGTCGAGCGGGGGAGCGGGGCGCCAGATGAAGGTCGGGTTCACGTACGCGGCGCCGTAGACGCCGCCGTTCGACGGGAGGAGGTTCACGCCCGGCGTGGGGCGCGACGCGTTCGTGAGGAGCGGATCCTGCGCGGCGGTCGACGCGCGCGCGGTCTGCCAGCGCATGACCTCGTCGAAGAGGAGCAAGCCGACTTTGTGGTTCGGATCGAAGGTGAAGCGACGGTTGACGTCGTCGTAGGGGTTCGCGTCGCCGCTCGCGTAGCCGACCTCGAGCTGGGCGACGACGCTGCCGTAGGTGTCGGGCGCGTCGGGCGGACCCATCGGCGACGGGGTCGCCTTCGTGACGCCACAGCTGCATGCCTTGCGGTGGACGAAGCCGATCGCGGCGGCGCCGCCGTACGAGCGAATCGCCGTCTTCGCGCCGCTCGCGGCTTGATCCGGCTGACGGAGCACGTTGGTCGAGCCGAGCAGCACGGCGCCTTCGGCCGCGCCGAAGAGGAACGTGTCCTCGTTGCCGGGGACCGGGACGGCGAAGCGCCCGGCGACGTCGACCGCGCCGACGACGATCGAGTCGTCGTAGGAGTAGATGTCCGAGCCGCTGGTCTTCGCCGTGCTCTGGCTGCGGAGAACGCTGAAGACGCCGAACTGGTTCGGGCCCTTCTCGTAGAAGCCGGTGAGCACGCCTTGGAAGGCGACGTCGCCGCGCGTGAGGCGCGCGGTCGAGTCCTGGTAGACGAGGCTGAACGCGCCGCCGAGCACGAACGGGCTCTGCTCGCCGGCCGGCTTCGTCGCGAAGAGGATCTGCTCCTGGATGTTGCCGCCGCGGTAGTCGCCGAAGAGGGGCGGGTGATCGCCGTCGTTGGCGAGGATGCCCATGCCCCAGTGGTTCGACATCTGGCCCAAGCGAAACAGGCCGATCGGGCTGCGCCACTCGGCGTAGAGCCAGCGGAGGTTCACGTACGTCCACGCGTCGCCGCCGTTGTCGCGCGGGAACGCGTCGGCCCCGACGTCGTGCGTGGTCTGACCGAAGACGTAGCCGCGGAGCAAGTCGAGCTGCCCGATGAAGCGGAGCTTGTCGCGCCAGGTGAGCTCCGGCGTGAGGCGGATCCACTGCGTGACGAACGCGTTCTGCCCGAGCGAGTCCTCGATCGCTCCCGGGTTCGCGTTGATGGTCGTCGCGCTGACGTCCATCGGGAAGCTGCGCATCACTTGGCCGCGGAGCTGCACCTCGCCGCGGAGGTGCAGGCGCAGGTAGTTCGGGTCCACCTTGGGCCGCGGGATGCGGCCCGTGTCGAGGACGAGCCGTTGCAGATCCTCGGGCACGGCGTCGGGTGCCTCGGGCGGCGGCTCGAGCGCGGATGCGACCGTCGGCGCAAAGAGACACGGCACCGCGCAGAGGAGGGCGAGGGGCAAGCGATGGACTGCCATTGGCCGCGCAGCATACCCGTCCCGGGAATTCTTTTGCTATACGGCTCCGCATGGAAACCCCTGTTTTTCTGGGAGGCGTCCCGAGTGAGTCGCCGCGGATCACGCCCCGCGCCCTCGAGGACGTCGCCGTCCGCGGCCGCGCCGTTCGGCTCGACGACGAAGCGCGTCAGCGCGTCCGGGCGTCCCGTGGAGCGATCGACCGGATCGCCGAGGCAGGGGACCGCGCGCCCAACGTCTACGGGGTCAACACCGGGTTCGGCGCGCTGAGCGAGACCCGCATCGGCGCGGACGACATTCGCACGTTGCAGCGGAACCTGGTCCGCTCGCACTCGACCGGCGTGGGTGCCCCGCTCTCGGCCGCCGAGGTGCGCGGGATGATCCTGCTCCGTGCGCAGGTCCTCGCGCTCGGGGCGTCGGGCGTGCGCGACGTGGTGATCGACCGGTTGATCGAGATGCTGGAGCGGGGCGTCGTCCCGCGCATCCCGGCGCAAGGCTCGGTCGGGGCGTCCGGCGATCTCGCCCCGCTCGCGCACCTGGCGCTCGTGCTCATCGGCGAAGGCGAGGCGGCCCGGATCGATCCGAAGGCGCCGCCGGCCACGCTCGACTTCCGGCCCGCGCGGGAGGTCCTGGACGCGGCGGGCATCGCGCCGATCGTCCTCGAGGCGAAGGAGGGGCTCGCGCTCATCAACGGGACGCAGCTCATGGCCTCGCTCGGGACGCTGGCGGTGCTCGCCGCCGAGCGGCTCGCGGTCGCGGCCGACGTCGCCGGCGCGATGAGCCTCGAGGCGCTCAAGGGCACGAAGACGCCGTTCGATCCGCGCCTCCACGCGGTCCGCCCGCACCCGGGACAGGCCACGGTCGCCCAGAACCTGCGCGCGCTCCTCGCCGAGAGCGAGATCATGGAGAGCCACAAGCACTGCGGGAAGGTGCAGGACGCCTACAGCCTGCGCTGCATGCCGCAGGTCCACGGGGCGACGCGCGATGCGCTAGGCTACGCGCACGGCGTCCTCGCGGTGGAGCTGAACAGCGTGACCGACAACCCGAGCGTCTTCCTGGTGCCGGGGAGCGACGCGGATCTCTTGAGCGGCGGAAACTTCCACGGTCAACCGCTCGCGCTGGCGCTCGACTTCGCGGCGATCGCGACCGCGGAGCTCGCGAACATCAGCGAGCGGCGCGTGGAGCAGCTCGTGAACCCCGCGCTGTCCACCGGGCTCAGCGCCTTCCTCGCCGCGAACGCGAGCGGGCAGGCCGGCCTCCACTCCGGCTTCATGATCGCGCAGGTCGCCGCGGCGTCGCTCGTGAGCGAGAACAAGGTCCTGTGTCACCCGGCGAGCGTGGACTCGATCCCGTCGTCGGCGGGGAAGGAAGACCACGTGAGCATGGGGAGCGTGAGCGCGCTGAAGCTCCGGGACATCGTCCGCAACGTCCGCCACGGGCTCGCGATCGAGATCATGACCGCTGCGGCGGGCCTCGATCAGCGCCGGCCGCTCGCGCCGAGCAAGGGCGTGCGCGCGGCGCTCGCGAAGGTGCGCGAGGTCGTCGCGCCGATGACCGAGGACCGTGTACTCTACAAGGACATCGAAGCGGTGACCGCGCTCCTCGAGTCGGGCGCGCTCGTCGCTGCGGTCGAGCAGGCCGTGGGGGTGCTGTCGTGAGGGCGCTCGGAGCGCTCGGGTTCCTCGCCGCCTCGCTCGCGGCGGTCGCGGTCGCGTGCGGCGGCGCCGACGCGACGAAGCCCCCCGTCGTGCCCTCCGCGAAGCCGGTGGCCACGACCCCGGCGGCGAAGTGCGAAGCCGGCGACGGCGCCGCGTGCGCCGACGCGTGCCGGACCGAGGTCGGCGGCACGTCCGAGGCCGAGCTGCGCCGCGTGACGCCCGAGCACGGAACCTCCGCGCGAAAGCTCTGCGATCGTGGGTGCGAGCTCGGCGACGCGGCTGCGTGCGGGGGCTCCGGCATCCTGCGCCTCTTCGGCGTGGGCGGAGATGCCGACCCGAAGCGCGGGTTCGAGCTCCTCGGCAAGGCGTGCGACGGGGGCTCGGCGAAGGCGTGCGCGAACCTCGGTGGGATGTGGCTGCAGGGCCGCTTCGGCCTGACGTCCGACGCGGACAAAGGCATCGCGCTCCTCGAGCGCGCGTGCAAGGGCGGCTATCCGTACGCGTGCGTGAACCTCGCGCGCATCGCGCTGGGCGGCTACCCGGGCGCGCCCGCGGATCCGGCGATGGCCGAGGCGTACGGCAAGCAGGCGTGCGACGCGGGCGAGCTGGGTGGGTGCGTGGTGCTCGGCATCCTGGTGCAGCGGGGCTCCCGCAAGGCCGCGAGCGACGACGAGAAGCCGGAGAACGTCTTCGCGAAGGCGTGCGAGGCGAAGGAAGCGTCGGGCTGCGTCGCCCTCGGCGACATGGTGTTCTACGGCAAGGGCGTGGCGAAGGACGAGCGCCGCGGCTGCGTCCTCTTCGATCGCGCGTGCGAGCTCGGCGAGGACAACAGCTGTCGGAGCGCGGGCTACTGCTGGAGCCACGGTCTGCTCGGCAGCGGCCCCGACGAAGCGAAAGCCGGCGAGGACTTCGCGCGTGCCTGCGACGCGGGGAGCGCGACCGCGTGCAGCGATCTCGGGCAGGCCTACGAGACGAAGAACCAGGACCTCGCGCACGTGTTCGCGCTCTACAAGCGCGCGTGCGACGGCAAGTCCGTCGAGGGGTGCATCAACCTCGGCCGCGCGTACCTGAATGGGATCGGAACGACGCCGGACTTCGCGAAGGCGGAGGCGCTCTTCAAGAGCGGGTGCGCGGAGAAGGTCAACATCGCGTGCAACGGCATGGCGCTCACCGCGCTCGCCCGCGAGGGCTGGCCGAAGGATCCCAAGGTCATCCAAGGGCGGCTCGAGGCGAAGTGCAAGGCGAAGGACGGCGCTGCGTGCTTCACGCTCGGCATCCTGCTCGAGACGGGGCAGGGGGTCGTCCCGGCCGACATGAAGCGCGCGAAGGAGCTCTTGAAGCAGGCGTGCGACGCGAAGGACCAGGGCGCGTGCATGGAGAAGGAGCGGCTCGAAAAGGAGAAGTGACGGAGCCCGTCACTTCGCGCCGGCCGGGCTCGCGATCGGGCGCACGGCGCCCGTCGCGTCGATCGCGAGCGCGATGGCCTTGCTCCCGACGGCGCCGCGCGGGAGCTCGACGCGGATGCCATCGCCCTCCGCCCGCATCGGCATGCGGTCGAGCGGGCCCCGGGGGATCGTCGTCTCGAGGATCGCGCCCGAGACTTTTCCGTGCACGAAGCGCGCGACGGCGAAGCGGTCGTCGCCGGTCGGCGTCGTGGGAGCGCTCCAGTAGCCGAGGAAGAGCGCGCCGTCGCTCGCGAGCGCGAGGGAGAGCGGGGCGGCTGCGCGCGGGGCCGCGCCGACGAGCAAGCCGGTGCGCCCGCGCTGGAGGACGTTGTTCTCGTCGAGGAGCTGCAACATCGGCCCGCCCGGCGTCTCGGCGACGATCCAGATGCCTTCGTTGGGAACGTACGCGGCGACGACGTCGGTGCACGACGTGAGGTGGAGGATCTCGAAGTCGCCGAACGCGTTGGAGTCATCGGCCCAGACCCGGCCGACGACGACGCCGTTGGCGGGGTTCCAGCCGAACAGCGCGACACCGAGCGCGTCGTGGGGCGCGATCGTGACGTGCTCGACGGGCGGAGTCATGCCGGCGACGGGTTGCTCCTTGGTCCACAGGAGCTTGTCGCCTTCGGTGACGAGCACCATCGGGCTCGCGCCGCCCTCGCGCGCGACGAGGGTGGCCTGGCGTGCTGGCGTCATGCCGGCAGGCCCGATCGCGACGCGTTGGAGCTCGAAGGGCCCCTTGGCCTTGCCATCGGGAGAAGCGCCGAAGTGAGGGAGCAAGACGGCGACCTGCTTGGCGAGCAGAGCGTCGTCCTCGAGCCGAGCGACATGAGACCAAACGACGGCCCCGGCAGCGGGCTTCGCCGTCGAAACGGGCCCGGGCCCGGAGTCGACGACGGCCAGGGTCGTGGGAGCGGCTGCCGCATCGCCGCCATCGGCCGCATCCCCTTTGCTCTTCGCGCACGAGAGAGCAACGAGAGCGCCAACGACGATCCATCGTTGAATGGTGGCCCCTGAGGGACTCGAACCCTCACGCCTTGCGGCCGCGGATTTTAAATCCACTGCGTATGCCATTCCGCCAAGGGGCCTTCTCCTTCCGCATCCCGCGTTCCCGATCCCGTTCCATGTTCCGTATTCGTCTTTTTCTCTACCGCTCCACGCATTGCCCCTCGTCACAAACCGCCTTCGCCGCTGGCGGCGTGCACGGCGGGCACCGCTTCGTGTTGCACCCATCGAGTGCGCAGTCGGTGTCCGCGCAGCGCGCTTCGAGCGCGTGGAGCTTCGTGTGGAGGATCGCGTACGGCGGCTTCGTGCACTCGCAGCACGCGCAGCAATCCGTGAAGTTCGTCATCACGCAGTCCGCGTCGGTCTTGCACTCGCCGTCGCCGTCGGGCACGTCGGGCGGGTCCGGCGGGTCGCTCGGATCGGGCTCGCCGCGGGTGGGGCCGAAGAAGCGCGGCGGCTGCGTCGGAGCCGGAGCGCAAGCCGCCACCACGGCGAGCGAGGCCCCCGCGACGGCGAGGGCGCGGCGCACGGCGACGGAGCGGGTGGGCATGCGTACCGAAGCCTAACGAGTTCCGTCCGGCGCGGCATCTGCTACGTTACCGCCCGAACACACCGCCCACGAATTGGAGATCGACATGGAGCAGAAGCCCTGGATGACGACGCTGATCCTCTGCCTGGTTGCGGGGCCGCTCGGCGTGCACCGCTTCTACGTCGGGAAGATCGGCACGGGGATCGCTCAGCTCTGCACGCTCGGCGGATGCGGGATCTGGACCGTGATCGATCTGATCATGATCCTCACCGGCAAGTTCACCGACGCGCAGGGTCGCCCGCTGCTGAAGTCCTGATCGTCAGAGCCCAACGTGGACGCGCGCCATCGACTCGGTGGTCGGTGCGCGCGCGACCACGGCGGGGCGCTCCGTCGAGCGGCTCGGCGTGGGGCGAACGCCCGACACGGGGGTCTCCTCGGAGAGGCTCGGGCGGGTCGTGAGGTCGTCGTTGGCGCGGCCGACGACGACGAAGCCGAAGGTCGACGACGTGAGCGCGATGACCGACTCGGGCTCGCCGGTGCGGCGCGGCCGCCAGAGGATGGCGCGCGCGCCGGGACGCCAGACGCTCGCGTTGCGGGGCTCGCCGTCGACGTCGTAGTACCAGCCGACCAACCGCATGCCGTTCATGCCGGAGACGGGCTCGCCGTCGTCGCGGCGGACGACCTCGACGCACTCGCCGTCTTCGAGCACGTAGATCGTGCGCTGGGTCTCGATCCGACGGCGCCCTTCGTCAGCGCGGGGAAGAACGGCAGTGAGCCAAGCCGACTCGCAGCGGCTGGCCAGGTCCTTCAACCACGAACGATGCATTGCCATCGGGGTGCTCATATGTCGTACCTCGCCCGACAAGAGAGCACGGCGCATGCCAGAGTGCGCCCCATGAAATCACTAATCTTTTTGAGTCAGGGGAGGTCCGAAGCCGAGCAAAGCGGTGGACGAACGATCCACATGCCCCTGCGCCTGCCCCTGCGCATGCCCGCCAGCAAGTCGAGCGAACGCCCCAATCTCCCCCGTGGGCTTGCCCTTGTCCTTGCCCTTGCCTTGCCCCGAAGCGGGCGTCCACGCGAGCTGCCCGGTGGGCAGGGGCATGCGCATGCGCATGGGCAGGTTTTCTTCCAGGCCGGCATCCACGCGAGCTGGTTGTGTGCCCTCTTCCGAGCTGGTGGGTGGTCGCTCGGGAGGAGGAGGGAGAGGGAGAGGGAGAGGGAGAGGTTTGCAGAGCGACGGTTGGTCCCCTCCCACTCCCACTCCTCCTCCCGAGCGAGGACCTACCAAGGCGCGAGGACGAACCCCTCGCAACGACCTCTTCGGACGCCGGCGAGCGCGTCAGCCTTCCTGGTTGTGTGCCCTCTTCCGAGCTGGTGGGTGGTCGCTCGGGAGGAGGAGAGGGAGAGGGAGAGGGAGAGGTTTGCAGAGCGACGGGTTGGTCCCCCGCGAGCTGCCCGACGGGCAGGGGCATGCGCATGCGCAGGGGCAGGTCGAGACGTCACCAGTCCCCCCAAACCTCCCGCCGCCGGAGCACCTCCAGGTCGGCGTCCGGCCAACCTTCGATCGCATCGCCCCGCAGCTTGCGGTCGTCGGGCGAGATCATCTCGAGGAGGAGCTCGTCGATCTCCGCCACCGAGCCTCGCGCCTGCTCCGTCGCCGCTAGCGTCACGGCGACGCCCTGGAAGACACCGTCGATTCCCGCTTCGAGCAGCCCGTCGTGAAACGTGAGCAGTCGCTCCGCTTCTCGACGGTAGCCGAGAAGCCACCAGAACAAGCGCGGCGGCACCATCGACGACGCCGCGCGATGGCGGCCTTCGTGCTTCTCCATCAGCGCCGACGTCTTGGCGTAACGCTCGCGCACCGCACCCGCCAGGAACTGGCCGTTCTCGAAAGCGTCGGGCGTGCCGAGCTGGAAAGCTTCGAGCAAGGCGAGCACGCGCGCGCGGCGGACCCATCGGACGGTCTCGCGCTCGACCGGCTCCTTCCACTCGGGTGCGAGCAACGGCGCGGCAGCGAGCCATTCGCGGAGGACGGTGGTGCGGTCGACGACGGGCGAGCTCATGGAGCGAAAGGACGTGATGGCAAGTCGTGAACGGACGCTCGCGCTCCCATTGCCCTTGCCCTTGCCCTTGTCCTTGCCTTGCCCCGAAGCGGGCGTCCACGCGAGCTGCCCGGCGGGCAGGGGCATGCGCATGCGCATGGGCAGGTTTCTCCCAGGCCGGACATCCACGCGAGCTGGTTGTGTGGATTCTTCCGAGCTGGTGGGTCGTCGCTCGGGAGGAGGAGAGGGAGAGGGAGAGGTTTGCGGAGCGACGGGTTGGTCCCCTCCCACTCCTCCTCCCGAGCGAGGACCTACCAAGGCGCGAGGACGAACCCTTCGCCATGTCCCGAAGCGGGCGTCTACGCGAGCTGCCCGGCGGGCAGGGGCATGCGCATGCGCATGGGCAGGTTCGCGCTAGCCGGCGTGTACGCGAGCTGCCCGGCGGGCAGGGGCATGCGCACGCGCAGGGCAGGTCGATGTCTACGCGTCTGCTGTCGTCGTGGACTCGCCAAGACCCCAATACAGCCGCTGAAGCAACTTGTGATTGTGGATGATCGGCTTGTCGTACTTCCCGAGCCGCATCCCTCGCAGATCCTTCGGCGTGTACTTCACCGTCGGGATGAACTTCGCGTCGTCGCGGATCTCGCCCCACGCCACCGCCGTCGCGACGTGGCGCAGCAGCGGGAAGAGGCGCTCCAACGTCGGATCCGTCAGGCGCGCGAACACGAAGGTGTGCAGCCACGTCGTGCGCTCCGTCTCGGGCACGAAATAGATCGGGCTCCGGATCGACATCGGCCGCACCACGTCCGTGCGCGGATCGCGCCACTGCGTCGTGTAGACCGTGTGGACCGGCTCGAAGCGCGTGACCCAATCGTTGTGGAACACGTCCCCCGGACGAATGCCGAAGAGCCGCGCGACGCGGCTCGGGCGCTGCGGCCCGTGGTAGTGCACGACGGTGCGATCGGGGTGGTTCTCCGCCGAGAAGCCGAGCGCACCGCAGTCGTTCGCCTCCCAGCCGAGGCGAGTGTGGACGAAGGGCGTGTGCTCGTCCTCCGAGAAGTTGTCGAACGCCACGTGGAGCGGCGCCTCGAAGCGGACCGCGAACGCGCCGCAGAAGCGGTACCCGTCCATCTCGAACGGCCGCATCGGCTGCGCGGTCCGCTCGCCGATCCAGAGGTACGCGTCGCGCTCGACGACCTCGATCGTGCCCACGTCGCACTTGGAGAGCTCCGGCTGCGACGGGCTCGTGCCGCGCCCCTCCGCGTCGAAGGACCAGCCGTGGTACGGGCAGACGATCCGCCCCTTCGCATCCACCGTGCCCTTCGACAAGGGCGCGAACCGGTGCGGGCAACGGTCGACCACGCCGCGAGCGCGCCCGGTGGCGTCCCGATAGAGCGCGAAGGCGCGGCCCGCGACCTCCACCCGAACCGGTGCCTTCCGGAGCTTTCGCGCCGGGAGGACGGGGTGGAAGAAACGCGCGAGTGGGGACTGGTCGATCAGCGGGATCACGGCGCCGGCTTCTCGCGATTGAGCGCGATAACCTTCACGTTCAGGTCGAGGACCTTCTTCATCATGTCGCCGCGGGTCTCCTCGGACGGAGGGGTCACGTCCCAGCTCCGCACCAAGCGCGTGTAAGCGGCGGCTTGGATGCGAAGCTCACGGACCTCTTGCGTGAGCGGCATCTCGCTCAAGCGCTCCACGATGTCCTGCAGCGCGGTCCGAACGATGCTGAGACGCGTGGACTGCGCGCGATTCGCCATGGCCTTCTGTATAAGGGGAGAACGGACGAAAGGCGAGGCGACACGCTACGACGCGCCGCCACGCGCGAGAAAGAGTCTTGACGACTCTTTCTCGCGGATGCAGGATTCCCGCATGAGCGAGCTCGCACGAACCGACGGGTACAAGCTCAGCATGGCCGAGGCAGGGTACCCCCTCCGGCGCGAAACTTTTTACTACACGCACCGGCGCGGTGGCCCGGGCATCTGGCCGCTCGATACCGAGCGCGCGGTGCGGGCGCTCCTGCCGTCGGTCGGTCCCGACGAGTCGACGTGGTCCGAGCTCGCGCGCTTGGGCTACCCGATGGGCGACGGCTTCCGCGCCGCGATGGGCCGCGCCGCCGACGTCGCGATCACGAGCATCCCGCGCGGCGCCTGGTACCTCCCGGGCGAGCCCATCTTCTCGATCACGGGGCCCTCGGCGCTCGTGTCGTGGCTCGAGCCGCAGGTGCTCATGTGGGCGTTCCGCGCGCAGGTCGCGACGCTCGCGCGCACCGATCGCGACGCGCTCGCCGCCGGCGTCCGCGAGCCGACGTGCGCGCGCGAGGCGGAGCTCGTGCGCGAGGTCCTCGACGCGCTCGGCGTGGACGCGCCGGCGATGGCGCCCGCTCCCGACGCGTACCGCGACGGTGCGCGTGCACGTGCGGCCGCGCTGGTCGGGGCGCTCGGGACGGGCGACCGCGTCTTCGAGGTCGGCATGCGCGCGGCCACGTGCATCGAGCAGCACCGGCTCGTGCTCGAGGGCTGCCTCGCCGCCGGCGTCCGCCGCACGAGCCACGTCGCGCTGGCGAAAGAGCTCGGGATGCTCGCGGTGGGCACGATGGGGCACGAGCACGTCCAGCGCTTCGGCGCCGACGAAGCCGCGTTCCGCGCGATGAAGGAGCGGCGCCCGCAGCGCTCGAGCTTCCTCCTCGACACGTTCGACACGCTGCGCTCCGGCATCCCTTCGGCGCTGCGCGTGATGGCGGACGATCCGGGGGCGGGCGACTCGGTTCGCTACGACTCGGGCGAAAAAGAAGCGCAGCTCCGCGCCGTTCACGCGCTCGCGGGAGCGCGCGGCCTCGCGCCCGTCCACATCCTCGAAGACGGGTTCGACCTCGAGCTCACCGTGCGCTTCGAGCGGCTCCGCGCCGAGCTCGGGTTGCCTCCGGAGCGGCTCTACTACGGGTACGGCGGGCACCTGGTCGGGCGGGCCGCGCTCGGCCGCGATCGGGTCGCGGCCGTCTACAAGTTGTCCCAATCTGGTACGATGGCGGTGATGAAGTTCTCGGACGACGCCGGCAAGCGCAGCGTCCCCGGACGGCCGGTCGTGTTCCGCCGCGTCCGCGGCGAAGGGCCCTGGGGGCTCGTGGGGCAGGCGGGCGAGGCGATCCCGGACGGGTACGCGCTCCTCAGCGGCGCGGAGCGCGATCCGGCGCCGACGCCGCCGGCCGGGGCGACCACCGCGCCCAGCGCCGCGACCGCCGCGCTCGTCGCGTCGTGCGAGGCGCGGCGCACCCGCGTGATCGAAGAAGCGAGCACCAAGGAGGTGTCGTGATGGAAGACGTTCCCGCGTTCGCATTCGACCGGCCCATTGGAGAGCTCTACGTCGAGCGGGCGGGGGCGATCGCCGACGCTGCGGTCGCCTGGGCCGAGGAAGAGGGCGTGACCCCCGCCGCGAGCGACGAGCAGCGCATCTGCGCGTTCGGGATCGACGTGCAGGTCGCGTTCGCGCTCCCGCAGGGAAGCCTGTTCGTGCCGGGTGCGGTGCTCGACACGGAGCGTGCGCTGCGGTTCCTCTACCGTCACCTCGAGCGGATCACGACACTCGTACTCTCGCTCGACACGCACCGCGCCCACCAGATCTTCCACCCGTCGTTCTGGCGCGGCGCCGAGGGCGGCATGCCCGCACCGTTCACCGTCATCCGCGAGCGCGACGTCCGGTTCGGGCGCTGGCGCGCGGCGCAGGCGATCGACGAGGACGCCGCGCTCGACTACGTCGAACGGCTCGAAGCGAGCGGCAAGTACGTGCTCACGATCTGGCCGTTCCACGCGCTCCGCGGCGGGCTGTCCAGCGCGCTGGTGCCGCAGCTCATGGAGCTCTCGCTGTTCCACGCGACCGCGCGTCAGACGCCGACGATCTTCGTCACCAAAGGCGAGCACCCGTGGACCGAGAACTTCTCGGTGCTGTCCCCGGAAGTGCAGGAGGTCGCCGGTACCCCGGTGGGCTCGTTCGACGAGCGGCTCTTCGAGACGCTCATGTCGCACGACCGCGTCTACGTCTTCGGGCAGGCGAAGTCCCACTGCGTGCTCTCGACGCTGCTCGACCTCCGCGCGCGGATCGAGAAGACCGATCGCGCGCTCGCACGGCGGATCTACATCCTGCGGGACGCGATGAGCCCGGTCCCGCCGCCGCCGATCGACCCGCTCCCGCCGGAGCTCGATTTCCCGGCGATCGCGGAGGCTGCGTTCGAAGAGCTCGCCGCGTTCGGAATGAACGTCGTCACGACGAACGAGCCGATCTGAGCGGCGGGGGAGAGCGCATGAAACGGCTCCAGGACTTCCCGCGCCCCGCCGTGGCGGTCGACGTGGTGGTGCTCACGGTCGAGCGGGGCGAGCTTCGCCTGCTCGTCGTGCGCCGCGGCGAAGCCCCGTTCAAAGGCGAGCTCGCGCTCCCGGGCGGGTTCCTCCGCGTCGTCGGGGACGGCGCGTCGCTGCGGGAGCAGGGCGAAGATCTCGACGCCGCCGCGCGGCGCGAGCTCACGGAGGAGACGGGTCTCTCTCCCGACGAGGTGTGGCTCGAGCAGGTCGGCGCGTTCGGGCGCGCCGGTCGCGATCCGCGCATGCGCGTCATCGCGGTCGCGTACGCGGCGCTGGTGAGGCCCGAGCTCGTGCCGCGCGTTCGCGGCGGTGGGGACGCGTCCGCGGCGCTCTGGGTCGGCTTCGCCGAAGTCGCGGAGGGCAAGGTGGCGCTCGCGTTCGACCACGAGTCCATCGCGCGCGCGGCGCACGCGAAGATCGTCGCCGAGCTCGATCGGTCGGCGGTGGGGTTCCACCTCGCGCCGAGCCCGTTCACGATCCCCGAGCTCCGCGCGACGTTCGGTGCGATCACGGGGCGCGCGCTCGACCCGGGGAACTTCCGGCGTCGCTTCCAGCGCATGCTCGAAGACGGCGTCGTCGCACCCGCGGCGGGAAAGCGGCGCACGGGCTCGAAGCCGGCGGCCCTCTATCGATCCGTGGTAGCCTCGCGCGGCTCATGACCCAGCAGCAGGCGCTCCCGCTCAACAACCGTCTCGCCCTCATCGCGCAGAACCTCGAGGGGCGCTTCCTCGGCAAGGAAGAGGTCATCCGACTGCTCCTGATCGCGGTCGTCGCTGGCGAGCACGCGGTCCTCATCGGGCCGCCCGGCACGGCGAAGTCCGCGTTGATCCGCACGTTCTCCAAGCTGATCCAGGCGCGCTACTTCGAGTACCTCCTCACGCGCTTCACGGAGCCGAACGAGATCTTCGGCCCGGTCGACATCGCCGCCTTCCGCGAAGGCCGCTACGTGCGTCGGACCGAGAACATGCTGCCGGAGGCCGAGGTCGTCTTCCTCGACGAGGTCTTCAAGTCGAACTCCGCGATCCTCAACGCGCTCCTCACGCTCCTGAACGAGCGCGTCTACACCAGCGGCGGGCAGGTCTTGCGCTGCCCGATTCTGTCGTGCTTCGGGGCCTCGAACGAGGTCCCCTCCGACGAGACGCTCACCGCGATCTTCGACCGCTTCCTGCTCCGGATCCGGAGCGACAATCTCGATGCCTACCACTTCCAGGATCTCCTCCAGAAGGGCCTGATGAACGAGGTCCAGGGCGTGCTCCAGCAGCCGATCCAACCGCTCGCTGCGGCGAAGGAGTTCGGCGAGCTCCACCGCGGCTTCGGCCAGCGGATGAAGTTCTCGGAGGAGTTCTTCTCCCAGTACAAGGGGCTCGTCTTCCAGATCCGCGCCGAGGGCGTGAGCCTCTCCGACCGCCGCGTCGTGAAGCTGCTCAAGCTCTTCGCCGCGAGCGCGTTCCTCGACAACCGGCAGGCGCCGGATGCGAGCGATTTCTTCGTGCTCAAGCACATCTGGAACAACGAGGATCAGGCGGCGATCCTCGAGGCGATCGTCTCGCCGGTCCTCGAAGCCCACTTCCGCGATCACCCGAACGCGCGCCGGGTCGGTGCGCTGGGGATCGGGATCGAGGCGCTCGCCGCCGAGATCGACCGCGTCCGCCAGGTGCTCACCGGTGCGGGTGGGCTCGGCGACGTCCAGCTCTTCAGCCAGCTCAAGGCGCTCAACGAGATCAAGGCGGCGCTCGGCGCTTCGAGCGACCCGCGCGCGCCGGAGCTCGTGCGGCGCGTCGACCAGCTCCTCGAGGCGGCGTTCCGCAGCGGCCGCTTCGCGCAGCTGTGACGGTCGGCGGATGCCTGCGAGCATGAAGCTCGTGGCGATCGATACCTCGTCCCAACTTGGGACGATCGCCGCCTTGGAGGACGACCGGTTGGTCGCCGAGCGCTCGTCGTCCGTGCGCAACGCGCACGGCGAGTCGCTCGTCGGGTTGCTCGACGACCTCTTCCGCGAGCTCGGTTGGGCGCCGGCCGACGTCGCGCGCTGGGCGGTCGGGATCGGCCCGGGTTCGTTCACGGGGACGCGCGTGGCGGTGGCGACGGTGAAGGGGATCGCGATCGCGACGGGCGCCGAGGTGGTCGCCGTGAACGGCTTCGACGCGCTCGAGCGCGGCCTGACCGAGCCCTGCGTGAGCCTGATCGACGCCGGCAAGGGCGAGGTGTTCTTCCGGATCGGCGGCGGCGAGCCGGGGCACGCGTCGCTCGAGACCGTGCGCGAGCGGGTCCGCGCGCAAGGGCTCGCGCTCGCGGTCGGCGAGCCGGCGCGCGCGCTCGAGATGGAGGGCGTTCGCGTGCTCTCGAGCGCCCCGAACGACGTCCCGCGCGCGGCGACGATTGGAGCGCTCGCGCGGGGGCGGACGCCGGACGACGTCGACGCGCTGGAGCCGCTCTACGTGCGCCCGCCCGACATCACGATGCCGTCCGCGTCTCCTAGATGACCATGGCCACCGTGGGCCTCGTGCGGATAGTCCCACTGCATGACGAACCAATCTCTGCGAGGGATCGCTGCGCTCTTCTTGGTGGCGATGGCCGCGGCGTGCAGCAAGAAGGACGGGGCGACGACCACGACGACGGGCGCGTCGGCCACTGCGGCTGGCACCACGGCTGCCACCGCGGCTGCCACCACGGGAGCGAAGACGAGTAGCTGCGTCGACGGCGCCTACAAGGACGCTGCCGGCATCTACTGCGTGAAGCTGCCCACTGGCTACACGCCGCCGAAGGAGACGAAGAAGACCGCCACGGGGATGGAGGACAGCTTCGACAACGAGGCGGGCGACACCTTCGTCGTCAAGTACTGGACCCCGAGCTCCTCGTACGCGTTCACCTTCGACGACATCAAGAAGCAGGACATGGTGGAGACCGACGTGCTGAAGAACGTCTCCCACGAGGACATCTCCGACGGGAACGGCTTCTTCTCGCTCCGCAAGGAGTCGGTGAAGGGGACGACCGGCAACATCTACGCGTACTCCGTCGTCAAGCGCGGGACCATGCTCATCGCGTGCGAGGCCAGCTACGACGAAGGGCGGCCGACGACGCCGCCCGACGCCTGCAAGACGCTGCGCGCGATGTAGAGCGCGCTCAGAGCGACTTCAGGTAGGCGGTGACGTCGGACGTCTCGCTCGGCGTCAGCGCGCCGCCGTGCGCCCAGCCGCCGCACGCGGGCGTGAAGCGGTCCGCGAACGTGGTGGCGCAGCCGTCGTGCATGAGCGGGAATCGGAGCGAGACGCCGACGAGCGACGGCGCGCCCAGCTCTCCGCCCGTGCCCACGTCGAAGAGCTCGTTCGAGGGCTTCGCGCCTCCGTCACCGTGGCAGGTCGAGCACTTTCCCTTGCCCGCGAAGACCGCGGCGCCACGGGTGGTCGCGAGATCGTTGGTCGGCGAACGAACGGGGGCGGGAAGGGCCTCGATCCAGCTCGTGAACGCCTCCGTCTGGGCCGCATTCAGGGTGGGGCCGTCCATCCGCTTCACGAGCACGTCGGCGAAGAGCGCCTGGAGGTCCTTCTCTTCGCCGTCCCAGTGGTACGGGGCCGTGCCCTTGATCGTGCCGCGGAGCGAGGGGGTGCGGCGCCGCTTCGCCGCCGTCGAGCCGGACTGGAAGGTCCACACCTGCGCGTCGTCGGCCCCCTCCGCGTGACAAGAGGCGCACGCGACGTGGCGGCCCGAGTTCGCGTGGAACAGGATCAACCCTGTGTCGCGCCGCGAGACCGCCGAGAGGTCGATCGAAGCCGCGACGCCGTTCGGGCCGAGCAGCTCGAGCACGGCCGGTTCGCGGCTCTGGACGACCGTGCCGAGCGTGGTGCTCTCCGCCGCGACGAGCTCGCCCGTGATCACGGGCGGCTTCGGGTTGCACTCGAACGGGACGCCGAAGCCGCGCTGGAACGTTTGCACCTTGCGGAACGCGGGCTGCCACGAGTTTCCGGCCATGACGAGCGTGACGTCGCCGTTGCGGTAGGCGACGTCGACCGGAAGCGTGCCCGAGGGGACCTCGTAGAACTCGCCGACCGTGTTCGTTCGGAGGACGCTGACCGCGACCCCCACGAGCGACGCGCTGGGGATGCAGTCGTTCGTCACCGTGCCGCCGTAGGCGCCGGGCGTCGAGGTCGGGATGGCCGCCCCGAGCATCGTCGTCTGGTGGCTCATCACGAACGTCGTCGCGTCGACGCGCCGCGTGCGCCACGCGAAGTCGGTGCCGCCACCCGGCCTCGAAGTGCCGAGCGTCTGCACGACCGTCCCGTTTCCATCGACGCGGTTCAGCCTCGCGGTTCGAAAGTCGCTGATCCAGAAGCCTTCGCCCTCGACGAAGACGTCGCGTGCGCTCGTCACGGGCGTGTGGAGCGTCGCGACCACCGCGCCGCCGCTGGCGGCGAGCGAGACGATGTCACCGCCTTCGCAAGCGACGGCGAGCCTCTGCTTCACGCCGTCGAAGGTGATGCCGCGCGGCTCCGCGCAGGCGCTCGCGCGCCACTGGACCGCGCCCGTGGACGCGTCGACCGTGACGACCTCGCCCGTGCCGCGCAGCGTGAAGTGGACGACCCCGGGCGCGCTCTCGATGCCGCGGAACGGGAGGCTTCCGGCGCCGGTCGGGACCGTCGCGGTCACCTTCTTCGCCGCGAGGTCGACGACGTAGAGCTGGTCGCGGTCGGGATCGGCTGCGACGACGTGCGTGCCGTCGGCCAGAGCGAGCAGCGTGCCGCCGAAGATGGTGGGCGCACGAACGGCGGGGACCGACGTCTCGCCGAGGACGGGAGGGAAGAGGTTCGGCTGCGCGACGGAGCCGGCGTCCTTGGTGAACGGAGGCGAGAAGGGCCCAGCATCGAACTCGAAGCCGAAGCCGCCGGCTGGCCGATGGGATGCGTCGCTGCACGCGAGCACCGCCAGCGCGAGGACGGAGACGATGACCGGGGCGGAGCGGGGGAGGCGAAGCATGCGTTGAAGATGGCCGGCGTCGTCGGATCCGTCAGAGGGAGCGCAGGTAAGCGACGATCGCGCCCGTTTCGTCGGCGCTCAACGCGCCCCCATGGTCGGAGCCGCCGCAGCTGGGGTCGAAACGCCGAGAGAGTGTATCGGCGCAGCCATCATGCATGAGCGGGACACGAACCGAGACACCGACGAGGGACGGTGGACTCAGCTCGGCGCCCGTTCCGACGTCGAAGAGTGCACTGGAGGGAGTCGCGCCGCCGGTGCCGTGGCAGCTCGTGCACTTCCCCTTGCCGGCGAACAGCGAGGCTCCGCGCATCACGTCCGGGTCGTCGGCTGGACTCCGGCGGGGCGCCGGAAGCTGCTCCAACCAGCTAGCGAACGCGACCGCCTGCGCGGCGTCGAGTGAGGGGCCGTCCATACGATGCGACAGCACGTCGGTGAAGAGAGCGGAGAGATCGTGCTCCTCCCCATTCCAATGGTAGGGCGCGGTCCCGAGCACGGTTCCCCGCAGCGAGGGCGTACGACGCTTCCGGACGGGGCCGATTTTCCCGTCGTCGAACAACCAAGTGCGCCCATCGTCGGCGCCCTCGGCATGGCACGAAGCGCACGCCACGTGCCGGCCGGAGTTCGCGTGGAAGAGTATGGAGCCGGTGTCGCGACGGGAGATGGGTGACAGCTCGATGGTCTCGCGCGTGATCCCCGCCGTGACATGGAGGAGCGCAGGTTCTCTGCTCTGCTCCAGCAGCGCTCCGGTCGAAGTGTACTCGACGGCGACGATCTCTCCGACGATCGGCGCTGGATTCGGAGGGCACGCGAGAACGACTCCGCTGTTCGCGTGGAAGAGCTGCACTTTCTGCAGCTTCGGCTGCCACGAGTTCCCAGCGAACGCGAGGGCGAAGCTCTGCATGACCGGTTCGTAGGCGACGTCCACCGGTAGGGCCCCGCCGGGGACGCGCGTCATGATGCTGGGCTTGGCCACCTCGATGCGGGTCACCGCCGTGCCGATCATCGAGTCGTTCGGCACGCAAGTCGGGTCGGGGGAGGCCCCACCGTATGCGCCAGTGGCCGTCGTCGACACCGGAGCGGTAGAGAGGATGGTCTGGTGGCTCACGAGGAAGGTCGAGGGCCCGAGCCTCCGCGTGCGCCATGCGAAGTCCGTCGGGGTGAGCACGTCGCCCGAATGTGCAACTCGCCTCACCACGCCTTGCGCGTCGACGAGGTAGAGATCCGCCGACCGGAAGTCGCTGATCCAATACCCTTCGCCCTCGACGAAAACGTCGCGAGCACTGGTCACCGGCGTGTGGACCGTGCGCGCGATCACGCCGTCGACCGTTCGGAGCGAGACCACGTCGCCCCGCTCGCAAGCCACCGCGACCGTCTCCGTGGCTGCGTCGTAGTCGATACCGCGTGGCTCCGGACACGCCGCCGCCGTCCAGAGCACGCTCCCCGCGGTCGCATCCAGCGTCACCACCTGGCCGCTTCCCCGGAGCGTGAAGTGGACGATGCCCGGTCTGCTCTCGACGCCCCGGAACGGGAGACTTCCGGCACCGACGTCGACGGTAGAAGCCAGCGCCCGCTTCACGAGGTCCACTACGTAGATTTGGCCGCGGTCCGGATCGGCGGCGACGGCGAGCTTGCCATCGCCGGTCGAGAGAAGGGTTCCTCCGAAGATCGGCGGCACGCGGAGCGCGGGTACGGTCGTCGCTCCGAGGTCGGGCCGGAAGAGGTTCGGGCCTGGATCCGCCTCTCTGGGCCCGGGCTCCGGGACGGGAGGAAATGCTCCCGTGTCGTCGTTGACGTTGCCGCGGCCCGAGCACGCCAGTGCGAGCGCGAGCGGAACGAGACCCACCGCGGCGCGGTGAAGACCAGACCCCATCCATTCTTTCTGACCGGAGACGCGCGCGCGGTCAACGTCGTCTACCATCGGGGCATGAACCGCGACACGTTCGATCCCGATTACGTCTTTTCGCATCACCACGCTTCCCCCAAGCAACTCCAGGATTTCGCTGCCATCCACGAGAGCGCCAAAGCGTTCGCCAAGGTCGTCCTGGACCACGTCCCCGAGTGCGAGGACCGGACCGCGGTCTTGATGCTGCTCCGCGAGGCCTCGATGCTGGCGTGCTCCGCCATCTCGCTCGAAGGTCGGACGAAGTAGCTCGCCCGTGAGCCAAGACCCTCTTCACTGCGCCTTGTGCGGCAAGGCGCGCGCCGAGGTGAGCCAGCTCGTCTCCGGCGCACACGGGGCAATCTGCGACGCTTGCGTCGGCGAGGCCATTGCGTTCCTCGAGACGGAGCCGACCGAGGCCGTCCCCAAGCGGTACACCCACCTGGAGAGCGCCATCGGCGCCGTCCTGAAGACGCTCCCCGAGCAGACCCCGCTCGCGGCGAGCACGCCGCTCTTTCGCGCCGCGATCGCGCTGGCGGACGGGGACGCCGAGGCGCTGCGCGCGCTCGTGGTCCACACGTCTGCGCTCGGACAGTACGCGATGGTGCTCGAGCTCCATGCGCTCATCCCGGAGGCGGAGCGCACGTTCGGCGATCTCGTGGACCTCGCGGACGCGCTCTATCACCTCGATCGGGCGCGCGACATGCTCGACGTGCTCGACCCGGTCGACGACGCCGTGCTCCTCGACGAGGATCGCGCCGCGCTCTGGGCGCTCCGCGCGGCGGGCCTCAGCCGCATGCCGTGGCCGGATCTGGAGCAGGCCGAGCCCGCGCTCCGCTGCGTCGAGGCGGTCATCGAAGGCTCGGAGGCGAGGGAGACGCTCGAAGACGCATTTCGATCGATGATCGCGATTGCGCAGATTCGCGTGTTCGTCGCGCGGAGCAAGCCGGAGCTCGCGCCGCCGTGGTTCCAGCACCTCGATCCCAACTTCGCCGAGCCGCAGCTCGTGATGGGCGAGGTGTACTCCGCGCTCCAGCAGCACGCGGAGGCCACGGCGTGCTTCGGGCGCGTGCTCGCGTTGGCGCACCCGGAGAGCGCGATCGCGGCCGCAGCGCGCGGCCATCTCGGGAGGTGACCAACGGTTAGAGCGTGAGACCCACCCCGATCATCGCACCTCCGAGGGTCGGGCTGAACCAGGGCGACACGCGCGCTGACGGCGCGCGGCCGGTCCCGATGAGCCACGTCCGCCAGAGCCGCTCGGCGGGGTAGCGAGCAACGGTGAGCGCGTAGATCCCGCTGACCACGTCCACCAGACCGACGAGTCCAAACGCGCTCATCGAGAGCAGCCGAAGGTCCGAGTTCGACGAGAACGCAACGCTCACGACGCCGAGGGCGGCCGCCGCGGGACCGAGCGTGAGGGCCAATACCCCGTTGCGGATCCGCGCGCTCCGCTCGCGCTCGGCGAGCGCGCTCAGTCGCGCCTCGCCCCAGATCAGGGCGTCGGCCCGCGTCTTCACGATCGGTTCGTACTCGACGGCGAGATCCTCGATCGACGTGGTCAGCGCGAAAGAGAGCGCCCCGATCCCGGCGCTGAGCGCACCGGTCACTTCGAGCGCCACGCCGGTAGCGAGGAAGAGCGGTCTGGCGGGCTGCTCGTTGGGAGCGAAGACGAAGCACGGGATCCCGCCGAGCACCATGGCCCCACCGAACCCCAGCAAAATCCCACCAGCGACGTGGCGCTCGGCGCGGTCCTGCGCGGCTTGATCCGCGATCAGCGCGTGCAGCCGCTCGGCGGCCGGATCGACGACTGGCGGTGCCGCCTCGTCCGCGTACGCGTGGCCCCCGGTCAGGAGCAGCGCCACAACCCCTGCGAGCGTGAGCAAACGCCTCATCCCACTTCGTCCACGATAGCTCACTTCCGATGCGCTGGACGAGGCTCGGCGATTCGACGAGCATGAGCCAATGGCATCGAGGGCGTTCGAATCGCGGCGTTCGGTCTCGGCATCTTCCGGGCGCGGGTAAGTACCTTCGGAACGACCGATCTCTGGGAGTGAGCGAGCGGGTCCGCGTATAGGAGGGAGATGGCGCCCACGCGGTTCTGCATCGTCCCCGATCCCATCCGTCCCGACGGAACACGAAACGACGTCGCTGCCATCTTCCCGCCGGACGATCCCGAGTTGCCGCGGGTTCTCGGCGCGACCGGAATCGAAAGTACGCCCGTGTACGAGACGGCGGCGTCTCTGGAAGAGCTCGAGCGAACCGGATTTCCGACCGACGCGAAAAGACGGAGTCGCGCGTTCACGCGGCTCCCGGGTATGTCGTGGCAGCGGAGCCAGACCCCGACCTATCCACCCGCGAGGGGCCGTGATGTCGCGGTCCGCGGTGATGAACACGCTGACGGCGGACCAAACACTCCAGCCCGACTACGCCGCCCTCGTCGCCGCTGCGCGCGAACGCGTCGGCACCAGAACGAGGTGAGGCCCCCTCTTCTCCGGGCTCCTCACCGAGGACGCGGCTGACCCTTGCGGTGCGGCTTCTTCGGCCCCCGCCGGAGAACGTGCCCTCCACCCATCGGCTTCGGCGGCGGCGCGTCGAGCTTGCGCGAGCTCCGCCGCGACGGCGGCGCCGCAGGGACCTCGGCGTCGAGCTTGCGCGAGCTCCGCCGCGACGGCGGCGCCGCGGGGACCTCGGCGTCGAGCTTGCGCGAGCTCCGGCGCGGCGGCGGGACCTCGTCCGGAGCCGCTTCGGGGAGCTTGCGCGAGCTGCGCCGCGCCGGCGGCGGCGGGGGGGCACCACCGTGCTCGCGGAACACCTTCACCCGCGGATCGCGCGGGTCCGGTCGGCTTGCGGCATCCGCGAACCGATCTGCGACCGACGCCGCGACGTCGACGATCGAGTACGTGCGCTCGACGGCGATCGCGCCGATGTCGCCACCCTGGATCCCTCCGCGCCGGCAGAGCATCGCGAGCACGCGGCGCGCGTCGGCGCCGTGGAGCCCGCCCCACGTCACACGGAACTTCGTCCATGCGCCGGGTGCGTCCGGCGGGGCGACCTCGCGGCGCGGAGCGCGCTCCCCGTGCTCGCGGCGCGGCGTGTCGTACTCGCGGCGCGGGGTGTCGTACTCGCGGCGCGGGGCGTCGTACTCGCGGCGCGGGCGCTCGTCCCGCCGCGGCGGTCCGCGATCGACCGGCGCCTGTACCATCGTGGGACGAATCTCCCGCGGTTCGGCCGCGCCGAAGAGCCGCCCGCGCGACAGCAGGCGCGCGAGGATGCGCGTGCGGGTCTCTTCCTTGCCGAGCCGCTTCGCGAGGTTCCAGATCGACTCGTCGATCTCGTCGGGCGCATCCTTCGTGAGCTCCACGAAGAGCCGCTCGGTCGCCGCGTTGCGGAGCTCCTCGGCGGTCGGCACGGGCGCCACCTTCCAGCGCACCTTCGCCCGCGAGAGCAGGCCCGTCACGCGCCGGAGCGCCGCCGGAGCGGCCAACACCGAGCTCACGCCTTGGCGCCCCGCGCGGCCGGTTCGTCCGCTCCGGTGCGTGTAGGTGTCGGCGTCGTTCGGCGGCTCCGCGTGGATGACGCGGCCGATGTCCTGCACGTCGATCCCGCGGGCCGCGACGTCGGTCGCGACCAGCGCGTGGATCGCTCCGCGCTTGAACGCCGCGAGCGCCCGGTCGCGCTCGGGTTGCTCCATGTCGCCCGAGAGCGACCCCACCGAGAACCCCGCCGACTGGAGGAGCCCGCTGAGCTCCGCCACGTCCGCGCGCGTGCGGACGAAGACGAGCGACGGCGCGTCGGGGGAGGCGAGGAGCAGGTTCACGATCGCATCCAGCCGCTCGCGCGGCTGCACGACGTGGATGAGGTGCTCGATGTCGGCGTTGGCCGCGCCGAGCGGGGTCCCTTCGACGAAGGCGGGGTCCTTCTGGACCCGGTCGGCGAGCGCGCGCACCTCGCGCGGGAACGTCGCCGATACCAAGATGGTACGACGCTCGACCGGCGCCTTCGCCAGGATCGCGTCGATCTCCTCTTTGAACCCCATGTCGAGCATGCGGTCCGCTTCGTCCAGGATGACCGCGCCGACGGCAGCGGTGGAGAGCCCGCCGCGCTCGAGGTGGTCGCGGAGCCGGCCTGGCGTCCCGACGACGATCGCCGGCTTTCGCGACAGGGCGCGGTACTCGTCCCGGTAGCTCGCGCCGCCGGTGACGGACGTGACCTCGGCGCCGAGCGGCGCGAACAACCAGCGGAGCTCCTGCTCGACCTGCTTCGCGAGCTCGCGCGTCGGGGTGATGACCAGCGCGCGGGGCGCTCCGGCGTCGCGGTTGGCCACGACGTCGCGGACGGCGATCCCGACCGCAACCGTCTTGCCCGACCCGGTCTGCGACGTGATCCGCAGATCGCGGCCGGCGAGCTCGGCGCGCAGGACCGCCATCTGGACGGGGGTGAGCGTCGCGTAGCCCTTCGCTTCGAGCGCACGGATGAGCTCGGCCCCCAACTCGGTGGGTAGTTCACTCATGTCTCAGTCGAAATTCTCGATCTTCCAGAGACCGTGCTCGCGGACCAGCTGCAACGTGCCGGCGCCGTGGATCATCGTCGCCCGCTCGCCGGCTTCTTCAATCGCCGCCGTGGGGAGCGCCTGCTTGAGCGCCGCGACGAGCTGGTCGACGGTGTTCTTCTCGTCGCCTTCCCACGCCGCCTTCAGCTTCGCGGCGTCGAGCCCCTCGCGGTGGGACTCGGGGACGTAGCGGAGCACCACGTCGTACCGCTTGCGCTCGAGCGCCCGGACGAAGCCCTGGACGGCGTGCTTCGGGGTGTCCTGCGCATAGAGATCGACCGCGGACGCGTCGACCTTCCAGACGCCGTCCTCGAGGACGAGGTGCAGGTCCTGCCCGTCGGGCGCGGTGACCACGGCCGTCACGACCGGGCGCGCGGTCGGGCGGCCGAGCGAACGGCCGAGCTCGCGGACCTCGTCGGGGTTGTCCTTGACCATCCGCCGGAACGCCTCGAGCGAGACGCCGCGCCGGGCATCGTCGCTGAGGAGCCGGTACGCGTCGTCCGCGCGCCCGTCTTCGAGCGCACGCCCGTAGTCACGCAGGGTTGCCCCGGGATCGGTCGCTCCGGCACCCCCGCACGCCACCGCCAGTGCGGCGCACGCGGCTGCGCAGAGGGCGAGAATCGGGGCGGAATGTCGGCGCATGCGAGGGGAATGGGTAGCACAAGCGCCGCGCGTGCTATAGCCCAAAGTCGTGACCGAAGGCTCTCGGACCCTCGAAACGCTTCCCATCCTCCCGCTCCGGAACAGCGTCGTCTTTCCTGCGAGCGTCGTCCCGATCAACGTCGGGCGCGCGCGGAGCGTGCGCCTGGTCGAAGAGCTACTCGAGAAGGAGCGCGCCGTCGTCGGCATCGTGAGTCAGAAGGACTCCGACGTCGACGAGCCGATGTTCGACGACCTGTACCAAATTGGTACGGTCGCGCGCGTCGTGAAGGTCATTCGGATCGGGCCCTCGAACTACTCCGTGGTCCTCCACGGGCTCGCGCGGCTCGAGATGCTCGGGCAAGCGTCGCTCGAGCCGTTCATGACCGCGAAGATCCGCCGCATCGCGGAGGACCTCGAGCGGGACGCCGAGCTGGACTCCCTCGGCGCCAAGCTGCGCGAGGTCATGCGGGAGGTGCTCGCGCTCACGCCGAGCCTGCCGAAGGAGACCGCTTCGGTCCTCGACAACGTCCGCGAGAGCGGCGCGCTCGCCGATCTCGTGGCCTCGAACCTCACCCCCGAGCAGGCCACCGTCGCCGACAAGCAGAAGGTGCTCGAGACGTACGACGCGAAGGCGCGCGTCCGCGTCGTGCTCGCGATGGTCCAGCGCCAGCTGGACATGCTGAAGGTCCGGCAGGAGGTCTCCACCCTCGTCGCCGACGAAGGGAAGGCCCAGCGCGAGCAGATCCTGCGCCAGCAGCTCCGCAGCATTCGCGAAGAGCTGGGGGAGGCGAGCGAGGACGACGAGGTCGAGGCGCTTCGCGAGCGCATCCGCAAGGCGCAGCTCCCCGAGGACGCTCTCAAGATCGCCAAGAAGCAGCTCGCGCGCCTCTCCGGAATGGCGCAGCAGAGCGCCGAGTACAACGTCACCCGCAACTACGTGGAGTGGCTCGCCGATCTGCCGTGGTCGAAGACCACCCCCGACAAGCTCGACCCGGTCGACGTGCGGCGTTGCCTGGACGAAGACCACTACGGGCTCGAGAAGGTGAAGAAGCGCATCGTCGAGTACATCGCCGTGCGCAAGCTGCGGTCCGACAAGAAGGGGCCGATCCTCTGCTTCATCGGGCCGCCCGGCGTCGGCAAGACGTCGCTCGGTCGCTCGATCGCCCGCTCGATGGGCCGGCGCTACCACCGGATCGCGCTCGGCGGCGTCCGGGACGAGGCCGAGATTCGCGGCCACCGCCGCACGTACGTCGGCGCGCTCCCGGGCCGCATCATGCAGGGCCTGAAGAAGATCGGCGTGAAGAACCCCGTCTTCGTCCTCGACGAGGTCGACAAGATGGGCGTCGACATGATGGGCGACCCCGCGGCCGCGCTGCTCGAGGTCCTCGATCCGGCCCAGAACAACACGTTCCAGGACCACTACATCGACACGCCGTTCGATCTGTCGCAGGTCACGTTCCTCGCGACCGCGAACAACCCCGACACCATCCCGGGCCCGCTCTGGGACCGGCTCGAGGTCATCGAGGTCGCCGGCTACACGCGCCGCGAGAAGGCGAGCATCGCCAAGCAGCACCTCATCCCGAAGGCGCTCGCGAGCCACGGCCTGACCGACGAGCGGCTCGAGTTCACCGACGAAGGCATCGAGACCATCGTCGACAGCTACACGCGCGAGGCCGGCGTCCGCGGGCTCGAGCGCGAGATCGGCTCCGTCTGCCGCGCGATCGCGATGCGCCTCGCGTCGGGCGAAGACGTGCACGAGAAGGCGACGCGCGAGCTCGTCGAGAAGGTGCTCGGGCCGCCGCGCCACGTACCCGACCTCGTCGAGCGCGAGGTCCAACCCGGCGTCGCTACCGGCCTGGCGTGGACGCCCTCGGGCGGCGACATCCTCTTCATCGAGGCGACGAAGATGCCCGGCAAGGGCGGCGTCGTCATCACGGGCAACCTCAAGAGCGTGATGGAGGAGTCGGCCACGACCGCGGTGTCGTTCATCCGCAGCCGCGCCGCGCGCCTCCACCTCGATCCGGAGTTCCTCCGCTCGATCGACCTCCACATCCACTTTCCCAAGGGCGGTACCCCGAAGGACGGTCCGAGCGCCGGGATCACGATCTACAGCGCGGTCGCGTCGCTCCTGCTCGGCGCGCCGGTCAAGCGCGAGGTCGCGATGACGGGCGAGATCACCTTGCGCGGCAACGTGCTCCCGGTCGGTGGCATCAAGGAGAAGCTCCTCGCCGCCCACCGCGCGGGGATCAAGACGATCCTGATGCCGGCGCGCAACGAGCGCGATCTCGACGACGTCCCGAAAGACGTTCGCGACAACCTCACCGTCCACCTCATCAAGCGGGTGGACGAGATCCTCCCGCTCGTCCTCGAGCCGCCGGCGACTCCGGTCGTCCCGCCGGATCCGGAGTCCGAGGCGCAAGCGGGCGGCGCCTGAGATGGCGGTGCGCGGCCCGCTCCGCGCCGCCGCCATCGCCGCGGCCGTCGGCGCGGGGCTCGGCTTCCTCCCGCTCTTCGCGGGCGTGGGCTACGAGTACGCGTTCGCGTGCGGGCTCGTGCTCCCGTCGGTCGTCGCGATCGATCGCGCGCTCGCGCTCTCGGCGCGCGCTCCGCTCGGCGCCCCGCAACCGCTGGCGGGAGTCGCGTCCGGGATCGCGACCGGCGCCGTCGTCGCCCTCGTCGCGATCGTCGTCGGCGTCCTCCACGGCCTGCGCGTCCAGACCTGCGATCTCTGGGGTGGGCTCTCGTACTTCGCGCTGACCGCCGGCTTCGGCGTGCTCCTCGCCGGGGTGTGGGGCGCGCTCGTCGCCGAGGTCGCGCGCCGGCGCCGGCTCCGCAAGCTCACCGCGGTGCTCCTCGGCATCGGCGGGCCACTCGCGTGCGCGCTCGTCAGCCTCGCGCGCTTCGCCACCTCGCCGATGATCTTCGCCTTCGATCCCTTCGTCGGCTACTTCAGCGGCACGCTCTACGACACCGTCGTCGAGCCCGGGCCCGCGCTGCTCTGGTACCGCGTCGGCTCGGCGGCCACGCTGGTCTTCGCGGTCCTCGCCGCTTCGCAGCTCCGGCGGTCGGGCGGTCGCCTGCATCGGCGCGTGCTCCTCGCACCGGGCCGGCGCTGGCGTACGGTCCTCGCGTTCGCAGCGCTCGCGCTCAGCGTCGGGATCACGGCCTCCGGCGTGCGGCTCGGGCATTGGTCGACGGCGGCGTCGATCGCCAAGGACCTCGGCGCGCGGAAGGACGGCGAGCGCTGCAGCGTGGTCTACCCCTCGAGCATGCGCGACGACGAGGCCGCGCTCCTCCTCAAGGACTGCGAAGAGGAGCTGGCCGAGGTGGAAGCGCACTTCGGCGTCCGCGGTCCCGAGCGCTTGGTCGCGTTCTTCTTCCGCGACGCGGGTGACAAGAAGCGCTTGATGGGCGCCGCCGACACCTACATCGCGAAGCCGTGGCGCGACGAGGTGTACCTGCAGATCGCGAGCTACCCGCACCCGGTGCTCGGGCACGAGATCGCACACGTGGTCGCGGGGCGCTTCGGCAACGGTCCGTTCAAGGTCGCGGGCGAGCTCGGGGGCCTGATCCCGAACCCCGGCCTGATCGAAGGCGTGGCGGTCGCCGCTTCACCCGACGAGGACGAGCTCACCGACGAGACGTGGGCGCGAGCCATGCTCGCCCGGGGGACGCTCCCGCCGATGCGGTCCCTCTTTGGGACAGGCTTTCTGGCCGGGTCGGCGGCGAAGAGCTACACGCTCGCGGGCGCGTTCGTTCGGTTCCTCGAGCAGACGTACGGGATGGAGAAGATGCGCGCCTGGTACGCGGGCGGCACGGTGGAGGGCGTCTATGGAAGGAGCCTGGACGCGCTGGACGGCGAGTTCCGCGCCCACCTCCAGGCGCTTCCCGACAACCCCGCCGCGGACGCGTGGGTCCAGTCGAAGTTCGAGCGGCCGAGCATCTGGGGCCGGCGCTGCCCGCACGAGGTCGATGCGCTCAAGCGCGAAGCGGACCAGTGCCAGGCCGCGCGGCGACTCGGGGACGCACGCGCGCTCTACGCGACGATCCTCGCGCGCGACCCGCACGAGTGGAGCGCGCAGCTCTCACGGGCCGGGATGGAGGCCCGCTTCGGCGATCGCGCGGAGGGGCGGGCGGCGCTGCGTGCGCTCGCGACCGACGACAGCGCGACGCTCTCGTTCCGGAACAAGGCGCGTGAAGCGCTCGCCGATCAGGATCTCCTCGACGGTCACTGGGAGGACGCGGCGCTCGCGTACCGCGAGCTGGCCGCGTCCATCCCCGACGAGGATCAGTCGCGCACGCTCGAGATCAAGGCGATCGCCGCGCTCGATCCGGAGGCGCGCCGGCCGGTGTCGCTCTTGCTCGTCGGCGAAGGCGAGAAGCCCGCCGACGGCAACATGGCGCTCGGGCTCTTGACCGCGTGGGAGACCAAGACCGACGGGGCGCCGCTCCCGTCGTACCTGGTCGGGAAGAACCTCGTCTCGCGCGGCTATTGGGCCGATGCGGCGGTGCGCTTCGATCGCGTGCTCGCAGCGCCGCCCGACGCGGTGCCGATCAAGGCGCGGCGCGAGTCCCTCCGCCAGCGCGTCGTCGCTGCGTGTGCGCTCGGCGACGCTCCGGCGGTGGCTCGCCTGCGGGCGATCCTCGGGACGGACGCGGATCCGTTCCGGGGGAGCGCGGGCGGGCGCGAGGGCGGAACGAAGCGCCTGCTCGAGCGCTGCCGCACCCGCTGACGGGCGGTTCAGCCAGCGAGCTTCGCGGCGGCGGCGCGCGGGTCGCGCGTCCAAGCGGCGTAGACCTCGGCCGACATCGGGTCGGGCGCGATGTGCGCATCGCCGGCGGCGATCCCCTTCACGATCGCGCGCGCGACGTCCGTCGCGCTCGTCTTCTGCATCTCGAACGATCGGATCATGTCCGTGTCGATCGGGCCGGGGAACACCGCGTGGACGGCGATCTTCTTCGGCGCGAGCTCGGCGGCGAGCGCCTGGGTCAGCGAGAACGCCGCCGCCTTGGAGGCCGAGTAACCGCCGAGCGGCGGCATGCTCCCGAGCGAGACGACGCTGAGCACGTTCGCGATCGCACCGCCGCCGTTCGCTTCGATCTTGGGCGCGAACGCGCGCGCGACGAGCCACGGGCCGGTGAAGTTCGTGCGCAGGTCCCGTGCGATCTCCTCGGGCGTCGCGGTGAGAAGGCCGAACGACGCGAGCGAGCCGGCGTTGTTCACGACGAGGTTCACGCCCTCGGCGCGCGCGGCGGCGGCCTCGACCGACGCGGGGTCGGTGACGTCGAGCGCGAGGGGGACGATTCGGTCGCCGGTCTCGACCGACTTGGGGTCGCGCGCGGTCGCGTAGACGCGGCGCGCACCGGCGTCGACGAGCGCGCGGACGAGGGCACGGCCCAGGCCGCGGTTCGAGCCGGTGACGAGGGCGACGGAGTCTTGGAGCTTCATGGGAGGTCCTTTTCTGCGACGCGACGGAGCGCGTCGTGGCCTGCATCGTTCGTCGCGCTCGGCGTCCGGAGTAGGGGAGCGCTCCGCGATTCACTCTTGCGATTTCGTCAAGAATCGCGGAGCGTCGGGCGGTGAGCTTCCTGTCCGGGCTCGAGACGTTCGCGCGGGTGGTCGAGCTCGGGAGCCTGTCCGCCGCGGCGCGGGCCCGGCGCGTGTCGCTCGCGGCGGTGAGCCGTCAGCTCGCGGAGCTGGAGCGCGAGGTGGGCGCCGCGCTCGTGCTGCGATCGACGCGGCGCATGTCGGTGACGGACGCGGGGCGGGAGATGTACCTGCGGGCGGTTCGCATCCTGCGCGAGGTCGAGGATGCCCGGACCGCGAGTCGCGCGCGCGGCGTCGCCGGGCGTCTCGTCGTCAGCGCCGGGGTCACGCTCGGTCAGCGCTGGCTGATGCCACGGCTCGCGCCGCTCGTCGCGAGCCGACCTGCGCTCGTCGTCGAGCTCCGCTTGGAGGACGCGCTCGTGGACCTCATCGCGGACGGCGTCGACGTCGCGCTCCGGGGCGGGGTCGCGCCGCCGGACTCGACGGTCGTCGTCGCGCCGGTGGTCGCGACGTTCCATCGCTGGCTGGTCGCGGCGCCGGCGTACCTGCGAACGCGCCGGAGCGCGCTCCGGGACCCGGCGCAGCTCGCCGACCACGACGCGCTGGTCCAGCTCCGCCAGCAGGGAGCGGCACCGACCTGGACGCTGGAGCCCTCTCGAGGCAACCCGGCCGTCGTTCGGACCATCGCTCTCCGCGAGCGCTTCGCGGCGACGGCTCCGGCGGCGCTCCGCGAAGCGGCGCTGGCGGGGCTCGGCGTGGCGCTTCTGCCGGACTGGCTCGTGGCCGACGATCTCGCGGCGCGCCGGCTCCGGCGCATCTTGCCCCAGTGGCGCTCGCCGCCGGTCTCGATCTGGGCGATCCATCGCGTGGAGCAACGCGGAAACGCGCGCATCGGCGCGCTGCTCGACGCACTCCGCGCGGATGCGGTTACGCTCCGCTCATGACCCAGCTCGACCTGTGCCGCGCATGCGGCGCTGCACGTGGCCGCGCCTCCGGTACCTGTGCGCGGTGCAAGCACGACGTCGGCCCGTCGCTCGCGATCACCGAGTCGCCCGAGGAAGCCTGGGTCGCAGTCGACTGCACGTTCACGTGCCGAATGTGCGCCTTCGCCGTTCCGCTCGACCACGTCGACATGGACGGCGGCGTCACCTGCGGGCGCTGCGGGCTCGAGCAAGCCTTCGAGGTCAGCGCGTGGTTCGGCGCGCTCGGCTTCGCGCACGGCGTCGCCGACCTCCACGCGGATCGCGGGGGCGGGCTCGCGCCCGACCTGGAGGACGTGGGCGTGGGGCGCACGTCGGTCGCGCACGCGGTCGACGGCCCCAACGCCCTCCGTGTGACCGTCAGCCCCGGGCGGCCGCTCTGCGAGTCGTGCAAGGCGCCGTTGGACGTCACCGTCGGCGAGGGGCGCGAGGCGACGCTCGCGTGCGGCGCGTGCGGTACGAGCGCGCGCTACACGGTCCCGTCCGCGGCGCTCTCGATGACGAAGGGCGCGCTCCGCGCCGTCGTCGCGGCGGAGCACCGCTCCGACCGCGCCCCGGTGAAGGTCGCGTCGACCGAGGGAGCGATCGCGATCCAGTGCCCGTCCTGCAGCGCAGCGCTCCCGGCGGCCGACGGGACGAAGTTCGTGACGTGCACGTTCTGCAAGACGGTCTCGCGCATCCCGGACCGGTTGTGGTCGAAGCTCTCCGGAAAAGAGCCGGTCGGCGACGGGATCTGGATGCTCTTCGCCGGTCCATCGCCGATGCGGGCGCAGGCCCAGAAGGAGCGCGAGCGCGAACGGCGGAGCGCCGAACAGCAAGCGGACCTCCGCGCGGAGAAAGCGGCGCGCGACGCCGAGCACGCCCGCCAGCGCGCCGAGCGCGTCGAGGCGGAGCGCCTGCGCAAGGAGCGCTCGGAGGCCGACAAGCGCGAGCGCGAGGAGCAGCGTGCGCGCGAACGCGAGTCCGAGGGCCGGCAGAAGTTCTTCGTCGCCTTGGGCTCGGTGCTGCTCATCGGCGTGGTCTCCGGGATCGTGGTTCTGACGGCGGGGGACAAGAAGAAGAGCGGCGGCGCGTCCACGGCGAGCGCGGCGGCGGTGACGACGCCGAAGCTCAAACCGCCGCCGCCCCCGCCGGCCACGCACGTCGTCCCGGCGTGCCACTGCACGTCGCGCGCGGCGAGCGGGAAGAACACGTTCGATCTCGAGGCGCCGGCGAAGGGCAAGAGCACGTGGCAGATCGACTGGACGCAGCAGTCCGGCTTCATGACGAGCAACATGCCGTTCCTGGTCAAGCCCGGCGCGGGCGTCCTGCCGCCACCGGCGGGGACGACGACGCTGGCGCTCGCCGTCGCGTGCGACGGATCGGTGCTCGCGCTCGCGAACGAGCACGCGGTGACGGCGTGGGCGGGTGACGAACAGGGGGTCCTCTGGTCGACAGAGCTCCCGGCGGCGCGCGTCCTGGGCGACGCCGGAGCGCCCGCGCCGGTCGACGGCTCCGAGCTCGCCGTCGGCTGCACGCCGCTCGCGGTCGACGATGGTGCCTTCACGCTCGCGCTCGTGGGCGGCAAACGCATCACGCTCGCGATGAAGGACGGGAAGCCGAAGCCGGCGAAGTGATCAGGTCATCGGCTCGCCGGTGAGCTCGTGCGCGAGGCGCGCTGCGAACTGGTCGAGCGACCCCCAATCGGTGAGCTCGTGATCGTGCGTCGTGTCGGTCGGAAGCCCCGCTCGCTCGGCGAGCCGGCTCATGCCGAAGCGCACGAGGAAGTTGTAGTGCGTGTACATCAGCGCGCCCGCGACGGGGAGGATGTGCGCGGGCGTCCACTGCGTCGCGTCCAGGAACTCGTGGATCTGGTCTCCGATGTGGCGGATCGCGGCGCGGCGGTCCTTCGGTGATGCGGCCGGGCTCTCGACGATCGCCTCCGTCACGCACACCGAGACGAACGACGACGGGATCTCGCGGACGCGCGCGTGCCTCTGCACGAAGTCGACCATCTCGCGCTCGTGCTTGCCGTTGTGGACCGACGCGACGAGCACTGTGGCGTCCGCGAGCCCGAGCGCGGGATCGCCCTCGGGATCGCTGACGTGGTGGACGGCGACCTCGAGATCGCGCGCGATGAGCGCGCCCGCGATCCGGTCGGCAACCTTCCGGGCTTGACCTTCGCGGGTGGCGTAGAAGACGGCGACGGCTTGCATGGCACCGCAACCGTGCAAGTCGCGGACCGGGGCTCCGACACCCGCGCTGGGCGAGGGACGGCTCCGCCGGGTGCAGCCGCTGCGGCCGGGGCGCAAGCCGTGCCGAACGGGCTTGCATGAATCGTGCTTCGGCACGAAGTTGTGGGGCATGGACGCCCCGCACTTCCGGATCTTCGGTTTTCCCGTACGGGTGCGCGCGAGCTTCCTGATCCTGGCGGTCGTCCTGGGCCTCGGCGGGGGCACGAACCCCGTGAACCTGGCGATTTGGGCGGGGATCGTCTTCGTCTCGATCCTGGCCCACGAGCTGGGGCATGCGTTCGCAGGCAAGGCGTTCGGGCTGTCGCCGGCGATCGAGCTGGGTGGGATGGGCGGCGTCACCTATTGGTCGGGGGGGCGCAACCTCACCCCAGGGAAGTCGCTCGTGGTCAGCCTCGCGGGGCCGTCGGTGAGCTTGGTGCTCGGGGGAATCGTCCTCGTCGCCTCGATGTTCGTTCACGCGCCCGACGGGAGCATCGCGGACACGGCGATCAACGATGCGCTCTTCGCCAACATCGGTTGGGGCATCTTCAACCTCTTCCCGATCCTCCCGCTGGACGGCGGCAACGCGCTGCGATCCTTCACGAACTGGATCAAGATCGGCGATGGGGAGCTCGTGGCCCGCGTCGTTTCACTCCTCACGCTCGCTGGGCTCGGAGCGGTGATGCTCTTCCTCGGTGGCGGGCGGAGCATGTGGAACCTGATCCTGTTCGCGAACTTCGCGATCATCAACGTGCAGGGGCTTCGCCAGCACCTTTCCGTGCGTGGGGATCGCTCCCTCGAGCGTTCGCTCTCGAACGACTATCCGCACTGGCTCGCCGCGCGCGACGGGCGCTCGATGATTCAGGCTGCGGTGCAGGCGCGGAGCCAGGCGAAGACGCCGCAGCTCTTCGCCTACGCGACCGAGGTCCTCGCGATGGGGCAGTGCCTCGAAGGTGACCCGCGCTCCGCCCTCGCGACGCTCGGGTCGATGCCGGCAGGGTTCGCCCCCAACGTGGACGTCGCGCTGCACGTGTTGCTCGCCGCGGGCGACCTCGATGCGGCGGAGGGCTATCTGATGCAGCTCCTCGCGCGCGGCAACGATCCGGCGCTGCTCGCGCGCCTGCACGAGGTGCGGAGCCTGCGGCGCGCCGGGGGCACGCCGGCGTCCGCCGTGAGCTGAGGGTTCTACCGCGCTCGTCGCGTCACTGCGCGAAGCACTCGTTGCGGCAGAAGCTGTCGCCGCACGAGGTCATGTCCATGTACCGGTTCGCGCCCGTAGGGTTCGAGGACGCGCAGCCGTTCGCGCACGTCTGATCGAGGCCGCCATCGCCGTCGACGCAGCCGGAGAGGCAGCTCAGGAAGTTCATGCACTGCGAGTCTCCGAGGCAGCCGTTCGTCTCCGCGCAGCAGCTCTTCTGCATGCAGTTGTCGCAGGTGAGATCGCCGAAGCTCTGCTGGAGCGTGCACTGCGGAACGATCGTCTCGGGGACGTCCGCGTCGGGCGGGTCGAGCTTCGCGTCGGTCTTGGCGGCGTCGGTGGTGGCGACGTCCTTGGCCGCGTCCACGCCGCCGTCCTTCTGCGGAGGCGGAGTGAGCGACGTCGCGCCCATCGCGCACGCGACGAGCGACGAGGTCGAGAGAGCCAGAGCGAAGAACGCAACGGTGCGGAGCGGAAGGCGCATGAAGTCCCCGGAAGAAGCGCGCGCCAGCGCGCGCGTGGCAGTGGTGGTTTCGCGCGCGAGCCGTTCGCGCGCGGAAAGCCCCCCGCGGCGCGTCAGCTCGTGGCGTGCATTCCGTAGCGCCTCGGCCGGCGCACATTCACCGCACCGGAGAGAAAAAGTCGGAGGCGGCGAAAATGGCGGGAAACAAGGCGCCCGCGCGCGGGTTGCTCCGGGGTGCCGCACCTCGCCGCCGTCCGCCTCGCGAGCTCGCGTCCGTCGTCCGACGACCGCGCGGTCGTGCTCGCACGTGGCGAGCAGCTCGTGGTGGTCGTCGCCGACGGGGCAGGGGGACTCGCGGGGGGCGCGGACGCGAGCGATGCGGTCGTCGATGCCGTGCGTGCCCAGGCGGGCGACCCGACCGATCTCCGAGCGTGGGCGTCCGTGCTGCGCTCGGTCGACGCGGAGCTCGCGGCGGCCGGGGCGGGGGAGACGACCGCGCTCGTGCTCGTCCTCGGTGCGTTCGGTGTCGCGGGCGTGAGCGCCGGTGACAGCGAAGCCTGGCGTGTCGGTGGCACGATCGAGCGACTCACCGAAGGACAATCGCGCGTGCGCTTGGGCACGCGCCGGTGCCGGCCGTGGAGCTTCCACGCTCGTGCGTCGTCCGGCGTGCTCGTCGCGGCGACGGACGGTCTGTTCCGTCACGCATCGACCAAAGCGATCCGCGACGCAACGGCGCTCGGTTCGGCGGACGCAATCGCGGACGCGCTCGTCGCGCTCCCGCGCGGGGCTGGAGGACGCTACGCCGACGACGTGGGGTTGGTCGTCGTGACGTCGTGATCTTCGTGGCGTGGTTCGTGCACCGGCACCGAGAGATGTGCCCGATGCGCGACGACGATCGCAGACTCGGGGGGAAATTCGTGGTGTCCACCGCGGGCCGAGCGCTTTGGCCACGCGGCAATTGGTTACACCGTGGCGTCGGCGTGGGACAGGACGGAGGGTCTCGTGCCGCGTGAGCCTTGGTACTCGACGGAGCCGCTGATCGTGGAGGTCACGCTCGATTGCTCCGAGGCAACGGTCACGTACCTGCGCGGTAGACTCGAAGCGCACGTGACGGGAGCGCTCGACATCCGTCGCGATCCCGACGCGAGCGAGCCACGCGTGCGGATGTTGGGCGTGAACCGGTTCTTCGCGGCGCCGACGTGCGACCGAATCCAGCGCGAGGTGGTTGCCCTCTTGGAAGAACGCCGAACGGGGTAGGTGAGTCTCGAGAGCTGGCGTTGCGCGACTTGGTCAGGGGCTGCGCGCTCGGACGTCGCTCTCTGGGTTGCTCATCGAGCCCACCGCGTTCCTCAATGTCGACCTGGTCCTTCGCTCGCGGCGCAGCCTCGCGGCGCTGCTCACCGCTTGGGACGCGGAGGTCGTCGTCCTCCACCAGCGGCGACTTGGAACGTTCCACGAGGCGACGATGGAGCTCATGTCGCAGCGCGCCTCGCGGACGGTCGTGGGCTGCCTCCGTGCGTTCACCCGGCTCGTTCGCCGAACCTCGGGGGCTCCCCGCGAAGCGTGGGACTCGGCGACGTCGCGGCGCTTCGATGTCGGCGTCCAGGCGGGTCACGCTCGCGAGAGCATGAATCTCGCGATCCCTTCACCGCTGTTGCGCGCCGTGGTCGACGTCGGCGGCGAGCTCGTCTTCACCGTCTACCCGCCCGAGCCTCGATGACGCGCAAGAACGGAGACCTCCGTGGCACGCCCGAGGTCCGCGTGATCGGATCGAAGGGAGAAATGCTCGGAGTCATGCCCCTCGCGGAGGCGCTCCGCCTCGCGATGAAGGAAGGCCTCGATCTCGTCGAGGTGAACCCCAGGACCGATCCCCCCGTCTGCAAGCTCCTCGACTTCAGGAAGTACAAGTACGAGCGAAGAGGCAGGTAGCCGGCGTCTTTCGGACCTGCGGGGCGGGCAGGGGCATGCGCATGCGCATGCGCAGGGGAAGCGCTGTGCCCAGGGACGGAATCGAACCGCCGACACGGGGATTTTCAAGCCTCGTGGAATCACCGCTTCATGCGGCGTTTTTCGCATTTCGCGGTCGCTTGGTACCCCGGCGGTACCCCTTCGCTCGGCTTCGGTGCTCCCGAATGCGCCCATCCAAGAGGGGCGCGAGCTGGTCCGGCGTGAGCCTGCCGTACACCCGCTCCACCATGCGGCTGTCCACGTGGCCGAGCACGGCAGCAATGAGGGAAGGCTCGACGCCGTGCGCGCGGAGCAGGGTCGCCGTCGTGCGCCTCAGGTCGTTCGGCGAGCATCGGGGGATGCCGGCTGACTCGCACGCCGCGTCCAAGTCGCGCCGGACGTTCGTCCACGGCCGTAGCGGTAGATGGGGGACGGCGAGCTTCACCCACGGCCGCGCGTACGAGACGATCGGCACAACGCGATACCTCGTGTGCCTCTTGGTTCCTCGGAGGAGCACGGTCCAAGCCTTCATGTCGACGTCATCAGGCTCGAGCCTGGCAAGCTCGCTCGGGTAGGTCGCACTCGTGGCGAGGATGAGCGCCACCACCGCGGCACGCTCCGGCGGAAGCGCATCCAAGAGCTTCCCGATCTCCGTCTCGCTCAGCGCGCGCGAACGCGGCCGGTAGTCGGCTGAGAAGTCGATGGGCATGACGCTCGCCACGTCGTGGGGGTAGAGCTTGCGCCGGCGCGCGAGCTTCAAGGTCCCGCGCAGTGTGACGAGCTCCTTCTGCACCGTCGTCCGCGCCGCGCCATCCTGTAGGCGTTGCTGGACGAAGTGATCGATCTCCGCGGCGCCGATGCGAGAGAGTTTCGTTTCGGAGCCGAGCACACGGGCTAGCTGGCGTGCCTTCACCTTGAGCATGTGGATCGTGCCGTCCGCACGCCCGGCCGCTTTCCGTTCCTCGATCCGTTCGTCTAGGGCATCTCCGAGCGTGGTTTGGTTCGTGGCCGGATCGGCACCCGAGATGCGCTCTCGCTCCAGTTGCTTCCAGCGCGTGACGGCCGCGGTCCGGTCTTTCGTTCCGGTGGAGAAGCGGAGCGCTCGCCCACCATTCGGATTGCGGACGCGGCACCACCAGATCCCGTGCTTTTGGTAGAGGGGCTCACGCATGCCAAGGGTCCTTCCTCGTGTCGTTTCTTCCAGCTCTCGAATGCAGCACGACTCACGCGCACGGACCGGCCAGCGATCACGCGCGTGCACTCTTTCATGATCTCGTAGGCACGGGCGAGCGATACGCCCAGCTCCCCGGCCACGGCCTTCGCGGTCAGGTAGCGCCCGGTCGGTTCCACCTTCGTTCCGTTCTTCGCCCTGCGCCTCTTGGGCGCCTCCACCACGAGGGGCGCGACGTCATCAGGCAGCGGAGCGCCCGGGACCGTCTGCGGGTCAAGCCAGCGTCGAAGGAAGGCCATGTCACGACTCTTCGGTGGGCAGGTCGTCGTACAGACCCGAGATGGTAGCCGTCATGATGTGCACGGCCTGACGTGCGAGCTTGACGGCTTCCTCGTGCGAGAGAGCGGGCATTCCCGACATGCGTGCAAGAACGTTCTTCAAGTCGGCGTGCACCTGCGCTGGAAACCCATCGATGGGAAGTATGACGATCTCAGCGTGCAAGGCGTCGTGAAGCCGCTTTCCCATCGGCTCGGTTGACGTTGCCATTCTCTGCAGAAATGCGGCGCAATGCGCCGTAGGCCGCTTACCGTTGCTCATGGTCCCTCCTACCTGTCCCGCCCGATGCTCGCAGCGATCTCACTCTCCACCGTAGCGTAACCAGGACCACCACGGCCCGTGACGCTTCCCGTCGCGACCAAGCTTATCCGGCGCGTGCCGAACGTGGACGTTTGCACGGTCGACCCTGCAGCGAGGAGAGCGCCACCGCGGGCCGCGTGCCAGACCGCTTGCACCGCGGCGAACACGCGGTCATCGCGCCCGCGACTGGAGATCGACTCCACACCCGCGCCCGTGCGACGTACGCCGATGTTCGCAATCTCGCGACGAAGGAACGGATCGTCGGGAAGACGGAGGCGACCATCGCGCATGAGGTTGCGGACGAACTCGAACCGCTCGACCTTGGACGACTGCGACCACGGTTCAGGGAGCAAGAGCATCCCGCTTTCGAGGAACATCGGCGCGAGCGCTTCGGCTGCATGCTGGTCACTCAGCACCGCGCGCCCGCCGGGGAAGGCGTAGCGAAGGTGCGCCACGTTGGCGATGGCGTAGGCCGGGGTCAGCCCGCCGCCGCCGCGGTCGCCCTGCAGGCTGTGCACGTAGTCGAGCACCACCACGGCGGCGCCGCCCTCGCGGTCCTCCACGTGCGCGATGGCAATGCCGAACCCGTCCGACACGAACGCGGGGTCGATGGCCACGACGTGCATGTAGCGCCCCGATGGCTCGGGACGCGAGAGGCGCCCCGGGTCCGTGCACTTCATCACGAGCTCGTCGGAGAAGTACTCAGCATCGAAGGTGGCCGAGAACTCGCACGCGTACTCACGGCGCCAGCGCGCGGGGTTCGGCTCCTTCCTCCGCGTCTGCGCCTCGGTGATCGCCGGGTTCGCTGCCCACGAGGGGGCAGGGCCCGACACCACGCGCCCGTCAACGGACCCTCCGACGATCGATTCGTAGAAGCTCCCTTCCTGGATCCACGGCGTGCTCGCGACGAACAGCGGCGCCCGCGCATGCGTCGCCGTCTGCGCGCGAGCGCTCGCAAGCACCTCGTCCGCGTCCAGCATCGCGGCTTCACCTTCGCGGTTCCACTTGCTGAACTCGTCCGCGCCGACGAAGAACGCGCGCCAACCGGAGGCGCCCGCGACGCTGGCGCTCAAGATGCGGATGCCGCGTTGCGTGCCGGCAATGTGGATGACGTCGGACGTCGGATCGTGCTTCACCCCCAGCGCGTCGAGCCACCGCGCGATGATGGCCGCGCCCTTCGTCGCCTCCGTCCGGTTGCGCGAGATGAGTGTCGCGTAGTGCGTCTCGTGCTTCGGGATGTCGAACTCGCCGAACAGGGTGAAGAACAGCGCGACCTTGTACAGCGCCGTCGACTTGGCGCCGCCGCGTCCAACGCATGTCCAGTACTCATCCGCAGCGCCGCTCTCGTACGCGTCGAAGAACTTGGTCAGCTCCGCTCGCCACCACGGCGAGCACGGCGGTTGCCCCGCCTTCTCCAGCCGCGCATCGAACTTGAAGAACTTCTCCGCCAGCTTGCCCATGGTCACTCGACCCCTTCCCCGAGCAAGCGCTCGGCCAACGTCCGCGCGTTCGTCGCCCCGTACTTCCCGCGCGCCTGCGCCTCGCGCACCGCCAGCTCGTAGGCCGCAAGCAGGTTCTGCCTCGAGTCGTTCGCGAGCGTGCTCGCCTGCTTCATCAGCGCCGGGTCCCCCGCCGCCGCCGCCGTGTCGAACATCCACCGCGACGCCGCCAGCTGCAGCGCCGCCGAAGCAGCCATGGAGGATGGCCCAGGCCCAACCGACCCCCCCGCCACCTTCGCCAGCTCCGAGAGGTGCGCGGTCAGGAAGTCGTTCGCCTGCGTCCGGTACGTCGCGAACTTGCTCCCCTTGGGCAGCTTCAACCCCAGCGCTTGCTGCGCCTTGTACTTCCTCCACCGCTCGACCCCGCCCAGCTTCCCCGCCTCGCTCGGACTGAGCTTGCCGAACCCTCGCGGCGCAGGCGCAGGAACATCACCCGGAACAGGCTCAGGCTGCCGGTCGACCGTGGCAACCTCAATCGTGGGAGCACCACCGCGCGGCTTATACATGGCTACCTCGCAAAATTGCCGGAGAGACGGCCCCGCCCAGGGGGAGGGGGGTCGGTTGGAAAACAGGCGCCCCCCGGGTCATGACCCGAGCTCCTTCACCGCGCGCCCGATGGTGCTGCGCGGTACGCCCAACGCGGCGGCGATGGTGCGCACGCTGTCGCCCTTGGCACGCATGCGCTTGATGGTGTCGAGCTGGGCAGGGGTGACCCTGGCGGGCCGGCCCCATGCCTCGCCCTTGGCCTCCAGGCGCGTCCGTGCGGCGGCGATGCGGTCGTTCTTCGCGGTGCGCTCCAGCTTGGCGGCAAGGCCCAGGGCGAACACCAGGACGTCGCTGGTCACGTCCTCGCCCGGCTTCACCACGAGCCCATCGGCCACGCAGTGGAGGGTTGCGCCAGCCTTCCGGATGGCATCCACCACGGCGAAGGTGTCGGCGACACCCGAGCGCGTGAGCCTGTCCAGCTTGAAGGTGATGACCCGATCCACGATGCCGGCCCGCACGTCGGCGAGTAGGCGGCTCAGCTCCGGCCGGTCTTTCGTCTTGGCGCTGGCCTTCTCTTGGTAGACCGACGCCTCCGCGGGGGCGACCTTCATCACCGCGTCCCGCTGGGTGGCGAAGTCCTGACCACGGCTACTCACGCGGAAATACACGGCGGTTTGGCCCATGGGTGGAATGTAGCGCGTCCCAAAAAGTTTGCAAGTATGCGAACGGAAAAGACTTACGTTTTTCGCCTCACGCCAGGGGTGTCCCGGCCTGTTACTTACGGGACAACTTGAGCGCCGCTCACGCTGGAATTCTGCAGGATGCACGCGCCGACCGCACGGCAAGCGCCGTGCCGTCCCGAAACGTCGTTCGGCCATGGAAAGGAACGTGCCAACCCACCGAATTACAGTGGTACGAGAATTGCCCCTTCCGCTCGACTCCCCTCCTTTCCGTCCCCCTCCCGTTGGGTAGGCGTGGAAAGCGTGGAAGGTGTGGAATTCCACGCCCGTCCACGGCTCCACGGTAGGCCCCCGGCCGTCCACCGTGGAACGTGGAACGGTGGGGGGGTATGGGGGGGATTTTCCACGTCCACGCTTTTCTTCCACGCTCAGGTGAGACATGAGCGCACCTCGTCCGACAAGGCTGCAGGTTCGAGGGTGAGCCGCTTCTTGTCGTCGGTCGCGAGGGCACGGCCGAGGAGGGCAACGGCGCGGGTCCAGCGGCCGCTGGCGTCGCCTACGGCGTTCACGCGGGCCGCGCGCACCGTGCACCCGGGGTTGGCTTGGACGTAGGCGGCGACCGCGGCGGCGTCGGCGACGAGCTTGGCCCTCTTGGCGTCCAGCTTGGCCTGGGCTCGTTGCTCCTTCGCCTGGGCGCGGGCATCGTCCTTGGCTTTCCACGCGTCCACGAGGCGCCCGCCGCGGTCCTCGGGCTCGTGGAAGGTGAAGCCGGTGAAGCGGAGCGGACTCCACGTCTCGCGGCACGCGCGCGCCTTCACCGTGGCGAACACCACGTCAACGCCCCCGCCGGGCTCGAACGTCGCCGGCTCCTTGTAGATGACGCTGAGGGTGTCGGCGGAGAACTCCACGTCGCCGCTCTCCTTCGCCAGCCCCTGCAGGGCATCGGGGGTGAGGATCCGACGGTTCACCGGCCGGCCGTGCTCGTCCTCGTCGTAGGCGAACCCGGCCGCCGCTACGGCGTCGGCGAGGGTGCGGCGCGCCTCGCGGCTCACGCCCGAGATGACCAGGACGGAGATGTTCTTCTCCGCGCCCAAGGCGCGCGCCCTGTAGGCCGCTCGCCCGATGCGCTCCCGGATCTCCAGCGTCTCCCCGGTGGTGTCGCCGACGAGTTGCAGGAAGTCGAGCACCACGAGAATCGGCCGTGACCCCGGCCCATCCGCCTCCGGGTAGTAGGCGCGCATCTTCGCCCCAAGCTCCGTGATTCGCTCCTGTGGCCAGCCGTTGGGGCGCCCGAATTCGGTGTGGAAGGGGAGCGCCGCGAGCTCGTCCAGCGTCACCGACGCGCGCTCCAGCATGTTCGGGTGCGCGTCGCCGACGTAGAGCTTGGACCAAGGCACCCCGGACGCGTCGCCCATGGCGCGCAGGGCGATCTGCATCGGCTCCAGCTCCAGCCCCAAGTACAGCACGGGCACACCCGCCCGCGCCGCATGCAGGCCCACCTGCAGCCCTAGCTGCGTCTTCCCGAGACCCGTCCCGGCCACGAGGAAGTGAACGCCAGCCCAAAGGCCCCCGCCGAAGTGCGGCGCCAGCGAGGGGAAAGGGATGGGTACCGGCCGCTCCTTCCCGTTCGCTCGCCGATGGGCGCGGAGAAGCGCATCGCCAAGGTGAGACCCGAGCCGGGCGGGCATCGAGGGTTCGTCTTGGGGCTGAGCTTGCGAGTCGACTTGGGCATCGAGCACGCGATCGGCGTCTGCATCGTCGAGCCACGCAGGGGGCCCAGGTTCGATGACGATCGCATCGTTGTCGTTCGAGCTGGTTGCACCCAGCGGTACGGCGGTTACTGTAGAAAACACGCGAACACTCCGTCGTGTGTGACGGCCCGGCCGGAGTCACCTCCGGTTCGGGCCGCTGTCTTTGAAAAGGTGCCGTCTCCCGCGCGGAGAACGAACGCGGTGTCGGGGATGGAGCACAACGACCCGGGCCGCCGACGGCGAGCGGCCTATTCCTGCGCGCGGACCATTCCGCGCACGGAGTCTCAAGAGCGCGGCGAGCGCTCGCGTTCGATGATTCGCCCGCGTCGGAGGTCGAAGGGTGAAAGCTCCACCTTCACCATGTCGCCTTCCAGGACGTGAACGTGGTTCATGCGCAGTTTCCCGCTGCGGTGCGCAGTGACGACGAAGGGCTTCCCCGCCATCGTCACTTCGACCTTGCCGTGCGAGTGCGCCCAGCTGATGACGCGACCTTCGACCGTGAGCACGTCGCGATCGGCGCGGTCTCCGGTTCGGAAGGTCATCGCCTCAGCTCCAGAACCGGGCGACGGTCCAGTCGGTGACCACGCCTAGCTCGCCATCGGCGAGCACGTACGCTTCTCCCGCGCGGAAGAGGAACAGGGGCTCGTAGCCCTCGCGCCCCGCGCAGAAGATCACGCCCCGCTCGTGGTGGCTCTCGAACAGCCCGAGCGCGAACGCCTCGGGGAGATCGACGTCGACGTAGCGCGGCGGCTCGTGTGGATCGCTCGCGCGTTGCAGGCGACCGACGATCACAGCGCACCCGGCGCCGGAATGTCGATCTCCTTCATGGTGGAGATCTCCTCCACCGTGGGGAGGGGCTCGCCCTTGGCGAGGATCTTCAGGGGCACGAGATCGCGCCGCACCTCTCCGAGGATCTTCCCGGAGAGAGCACGTCCAAGTGCGTGGTGACCCACGACGGCGTGAACCTTCCGCAGCTCCGCGTTCAGCACCTCACGCAGCGCGGTCCCGCCACGGTAGGCGGTTTCCAGCTCGCGCTGGCGCGCCGGCGAGATGACAAGGGCTTCGATGCGGGCAAGGAGGGGAGCGGAGAACAGCACCGCATCCTCGAACGCGGCGGTGATGCGCCAGTCGGGCTCGTGCATGCGCGGGGCGAGCGTTGCCACCGCGGCGACGAACTCGCCGTCACGCAGCGCGCCGCCGAACCCGGGGAGCATGTAGCCCCACGCGACGAATGTCTCGCTGCTCCAGCGCGTCGGCGTCCGGTACAGGACGCGCTTTCGCGGGTCGACCTTCACCTCCGCGTTTGCGCGGAGCCGCGCGATCGTCTTGGTCGGGTCGAGTTGTTCCTCCAGCGCTTGGCGTTGGAGTGCGTCGGTCTCTTTCGTGCTCATGATGTCCTCTGCTTTGCCGGCCGGGTCACGGCGTTGTGTCCGGATCCCACAATGGGATGAACTCTCAGAACCCCATCGGGCTCACGGCCTCGACGAAGTAGCTGTCCGTGCTCGCGAACGTGATCCGCGAGTAGGAGCTCGCGCTCCTCTGAACGATCGCGTTCGCGTGCTTTGGATCGAAGATCCACCACGTGTTCGCCGGGACCGGGACGGTGACGGAGCCGCCAGCTTGATCCCAGAACGTCACGCTTCCCGCGGTCGTCGCGTGCGCGTTGATGGCGATGACCGCAGCGCACGCGGGAAGGTCCACGTTGCCGCTGGACCCGGCGAATCGCTTGATGCTGCCGCGTAGCCCTTGCCACATGGATCAGCCTCGCTCCCACGCGCGCGCGTCTGCGTGCACCTCGAGCACGTCACCCGCGGCGCTCGCGAACGTGCGCGGCTTCGGCGGCGCGGCTTCGGCCGCGCCCTCTTGGGCGACCCGACGTTGGACTCGCGCGATGTCACGGCGACGGCGCGCAGCCTTGCGGGCCTGGCGCGCGTCGGAGATGGCCTGTTCGGCGATCTCCTCGCCCTGCAGCTCGGCGTCGGCATCCTCCTCGGCGCGGAGCCGAGCTGCGACGAGCGCGGGGAGCTTCTTCGAGTAGGGGCTCACGCCCTCGGCCACAAGCGTGCGGGCGATCTCGTTTCGTCGGTTCATGCGTTGCTCCTTAAATGCCGGCACTCCAGCTGGAAGCCGGTCATCAGCGAGAGGTTCCCGACCGGGACCGCGGGCGAGTAGCCGAGGACCGAGAGGTCGAATCGATCGTTGGCGCTGAACCCGGAGTCGATCACGACGCTGCAGGCGATGGGGAAGGCGAGCGACGACGCGCCCGCGTTCGACGCGGTACGCACGCTGTAGCTCTGGGGCGACGCCGCCCCGCCGTTCAGCGAGAGCCCGATCGCGAGCGCGAATTCCTGCGCGGGCTGGACGAAGATCGTGCTCGTGAAAAGAACTTCGAGGATGTCGCCCGAGGCGAGATAGCGATCGGCGAGCGCGCTGAGCACGTTCCCCAATCCCGTCAGCGTGGTCCAAGTCGCGGTGCCTACCGCGGTCGCGCTGAACGCGTTCCCGACGCTGAGGAACGTCCCGGCCTGGTACACCTCGTGCGTTTTGTACTTGCCGACGCGCTGGTACAGGAACGGCGCCACGTTCGCCTGCCCGGAGATGGGGGCGTTGACGCTGGACGCGCTCTCCAGGTCGCCGTCGCCGGGGAGGGTCAGCAGCGGGTTGACGCTGAAGTCCTGCGCCTGCCCGATCGCCCCGCCCGCGCCAGTTCCGATCGAGGTCTTCAAGGAGAAGCGCGTCGCGTCGACTACGGTGACCTGCCAAAGGCCGTTCGCCGCCGCTTGGTCGTGGCCGATGATCTGGACGCAATCGTCCGCCACGTAGCCGTGCGGCGTCGCCGTCGTCACGACGATCGGGGTTGCCCCCGTGCTCGATGCGATGGCGACCGGTGCCGGCGAGGTCGCTTGGACGACCCGAGAATTCGGGTTGTAGGTGGTGCTCACCGGGACCCTCGCGGCTCGTAGGTGCGGCGCTCGCGCCCGAACTCATCGACACGAGTGACGACGCGAAAGCCACCATCTCCGCCCGGGGGCGGGGGGACGAGGGCGCGGATGATGCGCTCAGCGAGCGCCACGATCGCGGCCCTCATGCCCGCACCTTCGGAGCGGTGGCGAGCGCCAGCTCACGGAGGAGCTGAGCCACGGGGATGCCGCGGGCCGCCGCGATCCGGGCGATGGCCTCGCGCTCGATGGCGCTGACCGGGACCCGGTAGACGTGGGCGCGCCGCAGCTCGGGAGGGAGACGGGGGACCGATGTGCCAAGGTGTGCCATGTTGGAGGGAACATAGCGCAGGCCCTGGCCACGTCAAGGTCGTAACTTATCGATTTTACTCAGGATTAGCACCCCCTCTAACGCTGGCAACTATTGGCGCCCCCGCGATTGTGCCAAGCTGCACCCGCGCATCGCCCACACGTCGACCGCAGACGCTCGTGGCGTTCGCCCAGGATGACGCAGGACGCGCTTTCGGGCGTCGGATGGGGGGTTGGGCCGTTCCTCGGGTCGAGCGCCCTACGGGCCCGGTACCCCGGCGGTACCCCAGCTCGTGGAAAACGGGGTACCCGGTGGAAGGTCTCGAATCACGAAACCCCTTGTTTCTTCGTGCCCAGGGACGGAATCGAACCGCCGACACGGGGATTTTCAATCCCCTGCTCTACCAACTGAGCTACCTGGGCATGCTCCGCAGCGCCGAAGCGCTTCGAGCGGCGCGGAAAGTGCCGAAAGGTCACGCGCTTGTCAAGGACGGACGCGCCGCCTCGCCCTGACCGGACGGAGCGCGGGTAGCTCTTTTCTCCCACATTTCATCCTCTTCCCGTATCCTCGCCGCCGAAGCTGACCGAAACCGCGCACGACCTTCGGGCGTAACACCCGAAGCGCATGGAGCCCGCGATGATCGACGATCCCTTGGGCCTCGTCGGCACCAAGATCGAAGACAAGTACGAGATCGAGAGCGTCGTCGGCGAGGGCGGGTTCGCGATCGTGTACCGGGCGAAGCACCTCATCTTCAAGCGCCCGGTCGCCATCAAGGCGTTCCGCGCCCTCAGCGACTTCGGCCCCGAAGAGCGCGAGAAGCTCCTCCAGGGCTTCATCCAGGAGGGCGCCCTCCTCGCGGATCTCTCCGAGCGCAGCGCCGCCATCCTCCAGGCGCGCGACATCGGCACCCTCACCACCGCCAAGGGCGAGTGGGTCCCGTACATGGTCCTCGAGTGGCTCGAAGGGAAGAGCCTCGAGGCGCTCCTCGAGCACGAGAAGAACATCAAGCTCCCGCCGCGCACCTTCGAGGAGACCATCCGTCTGCTCGAGCCCGCCGCCGAGGGCCTCGCGCTCGCGCACCGGCGCGGCATCGCCCACCGCGACGTGAAGCCCGCGAACATCTTCGTCCTCGGCGATCCACGCGGCGCCGACGCGACGGTGAAGCTCCTCGACTTCGGCATCGCCAAGGTCGTGCAGGACGCGCAGAAGGCCTCCGGCGCCTTCACGAAGACCTCCGGCACCATCACGTCGTTCACGCCCGCCTACGGCGCTCCGGAGCAGTTCGATCGCTCGCACGGCGCCACCGGCCCTTGGACCGACGTGTTCGCCTTCGCGCTCGTCCTCGTCGAGGTCCTCACCCACGCCGAGCCGCTCGAAGGCGACAGCTTCGTCCAGCTCGGCTTCGCGTCGGCCAACCCCGCGAAGCGTCCGACGCCGCGCACCCGTGGCGCGAACGTCAGCGACGAGGTCGAGACCGTCTTCGTCAAGGCGCTCCACCCTCGGATCGAGGAGCGCTACCAGAGCGCCGCCGACTTCTGGAACGATCTCCGCGCCGCGCTCCACATGAAGCCGATGCGCATGTCGATGGTGGAGTCGATGCCGACGCCCCCCGTCGCTTCGTCGCGCACGCAGGTCTCCGCCGGTGCGAGCGCGGGCGAGCTCGGCACCGCGAAGACGATCATGCCGGAGAGCCTCTCCACCAGCCGGCCGATCACGCAGACGCCGCCATCGTCCGCGCAGCCGAAGAAGAGCGGCGCCGGGCTCTGGATCGCGGTCGCGCTCGGAGCGCTCGTCGTCGGCGGTGGCGGTGCGTTCTTCGCGCTCCACAAGTCGAACGACACGACCACCACGACCGTGACGTCGGCCTCCGCGACCCCCAGCGCGAGCGCATCCGCCGCGCCCGCCAAGCCGACGTGCCCCCCCGGGATGATCTTCATCGAGGGCGGCGAGTTCTTCATGGGCTCGACCGACTCGCGCGCCAAGGACAACGAGAAGCCGACCCACCACGTCGAGCTGTCCCCATACTGCATCGACAAGACCGAGGTCACCGTCGGCGCCTACAAGTCCTGCAGCGACGTCGGCAAGTGCGCTCCCGCGCCGCGCGAGAACTCGTTCGGCGGGCTCGACGACGGGCTCCGCAAGGTGCTCGACCCGCTATGCAACATCCGTGAGCCGGGCGCCAAGAAGGACCACCCGATCAACTGCGTCGACTGGGAGCAGGCCGAAGCCTTCTGCAAGACGCAGGGCGGTCGCCTCCCGACCGAGGCCGAGTGGGAGTTCGCCGCGCGCGGTCCGGACGGGCGTGCCTATCCCTGGGGCAACGACGAGCCGAGCGGGCGCTTCTTGAACGCGTGCGGCAAGGAGTGCATGGCCTGGGGCAAGAAGAACAAGGTCGAAGGCAGCGTCGTCTTCGCCGAGATGTACACGGACGAAGATCCGTTCCCCACGACCGCCCCGGTCGGCTCGTTCCCCGACGGCAAGTCTCGCTACGGGCTCGAAGACGTCGACGGCAACGTCTGGGAGTGGACCGGCGACTTCTACGGCGAGTACGCGAAGGACTCCCAGAAGGACCCGACCGGACCCAAGTCGGGAGAAGACGGGCGCGTGGCGCGTGGCGGTGCATGGAACGGCGGCGACCCGACGTGGGTGCGTCCGACCTTCCGCTTCCACTTCCCGGCCGAGAGCCGGAGCTACGGCGTGGGCTTCCGCTGCGCCGCTCCGGCTCACTGAGCCTTGCACGCGCGGGCAAGCCGTCCTACGACTTCGGTCCCATGACCGCCCACTTGCGAACCGACTGGGTCGCGAAGCGCTCCGGCGCCTGCGTCACGCAACTCCACTACGCCCGCGCGGGCGTCGTCACCGAGGAGATGGCCTACGTCGCCCGGCGCGAGAAGATCGAGCCCGAGCTCGTTCGCGCCGAGGTGGCCCGCGGGCGCCTCGTGATCCCGTCCAACGTGAAGCACGAGAACCTGGAGCCGATGGGCATCGGGATCGCGCTCACGTGCAAGGTCAACGCGAACATCGGGAACAGCGCGGTCACGAGCGACGCGAGCGGCGAGCTCCGCAAGCTCGCCGTGTCGCTCAAGTACGGCGCCGACACCGTGATGGACCTCTCGACCGGCGGCGACATCGACGGCATCCGGCGCGCCATCATCGGCGCCTCGCCGGTGCCGATCGGCACCGTCCCGATCTACCAGGCCCTCCAGGACCGGAAGAACGTCAAGTCGCTCACGGCCGACGACATGATCGACATGCTCGAGCATCAGGCGAAGCAGGGCGTCGACTACTTCACGATCCACGCGGGCGTCCTCGTCGAGTACCTCCCCCTCGTGAAGGACCGCATCACCGGCATCGTCTCGCGCGGCGGCTCGGTCATGGCGCAGTGGATGCTCGAGCACCACAAGCAGAACCCGTTCTACACGCACTGGGACAAGGTCCTCGAGATCTGCGCCAAGTACGACGTCACGATCAGCGCGGGCGACGGTCTGCGCCCCGGTTGCTTGCATGATGCAAGTGATGCGGCGCAGTTCGCCGAGCTGAAGACGCTGGGCGAGCTCACGAAGCGCGCCTGGGAGAAGGACGTGCAGGTCATGATCGAAGGGCCGGGCCACGTCCCGTTCGATCAGATCGAGATGAACGTGAAGAAGGAGATGGAGCTCTGCTACGAGGCGCCGTTCTACGTCCTCGGGCCGCTCGTCACCGACATCGCCCCCGGCTACGACCACATCACGAGCGCGATCGGCGCGACGATGGCGGGCTACGCAGGCGCGGCGATGCTCTGCTACGTGACGCCGAAGGAGCACCTCGGGCTCCCGGACGAGAACGACGTCCGCGCCGGCCTCATCGCCTACAAGATCGCCGCCCACGCGGCCGACGTCGCCCGCAAGCGGCCCGGCGCCCGCGATCGGGACGACGCGCTCTCCCGCGCGCGTTACAACTTCGATTGGAAGGAGCAGTTCCGCCTGTCGCTCGATCCGGAGCTCGCGCAGTCGATGCACGACGAGACGCTCCCGGACGAGTACTTCAAGACGGCCGAGTTCTGCTCGATGTGCGGCCCGAAGTTCTGCAGCATGCACATCAACCGCGCCGTCGAGGACTTCAACAAGAAGCTCGACGAGGACAAGAAGGCCGGGCGCCGCACGCTCGAGATCTTCCAGGGGCCTTCGTCCGGAGCCGAGTGACGGCTTCGCGTCGCGGGGCGCTCTTCGCGCTCGCGCTCGCGCTCGTACCGACCGCAGCGTGCTCGTCGTGCAAGGACGACGCTGCGGCCGACGGCGGCGCGCCCGACGGCGCGTCGTCCGCGGTCGGCTCGGCCTCGGTCGAGCCGCCGGTCGTGCGCACGCCCGAGGACGAGCGCATGTGGACCGTCGCGAAGGACGGCGAAGAAGACGACTGGATCCGCCTCGCCCATCGCGAGGGAGCCTCGGGGCTCGCCGAACGGGCGACCGACCCTGCGTGGCGCCCCACGGCGCTCCGCGCGATGGCGTACGCCGACGGCTTCGCCCAGCTCCCGGCGCTCGGCGCCGCCGCTGCGACCGGCTCCGAGGACGACGCGAAGCTCGCCGCGGCGAGCGCCGCCATGCTCGCCGCGCGCCGGACGACCCAGCTCGATCCGGAGGACGCGGAGGAGCTCGCGGACGGGTGCGGCGCGCTCCTCGGGGCGGCCAAAGACACGACTCGTCCCAAAGTGGTACGAGTCGACTGCATCCGCGCGCTCCGCATGCTCTCCGACCGCCCGGGCTGCGTGAACCCGGCGGACATCCCCCACGACCTCGACGCGAAGTGAGCGAGCGGACCGGGCCATCGTGGACCGGACGGATCGCCGCCGATCCGCTCCGACGCTCGGAAATGCCGAGGATTTCGAGGGGGCAGCGCCGGCACGGCGCGTGCTCTCCCCGAGGGCATGCGCTGGGCCGTCCTCTCCGCCATCGTCGTCTCCGCTGCGGTCGCCCTCGGCTGCAGCGGCCCCGTCGACGAGCTCGAAGGGTCCGACGACCCGCTCGTCACGACGAAGCCCATCGCGCTCCATTACGGGTTCCTCCAGGGGTCGCCGTACGCGCCGGACGACGACCCGAAGACCGTCGACGCGCACCCGATCGCGAGCTCCGCCCTCGTGGCGAAGGGCGTCGAGAACGTGCTCGTGACGGCGAAGCCCGTCGACCCGGTCGCGCTCGGCGCGTGGCAGTCCGCCGCGGCCGACTGGAAGGCCCACGGCGGCGTCCTCGCGCGCCACGCCACGCCGAGCGAGGTCGTCGCCGCCGTCGAAGGCGCGGGCCTCGCCGCGTTCGTGAAGAAGGCGATCGCGGACGGCTTCGCCTACGTCGCCGTCGACGAGCTCGAGCCCACGAAGGCCTCGCGCTTGCGCGATGGCGATCCCGCGGCGGACCGCGTCCGCGACGAGATGCACGCGATGAACGAGGATCCGGCGCTTCGCCAGCGCGTCATCTTCTACGCGAACTCGTACAACATGGTCGACGACCTCGCGTCGTTCACGACCGTGCTGCGCGCGTGCCGCGACTACTGCCGCATCTTCGCGTCGGAGGTGTACCTCGGCGCGAGCGAGGCGTTCGTGGCCGGCGCCGTCGGAACCAACGCGAAGACGGGCCGCCGCGACTGCGCGAACGGCATCGACTGCATCGGCTACTTCGCCAACAAGACGGAACAGCTCGCGCCCGGCATCCGCGGGCGCACGATCACCGTGGTCGGCGTGAGCGCGGCGTACCTCCCTGGGACGAGCTGGGAGAGCTCGTACTGCTGGGGGACCCGCGGGGGCGCGCTCCGCGCCGAGCTGAAGAAGGTCCGGGCGCTCGGACAGCCGGGGATCGGGACCTACAGCGAGTCTGCCGTCGCGAACGATCTCGGCGGCGCCGACTTCGCGAAGGCGCGCGACATGTACGCGGGGTGCCTGCGGGGCCTCGTCCAGGACGCGATCTTCCCGGCGGTGGCGCCCGGGAAGCCCGCCGACGGCTTCGCGCTCCCGCCGCCGCAGCCGAAGCTGCCGCTCCCCGCGCTCCCGACCGCGTGCGGGCGCATCGATCCCGGCCAGGGGCTCGGCCCCGGCGACTCGGTCGGCTCCTGCAACGGGCGCTATCTCCTCGTGATGCAGGGCGACGGGAACCTCGTGCTCTACGATGGCGCCGTCGCGCGCTGGTCGACCCAGACCAACGGCAAGAACGGGTGGGCCGCGGTCATGCAGGGCGATGGGAACTTCGTGCTCTACGGTCCCACGTCGGTTCCGCTCTGGGCGAGCGGCACGGACGGAGCGCCGGGCGCGTGGTTCGCGGTTCAGGACGATGGAAATCTCGTGGTGTACGGCGCGAACCAAGCCGCCCTCTGGAGCTCGGGGACGTTCCAGCACTGACGCCATTCCGAATCGGTTATCGTGACCGAGGATGGATAGCCCCTACGCGAGCGAAGCGTTTCTCGTTCAGCTCCTCACCAAGGCCGTGGCCGCGAAGGCGAGCGACGTCCACCTCAAGGTCGGGCAGCCGCCGGGCGCGCGCGTGCGCGGGGACATCGTCTATTTCCGCTCGGAGCCGCTGAAGCCGTCCGACACGGAGCACCTCGCCCGGCACCTCGTGCGGCGCGGCGATCTCCGGGACAACCTCGACGCGCTGCTCGAGCACGACACCGCGTACGAGGCGCCGGGGGTCGGGCGCTTCCGCGTGAACGTGTATCGCCAGAAGGGGACGCTCGCGATCGTGATGCGCGCAATCCCGCTCGTCATCCCGACGTTCGAGCAGCTCGGGGTTCCGAGCCCCGCGCAGTACCTCGCCGAGCGCGACCGCGGGCTCGTGCTCCTGGTCGGGGCGGCGGGCAACGGCAAGAGCTCCACGCTCGCGGCCATGATCGCTCACTTGAACCACACGCAGCCGCTCCACATCGTGACGATCGAAGATCCGGTCGAGTTCCTCCACACCGACGACAAGTGCTCCATCAGCCAGCGCGAGATCGGGATCGACACCGGCTCGTTCGCCGACGCGCTCCGGGCCGCGTTGCGCCAGGATCCGGACGTGATCCTCGTCGGCGAGATCCGCGACGAGGTCACGATGGACATCGCGCTCAAGGCCGCCGAGACGGGGCACTTGGTTCTGTCCACGCTCCACACCCCCGACGTGCCGCGCACGGTCGGCCGCATGCTCGCGCTCGCGCCCAAGGGCCAACCCGGGAGCGCCGACGAGCTCCGCGAGCGGATCGGTGACTCGCTCCAGGGCATCATCGCGCAGCGGTTGCTCCCGGGGACGCAAGGGGGCCTCGTCCTCGCGGCCGAGGTGCTCGTCGCGACCGGCACCGTGCGCGAGGCCATCAAGCGCCCCGACGCGAACCCACCGCTGAAGGAGCTGATGGAGAAGGGCGTGCACCCGTACGGGATGCAGACCTTCGAGATGCACCTCCGTGCGCTCGTGCAGGCGGGCCAGCTCGACAAGGAGGTCGCCCGCGCGGCGGCCACGTTCTGACGGCGATCACGGATGGAGCGCTCCGCTCCGAAGTGGAGCGCTGCCGGCGTTCACGAGCGCACGGTTACCGCGAATTTCGCGGGAAATTCGGGCGGAGAGCGACCGGCACGGCGCTCGCAATGGGGCCTCGTCGAAAGGCAGGTTCCCATGCTCGTTCGATTCTGGGGCGTCCGCGGCAGCATCGCTTCTCCAGGGCCTTCCACCGCCGAGGTCGGCGGCAACACCAGTTGCGTCGAGGTGCGCTGCGGCGCGCAGCGGCTGATCCTCGACGCGGGCACCGGCCTGCGTGGGCTCGGTGACTCGCTCCTCGCGGCGAAGCAGCCGGTGGAAGCCACGCTGCTCCTCTCCCATTTCCACTGGGACCACATCCAAGGGCTCCCGTTCTTCGTCCCCGCCTACCTCCCGTCGACCAAGCTCACGATCGTGGGCTCGAGCGACGGGCGCCACGGCCTCCGCGACAAGCTCTCGCGCCAGATGACGGAGCCGCACTTCCCGGTCCAGCTCGACGATCTCTCGGCCGAGCTCGGCTACCGCGAAGCGCGCCCGAACCAGTGGCTCGAGCTCGGTGACGTGCGCGTCCGCGTCGCGCGTCTGAATCACCCCGGTGGCGTGTACGCCTATCGGATCGAGCACGCCGGTCACGCCGTCGTGTACGCGACCGACACCGAGCACTACGCGTGCATCGACCCGGTCCTCAAGGAGCTCGCCCAGGGCGCCGACCTGCTCGTCTACGACGCGCAGTACACCCCGGAGGAGTACCGCGGCGACGGCGGCCGCTCGAAGGTCGGGTGGGGCCACTCGACGTACGTCGCGGGCGCGGAGGTCGCCCGCGCGGCGGGGGTGAAGAAGCTCGTCCTCTTCCACCACGACCCGCAGCGCACCGACGAAGGGGTTCGCACGATCGAGGCGCGCGCGAGGGAGCTCTTCGCGGACTCCGTCGCCGCGCGCGAAGGCACGACGCTGGAGGTGGGGGAGACGGGCGAGCCCGGCGCCACCAGCGACGGGGAGCGCTCCGCCGCTTGACCTTCGCGGCGCAGCTTCCCGAAGGCAGCCGGGCTATGCTGCGGCCTTCGATGCAGAGTCGGCTCTCGCTCCTGGTGGATCTCGCTTCGCTGCTCGCCCGCGAGATCGACCTGGACGCGCTCCTCCGCGCCGCGTGCGAGCGCATCGCGGAGGCGCTCCGGGCGGAGCGCGCGAGCCTCTGGCTCTTCGACGCGGAGCGCGGCGATCTCTTCACCCGCGTCGCGCTCCTGCCCGAGGTGCCCGAGCTGCGGCAGGCGCTCGATCGCGGGATCGTCGGGCACGTCGCGCGCACCGGAGAGCCGGTGCGCGTGGCGGACGCGGCGAAGGACCCGCGCTTCGATCCGCGGGCGGACAAGACGACGGGGTTCGTCACGCGCTCGACCTTGGTCGTCCCGATGCGCGAGACCACGGCGTCGCCGATCCGCGGCGTGGTGCAGGTTCTGAACAAGGCCGAGGGGGACGTCTTCGACGAAGAGGACGAGCGGTACCTGCTCGCGCTCGCGACCCAGCTCGCGCGCGCGCTCGCGCTGACGACGCTCCGCGCGGCGGACGTTCGCGAGCCCGGCGTGACGCTGCGCGGGCGCTTCAACGGCCTCGTCGGCCGGAGCGACGCGCTCCGCGAGGTCCACGAGCGGATCCTGCTCGCGGCGCAGACCGACGCGACGGTGCTCCTCCGCGGGGAGACCGGCACCGGCAAGGGTCGCTTCGCGCGCGCGATCCACGTGAACTCGCTCCGCGGCGTGGGGCCCTTCGTCACCGTGGACTGCACGACGCTCCCGCGCGAGCTCGTCGAGAGCGAGCTGTTCGGCCACGAGCGCGGCGCGTTCACCGGCGCCGACCGGCGGATCGTGGGGCGGGTGGAGGTCGCGCGGGGAGGCACGCTGTTCCTCGACGAGATCGCCGAGCTCCCGCTGGAGGCGCAAGGGAAGCTCCTGCGCTTCCTCCAGGACCGCGTCTTCGAGCGCGTGGGCGGGCGCACGACGGAGGAGGCCGACGTGCGGGTCGTGGCGGCCACGCACCGCGACTTGGTGAAGCTCGTCCGCGAAGGGAAGTTCCGCGAGGACCTCTTCTATCGAATCCGCGTCGTCGAGATCACCGTGCCGAGCTTGCGCGCGCGCGGCACCGGAGACGTCGAGGAGCTCGCGCGGCACTTCGCCACGATGTACGCGCGGCGCTACCACCGGCCCGATCCGACCTTCGATCCGCGCGCGCTCGAGCGGCTCCGTCGTCACACGTGGCCGGGCAACGTCCGCGAGCTCGAGCACTGGATCGAGAGCGCCGTCGTGCTCGCGCCCGATGGGGTCGTCCGCGAGGAGAACTTCCCGCGCGAGGCCCCGACCGATGCGGGCGAAGAGACCGCCGGTGCGATCCCGATCGGGCTCACGCTGGCCGAGGCCGAGCGTCGCTACGTCGAGGCCACGGTGGACGCGTGCGACGGGAACAAGACGGAGGCCGCGCGTCGGCTCGGGATCGGGCGAAACACGCTCGCGCGCGCGCTGGCCACGCCCAAGCCGCGTCGCTGAGTGGCATCCGTCCCAGTTTCTGCGAGGATGCGCGCGATGGCCCCCTCCCGTGACGACGCGTTCGCCGAGGGGACGACCGTCGGGCGGCATCGCCTCGCGCGCGTGATCGGCGAAGGCGGGATGGGGATCGTCTGGGCGGCGCGCGACGAGGAGAACCAACGCGACGTCGCGTTGAAGCTGCTCCGCGACGTTCGGCGCGACGATCCCGTCAGCCATGCGCGGTTCCTCCGCGAGGCCGAAGCGGCGATGAAGGTGCGCCACCCCAACGTCGCGCGCGTCCACGCGATCGAGTACACGGACGGTGGCACGCCCTACCTCGTCATGGACCTGCTCGAGGGCGAATCGCTCCGCGAGCGGCTGCGCGGTGCGGGCGGGCGTCTCTCGCCCGAGGAGTGTGCCCGTGTCCTGCGTCCGGTCGTCGCCGCGGTGAAGGCCGCGCACGAGCAGGGGCTCGTGCACCGCGATCTCAAGCCGGAGAACGTGTTCCTCGCGACCGACGGCGTTCGCGTCCTCGACTTCGGGATCGCGAAGCGCTTCGACGGCGACGCGGACACGTTCACGTCGACGGGCGCGCTGGTCGGGACGCCCGCGTACATGGCGCCCGAGCAGATCTTCGGCGAGCGCGAGCTGGACGCGAAGACGGACGTGTGGGCGCTCGGGGTGATGCTCTACGAGTGCCTGTCGGGGACGCGCCCGGTGGACGGCGGCATGGGGCCGATCCTCAAGGCGATCACGAGCGGGGACGTCGTGCCGCTCGCGGAGCGCGTCCCCGGGCAAGGCCTCGAGGACGTGAGCCGTTTCGTGATGCGGATGCTGGCGCGGAAGCCGGCCGACCGCCCCTCGATCGACGAGGTCGCGGCGTTGCTCGATCGGCTCGAGGGGCGCGGTGCGACCGACGCACCGACCTCGCGCACGTTGGCGAGCGGTGCGCCTCCGGCTCCGGCGCGCCGCGCGCGCGCGCGTGGCGGGCGCTGGGTGGCGCTCGGGGCGCTCGGCGTGGCGGTCGTCGGCGGGTGGTTCGCGTGGAGCGCCCTGCACGCGAACGCGGCGCCGGCGGCGGCGGCTCCGAGCACGAGCGCGTCGTGGACGGAGCCGGTGGCGCTCGCCCCGTCGAGCGCTCCGAGCGCGGCGGTCGGTCCCGCTTCTGCCGTTGCGTCGAGCGCGTCGAGCGTGGCGCCCGTCGCGACCGTCGGCCATGGTGCGTCGCCGGGCTCGCACGCATCGGCCACGGCGCCGTCGGCCGCGGCCGGAGCGCACCCGGCGTGGGTGCTCGACGTCGTCCCTGGCGTCCACGGCGGCATCGGCGAGGTGGGCACGATCCCCGCGTTCCAGACCGCGGCCGAGACGATGAAGCCGTGCCTGCCGCCCGCGACCGACGACGAGCGTTGGTCGGTGTCCGTCGCGTGCCGCTGGCCGAAGGGCGGCCCGCGCGAGGTCGTCGTCGAAGTTCGCCGCAACGACGCGCTCGCGCCGTCGCCCCAAGCCGACGCGATTGCGTCCTGCGCGCGGCAGAAGCTCGACGCAGCGAGCATCCCACCGGCGGTGGGGCAAGACGACCTCGGCGGGAAGCCGGCCTACGCCTCGATGTTCGTCGGGTACTTCCGCGCCCGCTGAAGCCTCCCTGTTTTGCTATCGTGTCCGCGATGAGCGGCGGCACGAAGAGCGATACGTCGCCCACCGACCGCAGCGCCGCCGACCGGCGCGTCGTCGAGGTGCCGGGGCTCGTCGTCGTGCTCGAGTGCGATCGACCGACCGCCGGCGCGTTCGTGGCTCCGCTCGGCAAGGGCCTCACGGTCGGGCGCGGGTCCGAGCGTCGTGTCGGCGGCTCGGGCCGGCTCGAGCTCCCCGATACGCACCTGTCGCGCGAGTACTTCGACGTCACGCGCGAAGGTACGCGCTTCCGGATCGTCGACCGCGGCTCCCGGAACCAGACGTTCGTCGGCGACGAAGCCGCGACCGACGTCGTCGTCGACGCGGGCACGCTCGTCCGCGCCGGGCACACGTTCTTCGCGGTCGTCGCCGACGTGGGCCCGGTCGTCGAGCGGCGCGCGCCGTGGCCGTTCCTCACGACGAGCGCGTCCCTCGCGCGCGACCTCGCAAAGCTCGAGCGCATCGCGCAGTCGCCGCTCCCGGTGCTGCTCCTCGGCGAGACCGGCACCGGCAAGGAGGTCCTCGCCCGCGCGCTCCACGAGCGCTCGAAGCGCCGCGGTGCGTTCGTGCCCGTGAACTGCGGAGCGCTGCCGAAGGATCTCGTCGAGTCGCTCTTGTTCGGGCATCGGCGCGGCGCGTTCTCGGGCGCGACGACCGACGAGCTCGGCTTCGTGCGCTCCGCCGACGGGGGCACGCTGCTTCTCGACGAGATCGGAGACCTCCCTCCGAACGCGCAGTCGACGCTGCTCCGCGTGCTGCAGGAGCGCGAGGTCACGCCGGTCGGCGCGTTCCAGGGCGTCCCGGTCGACGTTCGCGTGGTGTCGGCGACGCACCTGCCGCTCGCGGAGAAGGTGACGGCGGGCTCGTTCCGCGCCGATCTCTACGCGCGCCTGCGGGGCTTCACGTTCACCGTGCCGCCGCTCCGGGAGCGCCGTCTGGACGTGGGCGAGCTCCTCGCGCGGATGGTCGCGCCGGAGCTCACGTTCGAGACGGACGCCGCGCTCGCGCTCTTGCGCCACGACTATCCGTTGAACGTGCGCGAGCTGAAGCAGGCGGTCGACGTCGCGACGGTCCTCGCCGACGGGGGCGCCGCGACGAAGAGGGTGAGCGTGGCGAACCTCCCCGAGACGATCGTCGCCCGCGACGCTCCACCGTCGCTCGGCGACGAAGACGCCGCCCTCCGCGAAGAGCTCGCGCGTCGGCTCGCCGCGTGCGATCGGAACGTGAGCCAGGTCGCGCGGGACATGGGCAAGGCGCGCCAGCAGGTCCAACGCTGGATCAAGCGCTTCGGGCTGTGATGCAACGCCGGCGGGCGTTGCACGCAACGTTGCACCCGCGCTGATCCGGGGTCGATCGCGGGGGAAAATCGCGGGAGTTCGGCGATCGGGGCTCCGGTACGCCGAGTGCAATGGCTCTGCTCGACCGACGCAACTTCGCGTCCCTTGGAGGCCATTGATGAAGATTCAGATTGGTGTGATCGGAGCGTTTCTCTTGCTGTCCGCGTGCGTGCTCGAGTCGACGACCAACGGCGACTCGGACGGCGGCGGCGGCGGCGGTGACGGCGGGCCCAACCCGCAAGGCTCCGTGTGCTCGAACGGCACCTGGTTCGCCGGCAACCCCGTCTACGACGGACAGCCGCTCGATCGACCGACGAGCGGAACCGGGATCAAGGCGGATCCGCCGCTCGGGTGGCAGAACCTCGTCTTCTCGAAGGGGCACCTCTTCACGCGCCAGGAGAGCGAGCTCTGGGACGTCGATCTCTCCGCGCCGAACCCGGTCGAGACGCGGATCGCCGGCAAGACCCCGTCGGGCAGCACGTACGACTTCAAGATGGGGCCGTGCGCGCAAGCGTCGCTGACGCAGATCCGCGGGCTCGCGGCGCTGCCGGACGGGAGCCTCGTGGCGACGGACATGTGGGCGAACGCGGTCGTCAAAGTCACGAACCCGTCGAACCCGGCGACGTGCACCGTGAGCTCGCTCGCGGGCACCGCGGGCCCGCTCACGGGCCTCGACCCTTCGACGGAGAGCACGCTGCCCAAGGGCGGCAACGACGACGGCATCGGTAGCGCCGCCACGTTCGAGAACCTGCGCGGGCTCGTGGCCGACGACGCCGGCAACGTCTACGTGTTCGACCACAAGACGACGAACGGCGCCGGGCTCGTGCGCAAGATCGATCCGGCGGGGAAGGTGAGCACGCTCGCGACGCTCGCCGTCGCCTCGGGCTCGATCAACGAGATCCGGAACTTCACCGTGCTCGGTGGCAAGCTCTACGCGGCCGGTGGCGACGCGGCGAACCACTCGTACGTGATCCAGATCGACACGACTACGGGCGCGCTCACCACGATCCTCGGTGGCGGCTCCGACACGTTCCCGCCCGTGCAGCAGGGCAGCGACCCCGGGGTCAGCGGGATCACCAACGACGGGAAGAGCCTCATCGTCGCGGGCGCCGGGTACGTCTGGTACCTGAGCCTGGACGGCAAGCTCACGCTCGCCGCGGGCACGGGCCGCAACATCGACAACTTCCCGAGCGGCTACGACGCGAAGGCGTCGCACCCGGCGCTCGAGCTCGCGCTCCCCGCCGTCATCGGTCCCTCCGACGACTACGGCACCGGCTCGATCAACCACATCGCGTACTCGAACGGGGCGATCTACTACCGCGGCCACGCGAACGGCACCGCCGCGTTCATCGAGAAGATCTCGTGCCCGTGAAGGCTCGGCGCTCGCGCCTCGGCCTCCGCTTCGGCGCCGGCGTTGCCGGTGCCGGGGCGGTGGCGCTCGTCGCCGGCGTCGCCCAGGTTCGTCTGGCTCTCACGTCCTCCTCCTCGAAGAAACGTCCTCGACCGATCGTCCACGTGCCTCCTACTCGTGGCCGTAGTCGTCGTCGTAGCCCGTGCTCGATCCGACGTCCTCGTCCACGTCCCTCCTGCACGTCCTCGTCTTCACACCGATACCGACGCCGCCAACGCCGTGACCTCGTCCCGAAGCCCGGCAACGAGCCGTTGACGCGTCAGACCGCGGGCGCCTGCGCGGTGAGCCCGGCGGCGCGGAGGAGCGAGCGGTCTTCGTCCTCGCCGGGGTTCGGCGTGGTGAGGAGCGTGTCGCCGTAGAAGATCGAGTTCGCGCCCGCGAACATGCAGAGGAGCTGCGCCTCGCGCCCGAGCGAGGTGCGGCCGGCCGAGAGACGAACCCGCGTCTTCGGCATCAGGATGCGGGCGACCGCGATCATGCGAACGAGGTCGAGCGGATCGACGGGCGGCATCTCCGCGAGCGGGGTGCCGGGCACGGCGACGAGCGCGTTGATCGGGACGCTCTCGGGCTGCGGGGAGAGGTTCGCGAGCGTGCGGAGCATCTCGCAGCGATCGTCGATCGACTCGCCCATGCCGATGATGCCGCCGGAGCACACGGTGATGCCCGCCTTGCGGACGTTCTTCAGCGTGTTCAGGCGATCGTCGAACGTGCGCGTCTTGATGATCGAGCGGTAGTTCTCGCGGCTCGTGTCGAGGTTGTGGTTGTACGCGTCCAGCCCGGCTTCCTTCAGCCGCGCCGCCTGCGTCTCGGTCAGCATGCCGAGCGTCACGCACGCCTCGAGCCCCTCGGCCTTCACGCCGCGGACCATCTCGATGACGCGATCGAACGCCGGTCCGTCCTTCACCTCGCGCCAGGCGGCACCCATGCAGAAGCGCGTGGAGCCGAGCTCCTTCGCCTTGCGCGCGCTCGCGATGACGGCCTTCACGTCGACCATCTTCTCGGGCTCGACCGTGGTCTCGTAGTGGCTCGACTGCGGGCAGTAGGCGCAGTCCTCGGAGCAGCCCCCGGTCTTCACGGACAGGAGCGTGCAGAGCTGGACCTCGTCGTCCTTGTGGTTCGCGCGGTGGACCGAGCGGGCCTCGTCGATGAGTTGGAACAGCGGTCGATCGTAGAGTGCGCGGACGTACTCGCGGGTGAGCTCGGCGGTCATCGTGGGCGCGGAACTTAGCGGAAAAACCAGCCCGCCGCCAGGTTGGTCAGTTGAGGCCGATCGCCCGCTTCTCGAGGACGGTGAGGCGGAACGTTCGCGCGAGCTGCCCGCCGCGGAACACCGTGACGCGCTCGACGCGCGTCGGCGCATGGGTCGAGACCACGTTCGCGGTGTCGACGTCGAAGCGGTTGTCCGTGACGAGGATGATGCGATCCGACTTCTCCCACTCGCTCCGCGGGTACCAACCGTCGAAGTCGGTGGGATGGTCGGTGGCGCACCCGATCTGGTGTTTGGGGAGCTGGGCGGCGAGCTGCGCACACTGCATCCACGTCGTGCTCACGATGGTGACGGTCGAGCCGTCGACGGAGAGCTCCGCCTCGAGCTCGCGCACCTGTTCGATCGCGTCGCGCCAGCCGAAGAGCTCGTTCGTGATGTCGACCTTGGCGTCGTAGCTCTTGGGCGCGAGGCTCAGCGCCGAGGGGACGAGCACCCACGCGTGCACGGCCGCCGTCATCACGAGGCCGAGCACGCCGCCCGCGATCGTGACCTTGCGCCACCGGCTCGCGTGCGGGTTCGTGGCGTCCCCCGCCGCATCCGCCGCCTCCTGCCCGAAGGGGACGAGCTTGCGTGCGCCGTGGATCGGGAGGACGAGCAGCGCGGGCGCCAGCCAGTGCGGCTCGGCGACCCGGCTCCAGAGCATGAGCAGCACGAGCGGGATGCCGGCGACGACGAACACGCGGAAGAGCAGCCCCGTCACCGCGTCTTCGGCGCGGCGCCGGATCAGGTCGCGCGCGACGAAGCCGGCGACCACGGCGAGGATCGGGGAAACGTAGAGGAGCTGCCCACCGAAGAGCGCTCCGACGTTGCGGAAGGAGAAGCCCGCGCCGCCCTGCGTGTCGACGAAGCGGTGGTGGAGCATCGCAAAGCCGTGGCTCGCCTCCCACCCGACGATCGGCCAGAGCGGGAGGATCCCGAGCGCCAGGCCCAGCCACGGCCACGGCGAGCGCCGGTGCGGGCTCGTCGCCCACGCCCACGCGAAGGCGGGGAACAGGAGAATGCCGGTGATCTTGGCGGACGCGGCGACTCCCGCGAAGAGGCCTGCGCCGAGCGCGAGCGCGGCGAAGCGCGCCGGTGGCGGAGCCGCCTTGCCCTTCACCGTCGCCGGAGCCGGTGTCTCGAGCGCGCCGGCAGCCATCCCGAGCGCACCGAGCCACGTGAAGAAGAGGAGCAGGTCGGGCGTCAGTGCGAACAATCCGATCCCGAGCACCGGCGCGGCCAAGCACACCATCGCCGCCACGTACGAGGCGCGCGCCGTCGCTCCGAGCGCCTTCGCCACGACCGACACGATCCACGGTGCCATCGTCGCGAGCACCGCCGTGATGCGGTGGACGTCTTCGGGAGCGGGTGCGCCTTCGCCCTTCAGCGCGCTCGCGAACGCGCCGACGAGACCGGGGTGATCGAGGTAGGCGGGTTGCGGGTGCAGGCCGTACGCGACGTAGAGCGCCTCGCTGTCCCCGAACCCCACCGTGCTCGCCGCGTAGAAGCGCACCGCGAGCATCACCGCGGAGAGCGCGGTCAGGGCGAGGAAGAGGTTGTCGAACTTGGGGCGGGTCGCCGTGGGCGTTGCGGCTCCGGTCGGCTTCCGCTCGGAAGCCACGCGCGCAGGCGCGCTGCGACCAGACTTCTTGGGTTTCTTTCCTCTCCGAGACATTCGCGAAGCTCGCGCGCAGCATCGTCCAAGCGCGCGCGGCGTTCGAGAACTTTCCGCATCTCGGCCGCCATCCGGGGACCGGAGGCGTCGTTCTGCAGGAGCTCGGGCCACTCGCCGCGCCCCAGGATCACGTTCGGGAGCGCAATCCAGGGCGTTCGGACGAGGAGCCCGAGCAACGCCGCGGTGGCGCGGTCGGTCCGGTACGCGACGACCGGATGCGCGCCGGCGAGCGCTGCCTCGAGCGACGCGGTCCCCGATGCGACGAGCGCGCCGTCGAACGCCGGGAGGAGCTCGCTCGCGCCGTCGGGGGACGCGGCGAGCACGGGGACGCCTGCCGCCGATCCGGCACCCCGCGCCCACGCCGCGAGCTCGACCGGGAGGCCGGGCGCGAGGACCAGGCGCGGCTCGACCGCCAGGAGCTCGCGCCGGAGCCGCACCGCAGCGTCGAGCATCGGCTCGAGGAGGGCTCGTACCTCGGCGGGACGACTGCCGGGCAGGAGCGCGAGCGCGCGCCCCGGAGCGAGCCCGAGGGCGCGCCGGAGCTCGACGCGCGCGGGCGGCTCGGGGAGCGGGCGCAGGGACGGATGCCCGACGTACGTCGCGTCGGCGCCGGCGCTCCGCCAGAGCGCTTCCTCGAACGGAAGGACGACCGCCATCGCGTCGACGCGGGGCGCGAGGGTCCGGAGGCGCGAGGCGCGCCACGCCCACACTTGCGGGGCGCCGTACCAGAGGACCTTCGTCCCGAGCGCGCGGAGCTCGGGGGCGAGGCGCTGGTTGAACTCCGTCCAATCCACCAGCAACGCGGCGGCCGGGCGCTCCGCGCGCGCCGCGGCCACGATCGCGCGGAAGCTTCGAACCACGGAAGCGGCGCGCCGCAGCACGGGGAAGAAGCCGGCCGCCCCGAAGGGTGCGTCGGCGACGAAGCGCACGCCCGCCGCGGCGCACGCCGGTCCGCCGATCCCGAAGCAGGCGAGCTCGGGGCTCTCGCGGTGGAGCTCCGCCACGACGGCAGCGGCGGCGCGGTCGCCGGACGCTTCGCCCGCGACCACGACGAGGCTCGCGGAGCTCATCCCCCAGTCCTTCGGCGCCGCGTCCGGCGCACCACCGCGAGGCCGACCGCACCGAACGCCGCGAGACCGAGCGCGCCCGGGGCACCGCCGCCGCCGGCGGCGTCGCACGAGCAGCCGCCCGAGCTCGCCGCGCAGTCGGGCTCGTACCCGCGCGGGGGCGTGGGATCGCACGCGAGCGCGGTGCGCGTTCCGTCGGCGGTGGGCCGCGTTCCGTCCGGTGGATAGACGGTGCAGATCGCGTCGATGTCGTCCTGCTTCAGCGTGCCGATCGTCGAGTTGTACTTCTCGTACATCGTCGCCGTCTTGTCGGTGCTGTGCGCGAAGCCAAGGACGTGACCGGTCTCGTGCGTGAGCACGCCGGAGAGCGCGATGCTGTTCCCCGCGCCGTCCAGGGTGATGTTCTGGTTGGCGGTGTTGAGCTCCATGTCCCAACCGCGGAGCTCGCCGGTGGTCGTGTTGTACTGGACCGTCGTGAGCGCGATGACGTGCTCGGGGTCCTGGTCCGCGGGCCACGAGTCGTCGCGGAACACGACGACGTTCACGTTGCCGCCGTCGCCGCTGAAGGCGACCTTGTCGCACGACGCGGGACCGAGGTAGCGGAGATCGATGCTGACCTGCCCCGAGCCCCCGGCGGTCGGGCACGAGACGGACGACCACGTCGCGACCGAGCTCTTGAGCGTGTTCTCGATGTCCGCGAAGCCGAGCTTCTTCGAGCCGCTCGCGTTGAGGCTGTAGCCCACGCAGCGACCGGCCCACCAGAGGGGCTTGCCGTCGGTGAAGCACTGCTGCTGGACGACCTCGCTGAACGACGCCGGCTTCTGGATCGTGGTCGTGCGGCAGAACGCTTCGGCGGTCCGCGGGGCGCTCGCCGCCGCGAGCACCGCGAGCGCAGCGGTGCCCCGGAGCCAGAGAGAGGCGTGCTTCATGCGCGCGGCGCGCCCCTCCGCGCGATGCGGCGGCCGAGCGCGATCGCGAGCGGCGCGAAGACGAACAGCGCGGCGCGGTCGCTCGGGCCCTCTTCACCGGCGCCGGACGCGCTGCAGCTCTTGGTCGACGTGGGCGAGGGGATGCACTCCGACGCGTAGCCGTGGCGCGGCGTCGGATCGCACGCGGGGGCGGGCACGCGGCCGGCGGCGGTGCCGCGCGTGCCGTCGGGCGGGTAGGCGGTGCAGATCCCGTCGACGTCGTCCGCCGCGAGATAGCGCAGCGTCGTCGAGCCTTGGCGGTAGCTCGCGTACATCGTCGCGTGGGTGTCGGGCGAGTGGGCCATCCCGAGGAAGTGGCCTGCCTCGTGGGTCACGATGCTCGCGAAGTCGTAGCCGTCGGGCGGGACCGGATCGCGCGCGACGAGCTTCACGTTCGCGGAGTTGATCTCCATGTCCGCGTCGTACAGCTCACCGGTCTTGGGGTTGTAGCTGACGGTCGTGAGGCCGAGCGTGTTGTTCGCGTCGTTGTGCGGCCACACGTCGTCGCGGAACATGACGACGTTCGCGTTTCCGACCGCCGGATCGGAGTTGTATTGTACACGCGAACACTCGACCGGCCCGAGGAAGCGGATGTCGATGCTGACCTGGGCGGAGCCCTCCTCGGTGGGACAGCTCACGGAGGCCCAGCGCGTGAACGCGGCGGTCAGGGAGTTGGTCACGTCGTCGTACGAGATCTGGCGGCTCGCATCGCGCTGGAGGCTGTAGCCGACGCAGCGGTTCGCCCAGTAGAGCGGAACGCCTTGGTCCCAGCACGGGCGCTCCGCCGACGGCGTGAAGTCGGGCGACATCTTGCTCGACATGGTGCGGCAGAACGCGTGCGCGTCGGCGGCGCCGACCACGAGCATGGCGGCACCCGCGAGCGCGCCGACGGTCGCGCGTCGGAGCCGCCCGAGCGGCGGCTCGGCCTCAGCGCGCATGCGTCCTCGTCCAAGCGGCGCGGATGTCCTTCGTGGCGTCGTCGAGCACGCGCGCATCGAGCGCCCCCTGCGCCGGCGTGGCGGCGATCGGAAACGCGGGGGCGCGCTTCTGCGCGAGCGAGACGGATTCGGTCCGCGGCGCGAGGATGGCGCCCACGGCCGCGTTGCGCTGGAGGCGAAGCACCGCGGTCCCGCTCCCTCCGACCTCGCGCTTCACGACGAACTGTCCCTGCGCGCGGGCGGTGACCCAATAGGTGCCGCTCGTCGGGCCGGGCCGCAGGAAGACCAAGAACGGCTTGCCGACGACGAGGTTGGGCTCGCCCTCGACCATCTGCCCGACGTCGCCGACTTCGCCCCCGAGCGTCTGCACCCAGACGTCGCTCCCGGAGGCAGCGCTGCCCGCGACGGCGTCGTCGACGTGCACCTTCGTGTACGTGACGATCCGGCCGTTCTCCCAGACGGAGTGCGACTCGGTTGGCGTGACGACGTCGACGGTGTTGCTCTCGGCGACGAGGTCGTCGAAGAGCACCGCGAGCGAGACGGAGGCGCCGGCGTCCGAAGCGATGGCGAGACCCCCGGCCGCGGCGAGCGCGACCAGGAGGGCACGAGGGAAGCTCATGGGGCCAGTGTAGCAGCCCGCTGTCGGAGCCCCCGCGTTAGTTCACGTCACCACTTCACGAGCGCGCAACCCCAGTGAATCCCGGCGCCGAGCGCGAGCATCATGTTGAGCTCGCCGCGCTTGAGGACGCCCTTCTTGGTGAGCTCGTCGACCAGGATCGGGATCGTCCCCGCGCTCGTGTTGCCGAACCGTTCGATGTTCATCGGCATCTTCTCGGCTGGCACCCGCAGCGTCTCGCGGATGTGATCGTTGATGCGCTGGTTCGCTTGGTGGGCGAGGAACCAGGAGATCTGCTCGATCGAGACCCCCGCCTTCTCGCAGAGCTCGCGCGCGGTCTTCGGGAGCTTCGTCACCGCGTACTTGAAGATCTCTTTCCCATCCATGCGCGGGATGTACTCGCGCTCGTCGAGCATCTTCTGCTTCCAGTACGGGCGCGTCCGGAAGCCGCCGCCCTTCACGTAGAGCAGGTGCCCGCCTTCGCCGTCGGTGTGCACGATCGAGCCCTTGAGGCCCGCGTCGCGATCGGTCTTGCGGAAGATCATCGCGCCCGCGCCGTCCCCGAAGAGAATGGCGAGCGCGCGATGCTCGTCGGTGCGCGCCTTCTCTTCTTCCGTGGCTTCCTTCGTGGTGCCCGGCTCGAGGGGGCTCCAGTCCTCCCACGGCATGAAGCCCGCGTGCGCCTCGGCGCCGACGAAGAGAATCGTCTTGGCCGCGCCCGACATGATCAGCCCGTCGATGATCTGCAGCCCGAAGATCATCGCCGCACACTGCTGGCGGATGTCGAGCGCGGGGACGTCCTTCAACCCGAGCTTCGCGGCGAGGAGCGCGCCGGGCCCTGGGAAGATGTAATCGGGCGTCATCGTCGCGAAGACGACGTAGTCGATCTCTTCCTTCGAGATGCCCGCGGCTGCGATCGCCTTCTTCGCCGCCTCGACGGCGAGGTCGCTCGCGCCGACGCCGTCAGGCGCGAAGTGGCGCTGGCGAATGCCCGAGCGCTTTGCAATCCACTCGTCGGAGGTGTGCATCACCTTCGCGAGCATGTCGTTCGTGACGGGCGGACCCGGCACGTAGTGGCCTGTTCCGATCAGCTCGAAACCCATGGATTCGGTGGGTTCTTACCGTGGGCGGGGCCGGGTGTCACGTCACGAGCTTGTCAGCAACCGCACTTGTGCGTGTTGCCACTGACGTTGCAGCTCTCGCCGCCGAGGCCGAGGAAGCCGCACCCGCAGACGCTCCCGCAGCACTTGTTCCCGCATGCTCCGCAGTTCGATTTCGAGTCGAGCTTCGTCTCGCAGCCGTCGCTCGGGTTCGAGTTGCAGTCGCCCCAATCGGGGACGCACCCGCTGCAGGAGCCGCCGTTGCACTGGACGTTCGCCGGGCAGTCCGACGCGGTGCAGCACTGCTGACACGTCCCGTTGCAGTCGACCTGACCGATCGGACAGCCGCACGAGCCCGCGCCCGCATCGCCGCCGCCGCTCGGCGTGTAGCCCTGGTCGCACGTGAAGTCGCAGGTGCCCTGGCTCGTGCACTTGGCCGTGGAGTGGGCGGGCGGTTTGCAGGCTTCGCCGCAGCCGTGCGAGCAACCGTTCTTGGGATCGTTGCCGAGGTCCGGCCGGCAGTCGGTGCCGCACGCGTGGTAGCCGCTCGCGCACGACGCGCAGTTCGTGCCCGCCTTGCCGGTGGGGCAGCCGTTGCTCCCGTCGGTCTTGCCGCCGTCCTTCGGAGGCGCGGCGTCGCCGGTGGTGCCGCCGTCGTCTTCGTCCGTCGCTTGACCGGTCGCGCAGCCCGTCGCTGCGAACGCCAGCACACCTGCCAAGAGCATCCACCCGTGCCGCATGGAAGCCTCCACCGATTCGCGCCCTCACTCCAACGTATCGACGGCGGCGCCGGCGCGCAAACAATCCGAAGGGGTGGTCAGCGCAAGCCGAGGACGGTCAACGGTTCGGGGGACGCCGTGAAGCACACCACGTCCCCGAGCCCGCAGTCGAACGCGGCGTGCTCGCCATCGAGGAACAGCTTCGCCGTCTGCATCTTCGAGAGCACGCGCACCTCGCCCCGCGGCGACACCGTCCCGCGGGCGATGGCGATCGCGCGCCCGCGCGCCGAGTAGGGCTCGCGCACGACGAACTGGAGCTTCTTCGACGCGAGCGGGAGCACCTTGCCCCCCGCGCTCCGCTGCGCCGCCGTCGACCCGGCGGCGGGCCCGATCCAGATGCCGCTCGAGCGCTGCTCTTCGGAGCGGCGCCGGCCTGCGTCCCGGACGTCGAGGACGTAGCGCGAGGTCGCCGCCGGCGACGCATGACAGAAGAGCGCATCGTTCAAGACGCGCTGATGGACGACGTGCTCGCCGATGCTCACCGCCATGCGCGTGAGCGTGATGCGCGAGAGGCGGCCGCTCGCGAGCGCGCGGAGCGACGCCATCACGTGCCCCTTCTTCGCACCGCAGAAGAACCCGACCGAGTCGTGCGGGGCGCTGTTGATCCCGAGGACGGGCGTGGACGGCCCGATCCGGTGCGACGCGAGGAGAAGGGTGCCGTCACCACCGACCGTGATCGCCGCGTCCGCGGAGCCGACGGCGCGCCCGAGCGGCGTCACGTCCTCGAGGAACTCGGCGTCGATCCGGAGCGTGCGGAGCGCGCGCTCGATCTCGCGCACGGTGGACTCGTGCGCCTCGTGTGCCTCGCGCAGGCGCGCGACGCTGCGGTCGCCGCGGCGGAGAAGCGCGCGGACACGAGCGTCGTTCGCGCCGTATGCGCGGAACGCGGTCCGCTTGAGGACGACGACGACGCGCATGCTCACTCGCCCACGGCGTCGCGCAGGCGACGAAGACCGAGCTCCGTCTTGAGGTCTCGGATTCGACCCGCCTGGCAGTAGGCGAGCGCATCGCGCAGGGGAAGGGTGACGAGCGCGGCGCCGTACTCCAGTGGGGAGGCATCTCCCGGAGGCACGTGCAGCTCCCGCGGATCGATCTCCACATGAAAATAGGCGTGGACCTCGGCGATCATCGCCGGAACCGGGAACATCCACGGCCCGAGATCGTGGAGCGCCTCGGGGGTCACCTTCGCGCCGATCTCCTCGTAGAGCTCGCGCGCCGCGGCCGCGCGGGGCGCCTCGCCCGGCTCGATGAGCCCGGCGGGGAGCTCCCAGAGCAGGGCGTCGTGCTTGGGATCGGTGGGACGGGCTGCCACCGCGGGGCGGACGCACGAGCGCAGGATGACGTTGCGCCCACCTTCACCCACGAAGTGCGCAACCACGATCGCGGCATCCAAGGCGCGCCGCTGAATCATGTCGTAAGGGAACGGTGCGCTCTGCGTTCCATCCGGATAATGAGCCACCAACTCGACGCGGCGGAGCTCCAAGAAGCCGCCGCGCGGGGCGGGAGCCGAGTCCTCCCGCGTCTGCTGCAGCACGATGGGGGGCGGGTCCGGCAGCTTCGAGGTGACGCTCACGCGCGGCAGCGTACCACGCGTGGAATCTCCGGAATCTCCTTCGGCCGGCCTGCGTTGCACCACCGCTTTCACCGCGCTCTCCTCGCGTCTATGCTTTCGGAGAAGCTAGGAACTTTGGGCTCGGCCACACGTCACAAGTCATTGGAAGCCACATGAGCGACGCGCACGACGACCCGAAGTCCGACACCGCCCAAAACGAGACGACGCAAGCGCCGGAGCCGCCTCCGGCCCAGGCGGCTCCTGCCGAGCCCCCGCCGCGCAAGCGCGGGACGATCGAGGCGATCGCGAACGCGGCCGGGCGGACCGAGCGCCGCATGCGCTTCGTTCGCGCGCTCGCATGGGGGACCACCGCGCTGTGCGTGGGCCTCGGCGCGGCGGGCATCACGCTCGCGCTCCGCAAGACCGATCACCTCGGCGACAAGGCGACCAAGGCGCTGCTCGTGGCCGAGGGCGCCGCGGTCCTCGCGATCGCGTCGGCCGGCTGGATGCGTCGCCTCCCGCAGCGCGCGGGCGCGATCACCCTCGACCGCCACCACGGTCTCCACGATCGCCTGTCGAGCGCGCTCACGTTCTCGGAGGAGAAAGAGCGCAGCGCCTTCATGGACGCTGCGATCGACGACGCGCTCGCCGTCGTGCACACCGTCGAGCCGCGCAAGGCCGTCCCCGTCAAGGCGCCGCGCGATCTCGCGATGGCGGCCGTGCTCGGTCTCGCCGTGACCGCGGTCGCGCTGTTCGAGGTCCGCGAGCACAAGCCCGCCATCTCGCAGAAGACGATCGATCCGGTCGACGTCACCGCGGACGACCTCGATGCGATGCGCGACTTCCTCAAGCAGCAAGAGCAGAAGAACCAGAGCGACGACGCGAAGGAAGCGACGCGCGAGTTCAACCAGCTCATCGAGGACCTCGCCGCGAAGCGCTTGGATCGCACCGAAGCGTTCCGGCGCATGCAAGCGCTCGAGGAGAAGCTCCAGCAGGGTCGCGACGTCGATCACAAGCAGCTCGACGAGCAGCTCGAGAAGATGGGTGACGCGCTCAAGAAGAGCGACATGTCACGGCCGGCCGGCGACTCGATGAGTCAGCACAACCTGACCGACGCCGAGAAGAACCTCCGCGACCTCGCGCAGAAGCTCCGTCAGAACGGCGGCCAGATCGACAAGGCGCAGCTCGAGAAGCTCCGCGAAGCGCTGAAGCAGGCTTCGCAGGACGCGGCCGCCCACAAGGAAGCGGTCGAGAAGGCGCGCGATCAGGCGAAGCAGGACCTCTCGCTGTTGAAGCAGAAGCAGGGCGACGCCGGTCCCCAGACCGACGAAGAGCGCAGCCTGCTCGAGAAGAAGGAGCGCGAGCTCGATCGGCTCGAGCACGAGCTCCAGCAAGCGGACGCGACGCAGCGCCAGCTCGACAAGCTCGATCAGGATCTCCAGAAAGCGGCCGAGGACCTGATGAAGGATCTCGGGCTCTCCGCGCAGGATCTGGAGAACGGTGCTCAGGACCTGCACCAGATGCAGCAGCAGGAGATGACGCAGCAGGAGAAAGAAGAGCTGAAGCAGAAGCTCGACGAGCTGCGCGAGATGCTCCGCCAGCAAGGTCAGGGCGGCCAGCAGCAGATGGCCCGGCTCCAGCGGTTCCAGCAGCAGGCGCACGGCCAAGGCGGGCAGCAGGGCCAAGGGCAGCAGGGCCAGGGTCAGCAGGGCCAAGGGCAGCAGGGTCAGGGCCAGCAGGGCCAAGGGCAGCAGGGTCAAGGTCAGCAGGGCCAGGGCCAGGGTCAGCAGGGTCAGGGTCAGCAGGGTCAGGGGCAGCAGGGCCAAGGGCAGCAGGGCCAGGGTCAGGGCCAGAACGGGCAGGGCCAGCAGGGCCAGGGCCAGGGTCAGGGCCAGCAGGGGCAGAACGGGCAGGGGCAAGGGCAAGGACAAGGGCAAGGGCAAGGGCAAGGGCAAGGGCAAGGGCAAGGGGGCATGGGCGGCGCTGGTGGGCAGCAGCCTGGGCCCGGGCCCGGCGAGGTTTGGGTCATGGGCCCCAACGGCGAGAAGATCCTCGTCATCACGAAGGGCCAGGGCCAAGGCGGACAGGGCCAAGGCGGACAGGGCGGCCAAGGCGGACAGGGCGGCCAAGGCGGCCAGCAAGGTCCGGGCTGGGGCACCGGCTCCGGCGGCGATCCGAAGGGCCAGCAGTCCGGCATCAAGTACGGCACGCAGGACACGCAGATCGCCGGCCAGGACACGGGCCAAGGCGGCAGTCGTAGCCAGGTGATCCAGGGTGCGGCCGAGCGCGGCTTCGCGTCGCGCGGCTACCAGAACGTTTATCGCGAGTACCACACGGTCGCGGAAGAAGCGCTCAACAAGGACGAGATCCCCGGCGGGTATCGTTTCTACGTGAAGCGGTACTTCCAGCTGATTCGCCCGCGCGACCAGCAGTGACCGAGACGAGTCCAGAGAACAACGAAGCGAGGAGACGATGACCGAACCGACGGCGACGGAGAGCGTGCGTGGCGAAGTGGTGCAGTTCCGAGAGCGCATCGCGGGGCTGCGCGACGAGATTGGCAAGGTCATCGTCGGCAACACCGAGGTCGTCGACGGCGTTCTCATCTGCATGCTCGCCGGCGGCCACGCCTTGCTGGAGGGCGTGCCGGGTCTCGGCAAGACGATGCTCGTCCGCACGCTCGCGGACGCGCTCTCGCTCCAGTTCTCGCGCATCCAGTTCACGCCCGACCTGATGCCGGCCGACATCCTCGGAACCACGGTCATCGACACCGAGGCGAGCGCGGGAGCGAAGGCGTTCTACTTCCGCAAGGGCCCGATCTTCGCGAACATCGTCCTCGCCGACGAAATCAACCGCGCGACGCCGAAGACGCAGAGCGCGCTGCTCGAAGCCATGGGCGAGCGCCGCGTCTCGATCGGCGGGACCACGCACCACCTTCAAGAGCCGTTCATCGTCCTCGCGACGCAGAACCCACTCGAGCAGGAGGGTACGTATCCGCTGCCCGAAGCGCAGCTCGACCGGTTCTTGTTCAAGCTCCACGTGCCGTTCCCCAGCCGCGACGAGCTCCACGGCATCCTCGATCTCACCACCGGCTCGGAGCTCGCGAGCGCGAAGCCGGTCGTCGATCAGCAGACGATCCTCGCGATGCAGAAGCTCGTGCGCAAGGTGCCGGTCGCGCGCCACGTGCAGGACTACGCGATTCGCATCATCCAAGCGACCCACCCCGACGGTCCGGACGCACCCGAGATGTGCAAGCGCTTCTCGCGCGTCGGCGCTTCGCCCCGCGGTGCGCAGGCGGTGCTCCTCGCCGCGAAGATTCGCGCGCTCTTCGAAGGCCGCTTCGCCGCCAGCGTCGACGACGTTCGTTCGGTCGCGCACCCCGCGCTCCGGCACCGCATGCTCCTCAACTTCGAGGGCGAGGCGGAAGGCATGAAGACCGACCAGCTCATCGACGAGATCATCAAGGAAGTCCCCGAGGCGAAGCCGAACGACGCGGCGGCGAAGCCCGCCAAGAAGGGTGCGAGCGTTGGGGCTGCTTGATTTCCTAACCGGAGGCGCGAAGAAGAGCGCCGTAGCGAAGGAAAGCGACGACCTCTTCGACGACGACTTCCAGCGCAAGCTCGACTACCTCGCGATGGTCAGTCGCAAGGTCTTCGCCGGGCGCATGCGCGCGGAGCGCCGCACGAAGAAGACCGGTAGCGGCATCGAGTTCGCCGACCACCGCGACTACCAGCCGGGCGACGACTTCCGTTACCTCGACTGGAACGTCTACCAGAAGTTCGGTCGCCTCCTGCTTCGCCTGTTCGAGGAAGAAGAGGACCTCGCCATCTACTTCGTCGTCGACGCGTCGGGCTCGATGGCCTTCGGCGACGGGGAGAAGCTCCGTCACGCGAAGCGCCTCGCGGCTGCGCTCGGCTACGTGGGCCTCGCGAACCTCGATCGCGTCTGCATCGTCTCCACCAGCGATCAGATGATGGGGCGCATGCCGGAGACGCGCGGCAAGGCGCGCATCTTCAAGGTGTTCCGGTTCCTCCGCACGGTGGAGCCGCAGGGCATCACCGATCTCGAGGACGCGCTCAAGTCCTTCGTCGCGCGCCACAAGCGCCGCGGCATGGTCGTGCTCATCAGCGATCTCTACGATCCGAAGGGCTTCGAGAAGGGCATCAACGTCCTCCGCTACAACAAGTTCGACCCCTTCGTGATCCACGTCACCGACAAGCGCGAGGCGAAGCCCAAGCTCGCCGGCGACATCCTGCTCTACGACTGCGAGACGGGTGACGAGCGCGAGGTCACGATCACGGCGAAGGTGCTCGAGCGCTTCGAAGAGGTCTACGGGACCTACTTGAAGGACGTGGAGAAGTTCTGCACGTCGCGCATGGTGCCGTACATCCAGGCCGACGTGACGGTGCCCTTCGACGAGCTCATCCTGCGCGTCTTCCGCCGCGGAGGGTTCCTCCGTTGATCCTCGCCGGCCTCTCGTTCGCGCAGCTCGCGGGCATCTTCGGCGTCATCGGCGCCGCGATGATCGGGCTCTACATCCTGAAGCTCCGGCGTCGCGTCGTCGCGGTGCCGTTCTCGCCGCTCTGGCAGAAGATCCTCCGCGACAAAGAGGCGACGAGCCTCTTCTCGAAGCTCAAGCGCCTCCTCTCCTTGCTTCTCCAGCTCGCGCTCCTCGCGCTGCTCTGCCTCGCGCTCGGGGATCCGCGCGCTGCCGCCACCCTGATCAAGGGCCGCAACGTCGTCGTGATCATCGACGCGAGCGCCTCGATGCAGGCGACCGACGTCACGCCGACCCGCCTCGATCACGCGAAGGACGAGGTCAAGGCGCTCATCCGCGGCATGGGCGGTGCGGACCGCATGCTCGTCGCCCAGATGGACGCCGCGATCACGCCGCTCGGACCGATGAGCGGGGACACGTCGGAGCTCGAGCGCGCGGTGGACTCCGTGCAGCCGACCGACGCCCGCGCCGACTTCCCGCGCGCGCTGCGCTTCGCGACCGACACGCTCAAGAACGTCGACAACGGCGAGATCGTCGTCGTGTCCGACGGCGATCTCGGCGAAGCGACCGACGCGGCCGGCGCCGTGCACCTCGGCGACGCGAAGCTCTCGTACCTGCCAATCGGCAAGGCGAAGGACAACGTCGCGATCACGCAGTTCTCGGTCCGAAGGTACCCGCTCGACAAGAGCCGCTACGAGGTGATGCTCGAGGTCACCAACACCGGGACCGAGGTCGCCGACATCGAGCTCTCGCTCCTCGGCGACGGGATGCTCGTCGATCTGACGAAGCTCCGCTTGCAGCCGGGCGAGAAGCTCCCGCGCTTCTACCCGAACCTCTCCGGCGCGAGCCGGACGCTCGAGGCGAAGCTCGGTCCGATCGGCGACACGAAAGACGATCTCCCCGCCGACGACCACGCCTACGCGCTCCTGCCCGAGCGGCGCCGCGCGAAGGTGCTCGTCGTCTCGCTCGGGAACAACTACCTCGATGCGGCGCTCCTGCTCGACGAGTACCTCGATGTCGTCAACGCGACGCCGGCGGACTACGCGAACAAGTACGCCGCGGGCCAGGTGAAGTTCGACGTCGTCATCTTCGATCAGGTCACGCCGGCGCAGATGCCCAAAGCGGCGGCGCTGTACCTCGACCCGCGCGGCCCCGGGTCGCCGGTGAAGGTCGAAGGCGCGATCGAGTCGCCCGGCTTCGACAAAATCGAGCGCAAGCACCCGATCGTGCGCTTCACCGCGCTCGACCAGGTCAACATCGGGAGCGGCCACAAGCTGAAGCCCGAGCCGCAGGACAAGGTCATCGGCGCGTCGTTCGACGGCCCGCTCCTCGTGAGCGGCGTGCGCAACGGGCAGAAGTTCGTCGCGATGGGCTTCGACGTCCGCGACAGCGACCTCCCGCTTCGCGTCGCGTGGCCGGTGCTCCTCCTCAACATCGTCAACTGGTTCACGGACGAGGACACGAGCTACATCTCGTCCTTCCGCACCGGTGACGTTTGGCGCATCCCGGTCGGCTCGCAGACCACCGCGGCGACCCTCACCACGCCGGCCGGAGCGAAGCAGCCGATCCCCGTGCACGAAGGGCGCGCCGTGTTCCTCGGGCAGCGGGCGGGCTTCTACGATCTGACGTTGCCGACCGGCGCACCGACGAGCGAGGGGGTAGCCCCGCCCGCACCGGTCGCCAGTGCGAGTCCGGGCGAGCCGACGGGGGACGCCGCGCTCACCCAAGCCGGGAGCTCGCTCCGCTTCGCGGCGAACCTCCTCGACGACGGCGAGAGCGCGATCGCTCCCGCGGAGAAGCTCACCGTGGACGGCAAGGACGCGACGCCGGTCGAAGGCTTCCACGTCGGCGTGCGGCGGGAGGTCTGGATCTACCTCTTGCTCGCCGTCATCCTCATCACCGTCGTCGAGTGGGCCACCTACCACCGAAGGATCACGGTCTAGCCCATGCCCGAGACGAAGCTCTGGAAACGCATCGCTTGGGGCGCGCTGATCCTGACGGTCGGCGCGATTGGGCTCTGGGCCTACACCAAGTACGTCTGGTACGCGGGCCCCACACTCGCGTGGAAGCACGGCGACAAGGACTACGAGCTGCTCGCGCCGCGCATGCTCGGCATCGCGCTGCTCGCGCCCTACTTCCTCTGGGTCATCGGGCGCTCGCTCGCGGACCTGCCGTGGCCGCAGCGCGTGATCTCGGTGTTCCTCCGCGTCGTCTTCGTCGCGTTGGTCGCGCTCGGTCTCTCGCGCCTGGCGCGAACGGCGACGACGCAGAAGATATGTACGGTCTACGTCGTCGACGTCTCGGAGTCGGTCCCCGACGCCGCGATCGAGGACGCTCGGGCCGACATCCAACACGCGCTCGACGAGAAGCCGCAGGACGCGATGATCCGCGTCATCACGTTCTCGCAGCGGCCGCAGGTCGTCCCGATGGACGACACGACGCGCACGGTGCCGGAGCTCAAGCGCCACGACGTGCTCGCCGCGGACGAGGCGCAGAAGCCGCTCCCGCCGGGGAAGAAGCGCGGCATGGACGCGGCGACCGACATCGGCTCCGCGCTCCAGCTGGCGTACGGCCTGTACCCCGCCGGCTACCTGCGCCGGGCGGTCATCTACTCCGACGGCGTCCAGACCGACGGTGACCTCCTCGCCGAGGCCAACCGCGCGCACGACTTCGGCGTGAAGCTCTACACGGTGCCCTACAAGAAGCCGGTGCCGGGCGAGGTCGCTCTCCGCGAGCTGCGCGTGCCCGACAAGGTCCGCGTGGGCGAGCCGTTCGAGATCCACGCGAACATCTTCTCGAGCCGCGCCCAGCAGGCGAAGGCCGTGCTGAAGCAGGGCGAAGCCATCAACGGCCTCGACGGCGTGCGCACGCTCGACCTCGTCGCGGGCGACAACGACGTCACCTTCAAGAGCGTCGTTCGCGTCGCGGGCGAGGTCACCTACGAGCTCGACCTGTCCGACATCAAGGAGGACCGCTTCCCCGAGAACAACCGCTACGCGGTCACGGCGGCGGTGCCCGGGAAGCCGGCCGTCCTCTACGTCGAGGGCAACCCGGCGCGCGCGACCTACCTCGCGAGCGCGCTCTCGGCGCAGGAGCTCGAGGTCGACGTGCGCGGCCCGCGCGAGCTCCCGTCGAGCATCCGCGAGCTCGAGCGCTACGACTTCGTCATCCTGTCCGACGCCCCGGCCGAGGCTGTCTCGCTCACGCAGCAGGACGCGGTCGAAGCCTACGTTCGCGATCTCGGCGGTGGATTCCTGTTCGCCGGCGGCGAGAGCGGCTACGGCCTCGGTGGTTGGTACAACTCCACCATCGAGCGGATCCTGCCGGTCCGCATGGACTCGGAGAAGCGCAAGGACGAGCCCGGCGTCGCGATGGATCTCGTCATCGACCGCTCCGGCTCGATGTCGGGCCAACCGCTCGAGATGGCGAAGGCCGCCGCCAAGGCGACGGCCGACACGCTCGATGGCGAGGACCTGCTCGAGGTCATCGCGTTCGACTCCGTCCCGACGAAGGTCGTGAAGATGACGAGCGCGAAGTACCGCGCGCGCATCCAGGGCGACATCGCGCGCATTCAGCCCGGCGGCGGCACGGACATCCAGCCCGCGCTCGACGCGGCGTACCAGTCGCTCACCGTGACGCGCGCGCGCAAGAAGCACGTCATCCTCCTCACGGACGGGCAGGCGCCGCAGGGCACCATCCGCGACCTCACGCAGGCGATGGTCTCGGAGGGCATCACGGTCTCCACCGTCGGCCTCGGGAGCGGCGTCGACGAGAACCTGCTCCGCATGATCTCGGACCTGGGCGGCGGGCGCTTCTACAAGGTGCTCGACCCGACCCAGCTCCCGCGCGTGTTCACGCGCGAGACCGAGATGGTCAGCCGCAGCGCGGCGGTCGAGGAGTACTTCCAGCCGCGCGTCGTCGCTCCCGCGGACTTCCTCCGTGGCATCGACATGGGCTCGTCACCCTACCTGCACGGCTACGTGGCGACGAAGATGAAGCCGCCGCCCGCGCAGGAGATCCTGGAGTCGGAGATCGGCGAGCCGATCCTCGCGCGCTGGCACGTCGGCCTCGGCTGGTCGCTGGCGTGGACGAGCGACGTGAAGAACCTCTGGGCGGTGGATTGGCTCAAGTGGCCCGTCTACGGGCAGTTCTGGGGCCAGCTCGTGCGCGAGCACATGCGCCAGAAGAAGCGCCAGCAGTACGACATGCGCGCCGAGATCGACCCGGCGACGGGTCACCTCAAGGCATCGATCGACGCGATCGGCGGCGACGACAAGTTCCAGAACGGGCTCGACGCGAAGCTCGAGATCAAGGCCGCGAGCACCAACGGTGTGGCGGGGGAGACGCGGAAGATCTCGATGAAGCAGACGGCGCCGGGCCGCTACGAGGTCGACTTCCCGATGGACCACTACGGTTCGTTCGTCCTCCACGCGTCGCTGGAAAAAGCGGTGGAGGACGGGAAGGGCGGCTTCAAGAGCGCGACTGTCGCCGAGAGCTTCGGTCACGTGTCGAACCCGTACCCGCGCGAGTACCTGGCGTTCACGCCGGACAAGGAGACGCTGTCGCAGGCGGCGCTCGTGACGGGCGGCAAGATGGATCCGCTCCCCAAAGAGATCTTCGATCCGGCGGGGCAGACCATCACCTACCACCAGGACCTGTGGTCGTGGTTCATCGGGGCGGCCATCGCGGTGTACCTGCTCGACTTGCTCGTGCGGCGGCTTCGGATCTTCGATCGGAAGAAGACGGTGCGGCCGAGTGTGAAGAAAGTGCTCGCCTGAGACCAAAAGACGAACAGGGAACACGGAAGGGGAATGGGAACGCGGAGCGCGGAGTGAGAACGAGGATTCCGCGTTCTCCTTCTCCGTTCCCATTCTCAAAACCGGTCCCGGATCTGGCGGAGGCTCCCGCGCCGACCATTCCGCATTCCCATTCCCGTTCCGTGTTCCCTGTTCGGCTTTTCTCTTCAGCGGGCCGTGATCTCCCGCAACGGAAACGCCGGCAGCCCCGGCGACCACAGCTGACTCTTGTCGACGCTCTGCAACGCGAATCCCGCCCGCTCCACGTCCCTCGTGGTGTCTCGGTCCAGGTGACACCCCTGGCCGTTCGCGGCGAGCCAGAGTGGATCCAGTGCTCGCATGGCTCGCGCTGCGACCGGCCGCTCGCTGATCACGTGCTCGAACGCGCGGAGCGTTCCGCCCGGACGAAGTACGCGGCGCACCTCGGCGAGCGCTCGCTTCACGTCCGGGATGCTGCAGAGGACGAGGAAGATCAGGACCTCGTCGAACGACGCATCGGGGAAGGGGAGCGCCATCGCGTCCGCGCGCGCGACCTGGATGCTCGCGGGCGAGCTCGCTGCGCGTGCCTTCGCGCGCTCCAGGAAGGCTTCGTCGAGGTCGACCGCCGTCACGTCGGTCCCCGGTCGGTAGTGGGGGAAGAGCATCCCGGTGCCGCACCCGAGCTCCAAGACGCGCGCGCCGTCGGCGACCGCCGTCGCCATCCGCGCGCGCGCGGCCCCGAGGCCGCGTGACTCCGCGCGCTCCATCAGCACGTCGTAGAGCTCGTCCTGAGGCAGCTTGGCTTTCAGCCACAGGGTGCCGGGGGCGTGGAGCAGGAAATGGGCCGCTTCGCGGAGCATGGGACGAGACCGAACGCGCAGGTTAGCGCAACGTTCCTTCACTTTGGACCATCCAAGACCCGTGCTAATGCTCCGCGTCGAGGCCTCGTGACCCCTGATTCCGCAGCGCCCATCCGCTCACGCGACGAGCTCCTGGTCCCTTTCACCCCTCACGGCGGGCCGTCCCGCATCGGCCCCGAGGCGGAGAAATTCGGCATCGTCGAGGCGACCGGCGCGCCCATCGGCTACGAGAAGGGCGTCCTTCGCGTCCTCGCGTCGCTCCGGGACGATCACGGCTGGACGCCCGATTTCGAGAAGGCCGGCGGTCCCCTCATCGCGCTGAAGAAGAACGACGCGAGCGTCACCCTCGAGCCCGGCTGCCAGCTCGAGCTGAGCGGAGCCCCCGCCGACGACGTGCACGCGATCGCGGCGGAGCTCGCGGACCACGTCCGCGAGATCGCACCGGCGTCGAAAGAGCTCGGCGTTCGCTGGCTGAGCCTCGGGTTCCACCCGCTCGCGCGGCGCGAGGACCTCGAGTGGGTCCCCAAGGGGCGCTACGGCATCATGCGGAAGTACCTGCCGACGCGCGGAGCCCACGCGCTCGACATGATGCTCCGCACGTCCACCGTGCAGGCGAACCTCGACTACACGAGCGAAGCGGACGCGGTGCAGAAGGTCCGCGTCGCGCAGCGCATCGCGCCGGTCACGTCGGCGATGTTCGCCAACAGCCCCTGGGTCGAGGGAAAGCGCGCGCCGCTCCTCTCGATGCGCTGCCGCGTCTGGCTGGACGTCGACAACGACCGCGCCGGCCTGCTCGAGCGGATGTTCTCCGCCTCGGCGACGGTGGGCGACTACATCGACTGGGCGCTCGACGTGCCGATGTTCCTCTTCAAGCGCGACGGCGAGATCGTCGCGAACACCGGCCAGACGTTCCGGAGCTTCCTCGAGTCGGGCTTCCAGGGCCACCGCGCGACGCCGGCGGACTGGCAGCTCCACGTGAACACGCTCTTCCCGGACGTTCGGTTGAAGCGCACGATCGAGATCCGCAGCGCCGACGCGCAAGGCTTCGCGATGACGTGCGCGCTGCCGGCGCTCTACGCGGGTCTCTTCTACGACGCGAAGGCCCTGTCGGAGCTCGAAGCGCTGACGGAGTCGTGGACCTTCGCCGAGGTGAACGCCCTGCGAAGCAAGGTGTGGGAGCACGGCATCCGCACGCCGTTCCGCGGAGCGACGGCCGCCGAAGCGGCGGAGAAGATCCTCACCATCGCGAGCGGGGGCCTCGAGCGCCGCGGGCGAAAGAACGCGCAGGGCGCCGACGAGCGCGCCTACCTGAAGCACCTCGAAGCGCTGGTGGCCGCGCGAAAGACGCCGGCGGACGTCCTCCTCGAGAGGGTCGGCGAGACCCCGACGGTAGCGAAGCTGATCGAGGCGGCGGAGCTGACGGCGCCCTGATCCCGCTCCGGCCCCTCAACCCTCGATCTTCAGCAGCTCCTTGACCTTCGCGATGACCTGCGGCGCCTGAATCGGCTTCGTGATGTACGCGTTCGCCCCGAGCTGCAGCGCGCGGGTCCGGTCTTCGGTCGAACCCTCGGTCGTGATGATGATGATCGGGGTGTCCTTGTGCATCGGATCCGAACGCACCCGCTTCACCAGCTTCAGCCCGTCCATGATCGGCATGTTGATGTCGGTCAGGATCAGGTCGAACTTGGCGCCCGCGAGCTTGCGCAGCCCATCCACGCCGTCGTCGGCTTCGGTCACCTTCAGGTTCTTCACCCGAGAGAGGGCAAAGACGAGAAGCTGCCGCATCATCGGGGAGTCTTCGACTACGAGGCACGTGTACTCGGCGCTCATCGCTTGCTTTCCTGCGGGTCCATACGGTCGGAAACGGAATTTCGTTCAGCGATCGAGATCACGGAACGCCTCCGGGCCTGGGATTTTCGCGCCCGGGGCGGCGTAGAGGAGCGCCCCGGTCAGGGCGCTCGCGGCATGCGCGCCGAGCATCTTGAAGAGTTCGAAGTCGACGGGCAAAAAACGCGTCTTCTGCTCGAACACCGAGTAGACGACGATGATGCCGACGACGCGGTCGTCGAAGTGCATCGGCACGACCGCGGCCGGGCTGCCCTCGCCGTGGTGGGGGAGGTCCCCCTCCGCGATCGTCGGCACTCCGGTCAGGTACGCGCGCTCGACCACGGGCGAGGCCGGATCGTCCCCTCCGGGCGCGAGCACCGCGTGCTTCTTCATGTCGATGGTCTCGCTCGCGATGAGGTGCAGCTTGCGCGAGCCGTCCGCCCAGTAGATGCCATACGCGCGGGCGCCGACCAGCTGCTGGAGCAGCTCCTTGAGGTGCCGAACCACGCGCCCGAGCCGGAGCGTCGAGTGCAGCTGGTAGCTCGCGATGTAGACGTTCGCGAGCTTGGAGAGCTCTTCCTCCATCTCGCCGTAGCGGGCGGAGTAGCGCGTCGACGCCGCCTCGGCCTCGTGCACGTGCGAGAGGAGCAGGCTCTTCTCGCGCTCGAGGAGGCGAATCTTGTCGAGCAGCTCCTTCATCGCCGCGTTCTTGGCGAGGTGGGTGCGGAGGGAGGCGTTTTCGGCCTCGAGCGCGAGCTTCTGCTCGCGGAGCTTCCCGACGTCCGCGATCAGCTCCTCGACGAGCGCCGCGCTGCGCCGGAACACGCTCTGGACGGCCTCGATCTTCGCCGGCCCCACGGGGTGTTTGCTGGGGTGCTTGCTCGGCGGTCGTACGACCCGAGTGGGCTTGGCTACCGGCTTGGCTACCGTCTTCTTCTTCGTCGCTCGCTTGCCCGTCATGCCCACTCCCGGCTTCACCGACTAACGCCGAACGCCGAAGCTATCACGCCCCGACGTCGTCGAGGTCGTCGATCCACAGCCTCAGCTCGCCGGTCACGACTTTCCTCGCGCGGCGCAGGTCGGCCACGGTCCGCGAGCCCGTGAGCAGCATTGCCGCCCGGAGCTCGGCCTCGAAGGCCTCGAAGAAGGCAATCGCGCCCTCGCGCCCGCCCGCGTGGAATGCCTTGAGCGCCGGCCGGGCAATGCCCACCATGTGCGCCCCGAGCGCGATCGCGCGCGCGGCGTCCAAGCCGGTCGACATGCCGCCGGTCGCGATGATCTTCGCCCCGCGCGTCCCACGCCCGCGCGCCAGGGTTGCGACGCTCACCGCGGTGGGGACGCCCCAGTCCCAAAGCGCCTCTCCGAGGCCGCGCGAGCGCGCGTCCCCGACCTCTTCCGCGCGCTTCGTCTCGACGCCGACCCAAGACGTCCCACCCGCGCCGGACACATCGATGTATTCTGCACCTACCGCGCAGACCCGCGCGCCGACCGACGGCGAGATGCCGCAGCCGGTCTCCTTCACGATCACGGGGACGGTGAGCTCCTTCACCAGGCGCCCGATGGTGTCCACGCCGTCCCGGAAATCGCGATCGCCCTCGGGCTGGACCAGCTCCATCGCCGGGTTGAGGTGGATGCAGAGCGCGTCGGCTTGAACCTCGTCCACGAGGCCCTGGACCTCGCTCGTCTTCATCGTCCGCGCCTGGACCAAACCGAGGTTCCCGAGGAGGACGCCGGTCGGGAGCACGTCGCGGACCAGGAACGTGGGGCGCGTCTCGGGGCGCACCAGCATCGCGCGCTGGGACCCGAGCCCGAAGCCGTAGCCGCGCTCTTCGGCGATCTTCGCGAGGCCCCGGTTGATCTGGGTCGCCTCGTCCGTCCCGCCCGTCATCGATGCGATGATGATGGGAGCGCGGAGGACCTTGCCGAAGGCCTGAACACGGGTGTCCACGTCGTCGGCGTGCATGTCGGGGAGGGCGTCATGGACGAGGCGGACGTCACCGAGCAGGGTGCCCTGGTGGCGGAACCCCACGTCGCCCGTCGCGCACAGGGCGATGTGATCCGCCTTTCGTTTTCCGATGTTTGCCATGAGGCTCCCGATTCAGACGTTTCAACAAAAAGTGAAACTACTGAATTTTTCAGGAAAAAGCCGGGCGAACATTGGTTGACACGCCGCGGGCTGGTTCCTAACCTCGCGCTGATAGCAGGAACCGTCCCTGGTTGCCCACCGTTTTGGCCGTTCGTCCTCAACCGGGGCCCGGATTCTGGTATATGGGGCCCGCCTTTTTGGCGACCGACCACCGAGACTCAAATCGTGCAAATTCGTTCAGCGTCGTCGAAAGCTCTCGTGGTCTGCGGTGGAATGCCGCCCCACCGGCATCCATCGCCGGGAGGCCCCCAATGATGGCAACGACGACCGAGAGCGCACCCAAGACCGCCAACGAAGCCTTCGCCGACTACGCGCGCGTGGTTCGGCGTGACGTGGATCGGCGCCTGGCCGAGGTGCTGGACCAACGCGTCGCCGAAGCGCGGGTCCTCGCCCCCGACGTCGCCGAGGTGATCGATGCGCTCCGCTCGCTCGCCGTCCGCGGTGGCAAGCGCCTCCGCGCGGTGCTCCTCGCCGCGGCGTACGAGGCCTGCGGCGGCACCGGCGGCAGCGTCGCGGTGGTGGACGCGGGCGTCGCGCTCGAGGTGCTCCAGGCCTACTTGCTCATCCACGACGACTGGATGGATGGCGACGAGGTTCGGCGCGGTGGGCCGAGCGCGCACGCGCTCCTCCGCGGCAAGTTCGGCTCGACGATGGCGGGGGACGCCGGGGCGGTGCTCGCCGGCGACTTCGGGTCGAGCCTCGCGCTGGACCTGCTCGTGAAGATGAACGTGCCGGCGCCGCGCTTGATCGAGGCGGTCCGCGAGTTCGTCCGCGCTCAGACGGACGTCGTGCTCGGCCAGATCCTCGACGTGCGCCACGCGGCGACCACGGCGCAGGCGGTGGAGGCGATGCATCGCTTGAAGACCGGCAGCTACACCGTGCGCGGTCCGCTCCTCGTCGGCGCTGCGCTCGCAGGCGCCTCGCACGACGTGATGAGCGGCCTCTCGGAGGCCGCCGATCCGCTCGGGATCGCCTTCCAGCTCCGCGACGACCTGCTCGGCACGTTCGGCGATCCGGCGAAGACCGGCAAGCCCGCCTCCAGCGATCTGCGGGAGGGCAAGCGCACCGCGCTCGTTTCCGAGCTCGACGGCGACCGCGAGGCGCAGCGCCTCCTGCCGCGCGTGCTCGGCGTGGCCGACGCGCCCGACGCCGAGGTGCAGGCGATCGTGAGTCGGATGATCGAGGGTGGGGCGAAGGCTCGGGTCGAGGCACGCATCGACGTGCTCCTCGCCGAATCGCGGGAGCGCTTCATGCGTCTACCGCTCCAAGCGGAAGGGAAAGCCGTGCTCCTGGGGGCCGTGACGGCCCTCGGAAGCCGCGACACATGACATGAAGAACTCGGTCGGCCGTGCATCGGGCAAAGTGATCCTCCTCGGCGAGCACGCGGTCGTGTACGGCGTCCCCGCGATTGCCGTCGGCATCGAGCGCGGCGCCACCGCCGCTGCCGTCCCCGGCACCGATGGGACCCGTCGTCTCCGCGTGACCACGTGGGGCGCGGAGGTCGACGCGACGGACGAGACGCGCGATCTCGCGCGCGCGTTCGCCGCGCTCCTCGTCGCGGCGCGGGCGGAGGGCTCGATCTTCGTCGAGGCCGAGGCGGATCTCCCGCCCGGTGGCGGCCTCGGCTGCTCGGCGGCGCTCGGCGTGGCCGTCGCGCGCGCCGTCCTGAACTCCGTCCATGGGGCCGCGACCGACGAGCAGACGCTCGAGTGCGCGATGGCCTGGGAGCGCGTGTTCCACGGAAACCCGTCCGGCGTCGACGCGGCGTGCGCCACGCTCGGCGGCTCGGTCCGCTTCGAGAAGGGCCAACCGATCGAGACGCTCGTCGTCCGCGCGCCGCTCCACTTCGCGATCGGCCACAGCGGGATCGCGTCGAGCACGCGCTCGATGGTCGAGTCCGTCGCGCGCCAGAAGGAGCGCCGGCCCGAGATCGTTCAGAAGGCGTTCGACGGCATCGCCGCGCTCGTGAAGAACGCGCGCCTCGCGATCGAAGCGGGCGATCGCGCTTCGCTCGGCAAGCTCATGGACATGAACCAGATGCTGCTCGCCGGGCTCATGCTCTCGACCGAGGAGATCGAGAAGATGTGCGGCCTCGCGCGCGACGCGGGAGCCCTCGGCGCGAAGCTGACCGGCGCGGGCGGCGGCGGGTGCGTGGTCGCGCTCTGCGACTCGCGTGCCTCGGCCGAGGTCGTCGCCGAGGCATGGCGCGGCGCCGGCTTCGAGAGCTTCGTCACCGAGACGCGCGGCCAGCAGGCGGGACCGCGGGTCGTACGGTTCGTCGCCTCCGGGGGCGCGTCGACCCCATGACCGGCTCCACCGCAGGCGCCGCGCGCGCCGCGGTCGCGACGGCGCACTCGAACATCGCGCTCGCCAAGTATTGGGGCAAGCGGGTCCGCCCGGGGAACTACCCGGCGGTGCCGAGCCTCTCCGTCACCCTCGCCGGCCTGAGCACGAAGACGTCCGTGCGCTTCGACCCGGCGCTCGCGGGCGACGAGCTCGTCCTGAACGGCAAGGTCCAGACCGGCGATGCCCTGACGCGCGCGAGCGAGCTCCTCGATCGCGTGCGCGCGGCCGCTGGCTCGTCGCTCCGCGCGCGGGTCGAGACTGCCAACGACTTCCCGACCGCGAGCGGTCTCGCGTCGAGCGCGTCGGGCTTCGCCGCCCTGGCGCTCGCCGCCGCGAAGGCGATTGGCGCGCCGTGGGAAGCGGCCGAGATCAGCGACGCCGCCCGTCGGAGCTCGGCGAGCGCGGCGCGCAGTCTGTTCGGCGGCTTCGTCCGCCTCGACGCCGGGCGCGAGACCGGGGACGCGAGCGAGCTCTTGGCGGCGCGGCCGATCGCACCGCCCGAGCACGTCGACGTGCGGGTCCTCGTGTGCGTCACGAGCGAGAAGGAGAAGGACGTGTCGTCCCGCGATGGGATGAACGTCACCGCGCGAACGAGCCCGTTCTACGCGGCCTGGGTCGAAGACGCGCCGAAGGTGACCGACGAGCTCGAGCGCGCGCTGCTCGCGAAGGACGTCGCGAAGGTCGGGGAGCTGATGGAGCGGAGCACGTTCGCGATGCACGCCTCGGCGTTCGCGGCCGGCGTTCGCTACATGCGCCCGCCGACGCTCGCCGTGCTCGACGAGGTCCTCGCGCTCCGCGCCCGCGGCGTCGGCGCGTGGGCGACGATGGATGCGGGCCCGCACGTGAAGGTGCTCGTGGCGGGCGCCGATGCGCCGGCCGCGCTCGCGCACCTGGCGGCCGTGCCGGGCGTGCTGCGCATGATCGAAGCGCGTCCCGGCGGGGCGCCCACCGTCGTCGTCGGGGAGGGCCCGTGAAGGTCCGCGCCCCCGGCAAGCTGATGTTGACCGGCTCGTACGTCGTGCTCGAGGGCGCGCCGGCGATCGTCTCGGCGGTCGATCGGTTCGCGGTCGCGGACGACGCCGCCGTCGATCCATCGCCGTCGGCGGAGATCGCGGCCGCGTTCCCAGGCGGCTCGGACGCGCGCGCACGGGCACCTCGCGTCGACACGAGCTCGTTGTACCAAGATGGTAAGAAGCTCGGTCTCGGGTCGAGCGCCGCGGCGCTCGTCGCCGCGCTCGGGTGCGAGGCGGCTGCGCGCGGCGACGATCTCGCCGACGCCGGAGTGCGGCGCGCGCTCTTCGGTCGGGCGCGGGAGGCCCACGCCGCGGTCCAAGGCGGCGGCAGCGGCGTCGACCTCGCCGCGAGCGTCCACGGCGGTACCCTCGTCTACACGGTCGACGGGACGGCGCGCCGGGTCGAGCTCCCGCCCGGCCTGGTGGTCGAGGCTTGGGCCGCCGGGCGGCCTGCGCGGACCTCGGACATGCGTGCCCGCGTCGATGCGTTCGCAGCGCGCGCGCCCGCGGAGCAACGTGCAATCTTCACGGATCTCGCGAAAGCGGCGGCCGGCGCGGTGAGCGCGGTCGAAGCACGTGATCCATCGGGCTTCGTCCGCGAATGCCGCTACGCACACCGCGCGCTCGTGGCCTTGGCGAAGGGCGCCGATGCCCCCATCGTTCCGGAAGACGCGATGGTGCTCGACGGCCTTGCAGAGCAGGCCGGCTCCGTGTTTCTTCCATCCGGCGCCGGGGGAGGGGACGTGTTCGTCCGCCTCGGCCTCGACGCCTCATCGCGACCGTTCACCGACGAAGCCGAGCGGCTCGGTTGGAAAAAGCTCGCGTTGTCCGTCGATCACGTAGGAGTAACCAAGCAGTAATCCCATGGCACGCACGTCTCGATTCCCCGGGTTCTACAAGGTCAGCATCGACGAGCGCCGCCAGCTGGTGAGCGAGGCGACGGGCATCGACGTCCCCGACGTCGCGCGTTCCCTCGAGAACGGCGGCTTGGACGAGGAGACGGCCGACAAGTTCGTCGAGAACGTGCTCGGCACGTACTCGCTCCCGTACGGCGTCGCGCTCAACGTCCGGGTCAACGGGCACGACCACGTCGTCCCGATGGTGGTCGAGGAGCCGAGCGTGGTCGCTGCCGCGTCGAACGCGGCGAAGATGATCCGCAGCGGTGGTGGCTTCCAGGCCTCGCTCGACGAGCCGCTCATGATCTCGCAGGTCCAGCTCACGAACGTGAAGGACCGCGAGGGCGCCCGCCAGCGCATCCTCCGCGCGAAGGACGAGATCCTCGCGATGGCGAACCGCGCGGTCCCCGGGCTCGTGGATCGCGGCGGCGGCGCCCGCGACATCGAGGTCCGCATCCTCGGCTACGAAGAAGACGAGATGATCGTCGCCCACATCATCGTCGACTGCCGCGACGCGATGGGCGCGAACCTCGTCAACGGCATCGCGGAGTCCGTCGCCGATCGCCTCGCCGCGCTCTCCGGCGGCCGCGTCGGCTTGCGCATCCTCTCGAACCTCGCCGATCGGCGCTGCGTGCGCGTGCGCTGCCGCGTCCCGGCTGCGTCGCTCGCGACGGACGACATGGACGGCGGCGAGGTCATCGACGGCATCGTCAACGCCTCGCGCTTCGCCGAGCTCGACCCCTACCGCGCGGCGACCCACAACAAGGGCATCATGAACGGCATCGACGCCGTCGTGATCGCGACCGGCAACGACTGGCGCGCGGTCGAGGCCGGCGCCCACGCGTTCGCCGCTCGCTCGGGCCACTACGCACCCCTCGCCACCTGGCGCCGCGACGGCGACTTCCTCGTCGGCAACCTCGAGCTGCCGATGGCGCTCGGCACCGTGGGCGGCACGCTCCGCGTGCACCCGGCGGCGCGCCTCTCGCTCCGCATCCTGGGCGTCCAGAACGCGCAGGAGCTCGCGGGCATCGCGGCGGCGGTCGGTCTCGCTTCGAACCTCGCCGCGGTCCGCGCGCTCGCGACCGACGGCATCCAGCGCGGTCACATGGCGCTCCACGCACGTTCGGTCGCGGTCGCGGCCGGCGCCGAGGGCGCGCTCGTCGAGCGCGTGGCGACGATGATCGTCGAGGCGCGCAACATCACCCTCGAGGCCGCCCAGCGGGCGCTCGAGGTGCTGAAGAACGAAGCCGACGGAGCGAGCGCGATCGACTCCGAGTGAGGTAGGATCGCGGGGTGCTCCTCGCGATCTTCGTCGGCGCGTTCCTGGTCGGCCTCGGTGCGCTCGCGATCCAAGTGCTCGGCGGACACGACGCCGACGCGCACGCAGAGCTCCACGCTGGCGGCGATGGGCACGACGCGGAGGGCGACCACGGGTCGCCGCTCCTCGTCGTCGCCAGCCTTCGCTTCTGGGCGTTCGCGCTGCTCTCGTTCGGCCTCGTCGGCGGGTTGCTCCTTTTGTTCGGCTTCGCCGCGCCGTGGCTCGCCGCCGTGATCGCAGGTGCGTTCGGGATCGTGAGCGGGTTCGTCGCTGCGACGGTGGTGCAGCGCCTCCAGACGAAGGGGGCCTCGAGCCACGCCGACGAGAGGGATCTCGTCGGCCTCGTCGGACGGATCGTCGTGCCGCCGGCCGCGAGCGGGGTGGGGAAGGCCCGCCTGAAGGTGAAGGCGACCTACGTGGACTACGTCGTGAAGTCCAGCGAGCCCCTCGACGAGGGCGAGACGGTGGTGGTCGAGGAGGTCGAGGGTGGGACCCTCGTCGTGAGCCGGGCGCCGAAGGAGCTGAAGTCGTAGCGGGTGCCTGATACCGTGGGCTTCATGATCGCCATGACGGCTCAGCCAGTGCCAGCCGAGACGCCGGTCGACGTGGGGGACATCGCGGGGAGCTTCGGCATCAGCGTCGCGATCATCCTCGTCCTCCTGACCATCGTCTTCCTCGTCTCCCGGTTCCTCTACATCTGCGGCCCGGACCAGATCCTCGTGTTCTCGGGCCGGAAGCACAAGCTCCCGAACGGGACGACGGTCGGCTTCAAGGTCATCCACGGCGGGCGCGCGTTCCGCATCCCGCTCCTCGAAGAGGTCTCGCGGATGGACGTTCGCCTCTACGGCGTCGAGGTCGGCGTGCAGAACGCCTTCTCGAAGGGCGGCATCCCGCTCGCCGTCCACGCGATCGCGAACGTGAAAATCTCGACCGACCCGCGCCACGTGCACCAGGCCGTCGAGCGCTTCCTCGGCCAGCCGCCGAACCAGGTGCTGATGGTCGCGAAGCAGACGCTCGAAGGCGTGCTGCGCGAGGTGCTCTCCCAGCTCACGCCGGAAGAGGTGAACGAGGATCGGCTCAAGTTCGCCGAGACCCTCGTCCGCAACGCAAAGGACGACTTCGACAAGCTCGGGCTCGAGCTCGACGTGCTGAAGGTGCAGCACGTGTCGGACGAGCAGAAGTACCTCCAGAACCTCGGGCGCGCGCAGATCGCGAACATGCTCCGCGACGGCCAGAACGCCGAGTCGAACGCCGAGCAGGCGGTCCGCGAGGAGCAGGCGAAGGCGCGCCAGCGCGCCGAGAGCGCGGAGCAGCAGGCCGAGGCGATGGTCCTCCAGCGGCGCAACGCCTTCCGCGCCGAGATCGCCAAGCTCGAGGCGGAGGCCGTCGCGGTCGAGAACGAGGCGCAGGTCGCCGCCGAGACGGCGCGCGCGCTCGCCGAGCAGGAGCTCCAGGGCCTCCGCGCCGAGCTCGCGAAGCTCACGCTCCAGGTCGATACGGTCCTGCCCGCCGAGGCCTCCGCGCTCGCGCAGGCCGCGCGGGCACGCGGCGAGGCGGCCCCCGTCACGGAGAACGGCAAGGCGACCGCCGAGGCGCTCTCGCTGCTCCTCGCCGAGTGGAGCGCTGCCGGCTCGCAGGCGAAGGACATCTACGTGCTCACCCAGCTCGAGTCGGTGGTCTCGGCCGCCGTCCGGCGCGTGCAGCAGATGGAAATCGGCGAGCTCGAGGTCGTGGACGGCGGCGATGGCCAGAACCTCGCCACGGTGGCGTCGGCCTTCTCCGTCAGCGTCGCGAAGGTGCTCGAGGACACGGGCAAGCTCCTCGGCGTCGACGTGCGCGCCCTCGTCTCGGGGGCGTCCAGCAGCTCGCCGCCGGAGCTGCCACCGCCCAACACGCTCCGCCAGGGGGTGAAGTGATGGGCTCGCTCCTCGGCATCGTCGTCGTCCTCATCATCGCCACGGCGGTGGTGCTGTTCTTCCTCTCGCTCGTCGTTCGGCGGTTGCTCTACGTGAGCACGCCGAACGAGGCGCTCATCTTCTCCGGCGCCACGCGCCAGCTCGGCGATCGCGAGTACGGCTACCGCATCGTCCGCGGTGGGCGCAGCCTGCGGACGCCGCTCCTCGAGCAGGTCACGCGCGTCGATCTGACGATGTTCACGATCGACGTCGTCGTGCAGAACGCCTACTCGCGCGGCGGCATCCCGCTCAACGTGGTCGGCGTCGCGAACGTGAAGATCGCGGGCGAGGAGCCGCTCCTCAACAACGCGGTCGAGCGCTTCCTCGGCAAGTCCAAGCCCGAGGTGATGCGGATCGCGAAGGAGACGCTCGAAGGCAACCTCCGCGGCGTGCTCGCGCAGCTCACGCCGGAGCAGGTGAACGAGGACAAGACCCGGTTCGCCCAGACGCTCATCGAAGAAGCCGAGCACGACATGAACCGCATGGGGCTCATGCTCGACACGCTCAAGATCCAGAACGTCTCGGACGAGACGGGCTACCTGAACTCGATCGGGCGCATCCGGGGCTCGGTCGTGCGGCAGGGCGCAGCCATCGCGGAGGCGTCGGCCCAGGCGGACGCGGCGGTGCAGAAGGCGTCGAACCAGCGGAGCGCGGAGATCGCCAAGCTCGACGCCGACACGGAGATCGCGCGCCAGCAGTACGCGAAGCGGATCGCCGATGCGCGCTCGAAGCGCACCGCGATGATCGCCGAGTCGGAGGGTCAGGTCGCCGCCGAGATCGCGAAGGTCCGCGCCGAGATCGAGCGCCAGAAGGCGCGTGCCCTCCAGATCCAGCGCAAGCTCGACGCCGAGGTGGTGCAGCCCGCCGAAGCGCAGCGGCGCGCCGCCGAAGAGAAGGCGCGCGGCGACGCGTCGCGCATCGTCGAGCAAGGCCGCGCCCAGGCGGCGTCGCTCCGCGCGCTCGTGGAACAAGTGCGGAAGAGCGGTGGCTCGGCACGGGACGTCCTCGTCGTGCAGAAGCTCCTCCCGCTCGCGCACGCGATCGCGGGGGCGCAGCAGAAGATCTCGGTGAAGAAGCTCACGATCCTGCCCTCGAGCGGCGGCGACGACATGGCCAAGACCGCGATTGGCGTCGTCCAGAAGCTCAAGGCGGCGACGGGCGTGGATCTGGCAGGCGTGGCCAACCGCGTCGGCGCCCCGAAGGAAGGCGGCTGAGTGGGCGAGAAGGACCCGCACGAGAGCGTCGAAGGCGCCCTGCACGAGGTCTCCAACGCGCTGACCGTGCTCCTCGGCTGGATCGCCGAGGCGCGCGATCCCAGCGCCTCCCCGGAGGACGTGAAGCACGCGCTCCGCATCGTCGAGGAGCGCGCGCGCGTCGCGCGCAACCTGGCGCGGCGGGCGATCGGCGCGCGGGTCCCGGAGTCCGGCGACGCGACCGTCGAGCACGTGCTCCGTACGGTGGAGGAGATGCTCGAGCTCGAGATCGAGCGGGCGGGGATGAAGCTCCGCGTGTCCCAAACGGGGACGGCCGTGCTCCCGGTGGCCGAGGACGTGGTGCCGATCCTCACGAACCTGGTCCTGAACGCGCTGGCGCACGCGCCGCGCGGGGGAACGATCGCGATCGAGGTCACCGCCGAGCCTTCGCGGGTCGTGCTGGACGTGGTCGACGAAGGGCCGGGGGTCGTCGAGGAGCGCGCGGAGCGCATCTTCGAGGGTGAGTCCACGCGGGACGGCGGGGCAGGGGTCGGTCTCCGGCACGCGCGGGCCGTCGCCCGGGCCGCGGGGGGCGACCTGGCGCTCGTGCGCGAGCTCGCCGGTGGGAACGGCGCGCGCTTCCGCCTGACGTGGCCGCGGGCGATCGAGATGAAGGCGCCCCCGCGCTCGGTCCCGCGCCTGCGGGTGCTCGAGGGCATGCGGGTCCTGGTCGTCGAGGACGATCGGGACGTGACGGAGCTCCTGGAGAGCGCGCTCGAGGCGCGTGGGGCGACGGTCACGTGCACCCGAAACGAGACGGACTTCTTCGCCGCGCTCGCGGGGAGCGCGCCGGACGTGGTGTTGGCCGACCTCTCGCCGATCGCGCGGGATCCGGCGGCTGCGTACGCGCGGGTGCGCGCCGAGGCACCGTCGGCGCGCTTCGTCCTCGTCACGGGCAGCACCGATCGCGTCCCCGACGACCTGCTCGGCTCGACCGGGGGCACGACCGAGTGCGTGCGAAAGCCGTTCGAGGTGAAGGAGATCGTGGATCTCCTCCTCACGCCGGCTCCGACGGGGCCGGGTACGAGGCCGCGCGGAAACCCTTGACGGCGACGTCAAATTCGGGTTTTGTCCGCGCCCTCATCACCGGCGAAGGTGGCGGAATTGGCAGACGCACTAGCTTGAGGTGCTAGCGGGTAACACCGTGCGGGTTCAAGTCCCGCCCTTCGCACAGAGGTTCGCTTCACGGACCAAACGGGAACGAGAACGAAAGTTCCGTTCCCGTTTCTGTTTGCGCAGTCATCCGCTCCCGCCGGCACAGGCATTATCCTGAGCGCGATGACCGCTCAGCCCTGCATCCTGCGCGACGTCCCTGCGCTCGCGCGCTCCCTCGTCTTCGATCTGCGCCCGGGCGTCGATCCGCGGCCTGCGCTCTCCGCCCTGACGCCGCTCCTCGATCCGACGGCGACCGTCGCCGGGCTCGGAGCTCCGCTCGCCGCGGTCCTCGGTCGCGAGGTCCCCGGGCTGCGCCCGTTTCCGGCGCTCGCCCACGGCGCGATCGCGGTGCCGAGCACGCAGGGCGCGCTCTTCCTGCTCCTCCACGCCGCCGACCGCGGCCAGCTCGACGATCGGGCGCGCGCGGTCTTCGCCGCAGCCGGCGACGCGTTCGCCATCGCCGACGACACGGAGTGCTTCCGCTACCGCGAGGGCAGGGACCTCTCCGGCTACGTCGACGGCACCGAGAACCCCAAGGGCGACGCCGCCGCTGCGGCCGCGCTCGCGCCCGACGGCTCGACGTTCGTCGCCGTCCAGCGCTGGGTGCACGACCTCGCGTGGTTCGGCGCGCGGTCGCCGGCCGAGCGCGACGCGATCATGGGCCGCCGCCTCGCGGACGACACCGAGATCGCCGACGCCCCGGCCACCGCCCACGTGAAGCGCGCCGCGCAGGAGAGCTTCGAGCCCGCCGCCTTCATGGTCCGCCGCTCGATGCCGTGGATGACGGCGGCGGAGAAGGGCCTCTTGTTCCTCGCCTACGGTGAGTCGCTCGACCGCTACGAGCGCGTGCTCCGCCGGATGGTCGGACTCGAGGACGGTCAGAGCGACGGGCTCTTTCGCTTCAGTCGCCCGCTGACGGGGAGCTACTTCCATTGCCCGCCGCTCCGCCGCGGCGAGCTCCGCCTGGACGGACGCTGACGCTCACGAGCGCGGCTGGAGCACGAGCAGGAGCACCGCGCGCCCCGTTCGCCCGTGCGGGGGCACGACCAGCTTCCCGAGCGCGGAGGCCATGCAGTCCACGACGGGACCGGCGGGGAGGGGCGACGACGGATCACGCTCCGCTCCGAGGACCGAGCCGTCCCACGCGAACGCGACTCGGAACGCGATCTCCGAGGCGTACATCCCCCCGGTGAGCATGTCCGCCTCGTAGCAGCGGCGGAGGGCTCCTTCGGCGTCGAACGCCTGGGCGAGGAGCCGCGACTCCTCGAGCGCCACCGTCGACGTCGAGCGCACCGTCACCGTCCCGTGGAACACGCGGAGCGGGGGCCCGACGATCGTCGGCGCCGGCGGAGGCAGCGGGCGCTCTTCGGCGAGCGGCGCCCCTTCGGACGGCACGCTCGCGGGGGGCGCGTCGAGCACGACGGGCTCGCTCGGCGGCGGCGTGGCCGCCGCGCACGCGGTCACGAGCGATGCGGCGACGCGCGCGAGGAGGGACCCGCGGAGCGCCCGGGCGAGCGCTTGTCGGTCGAGATGGACCATCGCCCACCTGCCGACACGACGAAGGCGCGGAAGTTCCTGTAGTCTGCCCGGACATCATGGCTCGCCGCGCGACGATCAGCCGCAAGACGAAGGAGACCGACATCCGCGTGACCGTCGACCTGGACGGCACCGGTGCGACGGACATCACGACGCCGCTCCCGTTCCTCTCGCACATGGTCGAGCAGCTCGGGCGGCACGGGCTCCTCGACCTCACCGTCCAGGCCAAGGGCGACACGGAGATCGACGGGCACCACACGACCGAGGACCTCGGGATCGTGCTCGGCGAAGCCGTCCGGCAGGCGCTCGGCGACAAGGCGGGCATCGCGCGCTACGGCTGGTCGCTCTTGCCGATGGACGAGGCGCGCGTCGCGTGCGCGTTGGATCTCAGCGGTCGCACCTACTTCGTCTGGGACATGGAGCTGCCGAAGGCCAAGCTCGGCACCTTCGACTCGGAGCTCGCCGAGGTGTTCTTCGAGGGCTTCGCGCGCGGGGCGCAGTGCAACCTGCACTTCGAGCAGCGGGCCGGGCGAAACTTGCACCACGTGATCGAGATCTCGTTCAAGGCGCTGGCGAAGTCGCTCGCGCAGGCCGTTCGGATCGAGCCGCGCGTCCGGGGCGTGCCGTCGACCAAGGGCACGCTGACGGCGCGCGCGCCGGGACCCGCGCGCGTGCGCGACCGCCGAACGCCACGGTGACGTGGCGCCCAAAGCCGGGTACATTCGCGGACCGATGGCGGATTCCCGGCGTGGCGAGGACGAGGACACCGCGCTCGAAGAGAGCGAGAAGAACCGGCTCGTCCAGAAGTACGGGCGGTCGTTCGCGGCGGGCGAGACCCTCTTCAAGGAGGGCGAAGCCGCCGGCGACGCGTTCTTGCTCCAGGAGGGGCGTGTCCGTCTCCTCAAGCGCGTGCGCATGATCGAGCGCAGCCTCATCGTGCTGAAGCCCGGCGATCTGTTCGGCGAGTCGGCCCTGCTCGACGCAGCGGCCCGCAACTCGACCGCGGTGGCCCTGACCGACGGGGTCGCCCTCGCGCTGGACCGCCGCACGTTCCGGTCGATGCTCGTCAACTACCCGCCCGTCGCCATCCGCGTGATGGAGCAGCTCATCCGTCGCGTCCGCGACGCCGAGGACCAGATCGAGGTCCTCCTCCTCCGCGACAACCAGTTCAAGGTCGTCAGCGCGCTCCTCAAGATCGCGCACCGCGCTGGCACCACCGAGAACCTGGCCGAGATTCAGGTCTCGCCGGTCGAGCTCTCCAGCCGCGTCGGGCTCGACGTGGACACCGTGAAGCGGAGCGTCCAGCGCCTCCGCGAGCAGGGCTACCTGCGCATCTCGGGCGAGAAGGTCGAGATCCCCGATCTGGATGCCCTCCGCCGCCTCTACATCCTGCTCGGCACCAAGGACGAGCTGCGCGGCGAGCCCCGCTGAGCCCCGAAAACCCTGGGGATCCGGGGCAGTTGGGGATACGCCGTAAGCCCACACCTGAACACATGGGGCCCTTCCCCGTTGACGCGACGGGCCGTCACGCGATAGCAAAGCTACCCGGCTTTGCGTTCGTCCCCCTCGTTTCCCCTGGTTTCCGCGCTATCCCGGTTCGCCGTGGCGGCGGGCCTCGTGGCATCCATCGCCGCGTGCGGGACCCCGTCGGCGCCGGGAGCGCAGAGCCCCGAGCGCCAGTCCGAGGCGGAGTACGACTTGGCGCGCGAGTACTACGGCAAGGGCCAGCTCCGCACCGCGCTCGATCACATCCACAAGGCCATCGATCTCGACTCCGACAACGCGAAAGCTCTCTACTTCGCCGCGGTGATCACGCTCACCTTCTGCAGCGGCGTCGAGGGCTTCAAGTCCTCCGACTGCCAGCTCACCGAGTCGGAGAAGTTTGCGCGCAAAGCGCTCGAAAAGGATTCGCAATTCCGCGACGCGCGCAACGCGCTCGGCCAGATCCTCGTGAACGAGGGGCGCTACCCCGAAGCGATCGAGGTCCTGAAGCCGCTCGTGAACGATCCTGCGTACGCCGCGGTCCACCTCGCGTGGGGCAACTACGGTTGGGCCCAGGTCCACGCGGGTGCGCTCGACGAGGGCATCGCTTCGCTCAAGAACTCCGTGACGCAGCCCAAGTTCTGCGTCGGCTTCTATCGATTGGGTTGGGCTTACGAAAAGAAGGGCGACCTGGCGCAGGCGGAGAGCAGCTTCACGCAGGCGGTTCAGGTCGACGCTCCGGAATGCCAGGAGCTCCAGGATGCTTGGCTTCACCGCGGAACCGTCCGCGTCCGGCTCGGGAAGTCTCAGGAAGCGTGCGCGGATCTCGCGCGCTGCCACGAGATCTCGGCCGACTCCGAGGCGGGAAAAGAGTGCGCCGAGCGGCGCACCAAGGCGAGCTGTAGCTGAGCGAAACGACGAAAGGTACGAATGGAATCGGTCGGAAGCCTCCTCAAGCATCACCGCGATCTTCGGCAGATGAGCCTGCCCGAGGTCTCGCGCGTGACTCGCATCCCCGTCGGCACGCTCGCGTCGATCGAGTCCGATCGCTTCGACGAGCTCCCGGGCGAGGTCTTCGTTCGCGGCTTCCTCAAGTCGTTCGCGGTCGCCGTCGGCGCTGCGCCGGACGAGATCCTCGCGCGCTACACCTCGAGCCGCCGCGTCGCGATCGTGACGCCGCTGCCGGTCACGTCTCCCGTGAAGGCCGTCCGTGACGGTGGCAAGCGCCTCGGCGTCGCCATCGCGTTCGTGGTCCTCCTGATTCTGTTCACCCTCGCGCTCTCGATCGTGTTGAAGCCCCGCGGCCACGACATCCCGCCCGAGCTCAGCCAGGGCAACGCCCCGGCACCGACCACGCTCCTGGGTTGACGTGCGCCGCGCCGTACGGCGGGTGACCACCGACGCGCTCCTGCTCCGAGCCGTCGCCTACGGCGAGGCCGACGTCATCGCGACGTTCCTCGGCGAGGCCGAAGGCCGCGTGGCGCTCATCGCGCGCGGCGCCCGCAAGGGCACGGCGCGGCTCGGTGGCGCGTTGGAGCCGTTCCACACCGTGCGCTTGGGCTACGACGACCGCGGCACCGATGTCGCGACCCTGAAGGAAGCCGCCATCCAACGCGTGCGGCTCGGGCTCGCGTCCAACCTCGGCGCGCTCGACGCTGCGGGGCGCGCCCTCCGTTGGGTCCGCCACGTGTGCCCGCCGCGTACGCCCGAGCCGGGCGTCTTCCACGAGGCCACCGAGCTCCTCGATCGGATCGACGCCGAGCCCGGCCAAGCGGGACTCGCGCTCGCGGCGTTCGGGCTGCGCCTGCTCGGCGAGGCGGGCTATGGGCTGGAGCTCGAGCGCTGCATCCGTTGCGGCAAGGCGTGCCCCGCCGAGCGCCCGGCCGCGTTCGACACCACGCGCGGCGGGCTCCTGTGCCGTGCCTGCGGCGGCGGCGGTTTCGTCCTCTCGGCCGCCGCACGGGCGGCCGCCCGCGCGCTCGCAGCCGGGCGCCCGCTCGCCGAGCCGCCGTCGGCCGAGCTCGTCGCGACCTTGACCGACTTGGTGGACGCCTCGATGGCCGCGCACACGGGCTACGAAGCATGACGCTCGCGGCGGACGTCGTCGCCTTCGGCGAGATCCTCTGGGACGTGTTCGAGGACGGCCCGCGCCCGGACGGCGATCCGATCGCGCGCCGCTTCCGGCGCGAGCTCGGTGGGGCGCCCGCGAACTTCGCCGTCGATCTCGCGCGGCTCGGCGTCCGCGCGGCCGTCGTCGGCGGCATCGGCGCGGACGCGTTCGGCGAAGCGCTGGCGCGGGCGCTCGCGCGCGAGGGCGTCGTCACCGACGGGCTGATCCGGCTCCCGAACCGCACCGGGCTCGCGTTCGTGCGCCGCGACGCCCGTGGCGAGCCGAGCTTTCTCTTCTACCGCCACGAGACCGCGGACATGAGCGTCCGCGCCGCGCAGCTGACGCCGTTCCGCGCGCGTTGGGCGCTCGTGGGGACGAGCACGATGCTCCACCCGGGATTGGCGAGCGCGACCCGAGCGTTTCTCCGCCACGCGCGTCGCGGCGGAGCTGCGATCGTCGTCGATCTGAACGTGCGCGCGCACCTCTGGAAGGACCGGACCGTCATGCGTGCGCGGATCGCCGAGCTCCTGGAGCACGCGGCCCTGGTGAAGGCCTCCAAGCCCGATCTCGAGGCGGTCGGGGGCGAGCGCTTTCTCCGCCGGCACGCGCCGTCGGCCGTCTGGATCCTGACCGACGGCGAGCGGCCGGCGCGGGCTCGGGGCTCCTTCGGCGAGGTGAGCGTCGCCGGGCGACCCGTGCGCTGCGTGGACGCGACCGGGGCGGGGGACGCGTTCATCGCCGGCGTGCTCGCGGCGCTTCTCGCGCAAAGCGCCGCGCCGGAGAACGCTCGCTTCGCGGATCCCCGGGTGTTTGCCGCCGCGCTCGGGGTGGGGCATAAGCTGGGAGCCAAAGCGGTCTCGCGGCCGGGCGCAGTCGCCGGCGTCGTCGGTCTCGCCGGCATCCGCGGGTCGCTGAGAACCCTCCGCGCGAAGAGCTCCCCGTGACCACCGATCCCCGCTTCCGTTGCAAAGCCGTCCGCTCGCCGCGCGGCGCGACCTCCACCGAGATCGAGTGGGGCGACGGGCACCGCTCCGTGCTCCCGCACGTGATCCTGCGCGGCTACTGCCCGTGCGCGGGGTGCCAGGGGCACTCCGGAACGATCGCGTTCCAGGAGCGCGACGGCATCGCGCTCGAGATCGACGACATCTCGCTCGTCGGCAACTACGCGCTCGCGATCAAGTGGTTCGACGGGCACGACACCGGGCTCTACTCGTACCGGTACCTGCGCTCGCTCTGTCAGTGCGCGGCCTGCGCGCCGGGCTCGCCGATGGCGGCGCACGAGCCGGTGCCGCGGGAGTGACGATGACCGAGCCCGCTCGTGGCGAGCCGAAGGACGCCAGCGCCGAGGGAGCGGCGGAGCGGAAGAAGCTCGCCGGGCGCGCGGGCATCATCGGCGCCGGCACGCTGGCGTCGCGCGTGCTCGGGCTCGGGCGCGACATGGCGCTCGCCGCGATCTTCGGGCGCGCCGAGACCGACGCGTTCTTCGTCGCCTTCACGATCCCGAACGCGCTCCGCCAGATCCTGGGCGAGGGCGCGATCTCGAGCGCGGTCGTTCCGGTGCTCTCCGGCAAGCTCGCGACCGAGGGCGACGAGGCGGGAAAGGCGTTCTTCGCGCGCATCCGCGGCGCGTCGCTCCTCGCGCTCACCGTCGTCACGATCTTGGGCGTCGTCTTCGCGCGTCCGCTCACCGCGCTCTTCGCGGGCGGCTACGAGGGCGCCCAGTTCGAGCGCACGGTGGAGCTCACGCGCTGGGTGTTCCCGTACATCTTCTTCATGGGGACCGCCGCGCTCGGCATGGCGGCGCTCAACGCGAAGCGGCGCTTCGGCGTCGCGGCGTTCGCCCCGGCGCTCCTGAACGTCGCGTTCCTGATCGCGGCGTTCGCGCTCCCCGGACCGCTGGCAGCGGCCGGCATCGACCGTTCGCTCGCGCTCGCGGTCGGCGCGCTCGTGGGTGGCGCGCTCCAGGTCGTCGCGCAGTGGCCCGCGCTCCGCGCGATTGGGTTCTTCGGGCGGCCGAAGCTCGACTTCGCCGATCCGGGCGTGCGCGAGGCGCTTCGGCGCCTCCTACCGATGACGTTCGGCATCGGCGTCTACTACGTCGACCTCGTGATCTCGCGCCGGTTTCTCTCCGAGCTCGGCGAGGGACCGCAGAGCTGGTTCTCGTGGGCGATGCGCCTCTGCGACTTCCCGCAGGGCATCTTCGTGATGGCGATCTCGACGGCGGCGCTCCCCTCGCTCAGCGCGCTCGCGGCGAAGGGCGCGATCGACGAGGTCCGAAAGACGTGGGCGCACGGGATGCGGCTCGCGCTCTTCGTCGCGATCCCGTGCAGCGTGGCGCTGGTCGCGCTGGGTGAGCCGCTCGTGGCGCTCTTGTTCCAGCGCGGGCACTTCGACGCGCGCGCCACGACCGAGACTGCGCGCTCGCTCCTCTGGCAGGGCGGCGCGATCTGGACCGTGTCGGCGGTGCGCCAGCTCGTGCCGGTGTTCCACGCGATGGGCGACACGAAGACCCCGGTCGTGGTGAGCGTGATCGACTTGCTCGTGTTCATCGCGCTCGCGGTCGGGCTGCGGGGGCCGATGGGCCACGCCGGGATCAGCGCGGCGGTCGCGGGCTCGAGCTTCGTGCAGATGCTGCTCCTCTGGATCGCGGCGCGGCGGAAGCTCCGCGGGCTCGAAGGGGCGGAGATTGGAGGCTCGGTGGCCCGCACGCTGGCGGCGTCTGGCATTGGCGGCGCGATGGGGTGGGGGAGCGCACGGCTTCTCTCGGGCCACGGCACGCTCCTGCCGGGTCTGGTGGCTGGCGTCGCGTTCGCGGCAGGGTTCGGGGTGGCGGCCTGGGCCCTTCGGAGCCCGGAGCTCGAGGAGGTCGGCGGTGGGCTCATGCGGCGGCTGAAGCGCGCGCGGGGGTGACCCTGACGTCCGTCATGGCGCCTGGGGCGCCACATGGCGAGGCTTCCGCACCGGGAGGTCCCTCCATGAAGACGTTTTCGTTCGTCGCTGTCCTGCTCCTCACCGCTGCCGTCGCCTGTGAAGACAAATCCGAGACGTCCGCGGCCGCGGGGTCGGCCTCGGCGAAATCCGCTGCCGTCGCAACGACCGCGGCGCCCACGGCGACCGCCCCCGCCGCCCCGAAGCCCGACAACGAGAAGACCGTCGTCGACGTCGCGGTCGGCTCGAAGGATCACACGACCCTCGTGACGGCGCTCCAGACCGCCGATCTGGTCGAGTCCCTCGCGAGCCCGGGCGGCGTCTACACGGTGTTCGCGCCCACGAACGCGGCGTTCGACAAGCTGCCGAAGGGCACGCTCGACGACCTCATGAAGCCCGAGCACCGGACCGACCTGAAGCTCATCCTCCAGCACCACGCCGCGGTCCCGATCCTCGAGACGAAGGACATGAAGGACGGGCAGACGCTCGCGATGGCGGACGGGACCAAGGTCACGTTCCACGTGAAGGACGGAAAGACCATGGTCGACGACGCCACGATCGTCGCCTCCATTCGGGTGATGAACGGCATCGTGCACGTCGTCGACACGGTGATCCTCCCGCCGAAGAAGTGAGCGCTCGGTTCGGAGTGCAGACTCAGCGCCCCGGCACGTCGAACGTGCCGAGGGCGTTCTCGGGGATCACGCAGCGGTAGGCGGCGACGTCGGGCGCGACGCCCTCGGGGTGCGCGCTCGGCGCCGGGCGCCGGCAGGCGAACGTGAACGCGGCCGGCGACGGGATGCCGTTCGGATCGGTGGCGGCGCTTCGTAGCGCGCACGGAACCGTCGCGAGCGCACCGCCGTCGAGCGCGAGCGGCGGGGAAGGGCACCGCTCGCCCAGCGCGACGAGCGAGAGCCCGTCGGGCCGGCGCGCTCCGAACGTGGCCTCGCACGCGCGCACGGCGGTCCACGGTACCGCCGCGCTCCGCGCCGTCGAAGGGTAGAGCCCGGTGTGGCACGACTCGCTCGGGAGAGCGTTCTCGCAGGACGCGCCGCTCTCCTCGAAGACCCACTCCGGGAGCTCGTCGAAGCCGAAGCGCCCGGCGGCCGACTCGGACTCGGTCACGAGGACGGTGACCAACCCCGCTGCCGCCCGCGCCTTCGCGCGCTCGGCGCGCGACGCGAGGTGACCGCCCATCCGGAAGTAGCAGAGGCGCGCCGCCGTCTCCGCGTCGATCACCGCGGCGGCGCTCGAAGGGATCGCTGCGCCGGGCTGACGGGCCGGGTGCGCGACCGCCGTCACGAGCGGACAACGGATGGAGTCGTGGTCGCCGGCGGAGCACCCCATCGGCGCCGCGTTGATCCAGAAACCTGCCTCGCCGGGCGGACAGATGCGGAGGAACGGGAACCCGAGCTTCTCCGCGCTCCGTGGCGTGCATGCCGGCGCGGCTGGTGCCGTCGCCATCGCGGCAGCGTCATTCTCGCGCGCCTTCGTCTCCGGGGAGGGCGTCGTCCGATCGCAGGCCGCGACGAAGCCGAACGCGAGCGCGAGTGCGAGGCGCTTCACGCCTTCTGCTCCGGCTCGGCCGCCTGGGCGCGGCGCCCGCGCACCAAGTGGACGACGAGCGTGGCGAGGATCCCGAGGCCGAACGCGAGCGCGAACCAGGTCCCGAGCCCGAACGACGCGTGCGAGGTCACTTCGCCTGCGGTCGCGGTCCCGACCATCGGCGGCGTGAACGGCGCCACCTTCACCGGAGCGTCGGGATCGAGCTCCCCGAAGCGCCGCAGCACGAGCGCGAAGCGCACGAGCGTGAACGCCGCGACGTACAGGCTCGTCACCACCAGATCGATCAGCGAGCGGACCTCGCCGATCGCCGCGCAACGCAGGCCCAAGATCACGAGCAACCCGAGCGCGAACGGGAGCCACGCGAGATCGCCGAGCGCGCCGTCGTCGAGCGCGCGCATCCCGAAGAACTGATGGAGCACGTTCAGATCGCGGAGGTCGGCTCCGCCGTGGCCGCTCTCCAGCGCGTGGGCGTAGACCTCGAGCGTGAGCCCCCGCGGATATTGCGGCGCAGCGATTTCGACCCGCCACAGGGGGAACGCGAAGGCCGCCGCCAACAGCACGCTCAGCGCACCGACGACGAAGCGCGCGCGGAAGAACAACGGCTGGGCGAGGAAGCGATAAAACCCCGAGAGCTCGCGGTCCTTCATGGACCGAGGGTGAGCCGTTCGCGCGCCGGGATCGATGACGCCCGTCATCGGTCCCCGTGCTCGTTCGGGCGCAAGGTTTGCGCCGAACGCGTGTTTGGAGATGACACCCGTCATGGCGATCGCCCTGCGCGGACCGCACTGTCTCCTCACCTGCGACGAGGGTGCCGTGGTGGCGCTGTGCAGGGTGGAGGCAATCATGGGTTCTTGGTGGAAACGAGGAGCGCTGGCGCTCATCGTGATCGGCGCGGGGACCGTCGCCGGGGCGTCGTGCACGAACAAGGCAGAGCAACAGGCGAAGGAACAGCAAGGCGGGAGCTCGAACCTCGGCGCGTCGGCCAACATCAAGGACTTGATGGCGGCCCGCGGTCTCACCGAGGCCGACGTCGAAGGGGCGCTCAAGACCTACGTCCCGACCGGCAAGAAGGACGACTACATGATCTTCGCGTCGGGCGGCCACTCCGGCCAGGTCGCCGCGATCGGTGTCCCGTCGATGCGCCTCTTGAAGCTCATCGGCGTGTTCACCCCCGAGCCGTGGCAGGGCTACGGCTACGGCGGCGAGACGGACAAGGTCATCGCCGGAGGTGCGCAGGGAAACCACAAAATCACGTGGGCCGACGTTCACCACCCGAACCTCTCCGAGACGAAGGGTGACTACGACGGCCAGTTCCTCTTCGTGAACGACAAGGCGAACGCGCGCGTCGCGGTCGTCGATCTCGAGGACTTCGTCACGAAGCAGATCGTCGCCAACCCGCTCGTCGCGAGCGACCACGGCGGCGCGTTCGTGACGCCGAACACCGACTACGTGATCGAGACGACGCAGTACCCGTCGCCGCTCGGGCGCGAGTACGTGCCGATCGAGCAGTACAAGGAGAAGTGGCGCGGGCTCGCCATGTTCTGGAAGTTCGACCGCGCGAAGAAGCGGATCGATCCGGAGAAGAGCTTCGGCGTCGAGCTCCCGCCGTACACGCAGGATCTCGCCGACGCGGGCAAGCTCGTCTCGGACGGTTGGGTGTTCATCAACTCGTTCAACACCGAGATGGCGATCGGCGGCACGCTCGAGGGCAAGCCGGCGATCGAGAGCGGCGCCTCCCAGAACGACATGGACTACCTCCACGTCATCAACTGGCGCAAAGCCGAGGAGCTCGTGAACGCCGGCAAGGCCGTCACGATCAAGGGGATGAAGGTCCTCCCGCTCGCGGTGAGCGGCGAAGAGGGCGTCCTCACGCTCATCGGCGAGCCGAAGAGCCCGCACGGCTGCGACGTGACGCCGGACGGCACCGCGGTCGTCGTCGGCGGCAAGCTCGACACGCACGCGACGCTGTACGAGTTCTCCAAGGTCAAGGACCTCATCGCGCAGAAGAAGTTCGAGGGCAAGGACGCCTACGGCATCCCGATCCTCCCCTTCAAGGATTCGATCCGCGGTCAGGTCGAGCTCGGCCTCGGCCCGCTCCACACGGTCTTCGACGACCAGATGAACGGCTACACCTCGCTCTTCCTCGAGAGCAAGGTCGTGAAGTGGAGCGTCAAGGACATGAAGCAGATCGAGAAGATCTCGGTCCACTACAACATCGGACACATCCTCGCGGCCGAGGGCGACACCGTCAGCCCCGACGGCAAGTACGTCGTCGCAATGAACAAGATGTCGATCGACCGCTTCACCGGCGTCGGTCCGCTCTACCCGCAGAACTTCCAGCTCATCGACATCACGGGCGAGAAGATGCGGCTCCTCTACGACATGCCGATCGGCTTCGGCGAGCCCCACTACTCGCAGATGATCAAGACCGACAAGCTGAAGCCGCTGAAGATGTACGCGCCGGGGACGAACGTCATCACCGACCAGAAGGACCCGAACGCGACCGAGGGCGGCAAGGAGCGGATCGTCCGCAACGGCAACGTGGTCGACGTCTACATGACGGCGGTCCGTAGCCACTTCACGCCGGACCGAATCGAGGTGGACGAGGGCGACACCGTCAACATCCACGTCACCAGCCTCGAGCAGGCCGAGGACCAGGTCCACGGCTTCGAGGTCAACCTCTACAACGTCAACGTGAGCCTCGAGCCCGGCAAGCACGAGAACATCTCGTTCAAGGCCGACATGCCGGGTGCCTATCCGTTCTACTGCACCGAGTTCTGCTCGGCGCTCCACCTCGAGATGGTCGGCTACCTGCTCGTCAAGCCGAAGAAGTGAACGCCATGACGACCGCGGTCGAAGAGAAGAGCGACGGCCACCGCCACCTGGCGGTGGTGCCGGCGCAGGCTGGGACGCCCAAGCGGCACACCGGCCTGCGTTGGGCCGTGGTGCTGCTCGCGGTGAGCGCGATCGCGCTCTATGCGGGCTCGTTCTTCCTGCCGTGGTGGGACTTCACGCTCTACGCGCCGCAGTACCCCCACGGCCTTCATCTGACGATCTCGCTCACGGGGATGGGGGGCGACGTACACGAGATCAACATGCTGAACCACTACATCGGCATGGCGAGCCTCGACGACGCAGCGAAGCACGAGCGCGAGCTCGCCGGGTGGGGCATCGGCCTCGTCGGCGTGCTGGTGCTCGGCGTCGCGCTGCTCGCCGGGCGTCGCGCGGGAAAGCTCCTGACGGCGGTCGGGCTCGCGTTCCCGCTCGGGTTCCTGGGTGATGCCTTCTACTGGCTGTACCATTTTGGGCACTCCCTGGATCCGCATGCACCGCTCCGCATCCCGCCGTTCACGCCCCAGCTGTTCGGCAACGGGCAGATCGGGCAGTTCATGACGTTCGCGACCCCCTCGGCAGGCTTCTGGGTCGCGATGGGGGGCGTCGCGCTCCTCTTGGCAGCGACGTTGGTGCGGCGGAAGGTCTGCAACGACTGCGCCGACAAGGCGGCCTGCGGCACGGTGTGTCCGCGCTCGCTGGTCGGTCCGCACCGCCCGAAGGAGGCCTGACGTGCTCGGCCGGAAGCGTGCTCTCTGGATGCTCGGTGGCGTGGCGCTCGCGACGATGGTGCTCTACCGAGCCCACGCCGCGAGCCCGACGCTCGTCGGGCCGGCACCGCTCCCGGCCGACGCGAACCCCGTCGCGCGGACCGCGCCCGGCGGGGTCTTCGTGGCGGAGGACGAGGCGAGCCTGGCCGCGGCGCTCGCCAGCGGGCCCGACGTCATCTGGCTCCGCGGCCACACGTACCGGGGGGACTTCACGATCAAGCGCTCGCTCACGCTCCGCGGCGAGCTCGGCGCAGAGCTCGAGGGCACCGGGCGCGGCACCGTGCTCATGATCGAAGCGGACGACGTCACCGTCGAGAACGTGGTCGTCCGGCACTCGGGGCATCGACACACCGCCGAAGACGCGGGGATCAAGGTCAAAGGCGCGCGCGTCCGGATCGCCGACGCCCGGGTCGAGGACACCCTGTTCGGGGTCTCGCTCGGTCCGTGTCCGCACTGCACGCTCGAGCGCGTCCGCGTGATCGGGCCCGGCGACGACGAGGAGCTCCGCGGCGACGGCATCAAGCTCTGGGAGTCCTCCGACTCGGTCGTGCGGAGCTGCGTGCTGGATCACTCGCGGGACTTGGTCGTCTGGTACTCGCGGCGCGTCGAGCTCGACGCGAACGTCGTCCGTCACAGCCGCTACGGCGCGCACCTCATGTACGCGCACGACGCCTACATCCACGGCGAGGACGTTCGCGAGAACGTCGTCGGCATCTTCGTCATGTACAGCGATCACGTCCGGGTCGAAGACAACGTGCTCGCGGGTGCGCGGGGACCGGCCGGTGTCGGGATTGGCTTCAAAGAGAGTGATTCCGTCACGCTCGCGCGGAACTGGCTCGTGGGAAACACGGTCGGGGTCTACCTCGATCGCAGCCCGCGCGCGCCGACGATGCCGGTGCGGTTCGACGCGAACGTGATCGCCCTGAACGACGTTGGGCTCCGGTTCCACAGCTCCGAGGACGGCGTCCGCTTCACCGGGAACGACCTCCGCGAGAACGTCACGGTGGCCGAGGTCGAGGGCGGGGGCGACGCCATGAACGTCGAGTTCGAGGGGAACCACTGGTCCGACTACGCGGGGTACGACCTGGACGGCGACGGGCGGGGGGACGTCCCGTTCGAGGTGAAGCAGCTCTCGGGCGAGCTGACCGACGCGCACCCGTCGCTCATGTACTTCCGGGGGACGGCGGCGATGTCGCTCGTGGACGCGGTCGCGCAGGCGGCACCGGTCCTGGCGACGCATCGGATGCTCGTCGACAAGTCCCCGGCGATGGATGGTTTCGAGAGGAGGAGCAAGTGATCGAGGTCCAGCACGTGAGCAAGAAGTTCGGACCCGTCGTCGCGCTCGCCGACGTCTCGCTCCGGCTCGCCGGCGGCGAGCGCGTCGCCTTCATCGGCGCGAACGGCTCGGGGAAGACGACGCTCCTCCGCGCGATCCTCGGACTCATCCGGGTCGACGGCGTCGTGACGGTACGCGGGGTCGACGTCGCGCAGCGACCGGAGGTCGCGCTGCGGAGCATCGCGTACGTCCCCCAGATCGCGCCGCCGATCGAGGCGCCCGTGTCGGAGGTCATCCGCGCCGTCTGCGCCTTGCGTGGGATCGCCGACGAGCCGGCGCGCGCGATGGCGAAGACGCTCGGGCTCGACGTCGAGCGCTGCGCGTCGACGCGCTTCCGGGATTTGTCCGGAGGCATGAAGCAGAAGCTCCTCGCCGCGCTCGCGCTCGCGGCGCCCGCCGAGATCCTCGTGTGCGACGAGCCCACGGCGAACCTGGACCCCGACGCCCGCGCCGCGTTCATCGAGCGGCTCGGGCAGCGCCCGTCGGAGCACCTGACGATCCTGTGCTCGCACCGCGGCGAGGACGTCGCGGAGCTCGTCGACCGCGTCATCGAGTTTCGCGATGGGAAGGTCGTGCGCGACGAGCGCCAGACCGCTTCGAAAGCGCCCGCGCGCAAGCCCCGCGAGGCGGAGCCCCGGCTCCGGCTGTTGTCGTGAGCGCGCGCCTGGCCTGGGCCGCGCTCGGCCTCGCGCTCGCGGTCACGTCGTGCGAGGACGGCGCTTCGCCCAAGGATCCGGTGTGGGGCAAGCAAGCGTGCGGGAGCTGCGCGATGCTGGTCAGCGATCCGCGCTACGCCGCGCAGCTCACCACGACCGACGGAACGCGCGCCTACTTCGACGACCCCGGGTGCATGGCGACCTACGTCGCCGACCGCCACCCGAGCGTGCGTGCGATGTGGGTGCGTGACGACGTCGGCCACTGGGTCGACGCGCGTTCGGCGCGTTTCAGCCCGGGCGCGACGACACCGATGGACTTCGGCTGGGCGGCCACGACGGCTGGCAGCGCGAGCTGGGCGGACGTGGAGTCGTCCGCGAAAGCGAGGGGATCCCGATGAGCACCGTGGCCAAACCGTTTCGCGTCCTTCTTCGGCTGGAGCTCGCCGACGCTCTCCGCTCGCGCTGGATGGTCTTCACCGCCACCGCCTACGTCCTCGTCTTCGGCGCGTTCCTCTGGCTCGGCTTGCGCGAGTCCTCGGTGCTCGGCTTCACGGGGTTGTCCCGCGTCGTCCTCAACATGGCGAACGCGGTCGTGCTCGTGCTCCCGCTCGTGGCGCTCGTCTCCACCGGGCAGTCCGTCGTTCGTTCGCGCACGACGGGCTTCTTCGAGCTCGTCCTCTCGCAGCCTTGTCGCCGCGCGGACTGGATGTCGGCGGCCGTCGTCGCGCGCCTCGTCGTGATCGTCGGTCCGCTGTTCGTCCTGCTCCTCGGGATCTGGATCGCGGGTGCGGTGACGGGGGAGACGACCATGCTCCCGCTCGTCGGGCGCACGATGCTCGTGTCGTTCGCGCTGAGCTTCGCCTACGTCGGGCTCGGCTTCTGGCTCTCGTCGCTCGCGCGCACGCCCGAGCGCGCGACGGTCTACGTGCTCGTCGCATGGCTGTTCGCGAGCGCGCTCCACGACTTCGCGCTCATCGGCGTTCTGCTGAAGCTGCGGCTCACGCCGCAGGTGGTCTTCGCTCTCGCGGCGCTGAACCCGGTCGAGTCGGCGCGGCTCGCGATCCTCTCCGGCGTCGATCCCGAGCTCTCGGTGCTCGGTCCGGTCGGCTTCTGGCTCGCGAACTCGCTCGGCGCCCGCCTCACGCTCGCGATCGGCGTGGGCTGGCCGCTCGCCGTCGGCGCGCTCGCGATGCTCGGCGCGACGCGGCGGCTCGAGAAGGACGATCTCGTCGGCTGATTCTGCGCCGACCTGACATCCGTCATCGCTCGACCTGACGCATGCCCCCAAAGTACTCCTCATGAAGCTCGCATCTCTCCTCGGTATCGGTCTCGGCGCGGCGCTCGCCGTCGTCGCCTGCAACAACGGAACCTCTGGCTCGGGCGGCGGCGGTGGCGGAACGACCACGGCGAAGACGACGAGCACACCGACGGCGACGCAGGCAGCGGCCGCCGACGTGAAGGAGGTCTTCAAGAACCGCTGCGCGCCGTGCCACGGCGAGAGCGGGAAGGGCGACGGCCCCGGCGCCGCGGCGCTCACCCCGAAGCCGCGCGACTACACGAACGCCGCTTGGCAGGACAGCGTCAAGGACGAGGACATCAAGAAGACGATCCTCTACGGCGGCGCCGCGGTCGGGAAGTCCCCCGCCATGCCGGCGAACCAGGATCTCGACGGGAAGCCCGAGCTCGACGCGCTCGTCACCTACATCCGGTCGTTCAAGGCGAAGTGATGCAGAGCGGGCTCGCCGTCCTCCTCGACGAGGTCGAGGCGCGCCACGCCAGCGCCCGCGCGGACCTCGTGTCCTTCGCCTCCACGGTCGAGTGGCTCGATGGCGCGCGTCACCGCCGCCTCGTGCCGCTCGCCCGCGCCGTCGCGCACGACGCGGCGGCCCACCTGCGGAACGAGGAGGCTCTCGTGCTCACGCGCGTGCGCGAGCTCGCGCGGAGCGGGGCATGGGAGCCGAGCGGCTCGCTCGTCCGGGCGATCGCCCGGATGCGAGCGGAACACGAGGCGCTGCTCGGCATGCTCCGCGAGCTTCACGACGCCGCGTCGCTGTCGACGGCGGCCGCCGACCTCCACCCGTTCGTCGCGTCGCTCTACCGGCACGTCCAGATCGAGGACGTGCACCTCTTTCCACGCGTGCTGCGCTGGGAGGCGCGCGTCGGTGATGCGCTTCGCTGACGCCAGCGGTCAGGCCGCGGAATCCTTCGAGGCCGGCTCCACGTCCTCGAGCGCCTCGAGGTCGCGGACGACGAAGCCATCCTCCGTCGTCTCGATCCAGCCCGCCTTCTGCCAGCGGCTCATGACGCGGATCGTCGTCTCCACGGTGGTGCCGACGAGGCACGCGAGCTCGGTGCGGGACAGCACGACCGGGATGATGGTGGTGCCGTCCTCCTGCTCGTCGCCGAAGCGATCGGCGAGGTGCACGAGGAGCGTGGCGAGTCGTTGCTCGACCGCGCCCGCGGCGAGGATCTGGATCTTCCCGCGGAGCTTCTGGCTGTGCTCGACGAGCGAACGGCTCATCGCCATGCCGACCGATGCGTGGCGTCCCATCGCGTCGAGGACTGCGGTCCGCTCCACGCGCACGATGTCGAGCGACTCCGTCGCCACGACCGCGTCGGCGGGGTAGCCGCGCCCGGAGACCAACGCCATGTCGCCGAGGCTCTCGCGCGGACCGAAGATGCCGACGATCGTCGTCTGGCCGGGCCGGATCGGCTGACACACCTTCACGAGGCCGGACACGATGAGCGTGATCCCGACGGCGGGATCACCCGCCCGCCAGAGGTAGTCGCCGCGCTTGTAGCGCGCGCGGTGCGCGGCGCGCGCAAATCCGCCGAGCAAGTCCTCGTCGAGGCCACCGAACAACCGTGATGCACGAAGCGCGGGAAGGACGGGGGCGGGAAGGACGTTCATGCCTCCCCCCTAAGCAGCAACTATGCCGGCGGGTGCACCGCGCGCGCGCGGCGCGCAACCGCCGCGCCGAACAGCACGATCGCAGCCGCAGACAAGCTCGCCCCGACGTTGCGCGTCTGTCCAGCGGTCGGCAGCCAGCCCAAGTCGGACGCAACGCGGAGTGCAATTCCTGCGTGAAGCGCAAGAAGTGGAGCGACGAGCTCCGGGCCGTACGCGGGCGCGCGCCCCGCGAGCCGCGGCAGCATCACCGGCGCTTGGGCGAACACCATCGCCACCGCGACCCCCAAGAAGAGCGCGTGCGCTGCCGCGTCGAAGCGGGGGCCGGCTTCGAGCGCACCTTCTGCCACGAGGAGCGCACCGCCGACGAGCACCCAGAGGTACGCCGCTCCCCGAGCCGCAGCGCGGAAGCGCGCGATCCCTCCTGCGCGCAGGGCCGCGGGGTCGACGTCGCGAGCGAGGAACCACGCGCCGATCAGGAGCAGCGAAGCGCCGCGCACGCGCTCGGCGACGTCGCTCCGGACGAACCTCGCGAGCGCGGCGCTGACGAGCGCCGCGAGAGCGAGGCGCGGGATCGGGGAGCGCGCTGCGGGTGCCTCTTCGGCTTCGCGCGTGTCGAGGCGCGATCCGAAGATGGTGACGACGAGAAAGGTGGCGAGCGCGGGGACGGTGGTGCTCATCCGCCCGCCCCGCGCGAGCTCGATTGCTCCGGTCGCCCAGAGGAGCGCCGGCGCGACCGCGGAGGCCACGCCGAGCGCCGAGCGGCGATTCGTGGCGAGCACGCGGAGCGCACCCCAGCCGACGGCGGCGAGCGTCGCCAGGATCGCGGACCCTTCGAGCGTGAAGGTCGCGCCGAGCCCGGAGAGGACGGCGGCGCCGGGGACCACGAGCACCCACGCGCCGCGCTCGCGCTGGCCGAGCGCGGCCTCGAGCCCGACGAGACCGCCGAAGAACCCGAGCGTCATGAGCTGGCCGTGGGTGGACGCGACGCGTGCCACGAACGCGCCATCGAGGAGACCGAGCCGGCCGAGGCCCCCGACGATGCCGAGCACGAGGTTGGCCCCGATCGAGGCGGCGACGAACGGAAGCGCTCGTGCGCCGCGCCCGCTCACGTCGGTCCCGTCCACGCCTTCGGCACGTACGAGCAGGCCGGGTCCGAGCCGTCCACGCGTCCGTCCATCGCCCAGGCGCGCGCGCGCGAGCCGCCGCACACGCGGACGAAGGGGCAGACGGAACACTTGCCGCTCGCAGCTCCCACTTCGCGCAAGGTACGGAAGAGATCGCTCTCGCGATACATCAGCGAGAGGCTTCCGCGGCGAATGTTGCCGACCGAGAGGGGCAGGAACCCACTCGGGTACACCTCGCCGCGGTGGGAGACGAAGAGCATGCCGACGCCGTCGTTCACGCCGCGCGTTCCCTTGACCGAACCGTCTTCGTCGAGGTCGCGCAGGACGCCGAGCGGATGGCCCTTCGCCTTGTGCTCGAGGAGCAGGCGCCGGAAGTGCGGGGCGGCGGTGGTCTTGACGTCGAAGGGGGCGCTCTCGCTGATCCCGACGAGCTCCTCGAGCGCGCGCTCGAGCTCGGTGGCGGAGGGCAGGAGCGCGGTGTCGGCGCGCCCCGTCGGGACGACGACGAAGACACTCCAGAGGACGGCGCCGCTCGCCGCGACGACGTCCGCCATCGCGCGGAGCGCGTGGAGGTTGTGCGGCCCGATCGTCGTGTTGACCTGGCGCTCGATCCCGAGCTCGCGCGCGTCGTTCAGGATGCGCTGGCAGTGCTCGAAGCTGCCGGCGACGCCGCGGAACGCATCGTGGATGGCAGGGTCGGGGCCGTCGATCGAGACGGCGAGCCGGGCCATCCCGGCGTCGCGGAGCTCGACGAGCAGCTCGCGCGTCATGAGCCCGGTCCCCGACGGCGTGACGGCCATGATGAGCCCGATCGAGGCGCCGTAGCGCACGAGCTCGACGAGATCCGGGCGTTTCGCCGGATCGCCGCCGGTCAGGATCATCAACGGCGTCCCCATCGCGCGGACCGAGTCGAGGAGGCGCTTGCCTTCGGCGGTGGTGAGCTCGAGGGGATCGCGCCCCGGGACCGCACACGCGCGGCAGTGGACGCAGGCGAGGTCGCAGGCCTGGGTGAGCTCCCAGATCGCGAGTAGCGGGTGATGGTCGATGGGGGTCGCGTGGCGATCGGCGCGGAGCATGGGTCACCCGGGCTTTCCGTCGACGCGGGGCGACCAGAGGATCGGCGCGTAGACGAACGTGAAGACGACGAAGGCGAGCGACCAGAGCGTGGCCGCCGCCCAAAGCTCGCGCGCGTACCAACTTGGGATGGCGATGGGACCGAGCGCTCGAACGAGCGCGGCGGCGCCCAGGAGCGCGTAGGCGGCGACGGTGGGCGGGGACACCACGATCATGCGCCCGGTGTGGCCGAGGCTCACGCGCGACATCATCCCGAGGACGAGAACCGCGACTGCGCCGACGGAGAGCGCGTGCGTCGCCGCGGACGGCATCCACGAGGGGAGGAACGTCGCCGCCCCGCGGAGCAGGAGCCCGAGCGCGAGCCAGGCGTACCCGACGTGCAGGATCCAGAGGATCGGGCGCTGGCGAGCGACCCAGCCGCGCCACCCGACCAGGCGCGCGGCGTGGAGGGCGCCTGCGGCGATGGCGGTGGCGCCCACGATCGGGGCACGGTCGAACGCGAGCGTCGCGACGGCGAGGGCGAGCGTCGCTCCGATGGCGGCGCGGTCGATCCAGGGACGGCGTCGAACGGTGATGCCGAGCGCGCTCTCCGTGAACGAGGGGATGACGCGCCCACCGACGACGGCGACGATCACGAGCACCACGTCGAGCGCGCTGCGCGTGACGCGGAGCGACCACGTGGGGACGACGTGGAAGACGACGTCGGCCGCGGCGAGCGCCAGGAGGAGAGGGACGAAGCCCAGGTTCCGCCAGTTTCGGGCGCTCGCGATCGGGCGCCCGACCGCGAGGGCGACGGCGGGAAAGAAGGCCACGTCGACGGTGGCGACGAGGGCGTGGGGGAGGAGACCGTCGACCAGGAGCCCGATCCGGCCGAGGGCCCAGAGCAGGACGAGCCCGGCGAGAGGAGCGCCGCTCGGGGTGGGCCGATTCGTCCAGTTGCGGACCGCGGTGAGCAGGAACCCGGCGATCACGGCGCCCGTGAAGCCGAACACCATCTCGTGGGCGTGCCAGTTGGTCGGTACGGTCGCGGTGGAGGGGAGGGAGACGCGCCCGCTCCAGACCAGGAGCCAGAGCGGGACCACGACGATGGCGAACGCCCCCGCGGCCAGGAAGAAGGGGCGGAAACCGAGCCGGAAGACGGGTACGCCGTCGCCCGCAGAGGGGCTCGACGGCGACGGAGCGCCGGGCCCGGCCTGTCGGGGCGGGCGGCGCAGCATGACGAGCGGGACCATGACTCCTCCGTAGGCCCGGTCGGCGGGGGCCGCCCTGACGGACGTCATCGCCCCCGGGCGACCCCGGACGCAAAGTCTCGGGCATGGCTACCTCGCTGGGCTTCTTCCTCCGTCCGCTCCGTCCGCTCCGTCCGCTCGGCGCCATGGCCCTGGCGGCGGTGCTCGCCTGCAGCTCGGCGGCGACCCCCGCGGCGACGTTCTCGGGGCCGACCTACGCGCGCGTGACCTCGAGCGGCGGTGCGTGCACGGTCGCCGTCCGAACGTCGCCCCAGCCGCCCCAGGTCGGCGTGAACATGGTCGAGCTGACGGTGACCGGGGCCGACGGCGTCGCGATGGATGGGTTGGCGATCGAGCTGACCCCGATGATGCCGGCGCATGGCCACGGCTCCTCGGTCCACCCGACGGTCGAACCGATGGGCGGCGGGGTCTACGTGGCGCACGAGGTGAGCCTCTACATGGCGGGGACGTGGGAGCTCCACACGCACCTCGGCGGGAGCATGAACGAAGATGCGACGATCGTCCTCGACGTGCGCTAGCGCGCTCCTCGGCCTCGCGCTCCTGCTCGTGCCGCGTCTGGCAGCTGCCCAGGCGTGCTGCGCGAGCCCGAGCGGCTTCGCCCCGACGCGCCTCCAGCCGAACGAGGACGCGCTCGTCGGGCTCGTTGCGTCGGCGTCGGCGGTGACCGGCTCGTGGGGCGCGGATCGGAGCTTTCGCGCTCCGTCCGAGGGCTCACGGGAGGTCGATCTGAGCCAGCGCTTGGTGATCGGCTGGGCGCCGTGGAGCCGCGCGGAGCTGTCGCTCTCGCTCCCGCTCGTCGAGACGATTCGCCAGGCCGGCGGAGCGAGCGACGTCGGAGGCGGGCTCGGGGACGTGCGTGTCGGCTCTCGCTGGACGCTGTCCCAACTTGGTACGACGAAGGGCGTGCCCCGGATCCAAGTGCTCTCGTCGCTGGTGTTGCCGACCGGCGTCGCCGCCGATGCCGCGCATCGCCCGCTCGCGACGGACGCCACGGGCGTGGGCGTGGTGCAGTGGGAGAACGGCCTCGCGCTCGAGCAGGCGTTCGGCCCCGTGTTCGTGAGCCTGAGCGGGACGATCGCGCTCCGTGGAGCGCGCGACGTCCGTGGGGTGAGCACGCGGCTCGGTCCGCTCTTCGCGACGTTCGCGGCCGTCGGCTGGTCGCTCGGGCGCGGAGTGTCGGTAGGGGCGACGGTCGGCTACGAAGCTTCGCTCGCCGCCGCGCAGGAGGGCGAGTCCGTCGACGGCTCCGCGACCGCGCGTTCGACCGTCGGCGTGTCGGCCGCGTTTCCGCTCGGGCGGGGCCTGCGGCTCACGCTCGGTGCGTCGTGGACGCCCCACGTCGAAGGCCTCGGGCAGAACGAGCCGACGGCGTTCGGCGGGACGATGGGCGTCGTGTGGGCGTGGGGACGCCCGAGCTCGTGCCCGATGCACCCGACGACGCCGGACTGCGGTTGCCCGCCGCATTGAAGAGCTCCGCAGCGCGCTCAGAACTGAATCGTCCGCGCCTCGCGGCCGGCTTCGCGCAGCTCCTGGCGCGAGCGGTAGAACTCCCGCCACAGGTAGAGGTAGCCCGCGAGCAGACGCTCGGGCGTCATCTTCGCCGGGCGGAACACGACGTTGGCGTCGTTGTAGAGCGACCAGCGGCGCGTGAGGATGCGCTCCTCCTTCGCGAGCCGCCCGTAGACGGGCGTCCCAGGGTAGGGCGTGAGGATCGCGAACTCCGCCTTCGCGATCTTGGTCGCGTTGGCGAACTCGAGCATCCGATCGAAGACGCCTTCGTCGTCGCCGTCGTTCCCGACGAGGAACGACGTGTAGGGCTCGATGCCGTGGTCGTGGGCCTTCGCGATCGCATCGACTGCGCGCCCGTGGGCGCGAGCGTCGGTCCCGGAGAACGCGTTCATGGTGACGTCGTCGAACCCGCCCACGAGGTAGAACATGCGGATGCCGGCGTCGCGCATGCGCCGGAGGCGCGCCGCTGGGGTCGCGAGGATCATCGGCATGCTCACGCCGAGGTAGCTGACCGAGGCAGGGGTTCCGCGCGCGTGGATGGCGTCGAGGATCGCCTCGAGGTGCTTCGCCGCGACCGGGAAGAAGGTCGTGTCCTCCGTGAGCGAGCCGAGCTTCCCGAAGCTCCCGAGCCGGTCGAGCTGCTCGACGACGTGCTCGACGGGGTAGTAGCGCATCTTCTTCCCCATCACGCCGGGGATGGCGCAGGCGAAGCACGCGAGCGGGCAGCCGCGCGACGTCTGGACCGGGTAGTCGTCGGGCGCGAAGGAGCGGCCTTCCTTGTTCACGTAGAGGTCGATCCGCGGTTGCGGGAGCGTCGCGAGGTCGACGGCGCTCGTCGCCTGGTAGCGGCGCTGGAGGCTGCCGCGCGCGGCATCGGCGAGGACGGTCGGCCACACGCTTTCTCCCTCGCCGAGGACGACGGCGTCGGCGTGGGCCTCGGCCTCGTGGGGGACCATCGTCGGGAAGATCCCACCCATCACGACCTTGCGTCCGCGCGCGCGGAACGCGTCTGCGAGCTCGAGCGCGCGTGTCGCGGAGGGGGTGAAGCACGAGATGGCAACGAGATCGACGTCGTCGTCGAGGCCGACGTCTTCGAGGCGATCGTCGCGGAAGTCGAGCTCCCACTCCGGCGGCGTGACCGCGGCGAGGCAGGCGATGCCGAGCGACGGTGGACCGAAGTACTCGTTGCACGGGACCGCGTCGAGGAGCTCGGGGTGAGCCTCCGCGTGGCGCGAGAACTTGGGGTAGACGAAGCGGACTCTTCGCCGGCGGTCGGGGGTCATGCGGTCCTCTCGGTGAGCGGCGCCGCAGCCGTGCCTCCGGCGGGTGCGCTGCGGAGGCGGTTGCAGATGCGGTCCGCGCGGACGGCGGTCGCTTCGGCGGCGTCGAGCGACTCGAGCGCGACATGCGCGTCGCGCTCGAGCGCAGCGATCCCGACCGCGGCGAGATCCTCGTCGCGCGGCGGATCGAGCGCGAGCGCGAGCGCCGCCTGGTACGCGAGCTCGGCCCGCGCGAGCCCGACGAGCGTCGCCTGGCGGGTCACGGCGGCGAAGCCCATTCGCCGCCGCACGTCCGCGGTAGCGGCGTCGATCGCGTCGGCCATGCGGTGGAGATGCGCGGCCTCGTCGCGCCCGACGCTGGCGTTCGCGCGCTCGAGCGGCGCCGCGGTCGCGAGGCGCGCCGTCGCGAGGCGGACCAGAAGCACGTCGTTCGCGCCCTCGAAGATCCGAGTGACGCGGCAGTCGCGGAGGAGGCGCGCGACCCCGACGGGCTCGATGACGCCGAGCGCTCCGTGGAGCTGGATCGCGGTGTCGCACGCGCGAAACGCTTGTTCGCTCGCGAAGACCTTGAGCGCCATCGAGAGCATCTCGGCATCGGTGCCGCGATCGAGGGTCGTCGCGACTCGTCGCACGAAGGCGCGTGACGCCTCGGTCAGCGCCGCCATCTCCGCCACTTGGAGCTGGACGGCGGGGAACGACAAGAGCGAGCGGCGGAACTGCCGGCGGTGGTCGACGTGATCGAGCGTCGCCGCCAAGGCGGCCCGCGCCGTCCCGGTGCATCCGGCCGCCATCATCGTTCGCCCCCAGCCGAGCACCTGATAGGCGAGCTCGAGCCCGCGGCCATCGGCGCCGAGCACGTGGTGACGCGGGAGGCGAACGGCGTCGAAGCGTACGGTCGCAGTCGACGACGCGCGCAAGCCGAGCTTCGACTCCTCCGGCCCGATCGTGATCCCGGCCGCGCTGCGCGGGACGAGGACGAGCGAGTGTCCGCGCGGTCCGCGCCGCGCGAGGACGGTGAAGCAGCCCGCGTAGCGGGCGTTGGTGACGTAGCTCTTCTCGCCGTCGAGGTAGAGCTCGTTCCCATCGTCGATGAGGGCAGTCCGGATGCTCATGAGATCCGAGCCGGCACCGGCCTCGGTCGCGGCGAACGCCCCAATCGCGGCCCCGCTCGCCAGGCGCGGCAGCCACGCCGCGCCCAGCTCGGGCCGTGCGCCGCGGACCACCGCTTGCGTGCCCAGCCCCGCGTGCAGGCCGACGGTCGTCGCAACGGAGCGATCGTGACGCGCGAGCTCCTCCACGACGTGGCAGGCGGAGGCCAATCCCAGCTCCGCGCCGTCGTGCTTCGCGGGGAGCGTCATCGCGAACAGGCCGAGCGCGGCGAGCCCGTCGAGGAGCCGACCCGGAATCTCGCCCCCGGCCTCGAGCGCGGCCGCATCGACGTGGGCGGTGCACCAGCGGGCGACCTGACGCGCGAGCTCGAACGCCGGGTCAGGCGCGGTGCTCATGGACCACCCTGGCTTCGGGGAGCTGTCGTTCGACGAAGCGGCAGGCGTCGTCGAACGTGACGATGTCCATCGCCTCCTCGATCTCGAGGTGCACGTCGAGTTGCTCGCTGATCGTGGAGAGCATCTCGAGGCTCCCGAGCGAGTCCATGCCGAGATCCTCGCGGAGGCGGCTCTGCGGCTCGATGCGGTCTTGCTCGATCTCGAGGATCTCGGCGACGAGCGCGCGCATGCGCCCGCGGATCGACGTGGTGGCCGGTTCAGACGACATTGTGATCACTCCTGGAGGCGGGGATTCGGGGGACGTAGCGGTGCCGGATGAGCCACGCGACGAACGCGTCGAGCGCCGCCTCGAGGGGGGTCCAGCGGAGATCCAGATCCCGCTCGGCGAGCTGGGTCGAGATCGGGCGACCGAGCGCGACGATGTCGACGAGCTCGCGCGGGAGGGTGACGCGGCGGCGGCGCGGGGCGGCGGCGGCTTCGCTCCGCGTCGCGAGCTCGCGGGCGGAGGCGAGCGAGACCGGATCGCCCGGGTGCGCGGCGCCGTGGCGCTCGACGACCATCGCGACGAGCTCGGCGACGCGGAGGCTCTTGCCGGCGACGAGGTAGCGCGGGGCGTCGCTCCCGACCGCGGCGACATGGGCGCGTGCGGCATCGGACACGGCGACGAGGTGGACGAGCCCGTCGGTCCACCGGAGGGGCGCGCCGGCGAGGAGCGCGGCGACGAACCCGCCCGTGCCGAGGCGGAGATCCCAAGGGCCGATGCACCCGCCGAGCAGGAGCGAGGTCGCGGAGAGGCCCGCGTCGCGCGCGCGGTCGAGCTCCCGTTCCATCGTCTTCTTTACGGTCGGGTACACGCCCTCGCGCGGATCGGGCTCGCCGACGTCCGCTTCGGTGGCGACGCTCGCTCCGGGGCCGAGGACGGCGACCGACGAGCTGTAGATCAGGCGCGCGACGCCGGCCTTGCGCGCGACGGTACATGCGCGCCGGAGCTGCGCCGTTCCGCGCTCGACGGCACCGGCGAGCTCCAGCGAGTAGCGGGGGTAGTACGCGCCCGCGAGGAAGACCGCGTCCGCGCCGTCGAACGCGCGCTCGAGCGACGCCTCGTCGTCGAGATCCGCGTGGACGAGCTCGACCGGGCGGCGCCGGAGCAGGAGCGTCGGCGACGAGGGGCGACGCGTCGCGCGCACGGTCCAGCCTCCGGCGAGCAGCGCATCGACGACGTGAAGGCCGATGAACCCCGTTCCCCCGACGACGACGGCGCGCTTCACGAACGCGCCTCCGCGTGGAGGCGCGCGCACTCGGCGCGGCGCGGCTTGCCGCTCGTGGTGCGGGGGATCGACCCGAGCGCGACGAAGATCACCTCGTCGATCCGTGCGCCGAGCGCGGCGAGGACGGCGCCCCGGAGCTCGCGGGCGCGCGCGTCAGAGCGTTCCTCCTCCGTCGGTTTCGCCTCGACGACCAGCACGAGCCGCTCCGTCGCGACGCTGGAATCGGAAACGCCGAACGCGACGACGCTGTCGGGGCGGAGCCCGCACTCCGTCTCGAGCGTTCGCTCGACGTCGTGGGGGTCGATGTTGCGTCCGCCCTGGATCACGACGTCCTTCGCGCGTCCCGTCACGTAGAGCTGACCGTCCGCGACGAAGCCGAGATCGCCGGAGTCGAGCCACCCGTCGGCGAGGACGGCGCGCGTGGCCGCTTCGTTGCGGAAGTAGCCGTCCATCAGCGAGGGAGAGCGCACGAGGATCCGCCCGACGCGCCCGTTGGGGACCGTGGCGCGTCCCGAGTCGACGACGCGGATCGCGGCTCCGGCGACCGGGCGCCCGACGCTCACGACCTCGCGCGCCTCGGGCGCCGTGCTGGCGCAGGCGATTCCTTCGCGCTCGAGCCCGCCACGGTCGAGCTTCAACGCGTGGGGCGCGCCGCGGTCGGCGAACGTCACCGCGAGCGTGCACTCGGCCATCCCGTAGACGGGGAGGGATGCGGTCGGCGCGAAGCCGTGCGGGGCGAGCGTGGCGGCGAGCCGACGAAGCGTCTCGGCGTGGACCGGCTCGGCGCCGTTCAAGGCGAGCCGCAGCGCATCCAGGCGGACGCCTTCGAGCCGCGCCGCGCGCGCCACGCAGCGTTGGTACGCGAAATTGGGGGCGGCGGTGATGGTCGCGCCGACCCGAGCGATGAGGTGGAGCCAGCGCTCGGCACCCATCGCGAAGTACTCGGGCGCGGCGAGGTGCAGCGCGTAGGGGTGACACACGGCCGTGAGCAGGACGCCGACCAGGCCCATGTCGTGGAAGAGCGGGAGCCAGCTGACGCCGACGTCCCGCGCGTCGAGCCCGAGACCCTCGGCGATCGACGCGGCGTTGGCGACGAGCGCGCGGTGCGAGATGACGACGCCCTTCGGCAACCCGGTCGTCCCCGACGTGTACTGGATGAGGGCCGTGTCTTGGGGGTCGACGCTCGGGAGCGGACGCGGTTCAGGCGAAGGCTCGTCGCCATCGACGAGGACGGCGGTCGGGACGTGGAGGCTGCCGCGGTGCGACGCGAGCGTCCCGAGCACGCGCGGCGTCGTGACGAGCGCGCGGGCATCCGCCGAGAGGAGGATCGGCCCCAGGTTGCGCAGGAACGGCTCCACCGAGCCGAAGGTCAGCGGCGTCGCGAGCGGAACGGCGGCGGCACCCGCCATCATCGCGCCGAGCAACGCCGCGACGAACGTGGGTCCGGTGGGGACCAGGATCACGACGCGGTCGCCCCGCCGGACGCCGCGCGCAACGAGGCGCTGGGCCCAGGCGTTCGCCCGCGCGAACGTGGCCCGCGCATCCAGCACGGTCGGGCCGGCGCTCCCGCCGTGGAACGTCGCCAGCGGCGCATCTGCGGCCGCAGCGGCCGCGAGCGCTTCGACGATCGTGCCCTGCGCGCGCGGAGCAGGTCGGTCGCTCTCGAGGGCCGCGAGCATCATCGCTTCGACCTTCGCGCACGGCGACGCGCGCTGCCATGACGCGGATCACGTAGCTATAGTGCAGGCCCGGCGCTGGTACGACGCACGAGGCCCGTCAGCGCGAAGACGACGAACAGCGCGCCGGCTTGATGAGCGGACGCGAGCGCGAGCGGCACGTGGGTCATCACCGTCGCGGCGCCGAGCGCGAGCTGAACGAGCACGGCTGCGAGCACGACGAGGGCCCAGCGCCGCGTCGTCGGCGCCACCGGCGCGCTGCGCGAGACGACGACCAGGGCGCCGGCGAGGGCGACGAGCGCGAACGCGAGCATGCGATGGATGAAGTGGACCGTGATCGCGTCGCCGACCGCAGCGCCCCCGAGCGAGCCGTTCGCGAAGGCGCCGCTCGGCACGACTCGGCCGCCCATCATCGGAAAGTCGGAGAAGACGAGCCCGGCGTGGTGCCCCGCCATCAGCGCGCCCCAGACGAGGAGGGCGAATGCGTTGGCACCGGCGACGAAAGCGAGGAGCCGGAGGCGCGCCGGCGTGCGCTCGACGACGGCAGCGTCCGTCGCCCACGCGTCGAATGCGCTCCAGAGCATGGCCACGAAGAGCGCGACGCCGAGCGTGAAGTGCCCCGCCAAGCGGTACGGGCTGACGTGCGGGGCATCGACGAGCCCGCTCTGGACCATGAGCCAGCCGAGCAGGGCCTGGACCCCGCCCGCGACGAACACCAGCCCGAGGCGGAGCGTGACCGTGCGCGGGAGGCTGCGCCGCGCAGCGAAGACGACGAGCGGACCGAACAGCACCACCGCGAGCGCACGTCCGAGCAGGCGGTGTGCCCACTCGATCCAGTAGATGTGCTGGAACGCGCCGAGGTCCATCGCGTCGGCGCGGAGCCGCCCTTCGGGGGACGAGCGATAGAGCTCGAACGCGTGCTCCCACGCTCCGTGATCGAGGGGAGGGAGCGCTCCCATCACCGGATCCCACGTCGTGATCGAGAGGCCGGCGCGGGTGAGCCGTGTGAGCCCGCCGAGGAGGATCATCGCCGCCGTGAGGACGGCGCACGCGGTGAGCCATCCGCGGATCGCGCTTCGGGTGCGATCGCCGTTCACGGGAGGGAGAGCTGGGTGGACGCCATCTCGATCGGCGGCGCACGACCCGTCGCGAGCCACAAGCTCTGGAGCTCCGTTCCCCAACCGTCGGTCTTGTTCCCTTTCGCGAGCGCCTCGACGTACTCGCGCGTCACGGTCTGGTAGAGCAACCGAACCTCGACCTTCGTCGCGCCGTTCGGGATCGCGAACGGGACGTCGGCCCAGTGCTGGCCGTCGGCGTACGTCGCACCGACGGCGCCCGCACCGACGGCACCGAACGCCACGTTGCTGAAGCCCCGCGGCGGGATGCGATTGTCCGAGACGACCACGTCGGCGAGCGACATGTGCGTGGTCGGGCCGGCGGGCAGGCCGGTGAGCTTCGCGGCGGTGGGGCTGAGCCCGATCTCCATCTCGAACACGGTCGTCGGCGCGCCTTCGAGATCTCCCGTCGCCGGGTTCCAGCGCCCGTGGTGGGTGAGCACCGCGTTGGCGCCGTCGGTGAACTTGACCTCGAGGAAGACGCGGCGCCCCTCGATGTGGCCCGTCGGGAGCTTGTGCCCGCTCTCGTTGGTGACCCGGACGACCACCTGCGCCCCGTTCTTCGAGACCGTGAGCGTGGCCGCGCGCTGCAGCATCGCGACCGCATTGGTGTGGCCGCGCGCGAGGGCGGGTTGATCGACGTTGGCCCCCTCGCGAAGGGACACGATGTCGAGCACCCACGCCGATGCGCCCGCGAAGTCGTGGCGCCTCAGATCCGTCCGGCTCGGGCCGAAGATGCAGCCCTGCGACGTCTCGACCGGCATGTGGCAGTCCTGGCACGTCGAGACGACGCCGCCGTCGGCCCCGCCGAAGCGCCCGCCCATGTCGACGCCGCCGTCGGCGAACGCGGAGGCGCGCCACTCGGAGAAGGTGCGCTCGAGCGGGAACTGCGCGACCGGGTCGGGGTTCGCGGCGCGCTGCTTGGGAGGATCGTAGGCGAAGCCGGCATCCGTCGCGGGGACGGCCGGGTTCCCCACGTCGTGACACGTCCCGCACAGCTCGCTCCGCCGGAAGAAGGGCGAAGACGTGTAGGGGTGCAGCGCAGCGGCGTCGACGTAGGGACCGCGCCGGAGCCCGCCGGGATCGAGGACGAACTGCGCGTTACCAAAATGGGACGGCCGATCGGCGAGCGCTGCCAGGATCGGTGCGTCCTGGCTCGGGGCCGCATCCGGCAGCGTCGGGTCGACCATCATGTGACAGAAGTGGCAGCTGACTCCGTCGCGATCGTAGTTCGAGAGGACCTTTCCGCTCGGGATCGCGGCGTTGCCCGTCACGATCGACGCGGGGACGTGGCAGCGCAGGCAGTAGTAGCCGACCCCGGGGACGTCCTGATTCGCGGTCGCGAGCTGCGCGTAGAAGAGCGGGTCCTTTCCTGCGACCGACATCAAGCTCGCCGACCAGGTGGGCCCGGGGGCGGCGGGCGTCGTCGTTGCGCCGTGGCACGACGTGCAGTCGGACGGTCGCAGCAGCGCCGCCCAGGGGACGTCGCCGATCTGCGTGCCGGGAACGTGAAAGTCCTCGAGATCGATCGGGCCTTCGGCGTCGCCCCCATCCGTCGACGGCCCGAGCTCGGTCGTCGGGTCGTCTTGCGCCTCGACGAAGACGTCGCTCCCGGCATCGCTCCCCGGCGCGAGCTCGTCGTCGCTGGAGCACGCGGCGCCTGCCGTACCGGCGCCGAGGAGCGTGGCGGTGAGGACGAGCGTGGCTCGCTCGCGCCAGCGGGTCATGGCCCGACCGGAGCGCCGCGGCTCGCGGGAGCAAGGTTCAGGTTCGTCGCGGGCCGCCCGGCGGCGATCGTGCGCGAGGCGCCGGAGAAGATGTCGGGCTTCATCGCGGCGTCGAGCGGCCGCCCGCTCGTCGCGCCGTGGCATTGCCCGCAGAACCCGTCGAAGAAGCCGTGCGGGAACGCCTCGTGGACGGACTCTCCCGGCGTGAACATCAGGTGCTCGTTCACGAAGCGCGGGAGCTTCGCCGTCGTCGACATCGGGGTCTCGGGGACCTCGAGCGCGAGCGGGAGCCCGCCGGGGACGAGGTAGCGTGCCGAGCCGTCGCTCTCGATCGGCACCGCCCCGATCAAGCGGCGCCGCACGTAGACCTTGCCCCATGCATCCGTCACGACGTTCGCCCCGCCGAGGTCGAAGCTCGAGACCTCCAGCGGAGGCGGGAGCTCCTCGAACAAGCGCAGTGACCGAACGTCGGGGTCGACCGAGCGCCCCGCCGGCGTGTTCTGCAGCATGAGGGCGAGGATCGTCGGCGCGTCGTGGAGCGTGATGTCGGCGGTCGAGCGCGTCTCGTCCATGCCGTACGCGTTCGGCTCCGATGGCGCCGACGCGTAGACCTTGCGGATGGGGCGCCCGTAGATGGCGACCGCCTCGATGTCGGCGACGCCGGGAGCGCCGAGGAGCGGCGTTCGCGCGCCGGTGCTCGGGTCGACGATGACGACGTCGTAGTCGCCGGTGAAGCTCACGGCGTCGCTCGCGGCGGCGAAGCTCGCGAGGATCCTCCCGTCGGGGAGCGGCGCCGGCGACGCAAAGAAGCCCGCCGTGCCGACGTTCGCGCGACCGGTGACGGCAGGGTCGACGATCCGCAGCGAGTGGAGGAAGAAGGCCGGGCTCGGTTGCTTCGTCGAGGTGCCCGTCGCGAGCGCGGGATCGAGCGGATAGTCCGCGGCGTCGGTGCTGCCGAAGTCGACGCCGATCGTGCGGTTCACCACGCCGAGCGTTCCGCCGCGATGGGGGACACCGTGGTCCGCGAAGATGGCGGCGAAGTTCTTGTCGGGGAGCTGCACGACCTGGGACACGGCGTGGAAGCCCACGCTCCCGCGTTGGCCGAAGAGCGGGTGGTAGTCGCCGCCGTCGAGGTTGATGCGACGGAGGGCGAGCTGGTGGAACCCGGGGAGGCGCTTCTCGATCGTGAAGATGACGCGCCCGTCCGCCATGAAGGCGGGCTGCCGCTCGAGGTCGAGGAGGAAGGTGAGCTGCCGGATGCGGAACGAGCCCGGCTTCTTCGGGTCGGCCTCGTAGACGTAGAGGTCGGCGTTCGGCTTCGTCGGGTCCGCCGGCGTGCGTTGGGGGCCGGTGTAGTCGTACGGGGTCGAGTCGAGGTTGCCGCGCGTCGACGCGAAGACGATCGGGGCGACACCGTTGCCATCGGGCGGCCCGAAGCTGGGATCGAAGTCGTGGATCGGGAGCCCGTTGCCGCTCGGCGGCGCGGTGCCGATGCCGGCGTGGAGCGTACAACCGCTCCCGTCCGCTGCGAGCTCGTAGATCCGGAGCGGCGCGCCCGCCGAAGCGCGGGCGGCGAACGCGATCCGCTTCGCATCCCACGACACGGCCGGTCGGCGAATGTCGGCGGTCGAAGGATCGAGCCCGCAGCTCGTCGTCACCGAGCGCTCGTTCGCGAGGGTGACGGCGCCACTTCCGTCGACCTGCACGTCGACGAGACGGAGATCGCTCCCGGGTCGGTAGAGGTCGAAGTCCTGGAGGCGATCGGGCGCGCTCGAGAGCGCGCGCCGGACGAAGGCGACGCCGGTCCACGGCGCGACGGGCCGCGCGGTGCGCTCGCGACGCAGCCACTCGCGGACGATGCAGAAGGCGGGGATCGTGTCGAGGCTCCCACCGTCCAGGTCCCATCCCTTGCCGTCGCACGAGCTCCCGACGGCGGGATCTTTCCCGAGATCCTCGAAGAGGGGGCCGCCGCGATGGACGATCCCGACGCCTCCGAGCTCCGGTCGGAACAGGTTCTTCCGCACGAGCCTGCTCGCGCGCGGGTCGTCGCTCTCGAGCGCGAGCTGAGCGAGGCTGAGCTCGTAGTTCTTGCGCGTCGCCGAGAACGAGAAGCTCCCGCCGGCACCGCCGCGGAGCCGGTAGTCGTGGAAGCTCGAGGACGAATGGCACTGGAGCTGGAGGCAGCCCTTCCGCACGAGCACCGGCTGGACGCGGCGCGCGAAGTACGAAAAGCCGGGCCCCAAGTCGGGGACGACGAGCGGTCCGTGCTTTTCGGCCCACGCCTCGAGCGCGACGAGGTCGGGATCGCTCGAGGTCTCGAAGACGACGCCGCCTTCGTGGAACGAGCCTCCGAACGTCTGCGCGAGCGGGCGCCGAACGAGCTCCGACTGATCGGGGCTGCTCCCGAGGTAGTCGACGGCGGCGAAGTAGTTGAACCGGGTCTGCTCGGGCGTCGTGCCGCAGGTCAGGTACAGCTCGTTCATCGGGTTGCCGTGGCAGCTTCCCGCTCCGCAGCGGTTCGCGAGGGGCGCGTTCACCGTGTCGCGGAAGGTCGGCCAGTCGGGGGTCGTCGGGTCCTTCGTCGGATCGAAGCCGGGCGTGGCGGGCACCGTGCTCGAGCACGGATCGGAGGCGACGGGGACGGTCCGGATCCCGTTGTTGTTCTCGGTCGCGCCGTTCTCGATCCAACGCGCGAGCACGAGGTAGCCCGAAGCACTGGGGTCGAAGACCGAGCCGCCGGTGTGGCGCACGTCGCTCCGGACCGTGGTCGCGGTGCCGTCGAAGCTCCGCAGCCCGATCTCCTGCTCCGGGATGACCTTGAGGAGGAAGCTCGGCTGTCGGTAGGGACCGTAGGTCGCGAGCAAGTCCCGCCGCTTGTTCAGGTTCGCGAAGCTCGTGACGTCGAGGTTGCCGAACGCGTTGCCGCGCGCGTCGCTGACGTGGCAGCCGGAGCCGGTCGGTGACCGCGCGCAGCTCGTCTGGAGCACGGGCGAGACGACACGCTCGAAGTAGGTGGCTTGCGGCACGTCGTGGGAGCTGCACGCGAGCTGGGGAGCCACGGCGGCGGCGAGCGCGACGACGAGCACCGCGAGAGCGGGACGAGCACGCATGGCGGAACCTCCACCGTCAGCGTGCCGTGCACCTTCGAAGGGGGCGATGACGTGCGTCAGTGCACAATCCTGCGTGCGACGGCATGAAGAGGAGCATGGTGTCGGATGGACGGGTGGAGAGTGCGCAGAAGATCCTCCGAGTCTCGCGCGTGTTCGGGGCGCTCGAGGCCTCGTCGCTCGCCGAGCTGGGACGTTCGAGCCGACGGAGTCGGCATGCGCGCGGCGAGCTCCTCTGGCGCGCCGGCGACGAAGCGCGCGAGCTCTCGGTGATCGCGAGCGGCGTCGTGAAGGTCGCCGCGCCGCTCCGCAGCGGGCGCGCGTCGATCCTCGGCATCTTCGGTCCCCACGAGAGCGTCGGTGACGCGGCGGTCGTGCGCGGGCGCCCGTACCCGGCGGACGCCGTCGTCGCCACGGAGCTCGCGGAGCTCCTGTGGATCGAGCGGGGGGCGCTGCTCGAAGCCATGCTCCGCGACACGACGATCGCTCACGCGATCAACCAGTCGCTCGCCGAGCACAACCTCGCGTTGCAGAGCACCATCCGGATCCTCGGTGCCGGGCAGGTGGAGAACCGACTCGCGACGCTCTTCCTCCACCTCGCGGAGCGCTTCGGCGACGAGCTGGACGATGGAGACGTGATGGTCCCGCTCGCGCTGTCGCGCTCCGACCTCGCGTCCCTCGTCGGGACGACGCCCGAGTCGGCGACGCGCGTCCTGAGCCGCTGGCACAAGACGGGGGTCATCCTGACCGAGGAAGCGGGGTTCCGAATCGCGGCGCCCGACGCCATCGAGCGCCTCGCCGCGATCGACGAAGCCTGACGTTCGCGTCTACGCTGCGGGCCATGCACGTCCCGCTGACCACCCGTGACTTCCTGCGCCGCGGTGCGCTCGTTCACGGCGATCGCATCGCTCTCGTCGACGAGCCCGGTCGCCCCGGCGCGTGGGGTCCGATCACCTACCGCGAGCTCGCCACGCGAGCGGCGGCCGTCGGCGCCGGGCTCGATGCGCTCGGCGTCGGTCCCGGCGAGCGCGTCGCGATCGTGTCCCAGAACGCCGCGCGCTTCGTCGCCGCCCTCCACGGCGTGACGGCCGCCGGACGGATTCTCGTTCCGATCAACTTCCGCCTGCACCCGCACGAGGTCGAGTACATCGCCGGCCACTCCGGCGCGCGCGTGCTGCTCGTCGATCCGGAGCTCGACGAGAGCCTCGAGGCCGTGAAGTGCGAGCACCGGTTCCCGCTCGACGAGCGCGCGGACGCCGCGCTCTTCCTTCACCCAGGCTCCGCGCGCGCAGTCGAGCTCGACGAGGGCGACGTCGCGACGCTGAACTACACGAGCGGAACCACCGCGCGGCCGAAGGGCGTCTGCCTCACCCACCGCAACCTCTGGGTCAACGCGACCACGTTCGGCTGGCACGCGAGCGTGTCCGATCGCGACGTCTACCTGCACGTGCTCCCGACGTTTCACGCGAACGGGTGGGGGATGCCGTTCACGACCGCGGCGATGGGCGTGAAGCAGGTCGTCTTGCGCAAGGTCGACGGGGCCGAGCTCCTCCGGCGCGTCGAAGCGCACGGCGTCACGTTGATCTGCGGCGCGCCGGCCGTCGTCGCGGCGGTCCTCGACGCGGCGGCCACGTGGAAAGGACCGATCCCGGGGCGCGGGAAGACCCGCATCGTCGTCGCCGGTGCGCCGCCGCCGACGAAGACGATCGAGCGCGTCGAGACCGAGCTCGGCTGGGAGTTCCTCCAGATCTACGGCCTGACCGAGACCTCGCCGCTCCTGACGATGAACCGCGGTCGCGCCGAGACGGACGCGCTTTCGCCGGCCGAGCGCGCGCAGCGGCTCGGCCGCGCGGGGGCGCCCGTCGTCGGTGTCGAGGTCGAGGTGGACGAGCACGGCGAGATCCTCGCGCGCTCGAACGTCGTCCTCGATCGCTACTGGCAGGACGACACAGCGACGGCGACGGCGCTCCAGGACGGGTGGTTCCACACCGGCGACGGTGGCGTGCTCGACGACGAAGGCTACCTCTCCATCTCGGATCGCAAGAAGGACGTCATCATCAGCGGCGGCGAGAACGTGTCGTCGATCGAGGTCGAGGACTGCCTCGCCCATCATCCCTCCGTCGCCGAGGTCGCCGTGATCGGCGTCCCCCACGAGAAGTGGGGCGAGACGGTGAAGGCGCTCGTGGTGCTCCGGGCGGGGGCGACCGCGACCGAGGTGGAGCTCATCGCCCACTGTCGCGCGAACCTTGCACACTACAAGTGTCCCACCTCGATCGAGCTGCGGCCGGAGCTCGTCCGGACGGCGACCGGCAAGCTGCAGAAGTTCCTCCTCCGCGCGCCCTACTGGGAGGGGCGAACGCGGCAGGTGAACTGAGCGGAAAGAGTGCTATCAACCCCGCCATGTCGGCCGCCGCCACTCCGCTCCACCTCGTCACGCACGCTGCGTTCCTTGCGGCGGCGACCCAGGCACGCGGGCTGCCCGAGGCCACGCTCCCCGAGATTGCCTTCGCGGGGCGCTCGAACGTCGGCAAGTCGAGCCTGCTCAACGCGCTCCTGGCGCGAAAGAAGCTGGTCCGCACGAGCCGCACGCCGGGTTGCACGCGCCAGCTGAACCTCTTCGAGGCGAAGCTCAAGGTGAAGGGCGAGGTGCGCTCGCTCGTCGTCACCGACCTGCCGGGCTACGGGTTCGCATCGCGCTCGAAGGGCGAGAAAGAATCGTGGGGCCCGATGATCGAGGGCTACCTCCTGAAGCGCGAAGCGCTCGCGGCGCTGGTGCTGCTCGTCGACGTGCGGCGCGGGATCGAGGACGACGATCGCGAGCTCATCGAGTTCTGGGAGCAGACCGACAAGCCGCTCGTGGTCGTCGCGACGAAGCTCGACAAGCTGCCGGGCTCGAAGCAGAAGCCGGAGCTCGCGGCGCTCAGTCGCAACGCGGGCGTTCGCGTCGTCGGCTTCAGCGCCGAGACGGGCGCCGGGCGGGACGAGCTGTGGCGGCGGCTCTTGGCCGTGCTGCCGAGCGCGTCAGCCAGCGGCGATGCGGAGACCCATCAAGAGGAAGACGAGTAGCAGCACGACGCCGATGTAGATGCCGATGCCCGTCGCGTTGCTCGAGCCCGTCTTCCCGTTGTAACCGAACCCGCACCCGTTGCAGACGGTGTGGTTCAGGATCTTCGGGCCGATCATCCCACCCCACCACGTGAAGCTCGGCTGGTAGACGTGCTGGCTCCCGCAGCGCGGGCAGCCGAAGCCGCTCCAAGCGCCAGGCATCATGCCGCCGCCCGCGTAGGGGGCCATCGGCGCGCCGCCGTAGCCGTAGGGCGGCGCTTGGCCGTAGGCCTGCGGACCATACCCCGGAGGGGGCTGGCCGTAGCCTTGCTGCGGCTGGCCGTAGCCCTGCGGCGATTGCGGCTGACCGTAGCCTTGCTGCGGCTGGCCGTAGCCCTGCGGCGATTGCGGCTGACCGTAGCCTTGCTGCGGTTGACCGTAGCCCTGCGGCTGTTGCGGTTGACCGTAGCCCTGCGGCTGTTGCGGTTGGCCGTAGCCTTGCGGCTGTTGCGGCTGACCGTAGCCCTGCGGCTGTTGCGGTTGGCCGTAGCCCTGCGGCTGTTGCGGTTGACCGTAGCCTTGCGGCGGAGGTGCACCAGGGGGATAGCCGCCGGGCGGGTAGCCGTTGCCTTGCATCGGACGCAGCGTACCACGCGCCCACCACGCCCGTCCGGCGTGCTCGGCGAGCTCAGCGCCGCCGGCTGGGCCCCGTGCGCCCGCGCGCGGGCCCGCGCTCGCCCATGCCGCGCGCGCCGCGACCCCCCTCGGCCCACTCGGGCGGCACGAGGCAATGGGCACCGCGACCGATCAGGTCCGCCCGCCCGGCCTTCCGGAGCGCCTCGCGCGCGAGGGGCCAGTGCTGCTCGTCCCAGTAGAAGAGCAGGGCCTTCATCATCTTCTTCTCGCGCAAATCACGTGCAGTATACACGTCGTTCCCGGTGAACGGGTCGATGCCGGTCCAGTACATCGTCGTCGCCATCGCCATCGGCGTCGGGATGAAGTCCTGGATCTGGCGCGGCCGCATCCCGCGCTCCTTGAGCCACAGCGCGAGCGCGACGGTGTCCTTCAACGTCGAGCCTGGGTGACCGCTGATGAAGTAGGGGACGAGGTACTGCTCCTTCCCCGCGTCGTCGCTCGCCTGGCAGAACGCCTGCGCGAAGCGCTCGTAGCTGTCGACGGGGGGCTTCTTCATCTTCGAGAGCACGTCCGGATCGGTATGCTCCGGCGCGACGGAGAGCTGGCCGCCGGTGTGGTGCTCGGCGAGCTCGCGGATGAACTCGGGGCTGCGCTCGGCGAGGTCGTACCGCACGCCGCTCGCGACGAAGACCTTCTTGATGCCCTTCTCCGAGCGCACCTTCTTCAGGAGCGAGACGAGCGGGGCGTGGTCCGTCACCAAGTTCTCGCAGATGCCCGGGTGCACGCAGGAGAGGCGCCGGCACGCGTGCTCGGTCGTCTCGTCCTTGCACCGCATCTTGTACATGTTGGCGGTCGGACCGCCGACGTCCGACAGAACCCCGCGGAAGCCCTCCATCCGGGTCAAGCGCCGGACCTCGCGCAGCACGCTGTCCTCGCTCCGGCTCTGGATGATGCGGCCCTCGTGCTCCGTGATCGAGCAGAACGTGCAGCCACCGAAGCAGCCGCGCATCGTGACGATCGAGTCCTTCACCGTCTCGTACGCGGGGATGCGCTCGCCGCCGTAGATCGGGTGGGGCCGGCGCTGGAAGGGCAGGTCGTAGAGCGCGTCCATCTCCGCCTCGACGAGCGGCAGCCCCGGCGGGTTGAAGTAGACGGCTTCGTTGCCGTGGACCTGCAAGAGCGGGCGCCCGTTGTGGGCGTTCGTCTCGTACTGGAACATCCGCGACATCTTCGCGAACGCCTTCTTGTCCTTCGCGACCTCGTCGTACGAGGGGAGGACGACCACGCCGCCGTCGGTCGTGAAGCGGCTCTCGCGCGCGAGGATGGGCTCCCACGCCGCCTTGTTCTTGAGCGCGTGGGCGGTGCCGCGCACGTCGCCGAGCGCCGAGACGCGCTCGCCCGCCGCGAGCCGGCGCGCGATCTCCCACGCCGCGTGCTCGCCCATGCCGAAGACGAGGAGATCCGCCTTCGCGTCGAGGAGAACGCTGCGGCGGACTTGATCGCTCCAGTAGTCGTAGTGCGCGATCCGGCGGAGCGACGCCTCGATCCCGCCGAGCACGATCGGTACTCCCGGGAACGCCTGCCGACAGAGGTTCGAATAGACGATGCTCGCGCGGTTCGGGCGCATCTCCGTCTTGCCCGCCGGCGAGTACTGATCTTCGCCGCGCATCTTCTTCTGCGCGGTGAGCTTGTTGAGCATCGAGTCCAGGTTGCCCGCGCTCACGCCGACGAAGAGGCGCGGCGTGCCGAGGCGCTGGAGATCCTCGGGCGAGTCCCACCGCGGTTGGGCGATGACGCCGACCTTGAAGCCGCGGCCTTCGAGGAAGCGCGCGACCAGGATCGGGCCGAACGCCGGGTGATCGACGTAGGCGTCGCCCGTCACGATGAGGACGTCGAGCTGGTCCCAGCCGCGCGCCTCCATCTCCTCGCGCGTGGTCGGCAGGAACGCCTTGCGATCCCAGGCGGCTCCGCCCTGGGCAGACCTTCGAAGTTGGGTGACCGCGCTCACGACAGTCGACTCTCCATCGGCACGGCGGCGAGGCTCTTGTACCCGACCGCGACGATCGAGCGATCGTCGCGCGCGACGAGCGCCCCGTAGCGACACTTCTCGAACAGCAGGCCCTCGCCGCGGTTGCTCCCGCGGCTCGCGGGGAGGGTGAAGCCTACCCGATCGCCCTCGCGGAGCCGGGCGAAGCGCGCGACGGAGTCGGCGACCGTGCTGAGCTCGCTCGGGACCGCCTCGACGGTGGACCACTGGGCGACGGTGCTGCGGCGGACGACGCCGCCGCTCCCGACGAGCACGTCCAGCTCGTCGCCCGCCGCATAGAGGACGATCCCGATCGCCCCCGTCCCGTCGCGGACCGGGGTGCCCGCCCGCGCGTCGGTCGTGCCGGTGCCGCCGAGCTTCTGGCGCGCCCGGGCGAGCGTCGGAGCCGCTCCGGCGGCGCGGGTGATGTCGTCGAAGAGGGGGAGGGAGAGCTTCTTGGCCACGGACGGCGACATCGTAGCAGCGCGCTTCCCCCGCGTCCCGCGCGCGCTATGCTCGCGCCCGATGGGCTGGTGCTCCGTTCGTCCTGTCGCCCTCGCGCTCGTGCTCCTCGCCGCTTGCTCGAAGGACCGCCCGCCGGTTCCGGCCGCGGTCGAGGCCTCGGCGCCGCCCGCGCCCGATCCGGTCGAGGCAGCTGCCCCCGAGTCGACCGCGGTCCTGCGCGAGGAGAAGACGATCGAGATCGACGGCGTGAAGGAGACCTGGCGCCTCGAGTGGATCCGCCCGGCCGCGCCGACCTGCATGGGCGACGAGGCGCTCGCGTCGTGCCCGTGCGCTCCGTTCGGCTTCGGTGAGGTCGGCGATCTCGATCTCGTGCGGAGCCGCCCGGGCGAGCCCGAGGATCGGATGCACCTCGACCCGCTCTTCGAGGATCACGACGCGAAGCTGCGCCGCTGGGCGCCGACGCCGGCCGAGCAGAAGGCGCTGAAGGCGCCGCCGCTCGCCGACCTCCAAGCGCGAGAGCTCGCGCCGCTCATCGCCTTCGGCGACTACGATCACGACGGCCGCGCGACCGAGTTCGTGTTGCCGGTGGCCGCGCCCGCGTGCGGGCACGTCCAGAGCGTGGTCCTCGGGATCGACAAGCGGAACCCCAAGCTCCACGCGTTCGGGACGGCCGACAAGCCGGGCGAGCCGCTCGTCCTCGAGCGCGCCGGCGACTGGGAGAAGGTGAAGGGCAAGCTCCCGGTGGAGCTGGTGGAAGCGACGTGCGGCGACCACGGCTCCGAGATCGAGACCCGCGTCACGATCTCCGTCGATCTCAGCGGCCTGCGCGCGGTCCCGACCGAAAAGCGGTGCCCCTGACCGCTCGCCGTCGGCGCGCGACCACTCGCGCCGACGCTGCCCGCAAGCAGGAGAGGGCCGGCTTAGCTTGGGCTCATGCGAACCCTCGGGCGTTTCCTGTGCGGCGTGCTCGCGCTCCCCGCAGCGCTGTTCTTTCTCTTCGTCCTGACGTCGCCGGGGACGTGGTCCGGTATCGCGTACGCACTGTCACTCCTCGCCCTCACGATCGCCGGCGCCAAGAGCGCGCGCCCGTGGGCGAAGCGGCTCGCGCTCGGCAGCGCCGCCGCGATCGCGCTCACGATGGCGGTTCGCGTGGCGACGGCGGCACGCGGCGAGTCGCTGACGATGCACACCGGAAGTGGGGGCAGCCCGCGCGTCGTGGATCGCCTCGTCGACGAGGAGGACCTCTCCGTCTCGGCCGCGCGCACGATCCGCCTCACGCACTTCATGACTGATCCGGACATCGCGGTGCTGCCGGAGAAGATGTCCGACGCGTACGCGCGCATGCGCCACGCCGAGGGTGATGCGCCGTCGCCCGTGCTCGCCACGTACCTCGGCCTGCAGGGCCCGGCCGCGGACGACGAGATCGAGATCGGCGACGTCGAGCACGCCGACGGCGTCGTCGTCTTCCTCCACGGCTACGCGGGGAGCTTCGCGCTGCCGTGCTGGGAGGTCTCCCTCGCGGCGCAGCGCGCGGGCATGGCGACCGTGTGCCCGTCGACGCGGTGGGTCGGTGACTGGTGGAGCGACGCCGGCGAAGCGACCCTGCGCGACGTGGTCGATCGCCTCCGTGCGCGCGGTGTCCGTCACTTCGTGCTCGCGGGCCTCTCGAACGGCGGGATCGGGGCGAGCCTGTTGCTCCCGCGCTTCGCGAAGGGGACGTTCGAGGGCTTCGTGGCGATCTCCGGCGCGTCTCCGGCCGCGTCGGCGCCCGGGATCCCGGTCCTCTGCGTGCAGGGCAAGCGCGACGCCATGGTCTCTGCGTCGATCGTGGCGGCGTATGCCCATCGCTCTGCGGGCACCTACGTCGAGCTCGACGCGGGGCACTTCGCGTTGCTCTTGAAGGAGGACGAGGCCGTCGCCGCGATCGCGCGCTGGCTCGACGCGCGGATGGCCCCCCAGCGCAAGCTCACGGCCGCGCGTTGAAGCGCCGGCGACGACGGAGGAGCGCTGCGAGCGCGAGCGCCCCGAGCCCGCCGACCGTCACGCCGTTCGCGCCCGCGCCCGAGGCAGCACAGCCGTCGCCGGGGTCTTGAGCGGGGTAGGGCGTGGTGGAGCCGCCGGGGCACGGGTTCCAGGTCGAGTCCGTGAACTCGGTCGTCTGGATGAGCGATGCGACCGGTGCCTGCGACGTCGCCGCACCGACCTTCAAGTCGTTGGCGAGCGCGGCGGCGGGGAGGTTCGTCCGGAGGCGCGTTACCTGGATCTGCGACGGGTACATCCCATCGGTCGCGCGCTGGTCGTCGTCGAAGACCTTGCACGCGGACACGTACTCGACGCATCCACCCGCATCCTTGGTCCCCCCGTCGGCGCCGCCCTCGGAGACGCCGCCATCGGAGACGCCACCATCGGAGGCGCACGCCTGAGGGATGAACCCGAGCTGCCCGCAGGCCTGCCGATAGCGGGCGCTGACGGCGTTGAACGCGGCTCCGGCGTACTCCGTGATCCAGGTGCCGTTCGGGTTGCTCCGGGCGAGCGCATCGAACGTCTGGGAGTAGTTCGAGCGGGCGTTCGCACCGTCCCACTTCACCGACTTGGGATCGACGAGCGCGTTGGCGAAGTTCATCGCCTCGTAGCGGCCTTCGCTCACGACGAAGAGCTCGAGCCCGACCGTCGCGCCGATGCCGGCCGAGACCATGCGGAGCGGCAGCGTTCCGTCGGCGCCGGGCGACACGATCCGGATCGGCTGCATCGCGCGGATCCCGACGTCGGGACGAAGGCGCACGGCGACGAAGTCGAGGCCGAGGTTGGTGTAATATGCAATGATCGGATCGATCGAGCTCGGGATCACGAACCCGTGCGTCGTGAGCCAGTCGGAGATCGCCTGTCCGCTCGTCGAGTGGAGGATCGCGGTCTCGTAGGGACCGACGACCTTCTGGGTGACGTCGACCCCGTTGAGCGGCGCACTCGCGTCGAACGCGGTGCCGGCATCGGCGCCGCCGAAGCTGGTCGGGAAATCGCTCGCGGACGAGGCGCCGCAGCCGAACCCACCCCCACCGCCGCTCTGCTGCGGGGGCGGCGGGTAGTAGCACTGCACGATCGGCGGAGCGATCGTCGGTGCGGTCGCAGACTCGAGTGCACTCAGGAACTCGTCGCGCCCGACCTCGACGTCGGTCCCCGGCCGCACGGGGAGAACCCACGCGAACTCGGCCGGATTGCCGGCGTAGCGGACCTGGTCCCAGAGGATCGTCTGGGTCTTCGAGATGGAGAGCGCCATCCGATGATCGACGACCAAGCTCGGCGTCTCGTTCGGGTTGGGCGGCTCGTGGAAGCAACCGCCGCACGCGCGCGCATCCGGGACGAACGAAACCATCGCGGCGAGCGCCGCCGCGCCCGCGAAAAGAAAGGCCCTCATCGCTCGAGTATCGCACGCCCCCGCGCCGGCGCAGGTCCTCGTGCGCGCGGGTTGACGCAGATCAACCGATCAAGCGCCCCGCGTCGCGTGCCGGCGCACGGCCTCGAGCTGCTCGAGCACCTCGGCCGTGGTGGCCGCCGGCTCGACCAGCGGAGCGAGCTCGCGCGCCGCCTCGCGCAGGTCGCGACACACGACGTTCTTCGCGCGCCCGCCGGACAGCGCGAAGATCGCCTTCAAGATCGCGCGCCCCGCGGTGGCGAAGAGGCCGCTGCCTTCGAGCACGGTGATCGCGACGAGCACGTGCTTCTCGCGCTCCTTGACGATCTTGCCCGCGAACGCGCGCGCCTCCGCGTCGGGGAACGGGAGCCCGTTCGGGTTCACGGACACGGTGTAGTAGCGGAAGTGCTCCGGCACGATCGTCTGCCCGAACTCGTCGAGCTTCTGGAGCGCGCTGACGGTCACCTGTCCGGTCCAGATCACGATGAGGCCGTTGCGCCAGCGGGCGGTCGTGCAATCGCGGTGCGGGTCGGCGTAGGTGAGTGACACGAGGTGGCTTCTTACCGCGCGACGGGGGAGCACGCGACGAATATCCTCGCCGCGATGCTCCAGCTCACCGCCGAAGCCCGCAAGTCGCTCCGCCCTCGTCGATCGATCGCCGGATCGGCGGAGGCGCTCGACGCGAAAGGCGCCGTGCGCCTCGCCCAGAAGCTCGCGAAGACGTACCGCACCGCGAAGTACGGCGGGCGCCTCCAGTCCGAGATCTACGCCAAGGGCATCGAGCTCACGTCGGGCAAGCTCGCTGGCGCACGCGCCGCGGCGCAGGCGTTCCTCACCCGCGAGCCCGACGCGAAGCAGCCGCTCGCGCACGTCGTCGCCGCCGACCTCGAGGTGCTCGCGATCGCGGAGAAGATGCTCGAACGCGTGACGGGCGACGTGCACCTGCTCCCGCTGATCGCGCACGCACGCTCCGCCGTGGACGCGATTACCGTCGCGTTGCGGACCGACCAGCTTCAGCTCTTCTCGAAGGGTTCCTGGACCCAGGCCGTCTACGTCGACGAGGCTCTGAGCGACGTTCAGAGCGGCACGCGCCCGCGGCCCGCGCTCCGCAACCTCGTCTGCGCGCTCGACGATGCCGCTTACGCCCGCGCCCGAGCGTTCGTCGCCGCGCGGCGGGCAGAGCTCGACTTGCCTCGGCGGGCGCGGCTCGCGTGGGCGTCCCCCGACGAGCGGTGGGGCGGGGAAGACTGGGCGAGCTGGCCCGCCGCGACGCCCGGCGCGCGGCGCGGGAACGACGCGAGCTTCCTCTTCTCGACGACCCCGACGGCGGAGCTCGTTCGCCGCGTCGCGAACGCGCACGCCATCGCCCGACAAGCGGTCGATCTCGTGTGCGCGCTGCCCGAGGCCGACGCGATTGCCGTCCTCGGAGCGGCGCTCCCCGAAGTGCTGAAGAAGCCGGGCTACGGCCCGCTCCTGAAGACGCCCCCGCGCGAGATCGCGACCGCGCTCGCGTGCCTCGTCTCGCCGGCCGCCGCAGCCGAGCTCGCGAAGTGGGCCGACCACCCGCTCCTCGCGCCGATCGTCCTCGCGTACTTCGCCGATCACCCGGAGCTCGGGGGCGCGCTGCGCGCCGCCGCCAGCACGAGCGGAAAGAGCAAGCTCGCGAAGGCGACCGCGCGCGCCCTCGGCGACGACGCCAAACACGCGAAGCCCACGAAGGTCGCGAAGTCGTCCGCGGTGCCGAGCGTCCTCGTCGACCGCCCGTGGCGCAAGAAGCTCGCGCGCGAGGTCGTCGTGGTCGCGGGGCTCGCGATGCTCGATCCCAAGAAGGTCGGCGCGCCGGCGCCGCACGTCGTCCGCCAGCCGCCGATCCCGGAGCCGCCGCCCAACGTGCGTCCCATGACGAAGCAGGAGCACGCCGCCTGGCGCACCGCGGTGCTCGAGAAGAGCTTCGCGTACGTCGACTTCATGCACCACCGCGAGCCGGCCGGTGGCTTCTCGTACCTCGAGGTCCCCACGGGCGACGCGCTCTGGGCGTGGAACGAGCACACCGCGCACGCGCGCGACGTCGAGGGCATCTTCGCGCGCTTCGGGCTCGCCGCGCTCCCTGGCTTCGCGCGGCGCAACTGGGTCAAGTGGCTCGACTACGAAGAGGGGCCGCTCTACCTCGACCTCGCGACGCGCTTCGTCGCCCCCGGCATCGCGCCCGCCCTGGCTCGTGCGGCGCAGCGCGCCAAAGGGCGGCGGCGCGCGCTCGCGTGGTTCCGCGAGAACGCGCTGATCGGCGCGCTGGGCCTCGTGCCGGATGCGGTCGGCGAGCCGGGGGACCCGCGCAGCGACGCCGAGGACGTTCTCGCGTACCTCGCGGAGCGCAGCGAGAGCGCTGCGATCCGGAAGGCGGCCAAGGCCTACGGGGCGAAGGCGCTCGCGGTCGTCGAGGCGCTCCTCGCCCGCGATCCGCTCGCGCTCGGTGCGGGGACGCCGAAGCTACCGTCCTTCCTGCGCCCGAAGCGTCTCCCGCCCGTGCTCGCGAACGGGGGCGGCGCGCTCCCGGACGACGCCGTCGCCGCGCTGGTCGAGATGCTCCAGGTGAGCGCGCTCGATCCTCCGTACGCCGGGCTCGCGCTCGTGCGCGACGCGTGCACGGCCGCGTCGCTCGGCGACCTCGCCCTCGAGCTGTTCGAGCAGTGGGTCACGGCCGATGCTCCGGGCCGCCAGGACTGGATGCTGAACGCGATCCTGCATTTCCCGAGCGAGGCTTCGGCGCGGCGCCTCGCGACGCTCGCGCGCGAGTGGGCGCGGAAGAACCAAGCGAAGGCCATCCGCGCGTGCCATGCGCTGGGCGCGCTCGCGACCGATTTCGCGTTGTTGCACCTTGCACACATCGCCGAGACGACGCGCTACGACGCGCTCCGGACCGAAGCCGCGAGCGCGCTCGAAGCGGCGGCGGCCGCGCGGGGGCTCACGAGCGACGAGCTCGGCGATCGGACGGTCGGCGATTGGACCTCGCTCGACGAGGACGGGACGTTGAAGCTCGACTTCGGCAAGCGCACCTTCGTGGTCACGCTGGACGAGCAACTGGCCCCGATCGTGCGCGATGCGGGAGGCACCGTGCAGAAGGGCCTGCCGCGCGCGACGAAGGACGACGACGCGAAGAAGGCCGCGGTCGCGAAGGAGAAGTGGGACACGCTCCGCGCCGATCTCGAGCAGCTCGCCGATCGGCAGCTGAAGCGGCTCGAGCGCGCGATGGTGACGGGGCGGAGCTGGAGCGCGGCGGACTTCGCGGAGCGGCTCGCGGGTCATCGCCTGCTCCGGCACCTCGCGCGGCGGCTCGTCTGGATCGCCGACGGAGGGAAGGGGACCGCGACCGCGTTCCGCGTCGCCGAGGACGGCACGCTGGCGGACGCGCGCGATCGCGCGTGGAAGCTCCCCGCCAAGGCCACGGTGCGCCTCGCGCACCCCGCCGTCGACGAGCTCGACGCGTGGTCGAAGCTCTTCGCGGACTACGAGCTCCTGCAGCCGTTCCCGCAGCTCGGCCGCGGGGTGCCCGAGCTCACGGCGAAGGAGCGCGCCGGCAAGGAGCTCCAGCGCACGGCCGGCGTGAAGGTCGCGGCGACGAAGGTGCTGGGCATGCTCGAGGCCCGCGGCTGGCGGCGGAGCTCGCCGGGCCACGTCACGAGCTACGTCTGGGCGCTCCGGGGGGACGTCGAGCTCGTGCTCCCCGTGAGCCCAGGCTTCGAGATCAGCAATCTGAAGCACGCCGGGGAGCAGACGACGGGAGCGCTCCGCGCCAACGCGCGCGTCAGCGAGCTCGACCCCGTGGCCCTCACCGAAGCCCTACGAGACGCAGACGCCCTGCGCGGCTGACGTCCTCGTCCTCGGGGAAGCTCGTCCTCGACCAGACGTCCACGTCCCCCCTACTCGTGGCCGTAGTCGTCGTCGTAGCCCCTGCTCGATCAGACGTCCTCGTCCACGTCCCTCGTGCACGTCCTCGACGCCGGGAAGGCCTCGCCGCGTCTACAACGAGAGCCTCTAGGAATTTGGTGGGCGCAACAGGATTTGAACCTGTGACTTCATCCGTGTGAAGGATGCACTCTACCGCTGAGTTATGCGCCCGTTGAGATGAGGACAGACGGTCTAGCGCAGGAATCCTGCCGCGCGCAAGCGCGCTCGTAGGCGCGCCCGTCCGATCCTGACGCGCTCAGGCGCGCTTGGTGGTGGCCGCGTCGCCTTCGAGCGCCGGCGCCGCCGCCTTCTTGCGGTTCAGCGAGAGCGTGCCGAAGAAGATGCCGAGCGTCACCGCGAGGACTGCGAAGTGACCGAGGAATGCTCCCGACCAGCCGGCAACGGCGACGGGGGCGAGGGCAGCGAGAAAAAACGGGGCGAGCTTCATGTCGTCTCCTGGTCGGGGAAGGGACGCCCGCCGCTGCTGCTACTCGGCTGGGTCACACCTTCACCATACATGTAAGATAAGATACGACACCCCGAGGGGACGGGAAACTTCGTAGCAACCGCGAAGGAACTTATGCAAGTGGAATTCGTCACCGTGCCGCCATCGATGCACGTTTGGTGCGCAGCGCACCTACCTTGGAACCCCGCGAAACGCTTGGCCATTGCATGCGCTCTACACGCAATCGCGCGGGCCGCGGGACGCGGTTCCGCGGGCAGAATGCCACGAGCCAACTGCTCGGAGTTGCAGGCGTGGCGGAAAGGCGGGTATCGTCCAGTTCGTGCGCTCTGGCGGAGGCAAGCTCGCGAACCGACTCCCGACCCTCGTCGTCGGCGCCGGCATCCTGGCCGCGGCGGTCTCTGCGGCGTGCACGACGGTCGATCCGGGCGAGACGTTCATCGTGCCCAACCAGACCTTCAACGAAGACTTCTTCTACTGCGAGGTCGAGCCCAAGCTGATCTTCGGCAAGGGCTGCGGCGATCTCCAAGGGTCGAACACCGGCTGCCACTACAACTCGGCCGCGGTCAGCGGCATGCCGCTCCAGAACCACCCGCCGGTGGACTGCGCGGGCGGGAAGCCGACGTCCGCCGTGAGCCTCGGCAGCCCCGCGAAGTCCAACTACACCTCGGTCTCGCTCCAGATGAGCCGGGACTACCTCACCGCTGCGATCTACGTCCGCCCGACCAGCACCACCGCGCATCCCCAGGTCAACGGCGGCTCCGTCTACGCGAAGGACGACGCGGTGGTCGACGTCATCCGCCAATGGGCCCAGAAACCATGAGGCGATGGCTCGGCGGCGCGTTGATCGCGCTCCTCTCGACATCTCTCCCGTCGTTCGTCGCGCGCACCGCCGCTGCCGCGGACGAGCCTCAGGTCGACGCGTACGCGCGCATCGTCGTGGACACGGCGGACCTTCGTACGGGTCCGGGCGTCTCGTTCCGCGTCATCTACAGCGCGAAGCGCGGCGAGACGTTCGCGATCGACGGGCGCCAGGGCAACGGCTTCTGGCTCCGCGTGCTCTTGCCCGACGGCCGCACCGCCTACGCGATGGGCGAGCAGGTCGAGCCCTTCAGCGTGAAGGACGGCGAGGACAAGGGCGTCTCGCGCCCCGGGTTCTTCGCGCCGCCGCCGCTCACCGGCGCGCACGCCGGGCTCGCGCTCATGGCGGGCGTGCTGCACATCCCCATCGCCGACGGCACGACGCGTTGGTACGGCTACGTCGAGGCGCGCCCCCAGCTCGTGCTCGATCCCACGTTGAGCCTCGAGGCGTTCGTCGGCGACGGCCTCACCGCCGACGGCGCGCAGCTCGTCTACGGTGGCGGGGCGACCGTCTATCTTTTTCCGCGCTGGGCGCTCTGTCCCTTTTTGGGATTGGGCGTCGGAGGCCTCAGCGTCTTCCCGAACGCGGACTCGTTCGTGCTCAAGCGAACGGACAGCTTCGTCGCGCGCGCGGGCGGCGGCTTCCTCTTCGCGCTCCGCAACCGCATCCTCGTCCGGCTCGAGGGCTCGAACATGACCATCTTCACGCCGGAGTCGTATGCGAACGCGCAGACGATCACCGCCGGCCTGGGAGTCTACTTTTGAGGTCCGTCATGACGAAATCCGCGCTCCTCGTCCTCGGCACCCTTCTCCTCGGGCTCGCCAGCGCTTCGTGCGTGACGGTGAAGCCGCAGGATCGCGCCATCCTCGCGGACCCGGTCATGCAGTTCGAAGGTGACCCGCAGGTCGCCGGTCAGGTGCGCCACGCCGTCGACAACCGCGAAGGCTCCTTCGGCGGCGGCGGCGTGAGCGGTGGAGGGTGCGGGTGCAACTGAAGCGAGGCCTCCGCTTCGCCGCCGCGTCGTTCGTCGCGGCAGGCATCGCGCTCGCGGCGCCGCGGAGCGCGAGCGCCCAAGTCGTGTCGTTCAACACGACCCACGGCATCTATTACGAGAAGCCGTTCCGCACCGAGATGTTCGTCTACACGCCCTCGGCGACGCTCACGGCCACGCCGTGGAACTGGCTCACCGTGAGCGGCGGGTGGGAAGCCGACGTCGTCTCCGGCGCCAGCGTGAAGACCAAAGCGGGCGCGGCCTACAAGGCAACGCAGCCCGCGGCCGACGTCATCTCGACGGCGAGCGTGAAGGACTTCCGCAACGTCGGCACCGGCAACCTCGCCTTCAAGAAGGACAACACCAGCTTCGGTGGCGGCTACGCGTACTCGACCGAGAACGACTACAAGTCGCACTCGTTCAACGTCTTCGCGCGCACCGAGCTCTTCGAGCACAACACGCAGCTCCAGATCGACTACGCGCACAACTTCGACAAGGTGTGCGACACGCTGCAGAACCCGAACGCGCTCCCCGCGCTTCGGAGCGCGCTCGCGAGCTCGACGGGCTGCTTCACGGACGATCCGACGCGCCCGTCGCGGCCGCTCAACATCGACAACCTCCAGGGCTCGTGGTCGCAGGCGTGGTCGCCCGTGTTCCAGACGCAGCTCCTCTACACGCTCCAGATCGTGAACGGGTTCCAGTCGAACCCGTACCGCGCGATCATCCTCGGGCAGGGGCTCCAGGCGCAGGAGCACCACCCCGACAATCGCGCGCGCCACTCGATCCAGGCGCGCGGCAACTTCTATCTGAAGCCGCTGAAGGCGGCCCTCCGGCTCGGCCTGCGCGGCTACTGGGACACGTGGGACGTCCTCTCCGGGACGGGCGAGGCCGAGTTCGAGAAGTACTTCGGCGAGCATTTCCGCATCGGGCTGCGCGGGCGCTTCTACATGCAGCGCGGCGCGCTCTTCTGGAGCGACGACTACTCCGGCGGCGATCCGCCGCTCGGTCCGAAGGGGCAGTACTTCACGGGCGACCGCGAGCTCTCGCCGTTCTACAGCATCCTCGGCGGGCTCTCGTTCACGTACGGCGCAGTCGCGACGGGGAAGCGGCTGCTCGGGTTCATGAACGACTTCAAGGCGGTGGCCTCGGCCAACGTGATGCAGTTCGAGTACCTCGACTACACGCTCGGCGGGAGCAACATCTCGAACGCGCGCGCGTGGCTGCTCAACATCGGCATGAACGTCGGCTTCTGAGGGCGCGTTCAGCGGCGGCGGTTTTTTCTCCCGTCACCGGCATCTTCGCCCGAGCGCTGCGGGGCGCTGGGCCGCGTGGCGAAAGTGCGTGTACTCTCCATGAGGAGTGGGCCGCGCGGGCGCGGCTCCTCGAATGGTCGAGCTTGGTTCGGCATCGGAGGGCCTCATGCGGCAGAAAAAGACTTTGTTCTTGGCGACGGGTTCGGTGGTGCTCGCGGCGTGCGCGGGCTTCTTCCAAGCGTGCGGTGGCGACACCGACACGCCGGCGAACGACGGAGGCACCACGGACGACGTGGTGACGACGAACGACGGCACCACGAACAACGACGTCAACAACCCACCGCCGCCCGACGACGCTGCTCCGGACGTTCCGGTCGTCGTCGACGCAGGGCCGCTCTGCACCTCCAACCCGTGCGTCGTCGGGCTCGCCGTCGGCGGCCACCACGCGTGTGCCCTCATCAAGGATGGGACGGTGCGCTGCTGGGGCGCCAACGCGGGCGGGCAGCTCGGCGTCGCGGCCGACGCGGGCTTCGACGGCTCGGCGCAGAACGCACCCGTCTCGGTCACGGGCCTGAGCGGCGTCCTCGGCGTGAGCGCGGGCACCGTCTACACCACCGCCGGCCACACGTGCGCGCGCACGGCGGCGGGCACGTTCTGCTGGGGCGTCAACTCGAGCGCGCAGCTCGGCCAGACGACCGACGCCGGCGCGGCCGCGTTCGACAACGTTCCGCACCCGTCGCCGCTCGCGGTCTCGGGCGTGACGACGTCGTCGCTCACCACCTCGAACAACTTCAACAGCTGCGCCATCGTCGGCACGGACATGGTGTGCTGGGGCTCCAACGCGGACGGCGCGAACGGCCGCGGCGGGTTCCCGAACGGCGCATCGCCGCCCGGCAAGATCCTCCTCGGCGACGGCGGGGCGATGGTCTCGAGCGGCGCGATCGGTTCGGAGTTCGGTCTCGCGCTCCTCACCAACGGCACCGTGCTCTCGTGGGGCCGCAACACCAACAACGCGCTCGCGCGCACGACGGGCCAGCAAGTCGACACGACGCCGGCGGCGATCCCGCAGCTCTCCGACATCGTGCAGGTCGCCGCCGGCGAGGCGCACGCCTGCGCGGTCAACAAGACCGGCCAGGTGCTCTGCTGGGGCTTGAACGACTACGGCCAGCTCGGTCGTGGCACGACGGGCGGCAACAGCAACCTGCCGTTCGCGGTTCCCCTCGGCACCGGCAAGCTCGCGACGCAGGTCGCGGCGTCGAACGCGCACACGTGCGCGATCACCACGGACGGGCTCGTCTTCTGCTGGGGCCGCAACAGCGGCGGCCAAGCCGGGCCGGGCGCGGACGGCGGCTACAACCCGAACCCGATCACGGTCCCGACCGAGGTGAAGGTCGGCGGCAAGGCCATCGCGATCGGCACTGGCGGCGCGAACCTCAACAACTTCGGCACGGGCTACACGTGCGTGCTCCTCGAGGGCGGCGCGATCCAGTGCTGGGGCTACAACGGCGACGGCGAGCTCGGCCGCGGGGCCGATGCCGGGACGGTGAACTGCCAGGTCGGGCAGTGCTCGCCGACGCCGGCGAACGTCGTCTTCCCCTGAGCGGTTCCTAGCACCGTGACGGCTGATGCCAGCTTGCCGGACCGCGAGGACCTACCCACCGTCGGCCTTCCTCGCGTGAACGCGTCGTTCTTCGGCTTCAAGGTGCAGGGCGGCGGTCCCGCCGCGGTCATCACGCTGCCGCTGCTCGAATGGAAGGATGTCCCGAGCCAGGATCGGTCGAGCTGACCGCTGCGTTAGTGGCGTCGGCGCGGGGAGTTCGGACTATGCTCCCGCGCCGATGCCGCCCTCGCTCACCTTCGAACAGCTCTTCGAGAACAACCGCATCTGGGCGAACAAGAAGACCGCCCAAGATCCGGAGTACTTCGACCGCCTGGCCAAGGGGCAGTACCCCGAGGTCCTCTACATCGGCTGCTCCGACAGCCGCGTGACCGCGGAGGACCTGATGGGGGCACAGCCCGGTCAGGTCTTCATCCACCGCAACATCGCGAACATCGTCCCGGCGACCGACCTGAGCTCGCTCAGCGTCATCGAGTACGCGATCGTCTACCTCGACGTGAAGTACATCGTGGTGTGCGGGCACTACGAGTGCGGTGGCGTGCGCGCGGCGCTCCAGCCGAAGGACCTCGGCGTCTTGAACCCGTGGCTCCGCACGATCCGCGACGTCTACCGCACGCACTACGAGGAGCTCGAGTCGATCAAGGACGAAGCCGCGCGTTACCGCCGCTTGGTCGAGCTCAACGTCGAAGAGCAGTGCGTGAACGTCATCAAGACGGCCGCGTTCCAGCGCGCGTACCTCACGAAGGGCACGCCGGTGGTGCACGGGTGCGTCGTCGACATGCACACCGGCCTGCTGAAGGACCTCAACATCGAGTTCGAGCAGAAGTTCGCCCGCATCCGCAGCGTGTACGACCTCGGGACGACGGCTTGAGGCCGTAATCAGTCGTCTTCGTCGCCGCCGCGGAGCCCGTGCCTCTTGGCGAGATCGCTGAGGTGCTTGCGGTCCATCCGCGCCTCGCGCGCGGCGGCGCTCACGTTGCCTTGATGGCGGGCGAGGAGCCAGCGCACGTAGCGGCGCTCGAACTCCTGCTCGAAGCGCGTGCGTGTCTCGCGGTAGCTGTGCTCGGCCTCGAAGTGGAAGGCGCCGGAGCCTTCGCCGCCGCCGCCGAGCGCGAGCGTCCCGAGATCGAACGTGCCCGTCGCGCGCGCCATGTAGACCGCGCGCTCGAGGACGTTGCGGAGCTCGCGCACGTTGCCCGGCCAATCGTGGGCGGCGAGGGCGGCGAGCGCGTCCGGTTCGAGCGTGAAGTCGGCGCCGGCCGCGGCGAGGATGTGCTTGGCGATCATCGCGACGTCCTCGCGCCGCTGGCGGAGGGGAGGGACCGTGACCGGGACGACGGCGAGGCGGAAGAAGAGGTCCTCGCGGAATTTCCCCGCCTTCACCTCGCGGTCGAGGTCGCGCTTGGTCGCTGCGATGACGCGCGCGTCGCTCCGGAGCGGCTTGTTGCCACCGACGCGGCGGAACTCCTTCGTCTCGAGCACGCGCAGGAGCTTCGGTTGGACGTCGAGCGGGAGGTCGCCGATTTCGTCGAGGAACACCGTGCCGCCGTGCGCGAGCTCGAACGCGCCCTGGCGCGCCGCGACCGCGCCGGTGAACGCGCCGCGTTCGTGGCCGAAGAGCTCGCTCTCGATGAGCGAGTAGCTCACCGCGCCGCAGTCGACGACGACGAACGGGCCGCTCTTGCGCGGCCCTTCGGCGACGAGCGCGCGGGCGAGGACGTCCTTGCCGGTGCCCGTCTCGCCGAGGAGCAGCACCGTCGCATCGGTCGGAGCGATGCGCTCGAGCACGCCGAAGATCGTGCGCATCGCGAGGCTCTCGCCGAGCGCGCCGCCGAAGTTGGTCCGTTCGCTCGGGAGCACCTCGGGTCGACGCTCGGCGGGGCGAAGCGCGATCTCGACCTCGCCGACGCGCAGCACGGCGCCGGGCGAGAGGAGAGCGTCCTTCACGCGCGTGCCGTCGACGCGGACGCCGTTGGTGGAGTCGAGATCGCGGACCCGGATCGACGAGCCTTCGCGGATGAGCTCGCAGTGGCGCCGCGACACGGTGTCGTCGGGGAGGACGAGGTCGTTCTCGTTCGACTTGCCGATCGTGCAGCGCTCGCCGAGCGGCTGCTTGTGACCCTTCCGCGCACCGCTGAGGATGCTGACGACGAGGTTCGAGCCGGCGTCGAGGCCCGGCGTGGCGGCGCGGGTGGCGATCGGTCCGTCGGTCAAGGCGCGCTCCCTTCGACGGAGGCGAGGCCGGCGAGGCGCGTCTCGGACACGTCCACGCTCGTCGTGGCACCGCCGCTCAGGCTCACGCGCCGATCGACGTGCGCGCTGAGCGCGGGCGCTCCGCCGCGGAGCTCGATCGAGAGATCGTAGTCGCCGTCGGGCAGGCGGGGCTCGTGATGGACCACGCGCGGGGCGTGATCGAAGTGGAACGTGGCTTCGCGCGCGGTCTCGGCCTCGCCGTGCGCGACGTAGCGGAGCGTCACGTCTTGGATCCCCGCCGCATCGTCACCGAGGACGACGTTCACGGATTGATCCTTCGGGAGGTGAGGGGAGAGGAACCAGTAGCCACCGAGCGCGAGCACGAACAGCACGACCAGGATCGGGCGGCGCCGGCTCATCGCGTCAGCGCCCCTTCGTCGCGCGGATGCGGACCACGAGGCCGGCGACGGTCTCGGGCGGCAGGTCGAACTTGGGCATCAGGCCTTTGCCCTCGCGGATGCGCGTCGCGATCTCCTCGTCGGTCACCTTCGCCTGCCAGTCGGGGCGGGTGAGGTCGGGCGCCTTCACGAGCGCGCCGTTGGGGCCGTCGCCGTGCCCGATGGCGCCGTGGCAGGCCGCGCAGTTCTGGGCCCAGGCGGCTTCGATGATCATCGCGCGCTTGTCCTCTTCGCTGCTGGGGGCTGCGGCCCCCTGCTGCTCCTGCTGGTCCAAATGATCGTGGTCCTGCGGGGTCCACTCACGGATGCCGTCGGACGGAGGACGATCGCACCCTGCGACAAGGCACGAGAACCCCAGGAGAATTGCTGCGGGGAGCGGTCGAAGACCGAGGCGGTACGCCACGGGTGGCAGCTTAGACTACTTTCGGGCCGTGGACACGCCTCGGAACCCGAACTACGGTGGAGTCATTGGCGGCGACCTTTCAGGCGTCGACCGGAGGTAGAGCATGTACAGCCCGGCAGCGCCCCCCAACAGGGCGCGCAAAGTCACCGTCCCCGAGCTCCGCGATCGCAAGGTCGCCCACGGTGCGGAGGCCATCGCGATGGTCACCGCCTACGACTACACGATGGCGCGGATCGTGGACGAGGGGGGCGTGGACATGATCCTGGTGGGGGACTCCCTCGGGATGGTCGTCCAGGGCCTCTCCAACACGATCCCCGTCACCCTCGACGAGATCGCGTACCACGGGCGCGCGGTCGGCCGCGGGGCGACCCATGCGCACGTCGTCGGCGACATGCCCTTCATGTCGTACCAGGTGTCGGCGGTCCAGGCGGTCGAGAGCGCTGGCAAGCTCATGAAGGACGGCGCGTTCGAGAGCGTCAAGCTGGAGGGTGGGGAGGCGTTCGCCGAGCACATCCACCGGATCGTGCGGGCGGGGATCCCGGTCGTGGGTCACGTCGGGCTCACGCCGCAGAGCGTTCACGCGCTGGGTGGGTTCAAGGTGCAGGGCCGCGGCGAAGGCGCGGCGGAGCAACTCCTCCGCGACGCGCTCGCGGTCGAAGCTGCCGGTGCGTTCGCGGTGGTGCTCGAGGCGATCCCGCCCGACGTGGCCACGCGCATCACGGCGACGCTGCGGATCCCGACGATCGGCATCGGCGCGGGGGTCGCGTGCGACGGGCAAGTCCTCGTCTGTACCGACTTGCTCGGTCTGTCGCTCGGGCACACGCCGAAGTTCGCGAAGCGCTTCGCCGAGCTGGGCGAAGCGGCCAAGACGGCGGTGAGCACGTACGTGAAGGAAGTGCGGAGCGGCGAGTTCCCCTCGAAGGAACACACGTACAAGCCGAATCGCGCGGACGACTCGAGGCCAGAGCTGCCGGCGGTCGTCGAGGCGAGGCCCAGCGCGCCGGAGATTACGGACGACGTGGGGTCGCCGATTCGTCACTGAGAGAAAAAGACGAACAGGGAACACGGAACGGGATCGGGAACGCGGGACGCGGGACCCGAACGCGGAGCTCGCTTCACCGTTCCGCGATCCGCGTTCCCATTCCTGTTCCGTGGTTCGTATTCGGCTTGTGGCGTCTAGCGCCGGCCCCGCAACTTGTTCATCAACGTGATCCACCACCACTTCAGGCGGCTGCCGAAGCGGTCGAGGCTCTTTGCGAGCTTCTTGCCGCCGGGGCGGCCCAGGCTGCGCCCGAGCTGCGGGGGGCGCGCGGCCGGGTGCACGCCGAAGATGGTGTAGAGCTCGATCAGGTCGTTCACCAGATCGGTGATGCCGCGCGTGTCGATCTCGTGCGACTGGCAGTAGCTGTCCGGCTTGTTCCGGATCATGCACTTCGCGATGATCTTCATCACGTGCGGGTCGATGAGCTCGCCGTTCCCGTCCAGGTAGTGCTTGTACGAGAAGAAGCGATCGGCCGGCGCGACCTCGACGCCGCCTTCGGTCTTCGGCGCGCGGAGCGAGTTGATGACCCCGTACTCGTGCGCGAGGTACGACTCGATCGTGTTCGATTCCTCCGCGCGCTCGTACTCGATGAACTTGTGGAACGTGTCGTACAGGGTCTTCGGGTTCGCGTAGGCGCCCGAGATCAAATAGTAGAACGTCGCGCCGAGCGAGTAGATGTCCGCCGGGCGGCCGACGCTCTTCTGGATGCGCGCGCGCACGTTGCTCTCGTTCGGGCCGCGGTACGGGCGCGCGAGCATGATGCGCTTGCGCGTGCGGTCGGCGTAGAGGATCGGGTACTGCTCGCCGCGGTTGAAGAGCGAGAACGTGTCGTTCTTGGCGATCTGGATGTAGAAATCCTCGAAGTACTCGATCTCGGGCGAGCCCTGCGCGACGTTCACGAGCAGCTCGAGGATGTTCGTCTCCTGCTCCGGGCTCTGGAAGAAGAGCGTGCCCGGCACGGAGCGGAGCTGCGTCATCTGGATGCTGACTTCCTCGTCGTGGAGCTTCGCGACGTTGAAGTCGGCGAGGCGCACCTCGAGCTGGGAGCCGCGGAGGCCCGGATCGGGGAGCCCGATCAGGATGTTCGCCGGCTTCAGATCGCGGTGGCAGATGTTGCGGACGAGGTGCGCGTACTCGATCGCCGAGGCGATCGGGATCATGTAGTCGAGCACGCGGAACATGCGCTCCTGCATCGGCGACGCGAGGAGGTCTTCCTTCTGGCCGCGCGTGCGCGAGCCCTTCAGCCGCTCTTCGAGCGACATGTCGAGGCGCTCGAGGATCATGTACTCGGGCTCGACCGAGTCGCGAATCGACGCCGGGATGAAGTCGCCGTCGTTGCCTTCGCCGCTGGCGTGGAGACGGATGATGTTCGGGTGCCCCTGGACGCGCTCCAGGAGCTCCTTCTCCATCTGGAAGCGCATCATGTCTTCTTCGCTGACGCCCTTCTGGAGGATCTTGATGACGACGGAGCGCCGGAAGTCCGTCTTCGACTCGAGCCAACGCTCTTCGCCGAGGTACGCCTTCGCGAAGCGACCGGAGCCGAGCTCGATCGGGAGTCCGTGCTCGTCGAGCACGAACGCATAGGCCCGCGATCGGAGGACGTGGGTGGGCGCCGGCCGCTGGCGGAGCTGCGGTTGATGACCGATGTCGGCGCGAATCGCAGCGGCCGGCGGCGGGGCTGCCGAAACGGGGGGCGGCGCGTAGCTCGGTTGCGGCTGCACCGGAGGCGGCGCCGTGCTCGGCACGAACGTGGCGGGCGTCTCCGCGGGACGGGGTGCGGCCGCGGCGGACGCCGAAGCGCCGTGCCCGATGGGCTCGAAGGCCGTGGGCGTGGCCGGACGGGCGAGGGGAGGCCGAGGCCGCATCGGGGGGGGCGCCGGGCGCGGGCCCGTCCCCGGATCCGCCGGGGCGGCTTGCCCGGTTTCGCCGGTGAGCGTGATCTCGCTCGACGACGGCGCAGACGACGGGGGGACCTCGGGTTTGTTCTGCATCACGCTCCGCTCGCCCGCTGGCAAAGGAGGACGAGCTCCCCCGTCCGTTCCACGTGGACGGCCGCCGCGCGACGCGCTTGGGACAAGGGTAGCAAAAGCTCACCACCGTCCACCAGAAACACGCGGGAGTCGCCCCGCACGGCGCCGAAGAGAAGGGTGATCCGGCCCCAATTTTCGCGCGCGCTCGAGACGAGCGTGAGGGTCTCGTCCTGATCGACCACCACCGCGGGGGTCGGCCGGTTCTCCCGCATCACGAAGCAGTTCAGCCCCTTCACGTTGAGGCGGTAGCCCCCCTCCGCGCTCGGCACGATGGTGACGCGGAAACGGGCCTCCTGCGTCGTGGGGGTCGCCACGACGAGGTCCAGGCGCTCGTCCACCTCGACGACCCGCGGCGGCCGTCGCGCGTGGATGGGGCGCTCCCCCGACTCGGGCAGGCTGCGGCTCGAGGGTGCAGGCGGAGGTGGGACTTGACCCGACATCGTGGCCGACGAAGGCTCGGGCGGCGGACGGAGCGAGACCGGCGCGGTGGGGAGCAAGCCGTCCCGCAGCTCCCGGAGGAACGCCTCGATGGTGGGCGTGCGCTGCTCGGGGACCGCACGGATGGCGCGGACGAGGGCCGCACGCGCGCCCTCCGGCGTGTTCGTCTCCGCGATGCGGCGGCCGACGAGCGTGTCGCCCAGGATGCGCTCGGGGAACGTCGCGCGCACCTCGCGCCCGGGGAACATCATGGCGCCGGTGAGCATGTAGTGGGTCAGGAGCGCGAACGAGTAGATGTCGGTCGCGGGGCCCGACGACGCGCCCGCGAGCTGCTCGGGGGCGGCCCAGCGCGGCGAGAACAGGCTGACGAGGCTCACCGACTCTTCTTCCGCCGGGTCGCCGAGCGAAGAACGGCGCGCCGGGCGCGAGTGCGCGATCCCGAAATCGGCGAGCTTCGGCACGAGCGACGCGCCGACGCGCCCGAAGAGGATGTTCGACGGCTTGATGTCGCGGTGGATGATGCGCGCGCCGTGCGCCTCGACGATGGCGCCGCCGATCGGATCGAGGATCGCGAGCGCGTCCTGCGGGTGGAGCGGGCCGTGCGCCTTCACGTGCTCTTCGAGGTTGCCGCCGTCGAGGAACTCCGAGATCTGGAACGGGCGCCCGTTCTCCTCGAGGTAACCGAAGTCGTAGATCGTGAGCGTGTTCGGGTGACGCAGGCGCGAAAGGGCGAGCGCCTCTTGGAGGAAGTGCGAGTAGGTCGCCTGATAGACGGCGTTCCCCTCAGTGCTGCCGAGCTCCAGGATCGTTCGGAGCAGCTTCACACACACGATGCGACGGAGGCGCTCGTCGTGGGCGCGGTAGATGGAGGCCATGCCGCCGCCCGCCACGCGATCGACGATCACGTAGCGGTCGAGGAGCCGGGTTCCCTCCGCGAGATCCGGCGGCTCGGGTTTCCCGTGCGGCGCCACCATCTCACTCCAGCCTACTCGAAAACCGGAGCGGCGGCGTGACCCTTTTGCATTATGCACGCATGGATCGCCGTCACTCCATCCCGCGATCGCTCGCGAGCTCTCGCGGTCTCTCGCGACTCGCGCGCGTCAGTTGCCGCGCAGCTCCTTCACGATGGAGTCGGCGCCGTAGATCTTCAGGAGCGCCTCCGTCATGCCGGCGGTGTCGACGCTGACGGCGCGCTCGGTCTCCTCGCGGTAGACGAAGCGGTTCGGGAGCGAGGAGAGGTTGCCGTCGAAGATCAGCCCGACGAGCTCGCCTTGCGCGTTCGTCACCGGGCTGCCGCTGTTGCCGCCGATGATGTCGTTCGTGGAGACGAAGTTGAGCTTGGTGGTCTTCGTCAACGCGTCCTTCTTGGCGAGCCACGCCGGCGGGAGCTTGAACGGGTCCGTCCCCGTCGCGTGCGCGTACATCCCGGCGAAGTCGGTCGCGAACGGGATCGCGCGACCCTTCTCGGTGTACCCCTTCACGATCCCGATCGAGAGGCGGAGCGTGAACGTCGCGTCCGGCGGCGCGGACGAGCCGCGGACGGCGAACTGGAGCTGCGCGAGATCGGAGCCGAGCTTCCGCATCGGCGCCTCCACGTCGGACTCGTAGGTCGTGCGGATGGCGCGCGCGTCCGGGTCCATCGCGCGCGCGAGCTGCACGAACGGATCGTCCGAGGCGGCGACGGCGGCGGCGCCACCGGAGAGAAGGCTGCGCCGCGCGTAGACGTCGGAGAGCTTCGACTCGGAGACCATGCGCTGGGCGGCGCGCTCGGGCGACTCGCCGCGGAGGAACGGCGCGAGCTGGCTCGCGGGGAGCACGCGCTGGGCTTGCTCGAGCCACGCGCGGACCAGCACGACCTCGACCGCGCCGTAGACGGGCGCGCTCGAGAGGAGCTCGCGCTCGACCTCCTCGAGGTTCGCGTCGCGGTACTCGCGGAGCCGTTTCTCGCTCGGGAGGGGCTTCTCGGCCGCGAGACGCACGAGCGTGCGCGCGAAGCCCATCAGCGTCGAGGAGCTGCCGCGCTCGAGCGTGGCGTACTTCGCGTAGATGGCACCGAGGCGGTCCTGGGCCTTCTTCACGTCGGCGAAGGTGGTGCCGAAGGTGGCCTTGAGCTTGGGGTCCGCGTCGATGCCCTTCTGGAGCGCGGCCTCGTCGGTCTGCTTCTTCTTCATGAGCGCCGGATCCTTGAGCCCACCGAGGTAGCCGGTGAGCGCCTTGATCCCGTTCTCGACGCCGAAGATCGGCTCCCGCGCCTCGCGCTCGTACTCCTTGCCCTGCGTGGAGAGCCCCTTCAGGAGATCCCGCTCGCGGACGAGCGACGCGATCACCCACGGGTAGACGGTGTCGCGCAGGCGCTCGAGCTGCGCGAAGGGCTGCAGCCGCCCGGTCGCGCCGGGGTTCCCGCTGACGAAGACGGTCTCGCCGTCCTTCGCGCCACCTTCGTTCCACTTGAGGAACGCGGCCGGGGTCGCGGGCTTGTCGCCCTCGTAGGCGCGGAACAGGGCCATGTCGAGGTCGAAGCGCGGGTAGGTGAAGTTGTCGGGGTCGCCGCCGAAGAACGCGATCGTCGCCTCGGGCGCGAAGACGAGGCGCAGGTCCGTGTAGCGCTTGTACGTGTAGAGGACGTACTTGCCGCCGGCGTAGAGCGTCACGACCTCGCAGCGCGGCGCGGGCTGCCCCTTCTCGGAGCACTCCTTCTCGATCTTGCCCATCTCCGCCTTCATCGCGACGTTCGCGTCGGCGTCGTTCATGCCGTCCTTGCGCACGCCCTTCACGCGCGGCGTGACGTCGCTCATCGAGACGAGCACGTCGGCGGCGAGATCGGGGCAGCGCGCTTCGCCGCCGTCCTTCGCGGCGAGGAAGCCCTCGTCCATGTAGTTGTGCTGCGCCGAAGCGATTTTCGCGATGCAGTCGGACGCGACGTGGTGGTTCGTGAGGATCAGCCCCTGGCCCGAGACGAAGGAGCCCGTGCCGCCGCTCGAGAGGCGCACGGTGGCTTGGCGCAGGCGGTCGAGCATCGCGTCGCTCACGCTCACGCCGTGGTCCTTGAGGATCTTCTCCTTGGGCACCATGTCGTACGGCCACATGCCTTCGTCGGCATGCGCGGAGCCCCGCGCGACGAAGGGGAGGGCGAGCACGAGGGCGAGGGCGAACGGAGCCGTGCGGGTACGAAGGCGCATGCCCGCGTTCGTAGCAGAAAAGTCAGCGGCGCGGGCCGGGGCCGAGGAGGTTCCCGCGCGCGGTCGCGGCGCCGCCGACGGGCTTGCGCAGCACGATGCTCTGTCCCGCCTCGCGCCCGCGCGAGAAGGTCTCCGTGCGGCGCTGCCCGCCGTAGCGAACGTTCCGCACGTACGGGTGGCGGCGCCGGTAGTAGCCCTCGAGGTCCGCGTCGCGGACCCAGACGAGCCCCTCGCGCTCGTGCGCGGCTTCCTGCCGCACGAGCTTCTCCGCGAAGCCGGCCATGACGCCGGCGAGGTAGGTTCTCCGCTCGGCATCGCCTTTGATCCCGCGCGCGCGTTTGTGCGCGGCCCAGAGCTCTTCGGCGGTGTGGAGCAGGTAGGCGTGGACGTACTCGGCCATCGCGAGGTTGGCCTCGGTCCCGCAGATCTCGAGCACGCTGCCGCGCTTTCCCTCTCGCGCGCGATAGACGGGCACCCAGATCACCTGCACGAAGAAGTGACGCCCGAGGAGCGCGGCGAGCAAGCGCTCCGCCTCGCCCACGCGCCCCGACGGCTTCCCGAGGTGCCGGAAGCCGTAGGGAAGCTGCGACGCCGCCGCGCGCTGCTCGAGGTTGTGCTTCAGCATCAAGCGCTGCGCGGCCGCCATCGCGGCTTCGGCCTCATGCTGGTTCGGGCTCTCCGCGAGCGCGAGCAACTTGGCGATCCGCTCGACGGCGCGTGCCTCCGCGGCATCGGTCGGGGTCGCCGCGGGCACGCCGCGCGCGGCGCCGTCGATGCCGAGCCGGCGACACACGTCGCGGAACGCGGGCCCGTGCGGCGTCTCGTCCTCGATCTTCAGCACCTCGCTGACGTACTGATGCGCCATCTCGTGCTTCACGACCTCGACGACGGCACCCCAGCCGGCGGACAGGACGAAGGGACGCGAGATCGCGAGCGTGCGCGTCGCGTTCTCCCACCGCCCGAGGATGCCCTCGGCCGGGACGAGCATCACCGTCGGCGGACGCATCGCGTCCTTGAAGTAGCTCGCGTTCACGCGCCGCCACTCGAGCGCGAGCTCACGGAGAAGCGCGCGCTCGAGCTGTGCGGTGAGCTCGCTCAAGGAACGAGATCGTCCGGCGGCGTGAACGGCGCGCGACCGAAGTACGCCTTCGCGCGCTGGACACGGTCACGCGACAGGTGCTCGTTGTCGCGGCACGTGCCGACGGTGTAGCCGGCGAGGCGGTCGTCGACCGCGTGGTCCTTGCACCAGTTGAAGCTGATGCGGATCCGATGGAGCGCGGCCCGGAGGCACTTCTGGCGATCCTTGATCAGATCCTGACCGGTCCAGCCTTCGCCGGTTTTGCCGGCGCCGACGCGTATTTGCATGATGCAAAAGGACTGTCCGTGGTCACCGGTCGTTCGACCGTCGTCCACGTCGGCGCGATAGCCGCTCTCGAAGCTGGCGATCGACGCCATGAGGAGCGCGGTCTTCGCACGACCGAGCTCGCCGGCGAACACCGGCTCTTCGGTCTCGTCGAAAGCGACGGCGACGATGTCCTTCGCCATGCTGTCGTATCGGGCGCGGTCGGCGTCACGCTGCAGGGGGACCCACGCGATCATCGCCGACACGAGCCAACTTGCTACGAGCTCGAGCATGATGAGCGTCATCAAAAGTCGATGAGCGAGAAACTTGCAACCCGAATTCGTCATCGCGCCGCGAGAAAGGAACGTGCGTGTGGCTCATCGACCGCGAGTGTTCCCGCTCGTGCGCACGTGTGCGCTCGCATGTGTCGTCGGATGGAGCGTCGACGCGCGTTCACAGTGCGCGAACGAGATTTCGTACACGATCTTCGTACCTTAAGCGTACTGCGCGACCGTGGCACAGCCGCACGGTGTGGACGCGCGTCCACATCGACGAGTGCGCGTCATGGCGTGAGCGTTTCACTCGTGAGCGATTTGCATTTCAGATCTGAACGATGAACTCTGGGCGCGTGGATCGTGTCGGTCACGGACGCGGGGGCATGCTCGTCGGCATCGCGCTCGCGTGCGCGCTCGGATCGTCCACGTCGATCGCGACGACGAGCTGCAGCACCGAAGCACCGGCGACGCCGCAGCTCACGCGCGCTCAGCTCCTCGATCCGGAGCAGTGCAAGGGCTGCCACCCGGGTGCGTTTCGCGAGTGGTCCGGCAGCATGCATGCGTACGCGGCGGAGGATCCGATCTTCGTCGCGATGAACGCGCGCTTCCAGCGCGAGGGCGGTGGGCCGAAGGATCTCTGCCTCGGGTGCCATGCTCCGGTCGCGCGGAGCGAAGGGCTCTCGAGCGACGCGACGAACCTCCCCGCGTTGCCGAAGTGGTCGCGCGGCGTGACGTGTTTCTCGTGCCACACGATCGCGAGCGTGGAAGGCGATCACAACGCCGCGCTCACGTTCGGCAAGGACGGCACGATGCGCGGACCGCTCGCGGAGCCGATGGCGGGCGCGCCGCACGCGAGCACGGGCAGCGCCGCGTTCGATGGTGAGAACGGGGCATCTTCGGCGCCATGCGGGTCGTGTCACGACGTGCGCAACGGCCACGGCTTCGACGTGGAGCGTACGTTCGCCGAGTGGCGCGGGAGCGTCTACGCGCACGACGATCCGAAGGTGCGGCTGACGTGCCCGGGGTGTCACATGCCCGGCCGCGTGGGGCTCGCCGCCGAGGTCTCCGGCGCACCGTCGCGGCGGATCCACGACCACGCGATGGCCGCGGTGGACGTCGCGCTCGTCCCGTTCCCCGAGGCGACCGCGCAGCGCGACGCGGTCCAACGCGCGCTGGACGGAACGTTGGTGGCGAAGCTGTGCGTCTCGCCACCGCAGGGGAAGACGTCGGTCGCGGTGACGCTCGACGACGCGTTCGCGGGCCACGGCTTCCCCTCGGGGGCGCTCCACGATCGGCGTGCGTGGCTCGAGCTGGTGGCGCGCGCGAACGGGACCGAGGTCGCGAGCTTCGGCGTCGTGCCCGACGGCACCGCGGTCACGAGCGCGGGCGGCACCTGGCTGCTGACGGAGTCGCTCCTGAACGAAGCGAAGCAGCCGGTGCACTTCTTGTGGGATGCGTTCTCGGCGACGGTGGAGCAACTCCCGCCCGCGGTGACCAACGTTCCGACCGATCCCGGGTACGTGCACTCGGTCACGCGGACCTTCGACGTGCCGCCCGAGACGGACGACGTGACGATGCGCGTGCGGATCATCCCGATCGGGCTCGAGGTGCTCGACGAGCTGATTGCGTCCGGCGATCTCGCCGCCTCGTACCGCGCGACGATGCCCACGTTCGAGCTCGCGAGCACGAAGCTCCACTGGGCCAAGAGCGCCGGCGGCTACCGCTGCGTGCCGTGAGCGCTCAGCTTCCGTCGACGCAGAACACGAACGTGGCCGAGTCGTTCACGCTCCCGGTCGCCTGCACGGCGATGCTCCACACGCCGCGCATCGGGAGGCTGAGCTCGCTCGCGCGATAGCGACCGCCCCCGAGCGCCGTCACCGTCGGCACGACGGAGCTCCCATGGCCATGGTCGGGCATCGTGGGCTTGACCGCGAGGGTCAGCCCATCGAGCGGGGCGCCGGTGGGCGACGTCACGAGGAGCGTCCACTCGTTCGTTCCCTGGGCGATGTCGCTCGGGGTCGCGCCGGTCAATTCGACCTTCATCGTGCCCGCGGCGCCGGTCGCCGTGGTGCCGATCCGGAAGGAGCTGACCCGAGGGTCCGCCGCGCAGAACTTCGTCGCCGGGGGAGGGGACGTCGTGGCGCCGCTGGAGCACGCGGTGAGCAGCAGGAGCACGGCGATGCCGAGGCGCACGCGCACATCCTGGCACGCGTGGGGCGTCGCTTCAAACCGCGTCACCCGCCGTCACGCCTCAGGTCGCGAGCGCCTTGGTCTGGTCCGCGCGCAGGCTGTCCTCGGCCGCTTCGCGCGCGCGCGTGAGCTCGGGGATGCGCTCGGCGATCTCCTTGAGGTCGGCCCCCACCTTGAGCGCTTGCTCGAGCGAGCGCGTCAACGCGTAGAGCTTCGCCTGGCGCAGGTTCCCCGAAAGCCCGGCGAGCGCGTGGAGCGCACGCTGGAGCGCGCCGCGGTCGCCGCGGCTCAAGGCGGCCGACGTCTGCTCGATGCAGCGCGTGGAGTCGGCGACGAACAGGTCGACGAGCTCCGCGAACACCTTCGGGGGCAACCCGAGGTAGGGCTCGCCGGTCTTGATCGAGACGTCGGGCTCGGCGGGGACGGACGGAGGCGCCTTCTCGCGCGAGACCAGATCGTCGACCTGACGAAGGAGGGCCTTCGCCGAGATCGGCTTGAAGAGGCACGCGTTCATCCCGGCGCTCAGGCACTCGTCGCGGTCGGTGGCGAGCGCGCTCGCGGTGAGGCCGAGGATGGGCACGCTCGACGCGGCGCCGGGGAGCTTGCGGATGCGGCGTGTCGCCTCTCGCCCATCGAGGAGCGGCATGTTCCAGTCCATGATCACGACGTCGGGCACGGTCTTGCCGAGCACCTCGATCGCTTCGAGCCCGTCGCGCGCCTCGATCACGGAGTAGCCGTGCGACTCGAAGACGCGCCGCGCCCAGAGGCGGCTGGCATCGGTGTCTTCGACGAGCAGCACCGTCGCGCCCTTGCGCCGCGACTGCGGGATGAAGACGCTCGGGCGTGGCGGGGGCGCCGGCACGTAGCCGGCGGGGACGGGGCCGAGCCGAACGGTGAACCAGAAGACCGAGCCGCCGCGCGGGTTGGGCGTGTACCCCGCGTCGCCGCCCATCGTGATGGCGAGCTGGCGCGAGAGGTAGAGCCCGAGGCCGGTGCCGCCGCGCTTGCGCTTGCCGCTCGTGCCTTGGCGGAACGATTGGAAGAGGTTGGAGGCCTCTTCGGGCGGAACGCCGACGCCGGAGTCGAAGACGTCGACCCGCAACGTGGAGCCGGTGGAGCCGGCCTCGAGCTTCGCGCGCACGATGACGCCGCCCTGCTCCGTGAACTTCACCGCGTTGGTGAGGAGGTTCGTGAGGACCTGGCGGATGCGGTCGGGATCGCCGAACGCGAGCTGCTCGAGATCGCTCCGCATCTCCGCCTGGGCGGTCAGCCCCTTGCGCTCGGCGACGCTGTCGACGCCCTTCAGGCAGTCGCGCACGACGTCGGCAGGGCGGAACACGCGCGGCGCGAGCTCGAAGTTCCCCGACCCGAACTTCGAGAAGTCGAGCAGGTCGTTCAGGATGTTGAGCTGGCTGCGGCCCGAGCGGAGGAGCGTCTCGATCAGCTCGCGATCGCCCGGATCACGCGCGCGCTCGAGGAGCATCTCGGTGACGCCGAGCATGACGTGGAGCGGGGAGCGGAGCTCGTGGCTGACGGCGGCGACGAAGCCGTCCTGCGCGCGCTCGAACTCGCCGCTCTTCCGCGCGATGGGCTCGCCGAACGACCAGCGGTGACCGAGGATCGTCCCGTCCTGATCGCGGAGCGGCGTGTAGTCGAAGCGGACGATGCGCTTGTCGTCGAAGAGGAGCTCGTCCGCGGCGTGCTTTCCGCCCGCCATCTGCGCGTGCGCGCGCTCGACGAACGCGGCGCCGGCGTTGCCGCGCAGGAGCGGGACGAGCGCCTCGATCGAGTCACCGACGAGCGCGGCCGGATCGGAGACGCCGAGCGAGCCGCGGAGCCCGTCACTCGCGAAGCGGATCGTCCCGCGAGCGTCCTGCGCGAGGACCGCCCCCGTCTGGCGGAGGACGGCGCGGAGGAAGCGCTCGTCGCCTCCCGCAGTCACGGGCCCTCGCCCTTGGCCTTCTCCCCGTCGCCTTCGCCCTTGGCGATGATGCCCATCTCGAGGAGACGCCGGTAGAGCGTGGACCGCCCGACACCGAGGAGCTTGGCGGCTTTGCCCATGTGCATGTCGGTCTGCGCGAGTGCTTCGCGGACCGCGATCTCCTCGAGCCGGCGCAGGTCGAGCGTCGGCAGGCGGCCCGGCGGCGCGCTCGCGGGCGCGGCGCCGCTCTCGGCCACGGGCACCTTCGGGAGGTCGGGGAGCACGTGGCGCTGGATGGCCGGCGGGAGATCGGGGATGTCGAGCTCGTCGGTCTCGCACGTGAGCATCGCGCGGTGGATCACGTTCTGGAGCTCGCGCACGTTGCCGGGCCAGTTGTGCGCCATGAGCGCCTCGAGCGCGGTCGGCGAGATGCGGTCGTGCTCCCGCCCGACGTCCGCGCGGAGCATCTTCATGAAGTGCGCGACGAGGAGCGGGATGTCGTCGACGCGATCGCGCAGGGGAGGGACCTCGATCGGGAAGACCATGAGCCGGAAGTAGAGGTCCTCGCGGAACTTCCCCTTCTTCACCTCTTCTTCGAGGTTGCGGTGCGTCGCGCACACCATGCGGACGTTGACCTTGATGTCGGCGCTGCCGCCGACGCGGCGGATCGTGCGCTCCTGGAGCGTGCGGAGGAGCTTTGCCTGCGTGCCGAGGCTCATCTCACCGAGCTCGTCGAGGAAGAGGGTGCCGCCCTCCGCGCGCTCGAAGCACCCGCGGTGCGTCCCGGTCGCGCCGGTGAACGCGCCGCGCTCGTGACCGAAGAGCTCCGACTCCTGGAGGTTCTCGGGGATCGTCGCGCAGTTCACGGCGACGAAGGGCCCGTTGGCGCGGCGCCCGTCGGCGTGGATCGTACGCGCGACGAGCTCCTTGCCGGTGCCGCTCTCGCCGAAGACACAGACGGCGACGTCGCTCTGGAGGATGCGGCTGATCTTCCCGCGCAGCGCGCGCATCACCGACGACTCGCCGATGAGTAGAGGTGCACGTTCGCTGAGCTGGCGGGCGAGGTCGCGCACGCGCCGCGTGAGGGACGTGTGCTCGATCGCGCGATCGAGGACGACCCGCAGGTGCTCCGACTCGATCGGCTTCGTGACGTAGTCGTAGGCGCCGGCGCGGATGACTTGCACGACGGTGTCGAGGGTGGACTCCGCGGTGACCACGATCACGGGCACGTCGGGCGCGTGGGCGCGGAGGTGCTTCAGCACGTCGTACCCGGGCATGTCGTCCAAGCCGAGGTCGAGACACACCGCGTCGATCGCATCGAGCGGTTGCGCGAGCGCAGCGGTGCCGCTCGCCACGTCGGTGACGTCGTAACCCATCGGCTCCAACCACGCGCGCAGGAGCCTGCGCGTCATGGCGTCGTCTTCGACGACGAGGAGATGCATCCGCCCGCTTCGTTCCGCCTCCACCATCTGTCTCGATCGAGAGTAAGGCACGGTGCGCGATCGTTCCATTGCTTCCGTCGCTGACGAGGAATCGGATGGCTCAGCCGGTGGCGCTGTCCGAAATGGGGTGTTACCTTCGTCTCATGACGCCGCGTTCGGGACTTCCCGGGCTGGTCCGGTGGGGGAGCACCCCTACGAACGGGGCAACGTCGTGGCGGGGCGTGAGCTCCGTCCCCATTTCAGGAAACACCCGCATCTCCGCGTGGGGTTCGCCCCCTCGTTTTCTGCGGGTGCCGGCACGTCCGGAGGAGGTCTAGGATCATGCATAGTACCAGTGGCTCCAACCGGGAGCTGACGTCCTAGCAGTGATCGACCGCTCCACTCTGGTGGCCCATGCGACCCCCGCGCCAGCTGGCGGCGGAGGCCACGCTCGATGCGTGACCTCTGGCGCGCCTCCCGCGGACGCATGCATTCTCGAGTGAGCGAGCGTTGGACGTCGGTGGGACCGGTAGCGGCGTAGCCGCGACAAACGGAGCCCAGAACCCACGTCGACGTGCCCGGCGAGCAAAAAATGCTCGCCGGGCCGTCTTTTTTTCGGTACCTAAGCCGTACGTCGAGGACCGAGAGCGGTCGCGGCGATGGTTCGCGGGACTAACTCAGTTGGTAGAGTGCCAGCTTCCCAAGCTGGATGTCGCGGGTTCGAATCCCGTGTCCCGCTCCAGATCTCCCGTCACGAAGTCTTCGGGGCGGTGTGCTCGTCGACGAACGAGCGGATGGCGCGCCAGGCAGCACGGCTCTCGGTGAGCCACGGCAGCGTCAACGGCCAATCGTGCTGCATGCCGCTGCCGACGAGGAGGCGCGCGTCCGTGCCGCATCGCGCCGCGATCTCGACGACGCGCTTCGCATCGTCGAGGAGTACCTCGTGCTCTCCCGCGAGGAGGAGGAGCGGCGGCAGAGCCTTCAAGTCGGCGAAGAGGGGCGAGAGCAGCGGCGCGCGTCGATCGGTTTCGCCGGCGTAGTAGCGCGCCCACGTCTCGAGGTGACGGCGGCTCAGCCACCGATCCTTCCCCTCGTTCTCGTCGACGGAGCGACCCGACACGGAGAGATCGGTCCACGGCGAGAGGAGCACCGCAGCTGCGGGCGGCGGCTCCCCTCGATCGCGGAGCTCGACGACGAGGCTCAAGCCGAGGCCCCCTCCCGCCGAGTCGCCGGTCACGATGATCGGCGTGCGCGGACGATGCGCGCGCAGCCAGCGATAGGCGCAGAGGACGTCCTCGAGCGCCGCCGGGTAGGGGTGCTCGGGGGCGAGGCGATATTCGGGGACGAAGACCTCGGCGTCGCAGCGGAAGCTCATCCGCATCGCCCGATTTCGGTATGTCCGCGCCGAGCCCATCACGAACGCGCCGCCGTGGAGGTGGAGGAGCGCGCAGCGCGGCGCCTCCACGGCGCAGACCGACTCGATCGCGAGCGTCCCGCCGTCTCCGTCCCGCGCCGCGGTGTGGCTGGTGATCTCAAGCCCGGGAAACTTCTTCTGCATCGCCTGGCGCGAGGCGGAGGCCCATCGCTCGAAGCGCGCGCGCATCGTCCGCGGGGGCGTCTCCGCGCCGAAGAGCGTGCGGGTCACGAGCCCGTAGCCGAGGACGGAGAGCCAACGCTTCCCCGCAGTCGCGAGTGTCATGAGCGACACCGTACGAAGCCGCTCTCCCGAAAGCCTTTGGTCTACCTTGGATCGACCTGAGGTCTTCCTTTGCCGGGGACGTCCCGCAAGAAGGCGTCGACCTCTCTCGTGAAGCGCTCCCAACCCGGTTCCTCCGCGAGCAACACGTGGTTGGGACTCTCGATCGGGACGAACCGCGCCCCGCGGATCCCACTCGCGAGCTCGATGCCATCCGACATCGGAACGACGGCGTCCTCCCGAGAGTGGAGCACGATCGTGGGGACGTCGATTCGCTTCATGTCCGAGCGGATGTCGACGTCACCCAAGGCGGAGAGAATGGCGGCCGCGTTCTCCGGCGACGCCGTTCGGCGCTGGAGCTCGTTGAACCACTCCATCTGGTCCTTCGGTGCCTGAGGAAAAAACGAGGTGGTGAACAGCTGACGAAAGGCGGCGTTCCTCCCGCCCCAGCCCTGCCGCATCAGCGCCATCAATGCCTCGAAGCGCTCCGTCAAGCGAGCATGGTTCTTCACCCGCCAGCCTCGAGCGCAACCTCCGACGAGGATCAGCGCGCTGACGCGCTCCGGGTGGCGTGCGGCGTAGGCGACTGCGGCGGCGGCGCCCTGGGAGATCCCGAGCACCGGCGCACGCTCGATCTCGGCCGCGTCGAAGACTGCGGCGAGATCGTCGACGAGGTCCTCGAAGGCGATGCGAGGAGGGCTCCGATCGGAGAGGCCGTTTCCACGCGAGTCGTAGCGAACGAACGAGCCCGCTCCGCGGCCTCCGAAGAAGGCGAGCCAGTGCCGCCACATCGGCCCCGCGCGATCCATCTCGAGGTGGCTCAGCCAGCTCGCCGCCTTCACCACCGGTGGTCCTTCTCCGAGAACGGCATACGCGAGGCGCGCGCCGTCGCTCGACGTACAGAACCGAATTTGCTGGTCCACCTCGGTGGCGGGCGTTCGTTCGCGCGAGGGGGAGCGCAGCAACTCCACGTCGGCGACGAGGCGGTATCCCTGACCGCGTACCGTCTCGATGACGACCCCCGGCGCGTTCGCTACCGCCTTGCGGACGAGGCTCATCGTGTACGGCAGGTTGTTCGCATCGACGACGACGTCCGGCCAGAGTCGTTCGATCAGCGCCTGCTGCTTCAAGAGGGTCCCGGCTCCCTCGACCAGCACCTGCAGGAGCTCGAAGGACTTCGCCGTGAGCGGCACCACGGCTCCGTCGCGCACCAGTCTTCGCTCATCGACCTCGAGGTGGAACGGGCCGAACGCGTAGACGGCTGCCGACATCGCGGCCCCACTCACCAGCGCTTCTGGATGTTGGCGATGAACTTGTAGGGGTAGCCGACGTCGAAGGCGCTCGCGTCGTCGAGCATCTTCACGTCCGCCGGGCTCAGGCGGAGCTCCGCCGCCTTCAGGTTGTCGTCGAGCTGCTCGATCGAGCGCGCGCCGAAGATGACCGACGTGACCGCGGGCTTCGCGAGGAGCCACGCGAGAGCGACCGCCGACGGCGTGGTGCTGCGCTCCTTCGCGATCGCGTTCACGGCGTCGAGCGTGCGCCAGCCGCGCTCGCTGTCGTACTCTGCGAAGCGCTCGCGCCACTTCTCGAGCCGAACGCCGGGCGGGGGCGGCTGGTTCCGCTGGTACTTGCCGGAGAGGAAGCCGCCCGCGAGCGGCGACCACGGCAAGATGCCGAGACCGAACTTCTGGCAGAGCGGCACGTGCTCGCGCTCGAGATCGCGCACGAGCAGGCTGTACTGCATCTGGAGCCCGACGAAGCGCTCGAGGTGCTCGGTCTTCGAGATCCACTGGCTGTCGGTGAGGCGGTACGCGGCGTAGTTGCTCGCGCCCAGGTAGAGGACCTTGCCTGCGCGCACGAGATCGTCGAGCGCGCGGAGGGTCTCTTCCTCCGGCGTGTCGATGTCCTGCATGTGGATTTGGTAGAGATCGATCCGGTCCGTCTTCAGGCGGCGCAGGCTGTCCTCGACCGCGCGCACGATCCGGAGGCGTGACGCCCCGGTTCCGTTCGGCCCTTCGCCCATCCGGAAGCGGAACTTCGTCGCGAGGATCACCTTGTCGCGCGTCTTCGTCTCGCTCATCCACGCGCCGACGACGCGCTCGGAGAGCCCGTCCTGGCCGTAGACGTCGGCGGTGTCGATGAAGCTCACGCCGTGCTCGAGGGCGCGGCTCATGATCGCGAACGATGTCTTCTCGTCCGCACCGATCTTGTGCATGAACGATTTCTCGTCGGCTTCGCCGAACGTCATGGCGCCGAGACAAAGAAGAGGGACTTTGAGGCCGGAGGTGCCGAGGTTTCGGTGTTCCATCGGCGGCGAGTCTAACGCTCCCGCGGCGCCGGCGCTCGTCGGGGCGACCTACTTCTTCGGCGCCGCTACCTGCGTTCCCTTCACGTCGTACGAGATCGTGCAGGGGAGGGCATCGAAACCACCGCCGTTCTCGGTGATCTGGTCCGCGCAATCGCCGTCGACGACCGCGTACGAGTACCCGAGCTTCCCCGTGAACTCCGTGACCGCTCCCGTGCGGGGGATGGTCCCGTCGAACGTGTCGGTCCGGGCGATCGTGCAGCCCGCCGTGCGCTGGGTGGCGGCTCGTACCTCGGTGGTACCGGTCACGCTGAGCGTCGCGTGCCCGTTCGGATCGATGAGCCCCGAGACGGGCGCGCCCCCCTGGATCCAATAGAGAACCCCCGGATCGCGGCCGAGATCGACCTGGAACGTCCACGGGTTCGGCACGTCGCCCGTCGCGCTGCACCCGTTGGCCGTGAGCGTGCCGTCGACGCGGAACGTGCCGAGCGCCTCGCCGGGGCGGTAGCGGTCCTTCCCCGAGCACGCCAGCGCCCCCACGAGCAAGACGACCAGCACCAAGGGCTTCGCGGCGCGCATGCACATGCGCTAGCAAATCGCGCGCGGCTCGGGCAATTTCTCGGCATGCGCCCGACGGCGTGGGACCGACGAACCGCCTTGGGGAGCGCTGCGCTCTCAGCGGCGCTGTTCGCCGTCGCGCTGCTGCTGTCCGCGGCGACCGACGAGGGCGGCGTCGCGTGGTCCGAGCGCCTCGTGCGCGCGCTCCCCGTCGCTCCGCTCGCGAGCGCCCTCGCGACGCTCCTGACGCTGCGCACGCTCCAGCGTCGGGGCGAGCTCCTCGCGCTCTTCGGTCTCGGCGCGGCGCCGTGGCGGGCCGCCGCGCCGGTCGTCGTGGGGGCGGCCATCCCCGCGTTGGCGCTGGTGGTGCTCGCGCTCGCGTCGTCGCACGCCGACGTGCACGCGTTCTTCCCGCGCGTCGCCGTCGACGGTCTCGTCTGGGACGGCGAGCGCTTCGTCGATCTCTCGCGCGGCGTGCAGGTCCTCCAAGACGGCTCGCTCGTCCGCGTCGACAAGCTCGACGCTCCCGCCACGGTCGGGCTGCCCGCGGCCGCGAAGTGGGCCGTCGGTCTGTCGCTCGGCGGCGCTGCGCTCGCGCTCCCGATCCACGTCGCGGGTGCGTTCCCGGATCGGCGGCTCCGCGGCGGCGCGCTCGTGGTCGCCGCGCTGGCGCCGACGATCGTGCTCTTCCAACTCGCGGCGCAGGCGCTCGTCCCCGCGCTCGTGACCGCGGTGCCGATGGCGTTGCTCCTCGCCGTCGCGCCGTTTTGCTATCGTGAGCGACCGTGAGCGTCACGAGCTTCGGGGCACAGAGCAGCGGGTTCTCGATCTTGGTCCACGGTGGCGCAGGCGACGTGCCCGAGGAGTCGCGCAAGGGCCACGCGCAGGGCTGTCGGCGCGCCGCCGAAGCCGGCGCCGAAACGCTCCGCGCCGGCGCCACCGCGCTCGAAGCGGCCGAGGCCGCCGTGCGCGTCCTCGAGGACGATCCGCGCTTCAACGCCGGGACCGGCGCGTGCCTCACCGAGGACGGCGCGATGGAGCTCGACGCCTCGCTCATGGAGGGCACGACGCTCCGCGCCGGCGCCGTGTGCGCGCTCCCTCCATTCAAGAACCCGATCGCGATCGCGCGCGCGGTGCTCGACGATGGCCGGCACATCCTCTATGCGAGCGCCGGCGCCGTGCGCTTCGCCGAGGAGCACGGCTTTCGCGCCGTGACCGACGGCTCGATGATCACCGAGGCCGTGCGCGTCCGGTGGGAGGAGCTCCGCGCGAAGCGCGCCAGCGCGCAGGGCTTCGCGGGCGGCACCGTCGGCGCGGTCGTGCGCGACGCACGCGGCGCGGTCGCTGCGGCCACGAGCACCGGCGGCATGTTCATGAAGCGCGCAGGGCGAGTGGGGGACTCCCCGATCCTCGGCGCCGGCACCTACGCGGACGACGCCGCGGGCGCGTGCTCGAACACCGGCCACGGCGAATCGATGATGCGACTCTGCCTCGCGAAGACGGCGATCGAGTGGATGCGGACCGGGATGGCCGCCGAGGACGCCGCGCGCGCCGCGATCACGCTCATGCAGGCGCGGACCGGCGGGCAGGGCGGCATCATCCTCGTGGACGCGCGGGGCACCCTCGGTTGGGCGCGCAACACCGCGACGATGTCCTGGGCGGCCTGCGCCTCGGACTGGAACGAAGCCCAGAGCGGCTTCTGAAGCTCGACGCTTACTTGTCGGACGCGGCGGGCTTGGCCTCGCCGGTGCCCTTGCGGTCGATCGCGTCCTGGAGCCCGCAGCGGAGGCGGCTCGCGCGCTTCACGCGCTTGGCCTTCAGCGGGGTGGCCAGCCACTCGTGACGCTTACGAACGCTCCAGATTGCACGATTCGCCATGAACGAGACTCCGATTCGGATCGAGGAAAATTGCGGGGAAGGCGCGGGGTTGTGCTCCGAAACGCCCGTTTCGTCAAGCAAAAGCCGCCAAGGACGTCACTCGGGCACGGGGACGAGCTTCACCTCGAGCTTGACCGGACCCTGGCCTTCCTTCGCCTCGACCAGGGTGTCGTAGGGGAAATACCCTTGGCGCTCCACGCTGATGCGGTGCTGACCCACCGGCATCGCCACCCCACGAACGGCCACCACGTCGAGCGTACCGACGAGCTGGTCGTCCACCGTGACCCGGGCGTCCGGAGGCCCGCCCGTCATCCGGAGGGACACCGTGGGCGCCTCGACCGGCGCCTTTGCCGCGCACGCCACGGTGGTGCCGAGGAGGGCCGCCAGCAGCGCCCGACGCACCGGAGAGAGGATCACTCCCATTCGATCGTCGCCGGCGGCTTGGAGGAGATGTCGTATACGACGCGGTTGATGCCGCGGACCTCGTTGATCACGCGGTTCGAGATCCGACCGAGCACGTCGTAGGGGATGAGCGACCAATCCGCGGTCATCCCGTCGACCGAGCTCACGGCGCGGATCGCGCACGTCTCTTCGTAGGTCCGCTCGTCGCCCATGACGCCGACGGAGCGCACCGGGAGGAGCACGCAGAAGGCCTGCCAGATCGTGTCGTAGAGGCCGGCGGCGCGGATCTCCTCGGTCACGATCGCGTCGGCGGCGCGGAGGACCGCGAGCCGAGCGGCGGTGACCTCCCCGAGGCAGCGGATCGCGAGCCCCGGTCCGGGGAAGGGATGCCGCCAGAGCATGTCGCGCGGCATGCCGAGCGACTCGCCGGCGGCGCGCACCTCGTCCTTGAAGAGCTCGCGCAGCGGCTCGATCAGGCCGAGCTTCATGCGCTCGGGCAAGCCGCCGACGTTGTGGTGGCTCTTGATCACGGCGCTCGGGCCCTTGAACGAGACGCTCTCGATCACGTCGGGGTAAAGCGTCCCTTGGACCAACCAGCGCGCGTTCTGGACGCGCTTCGCTTCGTCGTCGAACACTTCGATGAAGACACGCCCGATGATCTTTCTTTTGGTCTCGGGGTCCGAGACGCCCGCGAGCGCGCTCAGGAAGCGCTCCTTCGCGTCCACCGCGACGAGCTTCATGTGGAAGTTCTCGCGGAAGGTCGCGACGACCTGCTCGAACTCGCCCTGCCGGAGGAGCCCGTTGTCGACGAAGATGCACGTGAGCCGATCGCCGAGCGCGCGGTGACACAGCACCGCGGCGACCGAGCTGTCGACGCCGCCCGAGAGTCCGCAGATCACGTTCTCGTCCGGCTTCACGCGCTCGCGGACGGTCGCCACGGCTTCCTCCGTGAAGCTCCCCGGCGTCCAGCTGGGAGAGAGCTTGGCGACGTCGAAGAGGAACGCGCCGAGGATGTCGTTCCCGCGCGGCGTGTGCGCGACCTCGGGGTGGAACTGGATGCCCCAGATGTTGCGCTTCGGATCCGCGGCGGCGCAGAAGGGCGTGTTCCCCGACGTGCCGAGGGTCACGAAGCCCGGCGGCATCGCGCTGATGCTGTCACCGTGCGACATCCACACGTCGATCGCGGTGCCGGCGGCGAAGCGGTGGAAGATGCCCTCCGTGCGATCGACGGTGAGCTTGGCCGCGCCGTACTCGCGTGCGCTCGCCTTCTCGACCTTGCCGCCCAAGAGGTGCGCGATGAGCTGGAGGCCGTAGCAGATGCCGAGCACCGGCACGCCGAGGTCGAAGATGCGGCGGTCCGTCGTCGGGGCGCCTTCGCCGTAGACGCTGGCGGGGCCGCCCGAGAGGATGATGGCCTTCGGCGCCAGCTCGACGATCTTCTCGTACGCGAGCGTGCACGGGTGGATCTCGCAGTAGACGCGCTGCTCGCGGATGCGGCGGGCGATGAGCTGGGTGTACTGCGAACCGAAGTCGAGGATGAGAACACGGTCGCGCGAGGACATGGGCGTCCTGCTACCACGGGCGAGCGCGTGCGTCAGCTGGCGCTCAGAACTCGAAGCCGACCGTCGCGAAGCCGCCGCCGCGCGTGGGCGACGCGCCGACGTGCGGCTGGAACGCCGTGCGGGTCGGGGCGAGCGCCTGCCCGGTCGTGCTCTTGCCGCCGGTGTAGTGCGTGATGATGAGCACGGCGCCGACGGCGATGCCGACGATCCCGACGCCCATCATGATGTCGCCGATGACGAGCTTGGTGCGGATCGACGAGATCTCCTCGTCGCTGCAACCCGGGCCGCCGCCGGCCGGCGCGCAGCCGCCGGGCGACTCGTCCGTCTTCTTCTGGCTCAGCCCCATCGACCAGAAGATGGGGGCGAGCACCGCACCCGCGATGAGCCCGACGCCGCCGACGACGATCCCCGCGATCGGCGCGCCGCGCTTGGCCTCGCCCCCGCCGCCGCCGTCCGGCTGCCCGAACGTCACGGTCACGGGTCGGCTCTGCTCGCCTTCGGCGACGACGACCTTCTGCTCGACCGGATCTTCTCCGGCCGTCTCGAAGCGGAACGTGTGCACGCCCGGATCGAGCTGGATGGCCTTGCCGTCGAGCGACTCCGCGGCGGGCTTGCCGTCGATCGCGACCTTGACCGCGACGATGTCGTGGCCGGAGTGGTCCTTGGCGCCGAGCACCACGCTCGGGATCTTCTTCTCGAGGTCGGCGAGCTGCTCGGCGCAGTCCTTCTTGATCACGGCCGGGCAGACCTCGCGCGCGCAGCTCAAGAGGAGCTCCCGCGTCTGGCTGAAGCGCTTGTCGTCGCGGAGGCTCTGCGCCTTCTCGGAGGCCGCGATGCACTCGGCCTTGTCGTCGGCGCGAGCGGGGGCCGTGGTGGCGAGGGGCGCGACGACTGCGGCGAGGAGGGCGGGGAGGAGGAAGGTCTTCTTCATGACTCTCGGTTCACGGGCTCAGTTCACGCACTCGGGTTTCCACTTCTTGTGACCCGAAGCGTCGAGCGTATACGGCGGATCGCAGTTCGTCGCGGGTTTCGTCGTCGTCGCGGTCGCCGTCGCGGTGGCGGTCGCCGTCGCAGTGGCGGTGGCGGTCGCCGTCGCGCTGGTGTGCGTTCCCATGGGGTGGGCCGTCGTGGCGCCGCCCGTGTGGGTCGCGAGCGGCTTGGCGCCCCCATCGGTCGTCGCGTTCGCGTTCGCGGCCGTGTCCGGGGGAGCCGCCGAAGCGGCGCCGGTCGTGGTCGGTCCCGCTCCCGTTCCCGTTGCGGGTGTCGCGCCCATCGTCGCGGTCGCTCCGGTCGTCGTCGTGCCGGAGGTCGCCGCCGTCGCCGTGCCGCCCGTCGCGGTCGCGGTGCCCTTCGTGCGATTGCCGAAGATGGCGACGCCAGCCACGCCCAACGCGAGGAGCAGCAGGAGGCCCGCACCGAGGCCGCCAATCCAGAGGAGGGGGTTGCCGCCCTTCTTCGGCTCCGGCGGGCGCGCGACGGAGATGCTCGAAGCTTGCGAGACCGGCGGATCGGCCGCCAGCGGCGCTGCGCCGCTGGGCCCGACGCCGGTCTGCACCTGCGCGACGGCGTCTTCGAGCGCACCCGGCGCGATGTTCGGCGAGGAGCTCTCGATCTCCGCGATGCGGCCCGCGCGCTTGGCGAGCTCGGAGTGAGCATTGCCCTCGACCCACTCGCCGATCTCGGTTGCCGACGCGACGCCGACGCAGCGCTCGAGCGCGATCGCGAACTCGCGCGCCGTCTGCCAGCGCTGGAGCGGCTCGCGAGCGAGCCCGCGGAGCACCACGCCGTCGAGACCCGGCGGCAGGCCCGGCGCGAGCAGGCTCGGCGGGCTCACGTTGCCGCCCATCACCTTCGCCAGGATCTGCGCCTCGTTCTCACCCGAGAAGAGGCGGGTACCGGTCAGTGCCTCCCAGAGGACGATCGCCGCCGCGTAGATGTCGGTCTGGCGCGTGACGGCCCCCGTGATCTGCTCGGGGGACATGTACGCGAGCTTGCCCTTCAGCTGGCCCTCGCGCGTGGTCTGGATCCGCCCCGCCGCCTTCGCGACGCCGAAGTCGAGCACGCGCGCCACGCCGTCGCTGCCGACGAGCACGTTCTGCGGAGAGATGTCGCGGTGGACGATGTTGAGGGGCTCGCCGCGCTCGTTCTTCGCCTCGTGCGCGGCGTGCAGGCCGTGGAGCGCCCCACACATCACGCCGGCGACGATCCGCGGCGCGATGCGCTGGCGCGCCATCGCGGCCGTACGGATGAGCCGCGACAGGCTCTCGCCCTGGACGTACTCCATGACGAGAAACAGCTCACCCTGCGTCGCCACGACGTCGAGCGTGGGCACCACGTTCGGGTGCCGGATTCGCGCCGCGAGCCGCGCTTCGTCCAGGAACATCGAGACGAACTCGGGATCCTTCGCGAACTGCGGGTGCAGGCGCTTGATCGCCACCGTACGCGAGAAGCCGACCGGTCCGAGCAGGCGCCCGAAGTGCACCGTCGCCATGCCGCCGGCGGCGATCTCGTTGTAGAGCGCGTAGCGCCCTACGACGCGGACGGGGGGGGCCTGCTGAGTCAATGTGGGTGCAGTGTACCAGGCGTCCCCCCGCATCTGCTAGACGAGGGGCCATGGTTCCCGACGTCTACATCGCGTGCGCCCGGGTGGGTTCGGTGGAAGTCCCGCTCCCCAAGTACCAGACCGATCTGGCCGCGGGGCTCGACCTCCACGCCGCCATCGCCGAGCCCTGGACCTTCGCGCCGCTCGAGCGGCGCCGCGTGCCCACCGGTCTCGCGATGGCGATCCCGGCCGGCTTCGAGGGGCAGATTCGGCCCCGCTCCGGGCTGGCCGCGCGGACCGGGCTCACGGTCCTGAACGCCCCCGGGACGATCGACGCCGACTACCGCGGGCCGGTCGAGGTCCTGCTCGTCAACCTCGGCGCCGAAGCGGTCACGATTCAGCCGCTCGAGCGGATGGCGCAGCTCATCGTCGCGCCGGTCGCCCGGGCCGAGGTGGTGCTGCTCACCTCGCTCGATCGCACGAAGCGCGGCGAGGGCGGCTACGGCTCGACCGGCCGCCGCTGAGGCAGCTCGTCCGCGCGCGCGCGCACGAACGCGACCACGTCGCGCGCCACCGCATCGCGATCCAAATCCGCCGCCACCACGTGCGCGCTGTTCGCGTGCAGGCTGAGCGTCGCGTGGGGGATCCGGCGCGCGAGCTCGTAGGCGTTCTCGACCGGACAGACGTGATCCTTCGCGCCGTGGACGACGAGCGTCGGCACGGTGAGCTCCCCGATCCGCGCCAGCGTCTTCCGCCCCGCGCGAAAGACCTCCTGCGCCGCGCGGAGCGGGTGGCTCGCGTAGTTCCCGAGCTGCTTCGCCGCCTCGCGATCGACCATGTCCGCGGGGCGCGGCTTCGGCACCAGCACGCGGGGAGCACGGAGGCCGAAGCGCTCGAGCGCCCCGAACGCCGCCCGGAGGGGCCCGCTGAGGCGGAGCGCGTTGCCGAGCACGACGAGCCCGACCACGCCGCCGGCCGCGCCCGGATCGAGCGCGAGCTCCATCGCGACGAGGCTCCCCATCGAGAACCCGAGCACCACCACCGAGCCGTGCGCTGCGCGCGCGTCGGCGAGCTCGGTCCGCGCCGCGCCGAGCCACTCCGCGAAGGTGCGGTCTTGGAGCTCCGCCACGGACGTGCCGTGCCCCGGCAGGAGCGGCGCGCGAACGGCAAAGCCCGCGTCGTGCACGCGATCGAGCATCGGCTGGAGCTCGTTGGGGCTCCCGCCGAAGCCGTGGAACGCGAGCAGGCAGGGGGCTGCCCCGCTGCGCCGAAGCTCGCGCCCCAGCACGTCAGCCTTCGCCGCGCTTGATGCCGTAGCCGCGGATCTTCTTGTGGAGGTTCGTCCGCTCCACGCCGAGCACGACGGCGGTGCGCGAGATGTTCCACCCGGTGAGCTTGAGCGTGTCGACGATATGCTTTCGCTCGGCAGCGTCGCGGTGCTCGCGGAGCGTGGGGTACGTCGGAGGGATCGACGCGGGCCCGCGCGCAGGCGGGTCGGTCGGCGGTTCGTCGGCCACGCCCTCCGGCTCGGGCGCGCCCTCGGGCTCGGCGTCGTCGTCGAACGGGCTCGCGTGCGGATCCTCGGGGAGGTCCGCCACCGTCACGGTCGGCCCGGCCAGGATCGCCATGCGCTCGACCACGTTCTTCAGCTCGCGCACGTTGCCCGGCCACTTGCGGGTCGCGAGGGCGGCGAAGACCTGCGCCTCGATCGGCTTCGCCTTCGTGCCGTTCTCGCGGGAGAACGCCTGCATGAACGCAGCGGCGAGGAGGGGGACGTCCTCGAGCCGCTCCCGGAGCGACGGGCTCCGGAGCGGGAAGACGTTGAGGCGGAAGAAGAGGTCCTCGCGGAAGAGCTGCTTCTCGACGAGCTTGCCCAAGTCGCGGTTGGTCGCGGCGAGCACGCGCACGTCGACGTGCATGACGTGCTCGCTCCCGACGCGAGAGACCTCGCCCGACTGGAGCGCGCGGAGCACCTTCGCCTGCGCGACCAGATCCATGTCCCCGATCTCGTCGAGGAAGAGCGTGCCGCCGTGCGCTTGCTCGAAGAAGCCGCGCTTCCGCCCGTGGGCCCCGGTGAACGCGCCCTTCTCGTGGCCGAAGAGCTCGCTCTCGATGAGCTCGCGCGGGATCGCCGCGCAGTTCACCTTCACGAACGGACCCTCGCTCCGCGGGCTCAGGCGGTGGATCGCGCGCGAGATGAGCTCCTTGCCGGTGCCGCTCTCGCCCGTGATGAGCACGCTCGCGCGCGTGGGAGCCACCTTCTCGATCTCGCTGAAGACGCGCTGCATCGCCGCGCTCTTCCCGATCATCTCGTAGCGCTCGAGGTCGCGCCGCTCGGCCTCGGCCAGCGCGCGCCGCGCCTGGGCCGCGTCGAGGACGTTGCGCACGCTGACGAGCACGCGCTCGCGGGCGAGGGGCTTCTCGAAGAAGTCCGACGCGCCGAGCTTCACCGCGTGCACGGCGTCGTTCACGGTCGCGTGGCCGCTGATCACCACGATCGGCAGATCGCGCGTGGCGTCGTCGCGACGGAGGCGCTCGAGGAGCTCCAGCCCGCTGAAGTCGGGGAGCTTCACGTCGAGGATCGCGAGGTCGACCGGCGTCTCGGGGCTCGCGAGGAGCGCGAGCGCCGCCGTCGCGCTCTCGGCTGCGAGCACGCGATAGCCTTCGCCTTCGAGCACGAGCTGCAGGGTGCGCCGGATGTTCCGCTCGTCGTCGACGACGAGCACCGTCTTGGCCGCCGCCGCGTCGCCGGAAGGTGCGACTCCCCCCGCGCCCGAGCTCACGTGCCCTTCGTCTTCCGGCGCCCGATCTCGTCGAGGTAGCCGCGAGCCTGCTCGCCGAGCGTGCTCTGCGGGTAACGCCCGAGGAGCGCTTGGAACGCCGCCGCCGCGTCGTTGTCGCGCCGCATCTTCAAGTAGGTCTCGCCGAGGAGCAGCATCGCGTCCGGGACGAGCCCGAACTCCTGCGCGGGGCGCAGGTGCTCGATGTTCGGCACCCGGTCGCAGCCCTCGTTCGTCGCGTAGTTGCGGATCGCGTACTGCGCACGCAGCACGGCCGCGTCGAAGTTGTCGCGCTGCAGGTAGAAGCGCGCGACGCTGAGCTCGTGGCGGACCAGGCGCGCGGTCACGTCCTCGAGCAAGCCACACACGCGCGCCGACTGCTTCGACGCCGGGTAGTCGTGGAGGAACTGGTTCAGCTCCTTGTAGGAGTCGAGCGCGGAGGCTTGGTCGCGCTCTTCCTGCGCGGGGAGGAAGATCGCGTCCGAGATCTCGCGGTACTGGGCCTCGGCCGCGCGCGCGCGGGCGTACTCGACCTCTTCCACGTCCGACTTGTGGTCGTGGATGTACTGCTTGTAGCCGCGGAGCGCCTCGGGGAACTTCTCCTGCTCGAAGTCGGCGTCGGCGATGCGGAGCTCGGCGAGACGTGCCCACTTCGACTGCCCGTAGCGGCGCTTGACCTCGCGGAAGAGCTCCTGCGCCTCGAGCCAGTTGTGCGCCTGGAACTCGACCATCGCGGTGTCGTAGGCGCGCTTGCCCTCCGCGCTGTAGTTCAGCATCGAGCGGGGCCCCTGCGGAGGCGGCTCGCAGCCAGCGAGAAGAGGGCCGCCGAGCACGACGGCGAGGGCGAAGATCCGTGAGGCGCGCATCGGTCGAGAGTTCCTACCAAGCCCGCTTCACGGGCGCCAGCGCTGGATGCTGCGGGGCAGGGGGCGCCCGTCGCTCCGCGCGTGCCGGACGACGGTCCGCACCAAGAGCCGCACCCGCTCGGCCAGGTCTTCGTCCGCGCCCTCGATCTGGATCTCGATCGCATCGTCCGCCCCGACGACGGCGACGAGCGGGCGGCGGTCGGTCTTGGTGAGCACCTCGCCGACGTAGCGGCTCGGACCCGCCGGGCCCCCGTGCGGCTGCTGCTGCTGCTGCTCGAGGTGGAGGACGATGCGGACTCCGGAGTCCGGGTTGCCTTCGGCGATGCTCACGGCGCGGAAGGTAGCGTCACTCGCCGTGGATGGTGATAGAAACCTGGGTCGTGGAAAAACATCCGATGACCCCCGGGGGCCACGCGAAGCTTCGCGAGGAGCTCATCCACCTCCGCAGCGTCGAGCGCCCGGCCATCATTCAGGCCATCTCGGTCGCGCGCGATCACGGCGACCTCAGCGAGAACGCCGAGTACCACGCCGCCAAGGAGCGGCAGGGCTTCATCGAGGGTCGGATCAAGGACATCGAGGCGAAGCTCGCCCTGGCCGAGGTCATCGATCCCGCGAAGCTCTCCGGCAGCCGCGTCTCGTTCGGCGCGACGGTGAAGCTCTCGAACACGCAGACCGACGAAGAGGTGACCTACCGCATCGTCGGCGCGGACGAGGCCAAGCTCGACGAAGGCACGATCAGCATCTCGAGCCCGCTCGCGCGGTCGCTCCTCGGCAAGGAGGTCGGCGACGAGGTGAAGATGAAGATGCCGGGCGGCGAGCGTGTCTACGAGGTCCTGGAAGTGCTCTTCCGGTGATCGAAACGCGTACGCCCGTACGCACACGGCCGTAGTTGGCACCAGGCCCAGAACTAGGTAAGAAGCCCGGCGAGGTACCGCCCGTGACGTCGACGAAACAAGAAATCGAAGTCTCCTACGACGTGTCCAACGAGTTCTTCCGGCTCTGGCTGGACGAGCGCATGCACTACACGTGCGCCGTCTACGAGAAGGAAACCGACACCCTCGAGCAGGCGCAGGAGAACAAGAGCCGCGTGCTCTACGACTACGCCGAGCTGTCGCCCGAGAAGAGCGTGCTCGACATCGGCTGCGGCTGGGGCGCGAACCTCGAGTACATCGTGCGCCGCGGGATCAAGCAGGCCGAGGGCATCACCCTCAGCAAGTCCCAGTTCGAGGAGATCAACGCGCGCAAGATCCCGAACCTCCGCGCGTGGTGTGTAGACTACAAGGACTTCTCGCCGGCGCAGAAGTACGACTCGCTCGTGTCGATCGAGATGATCGACCACCTCTGCTCCCCGGCCCAGGCCGCCAAGGGCGAGGCGGTGGACATCTACCGCAAGTACTTCAACAAGTGCGCGGAGTGGGTGAAGCCGGGCGGGCTGTTCGCGTTCCAGGCGATCCTCCGCAACCGCGTGCCCCGTACGCGCGACGACATCGCGGACCTCAAGTTCACGGCCGACGTCATCTTCCCGGGCGGCCTCAACCCGCGCCTCGAGGACCTCATCATGGCGGTGAACCCGTCGTGGGAGATCGTCGAGCTGAAGACCCGCCGCGTCCACTACGGCAAGACCACGGCCGAGTGGCTCCGCCGCCTGCAGCTCCACGAGAAGCAGATCATCGAGACGTGGGGCCAGAAGGTCTACGACGATTACGTCCGCTATCTCTCGACGTGCGTTCGCGCCTTCAAGAACCACTGGTCGAGCGACGTGCAGATGAAGCTCCGTCACATCGTCATCGAGTGACGAGCGCCTGACGGCGCTCCACGCCGGATGCTTCATGGAACGTCGAGCGGGGAGCGCACTCTTTCGCCGGCTCGCCACGCGCGCCGGCGCGGTTCTGATTGCGTGGCTCGTCGCGCTGGCGCTCGAGCACGTCGTCGTCGGCTTCGGCTGGCGTGACTACTTCGGCGGCGCGTGGGAGCTCGGTCCCGCGCGCACGGCGGCGGCGCCGTTGTTCCTCGCTGCGGCGACGCTCCCCGCGTTCGTCGTCGCGATGCTCTTCGAGGCCTGCCGCTCCGGCCCGGGTGCGCGGCGGCCGCTCGCGGTGCTCGGGGCGGGCTTCGGCGTGGCGGTCGGGGTCGCCGTCACGAACGGGCGCCACTTCGAGAGCCTCGCGCTCCGCGCACCATTCGTCGCCGTCGTCGCCGCGCTCGCGGCGGCGGGAGCTTCGCTCGGGCCGCGCCTGATCCGGCGCGCCGACGACTCCCCGCGCCGGGCCGCGGTGGGCTTCGCGCTGGCCGCGCTCGCGCTCACCGTCGTCGACGCGATCGTCCTGCCGCGCCTGTACCTCGGGTTCCACGAGGGCACCTTCGCGCTCGCGCTTCTCGCGGCGGGCTTCGCGGGGGCGCTCGTCGAAGAGGACCTGGGGCGCGCCCGCTTCGTCGCGCTGGCCGTGGCCGCGCTCTCGATCCCGTACGCGCCGACGGCTGCGCGGCGGCTGCGCGGCTACGACAACCTGCGCCGGATCCTGGTGGAGCACGCGCCGTGGATGGGGCGGAGCGTCCGCCTCGCGGCGGTGATAGCGCCACCGGCGAAGCCGACCGGGGAGGGCGGGGGGCTCGAGCCCGCGCCCGGCGAGGTGAAGCGGACCCTCGACTGGAGCGGCAAGGACGTCGTGCTCCTCTCCGTCGATGCGCTGCGCGCCGATCACGTCGGCGCGTACGGGTACGGGCGCGCGACCACGCCCGCGATCGACGCGCTCGCCGCCGAGGGCACCGTCTTCGAGGACGCGTACTGCCCGACGCCGCATACCTCCTACTCCGTCACGTCGATGATGACGGGGAAGTACATGCGGCCGCTCCTCGTGCTCGGGCTCGGCGAGGACTCCGAGACCTGGGCAGGGCACCTTCGCCGGTACGACTACCGCACCGCGGCGTTCTACCCGCCGGCCGTCTTCTTCATCGACCCCGAGCGGTTCGTACCTTTCAGGGACAAGGGGCTCGACTTCGAATACCGCAAGGAGGAGTTCGCCGATCCGAAGCTCCGCGAAGAGCAGGTCCGGTCCTACCTCGCGACGGCTCCGAAGGACCGGCCGCTCTTCCTGTGGGTCCACTTCTTCGAGCCCCACGAGCCCTACGTGACGCACCCGGACCATCCGTTCGGCGACCCGGCCTCGCCGCGCGACGTCGATCGCTACGACGGCGAAATCGCGAGTGCCGACGCTGGGATCGGCGCGATCGTGAAGGCCGTACGTGAGGTACGTCCAGGGGCGGTCTTCTTGGTCACCGCCGATCACGGCGAAGAGTTCGGGGACCACGGCGGGCGCTACCACGGCACCACCGTCTACGAAGAGCAGGTCCGCGTGCCACTCGTCGTGGTGGGGCCCGGCGTGAAGCACCAGCGCGTGACGGCGCCGGTCCAGACGATCGATCTCCTGCCGACCACCTTGAGCGCGGTCGGCATCCCGCGGCCGGCTCGCCTGCGCGGGCGCGACCTCGGGCCGCTCCTGACGGGCGCGGCGCCTCCTGGGGATCGCGGCCTCGCGTTCGCCGAGACCGACGACTACGAGATGCTCGCGGAGGGACCGCTCCGGTTCGTCTGCGACAAGCGCATCGCCGCGTGCTCGCTCTTCGACGTCACGGGCGACCGCGCGGAGAAGACGGACCTCGGGGCGAGTCGGGGCGCGGACGTCGAGCGCCTCCGCGCCCGGCTAGCCGGCGTCGGGCACGATCATGGGCGCTTCGAAGGCGTGGCGGCGTCGGAGTGGCCCGAAGCGCTCCGGCGCGGGATGCAGGGCGACGTCGCGGCCGCACCCGAGGTCGCCGCGCTCCTCGACGACGTGAGCCCGAAGATTCGGCGGCGCGCGGCGGCGACCCTGTTCGATCTGCGCTCGAAGGACGTGGTCCCCCAGCTCCAGCGCGCGCTCGCGGCCGAGAAGGACGAGGAGACGCTCCGTTGGGAGGCGCTCGCGCTCGCCCGCGGAGGCGGGGCGCTCGATCCGCGGGTCCCGGCACTCGCGAGCGGGTCCGACCTCGCGTGGGCGCGGCCCGCGGCGCTCGTCCTCGTGGAGCGGGGCGACCCGGCGCCGGCGCCGACGCTCGCCGCGTGGCTCTCGGCGCGCGACGCTGGCTTCGCTCGCGACCGCGAGATCGTGGCCGCGCTCGGCATCGCGAAGGCGACGGTCGCCGTGCCGGCGCTGGTCGCGCTGCTGGCGGACCTGCGGCTGCGCCCGTTCGTGGCCGATGCGCTCGGCGCGATTGGGGACAAGAAGGCGCTCCCCGAGCTGCTCCGCGCGTTCGAGGGCGAGCGCTACGTCGGCGTTCGGGTGCACGAGGCGCGGGCGCTCGCGGCCTTGGGGGCAGGGAAGTCGATGCTGCCGGGGCTCCTCCGCTTCGCCGGGCTCCCCGAGCCGATGGAGGACAGCGTGCGGATCGCCATCCTCGCCGGGTTGCTCGAGCCGGGGGCAGGGGGCGCGGTCGCGACCACGCCCGGCCCGGTGCTCGCGACGAAGGTGAAGGCGCCGGCCGGACCGGCGCGGCTGCTCGTGCGCTTCGGCGCGCGCGCCCCGGCCGAGGTCCAGCTCGAGGGGAGGACGTTCATGGTCCCAGCCCCCACGAGCGACGAGGTCAGCTTGGACCTCGGGGAGCTTCGGGGCGGCGAGCTGGACGTCCGGATCGCGTGCTCGGGAACGAACGGAGCGGTGCAGGCGCTCTGGATCGTGCCGGCGTCCTCGCCCGGCGAAGAGGGCGATGCGGGCGCGCCCTGACCCTGCTAGTGTCCAGCCGCTCTCCGCGCAGACCTCGTGCGGAACGGATTTTCAGGAGACCACCGTGGCAGCCGACGAATCGAAGAAGAAGCGCGAAGACGAAGAGAAGGACGAGGACGAGGCGGCCGACGAGGAGGAATCCGAGCAGGAGTCTGACGAGGAGGAATCCGACGAGGAAGAGGAATCCGAAGAGGAATCCGAAGAGGACGAAGAGGAAGAAGCGTCCGAAGAGGACGACGACGAAGAAGCGTCCGAAGAGGACGAAGCGTCGGACGACGAAGAAGAAGAGGAGTCCGAGGACGACGAGGCTTCGAAGGACGACGAAGAAGCGTCCGACGAGGAAGAGGAGTCCGACGAGGACGAAGAAGAAGAGGAAGAGGACGTCGAGGCGTCCCCCGAGGCGATCGCGAAGCGTGTCGAGGCCCTCGGCGAAGAGGACGAGGTCGAGCGCATCGCCCGCGACGAAGAGCGGAAGCTCGCGGAGCGCCGGCGCAAGCTGAAGAAGCGGGGCGGCAAGAGCGGCCTCGCGCTCGCGGCGTCGAAGCGCCTCAAGAAGATCGGCCGGAACGCGGTCGCGACCAAGACCAAGCGCCGCGTGCCGGCCGCGGTCGAGGCGGCGGATCCGCTCCTCGAGCGCACCGCCAAGCTCGGCGACTGGGCGAAGAAGAACGCGAAGACGGTCTGGACGATCGTCGGGATCGCGGTCGCCGCGGGCGTCGCGTTCATGGGCTACAACTTCTACGAGCACAAGCGGGCGCAGGACGCCTCCACGGAGCTCGCAGCCGCCATCAAGGACGAGCACGCCAAGATCGGCGAGCCGCCGAAGGACGACGACGACGACACCGACCGCTACTACAAGACGGTCGAGGATCGCCGCGAGGCAGCGCTCTCGAAGTACCGGAACGTCGCGACCAAGTTCTCCGGCACCGGTGCGGCGACGCTGGCGCGGCTCGGGGAGGGCTCGTTGCTCCTCGACAAGCGCGACTGGGAGGGGGCCGCGGCGGCGTTCGAAGAGGTGAAGGGGTCGCCGCTGGCGATCGCCGACGCCGAGGTGAAGGGGCGGGCGCTCGAGGGGCTCGGCTTCGCCCGGGAGATCCAGGCGCAGATGAAGCCCGAGGCCAAGGACAAGGCCCTCGACGACGCGCTCGCGTCGTTCAAGGCGCTCGAAGCGACCGACGTCGCCGGCTTCAAGGAGCTCGGGATGTACCACCAGGCCCGCGTGCTCGAAGCGAAGGGCGACCTCGAGAAAGCCAAGGAGATGCTCCACCAGCTGCACGATCGCTTCGCGCAGCCGGACCATGGCCATCAGATGGACATCATCGGGATCGCGACGGACGACCGGCTTCGCCGCCTCGATCCGTCGGCGCTGCCGCCGAAGCGGGTGAACTACGGGGCGAACGGGCACCCGCAGCTCTCGCCGGAGATCCTGAACCAGCTCCCGCCGGAGCTCCGCGCCAAGCTGATGGGTGGCGGCGAGTGAGCCAGCGCGCGCGTTTCGTCGTGATGGGCGCGCTCGCGCTCGCGCTCGCCGCGTGTGGCAGCGCGACCGGTGACCGCATCAACCCCGAGGCACCCGGGTGGATGTCGCGCCCGAGCGGGGACCTCCACGTCCTGTTCCGGCGCGAGCTCACGATGGATTCGCGCAAGAGCGGCGAGGACTACGAGCGCGGGCGTCCCGAGATCGACGCGGCGAACGCGCGGGTCTTCGTGGGGTCGTCCGACCGCGGCCTGTACGCGCTGCGGGCCTTCAACGGCAGCACGATCTGGCGCTTCGAGACGATGGGCCGCGTCCAGAGCGAGCCCGCGTACGACCGCGATCTGGACGTCGTCTACTTCGGCTCGCAGGACGGTGCGCTCTACGCCGTCCAGGCGTCGGACGGGAAGCTGCTCTGGCGCTACGCGACCGGCAACGAGGTCGCGCGCAAGCCGGTGGTCTTCGGGGAGCTCCTGTTCTTCACCAACGCGGCCGACCAGCTGTTCTGCGTCGACCGGCGAACGGGCGTGAAGAAGTGGGAGGTCCACCAGCAGTCCGCGCTCGGCATGGAGATCGGGGGCCACTCGGGCCCGGCGGTCGACCACGGGATGGTCTACGTGGCGTACTCGGACGGCCACGTCGGCTCGTACGACATGAAGGACGGCTCCGAGAAGTGGCTCGCGGACCTGTCGGCCGAGGCCGAGCAGTCCGGAGCGCCGGACGCCCAGCGCTACCTCGACGTCGACACGACGCCGATCGTGCTGGAGCTCCCGGACCTGGGCCGGGTGGTCTTCGCGGCGAGCTACGCCGGCGGTGTCATGGCGCTGGACGCCGAGAGCGGCGGACGAGTGTGGGCGAACAACCAGGCCCGCGGCGTCCACGAGCTCGTCTGGTGGACGGAGCCCGCGCACACGCCGCACCCGATGGGCAACGACAAGGGCGGCCCGATGGTGCCGGCGCAGCGGACGCTGTTCGCGGCGAGCTCGACGACGGGGCTCTGGGCGCTGGACCCCCGCGACGGCAAGGCGAAGTGGAGGCTCCCGATCCCGGAGGGCGGCATCACGGCGCCGGTGGCGGTCGCGGGTGCGCTCGCGATCGGGACCACGCGTTACGGTCTGTTCCTTTTGTCGCCGCGAGACGGCAGCGTCATCGATGGGATCAACCTGGAGACCGGGTTCGCCGTGACGCCGAGCGCGTACGGGACTCGGGTCTTCGCCATGACGAGTGGCGGGACGTTCCTGGGCTTGGGCATCGAGCCGCCGCTGGGTCGCCGCGACGGCAAGCTGTAGCGTCCAGCGCTGCGCGCCGCGCGTCGGGACCGCCCGAGCGGTTATGTAAGAAAGGACCGAGCTTGGGGGCGTTTCGCGATCGGATTCGGGAAGTCCTGGACCTCGTTTCCGATCGGGAGGCGAGCTCGGTTGACGACGGACGGAGACAGGGACGACGGAGACGGCCGGACGGGGCTCGGCTGGTCCCGTCGTAATGTCGCATAAGATGCATTATGTAAACTAAACGGAACGAAAGCCCGGGAAAAGAGGCCAAACCCGGATCGGTCCCTGGAACCGTGCCCATCCCCTCGTGCGGGTGCGCCGATGCGATTCGGGCCCCGCATGTAAGCCGCGAAGCCACCGCAGCGTTGAGCCACGGACGGAACCTTTTCCAACCTGGTTCGTCTCTTGTCTCGTACGCTCGACCCGACCTCGCCGCGCGCGGCTTCCTGCTCGCGCACGCTGCGGTCCGAAAGGAACCTCCCGGCATGACGTGGATCGCTCTCGTGGGCCCCGAGATCGAAGAGAACCTCAGCCTCCGGTACATCGCCTCTTCGTTGGCGGTCGCCGGCTACCGCTCGGAGCTGGTTCCGTTCAACCAGGAGACCGACTTCGGCTACGCGCTCCGGAGCATCCTCGAGGCTCCTGAACCGCCCCTGATGGTCGGCATCTCCCTCGCGTTCCAGTGGCGCGCCCGGGACTTTCTGGCCTTCGCGGTCGCCCTCCGCGACGGCGGCTACAAGGGCCACATCACGATGGGCGGCCACTTCGGTACGTTCGCTTCGCTGGAGATCCTGACCGATTTCCCCGAAATCGACTCGATCGTGCGCCAGGAGGCCGAGGAGACGGTCGTAAAGCTCTGTCAGGCGCTGACCGCCGGTAGCTCCTATTCGTCGATTCCGGGCCTCGCCGTTCGGGACGCCTCCGGCACCCCCGTCCTCACCGAGCACCCCGCGCTCCCCGACCTGGCCACCCTGCCTCGCCCCGACCGCCGGGGTGAGCCCGCCGCGTGCTTCGGCCACGGCATCGCGCCGCTGGTCTCGAGCCGCGGCTGCTACGCGAATTGTAGCTTCTGCTGCATCGCCGCGTGGCACGAGCAGAGCCTGCCCGGGAAGCGCTACCGCGTCCGCGACGTGGAGGACGTGGCCGACGAGATGGTCGAGATGAAGCGCCAGCGCGGCATCGACATCTTCGTCTTCCACGACGACAACTTCTTCGTCCCCGGGCACCGCCACAACAAGGAGCGGTTCAGTGCTCTGGCCGATGCGCTCGAGCGGAAGAAGATCGGGAAGTACGCCACGGTCGTGAAGGCGCGCCCCACCGACTGCGATCCCGGCGTGTTCCACATCCTGAAGCACCGCCTGAACTGCATCCGCGTCTACATCGGCATCGAGACGGACGCCGACCAAGGGCTCCGAACCCTGCGCCGCTGGGCGAAGTCGAGCCAGAACCACGACGCGATCGAGCTGGTCCGCGAGCTCGACCTCTACACTTGCTACAACATGCTCATCTTCGATCCGGACACGACCGTGGAGTCGCTCCGGACGAACGTCGCCTTCCTCCGCGACGCCCCGGAGTACCCCTCCAACTTCGGTCGCGTCGAGCTCTACGCCGGGACGCCGCTCCTGGCGCGCATGCAGGCCGAGAACCGCGTCCGCGGCGACTACCTCCAGTGGGACTACGACCTGGGCAGCGCCGAGGTCGAGCGCATCTTCTCGCTGTCGATGGACTGCTTCATGGAGCGCAACTTCGGCGACAACGCGCTCTCCAACCGGATCATGGGCACCCGCTTCGACGTCGAGGTCGCCCGTCATTTCCACCCCGACAAGTTCGAGGCGAAGTGGCTGGCCGAGGGCAAGGAGCTCACCAGCATCCTCACCCTGTCCGGCGCCGACGCGATGGAAGCCATCATCGACCATGTCGTCGCGAACCGGCCTGCCAGCGAGGACAAGGCCCTCGTGGCGACGCAGTCCAAGATGCTGCGCGAAGTCGAGGACTCGATCCGCGAGCGCGCGAAGGAGCTCGCCCGCACCCTCCAGCGCGCGGTCGGCCAAGGTCGTCCGCTCACCGAGATCGGCGACAAGGTCGCGACGCCGCTCCAGACCCAACGCGGTGGCCACGACGCGCTCTCCGTCGCGGTGGGCCATTGAGCGTCCGCGCGAAGGTCACGGCGCACGGCCAACGGATGCTCGCGACGGCCACTGCTCTCGGCGTGGCGGCCGCCTGCACCAAGTCGAACGACACCGGCGCTCAGACGGTGACGCTCCCGTCCTCGTCGGCGACCACCACCACGACCGCTCCGTCCGGCACGAGCACGGCGAGCGCTTCTGCGTCGGCGACGAGCCCCCTCGCCTCCGCGACCGCCACGGCCACCGTCTCGGCCAAGCCGAGCGCGACGGCGACCACGCCGAGCGGTCCCCCGACGCACGGCTACGCCGTCGTCGACCCGATGCCGCCGCCCAGCCGCTGCGCCGGCTCGGCCGCGAGCGCCAAGGTCAGCGGCTCCTACGTCAAGCAAGGCGCCGAGACCGTCCTGAAGATCAACGTGAAGCTCGGCGGTGGCGCGACGTGGACCGGCGCGGCGCCCTCGAGCTACGGCGGCGCGGTGAAGAGCTTCACCGCGAACGCCGCCAAGGACTCGCTCGATCTCGTGCTCGGCGTGAAGGACTACGGGGCCTCGATCCCCATCACCTGCTCCGCCGGTAGCGCCACGATCGGCATCAGCATCTCCGGCGGTCCCCCGCCCGCGCCCAAGGTCGGCGATCCCGTCACTCTCCAGCTCTACGATCGGTATTGAGGAAAGGCCCCATGACCAAACGTCGCCTCGAGATGATGCCCGAAGTTCTCCCGACGCCGACGCTCGCGCCGCGTGGGAACGCACGGGCGCGGACGCTCCAGCACATGCAGCGCATGGCGGCCACCGCGACCGCGCTCGGTGCCGTCGTGGGCTGTACCAAGTCGGACACCACGACGACCCAGTCGGTCACGGTCCCGTCGGCGAGCGCCACGAGCACCGGCTCCGGCGGGCCCCTCGCCTCCGCCACGGCGACGGCGAGCGCCACGACCACACCGACCACCAACCCGACCGGGCCGCCCGATCACGGCTACGCGGTCGTCGATCCGATGCCGATGCCCTCCCGCTGCGCGAGCGCGGCGCAGGCGTCCAAGGCGTCGGCCACGTACGTGCAGCAGGGCAAGGACCTCGTGCTCAAGGTGACGGTGAAGCTCGGCGGCGGCGCCACCTGGACCGGCGGACCGGTCTCGCCCTACTCGGGCTCCGTGAAGAGCGTGACCGCGAACGCGGCGAAGGACTCGGTCGACGTGTTCCTCCCCGCCTCCACCGACGGCATGTCGATGCCGATCACTTGCCCGGCGGGCACGGCATCGATCGGGTTCTCGATCTCGCAGCCTCCGCCCTCGAAGCCGGCGAAGGCCGGCGACACCACCCCCGTCAACCTCTACGATCAAGCGTACTGAGATGGCGCGCGACGTCCGGCAGCGAACGCTCCATCACATGCGGCGGATGGTCGCCACCGCGACCGCCGTCGGGACGGCGACGGCTTGCTCCAAGCCGGACGCCACGCAAGGCCCGCAGACGGTGACGTTGCCGCCTGCGACGGCGAGCCAGAGCGGCGCCGCGATCCCGCCGCCCCCGCCCACCACGTCGGCGACGGCGCCGGCACCGCTCCCCGAGCCGAGCGGTCCCCCGGATCACGGGTACCTGGTGGTCGACATGCTGCCCGCGCCCGCGTTGTGCGCGGGCATCGCGTCGGCGACCACGGCCTCGACGACGTACACGAACGGCAAAGGCGGCGCGCTCGTCCTGCGCGTCACGGTCCACCTCGGCGGTGGCGCGACGTGGTCGGGCGTCGCTCCGAGCGCTTGGGGCGGCATCCTGCAGAGCCACACCGCGAACGCCGCGAAGGACGTCGTCGACTTCTTCGTCAAGCCGCAGGCAGCCCAAATTGGGATCACGCTTCCGATCACGTGCCCGAAGGGGCCCGGCACGATCTCGATCGCGGTGACGGGTCCGGCGGCGCCGAAGCCGGGCGACGCCACGACGGTGAACATCTATGACTACTGAGTCGCGCGGCGCGGTTCGGGCGCACCTGCGGAAGCTGATGGCAGCGACCGCTGCGGTCGGGCTCGCCGCGGCGACGACCCGCACCGGCGGCGCGACCGGAGCGACCCCGGGCGGCACCCGCTCCGACGGGGGCACCGGTGACGGTGGCGCGCGCGACGCGGGCGCGACCCCGACGAGCGCGGTGGATGCGGGCGGAGACGACTCGGGCGCCGAGGCGGGGAACGACGCCGCTCCCCTCGTGTGCGGACCCGAAGAGGAGCCCGGCATCGACGGTCGCTGCCACGGCTACGCGGTCGTCGATCCGTTGCCCCCGCCCTCGCGCGGTGGCTGCGGGTGTCACAAGGAGCCTGGCCTGGCGTCGGGACCCGATCCGGAGAGCGTCGAATGAGCTCGAGCGTTCGCGACAAGACCCAGCGTCACCTGAACCGCCTCGCCACCGCGGCTGCCGTCGCGGGCACGGTCGCCAGCGCCGAGGCGTGCAAGAACTCCGGCTACGCGGTCGTCGATCCGATGCCACCGCCCAGCCGCTGCCCGGGTGCCGCCGGCGCCATCACGGCGAGCGCGAAGTGGATCGACACGCCGAAGGGCCGCCGGATCGAGATCCTGCTCTCGCAGCCGCACAAGGCCGACTACCAGCTCGGGGATCCCAGCCGGATCCGGACGTCCTCCGGCGAGCCCCCGGACGAGGCGGTCGCCACCGCCGATGGGATCCGAATCGTGACCGAGCTGAAGTACCCGCCCTACGTCAACGTCGACGTTCCGGTCGCGTGCGCCGGCGGCCCCGACGCGGGGCTCGAGGACTACGTCCACGTCGGGCTCACCACGACCGACGCGTCCGATACCATTCAGGTACAACTGACGGAGTACTGATGGCGGGAAGCTCGGCGCGAAAGACGACGCTCGGTCACATGTCTCGCCTGATGGCGACGGCCGCGCTCGCGAGCACGGTGGCGTGCAGCAAGTGTGGCTCGGGCTCGACCGGCGGCGGCTACGGCGTCGTCGATCCGATGCCTACGCCGGCGCGGTGCTACGGCGGCGGCGTCGTCGCGACGGCGCGCTGGGTCCCGAAGCCCGGCGGTGGCCGCCTCCTCGAGGTCGACGTCACGGCGGCCGCGGTCGGCCCCGGCTTCTCGTACGGTCCGCCGACCGTGCAAGGCGGGACGCTGGTGAGCGCGCCTCCGCCGTACGACGTCACTCCCCCGACGAGCGCCGGCGTGTTCGCCGTCCCCACCGTCCACGATGCGGGCCGCGCCGACGCGCGGGCGCCCGCGGCCTCGTCCGACGCGGCGGCGCCACGCGGTGCCGATGCCGGCGCCACCGACGCGAGCGCGGATGCGGGGCCTACGACGAGCGCGATCGGTCCGGTGCTGGGAACGTTCCGCATCGAGCCGAGCTCGCCCACCGTGCACCTCGTCTTCGACAGCACGTGCACCGGCGCGACGGGGACGCTCAACATCAGCATCTCCTCCGGGCACACGAAGTCGGGCGGCGAAGAGCTCGTCACGAACGTGAACGAGACCTGAACGAGACTTGCGGCCATCGGCTCAGTGTCGGCTCAGTCGCGCACGGCTGAGGCAGGTGCAAATAATTCGACGCAAACGCTGCCGGTTTCGCAGGACTGGACGTACTACTGACCTGGATGACGAGCGCCTCCGACTCGAAGAAGCCGACGGTGCAGCCGGGGAGCGCCGAGTACGAGGCCGACGAGCACATGACGCTCGAGGCACTCGCCCCGGTGCGACTCCCCGTCGTCCGGCAGAGCTGGCACGCAACGCCGCGCACCCGTGCGCGCTCGCTCGTGCCGCGCGGGCGCACCCGCGATCTCGACTGGCGTGCCGTCGCGAGCGTCCTCGCCGAGCGGAGCGGGCTCCTCGTCGCGCTCCTCGACCCGGACGGCATCATCTGCTCGATCTCCGAGTCGCTGCGGCGCATGTTCGGGTGGGGCCTCGCGGACGTCGAGCGGCGTTCGTGGGTCGAGGTGTACGTCCCCGCCGATCGTCAAGCGCACTGCCGAGCGACGTTCGACCAGATGCTCCGCGGCGCGCTGAACGAGGGAAGCTGCGAGCTCGCCTCGCGCGACGGCATCCGCTACACCGCGCGCTTTTCGGCGGCGATCGTGGGGCGCGGCCGCCGCCAAGCGACGCTGTTGATGCTCGAGGACGTCACCCCGGTCCAGCGAACCAACCTCGCCGATCAGGATCTCGACTACCGCGTGAACGCCAACGCCGTGGACTTCGGTCGGCTCGAGAACATCGGTGGCACCACCTTCGACGGAAGCGCGCGCTCGTTTCGCTGCTTCGAGATCGTCGCCCGGCGGGAGACGCCGTGCGAGGACTGCCCGCTCCTCCAGACGCAAGGCGCGTGGCCACGCACGGTGGTCCGGCGGCGCGAACGAGGCGGGTTCGAGGTCATCTCCGCGAAGCCCGCTTCGAAGCAGAGCATCGACGTCACGCGACGCGTGGTGAGCGAGCCGATGCTCGCGGCCATCCACGGCGCGCGCATCGATGCGCTCGCCGTGAAAGGTGGGCTCACGGCCCGCGAGCGCGACGTACTCCAGTACCTGATGCTCGGTCGGGCGCCCGAGGACATCGCGACCATCCTCGGTCTCAGCCCCCGCACCGTGAAATTCCACCAGGGCAACGTTCTGGAGAAGCTCGGCGCCGATTCGCGCCTCGATCTCATGCGTTTGCTCGGGTTCTGAGCTCGGCGCGCCGAGTCTCTTCCCCGGGGGCGGCATGTTGTGATGGACAGGCGCCCCGTCCATGAGGACAAGTGCGGAGCGGAGGACCGAGCTGTAGCTTGGAGCGGTAGTGTCGAACCGGTCTCGTGATCCGACGGTGCACGCGCGCCGCGCTTCGAGCGTCCCGCCCGCGTTGCCGGCGGGGGGGGCCCGATCGAGCACGCACCCGCCGCCGACGTCGCGGCGCGTGCCCCGGAACAGCGATGCTCCTCCGTCGTCGCGCTCACCCCCGGTCCTCGCGGAGCGGCGCCGGATCGGGACGGCCGCCATCGACTGGGAGACCGTGGCGGCATCGTTCATCGAGCGGTGCGGGTTCATGACGGCGATCCTCGATCGCGCCGGAGACATCGTCCTCGTGTCGCGCCCGATGTCGGACGCGTTCGGGTGGCCGCTCGAAGAAGCGGCACGGCGTTCGTGGATCGAGGTGTTCGTACCTCCGGAGGCCGTAAGCGAGGCCACCAACGTCTTTCGCCAAGCCGTCCGAGGCGTCGCGTCGCGCTGCCGGCTCCAGCTGCGCACGCGCTGCGGCGACCGCTACCACGCCAAGCTCGAGCTCGGCGTGGTGGGTCGCGGGCGCCGCCTCGCGATCATGGTCGTCGTGACCGAGCTCGAGCCCGCGCGAAAGCAGGATCTCGGTCAGCAGGATCTCGACTATCGGATCGCGACGGGCGCCGTCGACTTCGGCCGCATCGAGACGATGGGCGGGACCATCTTCGGTCAGGCGGGCTCGGCCACTCCCCTGCGCTGCTTCGAGGTGCTCCACAAGCGCAGCTCACCGTGTGACGACTGCCCCGTCCTCCGCACGGGCGCACCGTGGCCCCGGACGTTGGTGCGGCGGTCGAGCCAGGGCGCGAACGGAACGTTCGAGGTCGTCACCGCCACGCAGGTCACTGCGACCGTCGCACTGGTGACGCGGCGAACCGTGACCGATCACGTGCTCTCTGCGATCCACGAGGCGCGAATTGCGGCGCTCGCGACGAAGGCTCGGCTCACCGAGCGCGAGCGTGAGCTCCTGCGCGAGCTCATGCTCGGGAGAACCACCGACGAAATCGCCGAGTCGCTCGCGCTCAGCCGGCGAACCGTGAAGTTCCACCAGTCGAACCTGCTCCAGAAGGTCGGCGCGGACTCGCGGATCGACCTGCTCCGTCTGCTCGGCTTCTGAGTCGCTGGGTCAGGTACGGGAAGTACAGCGCCCCCGTCCATGGGGACAGTACCCGCGATGGCGGTCTGACTGCATGGTGGTCGACGATGGAGTCCGCATGCGATGAGGTCGCTTCCACGCAGCTGCGAACGGGGGGCATCGTGAGTGCAACGTCGCCCAAGAACCGGCCCGAGGCCGACTTCGCCCGCTTCCGCGAGCCGATGAACGCACTGGTTCGACGCACACTCGAGGTGGACGTTCGCCACTACGAGACGGCGCCCACGGCCGAGCTGGCCACGCTCGCGAAGGCAACGGCGGCCATGGTCGAAGAGGGATGCATCCTGGTTTCGGCCGTCGTCGAGGAGTGCATGGTCGAGACCAACGACGAAGGGCGCGCGCGGAGCGAGTCGCTCCTCCCCTTCGATCTCGCGGTCGACGCCGCGGTCGAGGAAGGTGGCGAGTCCGCGTCCGCGGTCGAGGACATCGCGTTCCTCGTCATGCTCGAGCTGCGCCAGAAGAAGGAGCGCCTCCAGAGCTCGGCGGGCTCGACCGATCCGGTCGAGGTGCTCGGCGACTGCGACAGCGCGCTCCGGCGGATCCGCAAGGGCCTCGGCGCGATCGACGTCGTGATCGCGCGGCGCGACGAGGGGGCTCCGAGCCTCGACTTTTCGTCCGAGCTCGTCCACTCGCTCCAGGTTCGGCGCGCCTACGCCAAGTTCCGCGCGCGCGTCGTGCGCGACGACGCGCCGAGCACGGCGGAGCTTCGGACGCGCCTCCGCGCGGTGGGGACCCACATCGCCGTGCTCGTCGGCTGGAGCGCGTTCCCGCTCCTCCGCGTGCGCGACCGACTCCAGCTGCGTCGGCTGCAGCAGCGCATCCTCGAGTGGCTGCGCATGCCCGTCACCGACGAGGTCGCTGGCGTGCGCCTCTGGCAGGACGTCACCGGCTTCGTCGACATGCTCGCCCAAGTGAGCCGTCGCCAGGAGCTCGTGGAGCACGATGCGATCCTCGTCACTGCGCTGCTCGCACGTCTCGAGAGCGCTGGGGACCTCGACGACGTCGCGACGCGCGCAGCCCCGCTCTTCGGGCGCGACGACGAGCTGGATCGTTGGGTGTCGAGCGCGACGCGTACGCGCGCGGACGGACACCGTTTGCTCGAGCGGCTCGCGGGGGAGATCGGGGGAAGCGGTGCGCCGCGATGAAGCGCTCCCCCTTTCGAGAGCTCGCCGAGGTCGTCGAAGCGGAGCGCACGGGTGAGCTCATCGCCGCCACGAGCTCGACCGAGATTCACGTCCACTTGAAGCGCGGGCGCATCGCCTGGGCCACCGCGTCGGGCATACCGTTCGCCTTCGCGCAGTTCATCAAGCGCCGCTGCAACATCGACGACGCCGCGTTTCGTCACGTCGTGGAGGAGTGCCGTCGCGATCGACTCCCCCTCGCCGAGACGCTCGTCGCGTGGGGCCTCGCGGAGTGGGAGGACGTGTCGGCCGCGCTCCGTCACCAGGTGAAGGTGGCGCTCGTCGCGCTGGCGGAGCTCACCGACGCACGCACCCTCTTCCTCGAGCGCCCTCACTACGCCGAGCACGGCTCGATGTCCGTGCACTTGGGCAGCCTGATGGCCGAGCTTCCGCGCCGGCCGTCGTCGGTGATGCCGCGGGTGTCCGTCGGTCCGACGGCGCGCCCGGGCTACTGCGCCGACCTGCTCGGCAGCGTCGAAGGTGCGGTGTGGATCGACCTCCTCGCCGGCGACCTCCTGCTCGATGGCGCTCCGCCGAGCGCGACGGGCTCGCGGGTACCCCGCGCGCTCGCGCGGACCTGCCCCGCCGACGACGTCGACTTCCTCGCCTTCCGGACGGCGCGTGGCTCCCTCATCGGCGTCCGTCTCGCGGCCTCGGGCCGTGCGATTTGGTGCGGGCTCGGGGCGGACTCGACGTTCGGGAGCGCGGTGGCGACGCTCACCGCGATCGAAGACGTGCGGATGGTGGTCCCCACGCCGGGGACGAAGCCGCTCGGTGGAGCGATCGTCGACGTCGCCGGTGGAGAGACGTCGGCCACGCTCGAGGCGCGTACGCTCCTCGAGCGCGCGGGCGAGGTCGTCGCCGTCGCCGTGCTCGAAGACGACCACGTCCGCGCTGCGGTCGCGCGCGACGCCGTCGATTCGACCCGGGTGCTCGAGCTCTTCCGTCGCCGCCGCCGTTTGTTCCGCGACGCGACGGCGGATGACAGCGAGCCGCCCCCGTCGTCCGTGCTCGCGCCGATGGAGACGATCGGGTTCACGACGCGCATGCTCGTGACGGGCGAGCCCGAGGGCTGGTGCTACGGCGCGGAGCTCTTCGGCGCCCCGGGCCGCACGCTCTGGCTCCTCACCGCGCGGAGCGCAGCGCAGGGGCTCGGCTGGGCGTGCGTCACGTCGCTGAGCCGCGGTCTCGCCGCGCTGACCACGGAGGCTCGCTCCGGCGCGAGCACGGGTGAGGCGCGATGCGCGTGATCGGTGATCTCGCGCTGGAGCTCCGCGGCTTCGGTGCCGCGTTCGGCTCGCAGACCGTCCTCGGGAGCGTGGACCTCGTGCTCGAGCGGCACGGCCTGACGACGCTCGTCGGGCCGGCGGGCGCGGGCAAGTCGACCCTCCTCCGAACGCTCGCCGGCTTCAACGACACGCACCCCGAGTTCACCACGTGGGGCGTCGGTCGCGTTGCGGGGATCGATCTGGCGACGACGCGCCCGCCCGCGGCCGGAGCCGTGCGGCGCGACGTCGGCATCGTCACCCAGCACGCGCGCTTCTTCCTCGACGACGTGCGCCGGAACCTCGCCGGCGCGCTCCCCAACCGCTCCAGCCTCGACCTCGCGGCGCAGCGGCGCGTGATCACGGACCTCCTCCGCGCGAACGGCCTCGCCGAGCTCGCCGATCGCCTCGGCGACGACGTCGCGTCTCTGCCGACCGCCATCCAGCGCCGGCGCGCGATCGTGCGCGCGATCGCGAGCGACCCTGCGCTCCTCCTCGCGGACGAGCCCACCGCGGGGCTCTCGGACGACGATGCGGTCGGCGTGCTCGCCCTGCTCCGCGCGCAGTCGTACCAGCGCGCGGTGCTGCTCGTTACGCACAACCAGCGCCACGCGCGCGCGGCGGGCGGGTTCGTCGCGTTGCTCGCCGGCGGTGGCGTCGTGGAGCGCTCGCCCGTCACGCGCTTCTTCCGGGAGCCGGGCACGGACAGCGGGCGTCGCTTCGTGCGAACGGGCGGCACGATCGAGCCCAGCCCGAGCGCGCGGAGCGAAGACCTCGCGCCGGGCACCGTGCGCACGATCCCGAGCGTTCATCCGCCGCCGGCGGCTGCCCCGCGCGGCTTCTTCTGGGTCGTCCCGGGGCGCCTCGGGGGTCTCCCCCGCCCCGGCGTCGGCGTCGCCGACACCGAGACGGACGTCGCGAGCCTCGCGCGGCTCGGCGTGACGACGCTCGTCACGCTCGAGGAGTCACCCACCGTCGAGGCCGAGCTCCTCGCTTCGCACGCGATCGCCTCGCTCCATTTTCCGATCCCCGACATGGGCGTGCCCGAGCTCTCGGCGGCGCGCGACTTCTGCCGCGATCTCGCCGCGCGGATGGCCCGCGGCGAGGTCGTAGCGCTGCACTGTCGCGCGGGGCTCGGACGGACGGGGACGATGCTCGCCTGCCAGTTGGTGCACGGCGGCGCCTCGGCCCGCGAGGCGATCGACGCCGTCCGCAGCCTGAACCCACGCTGCATCCAGTCCGCGGCGCAAGTCGCGATCCTCTCCGATTACGAACGAAACCGAGCAACTCACCCTGAACCGTAGGAGCAGAAATACCCATGGCATTGGACACTGCATTGGTCAAAGCACAGCAATCGATCCCCGAGTGCGTCGCGGCGGGCTACGTCGACATGAGCACGGGGATGCTCCTCGGTGTGAAGACCGTCGACTCGCACCCGCAAGAGGTCCTCGATCTCGTCGCTGCGGCGACGGCGGATCTCTTCCAGGGTCAAAGCGTCACGACGATCGAGAAGCTCTTCCGCAAGTCGCGCGGGCAGAGCGAGGACGGGAGCCACTACTTCCGCGAGATCATCGTGATGAGCGAGAACCTGATCCACGTCTTCCTTCGCTCGAAGAAGAAGGCGGATCAGGCCGTCGTCTACGTCTGCCGCGGCTCCGCGAACATCGGGATGGTCTTGAGCAAGGCTCGTGCGTCGCTCGCTGACGTCGAAGCGTCGGTCTGAAAGGGGGCATCACATGGCGAACACCAGCGAAGTCTGCAAGTCGATTCTCGAGAAGGTGGATGACTGCGTCGCAGTCGGCGTCGTCGATCTCAACACGGGCATGCTGATGGGCGTCCACCACAGCGTCCCCTACTTCACGCAGGCCTACCTCGATGCGGTGGCAGCGGCCGCGGTCGAGATGTTCCGCGGCAAGAACGTGCGCCGCGTCGAGGAGCTCCTGAGCCAGCAGCGCGGCGAGCCGATCAAGGACTCGTTCGAGGAGATCTTCATCTCCTCGCCGAAGGTCTACCACTTCATGGCGACCATCAAGGAGAAGGGCGCGGTCGTGGTCATGGTCACGAAGAAGTCGGTGAACCAAGGCATGGGGTGGTCGGCGATCCGGAACAACATCGCCGCGATCCGGGGAACGCTGCCCTGAGCAGCTGGTTCCCGCGCCCGGTGCGCGAGGGCCCGCGCGCGGTGCTCCTCTCTCCAGAGGGATCGTGGACGGTCGAGTCCGTCCACGATCTCCTCGCCGAGGGCGGGACCGAGTGGCGGGACAAGGTCGGCGTCGCAGGGCCGCGGGACGGCTCGGCGAAGCCCGAGACGCGCCTCCTCGCCGTGCGCGGCCACGTCGTGAAGACGCGCCTCGACCAGCCGCATTCGACCGCCGCGGAGGCGCTCGCCGCGCTCGAGCGGGTGCGCGACCGCGGCGGTTCGAGGCTCTGGCACCCCGCGAAGCTCTGGTTCGCGCTCCCCGCCGCGGGCGCGTGGTACGGCGCCTCGATCACGCCGGAGCTCGTCACGCTCCGCGCCCTCTCGGCGCGTGCGGAGCGCTTCGCCGCCTGGACCGCCATGCTCGCCGACGGGCTCGCTTATCACGCGCGGACGCGGCGGGGACTCGACTTGAACCCGGCCAACTTCGGCCGCGCGCCGGGCGAGCTTCGCCTCCACTACCTGGACGACGAGGTGTACGAGACGCTCGATGCGGCGAGCCTCGCGGGCGCGATCGCCGCGCGCATCCCCGAGGAGCCCGACGCCGGGCTCGACGAGCTCGGCCAGTGGGGGTTCGCGCTCGCGGAGCTCTTCGCGGCGGCGCCCGAGTTCCCTCCCGAGACCATCGCGGACGAGATCGACCGCTACCCGCTCGCGGAGCGCTTCGCTCCCGCGCGCGTCGCCGTCGCGGCCGAGCTCCGCCGGCGCGCGTACGCGCGGTCCCGGCGCGTACGCGGGGCGAGCGACCGCGTGTGCGTCATCGCCGACGTCCACGGCAACGCCGTCGCGCTCGACGCCGTCCTCGCCGACGCCCGCGCGCGCGGGGCGGATTCCTTCCTCTTCCTCGGCGACGCGGTGGGCTACGGGCCCGATCCGCGCGGCTGCGTCCAGCGCCTCGCCGAGCTCCCGCGGGCCACGTGCATCCGCGGCAACCACGATCACGCCGTCGCGACGGGGCACTTCGAGCTCGGCATGAACGACGTCGCGCGGCGGACCGCGGCGTGGACCACCGCGCAGCTCGACGCGGCCGAGCGGGCCTGGCTCGGGTCCCTCCCCGTCGAGGCCGGTGGCGATGGATGGCTCGCCGTCCACGGAGCCCCGAAGGACCCGCGGCGCTTCCTCGCCTACGTCTACGAGCTCACGTACGAAGACAACCTGCGTCACCTCCGCGCGTCGGCGACGCCGCTCTGCTTCTACGGTCACACGCACGTCCAGATCGTCCACGTCGAAGGGCCCGCCGGCACGGCGAAGCTCCCCGGTCCTCGCGCGTTCACCCCCGACCGCCGCTGGAGCGCGCTCGTGAACCCGGGGTCGGTCGGGCAGCCGCGTGACGCCGATCCGCGCGCGGCCTACGCACTTTGGGACCGTGGCACCTCCGAGATCGTGACGCTGCGCGTCCCCTACGACGTCGCCCGCACGGTGGCCGCGCTCCGCGCCGCCGACCTCCCTTCTCCCCTCGCCGCTCGCTTGCAGGCCGGAGCCTAGGACATGCCCTACGTCGATCCACGCTCGGGAGAAGTCGCGATCCGCATCGTCTACGACGGCGCTCCGGAGGCCGGGAAGACGACGAACATCGCGCGCCTGCTCGGTCAGATCTCGCTCCAGCGGCGCGGGGCCTCGAAGAGCCCCGGGACCACCGGCGAACGCACCGAGTTCTTCGATTGGCTCGACTTCAGCGGCGGGTTCGTCGACGGGCGCCGCGTGCGGTGTCAGCTCGTGAGCGTGCCGGGCCAATCGCGGGTGCTCCACCGGCGCCGGTACCTCCTCGAGCGCGCCGACGCGATCGTCTTCGTCGTCGATGCGCGCCCGGATGCCGTCGACCGCGCGCGCGCCAGTGTGCAGACGACGCTGCGCATCGCGGGCGCGGTCGCCGGCGATGCGCCGCTCGGGATCGTGCTGCAGGCGAACAAGCAGGACCTCCCGGGCGCGCTCTCTCCGGACGCGCTGCGGTCCGCGCTCTCGCTCCCTGGTCTGACACCGGCGGTCGCGGCGACCGCGGCCGAGAGTGTCGGCGTCATGGAGACGTTCGTGCTCGCGGTCCGCCTCGCCACCGACCGGGTCCGCCTGCTCCTCCAGCGCGGCGAGCTCGGTGAGCTGCCTGCCCACGAGAGCGATGCCGATCGCCTCCACGCCACGATGGCGGCGCTCGAGCCGCCCGAGCCGATCACGCTGTCCGCGCCGAGCGAACCGCCCCCGCCCCCCGTCCCCGTCACTCCCGAGGAGCCCGCCATGCCGGTCGAAATCACGCCCGTCGAGCGAACGTCGTCCCGCCCGAATCGGTTCTCCAATCTCTCGGCGCTCGCGCTGCCCGATGCCGCCGACTTCGCGTCGGGGCACGTGTGGCCTCCGGTGAAGGGGCGCGCCGCCTTCGGCGCGGCCGCGACGCCCCGCTTCAGCCCGAGCGTGAAGCCTTGGGCCCCGAGCGGTGCCTTCGAGCTCGCGACGAGCTCGGGCACCCTCCATTCGACGCCGCACTGGACGTTCGCGAACGAAGGCGAAGCGCGGATGGAGCTCCTCACGGTGGTGCGGCGGCTCGTCGCCGAGGCGGACTTCGTGCCCGACCAGCGCGCGCTCGCGATCGCGCCCGAGGCCGGGCGATGGCGGCTCTGGATGCTCACGCCGAGCGTGCCGACGGTGGACGAGGAGCTCGTCGAGGTCGTCCGGGACGGCTCGGCGGCGCGTCTCGACGCTCTCGTCGAGCGCTTCACGGCCGGCGTCCGGCGCGCGCACGGGGCCGGCGCCGCGCGTTGGCTCGACGCCGTCGGGATCGAGGGGCTCGGCCTCCAGGGGGATCGCCTCGTTCGCCTGACGCTCGGCGATCCCGCGGAGGACCCGCCGCCCGCGCTCCTGCCGCTCGGCGCGTCGCTCGTCGCGCGGTTGCGGGGGCTCGTGTCGGGCCCGCTCGCCGACTGGTTCGCGTTCGAGGGCGCACCGCGCTTGGCGCGTCTGGAAGACGGGAGGGAGCGATGAGCCGCGCGCGCTTCGTCACGCTCTGGGCGCTCGTCGGGGTCACGCTGGTGCTCGCCGACGGCTGCGCGAGGCTGGGGCTGCGCGCACTCCGCCTGCTCGAGGCGAACGCGCTGAGCCCCCTCCAGTGGGTCTGCTTCGCCGCCATCGTCGGCGCGTTCGCCTGGGGCGAGGGCTACCTCGCGCTGCAACGGCGCTTCATGCCCGCCGTCCTCGCGCGCGCACACGCGCTCGGCGCCGCACCACGAGGCTTCTGCACGTTCGCGGCGCCGCTCCACGCGCTGGGCCTGATCGGGGTGCCGCGCGCGACGCTGCTGCGCGCGTGGGCGGGTGCATTCGCCATCGTCGGGGCTGCGGTCGCCGTGCGTGCGCTGCCCGAGCCGTGGCGTGCGATGGTCGACGGGGGCGTGTCCGTCGCGCTCGCGTGGGGGATCGTGGCCCTATGGCTCCAGCATCACGCCGTCGGGTCGAGCGACCCGAGGACGACCGGCGAGGGCTTGTCGCCCGTCACGCACCAGAGCTGATGCGCGGCGCGCGTCGCGCCGACGTAGAGGGCGTGGCGCGCCGGCGGACGATCGGGGAAGGTCGCTTCGTTCGTCTCGAGGAGGATCACCTCGTCGAACTCGAGGCCCTTCGTCTGCCGGATGTCCGTCACGTCGAAGCCGGGCTCGAACGTGAAGTCCTGCTTGGCGACGCGGCGGAGGTTCGGCACCTCGGCGCGGTCGAGCCCCTCGAAGTACACCGCCGCTTGCTGCGGGAACCGCGCGACGAGCGCGACGCTCGCTTGCGGCTCGTCGGCGTGGAGCTGGCGCAAGGCATCGGCGAGGAACGCGACGGCCTCGCCCGACGACGCGAACGTGAACAGCTCGACCGGTGGGCCGTGGCGCGTGGCGATCGGCTCCGCGTCGTGCGCGAGCGGACCGAGCACCGCGCGCGCGAACCGCGTGATCTCGGCGGTCGAGCGGTAGCTCACCTTGAGCGGCGCGAGGTTGGTGGCCGGGAGCCCGAGCTCCGTCAGCAGATCGGCCCAGTGGAACTCGCCGCGCGAATCGTCGTCCTCGTCCATACGCTGAGCCACGTCTCCGGCGAGCGTGACGCACTGCTCCTGGTCGGCGAGATCCATGAGCACGCGCAGCTCGACCGGCGACGCGTCCTGCACCTCGTCCACGAAGAGATGAGCGAGCCGGAGCGGCGTCCCGTCGCCGTCGGGGAGCGGACCACGGAGGAGCTGCCAGAGCCGTAGAAGAAGAGCCCGATCTTCGGCGTCGACCGTCGGCGCGTCGCCGTCGCGCTCGCCCTCGGCGCGGATCCGAGCTTGGCGCACGCACCAGTCGTGCACCTGGTCGAGCCGGGCGGGCGGGAAGCTCGGGATGCCGTCGAACGTCTTCGCAAGGCGCTCGCGCGAGGTCAGGAGCTCGTCCCAAGCCTGGAGGACTGCGCGCGTGCGGTGGCGAAGGTCCTGCCCGAGCTTCTCGAGGGTGGCGCGCGTGACGTCGGGCAACGTGGACGCGGTCACCGCTCCGAGCGCGCGCTTGCCGACGAGCCACGCCGCGAGGGTGCTGAGCTGCGCGTCCGGCGCGAGCGTCCGTGGGACCTCGGCCCAGGCGCGAACGACGACGTCGCCCGAGGGCCACTTTTCCATCGTCTTCCGGAGGCGCTCGTCCACCTCTTGCGCGACCTGATCGCGGAGCGCCTGCATGGCGCGCAGCATCGCGGGGTGCGACTTGGCGCGCGAGACCGCGGGCGGCGTGTCGTCCGAGATCGCGGTCGGGAGCCGCGGGAAGAGCTCGAGCGAGGCGCGCGACGCGAAGCGCGTGAACGTCGTGATGTTCACGCCGTCGACGCCGAGCGACGGAAGCACGCGCGCGACGTAGTGGCGCAGGCCGTCGTTCGGGACGACGACGAGCATCCGATCGGGGCGGAAGCGGCGTGCGTCCGCGAACGCGAGGTAGGCCGCGCGGTGGAGACCGACGGTGGTCTTGCCGCTGCCCGCGCTGCCCTGGATCGCGACGACGCCGGAGCCCGGCTTCGCGATGAGCTCGAACTGCGCCGGGTCGAGCATCGCCGAGATCTCGGGGAGGAAGCGGTCGTCACGGCGCGCGACGTCGGACGAGGCGCCGAGGCGCGCGGACTCCTTGCTGCCCGTGCGGAGCCGCGCGCGAGTCGCCTCGAGCCGCTTCCAGCGCTCGCCCTGGCGCACGAACGTGCCTTGGCGGGAGGACACGCGGACCAGCTCGCCGGCGGCGATGGCGACCGTGCGCCGGATGGTCACGCACCCCTCGACGATGCGCTCGCCGAGCTCCTCTTCGTAGTCGTCGCCCTCTTGGTAGCGGTAGAAGATCTTGCTCACCGGCGCGTTGCGCCAGTCGACGATCCGGACGCCCGCGTTGGCGTCGAGGTAGGAGCGCCCCCCGATGAGCACGTCCCGGCGCTTCCCGTCCTCTTCCAGCCGGAGGTGCCCGAAGTAGGGCGACTTGCGGTCGACCACGCCGGTCGCGCTCTTTCCCCGCTGCGCCCGGAGCGCCCCGAGCGTGTGCATCTGCTCGAAGAGCGCCGGGAGATCCTCGGGCTTGGCGGTCGAGACGTCCTCCCGGAGCTCCAGGAGCCGTGCGTCGTCGCTGGCGAGCCGCGCTTCGTCGGAGTGGGCGCGCTTGTCCGCCGCGTCGAGGGCCGCGCTCACCGTCCGGAAGAGCCGGAGCTCTTCGCGCACGATGCGCGCGCCTTCCTCGTCGTCTTCGAGGCCAGGGATGGGTTGGAGCGCTTCCGCCATGGCGAAAAATTGGGGCACTCTCTTTTCCACCGCGCGGCTTCCGACGCAAGTGGAAAGGGGCCGGACGCGCCTTCTCGGCGACTCAGAGGAGGAACTGATCGCCGAGGTTCAGGAGCGTGAGGTTCACGTTCTTGATCTTCGCGCACTCGCGCTCCACCTGCCGCTGGAAGACCGGCTTGATGTGGTAGAGGAGCGTCGGGAGGTTCTTCGGGTCCTTGTATTTTGCAAGGTCCTTCGCGAGCGTCTCGGGCGTGTGGTGGCCGCTCACCTTCGCGAGCTTGTGCTCGTGGTTGGGGAAGCTCACCTCCATCAGGAGCGCCTTGAGCCGCTCCGTCTCGCCGAGGACCTCCCAGAGCCGGTCGGTCGGGCCGGTGTCGCCGCTGTAGGCGATCGCCCCTTCCTTGCCTTCGACCACGAACGCACACGACTCGATCGTGTGCGACACGAACAGCGCGCGGACCTGGTAGCCCGCCACGTTCGTGCGGACCTCCGGCTTCAGCACCTGGTACTTGATCGTCGGCTTGGCCTTGGTCGGGATCCGCGCGAAGTCGGGCCAGAGCAGGTCGTTGAAGAAGTGCTTCTTCAGGATGCCGATCGTGAACGCGGTGCTGGCGATGACCAGCGGCTTGCAGCCGTTCTGAACGCGGTTGTCCGCGATCGTCGCGAGGTCGCGGATGTGATCGAGGTGCGCGTGGCTCACCAGCACGGCCTCGAGCGCGCACTGCGCCTTCAGCTCCATGCCGCTCGTCAGCGAGCCGGCGTCGATCGCGAGCCGGTCGTCGAGCACGAACGCGCTCGTGCGGTGCTTCGGGGTTTCGCCGCCGTGGCAGCCGATGACGCGAAGGTCCACGTCAGCTCCCCTCCCCGGCTTCGGGCATGGACTCGCCGAACTTGCGCGGCATCTCGACGAGCTCGAGGAACTCGTGCAGCCGCCCCACGTCGGCGATGATCAACGCGGCTGCCTCCGGGACCGGCGTCTCGAGCGAGGCGGGGCTCGCCTGACGGACGATGCGGAGCCGGCGCAAGCGCCCGAGGACGTCTTCGACCTGCTTCACGGGAACGCCGACCTGGAGCGCGAGATCCTCGGCCGAGACGTGGACGCGGATCCCCTCGTCGGTGGGCTGCCCGAACGTCTCCGCGTGCCGCTGGAGCGCGAGGAGAACGCGCGCTTGCGGATCGGGGTTCAGGAGGATCTGGACGAGCGCGTCCGCGGCGTCGAGGCGACTCGACAGCTTCTTGATCAGCCGGAGCGCGATCTCGGGGTTCTTCGTGATCATCGTCTCGAGGGTGGCGCCGTCGAAGACGAGACAGCGCGCGTCCTCCACGACCGTGGCGGTCGCGGTGCGCGGCTTCCCATTCAGGATCGCCATCTCGCCGAGGAACTCCCCGCGCCCCAAGCTCGCGAGCGGACGCTCGACGTCCCCCGTGCGCTTGGTGATGACGACGAGCCCCGACTGGATGACGTACATCTGGTCACCGCTCTCCCCCTCTCGGAAGAGGACCTCGCCCGCGTGGTAATCACGGCCGAAGCGCACGAAGAGCGAATCCGACATGGGAGGTCCGCAGCGTACCTTGCGGGAAGATCTCAAGTCAAAAGGCCGGGGCTGCTCGCGCAGCACCCGGCCTTTGGGGTGATTCCGACGGAGGACCGACCGTTTCGGGTCAGTCCATGTCGAAGTCGCCGCCGCCCATGCCGCCCATGCCACCCATGCCACCCATGCCGCCCATGCCACCCATGCCGCCGCCGCCACCGCCGCCCGAAGCCTTCTTGGGCTTGTCGGTGATGATGGCTTCGGTCGTGAGCATCATGCTGGCGACGCTGGCCGCGAACTCGAGCGCCGAGCGGACGACCTTCGCCGGGTCGATGACGCCGGCCTTCATGAGGTCCTCGTAGGTCTCGGTCGCGGCGTTGAAGCCGAACGAGCCGGTCCCCGACTTGACCTTGTCCACGACGACGGAGCCTTCGGCGCCGGCGTTCCGGGCGATCTGGCGGAGGGGCTCTTCGACCGCGCGCTTGATCAGGGAGACGCCGAACTGCTTCTCGCCGTCGAGCTTGAGCCCGTCGAGCGCCTTCGCCGCGCGGAGGAGCGCGACGCCGCCGCCGGCGACGATGCCTTCCTCGACTGCGGCGCGGGTGGCGTGGAGCGCGTCTTCCACGCGCATCTTCTTCTCCTTCATCTCGGTCTCGGTGTGGGCGCCGACCTTCACGACGGCAACGCCACCCGCGAGCTTCGCGAGGCGCTCCTGGAGCTTCTCCTTGTCGTAGTCGCTCGTGGTCGTCTCGATCTGCTTCCGGATCGTCTCGACGCGCGCCTTGATCTTCGCCTTGTCACCGGCGCCGTCGACGATCGTCGTGTTGTCCTTGTCGATCGTGACGCGCTTGGCGCGGCCGAGGTTCTTGAGCCCGAGGGTCTCGAGCTTGATCCCGAGCTCCTCGCTCGCGACGTCGCCGCCGGTGAGGATCGCGATGTCCTGGAGCATCTCCTTGCGGCGATCACCGAAGCCCGGCGCCTTCACCGCCGCGACCTTGAGGATGCCGCGGAGCTTGTTGACGACGAGCGTCGCGAGGGCTTCGCCCTCGACGTCCTCGGCGAGGATGAGAAGCGGCTGCGACGCCTGCATCGAGCCCTCGAGGATCGGCAGGATGTCCTGCATCGAGCCGATCTTCTTCTCGCTGATCAGGATGAGCGGATCCTCGAGCTCGGTCACCATCTTCTCGGCGTTGGTGACGAAGTACGGGCTGAGATACCCGCGGTCGAACTGCATGCCCTCGACGACCTCGAGGGCGCTGTCCATGCCGCGCGCCTCTTCGACCGTGATGACGCCTTCCTTGCCGACCTTGTCCATCGCGTCGGCCAGCATCTTGCCGACCGCTTCGTCGCCGTTGGCGCTGATGGTGCCGACCTGCGCGATCTGCGCCTTGTCGTTCGTCGGGGTCGAGAGCTTCTTGATCTCGCCGACCATCGTGGCGACCGCAGCGTCGATGCCGCGCTTGATGTCCATCGGGTTGTGACCCGCTTCGACGAGCAGGAGGCCCTGCTGGTAGATCGACTGCGCGAGGACGGTCGCGGTCGTCGTGCCGTCGCCGGCCTTGTCGTTCGTCTTGCTCGCGACCTCGCGCACCATCTGGGCGCCGAGGTTCTGCATCTTGCCCGCGAGCTCGATCTCCTTGGCGACGGTGACGCCGTCCTTGGTGACGAGCGGCGAGCCGAAGCTCTTCTCGATGACGACGTTGCGGCCCTTCGGCCCGAGGGTGACCTTCACGGCATCGGCGAGGGCGTTGACGCCGTCGAGGATGGCGGAGCGGGCGGTACGGTCGTAGGCGATTTGCTTGGCGCTCATGGGTTCTTTCCTTCCAAGACGCGCTGGGGGAACCAGCGCTATTTCATCACTTCGTGACGACCGCGAGGACGTCGTCTTCGCGCAGGAGCACGTGCTCCTCGCCGTCGATCTTCACTTCCGTGCCCGAGTACTTGCCGAAGAGGACGATCTCGCCCTCCTTCACGTCCAGCGGGCGGACCTTGCCGTCCTTGAGGGACTTGCCGGCGCCCACGGCGACGACCACGCCCTCGACCGGCTTCTCCTTGGCCGTGTCGGGGATGATGATCCCGCCCTTGGTCTTCTCTTCTTCCTTGGTGCGCTTGACGACGATGCGATCTGCAAGGGGACGAATCTTCATGGTTTTTCCTCGGTGTCAGCACTCACCCCCGGCGAGTGCCAGAAAGGTTCGCGCGGCAAGGTAAACCCTCCGAAGGATTCGTCAAGCCGAAGCGTGGCCGCGTCCGAGCATCCACGTGGAGCGGCGCGGTTGTGGTATTCCCGGAGCGCTGGGAGGCTCGACCGTGCCCGACAATCCGCCCGATCGCCCGACGTTCACCGAGGTCTACATGCGCCTCGCCCGCGCGCTCGCCGAGCGCTCGTCGTGCCGGAGGCTCGCCGCGGGGTGCGCCATCGTCAGCGTCGACTACCGGCAGGTCCTGGCGGTCGGGTACAACGGCAACGCGGCGGGGCTCCCGAACGACTGCGACCACGACGCGCCCTCCTGCGGGTGCCTCCACGCGGAAGAGAACGCCGTCATCCACTGCGCGGCGCCGCGGAGCGTGCCGAAGGTCGTGCTCTGCACGAACCTCCCCTGCCCCATGTGCGCGAAGCGGCTCATCAACCTGGGCGGGGTCGTGCGCGTCGTCTACGAGCAGGGCTCGGCGGACCGCACCGCGATCAAGTTCCTGGAGCGCGCGGACATCCAGGTGGTGTCGATGGCCGACCTGCCGTCGGTCCACCCCGACCCGCAGTCGGCCTGAGTTTCGGGAGATTGCGAGAGGGGCCCGACAACGAACTCTTCAATCATGCGGGAGTCGCACCCGCGTCCGTCGATTAAGGATCGATGCTCTACTGCTGAGCTAATGAGGCTAGCGTCCGGCGCCCGCGTGGCCCCTCTCTGGAGACGCACCGACGACGGGAACCGGAGCGGCCTGACTCGCAGGCACGAACAGGGAACACGGAACGGGATCGGGAACGCGGACTACGGAACGCGAACTTCACCGCTCCGCATTCCGTGTTCCCATTCCCCTTCCGTGTTCCCTGTTCGGCCGCGCTGATCACGGCGACCGCGAGCCGCCCCCGAAGCTCACCGGGAGCCGTTCTCTTCGGTCTTTGCCGGCTCCTCCGCATCCCGACGCGCCCGCATCCCGTTCGTCGCTCGCTCGAGCGGCGTGCCGCGGACGACCTGCGCGAGCAGCTCGGCCGGGCTCTTGCCCCCGAGGAGCGCGACCAGGTTCATGTTGTTCGCCGCCGCCTTCAGGACCTCGGCGTCGGCTGCCACGTGGAGCGCGCCGACGAGCTCCTTCTGGATCGCGGCGAGCCGCACGGCATCCGCCTCGGCGAAGGCCCGCGCGAGCTCCTTCTCGATCGCGGCGAGCGCGGCGCGATGGCTCTCGACGGCCTCGTGCTCGCTCCGAGCGGCGCGCGCCGAAGCCTCCGCGTCGCGCAGCTTCGCGGTGGCCGCAGCCTCACCGAGCTCGCGCTCGGCGACGAGCTGCGCCTTGCGCGCGGCCTCGGCCTCGGCCTGACGCTTCGCGAGCGCCGCCGCATCGAGCACCGCATCGAGCTGCACCTTGCGGAGCGCGAGCCCGTGCGTGGTCTCGGCGTCGACGACGTTCGAAGCGGCCTTGCGCTCGATCGCGCGGCGCACGATGGCGTGCTCCTCCTCGTCGATCGCGTCTTGATGACGGAGCGAGTCGAGGCGCCGCGTCGATGCGCGGTCCTTCAGCTCGAGATCCAGCGACTCCCGGTGGAGCTTCTGGAACTGCGCCGCGAGCGCCGGATCGACGATGTCGAGCGCGAGCACGTCGGCCTGATCGAGGACCATGCCGTTCTGCGGGAAGCGCAGCGCACCGTCGGTGAAGAGTGCCGCCTGCACGAGCTCGCGGGCCCCTGCGAGCAGCGTGGCCGCCGGCAGGCGCTGCGCGGACGCACGAACGCGCGCGCGCACGGTGTCGGCGAGCAGCTTCACGGGATCGGCGACGTGGAACCACGCCTCCTGCCCCTCGGCGGACGACGCCTCGAAGTGACCGGTGAAGCCGAGCTTGAGGCGAAGGCGCACGAAGTCGCTCGACTCGAGGTCGAACGTATCCGCGACGCGACCGCCCTCGACGCGGAGGAACGCGGTCTCGAGCGTCGCGTGGCCGTCCTTCGACGGACCGCGCGAGAGCGTGAGCGTGGTCAGGGCCTCCTCGAAGTCGAGGAGCACGACCTTCGGGCCGATCTCGACACGACGCGCGTGGCGGGACGTGACGAGGCACGCCTCGCCGTTCGGCACCGTGACGCTGAGCGCCCACGGCGTGGTGACCGGAGCGCCGCTGCGGAGGTGCGGAGCGGCGTGCGCGATCCACAGGTTCCACTGCTCGGCAGGGACCTGACGGTGAACGTGCTCTTCCGAGCGCGGGTCGACGAGGTAGCTCGTCTCGCCGCGCACCATCTTCACGAGGCCCGTGCGGCGGTCGCGGACGTGGATCGCCGACTTCTGATCGATGCCGACGACCTCGAGAACGACGGACGCGTGATCGTTGCCGACGTGCGGCTCGCCCGTCTCGGGGTGAACGACCTCGGCCTCGATGAACGGGAAGAACACGGTCGGGCGGCCGCGGAGCACGAACTCCGCGCCGGCGTCGTACGCCGGCTGATCGAGCTCGAGGCCCGGCAGGTGCCGCGCGAGCGCGTCGCGTGCGATCGGGGCGATCACGCGGATCCAGAGCGCTTGATGCTCGCCGAGCTCGTACGCGTCGTAGACCCGGCGGCGCGACCCGCGGTGGAGGAACGTGTCGTGCGGGCCGGGGAACACGCGCGCGGGACCGCGCACGATCCGCGGCTTGCCGTCGGCGTCGAACAAGACGCAGAACTCCTTCGGCCCGAGCACGACGGCGCGGCGCGCGTACGGATCGGACGGACCGCGTGCGCGCTCGCTCCGCTCGGCGCGCGGGCCGCGCGGGCGGGACTGCTGGCGCTCCTCGTGGGCGGCGTCGAGCGCCGCGAGGATCACGGCGCGCTCTCCAATCGTGAGATCGCTGCGGTGACGGAGCTCGTTCTTGAGGGTGGAGAATTGCTTCTGCGACAGGCCTTCACGGACCTGGGCGAGCAGCTTCCCCGTCTCTTCGCTCGTCGCGGGGGCGAGCCGTTGGAGCCCATCGTCGTCCGCGTCGCGCACGGCGGTGCCGGAGTCCTCCTCGATCGGAGCAACGACCTCGATGCCGCTCGGGGGGACGAAGAGCTGGGTGTGGCGGCCTTGGATCACGATCCGTTGGCCGAGACGGAGCGCGCGCTCGTCCGCGCGCGGCGCAGGCTCGCCGGCCTCGGACGGCTCGGCGTCGCCGGCGTCGATGACCGCGGACGAGAGCCCCGCGGAGGCGAGCACGAGCTTGAAGTAGCGCGCCTTCTCGTCGACGTCGCCGACGACCTCGACCAAGAGGTATTGGTTCGCGCCGAGCTTGTGCGCGGGGCGCACCTCGGCGGATTGGCCCGGCCAGAGCGGGAACGCGCACGGCCCGGCGACGACGCGCGTCGTCCCGAGCTGGAGCTCCTTCTCCTTGTTTCCGCCGGGGACGAACGCGCCGTTGGGCGCCTCGTTGGGCTCGGCCTTCACCGGGTTCCGTTCGCCCTCGGCCTGCGGCCTCGGTTGGCCGAGGCCCGATGCCAGCTCCTCCGCGGCTCCGCCGCTCCGGAGTTGGCATGACGGGTTCTTGAGGAGGACGTACTCGCCGTCGCGCGCGACCACGAACGGCCGCGCTTCCATCGGGGCCTGCTCGAAGCCGCCGGCAGCGGTGGAGCGCACGATCCGATCGTTGGCGCTGGGCGTGAACTCGGTCGGACCGACGTGGGTGAGGATCTCACCCGAGGTCTCGTTGAGCGACCAGAGGAAGGAGCGACGGGGAACGGGGATCTTTTGGCGATTCTCGATGGACACGATGGGACACCTCGCAAGCGAGCGTGGAAAGGTTTGGGACCGATCGACGGCCTGCTCCGGCGCGGGCTGACTTCCGCGCCGAGATGGGCGAGGCTCGCGGCATGAAGGGCGGATGTCTCTGTGGAGCGGTGCGCTACGAGCTCGTGGGCAAAGCGACGAGCGTGACCTATTGCCACTGCGCGATGTGTCGGCGGTGGCACGGGCACGTCGGCGCGTACGCCGCGGTGGATCGGGAGGACCTGAAGGTCGCGGCGGGTGCGCCGCTGCGTTGGTACGCGTCTTCGCCGGGCGTGAAGCGCGGCTTCTGCGGAGAGTGCGGGTCGACGTTGTTCTTCGACGAAGCGGGAGACCCGAAGGTGGGCTTCACGGCGGGGACGCTCGATCCGACCGATCAGGAGAAGCTGCGCTCGAAGGCGCACATCTTCGTGAAGAGCAAAGGCGCGTACTACGAGCTCGTGGACGACGGCTTGCTTCGGTTGGAGGGTGGCCCGTAGGTCCTTGCCCTTGCCCTTGCCCTTGTCCTTGCCTCACACGACGACCCTGCAGGTCGAGCCGGGAACGGGAACGGGAGCAGGCCGGGAGGGCGCGGTCCGGAAATCCGTTGCGGTGCGTCCGTTTGCAGACGCTTCGGGGCGCGTCATCCTTGACATGAAGCGTAGACCCTGTAAGTTCCGCCCGCTTTCGCTTGCCCCGCAGTTTCTTGGGGGATCGTCTAATGGCAGGACGACGGATTCTGGCTCCGTCTATCTAGGTTCGAATCCTAGTCCCCCAGCAGAGCTTCACTTCCCTCCCCTTACGTTTCGCTTCTCATTGGCCCCATCGTCTAGCGGTTAGGACATCGGCCTCTCACGCCGGTAACGCGGGTTCGATTCCCGCTGGGGTCGCCCCCCTCTCCGAGGAAGTGAGATCCTCGGACCCAAGCAGCAAACGAAGCCCGGACCCACGCGAGTGGACCCGGGCTTCGTCGTTTCGTGCCCCGGCAGGTGCGCGTGCGAAGCGTGGTACCAGGATCGGCATGGCGATCGACTTCATGGTCATGCCCCTCAGCCGCTACTTGACCGGCGACTTCGTCACTCCCGCGATGGAGTTCGCCTGGTCGCGCGGCCTCGCCTACTCGGTGCTGGGCCCTCAGGGGCGCCGCGACGTCCCGCAAGGCCACCCCTTCGGTGGACCCGACGCGAGCGCCCAGCGCGCGCGCTTCGTTCCGATGCTCGTCGACGATCTCCGTGCGCTCCCGGCGACCGTCGGCCCAATTTGGGACGAAGCCTCCGCGACGCCCCCTACATTTCATCGCGTCGACCCGACGTCCTACGGCGCGCTGGTCGAGGAAGCGGCCGAGCTCGCCTCCGGCGACGTCGCGCACGTCGGCGCGACCTTCTTTCTCCCGAACGACTTCGCCACCCCGTTCGCGATGCCCGTCGTCTTCGAACGCAGCGCGGGGTCCGCGGTCGCCGCGCTGCGCGCGCTCGAGACCGGCGGCTGGGAGCCCGAAGCCCAGAGCGCCCGCGCCACGCTCACCGACGCGCTCCGCGACGCCGTGCGCCTGAAGTTGCCGATGATCGTGGACGCGTGATCCCCGCCTCCCCGGCGGCCTCAGCGGAACGCGAGGAAGAGGAGCGCCAGCGCAATCGCGCCCGGAATCGCTTGCGCGAAGAGGATCCGCTTCGACGCCGTGGCCGCGCCGTAGACGCCGGCGACGATCACGCAGCTCAAGAAGAACACCCCGAGCGCGAAGCGGCGCTCCGCATCCACGATCGCCCACACCAGCCCCGCGACGAGGAAGCCATTGTAGAGCCCTTGGTTCTTCGCGAGCGTCTTCGTCGTCTCCGCGTCCGCTTCGCTCATCCCGAAGCCCTTCCGCACGCGCGGTGTGGTCCACAGGAACATCTCGAGCACCAAAAAGTAGAGGTGCAGCGCCGCCACCAGACCCAGGAAGAAGAGGGATGCCCACGCCATGGCTCGGGCGTACCACGGATTCGTTCGCGCGCGGTTGACAAATCGAACGACCGTTCTAAAGTTGAACCTGGCAACCCCATGGGCAAAGGAGAGGCAACGCGCAGCACGATCCTGGCTTCGGCCGTCTCCCTCGCGAGCGAGGCGGGACTGGCCGGCGTCACCATCGGCGCGTTGGCCGAACGCACGGGGATGTCGAAGAGCGGCCTCTTCGCGCACTTCGCGTCGAAGGAGAACCTGGACGTCGCGCTCCTGCAGGAGGCCGTCGCTCGCTTCATCTCGCTCGTGGTCGCGCCTGCGCTCAAGGAGCCGCGCGGCGAGCCCCGCGTTCGGGCCCTCTTCGAGCGCTGGCTCAAGTGGCCCACCCTCGATTTCCAGCCTGGCGGCTGCGTCTTCATGGCGTGCGGCGTCGAGCTGGACGATCGTCCCGGCCCCGCGCGCGACGTCCTCGTCGCCGCCCAACGCGACTGGATCGGCACGCTCTCGCACGCCGCCCGCATCGCCAAGGAAGAGAAGCACTTCCGCGTCGATCTCGACGAGGCGCAGTTCGCGTACGAGCTTTTCTCGCTCGTGATCGGGTCCTATTACGTCCATCGGCTCGGTCTCGATCCGCGCTCGCCCAAGCGCATCCGTGCAGCGTTCGAGCGATTGCTCCAAGACGCCTGCCGCGTCGCACCCACGTCCTAGTCGCCCGCATCGGAGGTCCCATGCAGCCGCTTCGATCCGTCTTTGGAAAAACGAACGTTCGGTCCGAAATGACCCGTGAAGCCGTCCGCTGGAGCGTGAAGCTCTTGCGTCCGACCGCGCCCGATCTCGCGCTCCGCCTCGCCGAACGAGCGTTCCTCACCGCACCTCGCCACCGCCGGCCCGCCTGGGAGGCCGCCGCCCTCGAAGGTGCGCGCCCGTGGCGCGTCCCGTTCGCCGGCAGCCACCTCCCCGCCTGGACGTGGGAGGCGAGCCGCCCCGACGCGAAGACCGCCCTCCTCGTCCACGGCTGGGAAGGTCGCGGGAGCCAGCTCGCGTCGTTCGTGGCCCCGCTCCGCGCGCGCGGCTTCCGCGTCGTCGCCTTCGACGCCCCCGGTCACGGCGAGTCGGCCGGGCGCACGAGCTCTGCCGTCCACATCGCCCTCGCGATCGAGCGGATGGTCCACGCCTTGTCCCACTCTGGTACCGGGGTCGACGCGATCCTCGCGCACTCCGTCGGCGGCGCGGCGACCGCGCTCGCGCTGCACCTCGGGAGCGTCCCGGCGGACACGCGCCTCGTCTTCGTCTGCCCTCCGATCAGCCCGGCGCGCTTCGCGGGCGCGTTCGCCAACTACCTCGGCCTCGAAGCGGCCGAGAAGGTCGAGCTCGAGGCGCGGATCGAGCGCCGGCTCGGCGTCGGCCTGCACCAGCTCGACGTCACCCGCGTGGCGCACGAGTTCACGGCGCCGTTGCTCCTCGTCCACGACGCCGAGGATCGCGAGATCCCCTTCAGCGACGCCGAGACCTTCGCGCACGCGTGGCCGGGCGCGAAGCTCCTCCGAACCGAGGGGCTCGGCCATCGCCGCATCCTCCGCTCCCCCGACGTGTTGCGCGCGGCCGCCGAGTTCGCCGCGGGTCACCCGATCACGTGGCCGGCGCTCCCGCCGGGCTCGCTCGAGGCCGAGCTCTACGATCGCAACGCCCGAATGGCACACGCGCGGCGCTGAACGCCGCGCTCAACCCAGCACGCGGAGCGAACCGCGCACGACGCCGTAGCCGCCCTCGGTCCGGAGCACGCGCCCCACTTCCCCGGGCGCGCGCTTCCCGGCGAGCAGCTCGCGGTAGGTGGTGACGATGCGAGCGACGAGCTCGGCGTCCTCGCGCACGAGCTCGATCCGGAACCGCCCCACCCCGCTCCGCTGGAGCGCAGGCACCAGCGACGCCGCGCTCTGCGCCGACTCGTGGAACACGGTGTTGCGGCACCCGACGTCGGCCTCGACCGGGTGGGTCATCCCGGCGCGGTCACGCAGCGAGACCGCGTGCTTCTCGCACGGGCGCCCGCACGTCTTGTAGTCGCGCCCCTCGCTCAGGAGCGCGGCGATCACGCAGTGCTCCATGTGGAAGAGCGGCATCGGGTGGTGGACCACGACCTCGGCGAACGGCGCGAGCGCACCGCCGTCCGCGTCGAGCAGCGCCGCGAGCTGGGCCGCATCGAGATCGAACGACGGCGTGAACGCACGGAGCCCGTGGCGGAGGACCTCCGCGGCAGAGATGCGGTTCGTGACGTTGAGCGAGAAGTCGCCGATCGCGGTCGTCGGCGCGTTCGCGAGCCGGTGCTCGCGCAGCGCCCCGAGCCCACGAACGAGAAGCGCGTCGGCCCCGAGCTCCGCGAGGTAGCGATCGATCTTCTCCTCGCCGGGCTTCCGAATCCGCGGCGGCGCGACCCCCACGAAGCGTGCCCCCTCGCCCCGGAGCGTTCGGAGCGCCGGTCCGGTGCCGGTGAGCTCGAGGAAGTCGAGGTAGACGCCGTCGGCGCCGGCCGTGATCGCCGCCCGCGCTTGCGCGAGGTTGCGGCAGAGCACGAAGAGCCCCGCGGGCGCGGCGCGCTCGCGCGGCGGCAGCGTCGCGGCGGCCACGACCGTCGCCACACCGCTCGCCGTCGTGGCGTGCACCTTCGCGGGCGCCGCTGCGAGCGCAGCGATGACCGCGCGCCGAGCGCGATTCAGCGCCGACATCGGGACGAGCACGCCGGGCGGGAGATCGATCTCGAGCTCGGCCAGCGCGAACGGCGTGTCCCCGAGCCGGCCGAGCTTCTCTTCGAGCAGCGCCCGATCGGTGGGCTTCGTCGCGGCGCGCTCGAGCGGCGCGTCGAGCTCGACCGCCGCGGTGCGACCGTCCTTCAGCGACTTCGCCTCGAGCCGCGGCGCGGCCCCCACCTTCCCCGAGATCCGCAGCGCGATCGGAGCGCGGAACCGCTCCTTCTCCATCGCGACGTGGAGCCGCTTGTCGACGCCCGGCGAGCTCGTCCGGAAGAGCCGCCGCGGGCCGTCGGCCACGAGCGACGGCGCGATCGGAACGTCGGGACCGAGCCAGACGAGCACGTCTCCGCGGTCCGCGCGCGGCTCGAGCTCCCACACGCGCCCGCCGACCTCGCCTTCACCGCCGAAGCCGCCCGCGACGAGCACGCCGTCCCCCCGGACCAGCTCGCCCGCGCCTGCCGTTCGCCCGAGCTCCACCTGGAGCCAGCTCTTCCCCGCGCGCGCGACGACGCTCCCCACGCGCCCGAGCTCGAGCCCGCGGTGATCGCACGTGCGCCCATCGACGAGGCGCTGATGATCGACCCCGCCGAGGAAGCCCGGGCCGGACCCCCGCGTGAACGTCTGGAGCGCATCGGCGCGGTGCTCGCCGTCCACCACGCCCGCGATCGCCTCGCGGTAGAGGCGCGTGGTCGAGAACACGTACTCGGGTCCCTTCAGCCGGCCCTCGATCTTCAGCGAACGAACGCCGGCCGCCGCGAGGTCGGGGACGAGCGCCGTCGCCTCGAGATCCTCCGGCGAGAGCAGGTGCGCCCGGTCGCCGAGATCGCGGACCTCGCCGTCGACCACCAGCTCGTACGGCAAGCGACACGACTGCGCACACGCGCCGCGGTTCGCGCTCCGCCCGCCGATGGCCTCGCTCGTCAGGCACTGGCCCGAGTACGCGACGCAGAGGGCGCCGTGAACGAAGACCTCGAGCTCGGTCGCGGACTCCTTCGCGATCGCGCGGATGTCGTCCACCGAGAGCTCGCGCGCGAGCACCACCCGTTTGGCGCCGAGCTCGGCCGCGAACGCGACCGACGACGCGTCGGTGCACGTCATCTGGGTCGACGCGTGGATCGGGAGTGACGGCGCGATCGCACGGGCGAGCAACGCGACCCCGAGATCCTGCACGATGATCGCGTCGACCCCGGCCGCGGCGCACGCGCGGATCGCGGACTCCATCCGCGGGAGCTCGACGTCGAACACGAGCGTGTTGAGCGTGACGTAGCCCTTCACGCCCGCTTCGTGGAGCTTGGCCATCGTCGCGGCGAGGTTCTCCTCCGTGAAGTTCTGCGCCCGCGCGCGCGCGTTGAAGCCCTGGAGGCCGAAGTACACCGCGTCCGCCCCGCCGCGGATCGCGGCGTCCAGCGCGGCGTCGTCGCCGGCGGGCGCGAGCACCTCGGGGTGCGCCGAGCGACGCAGGGTCGGTTCCATCGCGCATCATGTAGCATGGCGCCGCCATGGACGAAGCCGCGCTGAAGCGCCTCCGCGAACGCATCGACGCCGTCGACGCGAAGATCGTCGACCTCGTCGCCGAGCGCGACTCGCTCGTGGACGAGGCACGACGCCTCAAGGCCGCGCACGGCCGCCCGCTCTACGACGCCGACCGCGAGGTCACGCTCCTCGACGATCGCGCCGCGTGGGCGCTCGCTCGGGGCCTCTCCGAGGACGGGATGCGCGAGGTGTTCCGAGCGATCGTCGCGCTATCGCGCGGACCGATTCCGCCGGCGTAGCGCGACCGCGAGCGCCAAGACGCCCGCCGCGACGCCGAGCGCAGCCGTGGAGCCCCCTCCGGCGGTGCCGGGGGCGGTCCGACACGAGCAGCCCCCGTCCTCGACCGGGGCCGGCGGGACCGAGGCATCGCCGGCAGCATCGCTCGGCGGCGCCGCGTCCACGATGGCGGCATCCGTTCCGGCGTCGCTCGGGCCCGTCCCCGCGCAGTTGGAGACATGGGTCGTGCGCTTCTTCGTGCAATCGGTCGGCGACGCGCAGTCGGGCTGCGAGAGATCGGGCGGCGAACCGCTGGTCCCGATCTCGCCCCGGTTCGGGTACGCCGCCGCGAGGACCTGCCAGCGGCCGTCGGCCGGGGGATGCTCCATCCAGCCGAGCACGCGCTCTTGGTAGGTGTAGCTGCCGCCGTTCTTCGGGTCGTAGACGCCGCGCCCGGCGGTGAGGTTCGGGTTGTTCGGGTTGTTGGAGTACGCGAGGCCGTTGTACGCCCAAATGGCGGTGTACCAGTCCTCGACGAGGTCCGGGTCGTTGTCGCCGACGCAGTTGGTCGCGGCCCACTTGTCGCGGAGGATGCGCGTCCCGGTCGCGAGGTTGTAGGTGGGATCGGCGGCGACGCGGGCGCGATCGAACGTCGGGTTCTCGCCGACGTGCATCCCGCTCGTCACCTGGCCGATGCCGTAACCGCAGTCGAACGAGACGATGGTGCGGGACGGAGCCCCGACCGACGCGGCCGGAGTGTCGGGGACGCAGAACTGCCGCCAGCCGCTCTCCTGCATCGCGATCGCTTGGAGCACGTGACACGGAAAGTGCGCGGGGACCTGCTTCGTCGGGTTCGGTTTGCCGCAGCCCGAGCCCATCGTCCCGATCGTGGGGCCATCGGTTCCCCAGCTGGCCGCGCCCGGCGCGACCTTCGCGAAGATCGCCTGCCACGCCGGGATGCCGGGGTTCGTGCCGGCCACCGGATCGACGCCGCAGTTCTGTCCGCCCGCGGTCTGCGCGGGGGTGTAGCTCGGGCAGTACGCACGCGCGCTGGATGCGGTCGTGAGCGCGAAGGCGGCGGTCGCGCACGCGACGAAGAGCGTGGGGGCCTTCATCGCACCACCGTCCCCTCGGAGAACCCGAGCGCGTCGATGCGTTCGTCCTTCGGCGTGAGTCGGAGCACGCGCGACGACGCGCGGTGCAACGCCACCGTCTCGTCGTACCCGGCGCCCACGTGCGCGACGAGCAACCAATCACCGCGCACGCTCTCGGCTTGCGTCGCGTCGAAGCCGGCGCCGAGCGGAGCGACCTCTCCGGTGGCGCCGCCGCCGAGCGCGAGCCCGCGCCGGCCGGGCGCGCTGTAGACGAACCCGCCGCTCGCGAGCGCGAACGGCGCGGGCGCGTCGTCACGAGCGCTCGCGAGCTCGGTCCAAGCGCCGGTCGCGAGGTCGACGCGAGCGACGACCCAACGATGCGCATCGGCGGCGTCGCGGTCGCCGAAGACGAGCGCCCCGCGCGTGCGATCGACGCTGAAGTCGCGCGCGAAGGGCGGCAACGTGGTGACGAGCCGGGCGCTCCCGGTCGCAGCGTCGATCGCGAGCAGATCCGCGCCGCCGAAGCGAACGCGATAGACGACGAGCTCGTGCCCGAGCTCGCCGCAGAGGTGAAGCGTGTACGCGGTCGCGCTGTAGACGCTGCGGGCCGACCCGTCGGCGGAGACGGCGGCGATCGAGATGGGGTCCTCGCGCAGGTGCCCCGCGCGCGCGGCGGTCTCGTCCGGGAGCGGGCCGCTCGTCCCGCGCTCGACGTAGACGACGCCGTCGGCGCCGATCAGCGGCTTCGTCGCGTGCCCCACGCCGCCGAGGACGGCGCGCGCGCCGCTCGCATCGACGGACCAGAGAGTCGCGTTCCAATCGGACTCTCCGGCGCGCGCCAGCGAATCGTCGGCGACGACGGCAATCGCTCCATCGCGGACGTCCCCGCGGACGACGGCACCGGGCGCGTGCGGGATCGTGGCGAGGTTCTTCGCTGCGATCCCGTCGCCGCGGAGCTCGACGCGGCGCACGTCGGTCGTGGTGGCGGCGGGATCGTGCGGGCTCGCGAGCACGAACGCGACGGCGGGGCTCACCGCGGGTGGCGTGGATTCGGCGGTCGCTTCGCGGTGGAAACACGCCCAACCCAGCGCTGCGACCGCAGCGCCCAAGGCGACGACGACGATGGAGCTCGGCCCGACCCGCATGGCGGTCGTTCTAGCACGGCACGGTGTCGGCACCTCGCGCCCCCTCGCGGAATCGGGCGAGACGTGCTCGGATCCGGGCGATGCGGACGCTGGTCACGGGTGCCTCGCGTGGGATCGGCCGTCACCTCGCCATCGAGCTCGCGCGGCGGGGCGACGAGCTCGTTCTCCTCGGTCGCTCGGCGCCGCCGCTGGAGGCGCTCGCGGCGGAGCTCACCGCGGCCGGCGGGCGCGCCGAGGTCGTCGTGGACGACGTGGCCCGCGCCGACGAGCACGTGGCCACGCTTCGGCGGCTCGACGACGCACGCCCGATCGAGCGCGTCATCGCGAACGCAGGCGTCGGCGCCGATCCGAAGCACGACCCGAGCTCGTGGGAGGCGATGCGTGCCGCGCTCCACACGAACTTCTGCGGCGCCGCGGCGACGCTCACCGCGCTCTTCCCGCGCATGCGCACGCGCCGCAGCGGTCACCTCGTGGCGATCGGGTCGCTCGCGAGCTACGGGGCGCTCCCGGACTCGGCGAGCTACTGCGCGCCGAAGGCGGGCCTGGCGATGCTCCTCGATTGTCTCCGCCTGGACGCGCTCGACAGTGGCGTCGTGGTGACCCACGTCGAGCTCGGCTTCGTGCGGACGGACATGGTGGCGAAGAGCACGCACCCGATGCCGCAGCTGCTCGAGCCGGCGGACGCGGCGCGGCGGATCGCCTCGGCGCTCGAGACGCCCGCGGCGGTCGTGCGGCTCCCGCAACCGCTCGCGGCGGCGACGAAGGTGGCGGCGTGGGCTCCGCGCGCGGTGCGCGAGTGGGCCGTCCGCGGCGTGCGCGCGCGAAAGCCGACCTGAGCCGCTTCAGCGGTGCGGCGCGGGAACGACGTGATAGCCGGACAGCGCGACGTCCCCCGTGGTCTCGTCGACGTGACCGCCGAGGACGGTGATCGTCGGGCCGCTGGTGCTTTCGGCGTGCGCCTGGAGGGGAGCGGGAGCGAACGCGGCGGCGCCGAGAACCGCGGCGTGGAGCGCGCCGGCGCCGAGCAAGACCCACGGGAGCTTCGAACGCGGGGGCTTCGGCGCATCGGCCGGCGGAGCTTCGGGCGCACGGTACGGATGGTCGGTGGGCATGGGAGGTTGGACACGGGGCCTCGCCGGAAGTTCCGTGATGGACAAACCGAAACCATTTCCGAACCTTGTAGCTCTGCCTTGCATCGAACGTAGAAACTGAACGCGCGAGCAGTATAATGGGTTCCGTGAACCTCCTCGTCCAACAGCTCAAGGCCGCCATCGACGAGCTCGCGCGCAAGAAAGGCATCGTCGGGGCGCGCGTGCTCGACAAGCTCAACCAGCATGGTGAAGTCGTCATCGCGCTGATCCTCCCCTCCTCCTCCGGCAGCGGGAGCGGGAGCGGCGCCGACGACCGTTCGACGAGCGGACGGGCAAGGAAGTAGTCGCGCGCGACGTGGCCGGGTAAGTTAGCGACCATGGCACCGGCCCCGTGGCAAGCCCTCTTCGATCGACTGCAGACGCTTCGAACCAATTGGCCCGCGCGCGCCTTCAGCTGGGACAGCCGGCTCGTGTGCATCACGTCGTCGTTCAGCGTGGAGTTCGAGGGCAAGGCTCGCATGGCCGTTCGCGAAGCTTTTCCCGTCGAGTACAACGCGCTCACGATCACGAAGGCCACGCCGCAGCTCCGCGCGCTCGCGGAGCGAACGGGCGGTCTTCGTGCCGGGCAGTTGCTCCTCTCCGCGACCGACGCGGGCAGCCTCGTCCCGTTCGGCCTCTGGTGGCCGTGGGGCGACGGGATGACGACGTCGTTCCGCCTCGGCCTCGACGGGCTCGACTGGAACGACGAGCCGTACCCGAAGCTGCGCGACGTGTTCGGCGTCTCGATGTGACGTGTTCTTCGTCCTCTCGAAGACGCTCGATCTCCTCGTCGCTCCCCTCACCTGGATCTTCGTCCTCGCGCTGCTCGGCGTGCCGTTTCGGCGTGGCCGCGAGCTCCCGCGCTGGCGGCGGTTCTCCCCGCTCGCTGCGGCGCTCGTACTGCTTCTGTTCTCGCACGAGCTCGTCAGCAACGCGCTGATCCGTTCGCTCGAGGCTCCGCCGATCAAGACGTACAAGCCCGAGGTCACCTACGACGTCGTGGTCCTCCTCGGCGGCGTCATCGACGAACGGGCGTCGCAGACGTACGGCGAGCGCGCGCTCAACGAGTCCGCCGAGCGCCTCACGGCGACGTACGATCTCCTTCGGACCGACAAAGCGCGCTTCGCGATCATCTCCGGAGCGTCGGAGCCGCGCGCCGGGATCGACGTCGTCGAAGCGAGCGCGCTCCGCGATCAGCTCGTCGCGTGGGGCATCGCGAGCGACCGCATCATCGTCGAGGACAAGGCGAAGAACACCCGCGAGAACGCGGTGGAGTCGGCGCGCATCGTCCGCGAGCGGGGCTTCGCGAGCGTCGTCATCGTGACGTCCGCGTTCCACATGCCGCGCGCCCTCGGGTGCTTCCGCGCGGTCGACCTCGCCGTCGACACGCTCCCGGTCGACTACCGCGGCCACGAGCGGTGGACGATGTGGCTCCCACGCGCCCGCTACCTCGACGACAGCACGATGGCGATCCGCGAGTGGACCGGCCGCGGCGTCTATCGCCTCCGCGGCTACACCCGCTGAGTCGTCCTCCGCATTCTCGTCGAAAACTTCGCCTTCCCCGGCGAGCGTTCTAACCTTGTAGGTGGAGGTAGGACATGTCCGTACTCGTTCCCCGCAAGCAACGCACCGCCACCCGCCACACGCTCCGCGTCCCCTGCCAGGTGGTGCGCGAAGACGACTTCAGCCTCCTCGGCGAGCGCACGATGGATCTCTCCGTCGACGGCATGCTCGTCCGCTCCGACGTGGATGCGAAGGTCGGCGACGAAGTCGTCGTCTCCTTCCAGGCGACGCCGCTCGGGCTCTGGTTCGACGCCGAAGGCACCGTCACTCGGATCGTGAAGGGGCGCCGCCCCGGCGACGAGGGCCGCGCGCTCGGCGTGAAGTTCAAGAACATGTCGTACCTCTCGCGCCTCCTGCTCCGCGGCCATCTCCGCCGCCAGCCGCCGCCGCTCCCGAAGCGCTCGGTCCGCGTGGACTGGGCGGAGAGCGTGCGCCTGATCGCCGCGACCTGACCAAATCTCGAAGCGCGGAGAACTTTTCGCGGGCAAGGGCGTCCTATCGCCCATGTCCCTCGCCCGCATCCTCCGCGCTGCCCGCGTTCGTCGAACCATCGCCGCGGCCGCCGTCGTTCTTGCGACTGGCGGCCTCGTTCTTTTCCGGACCCCCGCGAGCGGGTACGTCGGCGGCGTCGAGCAGCCCTCGAACGAGAACACCGCGACGATGGTGCACTTCCGCGGTCCGGGTGCGCACGGCTCGTTCGGCATCAGCCAGGGCAAGGTGCTCGCGGGTGGCGAGCGTGACCTCTACGCCGAGGTGCGGTTCTCCGCCGACAAGGAGACGGAGACCGTTCGCGCTCCCCTCGCGCTGGCCGTCGTCCTCGACACGTCGGGCTCGATGTACGACGACGGCAAGATCCGGCAGGCGCGAAACGCGGTCTTGGATCTCATCCGCGACATGCGCGACGAAGATCAGATCGCGGTCATCCGCTACTCGGACTCGGCCGAGGTCGTGCAGCCCCTCGCCCGCCTCGGTGACGTCCGGCGCGAGCTCACGTCGCGCATCGAGCACCTCGAGGCCGAAGGCGGCACGTCGATCCCGAGCGGCCTGTCCGCCGGCCTGCGCGCGCTGGACGACGCCGGGCGCGGGCGCGTGAAGCGGGTCGTGCTCGTGAGCGACGGCCTCGACTCCTCGCGCGCCTCCGCCGAGCAGATCGCGCGCCAGAGCTTCGGCCACGGCATCACCATCTCGGCGCTCGGCATCGGGCTCGACTTCGACGAGAGCTACATGTCCGGCGTGGCGCTCGCCGGCCACGGGCACTACGGCTTCGTGAAGGAGGCCGGTACGCTGGCTTCGTTCCTCGGCAAGGAGCTCGGCGAAGCCGCGGCGACCACGGTCGAGGACGCGACGGTCCGAATCCACCTCCCCCACGGCGTGCGCTTCGTCGCCGCCTCGGGCGCGGACGCGAAGCTCGTCGACGAAGACGAGCTCGAGGTGAAGCTCGGCGCCCTCTACGCCGGCGACGAGCGGCGCGGCGTGCTCCACTTCGCGACCCGCCTCGACGCGGGCGACAGCGTGCGGATCGGCTCCGACGCATCGTGGGTCCGCGTGGCGGGCAGCACCGAGAGCAAGATCACGATGGCGGGCCTCGAGCTCACCGGGACGTCGGACCCGACGCTCGCAGAGGCCTCGCGAGACGGCGCGGTGTTCGCGAGCTGGACCAGCGTGTCGGCCTCCGAGCGCGAGATCCAAGCGGCGCAGGCCTACAAGGACGGCGACGTCGCGCGGGCGCAGGACCTCATCGACCAGAACATCGCGTCGCTCGGCGCGGCGTCCGCAGCGGCACCGCCCGAGGCGCGCGCGGGCCTCCAGCGGCAACAGGCCGCCTACTCCGATACCAAAAAGGGATTCGCGGCTCGCCCGTCGAGCGCCGCCGGCCAGGCTGCGGCGAAGCACGCCGTCGAGCTCGACACGGAGAACTTCGGCCGCTCGGGAGGGTTCTGATCATGAAGAAGGCGCTCTTTCTCGTTGCGGCGGCCGCTTCGTTCGGCCTCGCGCCGTGGGCGAAGTCGATGGGTCAGGTCCCGGGTGCGGCGTGGTTGGTCCTCCTCGGCGTCGGGCTCGGCCTCGGCGCGAGCGGAACGGCCAGCGCGCTCGCGATTGCGTTCGGCGCGACGGCGGCGCTGGTCGGCACGCTCCTCGGGTCGATCTCGCCGGCGATCGGCGGCGCGGTGCTCCTCGCCCTCGCCTACGGCGAGCGGACGCTCCGCGTGCGGACGCCGCAAGGCAAGCTGCTCCACGTGGGTGCGGCGTTCGGCGCCGGCGCGCTCGCGGGGACGGTCGCCTTCGCCTACGGCTCGGCGGCGCTCGCGGTGCATGGAGTGGCAGTGGTCGTCGCGGCGGTGCTCGCGGCGCTCCCGCAGCTCATCGACTCCGACGATCCGCTGGCGCACTCGCTCGACGGTGCGTCACGGCTGGTGACGGACCCGGCGAAGGGCGCGCTGCGCGACGCGGCGGAGCTGCGGCGCCAGGCGCAGGACATCCCGATCGAGGACGAAGCGCGGAAGGTCGTCCAGCGCACGTGGCGAGCGCTCGAAGGGCTCGCGGACGTGAGGGTGCGCCTGGAGCGGACGAAGCAGAGCGAAGGCGCCAACAAGACGGCCGGAGCGATCAGCGAAATGATCGACGCGAAGCTGAAGGATCACGTCGCGGCGCTGGGCCGTGCGTACACGGCGGCGGACACGAAGCGCGCGGCGGCAGTGGGGCTCGACGATGCGGCGTTGAAGAGCGTGGATGCGGCCAGTGAGTCGATGGAGGCAGTATCGCGGGCAATGATCGACGTGGAAGAGAAGACGCAGAGCCGGGTGGCCTGAAGAAAGCCGAACAGGGAACACGGAACGGGAATGGGAATGCGGAGCACGGAACGCGAACTTCTCCGCTCCGCATCCCGCGTTCCCATTCCCGTTCCGTGTTCCCTGTTCGTCCTTTTCCGAACGAGGATCGCAAGTCACCAGCGGTGATACGCAGGGTGCCCCGGCTTCACCGCCACGAAGGTCCCCACACACGTCGCCGTCACTTTCCCACCCGCCGTCAGCGTCGCCTCGATCACCGCGCGGTCGTCGCCGCTCTCGAGCACCTTCGACCTCAGCTCGACCACTCCGTCGATCGGCGTCGGGCGCTTCAGCTTCACGTGGAAGTCCGCCGTGACCGTGCAGGGCGGCGCATCCATCGCCCCCTTCTTCATCAAGTGCATCGCCGCCGTCCAGTTCGAGTGGCAGTCGAGCAGCGCTCCGCAGATCCCGCCGTTCAGCATCCCCGGGAACGCCGTGTGGTGGGGCTCGGCGCGCCATTCGCACACCAAGCCGTCACCTTCCGCGCTCTCGAACGAACGAATCCGCAGGCCCTTGGCGTTGGCCGGGCCGCACCCGAAGCACTCCCCGCTCGGCGAGAAGCGCTCCTGGACGGACTTCGTTTCGGTCACTTGCCCTTCTTCTCGGCGGGCTTCTTCTCGGCGTTCTTCGCGCGCCACGCAGCGAGCTGCTTCGCACGACGGGTCTTCTGCTTCTTGCGACGGGGGGAATCCTGCGGGGTGGTCATGGGCGCTTCATAACCCAGCTCCCCGCCCCGTTGGAAGCGTTCCAGGTCACTTCAACGTCGGCACGGTCGTCATCGTCGACGGCGCTCCGTCCGCGCTCTGGCGATCCAGCGCCGACAGCCACGCCTCGACCCGCGCCGCCGCGGGCGCCAGCCACGCCATCCGCCCGAACCGCGCGAGAAGCTGCGGCGTGTGATCGCCGGTCCGCTGCCCGTCCGCGTAGACCGAGCGCGCCGCGTCCAGCTCGCGGATCGCGTCCTCCCACCGGCCCTCCACGTTCGCCAACCACGCCGACGTGAGGTGGCGATGCTGCCGCGGCTCGGCCTCGTCGAGGACGAACGTCTCGGCATCGGCGACGAGCTCCCGCGCCTTTGCGTCCCCTTGCGCCAGCGCGAGCTGGGCGAGCAGGAGCTTGGCCTCCAGGATGCCCCACGGATCCTTCAGCTTGTCGTACAGCGCGGCCATCGCCTTCGCGTGGCCCTCCGCGATCGGGAAGTCCTCCGTGTCGATCGCGATCATCGCGAGGATGCGCTCGCAGGCCGCCTCGCCGCGCGGGTTCGTGAGATCCCGGAACGACGCCCGCGCCGCGAGCGCCGTCGAGCGAGCGCGGTTGAACTCGAACGCGCGGTGGTCCGCGTGTCCGAGCACCACGTCGCACTGGGCGATCCCGAGCCGGTAACCGATCCCGTCGAACTCCCCGCGCGCCTCGAGGAGGAGCTCGCGCGAGCGCCGGTACGCGCCGGCCGCGGTCGAGATCATCGCGAGCAGGATCAAGCACTGCGCGCGCCCGAGCGGATCGCCGAGCGCGCTGCACCGTGCGCTCGCGTCCTTCAAGAGCGTGCGCGCCTGCCCGTGGTTGCCGAGCAGGTACTCGATCTCGCCGAGGACGACGAGCGTCTGCGCCTGCCCCGCTTCGTCCCCGAGCTGCTCGAAGAGCGCGAGGCCCTCGCTCGCGAGCCGGACACCGTTCGCCGGTTGACCGCGGTCCGACGCGACATGACCGAGCAAGCGGAGCGTGCTCGCCTCGCGCGAGCGGTCGCCCGCGGCGTGGAACGCAGCGCGCGCCTTCTCGGCCGACTCGGCGGCCTCGTCGAGTCGACCGATGTGCCGGAGCGCTTCGGCGCGCCAGTACGCGTACTCGGCCGCGGCCGCGCCATCGACCCGCCCGTGGAGGAGCTCGAGATCGCGGAGCGTGGCCGCCGTGTCGCGTCCGCGCCGCCACGCACCCTCGATGAAGCGGAACATGAGCTGCGCCGCCGGCTCGTCGTCCCCCGCGCGGAGCAGGTTCGTCACGCGGTGCTTCATGATGCGGCGCGAGCCCGACGCCGGGTGCCGCGCGAGCGCGTTCGCCGCGAGCCGGAAGATGGCCGGTGCGTCGTGGCGCTCGCCGAGCCGCACGAGGAGGTGCTCGAGGAGGAGCGCGTGCGGCCACCGGAACTGATCGTTGCCCGCCGCGAGCAGGATCTGCGCGCGCGTGAGCGCGACGACGGCATCGCGCGCCTCCATGCCGAGCGACGCGATGAGCGCCTTCAGCACCTCGCCACGGATGTCCTCGCCGAGCGCCGCCGCCGCGTACGCAGCGAGCCGGAGATCGGTCGGGACCGCGCGGAGGCGCTCGTCCCACAGCTCGGACGTGGTGATCGCGCGCCCCTCGAGCGCGTCCTGCGGGACCTGGTACTTCGTCCCGACGAGCTTGAGGTAGCCACCGCCCGCCCACGCGTGCAGGAGCTGCAGCGCGAAGAGCGGGTTGCCGCGGCTCTGGGTGATGCCCTTCTGCACCGCGTCGTCGCTCAGCGGGAGCGTCGCCTTCAGGAGCGCCTGCGTCTCCTCCGGGCCGAGCGGCGAGAGCTCCATGACCTTGCCGTTCCAGTCCGCGCGCGTCGCTTCGAGGCGGAGCGCCGCATCCAGATCGGTCGCCAGCGTCTCGCTCCGCGCGGTCGCGATGACGAGGAGCCGCAGCCCGCTCTCCGCGCGCCGGAGACGGGACAGCATCTCGAACGTGTTGGGCGACGCGAGGTGGAGATCGTCGAACCACAGGAGCACCGGGCGATCGTGCCCGATCCGCTCGAGCACCTTCTGCACCACCACCGCGCGGAGCTCCGGCGTGTCGAGCACGAAGCGCTTGCCGGTGGGGCCGAGCGGGACCTGCGTCCCGGGCGGCGACGGGCGCAGCCACTCGGCGGTCGCGGCGACCCACGTCAGCGCGGCGTCGTCCTTGGGGTCGACCTCCCAGCGCTGCATCAGCGTCTGCTCGACGAGCGTGCGGTCCGCCCCTTCGAGCCCGAAATGGGCGTTCACGGCGCCGGTCACGCCGTCGACGGCCGTCGCGATGCGACCGTAGCGGGCGCGCATCGGCACGAGCATGCCGTGCTCGTGGACCTGCTCGTTGAGCCACTCGGCGAGGCGGCTCTTGCCGACGCCTGCTTCGCCGATCAGAGCGATGAAGCGGCGCGCGCCGTCGCTCCGCGGCCGGGCGTGAGCGACCTCGAGGACGGCCTTCCAGAGCTCCGCGCGCTCGTCCTCGCGCGCGACGAGCGGCGAAGGACGAAGGCCGAGGAGCCCCGGCGCGAGCGACTGCGCAGCGGCCATCGCCTGTCCCAAACTGGGACGAGACGACGCGGGCGCTGGGCGCGTGACCGGCGTCTGCGCCATCACCTCTTCCAGCGTCGCCGTCTTCGCGGGCCGGAACGCGGCCCACGCGCGCCGCGCATCGGCGCCGTACTCGAACCGATGCCACGGCTTCTTCGCGAGCAGGCGCTGGACGTACGGACCGACGCCGGGCGGCACGTCCGCCGGAAGCGTCAGGTCCGGCACCGGCGTGCGCTTGTGCGCGCGGAGCACCTCCTGCGCGTTGCCCTCGAACACCTCTCGCCCGACGAGCACGCGGTAGATGATGCACCCGAGCGCATAGAGATCGGTCGGGGGCCCGACCAGCGTCGCCGCGCGCCGGATCTGCTCCGGCGCGACCCAACCGACGGTCCCGGCGCCGGCGTGCACGCTCATCTCCGGCGCGGGCTGGCCGTCGAGCCGTGGATCGTGGCGCGGCTGGCGCAGCCACGCGAGGCCGAGGTCGAGGATGTACGCGCGGGGTCCCTTCCCCGGCGAGGCCATGTCGAGCATGACGTTCGAGGGCTTCAGGTCGCCGTGGATGACGCCGCGCGCGTGCGCGTGCGCCAGCCCCGCGAGCACCTGATCCACGAGCGCCCACACGACCGAGAACGGCATCTTGGTCGTGTGCATCCACTCGTGGACGCTGCGCCCCGGGAGCACATCCATGACGAGGTACGGCGACCCGTCGCCGAGCGTGCCGAAGTCGCGCGCCCGCACGATCGCGGGGTGCTCGAGCGACGCGACCGCGCGCGCCTCCTGGTGGAACCAGAACGTCTCTTCGTTGCGCGACGCCTTGTCCTCGGGGACGCGCAGTCGCTTCAGCGCGACGCGCTCGCCGCTCGCGACGTCGCGGCAGAGGTAGACCACGCCCATGCCGCCGCGGCCGAGCTCGCGCACCACCTCGTAGCGTTCGGCGAGGATGGAACCAATCTCACTCGCCTTCCCTTCGTCGCGGGACTCCGCCGACATGACGGCGCGAAGCTTAGCACCGGTCGCGATCGGATTTCGCGATCGGAATCTTCGGCCCGCCGAACGTCAGCGTCAGCCCAGCTTCTGCGCGATGAGGCTGCGCAGTCGATTCAGATCGTAGCGCGCGGGGCGATCGCCCTCGGGCAGCGCGGCGACCTCGCGCACGAGCGTCTCGGCGACGGCTTGCGGACGCTCGGGCACCCCGAGCCGCTCGGCCAGCCCGCCGAGCGCTTCGGACTCCTCGGTCGTGACGCGACCGTCGAGCCGCGCGATCCAACACGCGATCGCGTAGACGAGCACCCGGTCCTCACGCTTCAGGTTCGTGAGATCGATCGCGCCGAGCTCGATCCGCGTCTTGGTCGCGGCTTCGATCGACTCGATCTCGTCGAGCTCGAGGCCGGCGTCGACCGCGGCGCGCACGATGGCATCGGCCTCGTCCGCGTCGAGGCGGCCGTCCGCCCAGGCAATGGCGGCGAAGGCCAGGAAGACGTCACGCGAGAGCTTGGGAAAGGAGGTTTCCCCCATGCCCCGAGTCTACGGCCACGGCGCACGAATGTGTGCGGATTCCGCACCTATTTCGTCTTTTCCGAGGTTCGGGGGATCATTCCTGGTCAATTGGTCGTATTCTCGGGGCGTGACGGAGGAAGGGATGGACCAAGAGACCCGCGAGCGTGGCTCGAAGCGCGCCTCCACGTACATCCTTCTCGCCAGCGCAGTCGCGCTCGGCGGAGCCGTGCTGGCGTTCTGGGTCGGGATCCACGCCGGTCGCGCGCTCGATCGCCACGGGCCCACGGTCACGGTGACGCCGACGGCGCCGCCGACCGAGCCGGTCGCCAACAACCGCTGAACGCTCGCGGACGCGAGCGGGCGCGCTCAGGCGCTCAGGCCTTCTTGGCCGGGCGCTTCGCCACGAGCTGCGGCGGCGTGCGGAAGACCACGTCCCAGAGCGGCGTCGACACGCCCCAACCACCCTTGCCGTGGTGGTGGAGCATGTGGTGGCGCTTGAGGCGCTTCGCGAAGCCCGACGTCAGGTTGAAGTGGTGCAGCGCGTAGTGCGTGCCGTCGTAGAAGAGGTACCCAATCGCGAACCCGATGTAGAGCGGCTCGCCGTAGGTGACGCCACCGAGCGCGTAGAAGATCCCGTAGAAGAGGAACGCCATCGGCAAGCTCGCACCGAGCGGCATCACGAGGCGGTCGCCGTCGTTCGGGTAGTCGTGGTGCACGCCGTGGAGGAAGAAGTGCATCTTCTTGGTCCACGCCGCATCCGTCTGGAAGTGGAACAGGTAGCGGTGCAGGACGTACTCGGTCAGCGTCCAGATGAAGATGCCCGCGAGGACGAGCCCGCCGGCGCCAGCCAACGGGATGTCCCCACGCTTGACGATGCGCCACGCGAACCACGCGATCATCGGAACGTAGGCGACGAACGGCGTCGCCGGGTGGATGCGCGAGAACCACTCGAAGAAGTCGCTCTTGAACATGCGGCAGGTCTCGCCGCGCGCGATGCGTTCCTTGATGACTTGGTTCACGACTTCCTCACTGCCTTCTCTCTATAGTCGATGTAGGTCCGAGTGAGAAGTACAGACCGGCCGAATTGCCGGGCGAAATCGCTGCGCGTCCCGACGCAAGCCCTGCCGATGCTCGTGCACGGTCTCACCTACGGGGACGCTACGTGCTCCCGTCCGTGACGGTTGCACGCGCGGCGCGGCGAGCTCGTTCGACGCGCACGAGTGCGATGGCGTCGGAATTGTCTTCGCCGACGTCGACGACGCTGTGGACAAGCCGTGGATTCGCTTCGCTCTGCGAAAAAAAATTCGCCGTGCGGATCGTTGTCACTTGACGCCGACCCGAACCTTGTATTCTACAGGGCCCCTCATGGCCGATCAGGACAGGTTCGCTCGCGCAGTTCAGATCGTGGCTCGGGGCCTTGGGCGTATCAACCGTGAGCGCGCGCGCTCGGGTGACGTCACACCGCAGCAGGCAGAGACGCTCCAGCTCATCGCGGAGCGTGGCGCGGTCTCGACTTCGTCGCTCGCCGTGCTGCTCGGGATCGATCCTTCGACCGCGAGCCGCAACCTCGCCGGGCTCGAAGGCGCGGGTCTCGTCACGCGCAAGAAGGCGAGCGACGACGGCCGTCAGACGGACGTGCGCTTGACCCCGCGTGGGCGTCGCGCGGCCGAGGCGGTGAACCAGAGCGCGAACGCGGTGCTCTCGAGCGTGCTCGAGAAGCTCCCCCGCGGCGAGCGCCAGAAGATCACGGACGCGCTCGAGACGCTGGCGACCGCGCTCGACGGCAAGGCCTGAGAAGGCCGCTGGCGGGCTACGGGTCGCTTCAGAACGGCAGCTTCGTCTGCGTCTTCGGGCCCTTGTTGGCTTCTTCGTCGAGGAGGCTCTGCTCGCGCGTGAGGTCGGCCTGCATGAGCTCCTGGTTGTCGTAGGCAAACGCGAGCGCGTCGAGGACGCGAGCCGGCCCGAGCTGCGGGTAGCGCTTCAATAGCGTTTCGATCGTGGTCCCGCGCCGGTGCCATGCCCAGAGACGTCGCACGGGGATCTTCGTCCCACGAACGTACGGGCTGCCATCGAGCACGGCAGGCTCCATCGCGACGTGAGGATGAGGGACGAGCACCGGAGGCAACCCCATCGCGAGATCGTCGCGCAACAACCGGATGCTGTCCAATCTACGGTTGGCGAGGCGCCGACTCGAAGGCCGGAGGGTTGCGAAGCACCGCCAGCGGCTCGCATGACGCGAGCCCCGAGCACCGAGCTCAGCCCTGCTCTTTGGCCGCCTTGCGCTTCGCGTGCGCCGCGAACCCACCCTTGCGACCGGCCGCGCGGGCCTCGTCGGTCGAGAACTCGTGCGCGGTGCCGGCGGCGTGCGCGGCGCGGCCACCCTTCGACGCGATCTCGCTCACCTTCTTCGGGTCCATCGCGGCAAAACCGCGGCGCTTCTTCGCCGGCGCCGCCGGGGGCGAGGCCGAGGCAGTGGCGGCGATCTGGGGCTGCGAGGGGGCGAGCGAATCGGTCATCTCATCGTTCATGGCTTTCCGTCCTTGAAGTCCGTTCCGGCACATCGCCGGTGGCGTGAGGACCCCTATTGCGAGCCTCGTGCCGAGCCCGAACCCAGCTCAGCCGACGTGATGGCGCGCACTTAGCCGAATGCTTCAGCTCAGGACGTTTCAAACTGAAACACCATGCCTCAGGTTGAGCCATTGCCCGGGGTCGTGCGACAACCTCCGACGGAGGACACGTGGACCAACCCAATCCCCTGCGCCAAGGACTCGTCGGTGAGCGCAGCGCCGACGCCTGCTCCATCGTCATCTTCGGTGCGTCCGGCGATCTCACCAAACGGAAGCTCCTTCCCGCCCTTTACAACCTCGCGCTCAGCCGGGTGCTCCCGGGCAACTTCGCGGTGGTCGGCGTCGCACGGCGCAAGAAGACGGACGACGAGTTCCGCGCCGAGATGCGCGACGGCATCGCCAAGTTCTCCCGCCGCAAGCCGATCGACGAGTCCGTGTTCCGCGACTTCGAGCGGGGCATCTCCTACGTGGCCGGCGAGTTCGGCAACCCCAAGACCTACGCCGACCTCGCCGAGAAGCTCGGCAAGCTCGACCAGGAGCGCGGCACGCAGCAGAACCGGCTCTTCTACCTCGCCGTCCCGCCCGCCGAGTTCGGCGTGATCGTCCAAGGGCTGCGCGAGGCCAAGCTCGTCTCGGACGCCGGGCTCGCCGCGCCCTGGACGCGGGTGGTCTTCGAGAAGCCGTTCGGCCACGACCTCGCCAGCGCGCGCGAGCTCAACGACACCATCGCAGCGGTCTTCCGCGAGCGGCAGGTCTTCCGGATCGACCACTACCTCGGCAAGGAGACGGTCCAGAACCTGCTCGTCTTCCGCTTCGCCAACAGCATGTTCGAGCCGCTCTGGTCGCGCGAGCACGTCGATCACGTGCAGATCACCGTCGCCGAGGACATCGGCGTCGAGGGGCGCGGCAAGTTCTACGAGCAGACCGGTGTCACGAAGGACATCGTCGAGAACCACCTGATGCAGCTTCTCTGCCTCACGGCGATGGAGCCGCCCATCAGTCTCTCCGCCGACGCCGTGCGCGACGAGAAGGTGAAGGTGCTCCGCTCGCTCCGTCCGTTCGAGCCGACGCAGGTCGCCGAGAACGTGGTGCGCGGCCAGTACGCGCGCGGCTACGTGCGCGCCGAAGAGGTGCCGGCGTATCGCGAGGAGCCGGACGTCGCCAAGGACAGCACCGTCGAGACGTTCGTCGCGATGAAGGTGATGGTCGACAACTGGCGCTGGGGCGGCGTTCCCTTCTACGTGCGCGCCGGCAAGCGGCTCGCGCGCCGCGTGACCGAGATTGCCGTCCAGTTCAAGAAGGTCCCCCACCCGCTCTTCGTCGCGCCGGACGGCGGCATCGCCCCGAACGTCCTCGCGCTCCGGATCCAACCGGACGAAGGCATCGCGGTTCGGTTCACCACGAAGGAGCCCGGGCAGCACACGGTCCTCCGGGACGTCGCGATGGACTTCCGCTACGGCGCCGCCTTCGGCTCGAGCACGCCCGAGGCCTACGAGCGGCTCCTTCTCGACGCGATGCGCGGCGACGCGACGCTCTTCACGCGGCGGGACGAGGTCGAGGAGCAGTGGGCCTACATGGACCGCGTCTTCGACGCCTGGCGCGCGAACCACGCGATCCCGCCGCCCGCCTACCCCGCCGGTTCGTGGGGTCCCGACGCGGCCGACGCGCTCCTCGCGCGCGACGGTCGGCGCTGGAGGCGCCCGTGAGCACCAACAGCCCGTCGCTCCGACCCGCCCTCGCCCGGATCGAGGGCGAGCTGCGCGATCTGTGGCGCGACGATGCGGCGCCGGGCGAGGTCCAGCGCACGCGCGTCTGCACCGCGAACCTCGTCGTCGTCGCGAGCAACCGCGCCGTCGCCGACGCGTACACCGCCGTCATCGACGAGGTCGTGCTCGCCGTCCCGGCGCGTGCCGTCGTCGTGCTGCTCGATCCGGCGACCGAGCCGGCCACGCTCGAGGGCGGCGCGACCGCGGTCTGCAGCGTGGATGGCGTCTGCTCCGAGCGCATCAGCCTCCGTGCGACCGGCAGCGCGTGCGCGCGCGTCGCGAGCGCGGTCGATGCGCTCCTCGTCCCGGAGATCCCGACTACGCTCGTGTGGCTCGGGCGCGTGCACGTCGGGGATCCGGTCTTCCGCGAGCTCGCGCTCGATGCCGCGCGCATCGTGCTCGACACCGACTACACGTCGCTCGCGAGCCTGCTCTCGCTCACGCGCTGGGTGCGCGAGGACCGCGCGCGCGGCCCCGTCGCCGATCTCGCGTGGACGCGACTGTCCACGTGGCAGGAGCTGGCCGCGCGCTTCTTCGACGACCCCGCGAACCGGAGCCTGGCGGCGTCGGTCGACGCGATCACGCTCACGCAGGCCTCGGCGCCGGGCTCGGCCCTCGGCTCCGAGACCGCGCTCTTCCTGGGTTGGCTCTCGTCGAGCCTCGGCCTCGAGATCGAGCGGCTCGGCGGCTCGATTCGCCTCCGCCGGAAGGACGGGGGCAAGGTGGCGCTCCGCTTCGTCTCGACGCCGCGGCCGGAGGGCGTCGCGCCGGCCACGCTCGCGGGCGTGAAGATCGAGGCGAGCCACGACGGGGCCACGCTCGTGGGCTCGATCGTGCGCGAGCTCGCGAGCGGTCGGCCCGACGATCCGACGCCCGACGCCGACGTTCTCGAGTGGTCACTCGCTCGGAGCGGGCACCCGCGGATGGAGCAGCGCGTGCGCCTCGGCTCGAACAAGGGCGCGCGTCAGCTCCAGCGCACGCTGCAACGGCCCGCGCACGACCCGCTGCTCGAGATCGCGGCGCTGTTCGCCGAGCAGCTCGACGAAGACGGTGTAGTCTCCGAGTGAGCCGAACATGACGACGAAGGTGATCCCGGGAATGCTGATCGCGACGGTCTCTCCGGAGGACGTCGCGCGCGAAGCCGCGCTGCGGATCGCGAAGGTGTTGAAGGACACCGTCGAGGAGCGCGGGCGCGCCGTCCTCGCGCTCTCCGGGGGCGAGACGCCCAAGGCCGCCTACGCGAAGCTCGCGGCGCAGCCCCTCGAGTGGTCCCGGATCGACGTGTTGTTCGTCGACGAGCGCGCGGTCGCTCCCACGTCCGAGCGCAGCAACTACCGGATGGTGAAGGAGGCGCTGTTCGATCGCGCCAAGATCCCGGTCGAGAAGATCCACCGCATGCCCGCGGATGCGAAGGATCTCGACCAAGCGGCGCGCGAGTACGCGCAGATCGTCCTGAAGGTCGCCGGGCGCGGCGCCGCCACGCCCGTGATCGACGCCCTCGTGCTCGGCATCGGCGACGACGGTCACACGGCGTCGCTGTTCCCCGGCGATCCGGCGGTCGACGTCACCGATCGGAACGTCGTCGCGGTCGCCGCGAGTGGAGCGCGAGAGGCGCGGCTCAGCCTCACCGCCCCCATCCTCGAGGCGGCGGACCACACGTTCATCCTCGCGGTGGGCGCGAAGAAGACCCCCGCGCTCGAGCAAGTCTGGGCCGTGAGCGGCTCCACGCGCACCACGCCCGCGCGCATCGTCCGCAACATGCGCGGGACCGTGCTCTGGCTGATCGACAAGGCCGCCGGCGGGATGGGCTGACCCACCCCGCCGCGCGGGCCCCGCTTCACGCGAGGGACTTCGCGGTCGCGACCAGGTTCTCGACGGTGATGCCGAGCTCCTTCATGACGGTCGCGCCCGGCGCCGACATGCCGAAGCGATCGATCCCGACGCTCTTCCCGTCCAAGCCGACGTACTTCGCCCAGGTCGACGTCACCGTCGCCTCGATCGAGACGCGGCGGCGGCACGACGGCGGGAGCACCTCGTCGCGGTACGCCGCCGGCTGGCGGTCGAAGCGCGAGAAGCACGGCATGCTCACGACGCGAGTGCCCGGCCCGAGCTGAGCGGCGGCGGCCATCGCGTGTTGGACCTCGCTCCCGGCTGCGAGGAGGATCAGGTCGAGCTTCGCCGTCTCCTTCTTCGCGACGTAGCCGCCCTTGAGCGCGCCCTCGCGCCGCGTGGCGACGGGGACGTCGGTGAGGAGCGGAACGGCCTGGCGCGTGAGCGCGAGCAGCGTGGGGCCGTCCTCGCGCTCGAGCGCCGCCGCGAACGCGCCGGCGGTCTCCTCCGGATCGGCGGGGCGGATCACGTCGAGGTTCGGGATCACGCGGAGGCCGGGGATGGTCTCGACCGGCTCGTGCGTCGGGCCGTCTTCGCCCACGCCGACGCTGTCGTGCGTGAAGACGTAGATCACCGGGAGGTGGCTCAGCGCAGCGAGGCGGATCGGCGGGCGGCAGTAGTCGGCGAACACGAGGAACGTCGCGCCGCTTGCGCGGAAGATGCCGTGCGCCTGGATGCCGTTGAGCATCGAGCACATGCCGTGCTCGCGGATGCCGAAGCGCACGTTGCGCCCCGTGCGGTGGGACGGCTTGAAGTCGTCGTTCCCGGTCTTCAGATCGCCGATGTAGTTGAGCGTGGAGCCGTAGAGGTCCGCGCTGCCGCCGATGAGGAGCGGCATCTTCGCGGCGAGGGGCTGGAGCACGTCCTGCCCGGCCTTGCGGGTCGCGATCTTGGTGTCGGCGGGGAACTCGGGGATCGCGGCGAGGAGCGCGCTCGCCTGCGGCGCGTTGCGCTTGCCGTCGTGGATGTGACCCCACGCCTGCGACCCGGAGAGCTCCTCGGCGAGCTTCGGGTTCGCGGCCTTCCACGCCGCGAACGTCTTCTCCCAGGCGTCGTGCGCGCCGTCGAGCGTCTTCGCGTGCGCGGCGAAGTAGGCCTTCACCTCGGGCGCGACGAAGAAGTGCTCGTCGGGGAGCCCGAGCGCCTTCCGCGCCGCGTCGCCGAACTTCGCGCCGCCTTCGCCGTGAGCCTTCTGCGTGCCGGCGACCTCGGGGATGCCCTTGCCGATGAGCGTCTTCGCGATGATGAGCTGCGGCTTGCCGCGGTTCGCAGAGGCCGCGCCGTGCGCCTTCCCGTACGCGGCGAGGAACGCCTTCATGTCGTGGCCGTCGACCGTCTGCACGTCCCAGCCGAGCGCCGTGAAGCGCCCGGCGGCGTCGAGGCTCTGCGTCTCCTTCGCCATCGCGTCGAGCGTGACGTCGTTCGAGTCGTAGATCAGGATCAGGTTGTCGAGCTGGTGATGCGCGGCGAACTCGACCGCCTCGAGCGCGACGCCCTCCTGCATGCAGCCGTCGCCGGCCAGGCAGACGACGCGGTGGCTGAAGATCGCATGCTCCTTCGTGTTGAAGCGCGCCGCCGCCATCTTCGCCGCCGCCGCCATGCCGACCGAGTTCGCGATGCCTTGCCCGAGCGGGCCGGTCGTGGTCTCGACGCCGTTCGGCACGCGCTCGAGCTCGGGGTGGCCCGGGGTCTTCGAGCCGAGCACGCGGAAGTGCTTCACCTCGTCGAGCGTCATCTCGTGGTAGCCGGAGAGGTGGAGCCACGAGTAGAGGAACATCGAGCCGTGCCCGGCCGAGAGCACGAAGCGGTCGCGATCGATCCACGCCGGGTGCGACGGACAGTGCCGGAGCGCGTGCCCGTAGACGACCGCGCCGATCTCGGCGCAGCCCAGCGGGAGACCCAGGTGACCGCTCTGGCAGGCGTGCACCGCGTCGATCGCGAGGCCGCGCGCGACGGTGGCCGCCTTGGCCAAGGATGCGAGTGCGTCGTTCGAGAGTTCCGGGGAAAAGGCTTCGTTCGGGCTCATGTAGCGGCCGAGCCTACCACCTTCCATTGACCCGCGCGCCGGGCTCCCGTACCTTGGATTTCCATGTTCCGTGCCCTCTCCCGATGGCGTCGATGGCTCGCGCTGCCGCTCGCGGGTGCCCTCGCGCTCCCCGCGTTGATGTCGTGCAGCGCCGGCTCGGAGGTGCGCAGCATCAAGATGGCGCTCGACGGAAGCAACGACCGCCCGCGCACCACGTTCTACCCCGACACGCAGACGCTCTACTGCAACGTCGAGTTCGTCGGGCAGCGGCGGGACACCACCCTCCAGATCTACATCCGCCAGAACAAGCGGGAGTCCGCGTGGGGTGGCAACCTCGAGAACTGCAACGTGATCCTCGGCGCGATCGAGGCGGTTCCGCAGACCGGCTCGAGCATCCAGTCGCTCCAGGCGCAGCACCCGCAGCCGCCCGAGGGCAGCTCCGACGAGCTCCCCTTCCCGGTCGGCGAGTTCACGTGCGAGGTCGTCGTCAACGGCGTGCTCGCGGGCACGGCGCCGTTCAAGATCACGTACCCGACCCCGGATTGTCCGCCCATCGGCGCAATCCCCGGGACGTCCTGCCGGGGCTGGCACAAGCCGAACGCCAAGTGCTCGCAGGCCGATCAGGCCAAGTCCGCTACGTGCAACCCCACCACCGGCGTCTGGGATGGCTGAAATGCGTCGCTTCCGCGCTCTCCTCGTCCTCGGCCTCGTCGCAGCGGTTCCCTTCGCGATGATCGCGTGCTCGGCCCGTACCCCCTACGAGGGCGGCGGGCGCGATCTGGCGGGCGGCTCCACGGCGACCGTCACCGCGACCTCCAACGAGGACACGGGCGCGCCCGACGTCCCCGTGGACACGGGCTCCGTTCAAGATCAGTTCGTCCCGCCGGACACCGGCTCGAAGGACGGCGGCAACGGCTGATCAGGGTGCTGCGGCGTCGCCGTGGACGGCGGCGTTGTGCTGCGCGAGCGTCTCGCTGAAGGTGTGGCGCTGGTTCCCTTTGGCCACGAAGTAGAAGTAGCGGGTGACCGCGGGCTTCAGCACGGCCTCGATCGAGCGCGCGCCAGGGTTCGCGATCGGCCCGGGGGGCAGGCCTTCGCGCTTGTAGGTGTTGTACGGGTTCGCCGGGTCCGCCACGACGTCGTGGGTGACCTTCCCGGTGTAGCCGTTGCACCCCGGTGACGTGCCGACGAGGCAGCCGTAGCCGGCCGTCGGATCGCACTGCAGGAGGTGCGGCGTGAAGCCCGGATCGCGGAGGCGATTCAAGAAGACGCTCGCGATGATCGGGCGCTCTTCGTCCACCGCGGCTTCCTTCTCGACCATCGAAGCGAGCGTGAGGATCTGCTTCCGCCCCCACCCGAGCGACGACGAGAGGTCGAGGAGCCCGCTCTGGTTCCGCCCTTCGAGGTCGTCGAGGTGCTTCTTCATCTGCGCGACCATCTGGCGCACGATCTCCTCGGGATCCGCGTCGAGCTCGAGCTCGTAGGTGGCGGGGAACAGCCAGCCCTCTGCGGTGCCTCCGTCGACGTGGAGGGACGCGAGCAAGGCCCCGCTCTCGGTCGCCTCGAGGAAGCTCCGCAGCGTGCAGACGTGGAGCCCGTCGAGGCGCTTCGCGATGTCGAAGCGATTCCACCCCTCCGGGACGACGACCTTCACGTGCGCGCCTCCCTTCCGCTGGAGGCGGTGGACGAGCTCGCCCGGGGAGACGTCGTCGGTCAGGACATGGTGACCGGCGACGAGGCTCGCGGGCCCGCCGTGGAGACGCAGGTACCAGGAGAACACGCGCTCGCTCCCGACGAGGCCGGCGGCGTGGAGGCGCGCGGCCACGGTCGGCGCATCTTCACCCGCGATCACGTCGAACTCGACGCGCGAGCCTTTGCCGGGCCCGTCCGCGGTCGGGTAGACGAAGAACAACAGAAGCGCGAACGCGGCGACGCCGGTGGCGATGACGCCGAGCGTCCACCGCGCGAGCGAGGCGGCGCGGCTCGCGTCCTCCGCCTGCTCGGCGCCGCGGCGCGGCTTTCCGGGCTTCGGCTTGGGCTCGCGCGGCGGTGCGCTCGCGCGGCGGGCCGGCTTACGCGAGGCCATCGCCCTGCCCCTCGCGCCCGTCGAGCCACGCCTGGAGGATCGTGACGGCCGAGGCCTCGTCGATCCGCTCCTTCACGCTGCGCGTGCCCTTCTTGCCGCGGCGGTGACCGGGGACCTCGCTCGCCTCGAGCGCACGCCGCGCCTGGACCGTGGTCAGGCGCTCGTCCCAGAGCTCCACCGCGCAGCCGGTGGCGTCCGCGATCTCCTGGGCCACGAGGCGCGCCTTCCGCGCGCGCTCGCCCTCACCCCCCGACATGTCGAGCGGGAGCCCGACCACGAAGCGCCCGACGCCGTGCTCCTCGACGAGCTCCGCGAGCGCGCGGAGGAGGGCCGGCCGCGGCCGCGCGGCCAGGACGCCCTTGGGATGCGCGTACATCCCGAGCTCGTCGTCGATGGCGACCCCGACGCGTACGTCGCCCAGATCGAGGGCGCAGGTCCGTTTCGCCTTCCTCTTCGCGGCCACGATCGGTCGTGTACCGCGGTCCGGCGGCTTCGTCGACGTCCGTCTTTTCTTGGCGAAAGGGACATCCGAAACTTGCCGAGCCAGCCCCGAAAGCGGCGAAGCCGCGCCGGGGCGGGCTGCAAGCCCCGGCCAACCGAGGCCGCAGGCCGCGGGCGAACGGAATTGACTGTTGGAAGCGTCCGAACTACCTCGTTTCTCCTCATGGATCCGCTCGTCGCGCCGAAAGGCATGAATGACGTCCTCCCGCAGGACGTCGCGGCGTGGCATCGGGTCGAGTCCGTGTACCGCCGGACGATGCGGTTGCACGGCTACCGGGAGATCCGCACCCCGCACCTCGAGAGCACCTCGCTCTTCGTTCGCGCGGTGGGCGAGACCACCGACATCGTCGAGAAGGAGATGTTCTCCTTCCAGCACCACGACGACCGCTTCACGCTACGGCCCGAAGGAACGGCCGGGGTCGCGCGCGCGTACGTCGAGCACAAGCTCCACGCTCGGGAACCCGTCAGCCGCCTCTACTACGTGGGGCCGATGTTCCGCGCCGAGAAGCCGCAGCGCGGGCGCTACCGCGAGTTCAACCAGGCGGGGGCCGAGATCTACGGGGATCCGGGGCCTGCCTGCGACGCCGAGCTCATCGCGTTGCTCGTCGGGTTCCTCCAGGAGCTCGGGATCAAGGACGCGCGCGTCCACCTCGGCTCGATCGGCAGCGGCTCGACGCGTGCAAAATACAAGGAAGCGTTGCTCGCCTACCTCGAGCCGCACCGCGCGGCCCTGAGCGAGGACTCGCAGCGGCGCCTCGGCACGAACCCGCTCCGCATCCTCGACTCCAAGGACCCGCGGGACCGCGCCGTCGTGAAGGACGCACCGTCCATCCTGGACCTGCTCGACGAGGCCGATCAGGCCCACTTCGACGGCCTCCGCCGCTTGCTCGACGCGCTCGGCACGCCGTACACGGTCGACCGCGCGCTCGTGCGCGGGCTCGACTATTACACGCGCACGCTCTTCGAGATCAAAGGCGCGACCGACAAGCTGGGGGCCGGCGACACGCTCCTCGGCGGCGGCCGCTACGACGGGATGATCGCCGATCTCGGCGGCCCCGCGACGCCGGCGATCGGCTTCGCGGCGGGGATCGAGCGGCTCATCATCGCCGGGGACGCCGTCCCCGCCGGCCCGATCGTCGACGCCTTCGTCGCCCCGCTCGGAGCGCGCGCGCTCGAGGAGGGGCTTCGCCTGGCGCGCGAGCTCCGGAGCCGCGGCGTCTCGTGCGAGGTCGACGGACGCGGTGGCTCGCTCAAGTCGCTCCTCCGGCGCGGAAACTCCCTCGGCGCGCGCGTCGTGCTCATCCTGGGCGACGGCGAGATCGACAAGAAGGTCGTGACCGTGAAGGACATGGCGGGACACGCCCAAGAAGAAATCGCACGCGACGCGGTGGCGTCCGTCATCGTCGATCGCCTCGCCGCCGCGGGTGGCATCCGCGAGGACGGAACGTGAGGCGCTTCTTCCGCACGAGCGTCGCGCTCCTCGCCGCCGCCGCCGCCCTCCTCGGGACGAGCGCCAGCGCGCTCGCCCAGAACGGCGCAGGGGGCCAAGGCCAGGGCGGCCAAGCCGATCCGCAGGGAGCGCCGCCCCCGGGCCAAGGCTCGCCGATGCCGGGCCAAGGCCAAGTGAAGATCGCGCCCGAGGATCCGCTCCTCGTGACGGACGATCAGAAGGAGCAGATCGGCTCCGACTACGACGGCGAGAAGCGTCCGCCCGCGCAGGGCGAGCTGAAGCAGCGGTTCTACGGGCTCTACGAGGAATCCCGCGGCGACTACCGCTTCCGGATGCTCCCGCCCTTCTACTTCGAGCACACGCGCGGGCTCTTCGATCCCGCGCACCCGGAGCGCAAGGCCAACGTCGATCAGGAGGTCCTCGCCGGGCTCCTCTACTACCAGCGCCGCTCGCTCAAGATCGACGCGGACGTGCTGTTCCCGCTCTTCTGGCACGTCCGGAGCGGCGACAGTTACCTCACCGCGATCGGCCCCTTCCTCCACCGCGAGGCACCGCACGAGACCGACAACTGGTTCGCGCCGCTCTTCTTCGGCGGCACGCGCAAGGACGGTGGCTACTTCCACGCGCCGCTCCTCCTCACGACGTCGTCGTGGTCGCCCGAGAGCGCCTTCACGATCGCCGGGCCGTACTTCCGCGTGCGGAAGCAGACGAACGTCGACGCCGGCATCGCCCCCGTCTACTTCCACGGCGAGGGCGGCGACGAAGGCGCGCGCACGAACTACACGCTCATCCCGCCGCTGCTCTTCTACCACCGCGAGAACGAGCTCGAGCGCACCAACCTGACCGTCGCGGGGCCGGTGATCGTGGCGAACAGCCCGTACCGCTCCGTCTTCGACGTGGCGCCGCTGTTCTTCCACATCCACGGCAAGCCGGAGTCCGGCGGCGTGCGCGAGACGCACACCACGTTCTTCCCGCTCTTCCACTACGGCCACACCGACACCGAGACGACCGTCGCGACGCCGCTGTTCCTCTACCGCTCGACGGATACCGCCTCGACCCTGATCACGCCGCTCGCGTCGCACTTCACGACGCGGAAGGGCCAGACCCAGACCACGCTCGTCGGGCCGGTGGTTCCGCTGTTCTTCCACTCGCGCGACAAGGACGTCGATCAGACGACCTGGGGCATCGCCCCGCTCTTCTTCTCGAACCAGAGTCGCACCCGGAGCGACATCCTCACGCCGCTCTTCGGTCGCTTCGAGAAGCGGGGTGTCTCGCGCACGTACTGGGTCTTCCCGACGCTCACGGCGACGTTCGACACGCAGGGCTTCGAGACCGACTTCCACCCGCTCGTCTACGTCGGGCGCAGCGGCGACGCGCGCCACACCGTCGTCGCGCCGTTCTGGTGGGACTTCGCGAGCCCGCGCGGCCGCGCCACGGTCGCGTTCCCGCTGTTCTGGCGCTTCACCGACACGAGCGACGACTCGATCGTCCAGATCGCCGCGAACACCCTCTACATGCAGAAGAAGGTCGCCGGCGGTCTCGACTGGCAGTTCCACTTCCTGCCCCTCTTCTCCTACGGCAAGAGCCCGGCCGGGCACTTCTGGAACGTGCTGTTCGGGCTCACCGGCTACGAGCGGAACGCGACCGGAGCGTACGTGAAGGCGTTCTGGCTGCCGATCCGCGTCGACGGTCCGACCCAAGCGCCGAACGCGCAGGCGAGCAACTACTAGTACCGTCCGGCAGAAGTTTCGCCGGAGACGTAGCCCTCACGCGGGCTCCGTTGACGTCGTCGTGAGCGTTGACGTTGAACCGAACGTCTCGACGACCAGCGAAAGGGCTGACCGGGCGCGAGAGGACGGAGAACCGGCGCTCGCTCGGGTTCACCCGCGAGGCGTGCTTGCGCGCGGGAGGACGGCGGCCAGCACTGCCGTCGCTCGCGCCACGTCCTCGGGCGTGGTCGTCTCTCCGATCGAGAGCCTCACGCTGCGAGCCGCCCGGGCGCGGTCGAACATCGCCTCGATCACCGGTGACGGGTCGAGGGTGCCCGCGCTGCACGCGCTCCCGCTCGCGACCGAGACGCCCTCCAGATCGAGCGCGGCGACGAGCTCCGGGCCGTACCACGTTGGTACGAAGACGTTGGTGACGTGCGGCGCTCGTGGGCCGGTGCCGTTGACCTGGCCGCCGCGCGCGAGGAGGGTGGCCTCCAGCGCGTCGCGCATGGGGGCGAGCTCCGCCCAGCGCGCAGCGCTCCGAGCGGCGTGGCGGGCGGCCACCGCGAAGCCGGCCGCGAGCACGCCGTCCTGCGTACCGGGCCGCAGCCCCCTCTCCTGCGCGCCCCCGACGACCAACGGCGCGAGCTTCGTGCGCGGCAAGGTCACCAGCGCGCCGATCCCCTTCGGCCCGCGGAGCTTGTGCGCGGCGATGCTCCGGCTCGTCGCGCCGAAGCCGCTCGCCTCGGGCGGGAGCTTGCCGAAGCTCTGGACGGCATCGACGTGGAACCACGTGCCCGGGGCGCGCACGTTCACGAGCGCGATCGCGTCGGCGACGGGCTGCCGGACGCCGGTCTCGTGGTTGACGGCCTGGAGAGCGACCGCGGCCACGGGGCCCTCGCCGAGCGCGCGCTCGAGGTCGGCGAGCTCGACGAGTCCGCTCGGCTCCACGCGCAGCCAGCGCACGCGCTTTGGGACGAGCCCCGCCACCTTCGTGACGGAGGGGTGCTCCATCGGCGACAGCACGAAGCGGCCCGGCCGCGCGAGCGCGGTCCGCAGCGCGAGGTTGTTCGCCTCGGTGCCACCGGACGTGAAGACGACGTCACGCGCCTCGGCCATGGCGAGCTCCCCGACCGCGGCGCGTGCGTCCTCGAGCGCGCGGGCAGCGGCTCGTCCGTCGGCGTGGACGCTCGACGGGTTCCCCCACGCCGTCGCAGCGGCAGCGCGCATCGCATCGAGCACGCCCTCGAGCGGGGGCGTGGTGGCGTTCCAATCGAGGTAGACGCGCACGGCGCCGCCCGAACCTTCAGCGCGCGAGCGCGAAGGACAGCGCGGTGGCGTCCAAAGCGCCGGCCCCGACCTTCACCCCGACCGCGCCGCTGGGGGGCGCCGGGATCCACATCACGCCGCCGGGGAGATGGTCGTACGGGAAGTAGTAGCCGGTCCCGTTCGCCACGACCGTGCCCGCGCCGGTGGTGAACGTGACGGGGCGCGCGTCGCCGCGCGGGATCGAGACGTCACGCGAGCGCGCGACGCCGAGGCTCGCGCCGCCGAAGCCGTCGACCGTGACCGAGACGTAGTCGTTCGGCGTGGACCGCTCGCCGCTGAAGTCGCTCGCGAAGAACCGGTTGTCGCTCCGGATCTGCTTCACGAGCTTGTCGTAGTGGTAGTCGCTGATCCAGTCGTTGCTGCAGTACCCCATGATGTCGTGCGGGGTCGTCTGCGCCGCCGGCGGGAGCGGATCGATGAGCTTCTTCGCGATCTGGTCGTAGCCCCAGACGCCGATCTTCCCTTGCGCGTGCGCCGCGTCGCTCGGGTACGCCGGATCGGGACCACCCGCGCCACCGCACGGCGCGTGGTTGAGGCCGTGGGCGTGCCCCACCTCGTGGCCCGCCGTCTCCGCCGCGCCACCGCCGGTGAAGCCGACGCCGACGCTGTAGGGCTGCCCGATCGGGCTCAGGCCCGTCACGCAGCCGCCGCCGCAATACGCGCCGAACGAGTCGCGCGGCGCGAAGGCGCCGTAGTAGTACACGTCGGGATCCGGCGAGTCCTGCGCGCGCAGCTTGCCGAGGGCGTCGAGGACGGTGTTCATCCCCTGCCCGCTCGGGCTGATCGCCCCCGGCCACGCCCACGGATCATGCACCGTGATCTCGACGCTGGCCGCCGGGTAGAGCTTGTAGAACTGCTCGCGATAGCGCTTGAGCTGCTCGTCGCTCGTGTCGGGGAGGCGGCTCGAGCCGTCCGCGTCGTACTGGACGGGAACGATCATGACGCGCAGCCGGTCGCCGGTCTGCTTCGTCGGCAGCTCGACGAGCGAGCCGTCGGTCGGGAACTTCGCCGGGCTCGGCGAAGACGCCGACGAGCCGCCGTCCGCGTTGAGCACGACGGTGTAGGTCGACCCGGGCTGGAGGTACGCGCCGGGGATGTCGACGTTGAGGGTCGTCCCGAGATCGAACTCGGCGGACGCTGCGCTCACGGTGGCCGTCGCGCTGAACACCTTGGCGAAGCCGCCGGTCGGCGACGTGTTCACGATCTTCACGCGCGCGGTGACCGGCTTCGCGCCGAAGCCCGCGTCGGGCGTCACGTAGATGCGAAGCATCGCATCGCGCCCGGCCACGACCGAGAGCGGGATCGAACCGCGATCGGCGACCTGCCCGTCCTTCGCGAGCGGGATCTTCAGCGACTGGAAGATCGCGACCTCGTTGATCGTGAGGCCCGTCGCGACGGGCTGCGTGAGCGCGGTCGGGTCGTCTCCGCTGGAGCTCGAGCTGCCGCACGCCGGCACGAGCGCGAGCAGCCCCGCGAACGCGAGGACGGTGACGAGGGCCCCTGCTTGCTTGGCGGATCGCATGTCAGCCTCCATCCCCCGGTTCGGGCGGCGGCCCGCCGTCGGTCAGTCCGATGCAGCGCCGCACCACGAGACACTCCGGTGCGCTGTAGAGCGGCAGCGCGCACGGGTTCGCGACCTCGGCGTTGCGACACGCTTCCCACTCGGTCACGCTCACCGTCGTGCACGCGCCGAGGTACTGGTTGATGCACGTGGTCTGGTCGGCGACGGTGCGCACGACGAGGCCTCCGTCGCACACCTGCGACTTGCCGTAGCCGCCACCGCGGTTCGCGGTCCAGTCGCAGAGCTTCTTCCGCTCGGCGGCCGTGAGATCGGCCAGCGTGCGCGGGGGCCCCGCATCATCGCCGGGATTCACTCCCGAAGTAGGCCCCACCGTCGGCGCATTGTCGTCCTTGGTGCCGCACGCTCCGAGGACGAGCGCGACCGCGACCGAGGCGACGGCAAAACCCAGCTTACCCATCGCTTCCCTACCGTTAGCCGAAAGCGAGCGCTCGCGCCAGGAGACTCCGTGGTGCGCAGCGCGTCATGACGCGATTGCGCCTGCGAATCACGTCAGGGGCGTTGGCGAGCGTCCGGATCGCCGCGATAGGTCGTGCCGCGCACCCAATCCCAAAGTGGGACGGTGACGTTGAAGTTCCACTTTTGCATCAACCGCGGATCGTGGTGGGTCGCGTGGTGCCGCTTGAGCCGCTTCACGATGCCGAGGCGCCCGATCGGGTGGTCTTCGGGCAGGTGGTACGCGAGGTGGAGCCACTCGTAGCTCACGACGTAGAGCATGGTGGTGGCCACGAAGAAGCAGGCCGCGTTGGCGAGCCCCTGGTGCCAGAGCCCCCACGCCCCGGGGACGACCAGGAGCAGGATGGCGAGGATGCCGTACGGCGGGATGAGCACCAGCCGCCACTCCTTGCGGCTCCGGACCGCCATGTCGTCGGTCATGTAGATCCGGTGGTGGACCGGCGTGTGGCGGTCGTAGAGGACCTCGAGCGGCTTCGTCCGGTGGTGAAGGAGGTGTTTGTGGGCGCGCCACTCCACCGCGTTCGAGGCGAGCCACACGAGCGGAACGATCGCGAGGTCGAGGCTCGTCACGTCCCGGAGCTGCGCCAGCGCGACCGCGGCCGCACCGATGCCGACCGCCGACGGGAAGAGCAGGTGCAACCACGGCGAGTAGCCCTCGGGGATGGCCGCGACCTGCTCGGCGCGGAACTGCTCGCGCGTGATCTCCTTGCCATCCCGGACGAGGACGACCGCGTCGGGAGCGAGCGCTCCGTCGTCGGCGCCCTGCTCAGCCACGCTCCTGCTCCCCCGCGACGCGGGCGACGCGGAGCGTGAACGCTGCGCCCGGGTACTCGACACGCCCCACGCGCGCGCCATCGTGCACCCGCACGTCGCCGCCGTGACCGCGCGCCACGCGCCGCGCGATCGCGAGGCCGACGCCGACGCCACCGTGCGCGCGGGTGGTGGAGCCGTCGACCTGGCGGAACGGCTCGAAGATCGTCTCCCAGAGCTCCGGCGCGACGCCAGGGCCGCTGTCGGCCACCAGCACGGCGTAGGTCGTGTCGGTCGCCTCGACCGCGACGCCGATCTTGCTGCCCTCGGGCGAGAACTTCGCCGCGTTGTCGACGAGCTGACCGATCGCGCGCCCGAGCCGCTCGGGATCGCCGTACGCGGGGAGCGGCCCGCGCGGCAGCTCGGTCACGAGCTCGAGCTTCTTCTCGGTGATGGGGGTCTCGTGCGTCTCGAGCGCGCGCTTCACCACCTCGAGGAAATCGTAGTTCTTGTGGATGAACTTCATCCGCCCGGTCTCGAGGCCGGTCACGTCGACGAGGTTGTCGAGCGTGCCGCGCAAGCGCCGGATGCAGTCGTCCATCGCGCGGAGCGCCTTCGCCTGCGGCTTGGTGAGATCGCCGAGCTCCTCGTCGATGAGCATGCGCAGGTAGCCGACGATCGGCGTGAGCGGCGTGGCGAGCTCGTGCGAGACGTTCCGGTAGAACTCGGTCCGCAGGCGGTCCATGTCGCGCAGGCGCTCGTTCGCGGACGAGAGCTCCGCGACCTTCTCTTCGAGGTGGGCGACGATGCGCCCGCTCTGCAGGCGCAGCCGCTCGCCCGTGGCATCCGGGCCCGATGCGAAAGGCTCGCGGTGGCCCTGGAGGAGCTTCTTGATCTGGGCGCCGAAGACGCGCGCGTCGAGCGGCTTCTGGACGAACCCGTCGCACCCGACGGCGGCGCTCGTGTCGCGATCGCCCTCCGCCGTGATCGCGACGATCGGCACCTTGCGCAGACTCTCCTCGGCGCGGAGGCGCAGCGTCACCTCGTAGCCGTCGAGCCCGGGGATGTTCACGTCGACGAGGACGAGGTCCGGGTGCTCGCTGAGCGCGAGGCGAACCCCGGCGAGCCCGTCGGGCGCGTCGATGACCTCGATCCCCTCGGCCGTGAGGAGCTTCCGGACGAGCAGCCGGTTGCGCGGGTCGTCCTCGATGTGGAGCACGCGGGCCATCCTCCCCACCATATAGCCTTTACTTGTGGCGGCTTCCGGCTACTTTTCCTTCCGCTCATGCGCCGTCCGTCGAACGTTCCCTCCTCCCGCCTCCTTGGTCTCCTCGGCTTCCTCGCCCTCGCCCCCGTCGGCGCCCTCGCCTGCTCCAAGCTGACCGCGCCGCCCTCGCCGGAGCCCATCGCGTCGGACAACACGACGACCGCAGCCACCGTCCCCAGCGCGCGCCCCGCGGCGACGCCGACCCAGACCGCGCCCGCCCCCGCGCCCACCCAGGACGAGGCCGAGGCGAAGCTCGGGATCGAGGACGTGAAGGTCGGCACGGGCGACGCCGTGAAGGACGGCGACACGGTCACCGTTCACTACATCGGGACGTTCCCCGACGGCTCCAAGTTCGACGCTTCGCGCGACCACCCGGCGATGGGCGATCAGCCCGCCGGCGCACCGTTCAAGGTGACGATCGGCCAGGGCAACGTCATCAAGGGCTGGGATCAGGGCATCCCCGGGATGAAGGTGGGCGGCAAGCGCAAGCTCACCATCCCGTACCAGCTCGCCTACGGTGAGCGCGGGCGCCCCGGAATTCCGCCGAAGGCGACCTTGCTCTTCGAGATCGATCTGATCAAGATCGAGAAGAAGTAGATGGCAGGACAGAAGACGATCCTGGTGGTCGAGGACGACGAGTCGGTTCGCACGCTGATCGCGAAGCAACTCTCGACCGAGTACACCGTCTACCAGGCGCCCGAGGCCCAGAGCGCGCTCCAGCTCCTCGGGACGATCCGCGCCCCCGATCTCATCGTGTGCGACGTGATGATGCCGGGCATGACGGGCATCCAGTTCGCGAAGCACCTGAAGGGCCTCGACGGCTTCAAGCAGATCCCGATTATCTTCCTCACCGCGAAGACCGGCGCGCTCGACGTGATCGAAGGCATCAACGCCGGCGCGCGCCACTACATCACCAAGCCCTTCAACATGAAGGAGCTCCTCGACAAGGTGGCCAAGGCCATCAAGTAGGGGGCCGTGAAGCTCTCCTTTCCCCTCCCGCGTCTCCCAGCGATCGCCTGCGCGGTCCTGAGTGGGCTCCTGTATTGGCTCGCGTTCCCCGGCAAGGACGTGTGGCCGCTGGCGTTCCTCGCCTTCCTGCCGCTCTTCGTCGCGATGCACGGGCGCACGCCGAAGGGCGCGTTCGGCATGGGGCTCGTCGCGGGGCTCACGATGAACCTCGCCGGCTTCTCGTGGCTCACGACGATGCTGAAGACGTTCAGCGGGTTTCCGCTGCCGCTCTGTCTCCTCTTCGTCGTCATCATCTGCGCGTACCAGGGCACGCGGATCGGCCTGATGGGGTGGTTCTACGGGCGCGCGAGCCAGCGCGGCTGGAACCCGACGCTCGTCGCCTTCGGCTCGTTCGTCGCGAGCGAGCTCCTCGGCGCGTACCTGATGCTCTTCCCCTGGTACTTCGGCGCAACGATGGTGAAGGCGCCGGTCTTCTCCCAGGTCGCCGATCTCGGCGGTCCGATCCTGATCGGCGTCCTCGTGCTCGCGCCGTCCGTCGCGCTGTTCGAGCTCCTCCGCGCGCGCGCCGAGGGAAAGCCCGCCGATCGGCGGCTCGTGGGCGGTCTCTTCGTCCTGCCCGCCGTCTCCGCGCTCTACGGCATCATCCGGATCAAGCAGGTCGACGCGGCGGCGCAGGCCGCCCCGCCGCTCCACGTCGGCATCGTGCAGGGCAACCTCGGCCTGATGCAGAAGCGCGAGGACTCCGCCGAGGGCCTCCGCCGCCACGTCCGCATGACGGCGGACCTGAAGAAGAAGGGCGTCGAGCTCGTCGTCTGGAGCGAGTCGTCGGTCACGTTCGGCGTGTCCGAGGACATCTACAAGACGTTCTACCGGAACACGGTCACGAACCAGCTCAACGGCGTGCCCACGATCTTCGGCGGCGTCGTCATCCACGAGGATCCCGATCCGCGCCTCGAGCGGCTCTACAACACGGCTTTCATCTCGAACGGCAAGGGCGAGGTCGTCGGGCGCTACGACAAGGAGTACCTGCTCGCGTTCGGCGAGTACCTCCCGCTCGGGGACACCTTCCCGATCCTGTACGAGTGGTCGCCGAACAGCGGCCGCTTCGCGAAGGGCACCGACAAGACGCTCCTCCCGCTCGAGACCGAGACCGGCACGCACCACATCGCGCCGCTGATTTGCTACGAGGACATCCTCCCCGGCTTCACCAACGACATGGTCGCGGGGACGGACGCGGAGCTCATCGTCAACATCACCAACGACGCGTGGTTCGGGGACACGGCCGAGCCGTGGGAGCATCTCTCGCTCGCCACCCTTCGTTCGATCGAGCACCGCCGGTATCTGGTGCGGAGCACCAACAGCGGCGTGAGCGCGTTCGTCGATCCGGTCGGCCGCGTCATGCTCCACACCCACACCTTCAAGAGCGAGTCGCTCGACACGATCGTCCACTTGATGAAGGGTGCGACGGTGTACGAGTACGTAGGCGACAAGCTGTGGTGGCTCGTCTCGCTCGGGATGGTTTTCTTCGCGTTCCGGCGGCACCCTGCTAGAGCCAAGGTCGAAACGGAGCGGAAACCCGCCGGATCGAAGAAGAAAAAGCCGGCTGAATCAAAGCCGGAGCCCCCCGTCGAACAGGAGACCGAATGAACACGCGCTTCACTCGCTTTGCCGCTACCTCCGCCGGGCTCGGGCTCGCCACCGTCGCGCTCGCGGCCCTGTTCGGGGCGCAGGGCTGCGTCGTCACCATCACGGACTCGGGGGACTCCAGCACCACCTACGACCAGTACGTGCCGCCGGACAGCGGGTCCGATGCGCCGGTCGTGAACCAGTGCAACGCGTGCTCGTACCAGCAGTGCAGCGGCCAGTTCGCGGCCTGTCAGAGCCAGAACGACTGCGCCAGCATCTACCAGTGCGCGACGAAGCCGAACTGCGACCAGAACTGCGTCAACAGCTGTTACGCGTCGTTCCCGAACGGCCAGGCCGCGTACCTCGCGCTCGCGAAGTGCAACCTCTTTGCGGGCTGCGGCGTCTGCTCGGGCCAGTGCAACTACCCCCCCGCCACCTGCCAGACCCCCGACGCGGGGACCGACGCGGGGCAGGACTCCGGCACCACCGTGCAGACCTGCGGCGACTGCACCCAGACGAAGTGTTCGGCCGAGCGGACCGCGTGCGGCAGTGGCAGCGACTGCGACGCCTACTCCCAGTGCCTGGCCATCTGCACGGATCTCCCCTGCGTGGACGCCTGCGGCCTGGCCCATCCGTCGGGCAAAGATGCCTCGAACGCGCTCGGGAGCTGCACGCAGACGAAGTGCAAGACCGAGTGCGGTTTGTGAGTTAGCCTTCTCCCGCCATGATCGTGGTGGGATGCGCGGGGTTTCCCGTACCGGCGACGAGGTTCTTCAAGGAGTTCTCGTTCGTCGAGGTCCAGGAGACGCACGTCGCGCTTCCGGGCATCGGCACCGTGCGGCGCTGGCGCCGTGAGGCGCCGACCGGCTTCGAGTTCGCGATGCTCGCGCCACGCGAGATCGGTCTCGAGGGCTTCCGCGACGGCAAGGTCACCGAGACGGCGCTCAAGAACCTCCTCGGCGTCGGCAAGGAGCTCTCGGCGACGACGGCGGTGTTCGTCGCGCCGCCGGACTTCACGGCGAGCCGGGCGACGAAGGCGAGCGTGAAGGACTTCCTGCTCGCGGTCCGGAAGAAGTTCGATCGCGTCGTCTGGGAGGCGCCCCCGACCTGGGACATCAAGGACGCCGAGGCCGCCGCCCAGGGCAGCGGTGCGATCGTCGCGCGTGACCCGCTCGTGCACGGGCTCTCCAAGGCGGACACCGCGTACTACCGGCTGCCGGGCCCGGCGGGCCACAAGAGCCGCTACGAGGATCCGGCGATCGACAAGCTCGCGGACCTCGCGAAGAGCGCGAAGCACAAGGCCGTGCACTACGTGTTCACGAACGTGGACATGTACGCCGATGGGAAGCGCTTCAAGAAGGCGATGAAGCTGCCGTAGTCCCCGATTGGGACTACGGATCCTGCGCTTCGATCTCTCCCGCTTCCGGGTGCCCCAGCGCTCGCGCAGCGAGCTTCTGCCCGAGCTTGCGTGCGATCGCTCGCACGGCGTCGCTCCGCCCCGAGAGCTCCGCCGCCGGATCGAGCGGGACCGCCACGAGCTCGCTCGCGCGCACGTCTCCCGTGTCGGTCGTGGCGTCCCCGCCGTCGCGCGGGACCACCGTCGCGCGGCCGAGGACCCCGAGCCTCGTCGCGCGCGCGCGCGGTTCGTTCGCTGCCGTCGCGGAGATGCCTTCGCTCGTCTCGTCGACGCGGAGCACGTCCACCTCGAGCGCGGGGAAGCCGTCGCCGCTCGCGAGCGCTCCCTCGCGCGCGAGGTACTCCCGCGCCCCGCTCACGACCTCGCTCGCGGCGGCGGCGTCGGCGATGGCCACGCGTCCGAGCTTGACGTGGAGCTTTGCCGCCGGCGTCGCGTAGACGGACCGGTACCCGCACGCCGAGAGGACGAGGAAGACGAGCGCTGCCGCCCGCCGCATCAGCCGACGATCAGGTTCAGGATCTTGCCGGGGACGAAGATGACCTTCTTGATCGTCTTCCCCTCGACCTGCGAGGCGACCTTCGCGTCCGCCAGAGCGGCGGCCTTCGCGTCCGCTTCGACCGCGTTCGCGGGCAGCGTGATCGTCGAGCGCGTCTTGCCGTTGATCTGCACGCCCATCTCGATCACGTCGTCCTTCACCAGCGCCGGATCGAAGGTGGGCCACGGCTCGTGGGCCAGCGACTCCGTGCCCCCCAGGCGCTGCCACAGCTCTTCGCCCAGGTGCGGCGCGAACGGCGACAGGATCAGGGTGAAGGCCTTGGCGGCCTCGCGCGGGACCGCCGGCAGACCGTTCAGGTGCTTCACCAGGATCATCATCGCGCTGATCGCGGTGTTGAAGCGCATCGCTTCGATGTCCTCGCCGACCTTCTTCACGGTCTTGTGGACCAGGCGTTGCGTCTCGCGATCGTACGCGGCTGCGTCGTCGGTGATGGTCCCGGTCAGCGCGGTGAACGAGCGATCCAGGAAGCGGCTCACGCCCTCGATCCCGCTCGTCTGCCAGGGCTTCATGTGCTCCAGCGGGCCCATGAACATCTCGTAGAGGCGCAGCGCGTCCGCGCCGTGCGCCTTCACGACGTCGTCCGGGTTGACGACGTTCTTCCGCGACTTGGACATCTTATGGTTGTCCTCGCCCAGGATGATTCCCTGGTGCACCAGCTTCCGGAACGGCTCTTCGTGCTTCACGAAGCCCAGATCGAACAGGACCTTGTGCCAGAAGCGCGCGTAGAGCAGGTGCAAGACCGCGTGCTCGTTGCCGCCCACATACAGGTCGACCGGCATCCAGTCGTCGTAGGCCTTCTGCGACCAGGCTTCCTTCTCGTTCTTCGGGTCCAGGTAGCGCAGGTAGTACCAGCACGAGCCCGCCCACTGCGGCATGGTGTTGGTCTCGCGCGCGAACCACTTCCCGTCCTTCTGGAAGAAGCGCCACTCGGTGGCGCGCGCCAGCGGACCCAATGGATCCCCGCTCGGCTTGAAGTCCTCCAGCTCGGGCAGCCGCAGCGGCAGCTCGGAGTCTTCGACCGCGATCGGTTGGTCGTAGCGAATGGTGTACTTTGCACCTTCTTGGCGCGGGTCGTCGGTGGTTTCGACCGGGAAATAGATCGGAATCGGCTCGCCCCAGTAGCGCTGGCGCGAGAAGACCCAGTCCCGCAGCTTGTAAGTGACTTTCGCGGTCCCCTTCCCTCGCGCCGACAGCCACTGCGCGGACAGCCGACGAGCCTCTTCGCACGGGGTGCCATCGGCGATGCCCGCGTCGGTGCGCGCGGCGTACGTCACGCCGTCGTCGCAGAACGGCTTCGTCGCGACGTCGAGCGCTTCGCCCTTCGTCTTCGCGACGACCTGCACGATCGGCAGCGCGTACTTCTTGGCGAAAGCGTGATCGCGCTCGTCGTGGGCGGGAACCGCCATCACGGCACCGGTTCCGTAGCTACCGATGACGTAATCGCCGATCCAGATCGGGATCGCATCTCCGTTGATGGGATTGACGGCGAACGTCCCGAGTGCGACGCCGGTTTTCTCCTTCGTCGCGTCGGAGCGTTCAATGTCGTTCTTCTTCGACGTCGCGGCCACGTACGCATCCACCGCGGCCTTCTGCGCCGGCGCGGTCAGCTCCGCGACCAGCTTGTGCTCGGGTGCCAGCACGACGTACGTCGCGCCGGGCAGCGTGTCGACGCGCGTCGTGAAGACCGTCAGCGTCACCTTCGACTTGCCTTGGATCGCGAAGTCGACGTTGGCGCCCTCGCTCCGGCCGATCCAGTCGATCTGCTTCTCGCGCGTCTCCGGCCAGTCCAGCCCCGGCAGACCCTCGAGCAGGCGATCCGCGTAGGCGGTGATCTTCAGCGACCACTGCCGAATCCGCAGCTTCTCGACCGGGAACCCGCCGACCTCGCTCGTACCGTCCGCGGTGACTTCGTCGTTCGCGAGCACGGTCCCCAGCGCAGGGCACCAGTTGACCGGCATGTCGGACTGTTGGAACGCGAGCCCCTTCTTGAACAGCTGCAGGAAAATCCACTGCGTCCAGCGGACGTACTTCGGGTCGGTCGTGTCGACCTCGCGATCCCAATCGAAGCTGAACCCCAGCATCTTCAGCTGACGGCGGAAGGTCGTGACGTTCGCTTGCGTCGTGGTCGCGGGGTGCGTGCCCGTCTTGATCGCGTACTGCTCGGCCGGCAAGCCGAACGCGTCCCAACCCATCGGGTGCAGGACGTCGATGCCCTTCATGCGCTTGTACCGGCTGACGATGTCGGTGGCGGTGTACCCCTCGGGGTGACCGACGTGGAGCCCGTCCCCCGACGGGTACGGGAACATGTCGAGGATGTAGGCCTTCGCGCGACCGGGGCGGCGCGTCGCCGCGAACGTCTTCTTCTCTTCCCAGTGCTTCTGCCACTTGGGCTCGATGGCAGCCGGGTTGTATCGCTCCCGTTCCCCTTCGCGTTCGCTCGTGCTCATGGCTCCTCGCGCCCGGTTGTTACCATGTTTCGACCGACGGCGGTCGCCCCCGATTCCTTCCCGCCGCGCCCGTCAGAGCGAGCGCGCGCGCTTCTTCGGCTTCGCCGGCGCAGCGGGGAAGAGCGGCGATTGGGGGCTCCGCGCGACGCGCTTTCGCTCGAGCCGCGAACGCCGCTTGGCCTGAGCGTCCTCCGGCTCCGCGACGCCCTCGTCGACCAGCTCGAGCGCTCGCGTGAGACCGGGCGCGTCCTTCACGTGGTGCTCGTAGAGCTTCGCGAGCTCGAGCCGAACCGCGGCCGAGGGCGCCTCCGCCAGCAGCGCCTCGAGATCGGCCAGCGCGCGGGCGCGATCGCCGCGCGCCTTGTGGACCTCGGCCCGGGCGCGGAGCGACTCGGGGCCTGCGCCGCCTGCGGCGGCGAGCTCGGCGGCCTCCAGCGCATCGTCGTGGGCGCGCGCACGCTTGAGCGTCCGTGCGACGCCGACCAGATCGCCCGCGTGGAGCTGGCTCCCCGCGAGCGGCTCGCCGTACAGCCCGACGAGCGCTGCCATCGTCACGACGTCCCAGGCGTTGTGCTCGATGACGCCGAGGAGCGACCGTGCGTCTCCGGTCCGGAGAAAGTGCAAGTATCGCCCGCTCACTTCGCCGCTCGGGCAGTCGTCCTGGCGCACGAACCCGAGGATGCGCTCCTCGAGCGACACGAGCCGGCAGTCGACGCCCCGCGGCTTGTGCAGCCGCCGCGCGACGTGCAGCAGATCGAGGTGCGGCTTCGGCGTGGGCGGAGCGATCCGCGCGAGGACGAACCGCGTGCGGAGGAGCGGAAGATCGAACGCCTTGCCGTTGAACGACACGAGCAGGTCGGCCTCTTCCATCCGCTCGCGCAGGAGCGCGAGCATCGGAGCTTCCTCGCCGAGCTGGCGAACCAGGAGTTGCTCGACGATCAGTCCCTCGAGCGGGCCCCCGAAGCGCGCGATCCCGACGAGGAACGCGACCGTGCCGGCGCCGCCGGACAACCCGGTGGTCTCCGTATCGATGTAGAGTGCACGTTCCAGCGAGAGCCCCGCGAGCGCTGGGTCGAGCGCCAGGAGCGAGAGGAGGCGTGCGTCGGCGTTGCGCGCGCTCGCGACGGGCGCCCGCCCCACCCGCGCGGAGCCGCCGAAGTGGAGCACGCGCCGGTGGCGAAGGCCGTGCTCCGTCTCTTCGGCGACGAAGGGGAGCTCCACCGAGTCGTCCACCGGACGCGGCGGGCGCTTCTCGACCGAGCGCGCGAGCACGGCGCGCATGCGCGCGCGGAGATCCTCGAGCGTGGCCGAGATCGGTGACGGCGCGGGTGCCGATGCCGACACGGAGGGATCGACCTCGGGCTCGCCGACCGGCTCGATCGCAGGCAGCGCCGAGGCCGGCAGGGCCGTCCGCTGACTCAGGCGCTCGAGCTTGCTCCGAAACGACACCCGCCCAGGGTACCTCACACCCGTTCACGTGTCAGCAGTTCAGCGGCGCGAATCGATGGCCTTTCGAACCGCCGCCAAAGGGGCGTCGTCGCGGAGCCTCACGCCGTCGCCCTTCCCCTCGATCCCGAGGTCGGCGAGCAACCGCGCGAGATCGATCTGGCCGCGTCCGGCGCCGAAGGCGTCGTAGAGCTCGCGGAGCACGGTCGTCTTGGAGATGCGGGCGCCCGCGTCGAGCAACCGCTCGATCGTCCAGACCTTGGTCCCGTCGCCGCCCTCGGCGAGGACGCCGCGCATGACGTCGTCGAGCGACGAGCCGTGCTCGCGGAGCTTCACGTCCGCGGCCCAGAGGAAGAGCGCGCCGCCCCAGTACACGTCGTCGATCCCTTCCCCGTCGTCGAGCGGGCGCTCGCTCCCCTTCGGCATGACCCCGCGCGGCATCGAGCGCGCGAACTCGCCCCAGAGCTGCGCCGGCGTTCGCCACCCGCAGCGCGTGCGGAGCACGGCCTCGTAGTAGGTGGCGGTCCCCTCGCCGAGCCAGCGGAGCTTGCCGAAGAAAGTGGGCGCGCCGAGGTGCATCATCTCGTGCACGAGCACCCAGTCGTCGTGGATCCCTTCGACCGGGAGCTGTTCGCCCGTGAGCGCGAGGATGGCCGGCCCGCCGAGCGAGAGCACCTTGCCGAACACCACCTCGTCCGCGTCGCGCACCGGCACGACGAAGACGCTCGCGTGCGTGACGGGGAACTTCCCGAAGAGGGTGCTCACGCATCCGGCGGCGTCGCGCGCCCACTGCACGAGGCCCGGCTCGCCGAGCTTCGGCGCGTCGCCGATCCGGACGAGGTCGACCTCGGCGCCGGGCACCGCCAGCGGCGCGACGCGCACCTTGCCGAACGCGGCGAAGCTTCCCTCCGCGAAGTCGTCGTTGGAGAAGCCGACGCTCGTCGCCGCCGAGTGGGCGGGAACGTCGACGAAGCTCTCCTTGCCCGCGTCGGGTGCGGGGAGCGCCGGGGCAATCACGTCGACGTGCGTGGTGCCGACGGGGAGCGGCTCCGGGCGCGCGAGCCACGCGTAGGTCGGCGTGACGGCGCCGCCGCTCGCGCGCATCACCGTGTCGAGGCTCCGATCCGGGCGCGTGAGGTCGAGCACGTAGCGGAGCCGGCACGCGATGCGGCACTCCGGGACGTCGAACCGATCGCGGACCGGGAGCTCGACCCAGCGCTCGTCGCGCCAGACGGCGAACGACACGAGCGCGGGCCCCATGTCGTCGGGCAGGTCGACGACGGAGGCGCCGGTGATCGCGAAGTCGGCGGTGACGGTGATGGTCGTCCCGCGCGACGCGTCGACGACGTAGCGCAGGTCGGAGCGAATGGACGAGCGCGGCGCGTTCACGTGGGCGCCGCACGCGGTCGCGAGGGCGACGAGGCCGGCGAGCGCCGCGCCGCGCCTACCCGTCCTTCGCACGCGCGCTCCAGGTGAAGCGGTCGACGAGGACGGGCGGGCTTCCACCCACCGGATCGACCTGCCCGATGACGAACGTGTCGATCGCGGTCTCCCCCTTCGACTCGCGAATGCGCATGCGCACGAGGTGCTTGTGGGTGGGCATGCCGAGCGCGGCGAACGGCTGCGCGTGGTTGAGTCCGAGGCGTGCCAGCGCGGCGAGCATCAGGCCGAAGCCCGCGCCGCACACGAACGTCGCGGCGAGCCACGCCGCGCACACCACCGCGATCCGCGACGCGAACGTGGGCCCGAGCGCCGCGAGGCCGACTTGATCCACGGTGACGCCGATCGCGAGCGGCAGCGCTCCGATGAGCGCGCCGAACGCGCTCGCGAACGGGATGATGCGGTGCTTGCGATGGCGGCGCCACCCGATGAGGCCGACCGTGCTCACCGTCACGATGAGCCCGATGATCACGGCGACCGGAGCGGAGGTTCGGATGCCGTGCGCGAGGTGGGCCCAGAGCGCCCACGCCTCGAGCGCGCCGAAGATGCACACGATCAACCAACCCGCGCCGCCGGTCGCGAGGTGGAGCGGCAACGCGCGGAGCATGCCGGCCGACGCCTTCGGACCGGGGAACTCGGCGTCGATCCGGTAGCGCCCGTTCTTCGCCATGCGCGCGCCTTGGAGGAACGCGCCGCCGCCGCCGGCCACGACGTGGACGCTCTCGCCGTCGGCCGAGCGCTCGTAGTGGTGGATGTCGCCGGAGAGAACGTAGAGGCGCTGCGCCTCGGGGTGGAGGTCGAGCGCTTCGAGCGACGCCACCCCGTGAGGCCGGCGCTCGCCCCACGCGCGCGCCGGATCGGGGAGCACGACGAGGCGGGCGTGGCGCGGAGCGCTCCGGAAGAAGTCACGCTGGCGCGAGTCGATCTGCTTGAGCTGCCGATCGACGCCCCAGAGATCCAAGCCCTCCGCGAGCGGGAGCCGGAAGTAGCTCGTGCGCTGGGCGGGGAAATACCCGTAGAGCGAGAGCGCGTCGGGCTTCCGCACCGCCTCGCCACGCGAGAACGCCTCCACCCACGCGAGGACCGGGTGCTCGTTCGTCACGGGGTGCAACGTCTCGCGCCGCGGCGGCGGGCGCTCGAAGTCGCAGTGCACCTGACAGAGGCGCGCGAAGCCGTCGAGCCCGTCGTACCAGTCGTGGTTGCCGGGCACGGCGAGCAGCAGGCGCGGGATGCCGTCGTCCTCGGCCTCGAAGATCGCGTTCCACGGCTCGACCAGGCGGCGCGTCATCTCGCGCACGGTCGCCACCGGGTACGCGAGATCGCCGCCGAGCATCAGCACCTGGCCGCGCGGGAGCGCCGTACCGTCTTCGAGCTCGTACGCGCGGGCGACGAGCTTGCCGACCGCGGTCGAGACCGTCACGTCGTCGCCGGTGTCGGCGACGAAGTCGAGCCAGACCTCTCCGCCCATCGCGGCGGCGAGGGTGGCTCCCTCTTTCGCGCCCGCCTCGCCGAGGATGGCGACGCAGCGCGCGAGGAGCTCGTCGGCTCGCTCCGGCACCATCCACTGGCGCGAGTCGATGTTCTCGGTCGCGATCGCGGAGGCGACCAGGTGCCGCAGGTGTCCCCAGAACGCGGTGAACCCGAACCACGCAATCGCACGCGGCCGGGTCCGCCCCCGCGCGAACGAACGAAGGCGCCCGTCCGCGGGCGCCGCGCTCAGCCGAACGGCCCGGGGACGCTCGCGCGTACCCGAAGCCGCGTCGGCGGACTCCAGGGTGCGGCCTTCGTCGATGGGCGCGTTGGCCACGGCACCATCATGACGCGGCCGACGCGGGATCTCAACGCACCTGGCACCTTGCTCGGACGCCGCTCAGAGACCGAGATCGGAGGCCGCTTGCTGGTTCGCGCGGACCTGCGCGCGAGCCGCCTTCGGCGCCGCTGCGGGAGTCGCGGTGATGGCGGTGGCCGTGGCCATCGGGCGCGAGGCCGCCTTGGTCGCCGCGACCGTACCGGTGGTACCGCTCCCACCGCCGGCGAACCCGCCGACGACCGGAGGAGCTGCCTCGGCCGCCGGGGCGAAGTTCGCCGAGGCGCGGTCGAGGAGCGCGAGCTGCTGGGCGTTCGAGCTCTCGAGCTCCGCCTTGTCCGAGTCCCCGAGCTTGCCCCCGAGGTGCCCGACGTTCGCGGCGAGCGTCGCGCTTCGGCCGCGGAGCGCTGCGCGCGCCTCGTCGACGCGACCTTCTTCGAAGAGCTTGTTCGCTTCGGTCAGCGTGCTCGCGGTCATGCTCTTGTCGACGCGCGCCGCGACGAACGGATCGAGGTCCTTCTGCGCGAGCTCGGCGGCGACGACGCCCACCGTCAGCGCACCTGCGACGTTGCCCTCGGCGCCGGCTTCCTTGTCCTTGTAGACGAGGTGCACGTCGGCGACCTTGAGCTCGCCGGCCGTGTCGACCGGGACGCGGAGCTTGAGGAGGAGCGTCTTCTCCTGCTTGCCGGCGAAGGTCCCCATCGGGACGAAGACCTTCACGCCGGTGCCGTCGACCTCGCGCCGGAAGGTGCGATCGAAGACCTGATCGACGACGACCCCGGGAGCCAGATCGAGCTCGACCTCGGCGTCGTTCGCAACCGTGGCGAGCAGGCCATCCAGCTCCTGCGCGAAGACGTTCGGGAGCGCGGCCGCGTCGGAGACGAAGTAGTGCTTGCCGTTCGACTCGTTCGCGATCGCGGCCATCACCTTCTCGTCGAAGTCGACGTCGACGCCGATCGTGCTGATGGTGAAGCCGCCGTCGCGCATCTTGGCGGCCATCTCGCGGAGGCCGGGGATGTCCTTGATGCCGTTGTTGGTGACGCCGTCGGACAGGAGGATCATGCGCGACGTGTGGGGACCGGTGATGGAGGCGGTCTGGAGCGCGTCCATCGCCTTCTCGAGCCCGCACGAGATGCAGGTGTCGCCGCCGAGGGCAATCGAGCGAATCTTCGAGGTCACCGCGGCGCGGTTGCCGGCCTTGATCTCGGTCGGAGCGACGACCACGTCGGCCTTGGTGTCGAACGCGACGACGGTGACGACGTCCCCCTCGCGGAGCCGGTCGACGATGCCGCTCGCGCCTTCGATCGCGCGCGCGATGCGGTCGCCCTTCATCGAGCCCGACTTGTCGATGACGAGCGCCAGGTTGAGCGGCGGCGCGACGTTCTTCGCATCGGCAGCCGTGATCGAGGCCATCAGGTAGGTCTCGCCGGTGCCGTCCTTGGCGACGGAGTCGTGGCCGAGGCGCGCGTCGATCGCGAGCGTCCCGTTGCCCTGGAAGCGGGACGGCGGGAGCGGCGGAGGCTTCGGCGCCTCGCTCGTGCTCTTGGCACCGGGCTCCTGCGACGTCGCCGTCGTGGCGGGAGCTCCCGGCGTGACGGCGAAGGCGGCGGCCGAACCGGCCGCGGTCATGACGAGGGCGAGCGCGAGGACGTTGCGGAGCTTCATGGCGTTTTCACCAGGGACGAGACAGCCTCGGAAAAGTTCTTTCCCTCCGCCATTTGTTGGCGAACGGCGAACGTGAGCGCGAACGAGAGGAGCCCCGCCGTGAGCAGCACCACCACGGCCTTGCGGTTCGCGACCTCGCGCGACGCGCGGGCGGTCGGCGCACGCTTCGGCGCGGGCATCGGCGTGCGCGCCTCCGCGGTGGCCTTGGGCTCCTGCGTCGGCTCGGCCTTGACTTCGGTCTCGGCCTTGGCTTCGGTCTCGGCCTTGGCTTCGGTCTCGACCTTGGCTTCGGTCTCGGCCTTGGCTGCCAGCGGCTCGGGCGCGTCCGGCAGGAACGGCGCGAGCGTCCGGCTCACGTCCGCGGCCGTCGGGGGGCGGTCGCCCGGCGCCTTCGCCAGGAGCTTCGTCACGAGCTCGCGCACGCCGCGCGGGAGCTCGCTCGCGTTCGGGAGCGGCGCGGGCGTGGCCGTGCACTGGAGGTTCAGGAGCTCGCGCGGGGACGCGGAGCGGAACGGCGGAGCGCCGCCGATCATCTCGTAGAGCAAGAGGCCGAGCGCGTAGAGATCGCTGCGGCCATCGATCGGCTTCGCGTCGATCTGCTCGGGGCTCATGTACTGGAGCGTGCCCACGCTCTGCGACGGGACGTTCCCCGTGTGCGCGCACAGGATCTTGGCGACACCGAAGTCCATCACCTTCGCGGCCGTGCCTTCCCCGGGCGCACCGACGAGCATCACGTTCTCGGGCTTGAGATCGCGGTGGACGATGCCCTTCTCGTGCGCGACCTCGAGCGCGGCGGCGATGCGGGCGGCGATGCCGACCGCGTCCATCCAACCGAGCTTGCCCACGCGCTGGAGGCGGCTCCGGAGCGTCTCGCCTTCGAGGTACTCGAGCACGAGCACCAAGCGGCCCTCGTGCTCGAACGACGCGAGGCTGCGGACCAGGCTCTCGTGCTCGAGTTGCGCGAGGATCTTCATCTCGTTGGTGAAGAGGCGGCGGCCCTCGTCGTCGCCCGTCAGCTCGGGGCGGAGGACCTTCAGGGCGACGCGGCGCCCCGAGAGGCGCTCTTCGGCCTCGTAGACCTTCCCCATCCCACCTTCACCCACCAACCGAACGACCCTGTACTCGCCGATCGTCTCCATGTCGGGCGTGTACGCCCGAGCCGGCGAAAGGATCTCACTCGAGGACGACGGGACCGTTGGCGAGCCCGGCCGCGAGCATGTCGGTCATCGACATGGCCAGCTCGGCGGGCACGTCCGCCGGGGCGAAGAAACGGGCTTCCCGGATCTCGAGGACGTTCTTCGGGCCGCGGGCCGGGCCCTCGACGCGGCACCGAACCAGGACGGTCACGGCGTGGAAGCGCGGGTCCCGGTCGGGGCGCGAGTAGACGCCGCACACCTCGACCGCGGTCGGAGCGTCCACCCCGCACTCCTCGGCGAGCTCGCGCGGGAGGGTCGCGGCGAGCGTCTCACCCCACTCGAGGGTCCCGCCCGGGAGCGCCCAGGTGCCCGTGTCCCCGCGCCGAACGAGGAGGATGCGCCCCTCCCCGTCCCGCGCGATCGCGGCCACACCGACGACCGGTCGCTTGAGGATGTGGCGCCCGACCTCGCGGAGGACGCCGAGGGCGGCTTTGGGGAGTCTCAGGTACACGTTTCGGCCTTGCGTTTAGCACGCGTCGCTTGCGAAAAGGGAGCCGCCATGAAGCTCGTCACCTACCGCACCGATGCGCACGGCCACCCTCGCGGAGGCATCGTCCTCGGCGATCCCACCACCAGCGGCGCGAGCGTGCTGGACCTGGCCCGCGCGTTCGCGTGGCACGAGCACGCGGCAGGTCGCCCGTGCGACACCGCGCACGTCGTCGATCGCTACGGCGCGGGGGTGCTCGGCTTCGTTCAGCACGCCGCCGCCGCGCGCGCCGCTGCCGACGCGATCGTGGCGGAGCACGCGGCGGGGAAGCTCCCGGCGACCTTCGAGGGTGCGCCGCTTCTTCTTCCGCTCGCGAGCGTGAAGCTCGAAGCGCCGATCCCGCGCCCGCCGTCGATGCGCGACGGCTACGCGTTCCGTCAGCATGTCGAGACGGCGCGCCGCAACCGCGGCCTCGAGATGATCCCCGAGTTCGATCAGTTCCCGGTCTTCTACTTCACGAACCACCAGGCGGTGATCGGGCCCGGCCCGCTGCGGGTGATGAAGCTCCACCTCGACAAGCTCGACTTCGAGCTCGAGGCGGCGATCGTCGTGGGGAAGGAAGCGCGGAACCTCACCGCAGCGAACGCGGACGAGGCGATCTTCGGCCTCACGATCATGAACGACTTCTCGGCGCGCACGCTCCAGATGGAGGAGATGAAGCTCTCGCTCGGGCCCGCGAAGGGCAAGGACTTCGCGACCGGGCTCGGCCCGTGGTTGGTCACGCTCGACGAGCTCGCCCCGCGCACGAAGAAGACGGCGAACGGCGCCGTCTTCGACCTCGCGATGCGCGCGCGCGTGAACGGCAAGCAGGTCTCCGAGGGGAACGTCGCGCAGATGAACTGGACGTTCGCGCAAATCCTCGAGCGCGCGAGCTACGGCGTCACGCTGTACCCGGGCGACGTCATCGGCTCGGGCACGGTCGGGACGGGATGCTTCCTCGAGCTGAACGGGTCGAAGATCACCGACAACCAGTGGCTCGAGCCCGGCGACGTCGTGGCGCTCGACATCGACCTGCTCGGCACGCTCGAGAACGTCGTCGAGCTGGACCACGGCTGAGATGGAGCTAAGAGACCGCGCCATGCGCTCCGCTCTCCTCGCCCTTCCGTTCGTCCTCGCCGCCTGTGCCGTCGGCAGCAGCGGCTTCGTGAAGCCCGACGCGGGGGACGGGGGGTCGACGCCGCAGGACTCGGGTTCGCCGCCGAAGGACGCCGATCCGAACTGCAAGACCGCGCCTCCGAGCAACGCCTGCGGCGTGAGCCCGCAGTGCGGCTGCGGGGCGAATCAGACGTGCGACATCACCGACACGGCGGGGACGGCCTCGTGCGTCAGCGCCGGCTCGAAGCCGATGGGCTCGGCGTGCAGCACCACCGCCGACTGTGCGGTCGGCCTGAGCTGCGAGCTCGGCGCCTGTCATGCCTTCTGCAGCGCGAGCGGCACGTGCACGGATCCCAAGACGGACGTCTGCGTGAACCTCCAGGACGGCAACGGCGGCGACGTTCCGAACCTCAAGATCTGCCGCATGAAGTGCTCGCTCCTCTCGCCGGCCGCGGCGTGCGGGACGGGCAACTGCATCGCGACGACGAACGGCGAGACGGACTGCGTCGGCGCCGGGACCAGCTCGACGTGCTCGAGCTCCAACCCGTTCGCGTGTTCGCAGGGCACGATCTGCCTCACCGACAACACGTGTCACAAGTGGTGCAAGGTCGGGACGTCGTGCACGAGCGGGAGCTGCACGGCGCTCAACCCGAGCGTGCTCGTGCAGGGCGTCGAGTACGGCATCTGCCCGTGAACGTTGGAGGAATTACGTAACTCATTCCTGAGTTACGTTTCGTCCTCGGGGACCGGGGGTCGTGGTGTATGCTGCGCCGCCATGCCGCCGCGGACCCTGACCACGTACCACGTCGTTCCTCGCCTCCCCGCCTCGCTGGAGCGACTGCGCGACATCGCCCAGAACCTCTGGTGGGCCTGGGCGCCCGACGCGCGGACCATCTTCTGGCGCATCGATCCGGCGCTCTGGGAAGAGGTGCACGGCAACCCGATCGAGCTCCTCACCCGGATCGAGCAGAAGCGGCTCGACGAGCTCTCGACGGACGACGCGTTCCTCGCGCAGGTCGACGTGGCGCACCAGGCCCTCCAGAAGTACCTCGGGCGCGAGGGTTGGTTCGCGAAGAAGTTCCCCGAGTGCGCGGGCTCGCGCATCGCGTACTTCTCGATGGAGTACGGGCTGCACGAGTCGCTGCCGGTGTACTCGGGCGGCCTCGGCGTGCTCGCCGGCGATCACCTGAAGACCGCGAGCGACCTCGGGCTCCCGCTCGTCGGGATCGGGCTCGCGTACGCGGAGGGCTACTTCCGCCAGGCGCTCAACAGCGACGGGCTCCAGCAGGAGCGCTACCCGATCAACGATTGGCACCGCCTCCCCGTGCTCCCGGTCGTCGACGCGAACGGAAAGCGGCTCGTGATCAACGTCGCCTACCCCGACCGGACCATCTACGCCCAGCTATGGAAGGTGCAGGTCGGTCGGGTGCCGCTCTACCTGCTCGACGCCAACCTCACCGTGAACGCGGCCGAGGACCGCGCGATCACCGGACCGCTCTACGGTGGCGACCAGGAGTTCCGCGTCCGCCAGGAGATCATGCTCGGCATCGGCGGCGTGCACGCGCTCGAGGCGCTCGGGATGTCGCCGACCGTCTGCCACATGAACGAGGGCCACTCGGCGTTCCTCGCGATCGAGCGGATTGGGCGCCTGATCCGCGAGCGCGGCGCGAGCTTCGCCGTCGCTCGCGAGGCCTGCACGGCGCAGAACGTCTTCACGACCCACACGCCGGTCCCGGCCGGGAACGACGCGTTCAACCCGGAGCTCGTGAAGAAGTACCTCGAGCCGTACCGGAAGGGGCTCGGCATCACCGAGGAGCAGCTCCTCGCGCTCGGCCGCGCGGACGACACGACGAAGCCGCCTAGCTTCCAGATGCCCGTCCTCGCGATCCGCGCTTCGGATCACTACAACGGCGTGAGCGCGCTGCACGGCGCGGTCTCGCGCAAGATGTGGTCGATGCTCTGGCCGGATCTCCCCGAGCACGAGGTGCCGATCCAGTCCGTCACGAACGGCGTTCACGTCGCGTCGTGGATCTCCGACGAGATGGCGGCGCTCCTCACGCGCTACCTCGGGCCGCGCTGGGCCGAGACGCCGGACGACGCGGCGCCTTGGGCGCGGACCTACGAGATCCCGGACGCGGAGCTCTGGCAGATCCACGAGCACCGCCGCCACCGGCTCGTCGTCGGAGCGCGGCGCTGGCTGAAGAACGCCGCCGAGCGGCGGGGCGAGGCGCGCGAGGTGATCGAGGCCGCCGAGCAGGTGCTCGATCCGCATGCGCTCACGATCGGGTTCGCGCGCCGTTTCGCGACGTACAAGCGGGCGACCCTCCTCTTCTCGGACGTCGACCGCGTCCTGCGCTTGGTGGGCGACACGAAGCGGCCCGTGCAGCTCGTCTTCGCGGGGAAAGCGCACCCGCAGGACAAGGGCGGCAAGGAGCTGATCCGGAAGATCGTGCACGAGAGCCGGAAGGAAGGCCTCGCCGGGCGCGTCGTCTTCATCGAGGACTACGACATGCGCATCGCGCGCGCGCTCGTGAGCGGCGTCGACGTGTGGCTCAACACGCCGCGGCGGCCGCTCGAGGCGAGCGGGACGAGCGGGATGAAGGCCGCCGCCAACGGCGTCCTGAACTTGAGCGTGCTCGACGGCTGGTGGGCCGAGGCGTGGCGCGATCACGGGAGCGACGTCGGCTGGGCGATCGGGCGCGGCGAAGAGTACGAAGACGGAACCGGCGACGCGATCGAGGCGGAGCTCCTGCACCACGTGCTCGAGCGCGAGGTCGTGCCGCTCTTCTTCGATCGCGCCGAGCGCGACGACCTGCCGCGCGGCTGGGTACGGAAGATGAAGAACGCGATCGCGAAGCTCGCGCCGGCGTTCAACACGTCGCGCATGGTGCGCGAGTACACGGAGCGGTTCTACGTCACGTCGCACAAGCTGTGGCACCGCATGACCGACGCCGATCTACGCGGCGCGCGCGAGCTCGTGGCGTGGAAGGAGCGCGCGCAGCGCGCGTGGGCCGACGTCACGATCGAGAGCGTGACCCGGGAGACGGCCGAGGAGGTCACGGTGGGTGACGCGGTGAAGGTGACCGCGCTCGTGAAGCTCGGGCCGCTCTCCCCCGAGGACGTCGTGGTGGAGCTCTACCACGGCGAGACGGGCGGAGCGCTGGAGCTCGCCCACGGCGACGTCGTCCGGATGAAGGTCGACGGTGCGGAGGACGGCGGGAAGTACCGCTACCGCGGCGAGATCCCGACCAGCGCGAGTGGGGCTCACGCCTTCACGGTGCGCGTGATGCCCTGGAACGCCGCGATGAGCAATCCCTACGAGACCACGCTCGTTCGGTGGGCGTGACAGCCCGACCCGACCGACCCCCACCCCGTTCACCGGATGGACGCTGCCTGGGTCAATTGTCGCAGCCGGCGCCGAAGATGTGGACCGTCGGTGGCTCGGGGTTCACGTCCGGCGCGAGCACGTAGCCGAAGCCGTTCGACGCGGTCGCTGCGAGCTGGCTCGGCACGAACGGGAGCACGAAGCGGCGGTTCGGGATGATCGCCGGCGTACCGTCGCGGGTGGCCACCTGCACGGCCGTCTGCGACGTGTTGCTCGCGGACGCGGCGAGGACCAGCGCGCGCTTCGCGTCCAGCCAAGCGACCGGGCCGGCGAGATCGCTGCCGACCCCGATCTGCTGGGAGTACTTCTCGACGTCCACCTTGGCGGTCGCCTCGAGCTTCGTCCCCTTGTCGTCGTCGACGATCCAGCCGACGCGCACTGCCGTGACGCGGCTCGGCCCGCCGTCCGGCACGTCGATCGCGCTCGCGTTGTAGACGAGCGCACCGGCCGCGCCGTGCGCGATGTAACCCGGCGTGTAGTTCGTGCCGAACGACGCGGCGAGCGATTGGTCGCCGCCGTACTGCGCGCTGCTCGTCGCGGGGCTCGTCTCGAACCCGAGCACGGCGCTCCAGGTCGGCGAGCCGTCCTGCCGGAACGTGACCAGACGCCCGCCGCTGGCAGCGCCCGGCGACGTGTTCGGAGGCATGCCCGCCGACGCGAAGAACGCGAGCGGCTCGAGATCCTTCAGCGGCGCCGTGATGCGCGCGACCGGGAACGACTTCGCGGCGTTGTCGTTCTGGAGGTAGATGCCACCGACGCCGTCGGGGAAGATGCGGTCGACGCTCGTGACCTGCACCGTGTCGAACACCGTCGTCGCGCTGAGCTGCTTGACGGTGGGATCGCCGGGGACGTCCATCCACGCGATCGGCAGCTTGTAGTTCGGGCCGGCGCCTTGCACGGAGCCGACGAAGTAGACGCGCGAGCCGCTCGCGACGATGTTCGCCGGGAAGAACGGCAGGCCCGCGACGGGGAGCGCAGCCGGGTTCGCGTCGGTCGGGTCTGCGACGGAGTAGCCGACGACGCCGTTCGTCGTGCCGACGATGACGAAGGGGTACGACGCCGCGAAGCAGCGCCGTGCGCCGGCGCCACCGCCACCGCAACCGAGGTTGCCCGCCGTCACCTTGAAGCTGCCCGCACGGAACCCGTAGGACGTCGGGACGGAGCACGTCTTCGCGTTCGTGTCGCAGACCGAGGCCTTGCACGCCGCCGCCGGGCAGAGATCGTAGAGGCAGATCTTGCGCGTGAGATCGCACTTGCCCGTGAGGCAGGTGTTCGCCGGCTTGCATTCGTTGTCGCCTTGGCAACCGACCGGGTTCGCCGCGTCGACGTCGCCACCGCCATCGCCGATCGCGTCGACGCTCGCGTCCCCTCCGCCGATCTTGGACTCGTCGAGCCCGAGCGAACAGGCAGCGAAGATGGCGGCTGCACCGCCGAGGAGAGCCACGCCCCCGACCAGATGACGCGCGCGCATCAGAATGCCCCCCGGAGCACGAGCCCGCCGAGCGTGGGCGTGAGGCTGAGGACGGCGTCCTTCGGTTTGTCCTCCGCCGGTTTGTCGGTCCCCTTGTCCGCGTCCGCCGCGGGGCTCGACTTTTCCGGGATGAGGACGAGCGTGACGCCACCGGCGACGAACACCCCGGCGCTGATCCAGAGGACCGTGCTCCAGAGCGCGAGCGCGTTCGCGTGATCGTAGCCGGCGCGCGACGGCGCTGCGTCGTAGGCGTCCCCCGCGGAGACCGCCTGCAGGCCGACGATGAGCGCGGAGATCGCGGCTGCACCGCCGACGCCGATCGCGCTGAAGCCGATCGCGCGCTTCACCGAGATCGTGGGGACCGACTGGGTCACGACCTTGGGCTCCGTCTTGGGCTCGACCTTCGGTTCGACCTTCGGCTCGACCCTCGATGGCGTGACATCCATCTCCTTGACCTGCCCGGTCTCGAAGGTGGCGTCGCGCTTCTCGATCTTCGCCCCCGGCAGCCGCACGTTGAGCGTGTGGACGCCCGGCGTCGCGTGGAGACGCGCGGGGAGCGTGGACTCGGTGAAGTTGTCGACCTGGACCTTGCCGTCGGGCGGGCCCGTCACGACGAGCGTGCCCATCGTCTTCTCGAGCGCGGCCAGGCTCTCCTTGGCCATCGTGACCTGCTGGGGGTTCAGACCCTGCGCGTCGATCGAGCGACTGAACGCGTCCGCTGCGCGCTCGGGCTGGTTCGCCTCTTTCCACGCGAGCGCCGCGGTGTAGAGCGCCACCGCGTTGGGCTTGTAGTAGTGCGCCGCTTCGAACGCGAGCGCGGCCTCGACGAACCGGCTCGCTTGGAACGCCTTCATCCCGTTCGCGAACTGCTTCTTCGCTTCGGCCGCGGGATCCGCGACGTCTTCTTGGGCCGCGGCAGGCGTGGCGTAGGTGGTGAAAGCGGGGACGCTCACGCCCAAGCCGAGGGCGGTGAGCGCTGCGAAGAGAGCGCGGCGTGATTTCATCTCAGTAGGGATTTTGCGGAAGCGCGACGGGCGGTGGTTTCTTGCCCGATCCAGTGGCGGTGGGAGTGGCACCCGTTGCGGTCGCGGTCGGCGTCGTCGGGAGTGCCGACGGCGAGCCGATCGTGAGGGTGACGTCGAGCGAGGGCGGAGTCGTGTCGTCGATCGTGATGGACTCGTCGAGGAAGCCAGGGTCCCGAATGACGACCGAGCGCTTCGTACCGACCGGCGGGCGCTCGACGGTGCGCGCGCTGCGATCGAGGAGCATCCCGTCGACCACCAGCACCGCGTCGGGCGGGAGACCATTGAAGGCGACCGGGCCCGTGTGGAGAGGCGCATGCGCCGCCGCGCTCGGCATCGCTGCGCTTGCAGCGATGCTCGCGGGCGCGGCTGCCGTCGCGTTGCCGCGCGCGGTGAAGCCGTCGTCCTGTTGCTTCCGGAGGTAGAGGATCACGCCCGTGCCGAGGCCGACCGCGACGAGGATGCCGATGACCGCGGCGAGGACGTACTTCCCCGTGCTCGGCGGCGCAGGCTCCGGTACCGAAGTGGGACCGGCGGGCGCCGGTGGAACCGGGCGTTGGCCCGATTGGACGCCCTCGACCAGGCTCTGGACGGACGGCGTTCCGGTGGCGACGACGCCCGCGTGGTTCGGGGAGCTCGCGTCGTCGGTGCGGGCGGTCGCGTTCGCCGCGACGCGGATCTTCTCGCGCCGCTTCTCGAGCTCGGGGCCGATCCGCTGCTGCACGAACCCGCCGATCATGGCCGCCGTGACGAGCGAGCCGCTCCGCGCGAGGAACTCCTCGATCGCGACACGCATCCGCTCCGCCGTGGCGTACCGCTGCGCGGGATCCGACGCCATCGCCTTCAGTACGATCTGCTCGAGCTCGGGCGGGTAGCTCCGGATGATCCGCGTCGGAGGCGTGATCTGTCCGCCGAGAACTGCGTGCATGATCTCCGCATCGTTCGAACCGGTGAACGGGCGCTGACCGGTCGTCGCCTCGTAGAGGACGATGCCCATCGAGAACACGTCGCTCCGGCGGTCGGCGTTGCCGGCGATCTGCTCGGGCGCCATGTACGCCATCTTGCCCTTCGCCTGCCCCGCCTGCGTGGCGCTGTGCATCTGGCCGAGCGCCTTCGCGACGCCGAAGTCGGCGACCTTCACCTGCCCGTCGGAGCCGACGAGGATGTTGTGGGGGGAGACGTCGCGGTGGACGACGCCGAGCGAACGGCCATCGTCGTCGGTGAGCTGATGCGCAGCGTGGAGCCCCGCACACGCGTCGGACACGATCTTCGCCGCGAGGCGCGCGTCCATCGGAGCCATCTTCCCCGACGAACGGAGGAGCTGCATGAGCGACTCCCCGTTGACCCACTCCATCACGATGTAGAGGACCTTGCCCTCTTCACCGAGCTCGTAGATCTCGCAGACGTTCGGGTGATGGACGAGCGCCGCGATGCGCGCCTCGTCGAGGAACATGCGCTCGAACTCGGGCTCCTCCGCGAGGTGTGGCAAAATCGTCTTGATCGCGACCGTCTTCGAGAAGCCGCGCTGGCCGTGGAGGCGCGCGGCCCACACTCGAGCCATGCCGCCCTTCGCGATCGGAACGAGGAGCTCGTAGCGCGCGAGACGCGTCCCCCGACGGAGCGCGTCCGCGGACAGCGCTTCCTCGATCAGATCGTCTGGCGCGAGCGTCTCGACCATCGCTAGAATTCTACACCGACCCGCCCATCCGTTCACCTGTTTCCGTAACGGCGTTCGCGAGGTTTTCCGCTCCAGCCTGGCGGGCGGCCTGGCTAACTCGTAGCGGCTTCCAGCTGCATCCGGGCCCGCCGCACGTCGAGGGCGAAATGGTAGGCCCCCAGGGCCTCTTCCTCGGCGACCGGCCGGAGGCTCCGGGCCGCCCGAACGAGCTGGCGGAAGCGGAGGTAGGCCGGCCCGTCGATCCCGAGGAGCATCGCCACCACCGCCGGATCGCGAGGCGCCTCGGCCGCGCCCCCGGCGAGGCTCGCCGCAGCAGCGAGCGTGCGCGCCACCACCACGTCGCAGCGCAGGATCGCAGGGCCCCAGCTCCCACGCACGAGCTCGGTCTCGGCGGCGCGAACGTCGGCCCGCTCGCCCTCGGGCCACAGGTTGGCGAAGCTCACCCCGCGGACGGCGATCGGCTCGGCCGTGACCTCGGGTCGCGGCTGCGACGGCGGCACGGGCGACACGGCTGCCATCGCCGGTGCGGACGGCGGACGGTCCTGAGCTTGGGGCGCGTGGACGGGAGGCGCGGCCGGGAGCGGGCGCGACTCGGGCGCGCGCGCGCTCGGCGGCTCGGGCGTGCGCGCGACGGGCGCGGGAAGCGGCCGCGGGAGCGGTGACTCGGCCAGACCGCGGACGGCGACCTCGAGCCCGGAGTCCTCCGCGTCGAGCATCGGGACGCCGCCGCCGCCGCGGGGCATCTGCGCCTTGTAGTTCTCGAGGACGAGCTGCGTGATTTTGTCGAGCGCGTCGAACACGCCCTCCCCGCTCGTGGCGACCGTCCCCGTCGCCGGCGCCGCGAACAGGTTGAAGCGACGATCGAGCTCCTCGACCGTGGCGACGTCAGCGAGGTCGCGCTTGTTCCATTGGAACGCGTGGGGCGTCTGCGAGAGGCTCCGCCCGTGCTCGGCGAGGTTGCCGTTGAGGTCGTCGAGCGACTCCTGGTTCGCGTCCATCCGCGCGTTCTGCGAGTCGGCCACGAACACGATCCCATCCGAGCCCGTCAGCACGAGCTTGCGGGTTGCCGTGAAGTAGACCTGGCCCGGCACGGTGAAGAGCTGGAGTCGCACGCTCAGGTTGCGGACCTTCGGCAACCGGAGCGGGAGGAAGTCGAAGTAGAGCGTGCGATCGGTGGGCGTCGCGAGCGAGACCATCTTCCCGCGGAACTCGGGCTTGGTCCGCGCGTGGATCGTCTGGAGCGTGGTCGTCTTGCCGCCGAGGCCGGGCCCATAGAAGACGATCTTGAAGACGAGCTCCCTCGTCAGGGGGTTGAGCGCGGCCATGCCTGGTGGAGCGCGACTATACTCGACTTCACCTCGGCGAGGACGTGGGACGAGGACCGCCCGGAGTCGGTGTGGTATAGCCGCAGCGTGGGCTACGTGGACTTGCACTCGCACTACGTCCCTCAGGTCGACGATGGGGTTCGCTCGGTGGAGGACGGTCTGCGGCTCCTCCAGCGCCTGGGCGAGGCTGGTTTCGAGACCGTCGTCGCGACGCCGCACATGCGGCCGGGCATGTTCGACAACGATCGCGCCCGCCTCGAGACCGCGTTCGCCGGGTTCGAGGCCGCGATTGCTCCGCACGCCGCCAAGCTCCCCGCGCGCGCGCTCGCGAGCGAGCACTGGTTCGACGACGTCACGTTCGCCCGCCTGCTCTCCGGCGCCGGGCTCCCCTACCCCGGTGGGCGAGCGGTGCTCGTCGAGATGAACCCGAGCGCCTTTCCCGTTCGTCTGCCCGAGCGCTTGGCCGACCTCCGCCGGCACGGCCTGGTTCCGATCGTCGCCCACCCGGAGCGGTACCAGCCCGTCTGGAGCGATCGGGACGCGGTGGATGCGTTGCTCGACGTGGGCGCCGCGCTCCTCTTGGACGTCTGCGCGCTCGTCGGGAAGTACGGCTCGCAGCCGCAGCGCGTGGCCGAGAAGCTCCTGGAAGAGGACGCCTACGAAGCCGCGTGCTCCGACGCCCACCGCCCCGCCGACGTGGACGACGTGGTGCGCTCCATCGCCAGGCTGGAGAAGCTCGTGGGCCGGGAGGAGACGGTGCGCCTCCTCGACCTGGGTCCGCGCCGAATCCTGGCCGGCGAAGCCGGCGGCTGACGACCCGTGCTATAGAGCACGCTCTTCCCATGGCCGAGCTTTCCCCAGCCACGAGGCCGGGCTTCTTTCGCCGTCACGCCACGCGATTCATCGCGTCGATCGTCGTGACCGTGTGCCTCTTGTGGGCGCTCCGGCACTCCGGCCTCGACCTCGTCCCGTCGCGGAGCCAGTTCTCCCACGTGAAGTGGTGGACGGTCCCGACGTACGTCTTCTTCATGGCCGGGATGAGCTTCTTCCGCGGCACGCGCTGGCGGTTCCTCCTCCGCCGCGTCGCGGACCACGTCCCCACCACGCGCCTCATCTCGATCTCGCTCGTCGGCTTCGCCGCGATCCTGCTCCTGCCGTTCCGGCTCGGGGAGTTCGTGCGCCCGGCGATGCTCCGCGAGAAAGGCCGCGTCTCCTTCTCCGCCGCCACCGGCAGCATCATCGCCGACCGGATCGTGGACGGGCTCTACCTGAGCGTGGTCCTCGCGATCGCGCTGCTGTTCGTCCCGACGGTGGTTCCGTTGCCCGATCACGTCGTCGGCCTCCCCGTCACGACGGCGCAAGTCCGCGGCTATGCGTTCTTCACGCTCCTCGGCTTCACCGGCGCGCTCACGACGATCGCGGTCTACTTCTTCGCGCGCAAATGGGCGCACCGGGCGACCGTCGCCATCGTCGGCATCGTCTCCAAGAAGCTGGCGGAGAAGCTCGCCCACGAGGCGGAGCGCTTGGCCGAAGGGCTCGACGTCCTCCGCTCTCCGCGCGACGCCGCGGGCTACCTCCTCGAGACCACCCTCTACTGGGGCGTCAACGCGGCGGGGATGTGGTTCCTCGCGTGGGGCGCCGGCTTGGAGCACGCCGACGGCAGCGCGCCGACGTTCGGCGAGGCCGCCGCGATGATGGGCATGCTCGGCATCACGATCCTGATCCCGGGTCCGCCGGGGCTCCTCGGCATCTTCCAGGCAGGGCTCTTCTGCGGGATGACGTTCTACTACCCGAGCGCGATCGTGCAGGAGCGCGGGCCGGCCTATGCGTTCCTGCTGTTCTCGGTCCAGGTGCTCTTCACGATCATCGCCGGCGGCGTCGCGCTGTTCGCGGGCCACGGGAGCCTGAAGGCGATCGCCGCAGCCGAGAACGACAAAGAGCCCGACAAGCAGACCGCCGAAGCGGCCTCCTGAGTCACGGCAGCGCCGCCGTGCCGTTCGGCCGATCGAGGCCGATGCTCTTCTCGTAGTCGTAGATCGGGCCGCCGTCGGCGCCGCCGTCCGGCGTGTTGTTCGGCGTGTAGGACCAGCTCCCCGACGGGTACGCGCCTGCATCGACCCCGCCGACGGCGTACGCACCTGCGCCACCCGCCTTCACGAAGACGCCGATCGTCGGCAGCGTCTTGCGGGGCGTGCCGAAGATCTCGGTCGAGTTGGCGGCGCCGAGCGAGACCACGCTCGCGGCGTTGAAGGTGTCCTTCCCGCCGCGCACCACCATGACGCCGATGCCGTTGGCGTTCCCGCTTCCGAGCGAGAGGCCGGGGCCGAAGTACACGTCGTCGCCGCCTTCGTCGTAGTGGACGGCCGAAGAGAAGTCGTGCCCGACGCCGATCGACGTCGCGGTGACGGGGAACGCGTCGGGGTTGTACGCGTCGTTGCCGGCGCCGTCGTCGAAGTACGCCACCGCCGTGTGCGCGTTTGCACCCTGCACGTACCAGAGCCCCTTGTAGACGTCGTCGCCGGCGCCATCGAGGAGCATCCCGATGCCGAGACCGAACGAGCACGCCTGACCGAACACGCCCGTCGTGTAGCGATCGCTTCCAGCGGCGTCGCGGAGCAGCCCGAACCCGCCGGCGAACTCGAAGCCGGGCTCCGGCGCGTCGGGGCGATGCCCGAAGCCGCAGCCCTGGGAGAGCGAGGTGTTCGCCTTCCCGGGGAGCTGCCCGTTCGCGTAGAGGATGTCGTCCTTGATGCCGGCCACGCCGGGGTAGCCGGGGTTCGTGTACCACTCGTCGTCGCCCGAGGCGTCGATCGCGGCGCCGAAGCCCTGCACCATGCCGAAGCCCTGCGCGTCGGCGTAGGCGAGGTGGTGATCGCTCCCGCCCCCGTCGAGGAGCAGGCCGATCCCCCACGCGGCCGCGCCTTGCGAGAGCACCTCGGCGTCGTAGCGGTCGTCGCCGCCGTCGTCGTACAGCACCCCGACGCCGAACACCGCCGCGCCCTGGGAGATCGCGAGCGAGCGATAGACGTCCTTGCTCTTCCCCAGGTCGAACAGCATCCCGACGCCGAGGACCGCGCTGCCCTGGCGCCCGACGCGGCTCCGCGTGCGCCCGACGCGACCCGCGTCGTCGCTCGGGAGGCGATCGCCGAGGTCGTCCTCGGCGACCTTCTTCTCCACGTAGGCGTAGGTGTCGTCGCCGCCGAGATCGACGTGGACCGCGAGCGGCCGATCGAGCGTGGCCGCCGCCACGGCGATGCGGTAGGTGTCCGCGCCGCCGGTGTCGAGGACGAAGGCTGCGCTCTCCGCCGCTGTCCCAGGAAGGTACGTCTGGGCGTCGGCGCCGCGGAGCACCATGCCGCCGAACGGGGTCGCCAGATCGACGTCGGGCACGGCGAGCCCGGCGAATCGCGAGAGCTCGGCGGCCTCGATCGCGACCGCGATCTCGGTGGCGGCCTCGCTCATCTTCGCGACGTCGACGCCGTCGAACGCGGCGAGCAGCGGATCCGTCCATTTGTAGGTGATGGTGCCGATCACCCAGTCCGGCGCGGTGCGGAAGCGCGGCAGAAAGGCGGCGGCCGGCACCCGCGCCTCGGCGATGGCGACGTTCGCCCGCGCGAGCGCGCGCGCCACCGGCACGAGCGCGCGTTGGAGCTCGATCGGCGTGGCCGACAGGGCCTCGGCGGCGGCGGCCTCGTCGAAGTCCACGCCTTGATCGTCGGCGAGCTGCTTCAGCGCGACCGCGAGCGGGGCATCACCTGCCGGCAGCGCCCACCACGCGCCGTCGGCGCAGCCCACGAGCGGCTTCCCCCGCCGGAGCGACGCGGCGGCGATCGCCCGAGAGACGGGCCGCGCGCTGGCGAGCGCTCCATCGAAGTCCTTGGCGACGGCGGTGCCGTAGCTGGGCAGCCGGAGCGGGTACTCGAGGAGCGGCTTGAAGTCGGGGAGCTGGCGCGGATCGTCCACGTCCATCACCGCGTTCAGCATCTTCTTGGGATCTTGTTGCAGACTGCACCGGTCTCGACCGATCATCGCGAGCGCCTCGTCGAACGCGTCCTTCTGGGGCGGCTGCGGCGCGGTACAGGAGCCGGTGGGAAACGCGTCCTTCGCCGGCGAGGGGCTGCACAGGTCGGCCGGAACCTTCACGTCGCTCCCGGCGTCGGTCGGGGTCACCGCCGTCGGTTCGTCCGAGCACGAGAACGTCGCCCCGAGCGCGAGCCCCAGCGCGCTCAAAGCCCCCAGCGCGCCCATCCCGGTCCGTCCCATGCGCTCATGGTGCGGGAGGAGCGGCGCGCCAGCAAGCGTCGGAAATTTGGCCCAGGCTCTTGCGCTTCGATAAGCGATGGGCATGCGCCACTCGCTCCTGTCGATGCTCTGGCTTCGTGCGGCGGCTCCCCTCACCGGGACGGCGCTCGGTCTCGCGGTGACCGGCGCCATCGTCCTGACGAGCCCGGACGTGGCGGCGCAGTCGTCCTACGACTCCCCCTATGGCTACGACCGGACCTGGAACGCCGCGCTGCGGCTGATCCGCATCGACATGAACCTGAAGGTCATCGAGAAGGACGAGCAGAGCGGCTACCTACTCTTCGAGTACACCTCGACCGAGAGCGGGAAGCAGGTCTCCCAGGGCTCCCTCGAGCTCGTGAAGCCGCGCGAGCTCGACGGGCCGATCCACGTCATCGTCCAGCTCCCGCAGATGCCGCGCTACCACGAGCAGGTGATCCTCAACCAGCTCACGCGGAAGATGCGGACCGAGTACGGCGATCCGCCGCTCCACCGTCCTGCACCTCCGCCGGCGCCGCCCTCGGACGCGGGCGCCGACTGATCAGCTCCCGGCCGGGCCGCTCGCCTCGGGCGACGCCTTCGCCACCGCGCCGCCACCGGCCGTGGCCGCTGCAGCGTCGGAGCAGCAGCGGAAGCCGACCTGGTAGAACGTGAAGTTCTCGTCGTGCGCCGTCGTCATCGGGCGGCAGCGCGTGCGGACGGGACCCCAGTAGCCACCCTTCAGGCCGCTCTTGTAGGGGCGCCCGCTCTCGTTCACGACCCACTCGTCGACGTTGCCGGTCATGTCGTGGACGCCGAACGGGCTCACGCACGCCTCGCGCGCACCGGAGGGGTCGCGCTGGTCGAGCCGGGCGACCTCGGCGTCGCGCGTCTTCGGGTCTGCGATGAGGTGCTCGTTCGGTGCCGGGTGCGGCTTGTCGATGTTGCAGGCGTCCGCGCTGCGCGCGTAGCCGTACGGGTACGGCAGGCGCTCCTGGCCTTCGCACGCGAGGGTCCACTCGCTCTCGTTGCAGAGCCGCTTGCCTTGCGCGCCGCACTGAGCCTTCGCCTGGTTCCACGACACCATCACGGTCGGCTTGGCGCCGGGCTCGTTCGGGAACTCGAACGCGTCGATGCAGAAGTGCTTCTTGACGGTGTGGGTCGGGCACTCGCCCGTCGGCGCGAACTCCGCGCACCGCATCTTCGTGTCCGGGTCGAGCCAGCGGAGGCACTTCTGCTCCACGTAAGGGCAGAAGTCGCCTTCGACCTCGACCATGCCGCCCGGGCAGGCGCTCGGCGCGGAGATGGGCGCCGTCGTGCTGGTCTTCACGGCCGCGAGGAGCTGCGATTTTGGCCCTTCGGCCGGAGGAGGTGGGCCTTCGTCGCCCGCGGTCTGCGCCTGCGCGGTGCCTTCGAGCGACGAGCTTCCGCTGACGCCGAAGACGCTGGCGACGACGGTGGAGGCGGCGACGATGACGACTGCGCGTTTCATGGAGGCAAACCCTTCGACCTTTGCGGTGGTCCCAAAAAGGTAATGCAAGAGACTCGCCATCTACGCCGCTCCCCGCGCAGTGCGTCGTGACGTGGTCCCCGCTCCAGTGGCAGCGTACGAAGCGACGGTCCCAACTCCGCGATGCCGCGGCGCGCTGGCGCGACGCGGTACGGGTGGGCCGTCGGCCCGCCGTCGCTCCCCTGAAATCACGAGGAAATCGACCATGGCGCCAATGTAGTCAAGCGTAAGATATCCCGACGCGCATCGTCACTTTTTCGGCAAGCCGCGTGACGCCGTCACGCCGTTTGCGAAGGCGCATACGCGGCTGCGAACGAACGTCGTTTCACACTGAGCGAGTCATGAGAACGAACGTGTCCGTTCGCCGTGATCCGCGTGTCAGGGGCGACCACTCGTTGCGTGGCGGCGGCACAAGAGCGCGCGCGCACGGGCGACGTCGACGGAGACCTCGTCGACGCCATCGCCTTCTTCCACGCATCCGTACACGCACTGCGCGACGGGGACACCTTCCCCGGCACAGCCGTACACGGTTCCCGCGTGACACTGAAAGCGCGCGCCGTCGTCCGTGCAAGCCCACGCTCCGGCGTCGGGGGGAGCGTCGGGGGCGAACGCCGCGAGCGCGGTCGGGCTCGCGCTGCAGAGCGTGGGGGCCTCGGCTTCGTCGCGCACGAGCTCGACGTCTTCGGCGACGCAGCCGCTCTCGCAGACCGTCCCCGTCCCGACCCAGGGGCACGTACACGTCGCGCACGCCGTCGCTGTGGCGTGGCGTTCGACGACACCCGTACGACAACGCAACACCCCCGCTGGGCAGTCGACGACGGCGAGCGGGTCCTGCACGCCTCCGCCCGCATCCAGCGAAGCGCTGACCCGGCGCGAGAGGCAGCCGCGCTCGCACGCTGCCGTGCCCGACAGCGCCGCGAGCGCGGCGATCACGTAGAGGGCCCTGATGGGGTCACTCGGCGGCGGGATCGGTCGGGTGCGAGACGCCGTTCGTGCCGTTCGCCGTGCCGTTCGTGACCGCGCCGTTGGTCTCGCCTTCGGCCTTCTTCGCGCGCTCGGCCATCACGCGCTCGACCTCGGCGTCCATCGTGCCTTGGATCATCTTCGACCACATCACGAAGTCGGCGTAGAGCGACCAGGCGGGGTACTTGAACGTCGCCGGGCGGTTCTTCTCGATGAAGAAGTGCGAGAACCAGGCGGGGCCGTAGCCTGCAACGAGCGCGGCCGGCCAGAGGTACTTCTTCTTGCCGAGGACGATGCCCCAAGCGACGCAGCCGAGCGCAGCCGTGGTCCCGATGAAGTGGAGCTGCCGGGTCGACTTCTTGGAGTGCTCGCCGACGTAGAAGGGCCAGAACTCTTCGAAGGACTGGAATCGGGTCTCGCTGCTCATGGCCCGGAGCATACCATTGACGGACCGCTGGGCGAGGCCTTCTACTCGCGCCCATGGAAGGTCGTTCGTGAGCGAGAACGAAGCCACGCTCCGGTCGTTGACCGCGTGGGTCGACCAGTCGCGGTCGTGGCTCCTGGAGACGGCCGCCAACGCCGCGCTCGGCGGAGACGCGAGCTGGGACGCCGCGTTGTCCCAAATGGGGATCCCTCCCCTCGCCCCCGACGAGCGCCGCCGCCACGTCGCGGAGGGGCCGAAGCGGTCGCGGGGTGCGCTGCCGGTCGAGCTGCGCCAAGCGCTCGTGGCGGTCGAGGAGCGGGCCCGCGCCGCCCTGCGCCCGCTGGATCGCGCCGCCAGCAGCCCGGCCGAAGAGGCGCTCGTGCGCGCGCTCGAGCAGCGGCTGCTGGAGCTCGTCGAGGGGACGATGAAGGAGATGCTCGCGCGGACGACGCCTCCGGCGAACACCTCCGCGAGCATCTTCGCGAACGCGCGGGCGAGCACGCAGACCTACGCGGCGTCCGGCGCGAAGGCCGGCGCGACGCAGATGAAGTGCACCACCTGCGGCGCCCCGCGGAAGCCCGGCGCGGGGGCGGCGCCCGTGAACGACGGCGCCGTGATCGAGCCGTGCGCGTACTGCGGCGGCAAGGTCGTCTGAAGGAGAGAGAACATGAGTGATGCCCTCGTCCAGCGGTGGGATGCCTTCCTGAAGAACATCACCGATCGGTTCCAGCAGGTCATGCAGGAGTCGCGCGACGGGTGCGCGCAGCTGCTCGCGGACTCGGACTTCGATCCCCTCCCGATGAGCAACGCGTGGAGCGCGATGGAGCGCCGGGCGAAGGACCTCGGCCTCAAGATCGACGAGACCTGGAGCGGCCAGGTGGAGTCGAAGTTCGAAGAAGCCGGCGCGCCCCGGCCGCTCATGGACCACCAGCGCGCGAAGGGCCAGGCGCTCCGCGATTGGATGGACGTCGAGGTGGAGCGCGTTCGCGTCGAGATCTTCGTGAACGCGTTCCAGGCGATCTCGCGCCGCGACGCCGAAGAGAAGGCGAACCAGGGCGCCGTCGGGTGCACGCAGTGCGGTGCGCCGCTGAACGTCCCGCCGACGTTCCGGGCGTTGAACGTCACGTGCACCCACTGTCGGACCGTGAACACCTACGAGCCGGGGATGCGGGTTCGCGTCGGCGAGGCCAGCTGTCTCCACGCGCTCTGCCAAGCGGCGGCGTGGAACCAGTACGTCGCGATGACGCAGGCCGAGCTCGGGTACAAGCGTGCTCGCCCGACCACGCTCCCCCACATCCAAGCGTGGGAGGCGGCGCAGATCGCCTACCACCGCGCCTACCTCACGAAGCGGCTCGAGTTCATGCCGGATCAGGCGCCCGCGTTCGACAAGGACCTGCGCGGCCGGATGGAGCACTTCTACGTCTACACCGTGCAGAACGAGCCCGCCTGGATCCAGGCAGGCCGCCCGCGCGCGGTCTGATCACGGCACGGTGAGCTTCGTGTCGGGGCACGGCTCGCCGAGGTTCCCTGCCCCGCTGCTCCGGTAGCAGGTCTCGCTGACGGCGAAGGTGGCCGTCTTGTGCCCGGTGGCGACCACCTCGAACGAGCACGAAGGGCCCGGGTCCGTGTCGGTCCCGCCCACGGCTTCGACGACGCCATCGTCCTTGCTGACGAAGTTGCCGATCGGACCCGCGAGCGAGGCGCTCGTCCCGCACTTGAAGTGCGCGGTCGCCGCCGGGATCGGGGCGCCGGAAGCGTCCACGACCTTCGCCCGGACCTTCCAGCCGCGGTGGCACCCGGCGAGGGTGCCCAACGCGCCCAGCGCGATCGCGCCGATCACTGCGCGACGAAGAAGTCCCATATCGCCTGCCGCCCGAAGCTCGGGATCTCGTGCCCGCCCTGAAACTCGCAGTAGACGACGGGCTTCTTCCCGCCGTCGAAGACCATGCACGGCGCGGGGGTCGTCGCTTTGCCCGGCTTCTGGGCGCCGTTCGTCGTGATCCACTTGTCGCGCGACTTCTGCCCTTCGACCGGGAGCTCGGCGGTGTCGTTCGCGCCGTGCGAGATCCACGTGCTGACGGGGCCCTTGCAGGTGCCGCCCGGGCCGCCGCCGCTCATCGGTGCGATCGCGCGGACGACGTCGCCGCGCGCGCAGCCGAGCGCGTTCGCCATCCAGCCGCCGTAGCTGAAGCCGGTCGCGAAGATGCGTGCATCATTCACGCAATAGGTCGCGTCGAGGTCCTTCTTGACGGCGTCGAACATGAGGACGTCCTTGCCGTTCGCCCCGAGATCCCAGCCCGTGCCGCCCTGGGCCTGGAGCCCGTCGGGGTAGACGAAGATGGCCGCGCTCCCCGCGATCTTCTCCATGTCGAGGTAGGAGCGCATGTCGGAGCCCTTCGAGCCGAGCCCGTGGTACGCGAACACGACCGCGAGCGGCGTCTTGCCGTCGTACCCACTTGGTACCGTCAGTTGGTACCCACGGGCGGTGCCGTTCACTTGAATCGTCTTGGCGGTCGTGCCGGCGGGCTGGGTCGTCCCGCAACCGCCGGACGGGGTCACCGGCGCGTCGGCCTTGGCGTCCGTGACGGAGCCGGCGTCGTTTCCGACGACCGGCGCATCCGAGGCGGCGGCGTCCGACGGCGACTGCGGCGTCGTCGCCGCATCGTCACTGCAAGCGGCCAGCACGGCGAGCGGGACCACGAAGAAAAGGGTTCTCATGGAAGGACGACTTTGCCGCTTCCCGGGGCGCATGGCGAGCCGTAGTTTCCGGCGGTCGTGCTCCGGTAGCAGAACGAGCCGACGGGGACGGTCTCCGACGCGTGTCCGGCCGCAGAGATCTCGGCCGTGCAGTTCGGAGGAGCAGCGGGGATGCCGCCCATCGAGATGGCCCCCGCATCGTTGGTGGTCGCGGTCTCCCACGGCGCGGCCTTGCCGGGGCAGAGGACCTTCACCGTGGCACCCGGCACGGGTGCACCGGTGCCGTCGACGACGGTGCCGGTCATGCTCCACGCCGGGTCGCCGCAGGCGAGCACGGCTGCAGCGACCAAGCCGATGGAAAGCAAAAGACCTGCGGTCTCGCGAACCGCAGGTCTTTCGTTCGCCACCGGGAGCCTCTCAGCTCTCGATGAAGCTCTTGAGCTGCTTCGAGCGGCTCGGGTGGCGGAGCTTGCGGAGGGCCTTCGCCTCGATCTGGCGGATGCGCTCGCGCGTGACCTCGAAGTCCTGCCCGACCTCTTCCAGCGTGTGGTCGCTCTTCTCGCCGATGCCGAAGCGCATGCGGAGGACCTTCTCCTCGCGCGGCGTCAGCGTCTTCAGAACCCGACGCGTCTGCTCGGCGAGGTTCATGTTGATCACGGCTTCCGCCGGGGAGATGACGCTCTTGTCCTCGATGAAGTCGCCGAGATGCGAATCTTCCTCTTCGCCGATCGGGGTCTCGAGGCTGATCGGCTCCTTCGCGATCTTGAGGACCTTGCGGACCTTGTCGAGCGGGAGCTCCATCTTCTCCGCGATCTCTTCCGGCGTCGGCTCGCGGCCGTACTCCTGGACGAGGTAGCGGCTCGTGCGGATCAGCTTGTTGATCGTCTCGATCATGTGCACGGGGATACGAATCGTGCGCGCCTGATCGGCGATCGCGCGGGTGATCGCCTGGCGGATCCACCACGTCGCGTAGGTGCTGAACTTGTAGCCGCGCTTGTACTCGAACTTGTCGACGGCTTTCATCAGGCCGATGTTGCCTTCCTGGATCAGGTCCAGGAACTGCAGGCCGCGGTTCGTGTACTTCTTCGCGATCGAGACGACGAGACGGAGGTTCGCCTCGACGAGCTCGGCCTTCGCCTTCTCGGCGAGACGCTCGCCCTCGCGGATCTCCGCGTAGGTCTGGCGGAGCGCCTTGATGTCGAGCTGGAGCTCTTCTTCGACGCGCTTCAGGTTCTTCTGCACCGCCGAGTGGCTGGTGAGGACCTCTTCCACCGTGACGCCGTGCTTGCGCTTGAAGCGGCGCTCCGCGTTCGCGTCGCCGCGGGACGTGCGCGCTTCCTTGCGGAGCAGGTCGCCGTCGACGCCGGTGCGCTTCGCGAGCTCGGTCGCGCCCGACTCGGCGCGCTCGATCTTCTGGATCAGGCCGCGGAGCTTCTGGACGACGCGGTCGATGGTCTTCTTGTTGAGACGCATCTCTTCGAGCGTCTCGACCATCTTGCCGCGGTTCTGCTCGATCTCGGTCTCGATGCCCTTCTTGCGGGACTGCGCCGCGCTGTCGAGCGAGTCACGGAGATCCTGCGTCACCTTGTCCAGGTGCTTGACCTTGTCGATGAGACGAAGGATGCGGCGGTCGGCCTCCTCCTCGTCGAACTCGCGGTCCTCGTCCTCGGCGTCGCGGATGATCTCCTTGACCCGGATCTTGCGCTTGCGGAGCTTGTCCCCGAGATCGATGATCTCGCGCACCGCGACCGGCGAGTTGAGGATCGCGCCGAGCACCTGGTGCTCGCCCTGCTCGATCCGCTTCGCGATCTCGACCTCGCCCTCGCGCGTGAGCAGCGAGACGCTGCCCATCTTGCGGAGGTACATGCGGACGGGGTCGTTCGACTTGGAGTAGTAGCCGTCGGCTTCCTCGTCCTTGTCCTTGTTCGGGAGCTGCTTCGACTTGTCGGCAGCCTCTTCCTCGACGATGCGCTTGGGCGCGATCTTCACTTGGGTCGCGGCGTCGACGATCTCGATGTCCTCGTCGCCGAGGACGCTCATCACGTCGTCCATCTGATCGACGGCGACGTCCTGCGGAACGGCCTCGTTCACCTCTTCGTAGGTGAGAAAGCCCTTCGACTTCCCGTCCGCGGACTTCTGCCCCGCGCCGTTCTTGCCGCCGTTCTTATCGTTCGCTTCCCGATCGCGATTCTTCGTGCCCATCGCCACTTCTTTCCCTCGCGACGCCGCCGTCGCCGTCAGCGTTCGTTCGTCCCGCCCTTGATCCCACGCTCCTGGCGCGCCAGGTCACTCAGCGCCTTGAGCGCTTCACTGTCTTCGTCCGACCACGCCCCACCGCGGGTCCCAAGCTCTCGTGATTCTTTCTCCAACAACATTCGTTTGAGCTTGGTCGCGTTCGAGAGGACGGCGTCTTTGGCTGCTTGGAGCGTCTCCAACTGCGGGGCCGCCAGCCTTCGAACCGCGAAGCTTTGGATCGCGGGAGGCATTTGCGCAAGAAAAGCGCTCGTGTCCAGCGATTTTTCCCCCTCCTCCGAGGTTTTTAGGCTCTGGCGGATGGCACGGATCGTGAGCGCGGCGGCCTCGGTCAGCAGATCGAGCGCCCACTCGAGCTCCGGATCGAAGAGGAGCGTCGGAAAATCGATGAAAGCACCCACGATTTCGCCGCGCTCCGCCGAGCCCAGGGGGCGCGACGGCACGCGGGCGCGGTCCGGGGTCACCGCCTCGCGCTGGGGACGGACGCGGGCGCGCGCGGCGTCCCGCGCTTGAGCCTCGGCCAGCGCCTTCTTCACGGCGTGCTCGAGCGCGCGGAAGGTCTCGGGCGACGTGTCGCCGCGCCGGTGCTCGTCCCGCCCGACCAGATCCAGCCGCCCGGCGAGGCGGTCGGCGTAGCGCTTCGCCATGTTGTGGACGAGCGGGTCGTCCTCTTCGGCGATGAGGCGCACCACCTCCTTCACCCGCGCCGCGCGCTCGTAGGCGTCGGCGGAGGCGAACGAGGCATCGAGCGCGTCCTCGATCAGGAACTCGAGGAGACCCTGCGCGGCGCCGACGGCCTCCGCGATCGCCTCGGGGCCCTTGTCGCGGACGAGCTGGTCGGGATCGATGCCGTCGGGGAGGCGCGCGACGCGGACCGTGAGCCCCGCGGAGCGGCACGGGTCGCGCGCGAGGCGGGTGGCCTTGCGCCCGGCGGCGTCGCCATCGAAGCAGAGCACCACCTCCCCCGCGTAGCGGCGGAGGAGCTTCGCCTGCTCCTCCGTGAACGCCGTACCGAGCGGGGCGACGACGTTGGCGACGCCGCGGGCGTGGAGCGTCACGACGTCGAAGTTGCCTTCGACGAGGATGGCCTTCTCCTCCTGCCGGATCGCGTGGCGCGCCTGGAAGAGCCCGAAGAGGAGCTGGCCCTTCGTGTAGATCGGGCTCTCGGGCGAGTTGATGTACTTCGGGGGAGGATCGCTCTTCCCCTGCCCTTCGCGGGCGCCCGCGCCAGAAGGCGGCTCCCGGAGCGCGCGCCCGCTGAACGCGATCGGGCGCCCCTGGGTGTCGGTCACGGCGAACATGAGGCGATGGCGGAAGCGATCGTAGTGGCCACTCCCCCCGCTCCGCGGCGCGAGGAGCCCCACCGTCTCCGCGGTCTGCGGCGAGATGCCTTGATCGCGGAGGTAGCGCGCGAGCGCATCCCACTCGTTCGGCGCGTAGCCGATCCGGAACGCCTGGAGCGTGTCGTCGATCGCGGCGCGCTCGCCGGGGGCGCCGGCCCAAGACGGGAGCACGCCGCGCTTCTCGAGCTCTTCGAGCGCGTACTCGCGCTCCGGGTGCTCGCGCAGCATCTTCTCGTAGAAGCTCGCAGCGACGGCGAGCGCGGCGTAGAGATCGTCGCGCGCCTTCTTCTGGCGGTCGACCTCGGCGGCGGGGCGCGACTCCTCCTCGACGACGACCCCGCAGCGCTCGGCGAGCATGCGCACCGCCTCGGGGAACGTGTAGCCGTCCTGCTTCATCACGAAGTCGATCGCGCTGCCGCTCTCCTTGCAGCCGAAGCAGTGGAAGAACCCGCGCTCCGGGTTGACGTGGAAGCTCGGCGTCTTCTCGCGATGGAAGGGGCACAGCCCGACCCAGGAGCGCCCCCGCTTCTTGAGCGATGGCACCGCCTCTTGGATCAGCGTCACGATGTTCGTGCGCTCGCGGACGAGAGCGATGGTTTCCGGGGGGATCACGAGGAGGCTCTTCGTGGTATGGCGTGTGACGGCCGAGGGTCAAGGACGGACCTTGACCCGCGCGTGGCGGCAGGCGAAACGTCGTACCTGCCATGACTCCTCGGCGTACGCCTCGGTCGCGTCGGTCCGTTCGTTCCGCTCGCCTTTCTCGCTTTGCGCTCGGCGCCTTCGTCGCGCTCGGCGCGCTCGCCGCCCGCGAAGAAGCAGCCTCCGCGCAGGCGGTCGAGCCGGGCATCTCGATGAACCGCTTCGATCCCGCGGTCCGTGGGAGCGAGTGGTTCGCGAACGACTCGCTCGACGTGCGCGGGCACCTGCGCCCGACGGTGGGCGTCGTGATGGAAGGGCAATACCGCCCGCTCGTCGTGAACGCGCCCAACGGCGACATCCGGCTGAGCCCGCTCCGCAACGTGGGGACGCTCCACATCGGCGCCGCGATGGTGTTCTTCGAGCGCCTCCGCGTCGCGCTCGACGTGCCGGTCGTGGTCTTCCAAGACGGCCATCAGGCGACGTTCGGGAAGAGCATCATCGCCGGGCCCGAGAACGATCAGTCGTTCGGCGACTTCCGCTTCACGGCCGACCTGCGCGTGTTCGGCGAGTACGGCGACCCGTTCACCCTCGCCGCGGGGCTCGGCATCTACTTCCCGAGCGGGAACCCGAGCGACTACACGAGCGACGGCAACCTCCGGATCGCGCCGCGGCTGCTCGTCGCGGGCGACATCGGGCCCTTCGTGTATTCTGCACGCATTGGCGCGAACCTCGGGCGACCGGAGCGGTTCTTCGGCGCGACGCGGATCGGACAGGAGCTCACCTGGGCCGCGGCGGCGGGCGTGCGCGTGCTCGACCGGCACCTCGTGATCGGGCCGGAGCTCTTCGGGAGCGCCGTCTTCACGAGCAACCCGTCGCAGGCGTCGCTCTCGGGCGCGCCCGAGGACACCGGGCCGGAGGTCCCGGTCGAGGTGCTGCTCGGCGCGCACTACACGGCCGGCCCCGTGCGGTTCGGCGTCGGCGGTGGCTTCGGGCTCACGCGCGGCTTCGGCGCGCCGGAGCGGCGGTGGATGGCGTCGCTCGAGCTCGCGCCGCCCTACCGCGACGACACGGACGGCGACGGCATCCGCGACGGCAAGGACGCGTGCCCCACGACCGCCGGCGTCGCGAGCGACGACCCGCACAAGAACGGGTGCCCGGCCGACGGCGACGGCGACGGTGTCCCCGATGGGGAAGATGCGTGCCCGCGTGTCCCCGGTCCGCGCTCGCTCGATCGCGCGACGAACGGCTGCCCCGCCGAGCCGCCGGTGGCCCTGCCCCCGCCGCCGCCGCCGGACAAGGACGGTGACGGCGTACCCGATGCGAAGGACGCGTGCGTCGACGTCGCGGGCGTCCCGAGCGACGACCCCAAGAAGAACGGCTGCCCACCCGACAAGGACGGCGACGGCATCTACGACAAGGACGACGCGTGCGTCGACCAACCCGGCAAGGCGTCGACGAAGCCCGAGTTCAACGGGTGCCCTGCCGATCTCGACGGCGACGCGATCGAGAACGAGCTCGACGCGTGCCCGAAGGAGCCCGGCAAAGCGAACACCGACCCGAAGAAGAACGGGTGCCCGATGGCGTTCGTGAACGGCGGGGTCATCACGATCCTCGAGCAGGTGAAGTTCAAGACCGGGAGCGCGGACATCCTCCCCGGCAAGGACAGCGAAGAGGTGCTCACCGCCGTGCTCGGCGTGCTGAAGGCGCACCCCGAGATCACGAAGCTGAACGTCGAAGGTCACACCGACGACCAGGGCCCGGCCGCGTTCAACAAGAAGCTGTCGGGCGACCGCGCCGCGTCGGTCGTGAAGTGGCTCGTGGCGCACGGCATCGACAGGGCACGGCTCGCCAGCGCGGGCTTCGGACCCGATCGGCCGCTGGAGCCGAACACCAGCGATGCGGGGCGCAAGGCGAACCGGCGGGTCGAGTTCCACATCGAGAAGTAGAAGAAGAAGACGAACAGGGAACACGGAACGGGATCGGGAATGCGGAACGCGGAACCCGAACCCCGAACACGCGCTGTTCCCGCTCTGCGCTCCGTGTTCTCGTTCCGCGTTCCGCGTTCCGAATTCCTGTTCCGTGTTCCCTGTTCGGCTTTTCTCTCACCAGAACGAGAGGTCCACCGTGGCCGACGCGCGCACCCCTCGCACCACGTCGAACTGCTCGGACGTGAAGGGCAGAAAGTAGCCTCCCCGCAGGCTGAAGAAGAGGTTCGCCTTGGTGTAGAGGTGCACCCCCGCGAACGGGTGCATGAAGCCGAGCGAGCCCGTCGTTCCGTTGAACCAGGCGCCCCCTTCGAGGCCGAAGAACGGGATCAGAAAGCGGCGCGGTGGGTTGCGCTCGAACGAGAAGTCGAAGCCGAGGGTCGGCAGGAACGCGGCCGGGACGTCCTCCTTCGTCGACAGGAGCACGTCGAAATGGACGAAGAAGCGGCCGTGGCTCGGTCCCGGCTTCGCGTTCCGGTGCACGTAGCTCGCGCCGAGGAACTCGATCCGGAACCCGTTCATGTAGCCGAGCTTGCTCGGGGCGTTCGGGACGAAGAGCTCGTAGCCCACGCCGGGGACGAAGAAGCTCTCCGACTTCTCCGCCAGCACGAGCATCACCTTCTTGGAGATGGTGGTCTTCCCGTCGGTGGCGAAGACCTCGATCGGATACGACCCTGCCTCGGACTCCTCGGTGTCCCACTTCACCTGGACGCCGCCGTCACCGGCGACGGCCCGAGCGTTCAAGGGGAGCCCGCGCACCTCGTACCGGATCGGATCGTTCTCCGGATCGGTCGCGCGGAGCGTGAAGTCGAGCCGCTCCCCCGCCTTCGTCTCGTACTCGGACTCGAGCCCGCTCCACTCGGGGGGCTGGTTGTCGACGGCGATGGGCCCGGCAGCACCCACGCCCGCCCAGAGGGCGACGGAGAGCGCCAACGGAAGGCCAACGCCGCGCATGCCTGACCCTTAGCAGTCGTCTCCTTCCATTCCCATTCCCGTTCCCGTTCTCGACTCCGGATTCGTCCTTTTTCCCCTGGTTGAGCAGACCGTCCGCCCCCACCCTCTTGAACGCCCGCGCAGCGCGTGATATTCGCGCGGCGCAGTCTCCACCTCTCCAAGAAGGTCCTTGCCCGTCATGTCGCAAACTGCGCTCGATCTCGCTGCCACCAAAGGGAAAATCGTCCAGGTCATCGGACCCGTCGTCGACGTCGAGTTCGACGGGGGCAAGCTCCCGAAGATCCTCAACGCCCTCAAGGTGACCAACCCGGCCATCAACTCGGCGAAGGACAACCTGACCCTCGAGGTCGCGCAGCACCTCGGCGAGAACACGGTCCGCACGATCGCGATGGACACCTCGGACGGTCTCGTCCGCGGGATGGAAGTCCGCGACACGGGCGCCCCGATCGCCATGCCGGTCGGCCCCGAGTGCCTCGGCCGCATCCTCAACGTCATCGGCGAGCCGGTGGACGAAGCGGGCCCGGTCAACGCCAAGAAGGCGATGCCGATCCACCGCAACCCCCCGACCTTCCAGGAGCAGTCGACCAAGGTCGAGATCTTCGAGACGGGCATCAAGGTCATCGACCTGCTCGCCCCGTACCGCAAGGGCGGCAAGATCGGCCTCTTCGGCGGCGCCGGCGTCGGCAAGACCGTTCTGATCCAGGAGCTCATCAACAACATCGCCAAAAAGCACGGCGGCGTGTCCTGCTTCGCCGGCGTCGGCGAGCGCACGCGCGAGGGCAACGACCTCTACCTCGAGTTCAAGGAAGCCAAGCTCGAGACGGGCGAGTCGGTTCTCTCGAAGGCCGCCCTCGTCTACGGGCAGATGAACGAGCCGCCGGGCGCCCGCGCCCGCGTCGCGCTCTCGGCCCTCACCGTCGCCGAGTACTTCCGCGACGAAGAAGGTCAGGACGTTCTGCTCTTCATCGACAACATCTTCCGCTTCACGCAGGCGGGCTCCGAAGTGTCGGCGCTCCTCGGTCGTATCCCGAGCGCCGTCGGTTACCAGCCGACGCTCGCGACGGAGATGGGCGCGATGCAGGAGCGCATCACGTCGACGAACAAGGGCTCGATCACCTCGGTCCAGGCCGTCTACGTCCCCGCCGACGACCTCACCGACCCGGCGCCGGCGACCACGTTCGCCCACCTCGACGCGACGACGGTTCTCAACCGCGCGCTCACCGAGATCGGCATCTACCCGGCCGTCGACCCGCTCGACTCGACCTCGACGCTGCTCGACCCGAACGTCGTCGGCGAGCGCCACTACCAGGTCGCGCGCAAGGTCCAGAACACGCTCCAGAAGTACAAGGACCTCCAGGACATCATCGCGATCCTCGGCATGGACGAGCTCAGCGAAGACGACAAGCTCATCGTCAAGCGCGCCCGCAAGATCCAGCTGTTCCTCTCGCAGCCGTTCGCGGTCGCGTCGCAGTTCACAGGTCTCCCCGGTGCGTACGTCGGTCTCGAGGAGAACATCGAGGGCTTCTCGCAGATCCTCGACGGCAAGTTCGACGACGACGCGCAGTACCCCGAGAAGGCGTTCCACCTCGTCGGCAACATCGACGCGATGAAGGCGAAGGCGCAGAAGCTCATCGCCGAAGCGAAGAAGTGACATGGCGGACGAAGCCAACCGAATCCAACTCGAGGTCGTGACGCCGAAGGGGCGCGCGCTCTCCGAGAAGGTCGACGAGGTCTCCCTCCCCGGCGAAGCCGGCGAGTTCGGCGTCCTCCCCGGCCACCTCCCGGCGCTGGCCGCCGCGCGCACCGGCATCGTGTCGTACCGGATCGGTAACGACACGAAGCGCTGCGCGATCGGCGGCGGCTTCGTCGAGGTGAGCGCCGACAAGGTGCTCGTCCTCACCGAGGAGTTCGTCGAGAAGTCGGCGATCGATCCGGTGCTCGTGCGCAAGGAGCTCGCCGAGGTCGACGCGGAGCTCTCCAAGCTCCTGCAGGACTCGCTCGACCGCACGCAGGCGAAGGAGATGGCCCGCGCGAGCGCGCTCATCTCCCGCCAGAACTGGCTCGCCGCACAGCTCGAGCTCTTCGGCGACCCGCCGCCGGCCACCCTTCGCCCCTACGAAGAGTACGGCCCGCCGGCGACCCCGACCGACGACGAGTCGATGGCGGATCCGGGCGCGGCCGGAGCGGCCTGACCCTCGATGCAACGGCTCGCTTCGATCGTGCTGGGGATCGCCGCCGTGGCGATCGCGGTGCTGCTCGCGGGACAGACCATCTCGAATTGGAGGCCCTGGCGGGCGCCGTCCGACGCGGGTGACGCCGAGACCGGGACCGGCGACGGCGGCGCCTCGCTGGCGAGCGCCGGCGACGCCGACCTGTTCCCGGACGACGCAGACTTGGGCACGTCGATGCCCATTTTCCCGATCAACGAGCCCCGCCGCGATGGTGGCGTCGGGTTCCGGATGCCGGACGGGAGCGAAGTGCCCCCCCTCGCCGGAGACGCCCCGATGAAGGTGCGTTTCGGGGTCGTCCTCGTGACCTACCAGGGCGCCGAGATGTCCTCCCCGACGGCGCGGAACAAGCGGGACGCCCAGGAGCTCGCAGCCAGCCTGGCGGAGCTCGCCAAGACCGACTTCCACGCGGCCGTCCGCAAGGGGGACGATGGGTCGGCGGACGACGTCGGCCGGGTTCCCCGGGGGACCCTGGAGCCGGCGCCCGAGTACGTCCTGTTCAGCCTGGGGGTCGGTAAAGTGGCCGATGGTCCAGTGGATACCCCGCGGGGGTACTGGATCGTGAAGCGCATCGAGTGATACTTTCGAAGGAGCACCATGGCTACGATCGACATCAGCAAGACCCACTCGCTCCCCCTCGACGATGCAAAGAAGAAGGCCGAGGAGCTCGCCAAGAGCATGCAAGATCGCCTCAATCTGACCTGGGCTTGGGCGGGCAACGCCATCAAGTTCGAGGCCACGAGCGGCACGGCCAAGGGCGTGAAGGGCGCAGTCTCGGTCACGGACAAGAACGTTCGGGTCGAAGTCGACCTCCCCTTCATGCTGCGCGTGATGAAGGGTACGATCGAGGACAAGATCAACGAGAAGTTGAACCAGCTTCTGTGAAGGGAGCTACCCCCTGAGCAACGCCGAAGGGCCTTCGACCACGGGAGGCGCAGAGACCGCCGATGCCTCGGCGGCGACGGCGGCGTGGTTGCGCGCGGAGATCGCGAAGACCACGGACAAAGAACGACTCGCCCGCCTCCTGGGGGAAGCGGGCGAGATCGCGGAGCGTGCGGGCGACGAGCCCACCGCGGCGCGCGACTACCTGGCGGCGTTCAACGCCGACCCGACCTTCCGCGAGCCGCTCGAGGCCCTCGTTCGGCTCCTCGAGCGCCGGCGCTCGCTCAAGAACCTCGGACGCGTGATCGACGCACTCGTCCGCGCGGCGGTCACGCCGGCGGAGAAGGCGCGCGCGCTCCTCATGCGCGCGGCCTACGTCGAGGACGTCAGCGCCGACGTGGAAGGCGCGCGCGCGGCGATCGAAGAGGCCCTCACCGAGGCCGCCTCCGCCGATCCTCCCGCCCCCGAAGAGGCGACCGCTGCGCTCGCGCTCGAGCTGCTCGCGTGTCGCAACGGCGACGTCGCGCTCCGCGAGCGCGCGCTCGAGCTCCGTGTGAAGCACGCGGGCGATCCGACGTGGCAGGCGCTTCTCCTGCTCGATCTCGCGCGCATCGCCGATGCCGCAGGGCAGGCTCCGCGCGCGCTCGAGCTCCTCACGCGCGCCCGCGAGCTCGGTTCGAAGGCGACGTACCTCGCCGCGATGCTCACCGAGCGCGTCGCGCGCGGCGCCGGCGACGACGAGCAGAAGCGGATCTACGCCGCCTCGCTCGAATCGATCGGGGCGCTCGTCGCCGAAGGCCTCGCGACCCCCGAGCGCGCGGATGCGCTCGGCGTCCCGCACTGGATGCGTACGCCCGCTCACCTCGCCGACGCCTACCTCCGCGCGGCCGACGCGAAGCGGCTCACCGGGGACGTCGCCGGTGCCGCGACCGCACTCGATCGCGCGCTCGAGGTCGTCGGGGCCGACGGCGACTCCGACACGCTCGCGTACAGCGCTCTCCTCGGAGCCCGCTTGCGCGTCGCCGAGGTCCTCGGTGACACCGCGCTCGCGGCCGACCTCGCCTCGAAGCGACTCGCGCGAGAGACGGACGGCGCGACGACGAGCGCGCTCGCGATCCGCCTCGCAGAGCTCGCAGCGACGCAAGGCGATCGCGACAAGGCGCTCGAAGCACTGGCGAAGGCGACGACCGCGGATCCCGCGTCGCTCCCGGCGCGCGCCCTCCAGTTGGATCTCCTCGGGAGCGGCGGCCCCGGCGGGGCGTTCGCCGAGCAGCTCGAGTCGTTCGCGGAGCGCTTCGGGACCGACGCCGCGCGCGGCCGCGCCTACCTGCTCAGCGCCTACGCGTGGGCGATGGAGGCCGACGACGTCGCCGCCGCGAAGCTCGCGCTCTCGCAAGCGCAGGCTTCGGAGGTTCCCTCGGGGACCGTCGCGCGCCTCGCGCGTGCGTTCGCCGTCGTCAAAGGTGACGCTGCGTGGCTCGACGAAGCCACCCGGCGCCTCGTCGCGAGCGGCGTCGATGGCGTCGAGCTCGCCGGCCTCTGGTTCGAGCTCCTCCGCGCGCGCCTCGAGCGGAACGACCTCGACGGTGCGCGCAAGGCGATCGCCGAGCTCGCCGCGAACAACGAGAGCGCGTGGCTCGGGCGCATCCTCGGGGCGTACCTCCCGCTCGAAGCGAAGCCTGCCGAAGGCGAAGCCGCGGGCGAGTCGGCCCGGAGCGCGCCCGACGTCGATGGGCTCCTGTCGCTCGCCGGCCACGAGCCGAACGAAGACAACGCGCGCGCGCTCCGGCTGCTCGCCGCGCTCCGCGCTCATGGCGCGGGTTCGACCGCGCGCGCGAAGGAGATCCTCAAGGAGCGGCTCGGCGAACGAAAGGACGACGCGATCGTCGCCGCGTTCCTCGCCGATCTCGATCGCGCCTCGGGCGACGCGCAGGCCGCCGCCAACGTCCTCGAGTCGTTCGCGCAGGCGACCGGCGATGCGGTCGTCGCGTGCGCGCTCGCGCTCGAAGCGGGCTTCGCGCGTTGGGCCGCGGGCGACAAGGCCGGAGCGCTCCAAGCCTTCCTGATCGCCGCCGAGCGCGGCGAAGGCCCGTCCGGACGCGCGGCCAAGATGGTCCTCGGCTGGGCCGGACGCGCGATCGACGCGGACGCCGTCGAGGGTCGCCGGCTCGCGATCGAGCGAGCGCGCGACGGCGGTGGAGATGCTCGCGTCCTCGATCTCGAGCGTCTCGCCACCGAGCTCGCCGCCGGCCAAGGTGGGGACGCCGAAGAGGTCCTCCGTGCGCTCGAGCGCGAGCCCGAGGGCGGCGCGCTCGCCGTGTCGGCCGCGCTCGCGCGGCTCGTCATCCCCGAGACGAACCCGGACCCGGCGGCCGTCGAGGTCGCCCTCGACGTGATCGCGTCGCAGGGCGCACCCGAGCTCGCCGCCGCGGAGCGACTCCGCCGCGCGCAGACGCTCGATCCCGAGGCGCGCTCGCAAGCAGCGCGCGCTTGGGTCGACGTCGGTGGCGGCGCCCCCGCTGCCTTCGCGTGGATCGTCGCGGCAGCCGAGACGCGCGAGCTCGGCGACGACGTCGCCGCGCGTCGCGCGCTCGCCGAGCAGGTGTCGGGCGAAGCGCGCGAGCAGCTCGCCGCGAGCGCCGTCGTGCTGGACCGCATCCGCGAGGAAGGCGGACCGATCACCACGCCGCTCCTCGACGGGGACGGCGCCGCCGTGCGCCTCGCCAACCTCGAGGTCGCGCCGCCCGGGTCCGATCCGCGCCGCCGCGCGACGGCGCTCTGCAACCTCGGTGACGCGTTGGGCGAGGCCGCCCAAGCGGACGCACTGGGGCTCGGCGGTTGGTCACTCCTCGTCGCCGGCGATCTCGAGGGCGCGATCGAGGTGTTCCAAGCGGTCGCCCAAGCGCGGCCGGACGACTTCGCCGCCTGGGAAGGCCTCCGTGCGGCGGCCGAGCTCGGCAGCCAACCGGAGCTCCACGCGGCCGCCGCCGCCCACCTCGGCGAGATGGCCGGCGACTCGCACCGCGGCGCCGCGTTCCTCGAGGAAGCCGCGCTCGTCTACCTCGGCATCGGCCAGGACGACGCCGCCGACACCGCCTTCGAGGCCGCGTTCGAGCGCGACCCGAAGCGGACGACCGCGTTCGATCGCCTCTTCCGTCGCGTCCGCGAGCGCAAGGACGGCGAGAAGCTGCTCCAGCTCATCGCGCGCCGCCTCGAGAACACCGACGACCCGCCCGAGGTCGGCAAGCTCTACTGGGAGCAAGCCCGCGTGCTCCGCGAGCGGGGCGACACCGATGGCGCGCTCAACGCGCTCGAGAACGTCGTCATGATCGAGCCCGATCACGTCGGCGCGCTCGCGCTGAGCGGCGAGATCTCGATCCGCCAAGGCAAGTTCGCCGACGCTGCGGAGCGCCTCGCCCGGCTCGCGTCGCTCGACTCGGCGCCGCCGAAGAACCGCATCACCGCGGGCGTCGCGGCGGTCGACCTCTTCGAGAACAAGCTCGAGCAGCCGAAGCGCGCGCTCGAGGTCCTCTTGCTCCTCCACAAGGCGAAGCTCACCACCCTCCCCGTCCGCGAGCGCCTCGCGAAGTCCGCCGCGCGCACGAAGTCGTGGGAGGAAGCAGTCTCGATCCTCGAGGAGCTCATGGTCGAGCGGCCCGAGCGCGACGGGCGCGTCGATGCGGCGCGCCTCGCGATCACGATCTACCGCGACAAGCTCGCCGCGCCGCAGCGCGCGGAGAAGGCCGTCGTCAAGCTGCTCGAAGAGGCCCCCGGCGACGGAGAAGCCGTCGACGTGCTCCTCGGGATCCAGTCGCCCGAGCGAAAGCGCCTGCTCGCCGCCGCGCAGACGGCCATCCTCGCCACGCTCGGGCAGAACCCGATGGACGGCGAGAGCGCCGCGCGCCTCTCGTGGATCGCCCAAGCGCTCGGCAACGTTCCGCTCCAAGAGGCGGCGCTCGGTGTCGCGTCCACGCTCGGCATCCGCACGGTGGCGCTCGACGACGCGCAGACGCGCATTCGCTCGCAGCGCGGGCGGCTCGTGCCGCAGACCGCGGTCACGCCGCTCACGCTGAAGCTCCTCCTCGCTCCCGGCGACGACGGCCCGCTCGCGGCGCTCTTCCAGCTCCTCGGTCCCACGCTCGGCGAGGCCATCGGTCCGTCGCGCGACGCGCTCGGCGTCGGCCGCCGCGATCGCGTCGACCCGCGCTCGGGCCTGCCGCTCTACAACGAGCACGCAGCGTGGGCGGGAGCGCTCGGCCACGCGGAGGTCCAGCTCTACGTCGGCGGGAAGGACCCGCTCGGCGTCCAGGGCATCGCCGGTGAAGAGCCCGCGATCGTCGTGGGTCCCGGCATCCGCGCTCCGTTCGATCCGGCCACGCGCGGGAAGTTCGCGCGCGAGCTCTTCGCGCTCGCGCGCGGCACGACGGTGCTCCGCTCGCGCGACGAGACGACGGTCGCCGCGATCGTCGTCGCCGCGTGTCGCATCGTCGACGTCCCCATCCAAGCTCCGCCCTACGCGGTGCTGGCCGAGGTCGAGAAGCTGGTCAACAAGGCGATCTCGCGCAAGACCAAGAACGCCATCCGCGAGACGTGCGCGGTGGTCGCCCAGCAGAACCCCGACGCGAAGATGTTCGCGCGGGCAGCACTGATGTCGCACGCACGCGTCGCGCTCGTCGCCGCCGGGGAGCTCCCCGTCGTCGCGAGCGAGCTCGTTCCGCCCGCCGGGCCCGGTGATCCGAGGATCGCCGCGCTCGCCAAGTTCAACCTCTCCGGTGCGTTCTCCGACGCGCGCCGCGCCCTCGGCTTGGAGGCGCCATGACCGACGACGGCACCAAGTCTCCGCTCGACGATTTCGACTGGGATGCGGCTCTCTCCGAGTGGGACAAGAAGCCGTTCGAGCCCGATCTCGCGAAGGAGAAGAAAGAGAAAGAGGAAGAGGGCAAGAGCCCGAAGCCCGCGGCGGCGAAGCCCCCTCCGCCCGTCCCGCCCGGCGCCAAGCAGCCCGCCCTCTATCGTCCTCCGCAGGAGACGCTCGATCCGACGGCCTCGCACCTGCTCGAGCAGGCGCGCGTCTCGCCGCCGAAGCCGATCGCGAAGCCGCCCGCCATCCCGCGCAAGCGCGGTGGGCTCGGGCAGCTCTTCGGCCGCGGCGAGTCGTCCGCCCCCGCGCGCCCCGCACCCTCGAGCGACGACGAAGCGCTGGACGTGCTCTTCGACGAGCCCGGACCGCGCCGCACGAGCGGGAGCGACGAAGACGACGAAGCGGTGGTGACGAGCGCGATCGACGTCGGCGCCGAAGGGGCGCCTCGCCAGAGCGTGCGCCCGCAGCTCGCCACGCTCGACGTCGAACCGCACGTGCCCGATGGCGCGCTCTTCGATCCGTTCCAGGACCCGGCGCCGGAGCCGGTGAAGAACGACCAGCCCACGCGCTTCCCGCCGCCCCCACCTCCCGACGACGACAGCGACGCCGCGACGAGCGTGGCCGATCTCTCGTCCCTCCGCGCGAAGATCGAGGCCGCTCGCGAGCAGGCGGCACCGCCGCCCCCGCCGCCGCCCGCCGCCGGTCGCCCGGCCATGCCGCCGCGCCCGGCCGCCCCGCCGCCGCCCGCACCGTCCGCGCCCGCGATCGAGGAGCTCCCGCCCGCGCGCGAGCGCATCGCGTCCGAGGAAGCCGAGCTCGTCCGCTCCGACGAGCTGCTCTCCGCGCCGGCGCTCGCCGACGAGGACGCCGAGCTCGCGGCCCTGCTCGATGCACCGATCGAAGCCGCCGCCGACATCGCCCACGAGTCCGTGCGCGAGCCCGAAGTCGTCGCCCCCGCGCCGGCGCCCGGTCCGAGCGAGCTCCGCGGCGCCGTCGTCTTCGAGGACGAGAAGCCCGCGAACGATTGGCTCCCCGACGAAGCGCGCCCCTCGTTCGAAGCGCGCGCGACGATGTTCGAGGAAGAAGCCCAGAACATGCTCGACAAGTCCGGGCGCGCGCGCTGCCTGCTCGCCGCGAGCGAGCTCCGCGCCATCCTCGGACAGCGCGACGAGGCCGAGCGCCTCGCCGGCGAAGCGCTGGAGGCGAACCCGTCGCTCGCGTTCGCGCACCGCCAAGCGCGCGCGTTCGTTCCCTTCGAGGCCGACACGCTCGTTCCACGCCTCGACGCCGAGGCGAAGCTCGCGCTGCCGCCGCTGGCGAAGCTCCACGACGCCCTCCTGGCCGCCGACCTCATCGCGCGGACGGGGGACGACGAGGCCACGTCGAAGCGCCTCGAGCAAGCGGCGCGGTTCGCGCCGAACGACGCGCGCGTCGTGGTCCAGCGCGCGGCGCGGGGCCTCGCGCAGGACGGTCCTCCGTCCGCGACGCTCCGCGTGCCCGATGCACCGCACCTGACCGAGGTCGCCCACGCCGTGTCGACGCTTCTCGGGCTGCGTGGGGTCGACCGCAAGGAGGGGGGCTCCTCGCCGGAGGGCGCGCTCCGCCGCGCCCGCGTCGCGTTGGAGCGCAACGACACGACCGCTGCGTGCGCGCAGCTCCAAGAGCTCGGCGCAACGCCCGCGCTCCAACCGGGAGCGCACTGGCTCGCCGCCGCGCTCGCCGCGACCAAGAGCTCGACTCGCGCGCAGGCCGTCACGCTGCTCCAGGGTCTGGCCGCCACCGATCCGCGCGCACAACGAGCGCTGGCCGCGCGCGCGCTGGAGCTGGGCGACGTCGACTCGCTTCGCGCCGCCGCGGGCGGCGAAGGCTTCGACGAAGAGGAGCGCGCCGTCCTCTCCGCGCTCGCGGGTGTGAAGCCCGCGCTCGGCGACGACGTCGCGCCCGCGCTCCGCGCCGCGCTCGTGGATCCGTCCGCCGCGCTCGACGTCCGCCTCGACGCCATCCAAGGCGACGACGCGACGAAGGCCGCGCTCCGCGTCGGGCGCGGCATGGCCGCCGGCAAGCTCGACCCCACCCGCCTCGACGCGCTCGACGCTCACGATCCGTCCTTCGCCCGCGCGGCTCGGATCGAGGAAGCCGCCGCCGCCGGTCGGATCGAAGAGGTCTCCGCCGCCCTCGCGAGCTGGTCCGACACCTCGCAAGCGAGCCTGGCCGCCGGCATCGTCGCCGAGCGTGCAGGGCTCGCTCCTCGCGCCGCGGCAGCTTACGGTTCGGCGCTCGCCGCCGATCCCACGAACGAAGCGGCTGCTCGCGCCGCGGCTGCGACCGATCCCGAGCTCCCCCTCGCGGTGGCGCTCGAGCGCGTGGCCGAGGCCTGCGGCGATCCGCTCCGCGCCGCCGTGCTGCGGCTCGAGATCATCCTCCGCAGCGGCGATCTCGCCGCGCGGCGAGAGGATCTCGTCGCGCTCGCCAAGGCCGCGCCCCAGCTCCCGATCGCGAACTTCCTCGCCGAGCGCGAGGCGCGCCGCGCGGCCGACGTCGACGCCGTCGTCGAGCTCGTGCGCGAGCGCAGCGCGCTCGCGAGCGATCCGATCGAGAAGGCCGTCGACCAAGTCCGCGAGGCGTTCCTCGTCGCCGACACCGACACCACCCTCGCCGCCGGGCTCCTCGAGGAGGCCCTGCGCGCGCGTCCGGACGACGTCGCCGTCCGCGAGCTGCTCGAGCGCATCTCGCCCACGCCGCCGACCGATCGCGCCGAGTGGCGCGCCAGCCGCGCCGCCGCCGCGACCGGCAGCGCCAAGAGCCTGCTCCTGCTGGAAGCCGCCTGGGACTACGAGCGCCAGGAGCAGCCCGAAGCGGCGCTCGCCGCCATCCGCCAGATCGGCGAGCCCACCACGATGGCTCCCCTCGCCCGCGTCGCTCTCGAGCGCGTCGAGGTCGCCGCCGGCGACGCCGCACGCCTCGCGGACGAGCTCTTGACCGAGGCGCGCAGCGCCGGCTCCGTCCGCGCCCGGAGCGAAGCCTACGAGCGCCTCGCCGAGCTCGACCGCCACGCGCGCAACGATCCCGCGAGCGCGCTCCTCTGGCGCCGCACGATCCTGGAGGAGACGCCCGACCACGCCGCGAGCCTGCGCCACGTCGAGCACGCCCTGATGGACGGCCGGCGCGACGACGAGCTCGAGCCGATCCTCGCCGCGATCGCGACGTACCTGAAGGGGACCGGCGGCGAGGCGCTGAGCCACGCCGAGATCGCCGCGCGCTTCCGCATGAACGGCAACCAGTGGGACGCCACGCTGCCGCTCGCGGAGCTCGCGGTCGCGGAGAAGGTGCCGTCGCTCTGGGCGCTCCGCCTCCGCAACGCGCACGCGCGCGCCAAGGACGACGACGAAGCGCTGCTCGCGACGACGAAGAGCCTCATCGAGCGCTGCACGCGTCCGGGCGAGCTCGCGACCCTGCTCCTCCGCGCCACCGAAGCCGCCACTCGGCTCGGCCGGCCCGACGAAGCGAAGGCGTACATCCTTCGCGCGACCACCGAGGACGCCGCCGACACGCGCGCGTGGCGCCTCCTCTCGGAGGTCCACCTCGCCGCGGGCGAGCACGGTCCCGCCGCCGAAGCGCTCGAGTCCGTCGCGCGCACGGCCACCGTCGAGGAGCACCGCGTCGACGCGTACTACGGTGCTGCGATCGCGTGGACCGAGGCCGGCGACGAAGAGCGCGCCGTCGCGGCGCTCGAGCAGGTCGCGTCGGCGAACGTGACCTACAAGGACGTCTTCCCGCGCCTCTCGCGCCTCTACGCGAAGCGCGGCGCACGGACCGAGCTCGCGTCGCTCCTCGAGCGTCGCATCGGCACCGTCCTCGATCCGGAGGAGCGCGTCGATCTCGAGGTCGACCGCGGCCGCGTGCTCGCCGAGATCGGCGATCCGGGCGCGGCGAAGGAGGCCTACGAGGCCGCCCTCGCGATCAAGCCCGACCACGTCGGCGCGCTCGGCGCTGCCGCGGACCTCGCGTTCCAAGAGAAGGACTGGGAAGGCGCGGAGCAGGCGTGGGTGCGGCTCGTCCGCCTCCTGCCGCAGCCCGAGGAGCAGCTCGCGATCTACCGGCGCCTCGGGGCGCTGTACGCGGAGCAGCTCGCGAACTACTCCCGCGCCGAGGTCGCGTTCCAGGAGGTGCTGAAGCGCGCCCCGGACGAGATTCAGGTCCGCGAGCAGCTCGTCGACGTCTACAAGCGCCAGAACGATCCCGCGCGCGCGCTCGAGGCCCAGCAGGACCTCATCAAGCGGGCTCCGGACTCGAAGACCAAGCAGAAGCGGCTCGTCGAGCTCGCGGCGATCTACGAGTACGTCTCGCACGATCTCCGCAAGGCCGAGCAGACGCTCGAGGCTGCTCGGCGCGAGTTCCCGAGCGACGTCGCCGCGCTCCGCGCGCTGGCGGAGTACTACGTCCGCCAGAAGCAGGCGCCGGCGGTCAACATCCTCCTCGATCGCGCGGCCGGCGACGCTCGCCGTGCGCTCGCGGCGGGCCGCATCAACGCGGCGCTCTTCGAGACGATGCAGACCGTCTACGAGCTCCGGAACAAGGAGGACGCGGGCAAGGTGGTCCGCGCCTCCCTCGCCGCGCTCAAGAACGAGACCCCGTCGCGCGACCAGCTCATGCGCGGGGGCGAAGCGCGAGCGCTCGACCCACGGCTCGACGACTTGCTCGCCCCGGAGCTGCTCACCGCCGCGGCACGAGCCCTCCTCACGCGAACCGGAAGCGCCCTCGACGCCGCCGTCCCGCTCGATCCGCGCACGCTCCGGGCGAACCCCTACCCGCCCACGGAGCCCGCCGCGCGCCTCGCGATCGGGCTGGCGCAGGCCGCCGGCGTGCCGAACCTCCAGCTCTTCGTGAGCCCCCAGCTCGGTCGAGCGTGCGTGCCGGGTGCCTCGCCCAGCCCCATCCTCGTCCTCGGCGAGGAGCTCGTGAACGAGCCCCGCGAGGTCGCCCGCGCGTTCCTCATCACGCGCGGCGTGAAGCTGCTCCAGCTCCACGGTTCGGCGTTCGCGCGGCTCCCGCCGGGCGACCTCCCCGTGCTCGTCGGCGCCTGGCTCAAGGCGTTCGTCCCGAACTGGTCCCCCCAAGGCATCGCGCCAGGCCCCCTGGCCGAGGCGGGCCGGCGCCTCGCGGCCGGCATGCCGCGCCAGCTCGATCCCGATCTCGGCGCCATGGCGCTCGAGGTCATCGGCGGCGTCGGGCCCCAGATTGCCGCCCTCGGCGCGGCCGTGCTCTCGATCGCGAACCGCACGGCGCTGCTCGCCGTCGGCGAGCCCAGCGCAGCCTTGGATGCGCTCGCCTGGGCGAGCGGGCCGAAGGTCTCCGGCGCTCCCGCGACCGAGCAGGAGCGCGTTTCCTTCCTCAGCCGCAACGCCGAAGTGAAGGACGTGTTCGCCTTCACCCTGGCCGATGCGTACATGGATGCGCGCGGCCGACTCGGCGTGCGCTGACGGGCGGGTTCGCGCGTCGCAGTCGCGACTGCTTGCGCGGCGGGCCCCTGGCGGCTAATAGAGCGCCCGAACATCATGGCCCAGGCTCTCCGCAACGTCGCGATCGTCGCTCACGTCGACCACGGGAAGACGACGCTCGTCGACCACATGCTCCGCCAAGCGGGGACCTTCCGCGAGAACGAGGTCGTCGCCGACCGCGTCATGGACTCCAACGACCTCGAGCGCGAGCGCGGAATCACCATCCTCGCGAAGAACACGAGCGTCCGGTGGAAGGGCACCAAGATCAACATCGTCGACACCCCCGGCCACGCCGACTTCGGTGGTGAGGTCGAGCGCACGCTGCTCATGGCGGACGGCGCGCTCCTTCTCGTCGACGCCGCCGAGGGGCCGCTCCCCCAGACCCGCTTCGTGCTCCGCAAGTGCTTGGAGCTCGGGTTCCCCGTCATCGTAGTCATCAACAAAATCGACCGCGCCGACGCTCGCCCGACCGACGTCCTGAACGAGGTCTTCGACCTCTTCTGCGATCTCGGTGCGACCGACGACCAGGTCGACTTCCCCGTCATCTACGCGATCGGCAAGCAAGGCATCGCGAAGAACAAGCTCGAGGACGCCTCGGTCAACCTCGAGCCGCTCTTCGATCTGATCCTCAAGACCGTGCCGCCGGCGCCGGGTGACCCGACCGCGCCGCTCCAGATCCTCGTCAACAACCTCGATCACGACGACTACACCGGCCGCCTCGCGGTCGGGCGCGTCGTCGCCGGCACCGTGAAGCAGAACCAGTCCGTCGGCGTCATCAAGGACGGCCAGACGGTGAAGGGCGCGATCAAGGTCCTCTCGACGTTCGAGGGCCTCAAGCGCGTCCCCACGGCCGAGGCCTCCGCGGGCGAGATCATCTCGATCGCCGGCATCGAAGACGTGTACGTCGGCGACACCGTCGTCGATCAGGATCCGGGTTGGGAGACGCGTGCGCTCCCCCGCATCCACGTCGAGCAGCCGACGATCAAGATGAAGCTGGGCGTCAACACGTCGCCCTTCGCCGGCAAGTGCAAGCAGTCCAAGTTCCTCACGAGCCGCCACCTCCGCGAGCGCCTCATGCGCGAGACGCGCCGCAACCTGGCGATCCGCGTCGAGGACTCGGACTCGCCCGACACGTTCACCGTCCTCGGCCGCGGCGAGCTCCAGCTCGCGATCCTGGTCGAGACGATGCGCCGCGAGGGCTACGAGATGCAGCTCGGCAACCCCGAGGTCGTCACGAAGACGATCGACGGGCAGCCCCACGAGCCGGTCGAGCTCGTCGTGGTGGACGTGCCCGACGCATACATCGGCGTCGTCACCGAGCGCATGGGCGAGCGGCGCGGCCGCATGGTGAAGATGTCGAACCCCGGCTACGGCCGCGCCCGCCTCGAGTACCGCATCCCCAGCCGTGGCCTCATCGGCTTCCGGGGCGAGTTCCTCACCGCGACCCGCGGCACCGGCCTCCTCAACACGATGTTCGAGGGCTGGGACCCCTGGGGCGGCCCGATGATGAAGCGCGCCACGGGCGCCATCGTCGCGGACCGCGCGGGCGAAGCCACGCCGTACGCGCTCCACCACCTCCAGCCGCGCGGCATCTTCTTCCTGAACCCCGGCGCCGCCGTCTACGAAGGCATGATCGTCGGCGAGCACAACCGCCCGAACGACACGGACGTGAACGTCATCAAGGAGAAGAAGCTCTCCAACGTCCGCAACCACGGCAAGGACGAGAACGTCATGCTCGCGCCGCCCAAGGTCCTCTCGATCGAGACGGCCATGGAGTGGATCGACGCGGACGAGCTGGTCGAGGTCACGCCCGACGCAATCCGCGTCCGGAAGCAGATCCTCCAGACGAACCTGCGCCCGCGCCGCTCCGAAGCGATCGAAGACGCCCAGAGCGTCTGAGTTCCCCCATCGGGAGCACGCGGAGGCGCCCGTTTGACGGACGCCTCCGGTCCAGCAAGAGTAGGAAGCGTGCGTCCGACCGTCGTGCCGCTCGCCCTCGCCGCCTTCCTCGCGGTCGTGGGCGCATCGCGCGCGGCGAGCGCCGGCACCTGCGAGGATCTCGTCCGTGCGGGTCGGTCGATGGAGGCCGGGGGCGACCCCGACCGCGCGCTCCGCGCCTACAACGACGCGATCGGGCTCGATCCCACCTGCCACGACGCCTGGGTCCGTCTCGGCGCCATCCGCGAGGCGCGCCACGACTACCGCGAGGCCGAGCGGGTCTACTCGCTCGCGATCGAGCACCTGCCCTCGGCGCGCGACGTCTACGTGCGCCGGGCTTCGGTGCGGCTCCTCCTCGGGCGCGAGGACGAGGGGCTGACCGAGCTGCGGCTGCTCGGCGAGACGGACCCGGCGGACGACGCGGGCCTGCGCGCGGCTCTGGACGCCCTCCATCGCCTCGACGACTTCTTCGCCGCGCACGACCAGGTCCCCGCGCGGCTCGGCATCTGGCGCCGGATTGTGTCGCTCCTCGAGCGCGGCCAGGACCCCCGCCTCGGCGAAGCGCGCGGGATGGTCCGCGCGCTCGCGCTCGTGGTCGGGCCGACCGATCCGGTCGCCAACCCGGACGGTGCGCGGGGCCTCCGTCCCCTCATCGCCCGCGCAGCGCGGCGCTGAGCTCGCCGTGCCAGCTCAGACGCAGAAGCGCTCGTGGAGCGCGCGAACGACGTTCGTCTCTTCGTCCGCCGCGACCACCCCCGAGAGCCGGAGCGGGCCGCCGTGGAACGCGCGGAGCGTGCCCCCGAACGCCTTGTAGGCCTGCGCGGCGTGACCCCCGAGCCCGTCCCCGACGACGCTGACGTGCGCCAGACCGTCGCTCAGGCGGAGCGCCGCTCCCACGCGCTTCACGAGGGACGCACGGCGCTTATCCCAATCTGGGACGTTCAGGAGCGGGAGCACGACCGAGCCGGCGGCGCCGCACGCGGTGGCGTCGTAGAGCGGCAGATCGAGCTCACCGAGGGCCTCGAGCAGGTCGGGGAGCGCGGCGGCTTCGCACTCGGCGAGCGCGATGCGGTTCATGGAGGACACGGCGCGCGCGCCGGTCACCGGGGCGCCCTCGCGAGCGACGGTCTCCTTCGCCGCCGCGCCGGGGGCGACCGGGAAATCGGCCGTCTTGCGAGCGTGGAGCGTGATCTTGGCCTTGCGCGCCCACTCGACGGCCTGCGCGTTCAGGACCTTGGCGCCCGCCTCGGCGAGCTCCTGGAGCATCGCGAGGTCGACCTCGGGCAGGTGCTTCGCGTCGGCCACCACGCGCGGGTCGGCCGAGTACACGCCGTCGACGTCGCTGTAGATCTCGCAGCGCTCGGCGCCCAGCGCCGCCGCGACCGCGACGGCGGTCGTGTCCGACCCGCCTCGCCCGAGCGTGGTGATCTCGCGCTTGTAGCTCATGCCCTGGTAGCCGGCGATGATGACGATGCGGCCCTGGTGGAGCTCGTCCTCGATCCGGTGCGGGCGAACCTCGATGATCCGCGCATCGAAGTGGCGATCGTTGGTGATGATGCCGGATTGGCTCCCGGTGAAGCTGATCGCCGCTTCGCCGCGGCTCTGGATCGCGATCGCCAGGAGCGCCATCGAGACGCGCTCGCCGGTCGAGACCAGCATGTCGAGCTCGCGCCGCGGAGGGTCCTTCGCCACGCCCTTGGCGAGCGCGAGGAGCTGATCGGTCGTCTTCCCCATCGCGCTCACGACGACGACGACGTCGTGCCCGCTCCGCTTCGCCGCCACGACCTTGTCGGCGACGAGGCCAATCTTCTCCACGTCCGCGACCGACGATCCCCCGTACTTCTGGACGATGATGCTCACGGAGTGGACCTCCCTGTACCCAACGCTCCGCTACCACGCGGCCGTTCCGGGGGCCAAGTAACGGGCGGGCCGGGCGCCGGGCGTGATTCCCGTGTCACCGCCGAAAAGTCCTCAGGAGACGCTGACTTTCCCGCCATCCATGACGTCGTCTCTAGGGACCTCGATCCCGACGATCCCCCACCGACAGCCGATCCACAGCGTGGTGGTCCCCACGTCGTACGCCATCGCCTGGACCCCGACGTCGCTCGCGTCGGCGTCGAGCTCGATCGAGAGGTCGCACACGATCCGAGGGGGCCTCGGCGCGGCGGTCGTGCCACCGCAGACGACGAGGCACCGATCGAAGCCGCTCCGGATGCTCACCACGCGCTCTCCCGGCAGGCGGACCGTGGTCCCGCGCGGCGGCGGCAGCGACGTCGGCGGAAGGTCCGACGCCGCGAACGACTTCCCCCCGTCCACGGAGCGAACGGCGGCGCCGCTCGCCAGCCGCACATCGACGCGGAGCCCGGCGACGGCCACGTGGACCACGTCGCCGAGCGGCATCTTCACCTTCACCGGCCACGCGCGCTCGCTGAAGACGAGCTCGTCCCCCGGCGCCTCGCGCTCGTCCTCGTAGAACAGACCGTCCTCGGCCTCGCCCTCTTCGTCCGCGTCGAGCGCGGGGAGCGCGCCCTCGTCGAGGGGCTCCTCGGGCTCGGAGAAGCCCTCCTCGCCCCGGTCCACGCCGAGCGTCACCTGACGATCGTCTTCGAAGATCACGCCGGTGTCGTCGACGCCCGTCCCGTCGTCGTCGGCCGTGGCGATCGCCGCGAGGCGCTCGACGATGGCGGGAGCCTCCAGCTCCACGTCGGCGGGGGTGTCGTCCAGGGCCGACTCGGCGCCGTCGAGCGCCTCGACCGCCTCGTCCGCCGCGAAGTCGTGCTCGCCCTCGGCGGTGGCGTCGTCGTAGGGATCGTGGCCGTCTTCGCGCGGAGCGGCGAGCGGGTCCTCGAACTCGGAGCCCGCACCCTCGGTCTCCTCGCCGTCGAGCGGCGGAAGAACGAGCCCGTCTTCGTCACGAACCGGATCCATGCGTCTCGAAAGCTAGCGCGACAAAGGGCTTTCGTCTTGTGGCTTGCGCGGGTCCCGAGTTCGCACGTAGCGTCTCAGCTCCTCGTGCACTTCCTCATCCTCTCGCGCAACGCGTCGCTGTACTCGACGAGCCGCCTCGTGCTCGCCGCGCGCGCGCGTGGCCACGACGTCACGGTCGCGGACCCGCTCGACTTCCACGTCGTCGTGTCGCGCGGGCGTCCCTCGCTCTACCTGGGCGACGCCGAGGCTCCCCGCGCCGATCTCGTGCTCCCGCGCATCGGCGCGTCGATCACCAACTACGGGCTCGCCGTCGTCCGCCAGTTCGACATGATGGGGGTCCCCGTCCTCAACACCGCGGTGGCCATCGCGCGCTCGCGGGACAAGCTCCGCGCGATGCAGCTCCTCACCAAGAAGGACATCGACGTCCCCACCACGGTCTGCGCGAAGACGCCCGACGCCGTGCACCTCGCGCTCCGGCTCATCGGCGGGACCCCGGCGATCGTGAAGCTCCAGCAGGGGACGCAGGGCATCGGCACGATGATCGCGGAAACGCCGCAAGCGGTGTCCTCGCTCCTCGAGACGCTCTGGGCGATGGGCCAGGACATCATCCTCCAGGAGTACATCGCCGAGTCCCGCGGCCGCGATCTGCGGGCGATCGTCGTCGGCAAGAAGGTCGTCGCCGCCATGCGGCGCCAGGCGCGCGCGGGCGAGTTCCGCTCGAACCTCCACCGCGGCGGCAACGGCGTGCGCGTCAACCTCGACGCACGCTACGCGCAGGCCGCCATCGCCGCCGTCCACGTCATGGGGCTCGAGGTCGCGGGCGTCGACATGCTCGAGAGCCGCTCCGGCCCGAAGATCCTCGAGATCAACAGCTCGCCTGGCCTCGAGGGCATCGAGCGCACGAGCGGGATCGACGTCGCGGGCGCCATCGTCGCCCACGCCGAGCGCTTCGTGCGTCGCAAGCTCTCGCGTCGCAAGCGCAAGGACCCCGTGATCGAGCACGAACGCCGCGGGCGCCGCCTCCGAGGAAGAGATGCTGCGCGTCAGTCGTGACGGCGGGGCCGTCGTCTGGACGCTCGATCGGCCCGAGGCGCGCAACGCCCTCTCCGGCGAGCTGGTCGAGAAGCTCACCCTGGCGATCGTCGAGGCCTCGCGCGACGCGACCGTGCGCTCGGCGATCCTCACCGGAGCGGGTGGGAGCTTCGCGTCGGGCGGCGACCTGCGCGAGCTCCGCGGGCGCCACAGCGCGACGGACGCGGCGGCCCTGTCGGATCTGGGCGAAGAGCTCTGCCGCGTGATCGGCGAGGCCCCCTTCCCCGTCATCGCCGTGCTGACGGGCGCGGCGATCGGCGGCGGCGCGGAGCTGGCGGTCGCGTGCGATCTCCGCATCGCCGAGGAGCGCGCCAAGCTCTGCTTCAAGCAAGTACGGATGGGGGTGACGACGGCCTGGGGAACCCTCCCGCGCCTCTTGTCCCTCGTCGGGACGTCCGCCACGGCGCGCCTGCTCTACACCGCGCAAGAGCTGCGCGCGGTCGAGGCGCGCGCGATGGGGCTCGTCGATCTGGTCGCCGATCCCGGCGCCGCGATGGCGACGGCCATCGCGTGGTGCACCGACATCGAGGCCGCCGCGCCGAGCGCCGTCGCCGAGATGAAGCGCCTGCTCCGCGCCTCCGAGGCCGAGCACTACCGGCGGATCCGTCCGCTCGAGCGCGACGCGTTCATCCGGACGTGGTCGAGCCCGGCGCACGAGGAGGCCGTCGAGGCCTACTTCTCGCGCCGCGCACCGAAGTGGTGACGCTCAGCGCCCGAACACGGCGCGGTCGCTCGGCAACCCCGGGTCGACGACGATGCGCACCACGGTCCCATCGCTCGGGGCGACGTCCACCGTGACGATGCACGCGTCGGCTTCGACCGCGGCGACGCGGGTTGCCTCGCGGTAGCCGAGCAGCGTGGCGAGCGACCGCCGCGCGCTCGGCACGTCGTTCTTGGCGAGCGCGACGTCGACGAAGCGCGCCTCTTCTCGGCCGGAGCGAAGCGCCGCATCGACGCGCGACAGCCTGGCGTCGAGGCAGCTGACCGCCGCCGTTCGCTGCTCCGCGCGGGCGCGGCGCAGCATGTCGTGGACGCGGGTGGAGTTCCCGCTCATCGCTGATACCGCGCCCCGTGCGCTCGCGCGCACGTCGCCGCTCTCGTCGGCACCCGCAGAGGGCGCGACGGCGAAGGCCACGAGCGCGAGGGCGACGGCGGCGCGCGGTGCGTGACCGCGTTTCCGTTCTCTCTGCATCTCGACCCCATCCGATGCCCCCGATTCCCCATGCATTCACGGGAGGCCGTGCTAAACGGCGGGCGTGAACCCGTTCCCCCGCGCGCTCCTCGGCGCCTCGCTCGTCGCTTGCGCCACCGTCCTCGGCGGCTGCGGCGCGAGCACCGTCAGCCCCGACGCCGGCAACGATCCCGTCGACGCGGGCGGCGGTGAAGACGCCCGGTCCGACACGGGCACCAAGGCCGACGGGGGCTCGTGCGTGGCGCACACCGGGGGTACCCAGGTCGTGACGTGCAACGGCCTCTCCGTCACCGTCACCGCTCCGGCGACATGCCCGGCCGCGGGGTGCGGGCTCGTCCTCGACGTCCACGGGTTCTTGATGGATGCGGACGTGGAAGACGCGATGACGCACCTCCGCGCGCTCGCGATCCCCAAGGGCTACGTCGTGGTCCAGCCGACGGCGCCGTCGGGGCGGGTTCCGCAGGGTCCGGCCTGGCTCGACTCCGACGACGCGGCCGTGTGGGCCTCCGTCCAAGACGTGCAGCGTGCGTTCCCGATCGATCCGCACCGGCTCCACGTGACGGGCTTGTCGCAGGGCGGGTTCATGACGTTCCGGCTCTTCTGCGCGCACTCGGACGTGATCGCGTCCGCCGCACCCGCGCTCGCCGGCACCGCCAACTGCCCGGCGAGCACGCTCAACGGCAGCTGCCCGTTCACCTCCGGCTCGCCCGCCACGAAGCGGCCGCTGCTCTACATGGTCGGCACGAAGGACGCGTTGGTCCCGGCGTCGTGCACCGACCCCGAGCGCGATGCGATCGTCACCGGGTGGGGCCTCGGCGCGAAGGCGCCCGTCGCGAGCGGCACTGGCTGGCGGCGTGACCGCTACACCGGCACCGGCGTGACGCTCGACCTCGTGTCCCACGATGGTACGGCCTCCGGAGCGCTCGTCGGCAACGCCGGCCACTGCGTGCCCGGCGGCGGGCCCTCGGCCCCCGGGATCTGGTCCGGCCTGCGCTGCGATGGCGTGACCGGGCTCGACTGGGGCACCGAGGTCGTCACCTTCTTCGACCAGAACCCGAAGCCCTGACCATGCGCCTGCTCTGCCTCTCCGACGTCCACGGCAACCTCGACGCCCTCCAAGCCGTCCTCGCGACGGCCGAGCGGCGCTCGTTCAACAAGCTGCTCGTCGCCGGTGACATCGTGTTCCCCGGCCTGACCGATGCGTCGCACGCGAAGCCGCTCGAGACGTGGCGGCGCCTCACCGCCGCCGGCGCCATCATGGTCCAAGGCACGACCGATCGCGCGCTCGCGATGCTCGACCCGGCCACGATGCCCGCCAAGACGGACCACGAGAAGCGCATGGTCGAGCGCATGCGCGCGGTGCGGACCGAGCTCGGCGAGCTCGTGCTCGAGCGCCTGCGCCGTTTGCCGGCGGTCGAGCGCATCCCGCTCGAAGACGGCGGCGAGCTCGTGCTCGTCCACGGCTCGCCGGCGGACCCCACCGAGGGGATGTCGCACGATCTCGACGACGAGGAGCTCCTCGCCCTCGTCGCCGACGATCCGGGCGACGTGTTCGTCTGCGGGCGCACGCACGTCGCGTTCGAGCGAACCATCGCCGACATGCGCATCGTCAACGTCGGGAGCGTGGGCGAGGCCCCCGACGGCGTCGAGCCGGGCGCGCGCCCCAAGGTCGCGCACGCGACCTGGATCGAGACGAGCCCGAACGGCGTCGTCGTCGAGCAGATCGCCATCCCCCTCGACTGAACGCTGCGCATTTGTTGTCAGCGGAGGCCCCGACGCGGCACGCTTATCCTACATGAGCGCACATGCCCTGGGGCCCGGTCTCCGCAAAGCACGCGTCCCGAGCCCGATCGAGGAGCGCGCCGTTCGCTTCTTCCGCGCCTTCGCCCCCGACGTGCGTCGTCGGATCGAAGAGGCGGACGCGGTGAGCGAGGGCGCCGTGCGCGAGGACGACGAGGGCGCGACCTGGTTCGGCACCACCAGCATGCTCGTGGGCCTGGGCGGCGTGCCGCTGGAGCTCCACCCCACCTTTCACGTGCTCCTGACCCGCGATCTCCACGCGCGGGCCCGAATCGTGCGCGTCGCGCACCGGGAAGCGAGCTTTCGTGCCCCGGCGCCCCTCGGTCGCCTGGAGTGCGACGTCCGGTTCGAGGCAACTTCCGGAGCCGTGAGGATTGACGTCGACGTCCAAGCACCGTTGATAGGGAGAAGCAGAACCCGAGCCCGGCGCTGAGCCGGCTCGACCTGACCTCTCGGCGAGACATGGCGAAGAAGAAAAGCGGCGCGGGCGAAGACGGCCCGACCAACGTCATCCACGTGCAGTTCGGCCCTGGGGGCGGCCGGCTCACCCCGCCGCCCCCACCACCCGACGCCGCGCCCGACGAGCCGATGCCGAGCTCGACGCGCGAGCCCGTCACGGATGTCTTCTCGGCGAAAGAGGTCGCGAAGCTCCTCGGTCTGCCCGAGGCGCGTCTCCGGACGCTCGACCGCGCCGGCATCGTCTCCCCCTCGGGCGTCGCCGGGCGGGCTGGCCGGCGGGCATACACGTTCCAGGATCTCATCGCGCTCCGCGCCACGATGCTGCTCGCCCGCGACGTGAAGCTCCGCGACGTCGCCCGCGCCATCGGCGCGCTCCGCCAGAACCTGCCCAAGGTGACCCGTCCGCTCCAGGAGCTCCGGATCGTGAGCGACGGGCGGCGCGTCGTCGTTCGGGCGCAGGAAGGGGCCTACGAGCCGATCACGGGCCAGATGGTCCTCGACTTCGACGTCGGGACTCTCCGCCGCGACGTCGTGCGCGTCCTCCGCCCCGAGAACCCGTCCGCGCGCACGCGCACGGCCTACGACCTCTACGTGCAAGCGAGCGCGCTCGACGAAGACCCGGCGACGTACGCGGCCGCCGAAGACCTGTACCGGAAGGCCATCGAGCTCGACCCGCGCTTGGCGATTGCGTACACGAACCTCGGCAACATCCTCTTCCGCAAGGGCGATGCCGCTGGCGCCGAGACCTACTACGCGCGCGCGCTCGCCCTCGACGACCGCCAACCCGAGGCCCACTACAACCTCGGCTACGTCATGCTCGAGCGCGGCGACGCGAAGGGCGCCGCCGCGGCGTTCGAGGCGGCGATCGAGCGCGACTCGCGCTTCGCCGACGCGCACTTCAACCTCGCGATGGCGTACGAGCACCTCGGCGAGCGCGCGAAGGCGCGCTTCCACTGGCGGCGCTACTTGGATCTCGAGCCGAACGGCGCCTGGGCCGACATCGCGAAGAAGCACCTCTGACGGTCACGAAGATCCGTGAGGATCACAACCGGCGGTGAGCCAGGCACGGGAGCGCCGCGCGGACGCGGTCCTGGTAGGCGAAGTCGAGCCGCGCGACGGCGATGCCTTCCCCCTCCCCACACTGCGCCAGCACGTCGCCCCACGGGTCGACGATGAGGCTCTTGCCGTACGTCTGGCGGCCGCGCGGGTGCTTGCCGTGCTGCGCGGCTGCGAGCACGAAGACCTGATCCTCGATCGCGCGCGCGCGGAGGAGCACGTGCCAGTGGTCCTTCCCGGTGGTGAGCGTGAACGCCGCGGGGACGCTCACGACGCGCGCGCCACCGTCGACGAGCTTGCGGAAGAGCTCGGGGAAGCGGAGGTCGTAGCAGACCGTCATGCCGAGCGGCACGTCGCCCACCGGACCGGAGCGGCGGAGCGGTGCGATCGAGGGGACCGCACCCGCGGAGGAGCCATTGGACTCCTTCAGCGACGTCCCGTCGGGCAGGTCGACGTCGAAGAGGTGGATCTTGCGGTACGTCGCCACGAGCTCGCCCGTGGGTGCGACGAGGACCGACGTGTTGTACGGGCGCGCGGGATCCTCGCTCCGCTCCGGCATGCCGCCGCCGACGAGGTGGACCCGATGCTTCGTGGCCAGCTCGACCAGCGTCTGCAGGATCGGTCCACGCTCTCCCGGAGGGAGCTGCGAGGCGACCGGCTCCGCGACCCGGCGCTTGTCCTCCTCCGACTCGCCGAGGAACGCGAAGTTCTCCGGCAGGACGACGAGCTCGGCGCCCTCGCCCGCGGCCGCACCGACCAGCGCGCGCACACGGCGGAGGTTCTGCTCCACGTCGCCCTGCGAGCTCAGCTGGACGACGGCAGCCTTCATCGGTTCCATCGGCGGTGACACTAGCACTTCCTTCCACCCCTGGCCGACGTTGACCGAAGGCGCGTCCCCGGCTACGCAAGGTGCGATGACTGGCGACGATCCCAAGCCCGAGTCCGACGTCGCCCCCGATCCGCCCGATGACGACCCGCCCGTCGACGACGTCCCCGAGTCGGACGAGGGCGAAGGCGAGCACCGCCGCCGCCGGGGCCGCTTCGACAGCGTCATCTCCGAGCTCTTCAAGCGCGCGGTCGAACTGGGCGTCGAGAAGGCCACCGAGGCCCCCGACACGCTCAAGCACTTCGTCGCGGATCGGAAGCTCCCGAAGGAAGCCGCGAACTACATCTTCTCCCAGGTCGAAGAGACGAAGAACGGCGTGTTCCGCGTCGTCGCGCGCGAGGTGCGCGATTTCCTCGAGCACACGAACCTCTCCGGCGAGATGCAGAAGATGCTCACGAGCCTCCAGTTCGAGGTGAACACCACCATTCGCTTCCGGCCTGCGCCGGAGGACGAAGCGGACGAAGGCGAAGAGGGCCGCGAGGGCAAGGTCAAGCCCGAGGTCACGATGGACGTCTTCGCGAAACGCGACGGCAAGAAGAAGAAGATCAGCAAGGAAGGATGACCGTGTCGAAGCCCCTCAAGGTCGGCGGTGAAGTCGACTCGTGGTGCACCAAGTGCAAGCTCTTCCTCACCCACCGCATCGTCGCGATGATGGGTCCGAAGCCGGTGCGCGTGGAGTGCCAAACCTGCCGCTCCCAGCACAACTTCCGCGAGCGCCCGCCGGGCGAGAAGGTCGAGCGGAGTGAGACCGGCGTCGTGCGCCGGGTCGCCTCCGGGACCACGCGGGTGTCGTCGGTCACGCGCGCCGAGCAAGAGCGCCGCGACCGCGAGCAGAGCTGGGAGAAGGCCGTCAACGGCAAGTCGCCGATGGACTTCGTGAAGTACGAGCCCAAGAAGTCGTTCAAGGTGGGTGACCTCCTCAAGCACGCCAAGTTCGGCGATGGCATCGTGACGACGGTGCTCGATCAGCAGAAGATCGAGGTCCTCTTCCGCGACGAGCCGCGGAAGCTCGCCCACAACCTGGGCGGATGACCACGCCTTCGGCTGCGCGAGCCTCGCGCCGCGCGCGCGCCGGCGTGCGGCTCGCGCTCGCGCTCGGTCCGCTCGTCGCGCTCGCGACGCGTGGCTTCACGCCCGCGCACGCGGAGGAGGCCGCACCGCAGCCGCCGCCGGTCGCGCGCGTGGGGCCGTCGGCCGACGGGCACCTCGGCGCGTGGCTCCTCCTCGGCGCGTACAAGTCGGCGAGCAACGGCATCAAGCAGAAGGCGCCCGATCCGCTCCTCGTCCCTCCCCCCGACGTGGACGAGGCCGCGCTCGCGCCGACGCTCGGCGGCGAAGGCCCGAAGCAGACCGGCATGAAGGACCCGCCGAGGTGGACCCTCGCCCAGAGCGGCGACGGTGCGATCGACGTGAAGGCAGCGCTGACCGCGCGCACGGCGGACGTCATCGCCTACGCCGCCGGTACGCTCCACCTCGCACGCCCGGCCAAGCTCCTGCTTCTCCTCGGCACCGACGACGGCGTCCGGGTCTTCGTCGACAAGAAGCCCGTCTTCTCGCGCGACGAAGCGCGTCCGCAGCGCGACGACGACGATCTGGTCCCGCTCGACCTCGGCGCAGGCGACCACACGATTCTCCTGAAGCTTCACCAGCGCGAGGGCGCGTGGAGCTTCCGCGCCCGGGTCGTGGATTCGGAGCTCGCCCCGCCCGAGGGCGCCTGGCTGGCCCTCCCCGGGACGGGACCGAGCGAGTCCGCCCTGCTCGCCGCGAAGATGTCGTGGGTCTCCGTCGATCGCGCGCTCGCCGCCGACGGCTACGCGCCGAAGGTCACCGTTCGCTACCCCGAGGGCGTCCCGCTCGGGATCCCCCTTCGCGTCACCGCGCGCCTCGACGCGCCCGCGAACGGGAAGCCGACCGATCCGAAGCCCGCGCCCGTCTTCGACGTGGATGCCGGAGAGGTCCCGCCGAGCGGCGAGCTCCAGGTGACCCTCCCCCGCCTCGGCGGCGCCGATCTGCCGCTCCTCGAGGATCGCGCGTCCAGCATCGTCGTGAAGGTCGCCGGGCGCGAGGTGACCTCCCGTTTCTTCCCGAAGAAGCTCGTGCGCGAGGTCTGGGCGAAGGCCGACGTGGCGCTCCCCAAGCTCGCGGCGGCGCCGCCCGCGTTCCTCAAGCCGGACTCGCTCGAGACGATGCAGCTCGCGGCCCGTCGCCTCGCCGGGTTCGTCGCGCGCGGGGACGTGGACGGCGACGCGCTCGTGGCCGAGGCGAAGGCGCTCGACGCCGCGCTCGCGAAGGTGGCGTCCGGCGTGGATCCCTACGTCGGGGCGACCGGCGTGCTCCGCATGGCCTACCGCTCGCCGGTCGACGACGATCTGAGCGAGTACGGGCTCTACGTCCCGCCGGGGTACAAGCCGGGCTCGGCGAAGAAGTGGCCGCTCATCGTCACCCTCCACGGGCTGAACGGGAAGCCGCTCGCGATGATCCGCTACCTCTTCGGCGGCGACGACCCGAACCGCGAGAACGAGTGGGAGGACCGCCACCCGATCGATCCGCCGAGCGCGCTCGATGCGTTCGTCGTGTCGCCCGACGCGCACGGCAACGCGATGTACCGCGACATGGGGGAGGACGACGTGATGCGCGTCCTCGACCGCATCGTCGCCCGCTACGCGATCGACGAGACCAAGGTGACCATCACCGGGCCGTCGATGGGCGGCATCGGCGCGGCCGCGATCCCGCTCCGCCACCCCGATCGCTTCGCCGCCGCGGAGCCCTTGTGCGGCTACCACAGCTACTTCGTCCGGCGGGACTTCCTCGGTCGCTTGATCCGGCCGTGGGAGCGCACGATCGCCGAGGAGCGCTCGAACGTCGAGTGGGCGCTGAACGGCGCGGCGCTCCCCCTCTACATCGTGCACGGGACGCAGGATCTGCCGGTCGAGAACAGCCAAGTCCTCATCGACAAGTACGACGCACTCAAGTATTCGGTCCGGCACGAGCATCCCAATTTGGGACACAACGTCTGGCAGACCACGTACGAGGACCTCAAAGGCGCCAAGTGGCTCCTCGAGCACGCGCGGGACCCCCACCCCACGCGGGTGAAGTTCCGCACGATCCGGCTGCGCGACGGCGACGATGCGTGGGTCCACGTCGTCGGCCTCGCCACGCCCGACGGCTGGGGTCAGATCGAGGCCCGGGTGAAGGACAAGCACACGCTCAGCGCCACCACGAGCGGCATCGACGAGCTTCGCTTCGATCGTGATCCCAAGCTCGTCGACGCCGGCGCCGTGACCGTGGTCGCCGACGGCACCGCGCTCGCGTTCGACGCGGACACCAAGCTCGAGCTCCACAAGGAGGGCGGCGCGTGGAAGCCCGGCCCGGCCGTCCACGCGGGGCCCTGGAAGCGCGGGCTCGTCACCGGTCCCTTCCGGGACGTGTTCCACGGCAACATCCTCTTCGTCTGGGGCGCCTCGGACCCGAGCCAGGCGCGCGCGAACGAAGAGGTCGCCCGCGCCTTCGCGGCCGTGCGCTACGGCGTCCACGTGAAGTACGAGGTCGTCAGCGACCTCGAGTTCGAGGCGCGCGGCGACGCACTGGCGAACGCGCGCTCCCTCTTCCTCGTCGGGAACGCGCGCTCGAACAAGGTCGTCCGCGCGTTCGAGGACGAGCTGCCGGTCAAGCTGGACGGCGACGCGCTCGTGATGGGCGGCACCCGGTACACCGGCAACCAGCTCGGCACGGCGTTCGTGCGGCCGAACCCGAAGCGGCCCGATCGGTACCTTGCGGTCGTCGAAGGCACGAGCGCGCTCGGGACGTGGCGCGCCCTCTCGCTCCCCGACCTGGTGCCCGACTTCGTCGTGTGGGACGAGCGCATCGCCCCCGCGCGCGGGCAGATGCTGCTCAGCGCCGGGATGGTGCTCGCGGGTGGCTTCTTCAAGAACGACTGGTCGCTCCCCGAGAAGGTCGACGACCCCTACGCGGGCGTGGTCCGGCCCGCCGCGAAGACCGAGCACGACGCGACGAGCTACTTGCCGTGACCGAGCCCGGGACCGAGCTCTGCCTCGCGTGCGGGCTCTGCTGCGACGGCTCGCTCTTCGGGCTCGTCCCACTCCGGGACGCCGAGGTCGCGGTCGCACGGCGCCACGGGCTCGTGCTGCTCCACGACCGCATGCTCGTCCAGCCGTGCGGCGCCCTCGGGAGCGGCGCGCGCCGGCCGTGTGCGATCCACGCCGAGCGTCCGGCCTCGTGTCGGGCGTTCGAGTGCCGGCTCCTCGCTGCGGAGCGAAGCGACCCCAGCGCCTCTGCGGGCCGATTCGCGACCGTGGCGCGCGCGCGTGCGCTCCTCGCCACGGTGACCGCCGGTGGAGCTCCGGAGAGCGTCATCGACGAGCTGCGAGAGCTCGTGGACCGCGAGTTCTCGCGGGCCTGAGTCGCGCGCCGAGCGCCTCAGCGCTTCTTGTCGTTGCGACCGCGCCGGCCGCGCTCCATCCGGAAGCTGCCGTGGCCCGCGCCGATGCCGCCGCCCGAGCCGGTGGTGCGCGAGCGACCGCCGCGCCCCGGCGGACCGCGATCTTCGACCGGACGATCGCGCTGACCGCTCGAGCCGCGGCCCGAGGTGCCGCCGTAGTCCTCGTCGACGTCGAAGCTGCGCCGGCCGGGAGAACCCATGCCGTAGCGCGGGCCGGGCTCGTCGCGCCCGCTCGCGCGCCCGTGCGGGTCGACACGCCCGCCGCGCGGCGCGCGGATCGACGACACGACGGCCTTCGGCGCGTCGGACGGGACGTGCTTCGGAACGCCGAAGACGCGCTTCATCTCGCGGAGCTCGTCCTTCGTGAGGAAGCGCCACGCTCCAGGGCGCAGGCCCTCCGTACCGACACCGGCGAAGTGCGTGCGCGAGAGGCGCATGACCGGGAAGCCCGTCGCCTCGCCCATGCGCCGGATCTGCTGGTTGCGCCCTTCGCGGAGCACGACCTCGATCCACGTCTTCTCTTGCGAGGCACGGTCCCCTTGCTCGTAGCGGACGAGCACGACCTCGGCCGGCTTCGTGGGGCCGTCGTCGAGGCGAACGCCGCGCTGCCAGCGCTCGATGTCCCGCTCTTCCATGCGCCCGGCGACCTTCACGACGTACTTCTTCGGCACGTCCTTCTTCGGGTGCAGGAGCGCGAACGCGAAGTCTCCGTCGTTCGTCATGAGGAGCGCGCCGCTGGTCGCGAAGTCGAGCCGCCCGACCGGGACGATGCGGGCGCCGACGCCCTCGAGGTAGGTGCGCACGGTGGGCCGACCCTCGGGATCGCTCATCGTGGAGACGACGCCGCGCGGCTTGTGGAGCAGCACGTAGACGAAGCTCTCGGCGACGACGCGCTTGCCGTCGACCTCGACCTTGTCCTTCCGCGGATCGGCGCGCGTGCCGAGCTCCGACACGACGCGGCCGTTGACGCGCACGCGCCCCGCCGAGATGAGCGACTCTGCGTGGCGGCGCGAGGCGATGCCGCCCCGGGCGAGGATCTTCTGGAGGCGCTCTCCCTTTTGGGGAGCCTCCTTGCTATCGTTCTGCTTCATGCGCCGCGTGGACAAACCGTGGGGTTGGGAAATCGTGTGGGCCGAGACCGAGCGTTACGTCGGCAAGATCCTCCACATCAAGGCCTCGCACAAGCTTTCCCGCCAGTACCACGAGAAGAAGGACGAGACGTTCTACGTGCAGTCCGGCCAGATGGACCTCGAGATTGGCCAGGGCGCCGAGCTCCGGACCTTGCGCCTCAACGCCGGGGACTCGTTCCACTGCAAGCCGAACACGATCCACCGGATGGTCGCGGTGACGGACGTGGACGTGCTGGAGGCGTCGACGCCGGAGCTGGACGACGTCGTGCGGCTGGAAGACAGCTACGGGCGTGAGGGAACGAACGCGCCGTAGCGAAGAAAAAGACGAATCCGGAGTAGAGAACGGGAACGGGAACGCGGAACGGGAGAGTTCCCGTGGCGATTCAGCGGTTCTCCACTCGCTTGACCTTCCCGTCCGTCGCGGCGTCGGAGATTCCCGCGTCGGCCGGGGTCGTCGACGGGCCCGTCGGGGCTCCGCCGTCCATCTTGGCCATCGTTTTGGCTTCTTCGGCCTCTTGCTGCTGGCGGAGGAGCTCGTCGCGATCCCAGCGGTCGACGTGGCCGTCGTTGCCGTCGTCCACGCCCATGCGCTCGAGGCGCCCCTTCACGTAGATCTCCCAGACGTCCGGCTTGCCGTCCCCGTTGCGGTCGCGCTTGATGCGCGAGAGCTGGCCGTTGACGTAGACCTTCCACTCGTCGGGACGACCATCACCGTTCGTGTCGGTGTCTTCCTCCACCACGCGCCCGTCGGCGAAGAGGAGCCAGTGGTCGAGCCGACCGTCGTAGTCGGTGTCGGCTTCTTCGCGCTGGGCCTCGCCCTTGGCGTTGAAGATGCGGACGACGTCCTTGATCCCATCGAGGTTGGTGTCCACCTCGCGGCAGATGAGCGTCTTGCGGCGGTTCTCACCCTCCCCCAACGTCTTGTAGACGCGGCGGATGTTGGGCTTGAGCGCGCCCGGCCCGGCGGTCTCGCTGACCTCGAGCTCGGGGTGGTTGTGCCAGTTGCACATCGACTTGTCGTCGAGCGGCCAGGCCGCTTGATCCTTCGTGCCGCCGGGGGCCGACTTCGCCGTGACGGGCGGCGGCTGGTTGCCGCCGCAGGCGATCGCGATCGCCGAGGCAGCGCCCGCCAGAACCGTCGAAAGCAGGAGCGCGCGCAGTCGGGTCATCGGGTCCCCTTCTTCTTCTTGCCCGAGTCGACGCCCGCGTCAAACGCGATGGTCTGCCCGTTCGGGTAGACGACGGGAGGCGGCGGCATCTTCAGCGACATGTCGATCGCTCCGCCTTCGCCCGCACCGGCATCCCCGAGGGTGGGCGGCGGCGGGGCGCTCGGCCCGGAGGCCTCGGCAGCACCTGCCTCGGCGAGCGATGCGAGCGGGATGAGCGTGCCGTTCGGACCGCTCACGAGCGTCGCGTCGGGGTCGGGCTGGCCGTCGAAGTTCTTGTCCTGGTCGATGGTGAGCTTGTCGCCCTCCCACACCCACCACTGGTCGACCTTGCCGTCGCCGTTGGTGTCGCGCTCGCGCTTCGTGCGCTTGCCGCTCGCCGGATCGAACGTGTCGGTCGTGTCGACCTTGCGCTGGCCGGTGGTGTCGAGCTCGCGCCGAACCAGCTTGCCGCCTTCGAAGTACTCGATGGCGCTGACGGCGTCGCTCGTCTCGTAGCTCGCCTCGCGCCGACGAAGGTCGCCCTTCTCGTCGTAGTAGCTGATGATCTCGGGCTTGCCGTCATGGTTGAGGTCGGCGACGCGGCAGAGCTCGCGCCCGCTTCCCTTGTCGATGATGCGGCGGATGTCCGGCTTACCGTCGTTGTTGATGTCGACGGTCTCCACCCGACCCTGGCTGTCCTCGCACGGCTCGTGCTTCAGCGGGGGGGCGGTCTGAACCTCGGAGGCGGGCGTCTTGTCGGTCGGGGTCGATCCGGTGTCGCTCCCCCCACATCCATTCCCCGCCCAGAGCACGAAGGTCGGAAGCGCCAGAGACGCCACGAAGGCAAGCGCGGCGCGCGAACGAAAGGCCATCTTCAAAGGTCCACTCCGGGGCTCACCATAGCGGTGGAGGCCTCACCAACGCAAACGGATCACTCGTCCGCAGGTCATCTCTTTACCCACGTTACCCGACATGCCGGCCGGTTGGGCTCCAAATGGGGGCCCGAGCCCCCAGGCGACCCGCTAACTCATTGAAAACTGGATTCTATTTTCTCAGGAATCTTTCGGGGTGACCCTTGAAACCTGACGTATGTTCACGTAGTGTATAGCGGTGTCGATCGCGGTGAGGAAACTCCCCAAAGCGACATGGCAAAGGGCGTTCGAGTCGACTAGGTAAGCGGAGCTGACGCGTCATGTCTCGGAAGAAGATCTCCACCACCATCTACGTGACGCCGGAGCAGAGCGACAAGCTCAAGCTCCTGCACGATCGTACGAAGGTCCCGGTCGCGGTCTACATCCGTGAAGGCATCGATCTCGTCCTCCGTCATTACTCTCACCTCTTGCCGGGTCAGCTCCCGCTCGACGTGACGCCGCCCGCGCCCGCCGTCTCCGAAGACGGCCCCAAGCGCAAGGCGAGCGCACGCGGGAGCAGCACGTCGGTCGAACGAGCCGCCCGCGCCGAAGCGGAAGCGTTCGACGCCGACGAGTGACGCCGGCTCACCGCCGCTCGCCCCCACATGTCCACGACGCCGCAGAATCTCATCCGCAACTTCTCCATCATCGCTCACATCGATCATGGGAAGTCGACGCTCGCCGACCGCATCCTCGAGATCACGGGGGCGCTCACCGAGCGCGAGGCCCGCGCTCAGTTCCTCGACAAGATGGACATCGAGCGCGAGCGCGGCATCACCATCAAGGCCCAGAACGTCCGCCTGAAGTACAAGGCGAAGGACGGCGTCATCTATCAGCTGAACCTGATCGACACGCCCGGCCACGTCGACTTCAACTACGAGGTCTCGCGTTCGCTCAGCGCGTGCGAAGGCGCGATCCTGGTCGTCGACTCGACGCAGGGCGTCGAAGCGCAGACCCTCGCCAACGTGTACCTCGCCCTCGATCAGGGGCTCGAGATCCTGCCGGTCTTGAACAAGGTCGACCTGCCCTCGTCGGATGTCGATCGCACGAAGGAGCAGATCGAGCAGGTCATCGGCCTCGACTGCTCGGAGGCCGTGTCGTGCTCGGGCAAGACGGGCGTCGGCGTGCCCGACATCCTCGAAGAGATCGTGAAGAAGGTGCCGCCGCCGAAGGGCAAGGAAGACGCCCCCTTGCGCGCGCTCATCTTCGACACCTGGTACGACAGCTACCGCGGCGCGATGGTGATGATCCGCGTCGTCGACGGCACGATCAAGAAGGGCGACAAGATCCGCTTCATGTCGTCGAAGACCGACTACGAGGTCACCGAGATGGGCTCGTTCCAGCCCTTCCCGGTCGCGCTCGAGGAGATCGGTCCGGGCGAGGTCGGCTTCCTCGCCGCGAACATCAAGTCCGTCCACGACACGAAGGTCGGTGACACCGTCACCCACACGCTCGTCACGCGGCAGGCGACCGACGCGCTCCCCGGCTTCAAGGAGATCAAGCCCGCCGTCTTCGCCGGCATCTTCCCGACCGACAGCGCGGACTACCCTTCCCTGCGCGACGCGCTCGAGAAGCTCCACATGAACGACGCGGCGTTCAACTTCGAGCCCGACTCGTCGGAGGCGCTCGGCTTCGGGTTCCGCTGCGGCTTCCTCGGGCTGCTCCACATGGAGATCATCCAGGAGCGCCTCGAGCGCGAGTTCAACCTGGACCTCATCACGACCGCGCCGAGCGTCGTCTACCAGGTGTTCAAGACCGACGGCGAGATGGTGATCGTCGACAACCCCGCGAAGCTCCCGCCGCCGCAGTTCATCGAGCGGATCGAGGAGCCCTTCGTGAAGATGGCGATCCACGTGCCGGCCGAGCACGTCGGCGCCGTCTTGGCGCTGTGCCAGGACAAGCGCGGCACGCAGCTCGACATGAAGTACGCGTCGACCGACCGCGTGATCATCATCTACGAGCTCCCCTTCGGCGAGGTCCTCTTCGACTTCCACGACAAGCTCAAGAGCGTGTCCCGCGGTTACGCGTCGATGGACTACGAGTTCATCGGCTACAAGCCGGGAACGCTCGTGAAGGTCGACATGCTCGTCAACGGCGACCCGCTCGACGCACTCTCGATCATCGTCCACAAAGACCGCGCGTACGCGCGCGGGCGTGCCTTGGCCGAGAAGCTCAAGGAGTTCGTGCCGCAGCAGCAGTACGAGGTCGCGATCCAAGCGGCCATCGGCGGCAAGATCATCGCGCGCGAAACCGTGCGCGCGCTCCGCAAGGACGTCACGGCCAAGTGCTACGGCGGCGACATCAGCCGCAAGCGCAAGCTCCTCGAGAAGCAGAAAGAGGGCAAGAAGCGCATGAAGCAGGTCGGCACCGTCGAGATCCCGCAGCAGGCGTTCTTGGCGATCCTCAAGGTCGACGCCTGAAGGGAGTGGGGGCGTGAAGAGGCCGACGAAGAGATCCGCTCGCTCGCCTGCCGCTTCTCGACCGCGGGCCCGCGCGAACGTCGATCCGACCCGTGCCGCGCTCGCGAGCGTCGAACGCATCCGCAGCGTCGCCGAGCGCAAGGGCAAGAAGCTCGGTCGCCCCGTCACGGACGCCGAGATGGCGGACCGCGCCCGGATCCTCCGCCTCGAGCTGCCGCCGAGCTACGTCGCCGCGATGCACGTCGCGACCGACTTCGGTCCCCCCGAGGTTCTCTTCGACGCCGAAGGGATGGCCCGCGCGAAGCAGCTCATCGAAGCGCCCAACTACGCGCCGTTCGGCCAGGCCGCGGACGGCACCATCCTCGCGTTCGACAAGCGCAACGTCGCCGCCGACGGCGAGCCGACCGTCGTCGAGATGCAAGGCGACAAGGGCTCGGTCGTCGCGCGCACGTTCGGGGATTGGCTCGACGGCGTGGCCGATGGGCGCGAGGAGTCGATCGCGAGCGCCGCCAAGGTGCCCGCCCAGCTGAAGACGCTCCTCTACCAACTCGGCTTCACGTTCGACGATCCGATCGTCGGTCGGCTCGAGACGGGGGACGTCGGCGCCGTCGTCGCGCTCGTGGGCGAGGAGCTGGCGAGCGAGATCCGTGGTCCCCACAACCGCCTCTTCGACTCGAGCGGCAAAGCCTCGCTCACGCTCAACGTCGACGAGTACACGATCGCGTGCAGCCTCCGCACCGGCATCTACGTCTTCGGCGCCGAGGACGTCTTCCGCTGGCTCCGCACGTTCCGCGACGAGAGTTTCTTCGGGGACGCCGAGCGCTCCGCGCCGCGCGAGAAGCGCCCGGACACGGTCCGCGATCTCCGGCGCGCACCGCGCGAGCCCCCGCTCGTGCTCCGCGGCGTCATCACCGTCTCCGCGCTCCCGTCCACGCGCCACTCGTTCCGCTCGGCGAGCGGGACGTCGGCGCACGACTTCTACGTCCTCGGTCGCACGCACTCGACGTCCGAGCACGCGACGAGCCTCTTGCTCCACGTCGTCGGGGGCGCCGTGCAGAGCGCGCACTCGGTGGAGGAGCCTCTCACCGATCTCCACGTCACCGACGAGGGCATCCTGTGGGGCCTCTCCGCGAACGGGAACGCGCTCCGCCTCATGGGCGGTGACCTCCAGGTCTTCCCCCTCGCCCGCCCGAGCCACGGGCGCGCGTCGTTCTACGGGATCGGCAGCGCCGCCGGGCGCGTTCTGGTGTGGGGCGCGGGCACCCTCCTCGAGTTCGAGGGGAAGCGGTTCGTTCCGTTCCGCCCGGAGTCCGGCCTGGAGCCGACCGAGTCCGTCCTCGCGCTCGCGGGTTCCCCGCGCGAGCTCGTGATGCTCGTCGCGGGCGGCGACGCGGCCGCCGTCGGTCGCTTCGACGGCCAGAAATGGCTCCCGATCCGCGAGAGCGACGTCCTCCAGGGCCTTCCTGTCGATCTCGATCACTGGCGAAACGTCACGGTGGTGCTCGGCAAGGACGGCGGCGTCTTCCGCGTGGAAGGCGGCACGCCGCGCCCGGTCCTCTGGGACATGGAGCACGAAGCCTTCCAAACGGACGGTGGCGCCCCGCGCCCGCTCCGCGGCATCAAGGGCATCGATGGCGGCGCCATCCTCGCGAGCGACGGCGGGGTGGTGGTCGTCGGAAGCGGCGATCCGGTGTTCTACGAGGCCCCGCGCTCCGCCGAGCCGGCCCGCCTCGCGCGCGTCGGGCGCGACGATCCGAAGACCAGCGCCATCGTAGTCCTCGCCGGGCCGCACCTCTGGAGCTGGCAGGCGGGCGCGATGACCGTGCTCGACGTCCGCGACTTCTGATCATGGCAACGACCGAACTCCAATCCTCCTCCTCCGCTCCGTCCACCACGACGCGCGAGGCCGACGTCACGTTCGGCGGTGGCGCCTTCGTGCGCCGCCACGTGCTGGCGAACGGTCTCCGCGTTCTCCTGCTCGTGGACCGCGCCGCGCCCGTCCTCACCTACGCGACGTGGTTCCGCGTCGGCTCGCGCCACGAGCGGCCGGGGAAGACGGGCCTCGCGCACCTGTTCGAGCACCTCATGTTCAACGAGACCGAGAACCTGCGCGCCGGCGCGTTCGATCGGAAGCTCGAAGAGGCGGGCGCGGAGTCGAACGCCGCGACGTGGCTCGACTGGACCTACTACCACGAGTCCCTCCCCAAGGACCGGCTCGGCCTGGTCGTGAAGCTCGAGGCGGAGCGCATGGCGCGCTTGGTCCTGCGTGAGCCGCAGGTCGCGAGCGAGAAGGACGTCGTGGCCAACGAGCGCCGCTTCCGCGTCGACGACGACGTCGAGGGCACCGCGAACGAGGTCCTCTACAAGACGGCGTTCACCCGCCACCCGTATCACTGGCCGACGATCGGCTGGATGACCGACATCGAGGGCTTCACCCCCGAGGATTGCGCCGCCTTCTACCGCACCTACTACGCGCCGAACAACGCGACGATCGTCCTCGTCGGAGACGTGCGCGAGGGCGATGCGCTGAAGAAGATCGAGGCCGCCTACGGCGCGATCCCGTCGTCGCCGATCCCGCCCGAGGACGCCGAGCCCGAGCCGTACCAGAGCGAAGAGCGGCGCGTCGTGCTCGAGAAGCCCACGCCGACGGAGAAGATCGTGCTCGGTTACAAGGGCCCGGCCCTCGGGGATACGGATCACGTACCGCTGTCGGTGCTCTCCGAGATCCTCTTCGGGGGGCGCGGCTCGCGCCTGTACCGAGCGCTGCTGGTCGAGCGCGAGCTCGTCAGCGATTTCCGGGGCTGGGTGAGCACGTTCGCGGAGCCGGGGCTCTGGGAGATGTACTTCACCGCCCGCGAAGGCGTGCGGAGCGCCGCGATCCTCGAGGTCCTCGAGCAGGAGCTCGAGCGCGTGCGGCGGGACGTCGTCACCGACGACGAGCTCCTGCGCGCGAAGGCGCGCCTCGAGCTCGGGTCGCTCCAAGGCCTGGACACCACCTTCGGCAAGGCCGAGCAGATCGGCTTCTACGACACCGTGCTCGGCGACGCGGCGGGGATCTTCCGGCGCCTCGAAGCCTACCGGCGCGTGACCGCCTCGGACCTGCGCCGCGTGGCGCGCCGCTGGCTCGTCACGAGCGCGCGCACCGTGGTGCTCGTCGTCCCCAGCGCCGCGCCCGCCGCGGCTGCGGGAGAAGCCGAATGACCGCCCCCACCGGACCGGTCCGCATCGCGACCGACGGCGGCGCCACGCTCGTCCTCGAGACGTCGCGCGTGCTCCCGCTGGTCTCGCTCGTCATCTCGTTTCGCAGCGGCGCGGCCCACGACCCGCCCGGGCGCGAGGGGCGCGCGCGGCTCATGACGCGGATGCTGCGGCGCGGGACGCGCGGCATGGACGCCGCCGCGACCGAAGCTGCGCTCGATCGGCTCGGCGCCGAGCTCGGGGCGGAGGTCTCGACCTCCTCGATCGTGTTCTACGCGCAGGTCCTCAGCCGCAACCTGCGCCCGCTCTGCGAGTTGGTGCGCCGCATCCTCGCCGAGCCCGAGTTCCCCGCGGCCGAGCTCGGGCGGCTGCTCCGCGAGACGAAGGCCGAGATCATCGACTCGCGCGACAACGACCGCGGCCTCTGCGACAAGTTCTTCCGCCGCGCGCTCTTCGAGGAACACGCCTACGGGCGCACCGTCCGCGGCACGGAGGCCAGCCTCGATGTCCTTGGTGACGCGGACGTGCGCGCGGCGCACGCGTTCCACCTCCGCCGCTCGGACGCCGTCGTCGCGTTCGCGGGGGACGTCGACGAACCGACGGCGCGCGAGCTCGCGCAGCTCGTTCTCTCTGGTGTTTCGGAGGGGGCATCGCCCGCGGATCCGGTGCCGGAGCCGAAGCCGGTGCCAGGGCGGCGGCTCGTCTTCGTCGACAAGCCCGACCGCACGCAGACGCAGATCCTGATCGGCAGCCTCGGGACCACCGCGCTCGATCCCGATCATGTCCCGCTCAGCGTGGCGACGGCGATCTTCGGCGGCACGTTCACGTCCCGCCTGATGAAGGAGGTCCGCTCGAAGCGCGGGTGGTCCTACGGCGCGAGCGCGCGCCTCTCGCTGGAGCGGCACCGCCACTCGTTCGCGATGTGGACCTTCCCGGCGGCGAAGGACGCTGCCGCGTGCATCGGGCTCGAGCTGTCGCTCCTGGAGACGCTCCTCGGCGGCGGGATCACGGAGCGCGAGCTCTCGTTCATCCAGCGCTTCTTGGTCCGCTCGCACGCCTTCGAGATCGACACCGCGCAGAAGCGCGTTCATCAAGAGCTCGACATCGAGCTCCTCGGCCTCCCGCGCGACTACCACTCGGGTTGGCTCGATCGCGTTCGCGCGGTCACGCCGGCCACCGCGAACGACGCGCTGAAGGCACGGCTCACGAAGGACGACTTGGTGATCACGGTCGTGGGCACCGCCGGCGAGCTCCTGTCGGCCGTTCAGGCGGCGATCCCCGGGCTCACCAAGACCGATATCATCGCGTTCGACGCCCCATGAACGCCCGCCCGCGGGTCTTCGTGAGCGCCCCGCTCCTCGGCGACGGCGTGGCGCGGCTCGAAGCCGTGGCCGACGTGACGGTCGGCGAGACCGGCGTGGGCGTCTCCGCCCTCGGGGCCGACGAGCTCGCGCGGGTCGATGCGCTCGTCGCGCTCCTCACCGACCGGATCGACGAAGATCTCCTCGCGCGTGCGCCGCGCCTCCGCCTCGTCGCCAACGTGGCCGTCGGCGTCGATCACGTCGACCTGGACGCGTGTCGCGCCCACGGCGTGCGCGTCACGCACACGCCGGACGTCCTGACCGACGCCACCGCCGATCTGACGTTCGCCTTGATCCTCGCGGCGGCGCGGCGGGTCTGCGAAGGCGACCGGCTCGTGCACGAGGGAGCGTTCCCGCGGTGGACGCTCGGGACGATGTTGGGCGCGGCGGTCCACCACCGCACCCTCGGGCTCGTCGGGATGGGCCGGATCGGGCAGGCGGTGGCGCGCCGCGCACGCGGCTTCGCGATGCATGTACTCTACCATCAACGGAGTGCCCTCCCCGCCGAGCGCGAAGCAGAGCTCGGCGCGACCCGGGTCGAGCTCGACGAGCTCCTCGAACGGTCCGACGTGGTCTCGCTCCACTGCCCTCTCACCGCGGAGACGCGGCGCCTGTTCGACGCGGCACGATTCGCGAAGATGAAGCCGGGGGCGATCTTCGTGAACACGGCGCGTGGGGGCTGCGTCGACGAGCGGGCGCTGGCGGATGCGCTCGCGAGCGGCCGGGTCGGGGCGGCAGGGCTCGACGTCTTCGCCGACGAACCGCGGGTCGATCCGGCGCTCCTTCGCGCCCCGACCGCCGTGCTGACCCCCCACGTCGGGAGCGCGGAGAGCGCGACGCGCGAAGCGATGGCGAGCCTCGCCGTCGCCAACGTGTTGGCCTGGATTTCCGGTGCGCCGTTGCCCACCCCGTATCCGGGCGTTTGAGGTTAGGTCAGGTCAGGTCAGGTGGGACACCGTAAGCGCGCTCACTTCATCGACCCACGGTTTTCGCAGGAAAACGCCGGGTGGAGAGGCCATGCGGTACCTTGGGCTACGAGGCCATGGAGCATCGCCGCACCCACCTCGCGCTCGTCACGCCCACGGAGGAAGCTCCGGTGAGCTCGACCGTGCGAGACGATGCCGCCGAGCCCGGCCCGGAGAGCAGCTCGCGGCCGAGCAACCCGCTCACGCGATCGTCCGGCTCGGGGAGCATCGATGCGTCGCTCGTGCTCGCGGCGCGCGGGGGCGATACGCGCGCGCGGGAGGAGCTCTTCCGCCGCCACGCGCGTTCGGTGTTCGGGCTCTCGCAGCGCCTGCTCGGTCGCACCGATGGTGAGGTCGACGATCTCGTCCAGGAGAGCATGCTCGCGGCGGTGCGGGCGCTCGACCGACTCGAGGCGCCCGAGGCGTTCGGTTCGTGGCTGTCGGCGATCGTCGTGCGGACGGCGTGCAAGGTCATCCGGCGGCGCGGGATCGCGACGCGGCTCGGGTTGCGTCGCCGCGGCCCCACCATCGACGTCGATCTCCTGATCAGCCGCGAGGCCCCGCCCGACGTACGGAGCGAGCTCGCCGCCGTGTTCCGTTGCCTCGAGCGCTTGCCGGCGCGGGAACGCGTGGCGCTCGTCCTCCGCCGGATCGACGGCGCGTCCTACGACGACATCGCTCGGTTGATGGATACTTCCCCGCGCTCCGCCAAGCGCTGGGTCGAGGCGGCCGAAGACGAGCTCCTCATCGAGCTCGAGCGGGGGGACCGATGAGCGAACCGCAAGACCTGAGTCACTGGGTCCGGAGCGAGGTCGACGAGGCGCGGATCGATCGCGCGCTCGCCGTCGTCGCGAGCCCTCCCCCGCGCCGAATCGGGTGGGTCGCCGGCGGCGGTGCGCTGGCGGCGGCGGCGGCGGTCGCCCTGTTCTTCGCGTTCCACGACAAGCCGGCGCCGATCGCGACGGCGAAAGCGCCCCTTCCCGCCGCGAGCGATGCCGCGATCGTCCTCCCCGATGGTGCGCGCGTGACCCCGCACGCCGATGCGGACGTCCGGGTCGACATGGCGGCGCGCGAGACGATTGCCCTCACGATCGACCACGGCGCGGCCGACTTCGTCGTGCCGCACGTCGAGACGCGTCGCTTCGTCGTCCACGCCGGTCCCTACGACGTGATCGACGTCGGCACCACGTTCCGCGTCGAGCGGACGCCGGGGGCCGTCCACGTCGAGGTGCGCGAGGGTGCGGTCGAGGTCCGGCGCGACGGCGTGCTCGTCCGCGTGGTCGCTGCGCACGAGAGCTGGGACGGCACGGCCGACGTGGAGGCGGGACGGATCGACGTTGCCCCGACGACCACCGCGCCGCCGAGCGCGACGCAGGTGGAGCCGACCGTCACGGCCACGGTCGCGGTGAAGCCGCGCGCAACGGCGAAGGAGCTCATGGAGCAGGCCGACGAAGCGCGGATCTCGGGCAAGCCGCGCGACGCGGCCGCGGCGCTCGATGCGCTCCGCCGCCAGTACCGCTCGGACCCGCGCGCAGGGATCGCGGCGTTCGAGCTCGGCCGCCTGCGGCTCGACACGCTCGGCGATCCGAAGGGCGCGGTGGAGGCGTTGGACGATGCGCTCGTGCTCGCGCCGAACGCGTCGTTCCGCGAGGACGCGGAGGCGCGGCGCGTCGAGGCGCTGGAGCGCTCCCATGACTCCCGTTGCGTCTCGGCTCGGGACGCGTACGCTGCTCGGTATCCGAACGGTGTGCATGCAGCGGACGTGGCGAACCGTTGTCGTTGAAGGGCTCGCGCGGGCGGCGCTGATCGGCGCGCCGCTCGGGGTGACTCTCGGTGCCGCCTCCGAAGCGCTGGCGGAGCCCTGCAAGCCGGACCTGCCCGCCGTCGAAGCAGTCGTCGACGACGACGTCCAGATCGATCGGGACAGGCTGCTGCGGCTGCTCCGGACGGAGCTCGAGTCACGCGGGCTCCAGCTGTGCTCCGGCGGAGAGCGACGCCCCATCGCGGCGGTGCACCTGGTCACGCACGAGAACGACGTCACGCTGACGATCGAGGTGCGCGACCGCATCACGGCGAAGGAGGTGAAGCGCGACGTTCCGGTCGGGAGCTACCCCGCCGACGCGCGCCCGCTCCTCGTCGCCGTCGCGATGGACGAGCTCCTGCGCGCGAGCTGGGCCGAGCTCGCGCTCGCGGACGCGCCGCCCCCGGCAGAGCCGCCCCCGAAGGCCGTCCGCGACGCCGTCGACGACGGGATCCGGCGTCCGCCGCCGCCGGGCCCGTCGACCCCGCGCGCGCGTCTCGGAGCGCGCGCCGCGATCGAGCACTTCGCCGAAGGGGCAACGTTGATCGGCGGCGACGTCGTGGCCTCGCTCTGGGTGATCCCGCGCTTCTCGCTCGCGTTGCACCTCGCGCTCCGCGGTGGGCTCTCTGCGTCGTCCGGCGACGGGCGCGTCTCGCCGAGCGCGATTGGGGGCGGGCTCGGCGCCGCGCTGACCCTCACACCGCCGGCAGGTCGGCTCGGCCTCGATGCGACCGCCCGCGCGACGGTGGCGCGCATCGCGTACGGCGCGACGGCGGCGCCCGGCGCGACGGCGAACCCGCAGAGCGACGTGACGACGCTGATCGACGTCGGCATGCAGGGTTGGCTCGCGCTGGGGCGCTGGGTGCGTCTCTATGCGGACGTCGCGTTCGTGCTGCCGTTGCGCCCCGTTCGCGCGCTCGACGCGTCGAGCACGGTGGTGGGCGTCGGCGGTCCGGGCGTGGGAGGAGGGCTCGGCGCATGCGCCACCTTCTGACCACCCTCGCCGTCGCGGCGTTCGTCGTCGCCTGCGAAGCGTCGAACCTGGCCGTGCTCGACCGCCCGCCGCCCGGCTCGCCCGACAGCGGCGACGCCGGTTGCACGAACAAGAAGGACATCGGCCAAGCCTGCGCCGAGTCCGCGGAGTGCTGCAGTGGCCTGTGCGCGGTCGACACGCTGGGGCAGCTCACGTGCCGGCAACCCAACGGGTGCAAGGCGCTCGGGGCGAGCTGCTCCACCGCGGGCGACTGTTGCTCCCTCTCGTGCGCGGGGACGGAGGGCAGCCGCACGTGCACGAGCGGCATCTGCGGCGCGGCGGGCACGGCCTGCGCGGGAGGGCCCGACTGCTGCAGCGGGCGCTGTGCGAACCAGCTCTGCGTGGCGGCGCCGACGTGCAGCCCGGCCGGCGAGCTCTGCACCGCGGACAGCGAGTGCTGCGGGCGGGTGTGCGAGAAGAAGGGCAGCGAGCGGCGGTGCGCGCTCCTCCAGGGGTGCCGCGTCGCGGGCGAGCTGTGCTCGGTGGGCGCATCCTGCTGCTCGAGCCGCTGCGTGACCGGAAGCGACGGCGTGGGTCGGTGCGCGCCGGCCGCTCAGTGCGCGACGAACGACGGGACCGGGTGCACCGCCGTGGCCGAAGAGGTCTGCACGCTCGACGACGACTGCTGCTCGCGCCGGTGCCAACCCACATCGGACGGCACGCGCCGCTGCGCACCGCTCGGCGGCTGCCGCCCGACGTGCGAGACCTGCACGAAGGACGCGGACTGCTGCTCCGGTGCGTGCGCCGCGGACAGCGATGGGATCTCTCGCTGCGCGCTGAAGTCGTGCGGCGCCCTCGGCGAGGCGTGCGCCAAAGCCAGCGAGTGTTGCACCGGCCCGTGCGCGCCGGAGCCGACGAGCTCCGGCGTGAAGCGCTGCTCGCCCACCTCCGCGTGCTTCAGCGACGGCTCGCCGTGTGCGTTGACCGCGCAGTGTTGCCAGGGCCGCTGCGCTCCCGACGGCGAAGGCAACCTGCGTTGCACGATCGGCTGCGTGCCGGACGGCGCGCTCTGCTCGGTGCGTGGCGACTGCTGCAACGCGAGCTCGACGTGCACGCACGTCTCCGGTGCCCTCCGCTGCACCCCACTGGTGCACTGAGCCACGGTACCGAGGTGGGTGCGTATCGCACCGAATCGCGGGCCAAGACGCCGGATCGCTCGAGGTGGTCGTACCTAACCCTTCGATGGTTGGCATCGGGAGGTCGACATGATGCGTCGAATTTGGGTCGTGGCCCTCGCCTGCTCGGCGATTGGGATGGCAGCGTGGGTCGGGGGTTGCGGTGGTGACGACAACGCGACGGTCGATGCCTCGACGACGGACGGCGACACCGAAGGCTCGACGGGCGACGGCGGCCAGTGTGGCCTGACCGGCGCGGTCTGTACGAAGCCGACGGATTGCTGCAGCTCGAACTGCACGAACCTCGGCGTCTGCGGCGCCCCGGTGAACAACTGCAAGCCCGCCAACGACAGCTGCACGACCGGCACGGAGTGCTGTTCGCTCGGGTGCGTCGGCGGCAAGTGCGGCACCAAGTGCACGGGCGACAACCAAGCGTGCTCGAGCGACGGGGAGTGCTGCGGACAGAAGTGCGCCGGCGTGGACGGCGGCGCGAAGGTCTGCCAGCCGCTGAACCTCTCGTGCAAGACGTCGGGCAACGCCTGCACCGCGAACGGTGAGTGCTGCTCGAAGGTCTGCCAGGGCGGCATCTGCCTCCAGCAGGTCTCGTTCTGTGGCCAGACCGGCGACATCTGCAAGCAGAACGCCGATTGCTGCGGCAACAGCTGCGTGATCGCGCCGAACGCCTCGGTCGGCATCTGCGGCGTCCCGCCGGCCCCCGGCGGAACGCAGTGCGACATCGCGGGGACCGTGTGCGGCACCTTCGATGGTGGCATCGGTGACGGCGGCATCCCGCCGTGCGGCGGCAACTGCTGCAGCCGCGCGTGCGCGCCGGGCTTGGTCCCCAACATCAGCATCTGCCAGCCGCCGAGCGGCTGCAAGCCGACCGGCGAGATCTGCGCGAACGACGACGATTGCTGCGGCTCCAAGAACAACAAGGGCGGCGCGAACGGCAGCGTCATCTGCAGCAAGGCCACCCCGGACGCGGGCGCGGGTCGCTGCGACAACGGCACGGCGTGTCGCCCGGCGGGCGCGATCTGCAAGCTCGCGACGTCGAGCTGCAACGCCGAAAACAACTGCTGCTCGGGCAACGTCAACACGAACCCGCTCGTCTGCCAGCAGGACCTCCTCGGCATCCCGCGCTGCACCGGCGTCGGCCAGTGCCAGGACGCGGGCGTGTCGCCCGACGGCGGAAGCCTCGCCGGCAAGGCGTGCTCGTCGAGCGCGGACTGCTGCGGTCTCCCCTGCGTCCCGAACCCGAGCGGCAACCCGCCGTTCATCTGCGGCGGCAGCTGCGTGCCGGAAGGCCAGAAGTGCACGACGAACGGCGATTGCTGCAAGGGCCTCCCCTGCACGGGCGGCATCTGCGGGTTCCCGCCCGACAGCGGCACCACGACCGACGCGGGCTGCGCCCTCTACGGCCAGGCGTGCACGGTCTCGGGTGACTGCTGCAACGGCGTGCCGTGCACCGGCGGCCGCTGCGTGGTTCCGCCGCCGAACTGAGCGTGTGCGCTCTTCTTCACCCCAACCGCGAAAGGTCTCCTTCATGAATCGCTTCGGACTCGCCTCGCTCGCCCTCGTCGTCGTCGCTGCATGCAGCAGCTCGGGGGTGAGCTCCACCGAGGAGGCCCAGCAGGCCTACCTCGGGCTGGATCCGTCGATCGACAAGGCCATCACGCTCGGGTTCGCCGGCTTCAACGCGGCGAAGAGCGCCAACATCGATCCGCAGAACGCGAACGGGGCGAAGTCCGGGACGATGACGATCACGGGACAGGTCGACCAAGGCGCGTCCGCCAACAAGGGGATGCGCCTGGTCGAGAAGCTCGTCACCTACTCGGACGACGGCAAGCTGACGTTCGCGACGAGCGATGCGACGCCCCCGCACCTCGACATGCAGCTGAAGAACATCCCGACCGGGACCTTGAACGGCACGCTCGTCGGCACCTACGCGATGGACGGCGACCTGAAGGGCTCGGTCACCCTGAACCTCACGTTCTCGGGCACGCTCCAGGCGAACGCGCAGGACCCGAAGATCGTCGAGCGCAAACCGGGCACCACCCACATCACCGGCACGGCCACGTCCGGTGACGCGGTGTACAACGTCGACGTGACACGCTGACGCCACTACCGTAGGGCGATGGACCCGAAGCGGCCGGCGGTCTGGCCCGGATTCGTCGCGTGGATCGCAGGCGTGCTCGCGTCGGTGCTCTTCTCCATCCCCACCGCGGGCGCGATGCTGGCCGTCCACTTCTGGGACGGGCTTCCTTCGTCCGGGGTCTTCGGCGAAGAGGTGTCGAGCTACTTGCTCTCGGCGCCCGTGCTCGTCGCGAGCGCCTTCGGGAGCGGCGCCGGGTTGGCGGCCACCGCCGTCGCCGGCTCCTTCCTCCAGCGTTGGCGGGCGAAGCCCCCTCCCCTCGGAGCGCCGCTCGAGCTCGGGCCGAGCTCGTTCGGCTGGCTCCGCGGCGCGGGTGCCTCGCTCGGGGTCCTCGGGATCAGCTTCGGCGTCAACACCGCCGCCCACCTGATCGGGTTCGGAGAGAACTCCAACAGCGCGATCATGAACCGCGCGTTCGAGCGTGCTTCGCCGCTCGTGTGGGTGCTGTCGGTCGTGGTGATCGGGGGGCTCGCACCGGTCGCCGAGGAGCTCCTCTTTCGAGGCTTCCTGCTCCCGGTGTTCGCGCGACGCTGGGGCGCCGCGGTCGGGATCGGGATCTCCGCGCTCATGTTCGGGATCACCCACGGCGACCTGCTCCAAGGATCGTTCGCCGTGCTCGTAGGGCTCTACCTCGGGTGGTTGGCGACCAAGTCCGGCAGCATCCGCTGGGCGATCGCCGCGCACGCCGTGAACAACGCGTCCGCCGTCATCGTCTCGCACGTGGGTGGGCGAGCGACGACCACGACGACGATCGTCGTCGTCGTGCTCGCCGTCGTCTTCACCGTCGTGGGTGTCGTATCGACGCACGGGGTGAAGCGCCGAGCGCAGTCGGCGTAGTCACGGGCGCTTCGCGAGGATCTCGGCGAAGCTCGTGTCGTACTTGCCGGCGCGGAACTCCTCCGACGCGAGCGCCTTGCGGAGGAACGCGATGTTCGTCGTGCACGGCGCGACGCGGGAGCCTTCGAGCGCGCGATCGAGCTCGGCGATCGCTGCCGCTCGCGTCTCGCCCCACGCGACGAGCTTCGCGATCATCGGATCGTAGAACGGCGTGACCTTGTTGCCCGGGCGCACGCCGGACTCGACGCGCAGGGTCTTCGACTGCACGTCGGCCTCGGCGCCGCTCTTGCCGGCCCACACGAGCTCGTCGATCGGGCCCGGCTTGGGGATGAAGCCCTTGCTCGGGTCCTCCGCGTAGATGCGGGCCTCGATCGCGTGGCCATTGCGTTGGAGCTGCGACAGATCCGGGAGCTTCTCGCCCGCGGCGACGCGGAGCTGGAGCTCGACGAGATCGAGACCGGTCACCATCTCGGTCACCGGGTGCTCGACCTGGAGGCGGGCGTTGACCTCGAGGAAGTACAGGTTGCCCTCGGCGTCGGCGATGAACTCGCACGTCCCCGCGCCCACGTAGCCGACGTGCCGGACGACGCGCAGCGCGGCTTCGTGCAGGTCCGAGCGGCGCTTGGCCCCGGCGGGTCCCTCGAAGAAGGCCGCCGGCGACGGTGACTCCTCGACGATCTTCTGGTGGCGCCGCTGGAGGCTGCACTCCCGTTCGCCGAGCGCGTGGAAGTTGCCGTGGGTGTCGGCGAAGATCTGCACCTCGATGTGGCGCGGCTCGGAGGCGTAGCGCTCGAGGTAGACGCGCGCGTCGGCGAACGACGCCTTGCCGCGATCCGAGCAGCTCTTGAGCGCGCGCTCGAGCTGCCCGTCCTCGCGGACGACCTGCATGCCGATGCCGCCACCGCCGCCGACCGCCTTCACGACGATCGGGAAACCGACCTTTGCGACGAGGGTGCGCACGGCGGCGATGTCCTCGGGCGTGTCGATCGGGAGCGGCTCGTCGGAGCCCGGCACCGGCGACGTGCCCGCGGCGAGCGCGACGTGACGAGCGCGCATCTTGTCGCCGAACGAGTCGAGCACGTTGGGCGGCGGCCCGACGAAGGTGACGTTCTTCTCGGCGAGCGCGCGCGCGAACGCGCTCTTCTCGCTCAAGAAGCCGTAGCCGGGGTGGACTGCGGTGGCCCCCGTCTTCTCGATCGCGGCGAGGATCGCCGGGATCGAGAGGTACGAGTCCTTGGCTGCCGCCGGTCCGATCGCGACGGCTTCGTCGGCGTCGGTCACGTGCGGCGCTTCGGCGTCCGCCTCGGAGTAGACGGCGACCGTCGCGATCCCGAGGCGCTTGCAGGTGCGAATGACGCGGCGAGCGATCTCTCCGCGGTTGGCGATGAGAACCTTCTGGAAGAGCGGCATGGCTCCTCCACCTAACAGAAAAAGACGATTGCCGCCTCAGTTCGGGCCGCGGACCGTACCGACCTGCGTGTCGGTCGCTTCCCATGCCCACGAGTCGAGGAGAACGCTCGAGTTCCACGCCTGGTCGCCGGTGTCCCAGATCATGAACTCGATCGTGATCGTCTCGCCCGGCTGCACCGGCGCCTTGGTCTGGAGCCAACCCGTGGCGCCACCGCCCGAGTCGGTCGTCCCGCTGCAGTGCGCGCCCGACGCGAAGTAGCCGGTACCCTGGAGCTCAGAGTCACCGCTCGCGCACGCCTTGTAGTTCGGCGGGAAGTTGGAGCACGTGAGCGACGACGGCGAGCAGCGATCGAAGAAGCCGTTGTTGACGTTGACCGGGTTCTTGTTCGCGTCGAAAGAGATGTTCTCGGGCTTGCCGCTGTTGAACGCCTTCGACGTGAGGTACGCGATGAACGAGTCGTTGAACTGCGTGCAGACGAACTCGGGCCACTCGCCGCTGAAGAAGTTGAACTGGAAGGAGAAGCCCTTCGCGTTCGCGGGCACCTTCACCTGGAGCTTCAGGTTGATGACGTCCTTCACGGTCGTGCTGATCGACGCGTTGGGGCACGCCGGCGACGCCTTGGGGTAGCCGGGCGGCGCAGCGCCGGTGCCGGTCATCGCGCCGCTGAAGCCGCGGAACACCGCCGTGCCGGAGAGGCCGTTGTACTCGCGCGCGAAGCCGGAGCTCAGCACGCCGAGGTTCGAGCCCTGCTTCGGCTTGATGACGTTGCCGAACTTCGTGAGGATGCCGTGCTGATCGTTCGAGGGCGCGGTCGTGTTGTTGTAGCCCTGGGTGAACGTCGCGCTGACGACGCCCTTGCAGAGGCCGATCGACTTGGCGAACGCAGCTGCATCACCCGTGATCGCGAGGCCGTTGTCGCAGGGGCCCGCGACGTTGTCGACCTGACCGTCCCCGTCGTCGTCACAGTTGTTGCCGGGTACCTCGAAGTTGTCGGGGCTCGGGTTGCACTGGGGCGTGCCGCCGCCGTCGCCGGTGGTCGCGTCGGGATCGAACGGGTTCCCGCTATCGTCGCCGGGGATGACGGTGCCGGAGTCGTCACCGGGAAGCTGACCACCGTCCGCGAAGACGTTGGGCGGGGGCGAGCTGCAACCAGCCGCGAACACGACGACGGCGATGGACGACGCGAGGAGGAGCGAACGCATGGCTTGTACCTCGTTGGGATGTCAGTTCGGGGGACGGACGGTGCCGACGGACGTGTCGGTCGTCTCCCAACTCCAGTTGTCGATAAGAACGCTCGAGTCGTAAGCGTCGTCCCCCGTGTCCCAGATCAGGAATTCGAGCGTGATGGTCTCGCCCGGCGTGACCGGAGCCTTCGTGGTCAGCCAGCCCGTGCCGCCGCCACCCGAGTCGGTCTGACCGGAGAAGCAGCTGTCCTGCGGATCGTAGAAGCCGGTGCCCTTGAGCTCCGAGTCCCCACCGTTGCAAGCCTGATACCCGCTCGGGAAGTTCAGGCAGTTGAGGGTCTTCGGCGAGCAGCGGTCGAAGAAGCCGTTGTTGACGCTGACCGGGTTCTTCTTGCTGTCGAAGGAGATGTTGTCGGCCTTGCCGTTGTTGAAGGCGCTCGACTTCAGGTAGGCGATGAACGAGTCGTTGAACTGCGTGCAGACGTACTCGGGCCACTCGCCGCTGAGGAAGTTGAAGTCGAACGAGATGCCCTTCGCGTTGGCGGGGACCTTCACGACGAGCTTCAGATCGATCACGTCGTTGACGGTGTTCGAGATCGAGACGTTGCCGCACGTCGGCGAAGCCTTCGGGAAGCCCGTCGGCGCCGTGCCGGGGCCGCTCATCGGGCAGCCGCCCTTGAACGGGTCGGTCGTGCCGAAGCACTGGTCGTACTCGCGCGCGAAGCCGGAGCTCAGCACGCCGAGCGAGCCGCCCTGGCGCGGCTTCAGGACGTTGCCGAACTTCGAGAGGATGCCGTGCTGCTCGGTGGCGGGCGGGCTCGAAGAGCCGAAGCCGTCGCTGTAGGTCGCGGAGACGACGCCCCAGCCGCCTTGCGACGCGCTCTTGCAGAGGCCGATCGCCTTGGCGAACGCCGCCGCGTCTCCCGTCATCGAGAGGCCCTGGTCGCAGGCGGTGGTGCCGTTGTCGACCGTGCCGTCGCCGTCGTCGTCGCAGTTGTTGTTCGGGACGTCGAAGTTGTTCGGGTCCGGGTTGCAGGCGGGCGGCTGCGATGCATCGCCGCCGGCTTCACCGAAGGGATCGCCGCCGTCGAACGGGTCGAAGCCGCCGTCGGTGGTGTCGCCGGCGTCGCCGGTGAACGGGGAGGTCGGTTTGCTGCTGCATCCCTGCGCGATGATGGCCAATGCCGCGAGGGAGGAGACGAAGAGAAGCGAGCGCATGGATACCTCTTCGCCGTGCATGTACGGTGCCATCGCACCCAAAGCCCGGCGCTGTGCAAATAGCACGGACCGTATGGCCGTGCCTGCACGAAAACGTCACGGAGTTGGATCAAGAATTATCCACCCCGAGCCGAAACTGGCCCTGGGCGAACGATCCCGCTATCTCAATCGAGCCAGCTCACTCGATCCAGTCGCGGTCGCGGAGCTTCTTCGGGACGTACTCCTCGCTGATGAAGCTGACGCCCTTCGTGAGGAACGAGTCGAGCTCCATCTTGAAGCCGTTGTCCACGATGCCTTGGATCTCGCGCTGCCACTTCTTGTCCTTGAACCAGGCATACGCCTTCATCTGGTTCGCGCGCGCGATGTCTTCCTTCTCCAAGTTGATGATGACCGACTTGGACAGGTTGAACTTCTTGTAGTCGAACGCGCTCATGCCGAGGAACCGGACGTTCGGCACGGCGAGCCGCATCGACTCGTAGGCGAGGCTGATGCTCCCCTGCTTGAGCACCGAGTAGATGTAGAGCCCCCACGGATCGTTATCGACGAGGACGTAGACGGGGATCTTCAGCTCGCCCGCGATGCGCTGGAGCAGTCGGCGCGCTCCGCGCGTCGCCTGCCCTCCGCTCGTCATCACGATGCACTCGTTCTTGCGCCAGAACTTGTCCTCGTTGAAGCGATTGAACATTGCGTCCTTCTCGACGAAGAGGACGTACTTCGCCTTGTTGCGGACGAACTGCACCTTGCTCGGCTCGCAGATCCCCGGGATCGACCACCCGCCGCTCCCGAGCCGCGAGAGATCGATCTCGTCACCGCTGTCGCGAATCACGAGCTCCCCTGCGATCGAGCCACGCTTCGCCGCGAAGAGGTGGAGCTCCTCGCGGAGTGCGTCCGCTGCGACCTCGAGGTCTTCGATGATCGGATCGCTCTCCTTCTGATCTTCGAAGGTGTTCTCGCTGGTGCCTTCGACGGTGTGCTTCGAGATGTAATAGAGCTGACGAATGCTGACCGTCTTGTCCTCTTCGATCAGGCCCTTGCAGCCCTGAGCGAGGAGGAACGTCTGCATGAACTTCCGCGCCATGGCGGTGTTGAAGAACTCGCGCGACTGCGTCTTGTCGCCGAGCTCGATGATGCGCTTCTTCTCGTTGAACGACACGTTCGAGAGCGCGCGCATGCGGATCTCGAGCGCCGGATTGCGACCGCCACGAACCGTCGCCAGGGCTTGCGCCGCGAGCTTCTGGAGCTTCGCGAGCGTCTTCTGATCGCGTTCCTTCGCCGAATCTTTTGCTGCCGTCTTCTTGGAGGCCATCGTGTTCGTTCCTTGGCTACATCAGCGACAGTTGGCGGTCGTCCTTGCCCTTGGTCTTCCCCTTCACTTTGGCCTTCGCCGCGGGCACCTTCGGCATGGGGGGCGGTGCCTCGGACGGCGGGGGCGGCGGCGCGGAGCCGCCACCGCGCTTCGGGGCATCCGTCTCGACCTTGTCGATCAGCTCCACGTTCACGAACTTGGGGAGCGCCGTCGTGAAGTGCTTCGCGATCGGCCCCGCCTCGACGTCGAGCAGCGCCGCGATCGCGCGGCTCACCTCGGGGATGTAGCGCTCGAAGATCCCGCGCCGCTTCGACTCCGCGTTCGCGCGGATGCGCGCCCGTAGGTGGGCGGCGAGCTTGCGCCCGCACTCCTGGATCGCGAGCTTCATCTCGCGGAGCAGGTCGTCGTAGTGGGCGACCGCTTCCTTCGCCTCGCTCGTGAACGGAACCCACACGCTCGCGAGGTGCACCGCGATCGCGACCGGCCCGACCGGGAGCGAGCCCCGCGGCTGCGCGAGCTCGTAGTTCTTCCAGTTCGTGTCGTACACGCTCTCGGAGATCGCGCACGCCTTCGGCTGGTACTGGAGCGGCACGCGGTTCGCGAACCGCATGACGTCCGCGGGCTCGTCGAGCGGCAGGTCGCCGCCGTACGCGAGCCCGACCTCGACCACGAACGGGTTGCCGCGGTAGACGCTCGGCGGACGCGTGCAAGATACACTGAACTCCGCCTTCGGGAACCGGCGCAAGAGCCCCTTCACGAGCAGCTCTTCCCCGATCGGGACGACGCTGTTCGCCGACGGCGCCATCACCTTGACCTCGCCGAGCGCCTTGTAGAGCCGATCGAGCTCCTCGCCGATGATCGAGTCCGCGCGCGTCTTCGGGTTGATCTTCGCGATGTCCAGGATCTGCTTCGCGATCGCGGGGCTCACGCGCGAGAAGTCGTCCTCGAGCACCTGCTTCACGTTCTTGCCCGGCGAGTCCGAGAGCATGTTGAGGAGCATGCCGAGCTCGATCCCATGCGGGTGCGGCTTGATCTCTTGCGGCTCGCGCGGCAGGTCATCGGAGACGCGCGGGAAGACGAGCGTCTCCCCCTTCGGCGGCTTGTACGTGAGCCCGAGGTGCGGGTTCGCGACGACCGTCTGCTCCAAGTACTCCTGCACGCCGGTGCGGCCGCCGCGGTACGCCGCGACGAGATCCATCTCGACGCGCGTGCCGTGCTCCTTCTCCCAGTCGACCGTCTCGTCCTTCACGACGTCGGGCTGGTTGCGCTTCGTGTCGATGCGGAGCTCGATCTTGAACGCGGGGCGCCCCTTCCCCGTCTTCGACGTGATCGTCACCGGCTTGCCGGTCGTGAGCTGCGCGTAGAGACCCGCGGCGCTGATGCCGATGCCCTGCTGTCCGCGCGACTGGCGCAGGCGGTGGAACTTCGACCCGTAGAGGAGCTTCGCGAAGATCTTCGGGATCTGCGGCTTCACGATGCCGGGCCCGTTGTCCTCGATCGCGACGCGGAAGCGGCTCTCCGCGAGCTCCGTGATCTCGACCTTGATCTCCGGAAGAATCCCCGCCTCTTCACAGGCGTCGAGCGAGTTGTCGACCGCTTCCTTCACCGTGGTCAGGAGGGCCTTCGCCGGGTTGTCGAACCCGAGCAGGTGGCGGTTCTTGGTGAAGAACTCGGAGACCGAGATCTCGCGCTGCTTCGCCCCCATCGTCTCCGCGGTGGCGCGCCGCTTGGGGGCGGCCTTCGGCTCCGGCTCGGAGGCGGGCGGCGGCTCGGAAGCAGGCGGCGGCGGCGGCGCGGCGACGGCCTTCGCCGGAGCGGCCTTCGCCGGAGCGGCCTTCGCCGGGGCGGCCTTCGCCGGAGCGGCCTTCGGCGGCGGTGCTTTTTCCGCCGCTTTCGCCTTCGCGTTCTTCGCCGGGGCGGGTTTTGCCGGCGCCGGAGCGGCCTTCGCTTTCGCGGCAGGCGTTTTCGGCTGCTTCGGCGGGGGGGTGGCCTTGGACTTCTTCGCCATCGGTCCGACCTATCCCATGGGGTGAACAAGTGTCAAGGAACCAGCTTTGTCGGACTCGCTGGACTGGCGGTCGGCGCGGGCTTCGGCGCCCGGATCCACCAGAAGCACGCGGACCCCAGGATGGCGAGCGGCAGGAGCTCCATCGCGAGCGGTCGCGAGCCGAGCACCTTCATCAGGCCGCCCACCATCGGCGGGCTCCACATGTCGCCGAGGATGTGGATCGCGAAGATCGAGAGGGCCATCGCGCTCGCGCGGAGGTGCGGTGGCACCGAGCTCAGGAGCGCGGCGTTGATGGGCGAGTTGCCCAGGAACACGCTCGCGATCGCGAGGAACATGAAGACGAAGAAGATCTGGGGCGTGGGTGAGAGGAAGGCCGCCGCCGCGAACGGCGCCCCGAGGAAGCTCGCGATCGCGCACACGCGCAGGTGGCCGAGCGGGAGGCTGTCCCCTTCTGGGACACCCCCGCGCGCCGCCATCCGCTTCCCCGCCCGATCGCCGAGCCAGCCGCCGAGGCTCGTCGTCAGCGCCCCCGCGACGATGAGGACGAGCCCGAACACGTAGTTCGCCTTGTCGAGCTTCATGTCGTACTCGACGTGGATGAACTTCGGCGCCCAGTGGGCGAAGCCTCCGAGCGCGAAGGTCGAGAGGCAGTACCCGGCGACGGCGCGGCGGTAGAGGCGTTGCTGACCGAGCGGGCGCAGCATCGCGAGGACCGGCTCCCGCTTCCGCGGCGTGCGCGGCGGCTCGACGATCAGGAGGCACGCGAGCGCCAGGACCACGCCCGGCCCGCCCGCGAACCAGAACGCCGTGCGCCAGTCGAAGCGCTTCTCGATGAACCCGCCGAGCAGGTACCCGACCGCGGACCCAATCGGGATCGCGAGGTAGAAGACCGAGAGCCAGCGGCCCTTCTTCTCGGCCGGGGCGAGGTCGTCGATGATCGTCGGGGCGACGGCGGCGTAGCTCGCCTCGCCCACGCCGACGACGGCGCGCGCGAGGAGGATCGTCGCGTACGAGTGCGCGTGGCCGGTCGCCCAGGTGGCGGCGCTCCAGACGAGCACGCCGAACGCCATGAGGACCTTGCGGCCGCCGAAGAGCCCCTCGCTCTTGGTCGCTCGGTCGGCGAGCGCCCCGAAGATGGGGCTCGTCGCGAAGTAGCCGATGAGGAACGCCGTCGCGAGGGTCCCGCCCTGGAGCTCGTCCAGGTCGAGCTGGGACTTGTCTTGGATCCGCGCGAGGACCGCCGCGAGGATCGTCCGGTCCATGTAGTTGAGGAGGTTCAACCCCGTGAGGATCGCGAGGATCAAGGCGGGGCGGCGGATCATCGGGTCGAGCGGTACCACAACTCGGGAACATTCGGCTCCCGCCCCGCGTTGGCTTCTTGCTCGGGCCTACCGCCGCGAAGGTGCTTGGGAATCACTCGATTCCTTCGTTGACCCCGAGGCGAATGGTGGGCTACGAGCCTAGGCGCTCTGAGCCCGCTTCCTCTTTGCCACGCGCTCTTCGTCCGCGCTCGCGCCACTTTGCCGTGGCTGGGGACGTGCCTCCTCGTCATCGCCGCGCTCGTCGTGGGCATGACGCTGACCGAGCGCACGGCGGTCGCGCAGACGCGCGCCGATGCGGGCGCGGGGGATGCGGGCGCGCGTCCCACGGCCGTGGGCGACGCGGGCGCGAAGCCGAGCGACGCGGGCGCCCCGCTGGCGACCGACGCCGGAGCGCCGCTCGCGAGCGACGGCGGCGCCCCCGACCTCGACGCGGGGCCCAACATCCCGAGCGTCGACACACCGCAGATCCGCCTCCCCCAGAACGACGCGGAGAAGTCCGAGGGCGCTCCGATCGTCGCGATCGAGGTCGAGGGCAACCGCCGCATCTCGCAGGAAGACGTCGTGCTCTACCTGCGCGAGCGCGTCGGGCAGAACTTCCACGTCGAAGGTCTCGCGACCGACGTGCGCTCCCTCTGGGAGTCGGGTTTCTTCGAGGACATTCAGGTCGACCTCGCGCCGACGGGGCGCGGCGTTCGCCTGCGCTTCAAGGTGACCGAGCGCCCGAACGTGAAGGGCATCGACTTCGAGGGCAACGCGGAGATCGACACCGACAAGCTCCTCGAGGCGATCGAGGTGAAGCCCAACACGATCTTGAGCGTGCCCGCGGTCAAGCGGAGCGTCACCAAGATCAAGGATGCGTACGAGGAGAAGGGGTACTTCCTCGCCGACGTCACCTATACGCTCGATCCGCAGCGCGACAACGAGGTGATCATCCGCTTCAAGGTCGCGGAGCACAACCCGGTCACCGTTCGCCGCGTCACGTTCATCGGCAACGATCACATCCCCGACTCCGAGCTGCGCGACGTGATGCAGACGGGGAACGGCGGCTTCTTCGCGTTCGGGTCCGGCGGCCCGTACCGCAAGGACATCCTCGAGCGCGACCTCCTTCTGATCAGCTCGCTCTATTACGACAAGGGCTACATGACGGTGCAGATCGGCATCCCGCGCGTGATGCTGACGACCGATCGGGACGGGATCGAGATCACGATCCTCGTCCACGAGGGGCCCCGCTACAAAATCCGGCAGCTCAAGATCTTCGAGGAGGATCCGAGCGGGAACGAGGTCGAGCCTCTCGGCGGGAGGCGTGCCCTCCGCGAGATGGTCCATGCGCACACGGGGGACTGGTTCAACCGCGCCGAGGTCGTCCGAGACCTTCAGGCCGTCCGCACGCTCTATCGCGACGCCGGCTTCTACAACGTCGAAGCGGACCCACTGACGGAGGTCGACCCGACCAAGGCCGAGGTCGACATCATCATCCCGATCCATCGCGGGGTGCCCGTGCGCATCGAGCGCATCGAGATCAAGGGCAACACCAAGACACGCGACGCCGTGTTCCGGCGCGAGATGGAGATCGCGGAGGGGCAGCTCTACTCCGAGTCGGGGATCGAAGCGTCCAAGCGGCGCATCACCGCGCTCGGTTACTTCGAGCGCGTCGACTACACGACCGAGCCCGGGTCGGGGCCCGACAAGGTCATCGTCTACTTCGAGGTCGGTGAGCGCCCGACCGGGACGTTCCAGATCGGCGCGGGCTTCAGCTCGATCGAAAACTTCATCGCGACGGCCCAGATCCAACAAGCGAACTTGTTCGGCAACGGGCAGTCGCTCGCGCTCCAGGCCCAGATCAGCTCGCTGCGTCAGATCATTTCACTGCGCTTCTTCGAGCCGTACTTCTTCGGCACCGATTGGTCGACCAGCGCCGAGCTCTACGACCAGCTCTACATCTACACCGACTTCGCGCGCCGCTCGATCGGTGGGTCGCTCACGTTCGGCTACGCGCTCGTGCAGCCGTGGCTGCGCCTGTCGGTCACGGGGACGGCCCAGTACGACACCGTCGACACGTCGACGACCACGTTCTTCGGCACGACGCCGACCGGCGTGAGCGGGCTCTTCACGCGCCTGCCGCTCGCGAACCTCTTCAACGCCGGCCGTACGGTCTCGATTCGCCCCGCGATCGTGTTCGACACGCGCGACAACCGTCTCTTCCCGACGTCGGGCGTCTATCTCCAGGCGTCGACCGAGCTCGCGAGCGACGTCTTCGGCAGCCAGGTCGAGTTCTGGCGCCACCGCTTCACGGGCCGCTTCTACTACCCGCTCGGCGGCAACACGCCGGGCCAGCCCGGCTCCGGCTTCGTCCTGAAGATGAACACGGAGCTCGGTCTCATCACGTCGCCGAACCCGGCGGGCGTGCCCATCTACCAGCGCTTCTTCATCGGCGGCATCCTCGACGTCCGCGGCTACCGCCTGCGCACGATCGGTCCGCGCCTCCCGCTGAACCAGGGCCTCGATCCGAACGCGCCGCCGATCACGAACGGCGCGAACATCGGCGGCAACCTGCAGGCGTACATGAACCTCGAGCTCGAGTTCCCGATCTTGGACAAGGTCGGCATCCGCGGCGTCGTGTTCTTCGACGCCGGCAACTCGTGGAACACCGAGGACCAGTTCTGCAAGACGACGCCGGCGCCGCAGTTCAGCAAGGTCGTGAGCCCCTGCTTCTCGCCGGACAGCCTCGGCTACCTGCGCACGAGCTCGGGCTTCGGCATCCGCTGGTTCTCGCCGCTCGGCCCGCTCCGCTTCGAGTGGGGCTTTCCGCTGTACAGGTTGCCGTACGAGGAGACCTACGTCTTCGAGTTCACCATCGGCAACTTCTTCTGACCTCGTTAGGAAAGACGAATCCGGAGTAGAGAACGGGAACGGGAACGCGGAACGGAGCGCAGCTCCCGCCGTGCATTCCCGTTCCCGTGTTCCGGTAGGGACGGTCCTTTCGGACCGCCCCCCGGACAGAACCCGGCGAGCGGATTTCCCGCACCGGGCTCCCACCTCAGGTCATCGGGCAGCGAAGCGTCGTTCGGGCCACGGATGAAGGAT